>NZ_SNVW01000003.1 GCF_004361695.1 Curtobacterium flaccumfaciens | reverse complement strand
CAAGACCCTCGACTACCGCAGCCCTGCAGAAGCATTCGAACAGCTACTCTCGGACCCGAAACAACCACCCGTTGCAACGACCCCTTGAAACCGCCGATCGGCTAACGAGACAGCCACGCGTCGGCGACAAGATGTTTGGTCAGATCGAGCGACACCCGCGCCGGCGCCAAGACTCGTGAGCGGAGTGGGAGACAAGTAGCGAGCCCGTCGACACGGTGTCGTCCGCCAGCGAACTTGTCCGATGGGCTCTGTCAGCGTCAGACCCTGGTGGCGCCTTCCAAGTAGGCAGTGATGTCGAACAGGTTGTGCAGTACGCCGCGGATCCGTAGTCGATACGCCTGCCCCGGCTGCAGGGAAGCAGCGAGCCTGGCGGCAGCGTCATCGGTCTGTGTCGTCGCCTCGGGATTGATCGCGAGCGCCCCGCCGCAGCTGGTGCTCACGTCCCACACCGATGTGCCGTCGCGGAGGTGGGACGGCGTGACTGCGCTGACGGTGCAGACCGCGGTGGTCGTTCTGAGGCCGAGTTGGTGGCTCGTGATGCCGGTCACGGTGAGGAACACGGCGATGGCGACCATCACGGTCCCGAGGAAGACCACCCTCCGCCGTGCCGCACGGCGATAACGCTTCGTGTTCGACCCAGACATGTCCCGTCCTCGGACTGTGCTCACGTCGGAAACGTAGCTGGTCCCTGCGCTGACGAACGTGAGGGTCTGCAGAGCCGCCAACGTCCGGTCAAGGGCCGCCGTCCGAGCCCGAAGACCGATCAGCTGTCGAGACCGTGATCGAGGGGTTCACCCTGCGTGGAATCGCAGTGATCCTGAAGCGGAAAGCTGCCAGGCTCCTCACGTGGAGAAAGACGCTCTCGGCGCATGGACGCGTCGCGTTGGACCCGAAGCAACTCGGACGCGCAGCATCGTGATCCGAGCGCGGAACACCGCTGGTGGACTTCTCGTCGCCTACGTCGCGTCTCTGCTCGCCGTCTTCGGCGCGCACGGTTTCCAGTCAACCGGCGAGCGATGGTGGCCGAACGTCCTGTTGTTCGGAAGCATGCTCCTCGTCATCTGCGGCGAGGTTGTGCTCACCATCCAGCAGCAGCGTGCGATGCGCCGACTCCGGCACCAGGTCAGTGCCGTGCTGACGCGTGGTACGGACGAGACTCGTTCCGTGATCAGGGATGATGCGCTGCTGGACATCAAGCGTTTCGATGAGTGGACACGCCGCTACAGACTCTCGTGGTTCGACGGCACCGTCCTGGTGGAGAGCAGTTGAAGCCGTCTCGTCAAACGATCGTCGACCGAACGAGGTCTTGCCCGGCGTCATCCTTCGCCACGATCTTCCTGGGCATCCCATCTCGCACTGCGCTCGATCGCTTCGTCCGCCCCGCGATTCATGCCTGCTCGTTGCGCAAGGCCCATCACAGTGGCGCACGCTGCAGCGCCAGCAGCGAAGAGGCATCCCTCGAGAATGCGGCCGACGTCTCCGTGGGCAGAGGCGATGAGGGTGATTGCGACCCCGGCGAGTCCGAGGAACGGCAGCCCAAGAAGCCAGGAGAGTCCGACGAACCACTTCACGCGTTGATGGTACGTACGTGGACGAGAACAGGGCCGGCCCCAGGTTGGTCGAAGGATGTGGGTCTCGGTGGCCGATCCTCGAGCGGGCGACTGACTCGTCAGCGCCTGAGGAGTCGGACGACCAGCGTCACTGCTGCGATGAGGCCTCCGAGGAAGAGTCCGCATCCGATGAACCGCGTCAGCTCCGGAGTGATCTGGCGTCCCCAGAACTCTCCTTCGTCCTTCCGCGCTCGGCTGTGGAACGTCGTCGCCGGGGATCTCCTGCGCTAGCGTCCATGCAATGGAGACGAACAACCCCGTGATCCCGCAGATCTACGACGTCACGTGGTCCGTCGTGGCGATCGCGTCCGTGGCGCTCGTCGTCGTCGCCCTCGTGTCGCTCAGTCGAACCGCCCCCCGTCTGTCTCCGTGGCTTGCCGTCGCGTGGGTCGCGCTGATCGTCGTGGTACCGATCCTCGGGGCGGTCGCATGGCTCGCCATCGGACGACGGGCAGTCCCAGGCGAGCGCCTGCCTCGGTGAACGAAGCACCCCGGGCGGCGGGCATGCTGGGACGATGTCCCGCATCCTCGTCACCGGCTCGACCGACGGCCTCGGCCGCGCGACCGCCGACGCACTCCTCCACGCCGGGCACGACGTGGTCGTGCACGCCCGCACCCCCGACCGTGCCCGAGCGGTCGCCGACCTGGTCGAGCGCGGCGCTGCCCTGAGCGTCGTCGACCTGGCCGACCGAGACGCCGTCGTCGCGGCCGCACGCGAGCTCGATGCCGGTGCGCCGATCGACGCCGTCGTGCACAACGCCGGCGTGCTCTCCGGGCGGTCGGTGATCCCCGTGAACGTCGTCGCGCCGTACCTCTTCACTGCCCTGCTCCGCACTCCCACTCGGCACGTGTACCTGAGCAGCGGCATGCACCGCGGGGGCCGTCCGCAGCTCGACGGGGTCGACTGGGACGGCGGCTCGGCGACGAACACGTACTCGGACAGCAAGCTGTTCGTGACGGCGTTGACCCTCGCGGTGGCGGAGCGCCGGCCCGGTGTGCTGAGCAACGCGGTCGACCCGGGCTGGGTGCCGACGAAGATGGGCGGCGCCGGCGCACCGGACGACTTCGCGCTCGGTCACCGCACGCAACAGGACCTGGTGACCGATCCGAATGCAACCGTGACGGGCGGTTACTGGTTCCGCGGAGCGCAGCAGAAGCCGCACCCCGCGGCTCGCGACCGTCGCTTCCGCGACGACCTCGTCGACGCGCTCCAGGGAGCGACGGGCATCACACTCGACGGCGCCGACGCACGATGAGCGTGGCCGCACCCGCGGCGAGCAGGACGACGACGACCGTGCCGAGCACCCAGGGGAACGGGCCCGACGGCGCGATCGAGGCGGACGACACGGACGGTGACGCGGTGGCGGACGCGGCGGACGACGACGGCGACGATGCAGCGGGCGACGACGCAGCGGACGACGACGTGGGCGACGGCGCAGCAGCCGTCACGGTGAACGCCACCTGACCGTCGATCGGGTGTCCGTCCGGCGAGACGTACCGCCAGAGCACGGTGTGCGGCCCCGCGGAGAGGCCGACGGCCTTCGACATGGTGTCCCTGCTGACCGTGACCTCGCCGGTGGACTCGTCGGTCCCGGCGGCGTCGCGGACCTCGATCCGGAGCCCGGCGTCGAGGCCGGCGAGCGGCGCCTCGGAGAAGGTGAGCGTGACGCGCTCGAGGTCCGCCGAGACGGTCGCCCCCTCGGCGGGATCACTGGCGGTGAGTGCCGAGTGCGCCGAGGCGGGGGTCGCGACGGACAGTGCGGGCAGCACACCGACGACGGCGACGAGAGTGGTGCCGAGCAGGGTGTGGACCAGCCGGGAGCCGCGACGGTGGTCCTGACGAGCGCGCATCACCCCGGAACTCTACGGTGTGGCTCGCTGAACATCAGCTCAGACCACCACCGTCTGGTGTGCAGCGACCGACCCTAGGTTCTCCCCATGAACGACGACCCCCTCGAGCCGCCGGTCCCGACTGCCACCGGGTCGCACCCGACCGGGCGCGGCCGCCGCACCGCCGTCCGCCACGGCCGCCAGCGCCGCAGCGGCCTCCGGATGGTGTTCCCCGCGATCGGCGGCGTCCTCGCGATGGCGCTCGTCCTCACCGGGGGCTACGCCGCGTGGTCGTACGCGCAGCTCGACGACAGCGTGACGAAGGTGCACATCGCGCTGCCGCACGGATCGTCCTCGCCCCGGCCCGATGCCGACGGTGCGGCGCAGAACATCCTGCTCGTGGGTGACGACCACCGCCCGGCGGACGCCACGCCGCAGGAGCTCGCCGAGCTCGGCACGCAGCTCGACGGCGGTGCGACGAACACGGACTCGATGATCGTCCTGCACATCCCGGCCGGCGGCGGCAGCGCGACGATGATCTCGTTCCCGCGCGACTCGTGGGTGCAGATCCCGGGGCACGGCACCTTCAAGCTCAACAGCGCGTTCTCGGACGGCGCGGCGAACGGCGGCGGGGACGCCGGCGGGATGCGCCTGCTCATGCAGACGATCGAGAACATGAGCGGCCTGACGATCGACCACTTCGTGCGGGTCTCCCTGCTCGGCTTCTACCAGCTCGTGAAGGCGCTCGGCCCGGTCGACGTCTGCCTCAACGAGGCGGTCCACGACCCCAACTCGAACGTCGACCTGCCCGCGGGGAAGTCGACGCTGAACGCCTCCCAGGCCCTGTCGTTCGTGCGGCAGCGGGACGGCCTGCCGCGCGGCGACCTCGACCGCGAGGTCCGGCAGCAGTACTTCCTGTCGCAGGAGGCCCGCAAGGCGCTGTCCGCCGACACCCTCCTCAACCCGGTCAAGGTCTCGGACCTGCTGCACGGGGTGGGCGACTCGATCCAGATCGACGACGGTCTGAGCATCCCGAGCCTGCTCAACACGTTCCGGGGCATCGACCTGTCGGCGATCCGGTCCACGGCGATCCCGACCTCGGGCACGCCGATGATCGACGGCTACTCGACCGTGGCGGTCGACTTCGCCGCGATGCCGGCGTTCATCCAGAGCATCGTCGGTGCTCCGCCCGCGTACGCGTCCGCACGCGCCGCGGCCCCGTCGACGGTCCACGTCTCGGTGCAGAACGGCGGCTCGACGCCCGGCGGCGCGACGGCGGCCTCGGCGGCGCTGACCGCGAAGGGCTTCGTCGTCGGCGCACCGTCGGACACCACCACGACGAGCGCGACGGTGATCGAGTACCCGAAGGGCCAGGAGGCCCAGGCGAAGGCCGTCGCGGCGGTCGTGCCGGGAGCGACGGCCGTCCTGTCCACGTCCGTGTCCGGCGTGACCCTCGTGCTCGGCACGGACGGCCACACCGTCGCGACGAGCGCACCGAGCGGAACGGGCACCGGAACCAGCACCGGCGCCGGCACCAGCGCCGGAACCGGCAGCAGCACCGGCACGTCGAAGACGACCGCACCGTCCAAGCCCGCAGCGTCGCCCAAGCCGGTCGGCAACGCCTACGGCGACCAGGGCACCTGCATCAACTAGGGCCGACCCGGTCCGGTCCGTCGGCAGTCCCCCGCAACGACCGCACCATGCTCCGCAACGCCCGGAGGGCCGCCGCCTGCTCGTCCTGGTCCATCCTGCTCAGCATCCGGACCTCGACCGAGCGGACGGCGGCGGACGCCTGCTCGAGCTGCCGCCGCCCCGCCGGGGTCAGCCGGGTCGGCAGGACCTTGCCCACCGGTGCCGCGGCCGGCCGGGTCACGAGGCCGTCGCGTTCGAGCGCCTGCAGCAGCACGTTCATCGACTGCCGGGTCACGAAGGCGCCGCGTGCCAGCTCCGAGTTCGAGAGTCCGGGTCGTTGCGCGAGCAGTTCGAGGCACGAGTAGTGCGTCATGGTCATGCCGAGCGGACGCAGCACGGCCTCCATCGACGAGCGGAGCGCGCTCGCTGCCTCCTTGAGCAGGTAGCCGAGGGACGTGTCGAGATCGATCCCGTCGCCGTGTTGACTCATGTCAGTAGTCTGACATAGATTGCTCCGTGTCAGAAGACTGACACAACGACAAGGAGCACCCCATGCCCGTCACCGGACCCGACTTCATCTCCCTCCAGACCCGCGACCTCGACGCGTCGCAGGCCTTCTACGAGCAGTACCTCGGGCTCGTGCGCTCGCCGGCCGGGCCGCCGCACGCGGTCGTCTTCGCGACCACCCCGATCGCGTTCGCGCTGCGGGACGTCGTCCCCGGCACCGACCTCGACGCCGCTCCCCAGCCCGGCATCGGTGCGGCGATCTGGCTGCACGCCACCGGCGTCCAGGACATCCACGACGCCCTGGTCGCGGACGGCCACACGATCGTGTCGGCGCCGATCGACGGACCCTTCGGCCGCACGTTCACCTTCGCCGACCCCGACGGGTACCACGTCACCCTCCACGACCGCGCCTGACGACGCGACCGCAGCGACGTCAGGTCACGACGCGACCGCACCCACGCCAGCACGCGACGCGAGCAGCGACCGCAGCCACGTCACGTCACGACGCGACCAGAGCCGGGAGGCACGGTGCGCGCCCGACCCGCACCGCGCCTCCAGGCCGTGGTCGCGTCCACCGACCGCCACCGGTCGCGCTGAACGGTAGCGTGATCGAGGGCGGCACCGGAGCGGCCCGGAGGGCGGTCACCGATGACGGGACGGACGTTCGTCGACGAGCACGCGACGCGACTGCGGGCGCTCGTCGACCAGGTGGTCCCCGCCGACGAGTACCCCTCCGCGTCCGAGGCGGGCGCGCTCGACTTCCTGGCGACGGTCCTCGAGGACCGGCCCGACTGGCTGGACCGACTCCGCGCGGTCGTCGAGCACGACCTCGCCGAGGACGACCCGGACCGCGTCTGGTTCGCCGAACTCGTGTCCGCCGGCTACTACGCCGACGCCGCGAACGGCGGGAACGCGGGCGAGCGCTCCTGGGCGATGGTCGGCTGGCGCCCCGGACCACCGGACGGGTGGAGCGTGCCGGTACCCGTCGCGACCGCACGGCCGACCGTGGTGCACCCCGCGGTGCTCGAGGCCCGCTACGACGCGGTCGTGATCGGCTCCGGAGCCGGCGGGGGCGTCGCCGCGTGCGGCCTGGCCGAGTCCGGGCGTCGGGTGCTCGTCGTCGAGGCGGGACCGTGGCCGGGGACCGCCGAGCTCAGCCGCGACCACCTCCGGAACCCCCGGTCGAACTGGGGCGTCGCACCGCTGACCGGACCGTCCGACGCCGGCAACCCGCGCACGGTGTCGGACGGGCGCGAGCGTCTGCTGCTCCGACCGTCGTCACCGGGCTGGCACGGCAACGCGGGCACGGCCGGCGGTGGGACCCGGGTGTACGGCGCGCAGGCGTGGCGGTTCGGTCCGCGGGACTTCACGATGGCGTCGACGTACGGGGTACCGGACGGCAGCAGCCTGGCGGACTGGCCGTTCGGGTACGACGAGCTCGAGCCCTGGTACGAGCGGGCCGAGTGGCAGGTGGGTGTGAGCGGCGGCGACACCGACGGACTCTGGGCCGGTGACCGAGCGCGCGCGTTCCCGATGCCGCCCCTGCCGTCCGGGGCAGCACGCGAGCGCCTCGCCCGCGCCGCCGACGTCCTCGGGATCTCGACCGTGCACGTCCCGTTGCTCATCAACTCGACGCCGTACCTCGGCCGACGGGCGTGCGAGCAGTGCGGCATGTGCGTCGGGTTCGCCTGCCCGGTCGACGCGAAGAACGGCAGCCAGAACACGATGCTCACGCGGGCGTTCGCGACGGGCAACGCCGCGATCCTGCTGGACAGCCGGGTCGCCCGGCTCCGCACCGACCACACCGGCCGGGTGGTCGGCGTGACGATCGTCGGCACGGTCGACGGCCAGGACTGGCAGACCGACGTCGACGCCGGCGAGGTCGTCGTCGCCGCGGGTGCCGTGGAGTCCGCGCGCCTGCTGCTCAACAGCCGCAGCGACCGCGAGCCGGACGGCATCGGGAACGGCACGGACCAGGTCGGCCGCCACCTGCAGGGGCACGTCTACGGCGGCGCGATGGGCGTCTTCGACGACGTGGTCGACGACGGTCTCGGGCCGGGGCCGTCCATCGCGACGACCGACTTCCGGCACGGCGTTGACGGGCAGGTCGGCGGCGGGATCCTGGCGAACGAGTTCATCGCGACCCCGGCGAACACCTACCAGTACCTCGTCGGGACCGGACTGATCCCCCGTGCGGGCCTCGGCAGCAAGCAAGCCATGCGGGACCTCGCCCGCCGGAGCATGCGGATCATGGGCCCCATCCAAGAGGTCACGACGGCCGACGCCCGGGTCCGCGTCGACCCCTCCGTCACCGACCGGTACGGCACCCCGGTGGCGTGGTTCAGCGGCGGCGTCCACCCCGAGGACGTCCGCGCCCGCGACCACACCAGCGCGCGGAGCGGGGACTGGCTGCGCGCCGCCGGAGCCACCCGGGTCGCGGAACTGCACGGCCCGGTCGTCGGCGCGAGCGGCGGGCAGCACCAGGCCGGCACGCTCCGGACGGGGACCGACCCGGCGACCTCCGTCGTCGACCCGTACGGCAGGGTCTGGGGGCACGACAACCTCCGCGTCGCCGACGGGTCGGTGCACGTCACGAACGGGGGCGTGAACCCGGTGCTCACGATCTTCGCGACCGCGATGCGGACCATCGACGCGATGGTCACCGGGCGTGCCTGACCCCGGCGAGTCGGGCTAGCCTTCCGTCATGAGCAACGAAGCCACCAACGAGCCCTGGCGGACGATCGTCGGCCGCCCGCGCATCTGGCAGGGCGTCGGCCTGACACTGCTCGGCGTGCTGTGGCTCACGCTCGCCGCGTTCGGTTCGGAGCCCTGGCGCTGGATCGTCGGCGCCGCGTGGGTCGTCATCGGCGTGCTCCTGCTGTCCGTCGCGGTCTTCGACCGGCGCCACGGGCGCGGGCGGTACGCGGCGACGCCCCTCGTCGTCCGTGCCCCGGAGCGACCGGTGGACGTCACCGGGTCGTCGCAGCGCTGACCTGGTCCGATCTGCGCTGACCCGGCGTCCGCACCGCGGCCACGGTGCGCACCCGCCGGACGGGAGGCACGGTGCCGGACCGCCCCGCGCCTCCCGTCCCTCCCGTTCCCCGCGTCCCGATCCCGTGGGGATCCGGGCCGACGGCGTACGGAGTCCGTCAGGACGCCCCGACGGGCCGCCCGGCGGGCGCACCGTCGGTGTGTGACCCTCACCGCGATCCTGCCGACGCTCCGCGCGTCGCTCCCGGAACCCATGGACCCGTTCCTCTGGCCCGCGCACACCACGACCACCACCGACGACGTGGTGGTGGCCGCCGTGTCGATGCTGCGCCTCGCCGCACTCACCGGCACCCCGTGCGTGCACACCGCCGACCAGGCAGCGCCGCGCTACCGACCCCGGGGGTGGACCCCGCGCGAGGTCAGCGTGGCCGTGGCCGCCGTCGTCCGGGTCCGACACCCGCGGCCCGGCGTCGTCCTGCTCGACCTCGACGCGACCCTGCCACCGTGCGCGGTGCTCGACCAGGTGCGGCTGATCGGCCGCGTCAGCACCGCCCCGGCGACCCGCACCCACGTCGTGATCCCCTCGGACGGCACCGCCGACGGACCGTTCCACCGGCTGCCCGCACCGCTGCCCGCCGACGTCCGCGAGGGCGACCTCCTCTGCTTCCCGTGCGTCGCCGCCATCCGGCACCGGGACGTCGTGGAGCCGGTCCGCGCGACCCTCGACTGACGGGTCCCGGAGGCAGTCTGCGGCGATCCCTCCCGACCGGGTGGTTCGTGCGCTACGGTCCGATCATGATCGTGTGGCTGAACGGCACCCACGGCGTCGGGAAGACGACCACGAGCAGGCTCCTGCAGCCGCTCCTGCCCGACGCCCGACTGCTCGACCCGGAGAAGGTCGGCGAGACGCTCATGGACGTCCGACCCACGCTCCGGGCGACCGACGACTTCCAGCACTGGGACCCGTGGCGGCCGCTCGTCGTGGAGACCGCCCGGCAGGTCCTGCAGTACGTCGGTGGCATCCTCGTGATGCCGCAGACCGTCCTGGTCGAGCGGTACTGGCGCGAGATCGCCGGTGGATTCGCCGGGCACGGGATCCCGGTCCGGCACTTCGTGCTGCACACCGACCAGGCGACCCTGCGGCACCGCATCGAGCACGACACCGACCTCGGCCCGTCGACGTTCCGCTTCAGCCGGATGGAACCGTACGCCGAGGCCGCCCGCACCTGGCTGCACGAGGACGCCGAGGTCGTGGACACCACGCACGCGTCCGCCGAGCAGGCGGCACACCGGATCGCCGAGTCGGTCCTGCAGCCCGTCGCCGTCGGGCGGCCCTGATCGTGTCCGGCATGCTGCAGCGCTCGCAGTGGACCGTCACCGCCGCCGACCCCTCGGCGGCCGGTGAGCTCGTCGCGCGGCTCCCCGACGTCCGGGACGCCCGCGTCGAGTCGGGGCCCGCCGACCTCGGGTTCGAAGCCCGTCGCCGGGGCACGAACCTGCTGTCGCTCGTGTCGCTGGCCTGCGGCGGCACGGTGTCCGCCGACATCGAGGCGAAGGCCGCGATGACCGTCTTCTGGATGAAGTCCGGCGACGGACGGGTCGACGGCGACCCGGTCGCGACCGGCCGCCCCGTCCTGTTCCGGCACGACCCCCAGCAGGCCCGGTGGGAGGGCTTCCAGCTCGACCTCATCCGCATCGACCGCGCCGTGGTGGAGCAGGTCGCCGCCGAACGCGGCGCCTGGCACCCCGGTCCGCTCGAGTTCCGCCCGCACCACATCCCGGAGGGGCCGGCGCTCGCCGCCTGGTGGCTGATGGTCCGGGCCGTCGCGTCCGAGGTCCTGCGCGGCCCCGCCGAGGTCGACGCGGCACGGGAACAGGAGCTCACCCGGTTCGCGGCGAGCGGCCTGCTCACCGCGATCCCGCACTGGCCGGTCGGGCAGCACGAACACCGCACCGCCGCCGCCGCGCGGTTCGCCCGGGCCGAGGCGTTCCTGCTCGACCACGCCACCGAGCAGATCACCGTCGACGACGTGGCAGAGGCCGCCGGGCTCAGCGTCCGAGGGCTGCAGGAGGCGTTCCGGCGGCACCACGGCATCACCCCGACGACGTACCTGCGGCGCATCCGGCTCCTGCTCGCCCGGGAGCAGCTCGAGTCCGGGGACGGCCGGAGCATCGGCGAGATCGCGCGGGCCTCGGGCTTCGCGCACCTCGGCCGGTTCGCGGGGAGCTACCGCGACGAGTTCGGGGTGCTGCCGCGGGAGACGTGGCAGGCGGCGCGGCGGCGCTGAGGTTCGGGGGCGCTTGGGCGAGGGGGCACGGTGCCGCCGGGTGCTTCAGTGCGAGCCTCGCACCGTGCGGGGGCGCGGCGCCCGGCGCCGTGCGGGTCAGGCGGCCAGGGCGGGTGCTCGGTCGCGGAGCGCCGGGCAGTGTTCGGGCGTGGGGTGCTCGGTGATCTCGATGACCTCGTCGAGGCGGTCGCGCGCGGCCTCGAGCTCCGCCAGCTGCGCGGTGATCCGGTCGCGTTCGGTGACGAGCAGCGCGAAGGACTCCGGGGTCGCGACGCCGGCGTCGACACACGGCAGCAGCTGCACGATCGTGCGGCTCGACAGCCCGGCCCCGAAGAGCTGCTGGACCAGCTCGACCCGCTCGACGGCTGCCGGACCGTAGGTGCGCTGCCCGCTCGGCGTGCGATCGGCGGCGAGCAACCCCTGCTCCTCGTAGTACCGCAGCGAGCGGACGCTCACCCCGGTCGCGGCCGCGAGGTCCCCGATGCGCATGCGATCTCCGATCGGGGCTTGCCCCTGACATGGATGTGAGGTCTTAGCGTAACCGAGCCGGAGCGGGAGACGCCCGCGCGGCAGGAGGAACACCATGGAGATCGCTGGATCGATCGCACTCGTCACGGGCTCGAACCGCGGCATCGGACGCCGGTTCGCCCTGCAGCTGCTCGAGCGGGGCGCCGCCAAGGTCTACGCCACGGCGCGGCGCCCGGAGCTCGTCGACATCGAGGGCGTCGAGGTGCTGCCGCTCGACATTACCGACGACGACTCGATCGCGGCTGCCGCGGCGGCGGCGTCCGACGTCACGCTGCTCGTCAACAACGCCGGCATCGCCACCCAGGGCTCGCTCGTCACGGGTGATCTGACGGACGTCCGCCGTGAGATGGACACGCACTTCTGGGGCAACCTCGCGATGGTCCGGGCCTTCGCGCCGGTCATCCAGTCCAACGGTGGCGGCGCGATCGTCAACGTGCTGTCGGCACTGTCGTGGTTCGCCCACCCCGGTTCCGGCGGGTACGCGGCGGCGAAGGCGGCGGAGTGGAACATGACGAACGCGGTGCGGCTCGAGCTGGCCGACACGGGCGTCAGCGTGCAGGGGCTCCACCTCGGCGCCGCCGACACCGACATCATGGCCGGGTACGAGGGGCCGATGGTCGACCCGGCCGATGTTGCCCGGGCCTCGCTCGACGGGGTCGAGCGGGACGCCGCCGAGGTCGTCGTCGACGAGTGGAGCGCGCTCGTCAAGGCATCGCTCGCGCACGCTCCCGAGGGGTTCTACGCCCAGTTCGCCTGACCGGCACGGAGCAGACCAGCACCGAGCCGACCGGCACCGAGCAGACCAGCACGGAGCAGACCGGCACGGAGCCGACCGGTACCGACCCGGGCGTCCGCCGCGTCAGCGCAGGAACGCCGCGATCTGCTCCACCACGAGGTCCGGCCGGGTGATGAACGGGTGGTGCCCGGTCGGCAGCTCCACCGACCGCGTCGCCCGCTCGGCGTGCCGTCGCTGCAGTCCGACCGTCGTCGACCGGTCGTCCGTGCAGACGATCGCCGTCGAGTCGACGCCGGACCAGCCGGCGGCACCCGTCGGCGTCCCGAACGCCCGGAGGTCCTGCGCGGTGGTCCGCTCCCACGCCGCCCGCTGCGTGGCCGCGTCGGCGTCCTGCAGGAACCGGGCGCCGAACGACTCGACGTCGTACCCGTCGAGCACGATCCGGCCGGCGTCGTCCGGCCGGATCGTGACGGGGTCGGGCTCGGTGGACATGATCGATCCCTGCGTCGAACCGACGTCGGGCAGGTACGACGACACGAACAGCAGGTGCTCGACGGCGGGGTGCGCGCCGGCCTCGGCGAGCACCGTGCCGCCGTAGGAGTGGCCGACCACGACGGCGGAACCACCGGCAGCGGCGACGTCGTCGAGTGCCAGGCGGAGCGCCGCAGCGTCGTCCGCCAGGTCCCCACCGCGTGCTGCGCCGGGTCCGTCCGTCTCGCCGCAGGACGGCAGGGTGACGGCTCGGCTCTCGACGCCGGTGCGTTCCCGGAGCAGGTCGGCGGTCGGCGACCACCACCAGGCGCCGTCGCGGACGAGGGCACCGTGGACGAAGAGGAGCGTCGGCGTCGGCACGGTCAGTTCCGGAGGAAGTCGGCGATGGGGGTCGATCCGGTGTTGAACCGGATCGTCTTGCCCACGGTCGCGTCGCTCTCGAGGGCGTCGGCGACGACGTGCGCGACGTCCCCGCGCGGCACCTCGGTCGAGGAGCCGTCCCAGTCGACCGAGCCGGTGGGCTCGTCATCGGTGAGGGTGCTCGGCGCGACGACGGTCCAGCGGAGGCCGGAGTCACGCAGGACGGCGTCGGCGATCATCTTCGACTGCGCGTACGCGAAGAAGTCGTTGTCCTGCGGCACCCCGTGGTCGAGGACGGAGCCGGACCAGGACACCATCACGTACCGGTCGACGCCGGCCTTCGCGGCGCCCTGGACGGACAGGATCGCGGCGTCACGGTCGATCGCCCAGGTGCGGTCGGCGGACCCGCCGCCGGCACCGGCGGACCACACGACGGCGTCGTGCCCGTGGATCAGCTCGGCGAAGTCGGTGAGCGTCTGCTGCTGGATGTCCGCCACGTGCGGCTCGCCGCCGTGCGCGCGGATCTCGTCGGCCTGGTCGGCCTTGCGGATGACCGAGGTGACCGTGTGGCCGCGGTCGGTGAGGATGCGGGTGGCGAGGAGTGCGACCTTGCCGTGGCCGCCGAAGAGGATGACGTTGCTCATGCGGCGGACGCTACTCGGGGCGCCTCAGCAGACCGGGTGACGCCGTGCAGGTGACCGGGTGACGGCCTGGAGGCGCGTGGCGGTGCCGCCACGCGCCTCCAGGCCCGGGTCGGTCACGTCAGCCGACCCGCCGGCGCTGCACGAGGGTCGCGGCGCCGAAGGCGACGAGCAGGATCCCGACGCACCAGGCCAGGGCGACCCACAGGTCGGCGTCGAGCGGCTGGCCGGCGAACAGCGCGCGGATGGAGTCCACGATCGACGTGACCGGCTGGTGCTCCGCGAACCAGCGGACCGGACCCGGCATCGTGTCCGTCGGCACGAACGCGGAGCTGATGAACGGCAGGAAGATCAGCGGGTACGAGAACGCGCTCGCACCGTCCACCGACTTCGCCGACAGGCCCGCCACGACCGCCACCCAGGTGAGTGCGAGTGTGAACAGCACCACGATCCCGAGCACGGCCAGCCACGCACCGACGCCGGCGCTGCTCCGGAAGCCCATCAGCAGGGCCACCCCGACCACCACCGTCACCGACACCAGGTTGGCGACGAGCGAGGTGAGGACGTGTGCCCAGAGCGACGCCGCACGGACGATCGGCATCGACCGGAACCGTTCGTCGATGCCGGCCTGCAGGTCGAGGAACAGGCGGTACGAGGTGTACGCGACGCCCGACGCGACGGTGATGAGCAGGATCCCGGGCAGCAGGTAGTCGACGTACGAGGCGGTGCCGGTGTCGATCGCGCCGCCGAAGACGTACACGAACAGCAGCAGGAAGGCGATCGGCATCACGGCGGTGGTGATGATCGTGTCCGGGCTCCGCCAGACGTGCTTGAGGGAGCGGCCGGTCAGGACGGCGGTGTCGTGGATCGGGTGGGCGGACATCACGCGACCTCCTGTCGGTGTGCGGCGGCGCTGGCCGCGTCGGCGGTGCCGCTGCCGATGACGGCGAGGAAGACGTCCTCGAGCGTGGGTTGCTTCGCGACGTACTCGACCCGGGCGGGCGGGAGCAGCCGCTGGAGCTCGGCGAGCGTGCCGTCGGCGATGATCCGGCCCTGGTGCAGGATCGCGATGCGGTCGGCGAGCTGTTCGGCCTCGTCGAGGTACTGCGTGGTGAGCAGCACCGTCGTGCCGCCGGCGGCGAGGGCACGGACGGCGTCCCAGACCTCGAGCCGGGCCTCGGGGTCGAGGCCGGTCGTCGGTTCGTCGAGGAACACCACCTGCGGATCGCCGATCAGGCTCATCGCGATGTCGAGCCGGCGCCGCATCCCGCCCGAGTACGTGCCCGCCCGGCGCGACCCGGCCTCGGTGAGCGAGAACCGTGCGAGGAGCTCGTCGGCGGTGCGGCCGGCGTGCGGGAGGTGGCGGAGCCGGGCGACGAGGATCAGGTTCTCGCGGCCGGTGAGGACCTCGTCCACGGCGGCGAACTGGCCGGTGAGGCTGATCGCCTCGCGGACGGCACCCGGCTCGGTGGCCACGTCGTGTCCGGCCACGGTGGCGCTGCCGGCGGTGGCCTTCGCGAGGGTCGCCAGGATGCGGATCGCGGTGGTCTTGCCGGCGCCGTTCGACCCGAGCAGCGCGGTCACGGTGCCGGCCGCGACGTCGAGGTCGACGCCGCGGAGGACGTGCAGGTCGCCGAAGGACTTCTCGAGCCCACGGACCCGGATGGCTGCGGTCATGCGGGCTCGCCTCCCGTCGCGGTCCCGTGGTCGTCGGCCTTGTCGGCCTTGTCGATCGTGTCGACGAGGCGCTGCTGCTCCTTGCTGAGCCACGAGCCGAGGCCGTAGTTCGCCTTGAAGTCCTCGGCGAACGCGATCGGGTCGTCACCGACGACGGTCCGGACGCTCGTGCCGTCCGCGGCGCTCTGCTCGAACAGGTCGGCGAGGTCGTCGAGCATCCGCATGAGCTGGTCGCCGTCGCTCGGGCCGGTGTACATGAGGTACCGCTCGATGCCGTCGACGGCGGTGCGGTGGCTCGTCGGCAGCGATGCGGTCCGGGCCTTGTACGCCCGCCAGCGCTTCTTGTCGCCGATGAGCTTGGTCGTGATGTCGGAGATCGAGATGGCCATGGTCAGTCCTGTCCTGTGTCGTTCTGGTGCTGCAGGTGGTCGAGTCGCTCGCTGAGGAAGGCCCAGGCCCGCCAGAAGTCGTCGAGCTGCGCTCGGCCGTGGGCGTTCAGGGTGAACACCTTCCGGGGTGGCCCCTTCTCGGAGGGGACCTTCTCGACGTCGACGAGGCCGCGCTGCTCGATGCGGACGAGCAGGGCGTAGATCGTGCCCTCGGCGATGTCGGTGAAGCCCTGCTCACGGAGCGAGGCGGTGATCTCGTACCCGTGGGCCGGTCGGCCGACGAGCACGGCGAGGACGATCCCCTCGAGGATGCCCTTGAGCATCTCGGTGTCCTGCTTGGGCATGCGTGCCTCCTGCGGTGCTACTCAGTGTTGCTGACTACCGGTACATAGTATCGCTGAGTACCAGGAGCGCAAGAGTACTTTCCGAACGGACACGACAAGGAGCGACGATGAGCAAGAAGAACGAGCAGCACACCCTGGTCCGCACCCTGGTGCTGGGCATCCTCAGCGGCGGCCGGAGTGCCACCCCGCTCGCGGTGATGGCGCTGAACCACGACCGGTCCTCGCTCAAGGGCGCGTGGCAGGACTGGAAGGTCTTCAGCACGCCGCTCGGCCGCGGTGCGCTCGTCGCGTCCGCCGTCGGCGAGCTCATCGGCGACAAGCTCCCGAAGACCCCGAGCCGCATCTCCCCCGCCGGACTCGTCGGTCGCGTCGCCTCCGGTGCGCTCGCCGGGGCAGCACTCGGCACCACGGGCAAGCGCGACCTCCGCATCGAGGGTGCGATCCTCGGCGGTGTCGGTGCGATCGTCGGCTCGTTCATCGGGTGGGGCGTGCGCAAGGCCGTCGGCGGTGCCACGAAGCTCCCCGACCCGGTCGTCGCGCTCGCCGAGGACGCCGCGACCATCGCCGGCTCCGTGAAGGTGATCACCGCCGCCTGACCGGCGCGCCCGGGTTGTTCCGCGCGTAGGGGGTCGTTCCGCGCGTACTCGACGTTTTCGGGCATAGGAGGTCGAAACTTTCGACCTCCTATGCCCGTTTCGACCTTCCATCGCGGATGCAATGGGACGGAACGCCCGCGCGAGGCAGGCACCGCCACGGCCTCCCTCCCACAGCGTCCGCGGCCTAGCGTGGCGGCATGCGCATCGTCGTCATCGGGGCCACCGGCCACATCGGCACGTTCCTCGTCCCTCGTCTCGTCCGCGCCGGCCACGAGGTCGTGACCATCAGCCGCGGCACCCGGACTGCCTACGTCGACTCCCCCGAGTGGCAGCAGGTCGAACAGGTCACCGCCGACCGCGAGCAGGAGGACCGCGACGGCACGTTCGGCGACCGGATCGTCGGGCTCCGCGCGGACGCCGTCGTCGACCTCGTCTGCTTCACGCTGTCGTCCGCTCAGGCCCTCGTCACCGCGCTCCGGGGGACGGACACGCACCTCGTGCACTGCGGCTCGATCTGGCGCGCCGGCGTCTCGTACGTCCTCCCCATCACGGAGGAGAACGCGACGCCCCCGTTCGGCGACTACGGCGTGCAGAAGGACGCCATCGCACGGATGCTCAAGAAGGAAACCGCCTCAGGTGGTCTCGTGACGACGTCGATCCACCCCGGACACATCAGCGGACCGGGGTGGATGCCCATCGGGCCCCTCGGCAACCTCGACCCCGCCGTCCTCACCGCGCTGTCCTCCGGCACGCCCGTCTCGGTTCCCGGGCTGGGCGCCGAGACGATGGCGCACGTCCACGCGGACGACGTCGCGCAGGCGTTCCAGCTCGCGGTCGAGCACCGCGACGCCGCAGCGGGCGAGGACTTCTTCATCACCGCCTCGACGGCGCTCACGGCCCGTGGGTACGCCCACCTGGCAGCGTCGTGGTTCGGCCAGGAGGCGCGGCTCGAGTCCGTCTCGTGGGACCGGTTCCGCGAGACCACGGCTCCGGAGCACGCCGGTGCCAGCTGGGAGCACCTGTCGCGCAGCCAGGTGTTCAGCATCGAGAAGCCCCGACGGCTGCTCGGGTACGCGCCTGGGTACACGGCCGAGGAGACCGTGCTCGACGCGGTCCGCTGGCTCGTCGACCATGGCGAGCTCGACGTGGCCGGCCCGCTCGTCGTCTGACAGCTGCGCTGAGGCTGCGTCGCGAGATCAGGCGGCGGGTGCGCCTTCGTTCACGGCGGCGAGCCCGTTGAGCGTCCGGGGGTAGCCGAGCCACGGCACGAGGACCGTGAGCACGTCGAGCAGGTGCTGCCGGGTGTTGCCGACCCGCAGGTTCGCCGCGACGTGGCTCCGCGCCTGGGCGTCGGCGCCGCCGAGTGCGACGAGCATCGCGAACGTCAGGAGCTCTCGCGTCCGCAGGTCGAGCCCGGAGCGGCCGACGGTGTCGCCGAAGCAGTTGCCGGACAGGAACCGCTGGAAGTGGACGGTGTCCGCCGCGGCGTTCTCGTACAGCGAGTCGACGACGTCCGGCCCGACGACCGCGCCCTGCACCTGGCGGCCCCGCTCGAGACGGTCGTCCGGCGTGGTGGTCGACTGGCCCGGGAGCGGCAGGGTGACTCCGCGGGCGGTGAGGACCTCGTTCGTGGTGACGAGGAAGTCCGTGGCGCGGGCGAGTCCGACGTAGGCGACGGCCTGGTACACGATCTCCTTCGCCTCGATCGGGGTGACGGCATCGTCGAGCGCGCGGTCGAGCAGGTCCCCGAACGCCGTCCGGGCCCCCGTCGCGACGACCGCGCCGAGCTGCACGACGAACCGGTCGTGCGCGCTGAGGGACGTGTGCTGCAGGGTCTCGTCGGCGAACGCGGCGGAGTACTGGGCGAACTCGGGATCGGTATCGGTGAAGCGCATGCCCCCGACGCTACGACCGTCAGGGGCGTCGAGGGAGGTGCTGTCCTCACCCCTCTCCACGGCCCACCGCTGGCACACAGCCGGCGTGGTCAGTACGCTGAAATACCAGACAACACCGGAGGTATCGTGCGCAACCTCGTCACCGGCATTCCGTTCGCCTGCGTCGTCAGTGTGGCCCTGGTGGTCCTCGGCGCGGTCGTCGTGACCCAACCCGCGACCGGAGGGTCCTGGATCTCCCACCTGGTGGCTGCCGTCGCACTGTTCGCCGCGATCGTCACCACCGGCACCGCGATCCGCCGACGCCGGGTTCGTGGCCGGTGATCAGCGCTCGGTCGATCCGACCATGAGCCCCCGGCGTCGGTGCACGGCCCAGACCGTCACTGCGAACCCCATCAGCACCGCCCCGCCCACGGTGACGGCGGTCCACCCACCGGCGTTCCACAGGACCGACGCGACGGCCGAACCGATCGCACCCCCGATGAAGTTGCCGGTGACGAACGCCGTGTTGAGGCGGCTGCGCGCGGCGGGGTCGATGGCGAACAGCCGGGTCTGGTTGAGCACGTTCGCGGCCTGCACGCCGACGTCGAGCAGGACCACCGCGACCAGGACGACCACGATCGAGCGTGCTCCGAGGCCCGCGATCACGAGGGACACCAGCACGAGCACGAGTGCGGCGCCGCTGACCGGCACGGAGAGGCCCTGGTCGTGCAGGCGTCCGACGCGCTGTGCGGCGACGGCACCGGCGAGCCCCGCCAGACCGACGAGCCCGATCGCCGTCGTGGAGTAGCCGAACGGTGCCGCGCTGAGCAGGAACGTCAGCGCCGTCCAGAACATCGTGAACACCGCGAAGACGGTGGCGCTGATGACGAGGGTGACCTGCACGGAGCGGTGCGCCCCGACGGCACGGAACACGGACACGATCAACGCCGGGTAGGGCACCCGGTCACGGCGTTCGAGCTCGGGGATCGCGCGCCGCAGCAGGACCGCGAACACCAGGGCGGCGACCGCGGCGAGCACGTAGATCGCGCGCCAGCCGAACGCGTCCGCGACGATGCCGCTCACCGTGCGGGAGACCAGGATGCCGGTGAGGACGCCCGAGGCGATCGTGCCGACCACGCGGCCGCGTTCCGCCGGGTCGGCCAGGTCGCCGGCGAGGGGGATGAGCAGCTGCCCGGCGACGGTCGTCAGCCCGACCAGCGCGAGGGCGACCAAGAGTGTGGTGAAGCTCGGGGCCACGGCGGCTCCGAGCAGCGCCACCGCCGACGCGACGAGCACGACGGGGACCAGCCGGCGCCGGTCGAGGACGTCGCCGAGCGGCACCACGAGCAGGATGCCGAGCGCGTAGCCGACCTGGGTGAGGGTGACGAGGAGCCCGGCGACGGCGGTGGACGTGTCGAGCGACCGGGCGATGTCGTCCAGCAGTGGCTGCGACCAGTACAGGTTGCCGACGGCGGCGCCACCCGCGACGGCGAAGAGGAGGGTGCGCCCGCGGGTCATCCCCGCGCCGGACGTCATCGTCGCCGCCGGAACAGCTGTGCGATCTGCCACGGGCCGGGTGCGAGGCGGACGGCCGCTTCGTCGAGGATCCGCGCTTCACGCTCGCGGTCACGGGTCAGCTCGTGGATCTCCTGCTCCGCTGCGAACCGGAAGCGCAGGCGGGCGGTGAACGACGACGGCGCGGACGGCGTGGTCGTCCGGATCGAGTCCGTCTCGTTCATGCGTCCTCCGATGCGGATGCGGATGCGGATGCGGATGTGGATGCGGATGAGGCGGCGGAGAGCGCGGCGGCCACCCGTGCCGACTCGGTCGCCACCAGGTTCGCCAGGAGCTGGAGCCGTTCCTCCGACGGCGACCCCGGTTCGGCGCTGTAGACGACGAGTGTCAGCCCGGCGTCCGTCACGAGCTCCATCGCCTCGTACGTCAGGTCGAGGTCCCCGACGTCGGGGTGGTGCACCCGCTTCTGACCGGTCCGGTGCCGCGTCACGTCGTGCGCCGCCCAGCGCTGCCGGAACTCCTCGCTCCGGGTCGACAGCTCGCCGATGAGGTCGGTGAGGCCCTTGTCGTACGGCGTGCGCGCGGCCTCGGCGCGCAGCACGGCCACCATGTCGCTCGCGACGACGTCCCAGTCGAGCCAGAACTCCCGGCCACGGGGGTCGAGGAAGGCGAACCGCGCCGAGTTCGGTGTGCCGGACGGCTCGAGGAACAACGGCGAGTACAGCGCGCGTGCGAGGGCGTTGCCGGCGAGGAAGTCGGATCGACCGTTTCGCACCCACGCGGGCGCGGTCATCGAGTCGAGCACGCGCTGCACGTTCGGCCGGACCTTCGACGTCGTCGGCCGGCGCCGGGTGGTGGCCGAGGCGTTCTGCGTCCGGGCGAGGTCGAACAGGTGTGCGTGCTCGGCGTCGTCGAGCCGGAGGGCCCGAGAGAGCGACTCGAGGACGCTCTCCGAGACACCGGTGAGGTTCCCGCGCTCGAGCCGGATGTAGTAGTCGACGCTCATGCCGGCGATGAGGGCGAGCTCCTCGCGGCGCAGGCCCTTCACGCGTCGGGCGCCGCCGAAGTCGGGCAGCCCGACCTGCTGCGGCGTGAGGCGCTCGCGGCGGGTGCGGAGGAAGTCCCGCACTTCTTCGGTCGTGTCCATGCCTCCACGGTAGGTGCCCCCGGCTCCGTGGAGCAGGGGTTGTTGGTACCCGTCAGCGCAGATCCGTCGGTCGTAGCGTCGTCGGCATGGACACACTCACCCTCAACAACGGACTGCAGATCCCCGCGATCGGGTTCGGCGTCTTCCAGAGCGCACCCGAGGAGACCGTCGCCGCCGTGCGCACGGCGCTCGAGACGGGGTACCGCCACATCGACACCGCCGCCGCGTACGGCAACGAGCGCGAGGTCGGCGAGGGGATCCGCGCCTCCGGCGTCGACCGCGACGAGATCGTGGTCGAGACGAAGATCTGGGTCTCGGACTACGGGTACGACGAGACGCTGCACGCGTTCGAGAAGGCCACCGGCAAGCTCGGGTTCGACACGATCGACGTCCTGATCCTGCACCAGCCCGCTCCGGACCGCTTCGACCGGACGGTACAGGCGTACAAGGCCCTCGAGACGCTGTACGCGGACGGCCGGGTCCGGGCGATCGGCGTGAGCAACTTCATGCCGCACCACCTCCGCTCGCTGCTCGAGCAGACCGACGTCGTCCCGACGCTCAACCAGATCGAGCTGCACCCGTACTTCACCCAGCCGGACGTCCAGCGCGCCGATGCCGAGCACGGGATCCTCGACCAGGCGTGGTCGCCCATCGGCGGCATCACGTTCTACCCGGGGTGGGGCGACGAACGGGTCAGCGTGATGGACGACCCGACGATCCGGCAGATCGCCGAGGCGCACGGCAAGACGCCGGCGCAGGTGATGCTCCGCTGGCACGTGCAGCAGGGCCGGAACGCGATCCCGAAGTCGACGAACCCGGCGCGGATCCGCGAGAACGTCGACGTCTTCGACTTCGTGCTGTCCGACGACGAGCTCGCGCGGCTGGACGCCCTCGACACCGGTCGCCGGAACGGTCCGGACCCGGACGGGGCGGACACGAGCCGCTTCGAGCGGGTGATCCCGGAGGCCTGACTCGACCACAGGGCAGACGGGAGGCGCGGTGCCAGCTGGCACCGCGCCTCCCGTCTGTCGTGGGGTCACGACCACCGCCTCAGGCGAGTGCGCGCGCCCGCTCTGCGATCCGCTCCGTCGCCGCCCACGACGCCAGCACCCGCAGGGCGTCGGCGGTCGGGGAGCCGGGCGTCGCCGGGTAGATCGTCAGCGACAGGCCGGGGTCCTCCGCGAGCTCGAGCGTCTGGAAGTGCAGTTCGAGGTCGCCGACCACCGCGTGGTGGAAGGACTTCACGCCCGCGTAGTGCCGCCGCACGTCGTGGGACGCCCAGAGCTCCCGGAAGTCGTCGCTCCGCATCGACAGTTCGCCGATGAGCGCCGCCAGCTCGCGGTCGTTCGGGGTCCGACCCGCCTCGCGCCGGAGGATCGCGACGTTCGTGTGCGCCGCCCGCTGCCAGTCGCGGTAGAAGTTCCGCGCCTGCGGGTCGAGGAAGATGAACCGCGCGAAGTTGAGCGGACGGGCCGGCGCGTCGACGAGGTCGGAGTGCATCGCGTAGCCGAGCGCGTTGGCCGCGACGATGTCCTGCCGGTTGTTGACGATCATCGCCGGAGCGTCGGTGACGACGTCGAGCAGGTACTGCAGCTCGGGCCGGACCGCCGCCACCGGGATGACCCGGGCGGCTCGTCGCGGGGTCGCGTTCTGGTGCCGGGCGAGGTCGCGCAGGTGCTCGTGCTCGGCGGAGTCGAGCTGCAGCGCACCGGCGATGGCGTCGAGCACGCTGTCCGAGACACCCTGCAGGTTCCCCCGCTCGAGCCGCGTGTAGTAGTCGATGCTCACGCCGGCGAGCCGGGCGACCTCCTCGCGCCGGAGTCCGGTCACGCGGCGGCGGGTGCCGAAGGTCTCGACGCCGGCCTGCTCGGGGGTGATGCGTGCGCGACGACCGGAGAGGAAGTCGCGCGCTTCGTCGCGGTGGTCCATGCGGTCACGGTACTTCGGCCGGGTGCGTGCGAGCGAGGTGCTGCCGGAACCCCGTTCCACACCGGACCCCGTTCCGCACAGAGCCCCGGTCAGCGCGGGTCCCCGCTCAGCACCGGACCCCGATCAGCTGCTGGCGAGCGGGACCGACACGATCCGGTCGTCGCCCGCGGTGGGGTCGCCGCGGCCGTCGGTGTTGTTCGTGACGAACCAGAGCGCCCCGTCCGGTCCCTCGAGCACGGTGCGGATGCGCCCGAAGTCTCCCGCGAAGTACTCGGTCGACGTCGACGGGTCGTCTGCCGGGACGCCTCGGACGACCTCGCCGCGGAGGTTGGCGATGAACACGGTGTCGTCGATGACGGTGAGGCCGCTCGGCGAGGCCTCGTCGGTGGACCACTGCTGCACGGGGTCGACGAACCCCTGGTCGGTGCCGCCGGTGCCCTCGACCTCGGGCCAGCCGTAGTCCTTCCCCGGCTCGACGACGTTGAGCTCGTCCCAGGTGTCCTGCCCGAACTCCGAGGCGAACATCGTGCCGTCGGCCGTCCACGCCATGCCCTGCACGTTCCGGTGCCCGAGGCTCCACACCGGGGAGTCGGGGAACGGGTTGCCGTCGGGGACGGCACCGTCGGGGGTGAGCCGGAGGATCTTGCCCGCCAGGGAGTCGCGGTCCTGCGCGTCGGATCCCGTGCCGGCGTCGCCGACGCTCGCGTAGAGCATGCCGTCGGGGCCGAACGCGATGCGCCCGCCGTTGTGGAAGCTGTTCGCCGGCAGTCCGTCGATGACGGTCGTGGCGTCGCCGAGTCCGTACGAGCCGGTGGTGCCGGTGAGGTCGTACCGCTGGATCCGGTTGCCGTCCTCGGCGGTCGAGTACACGAACAGGTCGCCGTCGTGCAGCGCGAGGCCGAGCAGGCCGCCCTCGCCGCCGTGGCTGACCCCGTCGACGGTGCCCACCGTGCGCGTCTTCCCGGAACCGTCGAGTTCGAGCACCTGAGCCGAGTCGCGTTCGCTCACGAGGGCCTCCCCGCCGTCGCCGGTGCGGACCACCGACCACGGTGCGTCGAGGCCGGTCGCGACGTCCGTCGTCTCACCGCCGGGGCGGAGCTGTCCCGCCGGCGGCGTCGCGGTGCCCTCGAGCGTCCGGGCCGGGTCGTCCGAGCAGCCGGCGAGGACGAGCGCGGCGACGGCGGCCAGGCCCGCTCCGGTCAGGATGCGGCTGCGAGCGCGGTGCGGGGTGGTGTCCACGGTGTTCCTCCCGGTCGTTGCGTCGATTGCACACGCCGGACTCGGGAAAGGCCTGGATCCGCACTGCTGCTGAGGGGTTCCGTCGTCCCCTCCCTCGGGCGCGCGCATCGTCCTACCGTCGGTGGCATGGAGATCCAGCCGAAGCGCCCCACCGTGAAGAACCCGCCCGAGCAGTTCACCGGCGACGTCTACCTCGACGCCATCGCCTCCCCGCAGGAGCCCGGGCAGACGATGACGGTCGCGAAGGTCCGCTTCCTGCCCGGCGCCCGCACCGCCTGGCACTCGCACGCCAAGGGGCAGACACTGCACGTGACCGAGGGCGTCGCGCGCATGGGTACCCGGGACGGCGGCGTGATCGAGGTGCAGGCTGGGCAGACCGTGTACACGCCGGCCGGCGAGGAGCACTGGCACGGCGCGACGCCCACGGACTACATGGAGCACCTCGCGATGCTCGACTCGGCCGACGACCCGGCCACGACCACCACCTGGCTCGAGCACGTGAGCGACGAGGAGTACACCGCATGACCACCATCGCCATCGTCGGGGCCGGCAAGGGCCTCGGCCTCGCGGTCGCCGACCGCTTCGGGCGCGAGGGCTTCTCGATCGCCCTCCTCTCCCGCAACCAGTCCCGGCTCGACGAGCTCGCGCGTTCGCTGCAGGACCACGGGTACGAGGCCGCCGGCTTCGCCACGAACGTCCGCGACCAGGACTCCCTCCGGGGTGCCCTCGAGCGCGCGACCGAGCAGCTCGGCCCGATCGAGGTGCTGCAGTACAGCCCCCTGCCCGCGAAGGAGTACATGCGGCCGGTGCTCGAGACGACGGCGGACGACCTGGTCGGTCCGATCGAGTTCTCGGTCTACGGATCGGTCACCGCGGTGCGCCAGGTGCTGCCCGGCATGCGCGCGCTCGGGCACGGCACGATCCTGTTCGTGAACGGTGGCAGCGCCGTCCGTCCGGGCGCCCGGGTCACCGGCACGTCGGTCGCCTTCGCGGGTGAGAGCGCGTACGCGCAGCTCCTCCACGACGCCGTCCGCCCGGAACAGGTCCACGTCGGCCAGCTCATCATCCCGTTCGGGATCGACGACGGGCAGCCGGAGCACTCCGGTGCGTCGATCGCGGACCGCCTCTGGGCGATCCACACGGAGCGCGGCGACTTCCGCACGTACGCGGAGCCGCTCCCCGAGTGAGTCCGCGCTGACGGCCCGGGAGGCACGTGGCGGGTCCGCCCCGTGCCCCCCGGTCCGCCGATGGGTCGCGGGACACAGCCGTCGTGCCCGGGTCGGCCGCCGAACGGTCGCCCCCTAGCGTGGACGCGTGGAACCGGAGACCTTCGACGGCACGGCGGGCATCGCCCTGCTCGTCCTGCTGCCGGCGTCCGTCCTGTTCGTCGCGGCCGCGATCCGCCGCACGGGGGTGCCGCGCTGGGCGTGGGTGTTCTACCTGCTCGGTGTCGTCGGGGTCCTCGTCCTGCTGCACCTCGCCGGGCAGGTGCGGTACCGGGTGGACGCGCCGGAACCGGGAGGGTTCGACGGCTGGGACTTCTTCCAGTTCGTCGGGCTGGGGCTCGGCCGGGTGGGCGTCGCGGTGAACGCCGTGGTCGCGACCGTGTGGTGCGTGCTGCGACCGGCGCCGTACCACGAGCGACTCCCCCGTCGCGAGACGCTGCTGCTCGTCGCCGCGTACACGGCGATGGCCGTCGCGACCGCTGTCCCGGCGGCGTGGTGGGGGTTCGGCCTCGGGGTGGTGTCCCCGCTCGTCGAGCTGCCCGTCGTGCTCGCTGCGGCCGGGTTCCTGACGACGGCGCTCACGATGCGCTGGCGTCGTCTCCGCCGGGTGGCGGAGGACGACCGGCCGTCGATCACGACCCTGTGGCCGGCGGACGCCGTCGCGGCCGTGTGGCTCGTCGGGGCGCTCGCCGTGGGGCCGCTGTTCGCCGGGAGCGGCCTGCCGGACGCCGCTCGCGTGCCACCGCAGTCGGAGTCGGAACCGCGGCCGTCGTCGACCTGGACGCTCGAGCCCGAGTGGCCCGGGCCGACCCCCGCGGCTGCGACGACGCTCGACGCCTCGGGGATCGAGACGGGGACGCGCGCGCTGCTCGAGGACACGGTCCGCTGGGCCGGCCCGCTGGACGACCTGGCGTCGTCGACCCCGGCTGCGGCCGAGGCGCCGCCGGTGATCGTGACGGAGCAGGTGTGCGACGGCGGAGGTCGGCGGTGGACGGGGTCGCTCGTGCTGCCGACGGTCCGCCCGCAAGACCTCGCGCCGCGTGTCCTCGCCGGCTGGCACGACGCGGGCTACGAGCCGATCGACCGGGCGATGGGCACCGATCTGGTCGGACCGCTGCACGCCGACGCCGCGGTCGAGCGGATGCGCCTCGGGGGCGGCACCGACGGCGTGCACGTCGACGTGGAGTCGTTCTGCACCACCGGCTGAGGCGACCCGCACCGCGGGGGCGACCGGCGTGCTGCCACGTCAGCGGACGCGGGGCATGCCGGAGGCGAGGCGGTCCCAGTGGCGGTGCCGTGCCTCCAGGTCGGTGCGCTGCTCGTACGCGAGGCGAGCCGCCGCGCGGTCCGGACCGAGGGCGGAGTCGGCGGTGTGGCCGACGCGGGCCGCCCGGGTCTCGCTCCACCGGAGCAGGGCGAGTCCGAGGCGGTGTGCGGTCCGTTCGAGCGGACCGACGTGGTCGAGGTGGAGTGCTGCGGTCATGATCCTTCCGTTCCGTCGTCGAAGACGGGGACTGCGGCCAGGCGCACGAAGACACGTTCCGTCTCGGGATCGGAGTCGTCGTCGAGGACGTGACGACTCCGGAACGTCTCGATGTGGGCGTGGATGCCGTCCATGAGTTCGCGGAGTTCCGCGGGGGTGAGTCGCAGGATCGCGGTGGAGAGGTCGCTCGCATCCCGCCACCCCGGCGACATCGTCTCTTGGTCACGGGCGATGAACTCGCGGATGAGCTGCTCGGAGAACTCGTTCGAGCCCGACGCGAGCAAGCGGGCGGCCGCGATCCCGGCGGGTGACTGGGGCCCGTCGGTTCCGCCGGAGTGCACGGCGACGGGCGTGCGACGCCACCAGCGTTCGCGACCGTTGCCACGACCCTCGACCTCTTCGATGAACCCGTGCTTCTCGAGCTGGCGGAGGTGGTAACTGGTCGAGCCGGTCGATTCACCGACCTTGTCGGCCAGCGACGTGGCGGTCGCGGGGCCGTGCGCGGCCAGCTCGTTGAAGAGCTGGCTCCGCAGCGGGTGACTGAGCGCCTTCATCGACGGGAGGTCGAGGACGCGTGCTTCGGGTGCCATGGGACGAGCGTACGACTGCAAACAACTCTTTGCAAGGGGATGTTTGCAACTGCTTCTTTGCAGTCGGGCCCGCGCTACTCGGCGGCCTCCGTGATGGCCGTCGCCATGGACCGTGCGATGCCGACGTTCGTGGCCGCGGTGCCGTGGATCCCGTCCGGGGACGCCCCACGGACCCAGGCGCCGTCGGGCTGGCGGAACGCCGCGAACGGGTCCGTGTACGACCAGCCGTGCTCCGACGCATCGCGCGCGAGTGCCCGGCTGAGGACGACCTGGCCCGTGCGACGGTCGGCGCCCCACCGGCTGGTCGTCCAGTCCGACGGCGGACCGGCGACGACGAGGACGTGCTGCGCCCCGACCCTCCGGACGACGGCGTCCACGTTCGCGATCGTCGTCGCGGTGGGGACGGCCTGGTTCACGTCGTTCGTGCCGAGCTCCACCACCAGGACGTCGGCGTCGTGCACGGGGCCGATCTCGGCGAGCACCTGGTCCGCCCGGTACCCGCTGTGCGCGTAGCCGCCGACGGCGTGGAACCGGGTGTCCGGCTCGAGCGCGTGCAACCACGAGTCCGGTCGCGCCGTGATCGAGTCCCCCGCGTAGGCGAACGTGATCGCCCCCGGTCGGGAACCGGACCCGAGTGGACCAGAGACGACCTGCTCGCGGACGGGGATGCGGGCGTCCGCTCGGACGTCGGCGGGTTCGACCCGTGTCGGGGCACCGGCGACGGCCACGGGGCGGGAGCGCTCCTCCGCGGTGGCGGTGTGCGCGGAGACGACGACGAACGACCCCACAACGACGAGGCAGGCGGCGGTGACGGTGCTCGCGATCAGGGCGCGGCGACGGGTGCGGGACACGACTCCAGGTATCCCGCGGATCGCGCCGCAGTACCAGACCCCAGACCTGGGGAACCGGGCGGTTCGCTGTGGGTCCTCGTGGTCGTTCCCAGCTCCAGCCCCGCGTTCGGTGGACTCGCCGGCCGCGCCGGGCCCGGCCGTGCCGGGTGGGCCGGCCGCGCCGGCCGCGCGGGTCACAGGGTGCGGCGGACCGCGACCCGGCGTCCCCGCCCCGCCGTCAGCCAGGTGCCGGCCGTCACCAGGATCGGCAGCCCGAGCGCGAGGAGCGCGAGCACCGGCCAGTCCGCGACGAACGGCATGTGCGACGCCCCGGTCGGACCGCTCGTGAACCGCAGGGTGAGCGCCCGGATCGGCAGCAGCCCCAACAGGGTGCCGATCACCGCGCCGACCGTGGTGAGGATCGCCGCCTGCCACGCCGACACCCGACGGCGGAGTACCGGAGCGGCCCCCACCGCGTCGAGGACCTCGTCGTCGCGGCGACCGTCGGAACGGGCGAGACCGATGGCGACCGCGGTGGCCCCGATCGTCACGGCGGCCGCCAGCGCGAGCACGAGTGCCTTCACGACCCCCTGCGCGTCCACCGGTCCGGCCTCGTACGAGAACGTCGGCCCGTACCAGCGCGCACGATCGGCGCCGCCACGGCTCTGCCACGCGGACGACAGCTCGTCCCACTGCGCCGGGCTGAGCTCGCCGGGCAGCTTCGTCACGAGCATCCCGGCGACCGCGGGGACCCGGTGGCGCTCGGCGGTCTCCGGGGTCATGAAGACGCCCACCTGGATGCGGGGCGACTGCACGTCGAGCACGGCGGGGATGGTGGTCGAGGTGTCCGGTCGCGAGTCCGCCGTGAGCGCCGGCGACTCCCAGGTCCGGTCGCGGAACGTGTCGAGGCGGACCACCCCGTCGTGCGCGTACTCCGGCCAGAGCGAGACGGCCTTGCCCGAGGCCAGGGCGTCGCGGACGGCCGCCGAGGGCCGGTGCCCGGTCAGCAGCGCGTAGTCGTCGACGGTGCCGGTCCAGATGTGCGGCGCCGAGCTGTCCTGTGACGTGAGGTACCGCGAGCAGGACGTGGTGTCGTTCGTCCGGCAGTCCGTGCCGACCCAGTCGTGCGGCAGCGTGACCGTGCTCGGCGCGTCGCCGGGCTGCTCCGCGACCACGCCGAGCACCCGGATGCGGTCGTGGCGGAGCACGCCGGACGCGATCTTCGCGGCGCGGGCGGTCAGTTCCGCGTCGTACCCGGTGGCCGCCCCCTCGTCACCGGAGACCGAGACGTCGGCGGTGGCCACCCCCACGGCGGTCCGGTACTCGTAGTCGCGGACGAACTGCGCGTGCGCCGAGGCGCTCCACGTGATCGCCACGGACGCGACGAAGACCACGCTCATGACGCTCGCGAGCACCGGGACCGTGCGCACCGGGTTGCGCCGGGCGTCCCGCGCGGCGAGCCGTGCCGACAGCCCGAGGCGCGTCGAGGCCTTCGCGACGAGTGCGAGCAGCCAGGGCGAGCACATCGCGACACCGAGCTGCACGAGGCACGGCCCGATCGCGACACCGGCGCCGACCACCCACGCCAGCTCGTCCTCTTGTACGGGGCGGTCGTTGAGCAGCAGCACGCCGGCACCGCAGGCCAGGGTCATCAGGGCGCCCACGACGATGAGGACCGGCGCCCAGATCCGTCGGCGGCGCTCGGTGCGCGGGTTCACCGTCGCCGGACGCAGCGACCCACGCAGTGCAGCGAGCACGTTGATCCGCGTGGCGGCCCGTGCGGCGACGAGCGCGGAGACGAGGCCGGCCAGCACCCCGGCCACCCCGATCGAGAGCAGCAGCGGGAGCGGCACGTGCAGGCCCGGCCAGGACACCACGTTCCCGTTGTCGATCACGCCGAAGGCGACGACCCCGATCACCGTGCCGAGCCCCACCCCGAGCACGGCCCCGGTCGCACCGAGCACGAGCCCGGACCCGGCGACGATCGTCCGGACGAACCGCCGGTCCCCGCCGATGCTCGTGACGATGGCGTACGAGCGGGTGTCGGCACGGGTCCCGACGAGGAACGCCGCACCGGCCAGGAGCGCGACCTCGAACATCGCGAAGACGCCGAGGAGCGCCAGGGCACCGACGAACCAGCCGAGCTGCGAGCCCATCTGGCCGCCGCGGAGCCGCTCGTCGGGCGGGTCGAGCACGACCGGCCGCGACTCCACGACGACGCCGTGCTGGTTGAGCTGCCGGATCTCCGACCACGTCGGGGCGTCCGAGGGCAGGTAGACGGTGACGTCCGTGGTGCCGGTGCGATCGGCGCCGGTCGTCGGGGACAGCGTCGTCCCCCAGGGCAGGAACACGCCCTGCGCGTCCGGGTCGGACCCGGCGTCGCGCATCGTGCCGGTGATCGTGAGGCGTTTCGTCACCGGGTCGGTCAGGTCGACCGTGTCGCCGATCGCCGCGCCCAACCGCTGCAGGGTCGCCGGGGTGACCATGAGCTCGTCGCGGGTGGTCGGCGCGGCACCGTCGAGGACGTGCCAGTGTCCGTCGAGCACCGGCGACCACGTCGCGCCCTCGACCGCCGAGATGCCGATCGGCTTCGTCGGCCCCTTCGGCCCCGAGAGCACGACCGACGACGTCCCCACCGGGATCGACAGCGCACCCGCGGGCACGTGGTCGAGCACGTTCGCGGACCGCGCGTCGCCCTCGTCCTCTGACGCCGGGCTGTCCCGGTCGGACTCGGTGTACTGCCAGTTCACGGGGTCCTGGCGCATGCCGCGCAGGTCCGGACCCGCGACGCGCATCTGGGCGGCGGCGTGCCCGAGGTCGTAGCGCAGCTGCTCGGTGGTGGTGGGCTGCGTCGACTGCACCACGACCGAGGCCGCGGTGAACCCGGCGGTCGGGATGCCGATGAGCGCGACGATGAGCGCCGCACGGCCGACCTTCGCGAACGCCAACCGTCGCCCGAGCCGCAGTGCCGGTCGGATCGCGAACGGTGTGCGGGGCGGATCGGCGTCGGCGGTGCGCCGACGCGCGCTCACGACGCGGCCCGGTCCGCGAGTGCCATCTCGACACCCGAGTACACGGTCTCGTCGACCACCCGGCCGTCCCGCAGGAAGACGATCCGGTCCGCCCAGGCCGCGTGCCGGGCGTCGTGGGTCACCAGGAGCGCGCCCGCCCCGGCATCGACGTGCCGACGGAGCATCCGCAGCACGACCTCGCCCGTCTGCGAGTCGAGGGCACCGGTCGGCTCGTCTGCCAGGACCAGGCGGCGCTCGCCGACCACGCCCCGGGCGATCGCCACGCGCTGCTGCTGGCCGCCGGACAGGTCGTCCGGGAAGGCGTCGGCACGGTGGCCGAGCTCGACGTTGTCGAGCGCCAGCTCCGCCGCACGACGTGCACGCGATGCCTTCCAGCCGTCGAGCTCGAGGGGCAGCGCGACGTTCTCGACCGCGGTGAGCGAGGGGATGAGGTTGAAGTCCTGGAACACGAACCCGACGAGTCGCCGCCGCAGCGCCGCGAGGTCCTTCGCCGGTCGGTCGGACACCCAGTCGCCGTCGATGACGACCTCGCCGCTGGTCGGCGGCAGCAGGGTGCCGGCGCAGGCGAGCAGCGTCGACTTGCCGGAGCCCGAGGTGCCCATCACCGCGACCATCTCGCCGCGGCGGATCTGCAGGTCGATGCCGGCGAGGGCCGTGACGGCCTTCGCGCCGGTGCCGTACTGCACGCTCACCGCGTCGAGCTCGAGGAGCGGCGCCGCGGCGGTCACCGGGCGCTCCGGACGGTCGTGTCGTGCGCGGTCGTGGCGGCGGGCGACGCGTCCGTCGGCGTCGGGTGGTCGTCCGGTCGGTACCGGGCCACGCTCGACTCGACGTGGTCGAGCCAGCGGACCTCGGCCTCGGCCTGGAACAGCATCGACTCGAGCACGAGCGACCACGCCAGGTCCGACGCGGGGTCGGACGTGCGCTTCAGCCGGGTCAGGTCCTGCAGGTTCCGCACGGCCGCGGTCCGCTGCACCTGCACGAGGTGCGTCACGTCGACGCCGGGCACGGTGACGGCCAGGGCGAACTTGATCGCGAGTTCGTCGCGTCCGCGCTTCGCGGGGACCGGCTCGCTGAACCAGCGTGCGACCTCGTCGCGGCCCGCGTCGGTCGCCGTGTAGACGACGTGTCCGTCGCCGTCCGTGTCGCCGCGGGCCACGAGTCCGTCGCGTTCCAGCCGGTCGAGCGTCGTGTAGACCTGCCCGATGTTCAGCGGCCAGGTCCCGCCGGTGCGGTGCTCGAACTCCCCCCGGAGCTGGTACCCGTACCCGGGTCCCCCCACCAGCAGCGCGAGTACGCCCATCCGTACGCTCATCGTCTTCCCCCGTCGTGGCCACCGTGACCATACTGAGTATGGCCATACCGGGTATGCAAGCGCAAGTGGCAGACGGACGGGAGGCGCGGTGCCAGCTGGCACCGCGCCTCCCGTCCGCCCGTCGGTCGCGTCCGCGACCCGGACTCAGCTGCCCAGCTTCGACAGCTCCTCGAACTCCTCGTCGGTGAGCTCGACGGTCGCGCCCGCGAGGTTGTCCTCGAGGTGCGCGACGCTCGACGTGCCCGGGATCGGCAGCATCACCGGCGACCGCTTGAGCAGCCAGGCGAGCGCGAGCTGCGCCGGCGTCGCGCCCTTCCGCTCGGCGATCTCGGTGAGGGGCGAGTCCTCGCCGGTGAGGCCGCCGGTCGCGAGCGGGAACCACGGGATGAACCCGATGCCCTGCCCCTCCGACCAGTCGAGGAGCTCCTCGGCGTCGCGCTTCTGCAGGTTGTAGAGGTTCTGCACCGTGACGATCGTCGCGATCTCCTGCGCGGCCTTGACCTGGTCGACGGAGACCTCGGACAGGCCGATGTGGCGGATCTTGCCCTCGTCCTGCAGCTTCTTGAGCTCGCCGACCTGGTCCTCGAGCGGGACCTTCGGGTCGATGCGGTGCAGCTGGAACAGGTCGATGCGCTCGAGACCGAGACGGCGGAGGCTCATCTCGGCCTCCTGCCGGAGGTACTCCGGACGCCCGACCGGCGGCCAGACGTTCGGGCCGGTGCGCGTGAGACCGGCCTTGGTGGCGATGACGACGTCGTCGCCGTACGGGTGCAGGGCCTCCTTGAGGAGTTCCTCGGCGACGTAGGGGCCGTACGAGTCGGCGGTGTCGAAGAAGTCCACGCCGAGCTCGACGGCGCGCTTGAGCACGCGGACGGCCTCGTCGTGGTCCTTCGGTGGGCCCCAGACGCCGGGGCCCGTGAGCTGCATGGTGCCGTAGCCGAGGCGGTGGACCTCGAGGTCCCCACCGATGCGGAAGGTGCCGGATGCGGCAGCCGGACGGTTCGTGGTGTCGGTACCAGTGGTCATGACCCCGGTCTACGCCGTTCCCGTGGCCGCTCTCTGGGACGGTGTCCCCCGGGTGCTGTCAGATCGGGTTCGTATGCTCCTCGGGTGCCCATCCGTTCCCCACGACGGAGTCCCGGCCGCTCGCTCGTCATCGGTGTCGTCGGGATCGTGCTGCTCGCCGGGATCGTCGTGCTCGTCGTCCCCGCCGTGCTCGGTGTGCTCGGGACCACCGGCTCCGTCGTCGGGTCGTTGCTGCCCTGGCTCGCCGTCCTGCTCGTCCCCGTCGCCGGGATCGCCCTCGGCACCCGGTCGAAGCGGCTCGCGCTGCTCTCGGTCGCGTTCGTCGCGGCGTGGGCGTTCGCGATCCTGCCCGGGGTGCTCGCACCCGCGGCGCCGGGGCCGGCGCGACTGTCGGTCGTGACCGAGAACGTCGAGGCCGCGAACCCCGACCCGGCGGCGACCGCGCGGTCGATCGCGTCGCGGGAGCCGGACGTCATCGCGCTCGAGGAGCTCACGGCCACGTCCGGCGACGCCGTCTCCGGCGTGCTCGACGAGCGGTACCCGCACCACTACCGGGTCGGGTCGGTCGGGGTGTGGAGCCGCACAACGCTGCGCGACGGCGAACCGATGACGCTCGGCCTCGGCTGGGCGCGGGCGCTCCGCGTGACGGTGGACACCGACCTCGGCGACGTCCGGCTCTACGTCGTGCACATGGACTCGCTCCGGCTCGGGGGCGAGGACGGCCGGCCGACGATGCTGGCATCCCTCGCGACGGCGGTCCGGGGCGACGACGCCGAACGGCTCGTGGTCGCGGGGGACTTCAACGGCGGCTCGAAGGACCCGGAGATGCTGCCGCTCACCCGGATGCTCGACGAGGGCGGCGGCTTCGGGTTCACCTGGCCGGCGCAGCTCCCCGTCGCGCGGATCGACCACGTGTTCGTGCGCGGGCTCGACACGACGTCGTCCGAGGTGCTGCCCGCGAACGGCAGCGACCACCGCGGGCTGCAGGTCGGGCTGCGGTAGCGCGGCGGGCGCGGCGCGTCTGTTGGTCGGGTCGAACCACGTATCCGACGTCGAACCGACCGTCGCGCCTGGTTCGACGTCGCGATCGTGGTTCGACGCTGCCGGCCCCGGGAAGCGACGCCGGGTCAGGGCTTCCGCGGGTACGGGGTCTCGCCCCGCTCGAGCCCGCCGACGAGCTTCGTCAGCCGGTTCGTCCGGGCGGTGGCGCTCGGCGCGGTGACGATCCGGTGCACCACGGCGTACCGGTTCGTGGCGTCGAGCTCGGCGAAGAGCGCCGCAGCGGCCGGCGAGGCGTCGAGCGCCGCCCGCAGGTCGTCCGGCACGGCGGCGGTCGCGGCACCCGCGTACGCGCGGTCCCACCGGCCGTCGCCCTTCGCGCGGTCGATCTCCGCCTGGCCCCGATCCCGCATCCGGCCCTCGGCGACGAGCGACGCCACGAGGCCGATGTTGCGCTGCGACCACAGCGAGGCCTTCCGTCGCGGCGTGAACCGCTGCCGGAAGGTCGCCTCGTCGCGGCCGCGCTTCTGCCCGTCGATCCAGCCGGAGCACAGCGCCTCGTCGAGTGCCTGGTCGTAGCTCAGGGTCGTCGGCTCCGCGGTGCCCTTCTTCGCGAGGACGAGCCACACCCCGTCTGGTTCGTCCTCGTGCGCGTCGAGCCAGGCGCGCCACGCTGCGGCGTCCGGTACCACGAGGTCGTCGGCGTCCATGCGGTCATCGTAGGGCGACCCACCGCGGTCGCGACGGGCGATTCGGGCGTGCTCCGCGCCTCCCGGCCCGGCCGTCCGCGGCGAGATCGCACTTCCGCGGCCGACCGGCCCGCCGGTGGCCGACGGAGTGCGATCTCACCACCGGGATCGCGCCCGGCGCGCCCGGGCGCGCCCGCGGCCGCCCGCCGCCGCGCCCCCGCGTCACACCCAGTGCGGCTGCGCCAGCATCCCCTTCGGGTCCGCCTGCTCGGCGATCCGGTGCAGCCGCGAGGTGTTCACGTCGAAGTAGTCCGCCGGGTCCGTGATCGCCGCGTCGCAGTAGTTCGCGTACGCCGCGTCCCCCCACGCCGGCCGCATCGCCTTCCGGAACCCCCGCACGTACGCGTCGAAGGGTGCCGGGTCCGCCCCGTCGGCGAACACCGCCGTGTACTGCACCGTCATGAGCGCCGACCGCCACGGGAACGCCGAGTCGGTCCGCCCGACCTCGGACACTGCGCCGCCGAGGGCATCGAGGGAGACCCCGCCCTCGCGGTTGCCGGACACGTCCCCGGCCGCGGCCGCGTGCTGCACGAGCGTGTCGATCTGGGCATCGGTCAGTTTCGTGTTCCCGATCGACGACGTCGCCGCCTGCGACACGCGTTGCGGCTTCCCGGCGAGTGCGGACATCGCGGCACCGTAGGTCAGCTCCTCCGCGGTGTGCGAGAGCGGCTTCGCACCGGTCGCCTGGATGAAACCGTCGACGCTGGTGTCCGCCCCGGTCTTCGCGCCGGTCCACACACCCGAGACGGTGACGGTCGGCGACGAGTGGCGGGTGCCGTTCAGCAGCTTGAGGGTCGACCACAGCTGCCGGTCGGCGGTGGGCGCCCAGTCCTGCCAGGCACGCACGACCGCAGCGGCGGCTGACCACGCGAAGGTGATGGTGAAGAGCAGGACGGGAGGCGCGGCCTGCGTCCGGTACGTCAGCCCGGTCACGACGCCGACGGTTCCACCCCCGCCGCCCCGGCACGCCCAGAACAGGTCCGGTTCCGCGGACGCCGAGACCTCGTGCACGGCGCCGTCCGGCGTGACGACGGTCGCCCCGGTGAGCTGGTCGCACGTCAGGCCGAAGGAGCGGACGAGCACGCCGACCCCGCCGCCGAGCGTGAGGCCGCCGATGCCGACGGTGGGGCACGACCCCGCGCCGATCGCCCGTCCGGCCTTCGCGAGGGTGGCGTACACGTCGCCGAGCTGCGCTCCGGGGCCGATCGTCACGGTGCCGTCGTCGTGGAGCTCGATCGCGTCGAGGTCCTGCGTGCTGATCACGAGCGACCGTGGGACGTCGGTGCCGCTCGCGCCGCCGGCGGACCACCCCGTGTACGAGTGCCCGCCGGCACGGAGCGCCACCGGGGTGTTCGTGTTCCGGGCGAAGGCGAGCCCGGCCTGCACGTCGGCCGTGCCCGAGGCGTGGAGGATGCCCTGCGGGTCGGCGTCGTCGTACCGCGGGTTCTCGACGAGCCGCGCGGTGTTCCAACCGTTCGATCCCGACCGGAGCAGCCGACCGGAGACGGCTGCGGCCAGGGCGTCCCACGAGTCCGGGCCGCCGGGTGTCGGCGTCGCCGTCGGACCGGTCGTCGGCGTGCCGGTCGGACCGGACGTGGCGGTGGCGGACGGCGACGGGGTCGGTCGGCTGCACGCCGCCAGGACGCCGGCGATCCCGAGACCCACTCCCCCGGCGAGCAGCACGCGCCGGGTCGTCACGGGGGTCCGGCGGTGGGGTTCTGGTTCGCTCACCCGACCTGTCTACCCCGCGGCGCTGCTGATCCGCGTCGCGCCCGCCCAGTCGTGCACCCACTCGGGGAGCGTCAGGTCGCGTCCCGGTTCCCCAGCGGCCTCGAGCAGCTCGGCCGGCGACACGGTCCCGCCGGTCCGGTGCAGGAACCGTGCCTGCACGACGGCCCGGGCGACCACGGTCCCGCGCCGGACGAAGGTCTGCTCGAGGTAGGCCGCACGGTCGTCGAGGCCGAGCACCCGCGTCACGAGGTCGAAGCGCTGCCCGAGCGTCAGCGACCGCTTGTACGTGATGGTCTGCGCGGAGACGACCGGGTACCAGCCGCGATCCGCGATCTCGCCCCAGAAGCCGGAGCGGAGCATGAGGTCGAGCCGCCCGAGGTCGAGCATCGACAGGTACTTGCCGTTGTTGACGTGCCGCAGCGGGTCGAGGTCGGTGACGGTCACCCGGAACGGTGTGCGGACCTCGTCCCAGAGCGACGGTCGCCGCCCGCCGATCGACGGACGGAGACGGACGCGCAACTGCAGCAGGAAGAGCCGGAAGTACAGGTTCACGTGCCGATCACACCAGGGCGGCGCGAGCCTCGGCGCAGACCTTGGAGGATCCACACGAACGTCGGCCGCAGTCTGACCGGCCCGGTCAGTGCCTCCCTCCAACCCGGGCACCCGGAGTAGACCTGGGGGCATGCAGACACGCAAGCTCGCAGACCTCGAGGTCGGCCCGATCGGCCTCGGAACCATGGGCATGAGCGCCTTCTACACGGGCGCCGGCTCCGACGACGACGAGTCGATCCGCACCATCCACCGCGCGATCGACCTCGGCGTCACCCTGTTCGACACCGCCGAGGCGTACGGCCCCTACACGAACGAGGACCTGCTCCGCCGAGCACTCGAGGGCCGCCGCGACGACGTCGTCATCGCGACGAAGTTCGGCCTCATCACCCACACCGCCGGCGAGGAGACCCCGGCGACCGGCCGGGGCATCAGCTCGGCGCCCGAGTCCGTCCGCGAGGCGCTCGAGGGATCCCTCCGCCGCCTCGGCACCGACCACATCGACCTCTACTACCAGCACCGCGTCGACCCGGCCGTCCCGATCGAGGACGTCATCGGCCAGCTCGCCGGCTTCGTCGAGGAGGGCAAGATCCGCCACATCGGGCTCTCCGAAGCGAGCGCCGCGACGATCCGGAAGGCCCACGCCGTCCACCCGATCACGGCGCTGCAGAGTGAGTACTCGCTCTGGACGCGCGACCCCGAGGGCGAGGTGCTCGACACCCTCCGCGAGCTCGGCATCGGCCTGGTGCCGTACTCCCCGCTCGGCCGTGGATTCCTCACCGGCGCGATCACGAAGCCGTCCGACCTCGACTCCGACGACTTCCGTCTGGCGAACCCGCGCTTCCAGCAGCAGGCGTTCGCGCAGAACATGCGGATCGTCGACGCCGTCAAGGAGATCGCCACCGAGGCCGGCGCCACCCCGGCGCAGGTGTCACTCGCCTGGCTGCTGGCGCAGGGCGACGACGTCGTGCCGATCCCGGGCACGAAGCGCGTCTCGCGCCTCGAGGAGAACGTCGGCGCCGCGGACCTCACCCTCACCGCCGACCAGATCGCACGCCTGTCGGCGCTGCCGGTCCCGACGGGCGACCGCTACCCCGACATGTCGAGCATCGGTCGCTGACGCGAGGACCTGACTGCCAGGAGGCCCGTGGCGGACGCGTCACGGGCCTCCCGTCCGTCCGCCGCGAACCGACCCCCGGGCGCACCCGCGCGCGCGGCGGTCAGCTCCCGCGGTAGGTGCTGTAGGCGAAGGGGCTCAGCAGCAGCGGGACGTGCAGGTGTCCCGTCCCCGCGACCGAGAACGCCACCGTCACGAACGGGTGGAACGTCGGGGTTCCCGCCGCCGCGAAGTACGCCCCGGTCTCGAACCGGAGCACGTGGTCCCCGCGGCCGAGCACGTCCGGACCGAGTGCCGCCCGGCCGTCGGGGTCGGTCGTCCCGGTCGCGATGACCTCACCCTCGACGGTGCTCAGGACGAGCCCGACGCCTGCCGCCGGTGTCCCCGCGGTGGCGTCGAGCACGTGGGTGGTCAGCTGCGGGACGCCGAACGTCGCGCGGATGCGGTGGAGCGCGATGTCGGCCAGGGCAGCGGCAGCTTCGGACACCTCCGCCGAGGGGTCGTTCCTGAGGCGCCGCTCGAGTTCGGCGAGGAGTTCCTCGGGACTCCGTCCGGCGGCGCGCACGAGGAACACCCGGCCGAACCGCCGCTCGTACTCGGCGTTGCCGTCCGCGATCGCGGCCGCCACGTCACCGCCTGCCGTCCGCATCGACGACTGCTCCCGGGCCGAAGACGCATCCGTGGCCCGCTCCCCGATCCGCGGGTGGTGCGCCAGCGCGGCGTCGAGTTCGACAGCGCCCCACGCAGCGGCGAGCGAGCGGGCACGGTCGAGCAGCGCGGTGACGGAGGCGTACGGACGTGCGGCGACGAGGGCGTCGACCCACGGTGCGACGTCGGCCCACCCCCGCACGGTGGCGGCAGCGTCGGTGTCGGTCGCGTCGTTCAGCTCGCCGAGGTCCATGCCGCCACGCTACGAGAGGATCGTGTCCCCCGCGTTTCACGGTGGTTTCCCCTGCGACGCGACCACCGGCCCTGGAACGTCCGGTCTGCGGGCCTGGAGGCGCGGGTCGGGCCCGCCCCGCGCCTCCAGGCCGTCGACGTGGGCACGTCCAGAGCCGTCGCCTCGCGCGGGCGGGACCTACACCTCGGTGGCGAACGACGCGGCGCGGAGCTGCAGGTCCTCGATGCGCCGGAGCCGGGCGGCCTCGACGTCGTAGCCCTCGTACGCGGGCGGCGGCAGCTTCCGCACGTTCCGGGAGCACTGGAACTCCTGGCAGACGAGCGTGCCGACGGTGTTGCCGTTCCGCCCCGCCTTGCCGGACCGCTTCGCGCTGTAGAACACGACGTCGTTCGGCAGCTTCACGTCCTGGCACCACGAGCACTGCGCCCGCGAGCGTGAGGAGGCCTCGGCCTGCCGGAACAGGATCCCGACGAGCTCCCCGTCGAGCGTCGGCACGACGGCGTAGGCGCGGCGGCCGATTTTCGGGTCGCGCCAGCCGAGGTAGTCGAGGGTGTCCCAGTCGATCGTGTCGAAGTCGCCGGGGAGGGTGAGGTCGCCGACCTCCTTGCGGGAGGCGTTGACGAAGGACGTGCGGAGGGTCTTCTCGCTGATGGGCAGCATGGTGTGCGCTTTCGTTCGGTGCCCGGAGCGCAGGGGATGCGCCGCATCGGGCGGAGGGTTCAGGGTTCGATGACGGCGGCCGCACCGAACGGTGCGACCGGGGGCATCACGCCCTGATGTCGGCGATACGGGCGCCGACCACCTCCTGGAAGCTCACCCGATCAGCCTACGACGGCGTGTCAAGGTGCCGCGGTGCCGCGGCGCCGCGGTTCCGCGGTGAGCAGGACGAGCGATCCCTCGGACGACGGCTGGATGCGGAGCGCACCGTGCCGGCGGTCCCACTCCCCGGTCTCGAGGGCGGTGCGGAGTGCGGCGACGGAGCGACGGGCGGTCATCTCGTCGACGAGGCTCCACGCCGGGTCGGCTCGCCGGGCGCCGGAGTCGAGCAGCCGCTCGGGCCGGGCGTAGTACGCCTCCGAGAACCCGTCGACGCACGTGAAGGGGATCGGCAACGGGGTGATCGTCACGTCGTCGTCGCCCAGCGCTGCCGTGATCCGGTCGAGCGACGGGTGGCGGCGGGCGTCGGCCGCGACCACCTCGGGGGCGTACTCGGCGAGCCACGACCGCTCGAGGCGTGCGGGGTCGACGGTCAGGACGACGATCGGCCCGCGCGTGACCCGGCGGAGTTCGGCCAGGCCGTGCTCGAGGTCGTCCCACGCGTCGAGCGAGAACGTCGTGAGCGCGGCGTCGAAGGTGTCGTCGGCGGCGGGGAGTCGAGCGGCGGGCGCGGACGGGGCGGTCGCGGGCGCGGCCGCGGACGGTGCGATCGCGGACGGCGCGATCGCGGACGGGGCGATGGTCGTCACGTCGGCGTCGGCCGGGGCGTACGAGCCCGCGCTGCTGCCGCTGCTGCTGCCGCCTCCGTCACCGTCGTCGTCGGACCGGATCTCGAGCACCGATCGTGCGCCGCCGAGGGCCCTCGCGATCGCCCGCGCGAAGGACGGCTCCGGTCGCCGGTACGCGCGGTCGCCCTGACCGGACACGGGTCAGTCGACGGACTCGGACTGGCGCTCCGCGTCCGAGCGGGTGCGTTCGGCGTCGTGCTCGGCCCGCTCGGTGGCCGCCCACGACCCGAGGAGCGACAGGGACCGTTCCGACTCGCTGCCCGGCTCGGCCGAGTACGAGAACATGACGAGGCCCGGGTCCGCGACGAGGTCGAGCGCCTCGTAGTCGAGCCGCAGCTCGCCGACGATCGGGTGCATGATCCGCTTCTTGCCGGTGCGGTGCATCCGGACGTCGTGCGCCGCCCACCACGTGCGGAACTCCTCGCTGCGGGTGGACAGCTCGCCGACGAGGGTGACGAGGCCGGGCTCGCACGGGTTCGACACCGCGGCCGCACGGAGGATCGCCACGGCGTCGCGAGCGGTCTGCGCCCAGTCCGGGAAGAACTCCTTCGCCGCGGGGTCGAGGAACGTGAAGCGTGCGGTGTTCACGGGACGCCCGGGCCCGGCGAACATCGGCGAGTACAGCGCGTGCCCGAGCTCGTTCGTCGCGACGACGTCGCCGCGCTCGTTGCGGACCCACGCGGGCGCCCCGGTGATCGCGTCGAGCAGTCGCTGCACGCCGGGTCGGACCCGGGTCGGGACGTTGCGGTGCATGACCTTCACGCCGGCGTTCGCCAGGCGGGCGAGGTCCCAGAGGTGCACGCGCTCGTCCTCGTCGAGCTGCAACGCGCTCGCGAGGCCGTCGAGCACGCTGTCCGAGACACCCTTGAGCGAGCCGCGTTCGAGCCGCGTGTAGTAGTCGACGCTGACGCCGGCGAGCATGGCGACCTCGTGGCGACGGAGCCCCGGCACCCGCCGGATCCCACCGCCGAACGACGGCATGCCGACCTGCTCGGGGGTGAGCCGCGCCCGTCGGGAGGACAGGAAGTCGCGGATCTCGTTGCGCACGTCGATACCCATGGGTCGAGCGTACGTCGCGCGGCCGGGAGGTCGGGGGCACTGGCGGTACCCGGCACTCGTCAGGCGGTCACGACGGGCGAGATGCGGACCCGCGCGACGCGGTGACCGTCCATGGCGGTCACCTCGAGCCGGTGGTCGCCCGCCTCGACGACGTCGCCCACCGCGGGGATCCGATCGAGGAACACCTGCACCAGGCCGCCGACGGTCTCGTAGTCGCCGTCGGGCAGGACCGGGCCGCCGTCGGCCGCGAGGTCCTCGAGGACGGTCGCCCCGTCGACGCCGTCCTGCGCCGCGGTCGACTCGTCGTACTCGGCGGTGTCCCACTCGTCGCGGATGCGGCCGACGAGGTCCTCGAGCAGCGCCTCGAGCGTGACCATGCCGGCGCTGCCGCCGTACTCGTCCACGACGAGGGCGATCTGGTGGCCGTCGGTGCGCATGTCCGCGATGGCGCTCGACAGCGACTTCGTCTCGGGCAGCGCCAGCACCGGTCGGACGAGGGTCGCGACCCGCGCCGATGGGTCGACCGGCCGGAGCAGGTCGCGGAGGTGCACGAACCCGTCGACGTGGTCCCGCGACCCGTCGGTGACGAGGTAGCGGGAGTGCCCGGCCGCGATGGCGTGGTCGGTGGCCTCGGCGATGGAGACCGAGGCGTCGATCGTCGACACGTCGTACCAGGGGCGCATCGACTCGCGGAGGATGCGGTCGCCGGCGTCGAGTGCGCTCCGGGCGATGCGTCGGCCCTGCGGGTCGATCGCGTCGTGCTCGTCGACGAGGCCGCGGAGCTCCTCGGTGCTCATCGACTCGCTGCGGGCGTTCGGGTCCCCGCCGAGCAGCCGGACGACCGCGTCGGTGGACTTCGACAGCAGCCAGATGACCGGACGCATCGCGGTCGCGAAGCGGTCGAGCGTCGGGGCGACGGCCATCGAGAAGCCCTCGGCCCGCTGCAGCGCGAGTCGCTTCGGCACGAGCTCGCCGAACACGAGCGACAGGTAGGCGATCACGAGGGTCATCAGCACGAGGGCGACGACCTCGGCCGTCCCCTGGTCGAGCCCGAGTCCACCGAGCAGCGGCGCGACGTCGGGCGCGATCGACGACGCACCGTAGGCGGCCGAGAAGAACCCCGCGACGGTCACGCCGATCTGCACGGCGGACAGGAACCGGTTCGGGTCGCGGCCGAGCTCGGCGACGCGCATGCCCCGGGACCCGCGGCGCTCGAGCTGCTGCAGCTGCGACTCACGCAGGGAGACGAGGGCGATCTCGGCGGCGGCGAACACCCCGCCGACGAGCACGAAGAGGATGACGAGCCCGAAGGCGATCCAGGTGTCGGCGCCCATCAGCGGGCGGTCCGGTCAGATCGTCGACGGGCGGGCGGTCTGTGACAGTCGTCCATGCCTGTGAGTGTGCACAGGCAAGCTGATCAGGCGGTGAGCGAACGCCCGATGCGCGCTTCGAGCCAGGCCTGGGGGTCGATCGGGGTGACGCCGTCCATCAGGACCTCGAGGTGCAGGTGCGCTCCCGTCGAGACCCCGGAGGACCCGACCTTGCCGATGAACTCGCCGGCCTCGACGGTGTCGCCGACCTTGAGCGGCGACGAACCCGGGATCATGTGGCCGTAGAGCGTCGAGACCTCGCGGCCGTCGACCACGTGGTCGATGATCACCGCGTTGCCGTACGAGAAGTACGTGCCCGAGACGCGGACGGTGCCCGCGGCGACGGCGCCGATCGGGGCGCCCATGCCGGGGTTGAAGTCGAGGCCCTGGTGCAGCGACGAGCAGGCGCCGCACGGAGCGGAGCGGTAGCCGAAGCCCGAGCTCATCCGGACCGGTCCGGGGAACGGCGACCGGATCTCGCCGCCGTAGGAGACCGACGTGCCCGGGGCACCGGCCGTGCCGCCGCCGACGGTGAACTCGTCACGGTCGAGCGCGCTGGCCGAGATGGCCTGCGTGACGGCGTAGTCCTGCGTGCGGACGGTGGGGGCGAGGGTCGAGGTGGCCATCGAGGTGCCGGCGCTGGCGTGCGCGGGCATCGCGGAGGCGGCGAACATGGCGAGGGCGGCGAGGGCGCTCGTCAGCGTGATCCGGGTGGCGCGCTGCGGTCGCGACGCGCGCTGCTGCCTGGAGGCGCGTGGTGCGGCCGGCAGGCTGGTCACGGTGGCCGCGGGGCGACGGACGACTCGCTGGATGCGTGCGTCGGGGGTGTTCCGCAGGCCGTGCTCGGTGGTCGCCCGGGCGATGGTCGCTCGGCGCCCGGTGCGCTCCGGCGTCGGCGTCGGCGTCGGCTTCGGGCGTTCCGCCTTGGTCGCCGAACGCTCCGCCTTTCGCGCCGAACGCTCCGGCTTGCGGGCGGCGGCACGCTCGGCCTCGAGGGCCGCGCGACGGGACAGGTGCACCACCGGGGTCCCCGGGTGCTGGTCGATTTCGCGTGGTGTCGTCATGGCCGCCCACCATTCTGCACGACTCTGTCGCTTTGTACAGGTCCTTTCGTGATCTTCTCGTTACCGAACCGCTGGGAGGGTCCTGACCGGTCCGGCCGGTCCCGCCCGTCCGCTACCGACCGTCGGTAGTGTCCGCGATGAGCGAGCCGAAAGGACCCTGAGCATGGCCCGAGCGCCGCGTGACCGGCACGAACCCATCGACCTGCGGGTCGCCGACGTGGTGCTCGCGGGCACCCGTGACCTCCTGCCGGTGCTCCGCGCAGCGGCCGTGCGGGCGGGTGTGGACGCCTCGCGGATGCGGGTGGTGGGCGACGACGACCTGCCGGAACCCGGCGAGACCGGCCACGCCGAACTCGCCGTGATCGCGATCCGCCGACCCGGGGACGACCCGGCCTTCCACCGGGCGCAGGAGACCGCGGAGACGATCGAGCCGCTGCTCGCCCCGAACGCCGTGCAGATCGTGGTGACGGTGTCCGGACTGACCCGGCTCGCGCCGAAGGTCGAGCGGACGCTGACCTCCGAGGTGCTGCACCAGATCGGCGTCGCCTCGCACACGTCGGGCTTCGGGCGACCGTTCCGGAACTTCCGGATGCGGCTCGGCGTCACCGGGCTGCGGGCCGCTGGTGTGCGGGTGTTCCGGGTGTCGATCGGGCACTGAAGGGATTTCGACCGGCACTGACCTCGGTCAGCGGACGGGCGCACCCCGGAGCTCGAGCGCGATCTGCTCGGCGTCGAGGTTCCGCAGCATCGACTCGAGCACCTCGGCGTCGAACGACCCGTCGTCGCGGGCGTCGAGGATCGCGGAGCGCTGCGCCTCGAGCACCGCCGTCCGTCTGGCCTTCTCGCGCCCCATCCACGCCCGCAGCTCGGCGGGGTCGGCGGCCTGCAGCTCCTCCTGCGTCCGGGGACCCTCCTCGCCCGTCCCCGGCACCTGCTCGGCTGCGCTCCGCATGAGTTCGAGCAGTCGCCGCCGTTCCTCGACGTCCTTCGCCGCGGTGTCCGGCGCCGGCGCGGCGATCCGCCGGACGAGCGGCCCGATCGTGCTGCCCTGGACGACGAGCGACAGCAGGGCGACCGCGAACGCGATGAACACCAGGAGCGACTTCTGCGGGGTGTCGTCCGGCAGGGTCTGCGCGGCGGCGACGGTGACCGCGCCCCGCATCCCCGCCCAGATCACGGTGGTGCCCTCGCGCCAGCCGAGCGGGGCCTTCGTGTAGTACGCGATGTCGGCCAGGGTCCGTCGCACCCGCACGGCGAACCGGTCGAGTTCCCGTTCGGACGGTTCGCGGTTGCCCGGGCGGTGTTCGCGGATGACGTCGCTCATGGCGTCGCGGTCGCTCGCGTGCATCTCCTCGAACCGCGCCTGCATCCGTTCGCCGCGCTTGGCGCTCGCGGACAGGGCGAGGAGGAGCGGCACGACGTATGCCGCGCGCACGAGCACCGTGAGCACGAGGGCGACGACCGCGATGAGGAGTGCGGGGCCGATGCCCGTGTGGTCCTCCTGCACGTCGCTGAGGATCGCCGACAGCTCCAGCCCCATCGTCAGGAAGACGGCGCCCTCGAGCACGAGCTCGATCGTCTGCCAGTTCTGCGCGTCCGACAGCCGGTGTCCGGGCGGCAGCTTCCGCGGGCCGACGATGCCCGTGAACAGCCCGGCGACGACGGCCGCGACCAGCCCCGACCCGCCGAGGTGCTCGGTGGGGACGGCCGCGATGAACGGCACCGCGAACGAGAGTGCCGTGTTCACCGCCGCACTCGGCACCCGGGCGCGGACGAGCACGTTCACCCAGCCGACGAACCAGCCGATCACCACGGCGATGGCCACGGCCTTCGCGAAGTCGCCGAGGGCGCCCCAGAACGAGAACGACGCGGCGGCGGCGACGATCGCGGTCCGCAGCAGCACGAGCGCGGTGGCGTCGTTGAGCAGGGACTCCCCGTCGAGGATCGAGATCGCACGGCGGGACACCGAGGTCTGCTTCACGATCGAGGTCGCGACGGCGTCGGTCGGGCTGACGATCGCTCCGAGCGCGATCCCCCACCAGAACCCGAGGCCGGGGATGACCCACGCGAAGAACAGCCCGAGGACCAGGCTCGACGCGATGACGAGCAGCACCGACAGGCCGCTGATCGCGCCGAACTCCCGCCGGAAGTTCATCGACGGCATCGACACCGCCGACGAGTAGAGCAGCGGCGGGAGCACCCCGGCGAGGATCCACTCCGGATCGATCTCGGCGTCCGGGATGAACGGCAGCAGGCTCGCGACGATCCCGAGGACGACGAGCACGAGCGGGGCCGCGACGCCGATGCGTGGGCCGAGCACGGCGGCACCCGCGATGGCGATGACGGCGACGACGCCGACGACGAGGAGTTCGGTCACGGGTCCAGGGTGGCACCTGGGCGCTCACCCGGGCGATGTATCTTGATGTCGAGACATCCTGCGCCACGAGTACCGTGGACGTACCGACGGTCGAACAAGGGAGTACCCGCCAGCATGGCCAAGATCATCTACACCCTCACGGACGAGGCGCCGTTCCTCGCTACCCACTCCTTCCTCCCGGTCATCCAGGCCTTCGCCGGCACCGCGGGTGTCGACGTCGAGACCCGCGACATCTCGCTCTCCGGCCGGATCATCGCCCAGTTCCCGGAGCGGCTCACCGCCGAGCAGCGCCTGGACGACGCCCTCGCCGAGCTCGGCGACCTGGCGAAGACCCCCGAGGCGAACATCATCAAGCTGCCGAACATCTCGGCGTCGATCCCGCAGCTCAAGGCCGCGATCAAGGAGCTCCAGTCGCAGGGCTACGACCTGCCGGACTACCCCGACGAGCCGAAGACGGACGAGGAGCGCGACACCCGCGCCCGCTACGGCCGCACGATGGGCAGCGCCGTGAACCCCGTCCTGCGCGAGGGCAACTCGGACCGTCGTGCCCCGCTGTCGGTGAAGAACTACGCCCGCAAGCACCCGCACCGCATGGGTGCGTGGAGCTCCGACTCGAAGACGAACGTCGTCACCATGGGCGTCGACGACTTCCGCTCGAACGAGCAGTCCTGGATCGCCCCGGCCGACGACGTCCTGACGATCGAGTTCGTCGGTGCCGACGGCGAGACGACCGTCCTCAAGCAGTCGATCCCCGTCCTCGCGGGCGAGGTCGTCGACGGCACCGTCCTGCACGTCCGCGCGCTCGAGGCGTTCCTGACCGACCAGATCGCGGCCGCCAAGGAGCAGGGGATCCTGTTCTCGGTGCACCTCAAGGCGACGATGATGAAGGTCTCCGACCCGATCATCTTCGGTCACGTCATCCGCGCGTTCTTCCCGAGCGTCTTCGAGCGCTTCGGTGCCGACCTCGTCGCCGCGGGCCTCACCCCGAACGACGGCCTCGGCTCGATCCTCGCTGGCCTCGACGCCGTGCCGAACGGTGCCGAGATCAAGCAGGCCTTCGCGGACGGCATCGACGCCGGCCCCGAGCTCGCCATGGTCGACTCCGACAAGGGCATCACCAACCTGCACGTGCCGAGCGACGTCATCGTCGACGCGTCGATGCCGGCGATGATCCGCACCTCCGGCCACATGTGGGGCCCGGACGGCGAGGAGCACGACACCCTCGCGGTCATCCCGGACTCGAGCTACGCCGGCATCTACCAGGCAGTCATCGAGGACTGCCGCGTCAACGGCGCGTTCGACCCGGCCACCATGGGTTCGGTGCCGAACGTCGGCCTGATGGCGCAGAAGGCCGAGGAGTACGGCTCGCACGACAAGACGTTCGAGGTCCCGGGGGCCGGCACGGTCCGCGTGACCACGGCCGCCGGCGAGACCGTCCTCGAGCACGAGGTCGAGGCCGGTGACATCTGGCGCGCCTGCCAGACCAAGGACGTCGCCATCCGCGACTGGGTGAAGCTCGCCGTGACGCGTGCCCGTGCGACCGGGTCGCCCGCGGTGTTCTGGCTCGACGAGTCCCGCGCGCACGACGCCAACCTCATCGGGCTCGTCCGCGAGTACCTCGGCGAGCACGACACCGAGGGCCTGCAGATCGAGGTCATGACCCCCGAGGACGCCATGCGCTTCTCGCTCGAGCGGATCCGTCGCGGCGAGGACACCATCTCGGTCACGGGCAACGTCCTCCGCGACTACCTCACCGACCTGTTCCCGATCATGGAGCTCGGCACCTCGGCGAAGATGCTCTCCGTCGTCCCGCTCCTGGGCGGCGGCGGCCTGTTCGAGACCGGTGCGGGTGGTTCGGCGCCGAAGCACGTGCAGCAGCTCGTGCAGCAGAACTACCTGCGCTGGGACAGCCTCGGTGAGTTCCTGGCGCTGGCGGTCAGCCTCGAGCACCTCGCGGGTGTGACCGGCAACGCGCGGGCCCGCATCCTCGGCGAGACCCTCGACCGTGCCACCGGGACCTTCCTCGAGCAGGACAAGTCCCCGGGCCGCAAGCTCGGCACGATCGACAACCGCGGCAGCCACTTCTTCCTCGCGAAGTACTGGGCGGAAGAGCTCGCGGCGCAGACCGAGGACACCGAGCTCGCAGCGGCGTTCGCGGAGATCGCCGGGTCGCTCGCCGAGCAGGAGCAGACGATCGTCGACGAGCTCGTGGCCGTCCAGGGGCACCCCGCCGACATCGGCGGCTACTACCGCCCGGACGACGCCAAGACGAGCGCCGTGATGCGCCCGTCCGCCACGCTCAACGCAGTCCTGGCCGCCCTGTAACCAGCCGGACCAGTGACGGACTGGAGGCGCGGTGCCAGCTGGCACCGCGCCTCCAGTCCGTCTCCGCGTCCGTCTCAGGAGCGGGACGGGACGGGCGGACCGATCACGAGCAACGCGCCGAAGACGAGGGCGACGGCCACGACGCCGATGCCGGCGGACACCGCCGGCCGGCGCACCACGAAGAAGAGCAGGCCGTCCCACAAGCCCGTCCGGGCGCCGATGTCGGGCGAGCGGCGCCAGAGCCCGTCGAGCATGCCGCGTCGAGCGACCGCGACCTCGAACGGCACCGTCGCGTAGGGCACCACAGCACTCGCCCAGCCGAGCGCGAGCGCACCGAACGACCACCGCTGGTTCACCGCGACGACGGTCGTCACCACCAGGTACGCGAGGAACACGAACCCGTGCACGCCGCCGCCGATCCGGACGCCCCAGTCCCCGGCGCCGACGCCGTACTTCAGGACCATCCCCGCGATGAGCAGGGTCCAGGTCACGAGTTCGGCGATCGCGGCGGCGCGGAACAGGGAGCGTGGCGTCATGTCGACATGGTGGCGGACCGCTCCGGGGAAACACCCGGTAGCGTCGAGGGCATGTCGACGCCGACCGAGAACCGTCCCCTGAACATCGTCGTCTGGAACGAGAACGTGCACGAGACCCGCGGTGACGCGACCGTCGTCGAGCACTACCCCGACGGCATGCACACCGTGATCGCCGCCGCGCTCCGCGAGCTCCAGCCGACCGCCGAGGTCTCCACCGCCACGCTGCAGGAGCCCGAGCACGGCCTCACCGCCGAGCGCCTCGCCGCCACCGACGTCCTGTTCTGGTGGGGGCACGCCGCCCACGACGAGGTCTCCGACGAGGTCGTCACCCGCGTGGTGGACGCCGTGCACGCCGGCATGGGCCTCGTGGTGCTCCACTCGGGGCACTACTCGAAGCCGTTCACGCGCCTGATGGGCACCACGTGCTCGCTGAAGTGGCGGAACGACGGCGAGCGCGAACTCGTCTGGACGGTCGCCCCCGAGCACCCGATCGCCGCCGGTGTGCCGCACCCGATCGTCATCGAGCGCCAGGAGATGTACGGCGAGTACTTCGACATCCCGCGCCCCGACGAAGAGGTCTTCCTGTCGACGTTCGCCGGCGGCGAGGTGTTCCGCTCCGGCGTCGCCTACCGACGCGGGCTCGGCCGGGTCTTCTACTTCTCGCCCGGCGACCAGGAGTACCCCGTGTACCACCACCCGGACATCCAGCGGGTGCTGTCGAACGCGGCGCAGTGGGCGGCCCCGGTGTCCGAACGACGCGAGCTGACGGCCGACCCCCACCCGCGGGACTGGTTCCTCGGCGATGCGGCGGGTAGACAGGACCGGTGACAGAGCTCGACCCCGCAGCGCACCGCTCGGCCGTCGTCGAGGCGCTCGGCGTCCTCGGCAGCGGACCCGAGGAGCGCTTCGACCGCATCACCCGGATGACCCAGGAGGCCTTCGGCGTCCCGCTGACCTTCCTCAACCTCGTGCACGACGGCCTGGTGACGGCGCAGTCGACGCAGGGCTGGCGGCAGGGCGGGAGCGCCCCGGCCGAGCAGGTCTTCTGCTCGACGACGGTGCTCACGGACGAACCGATGGTGGTGCCCGACGCGACGCTCGACCCCCGCTTCGCGAACCTCGCCGCGGTCACCGAGCAGGGCATCCGGTTCTACGCGGGAGCCCCGCTGTCGATGCTCGACGGCACCCGCGTCGGGACGCTCTGCATCATGGACGCGCAGCCGCGGAACCTGACGGCGGAGGACCTCGACCTGCTCCGTGACCTCGCCCGCTGGGCGGAGCGCGAGCTCGGCCACTCGATCGAGGACGACCGCGTCCGCCGCGTCGTCGACGGTCTCGTCCCCGAGCCGGTCACGGTGCCGGGCCACGACCTCCACGTGCTGTCGTTGCCGAGTGCCGACGTCGGGGACGTCGCCGACTGGCGGCTCGCCCAGGACGGCCGACTCCACCTCACCGTCGGCGCCGTCCCGTCCGCCGGGAGCGCGTCCGCGCTCCTCGCCGCGTCGGTCCGGGCCGCGGTCATCGCCCGCACCGACGTCCCGATGGAGGGCGCCTTCCCGGGCCTGGAGGCGCAGGTCGCCGCCGACCTGTCGGTTGCGGACACCGTGGGGTCGCTCTTCCACCTGCGCCTCGACCCGACGAGCGGGCACGTCGAGTACGGGGATGCGGGCCACGGTCTCGCGGTGCTCGTGCGGGCGGACGGCAGCGCGGTGCCGCTGCGCTCGCTCGACCTGCCGGTCGGGCTCCAGCCGTCCACCACCCCGCGGACCCCGGGCTCCCTCGAGCTCGCCTCCGGCGACCGCATCGTGCTGTGCACCGACGGCGTGCTCTCGGGTCTCGGCGACCTCGACGCACTCGTGGAGCTCGCCCGGACGACCACCGACGGCGCCGAGCTCGTCGAACGCGTCCGCGGGTCCGCCACCCACGGCACGCTCCTGGTCCTCACCCGCCGCTGACCGGCTTGTCCACAGCGGTGGGAGCCTGACCCGCGGGAGTCCTCCCGGTCCGGCATGATCCTGGCGTGCAAGCACACGATGTGTACCGGACGATGGTCGACCTCGTCGGGCTCGCGGTACGGTTCGACGGCGCGGTCCCGGCCGACGCGCACTCCGACTGGACCCTCGCGATGCCGTGCGAGGCGGATCGGTTCGTCTGGGTCTCGACGAAGGCCCGACCGCTCCGCCTCTGGTCCGGATCCGTCGTCGAGTACCTGGAGCCGGGTGACGCCGCGCTCATCAGGTCCGACGGCGGGGTCACCATCCAGGCGGGCCCCGACGGCTCGGGACCACCGAGGGTCGACGAGTCGTTCGTGGAACTCCTGCGGGAGACGGGGCTCCTCGGGGCGTCCGACGACCCCGACTCCTTCGCGGACTCCGGGGTGTTCTACGGAACCGCTGCGTTCGGAGCCCTCGAACCCGAGGTGCTGGCGCTGCCCTCGGCGCTCAACTCGAGCCAGTGGACACCGACGACGATGGTCGTCCGCGAAGCGCACCGGCTCCTCGACGACCTCGCTGCGGGGCACCGAGCGGGTCCCCAGCGAGACGCTCTCGCCCGGGTGGTCGTCACGGCACTCGTCGACGGGTGGACACCACCCGCCCTCCGTGACGGGAGCCTGAGTCGTGCGCTCGAGCGGATCGTCCACGCCGAGAAGCCGGTGCCGGTCGGGGAACTGGCCCGGATCACGAACGTGACGGACCGCACGCTCTTGCGGCGCTTCCGGGCGGCCACCGGTCGGACGCCCGACGGGTTCCAGCGGTGGTGGCGGTCGCTGCCGGTCCGCCGCGCGTTGCTCGACGGTGAGGACGAGTACGCCGTTGCCCGCGCGTCCGGGTACAGCTCGGTCCGTGCGATGCGTCGGTCGCTCGAGCGCGTCGCGAGGGCGGATCCGTTCGCGCGAATGTCGGATCCGGACCACGAAACCCGGTATTGGCGGTCCGGATCCGACATCCCGGAAACGTGACGTCGGTCTGCTAGCGGCGGGTGGGCTTCGTGGTGAGGGAGACCACGAGCAGGGTGGCGAGCATGCCGACGCCGGCGAGCTCGACGCCGAGACCGAGGAGCTGCCAGTAGGCGCTGCCGACGATCTGCGGCTGGGTGATCGACTCCGGCCACCACGGGTCGATGAGCGGGAACGAGCCCGGGAACGGGTCGAGGCCGAACACCGCGAGTCCGCCGAGGAGCAGCACCACACCGAGGCCAGCCATCGCCCCGCGGGAGCGACCGAGCATGTGGACGACCAGGGCCGCGGCGATGCCGGCGAGCCCGACGACGGCGACGAGGAACGCCAGCACGACGATCGTCTGCGGTGCCAGCGCCACCCAGTCGAGGACGGCGATCGGCAGCAGCAGCCACCGCCCCGTCCGGGCCCAGCGCGCGGGGTTCCGCCATCCGTCCATGCCCGGAACCGTACGACAGGCTGCCGGTGAAGAACCGGTGATGCACCGCCGGTACGCTTGTCAGATCATGGCGCAGGACGGTCGGACGCGGCAGCAGCGGGCGGTCGCCACGCGCGCCGCGATCATCGAGGCGGCCGCGGGCGAGTTCGACGAACGCGGGTACACCGGGGCCTCGATGGACGCCGTCGCCGAGCGCGCGGGACTGACCAAGGGGGCGCTCTACTTCCACTTCACGTCGAAGGCCGACCTCGCGGGGGCCGTCATCGCCCGGCAGCACGAGGTCTCCCGGCAGTACGGCGAGGCAGCGGCCGCACGGGGCCGGACCCCGCTCGAGGTGCTCATGTGGATGTCGCAGGGCCTCGCGTCCCAGATGGTCCACGAGGTGGTGGTCAGCGCCGGCATCCGGCTCTCGACCGAGGCGGCCACGACCGACGTCGCCCGGCAGGACCCCTACACGGACTGGATCGCCGTCGTCACCGACCTCGTGCGTCGGGCCGTCGACGCCGGCGAGGTCGATCCCACGTGGGAGCCGGACCTCGTCGGGCGCGTCGTGATCCCGGCGTACACGGGCGTGCAGACGGTGTCGGACGTGCTCGCCGACCGTGCCGACCTGTACGACCGGCTGCGCGAGCTGTGGACGGTCCTGCTCGCCGCGATCGTCACGGAGCGGATGCGGCCGGAGATCCCCCGACTCGTCGCCGTCATCGCACCGCTGCCGACCGGTTCCCTGCTGCCGGCCGACGACGGACCGACAGGGAACTGACGCGACGCGGGTCCCCCCAGGGACACCCACGTCACCGTTCCCTGTGAGGATACCAAGAGCGTCGCGAGCACTCCCGCCCCCGTTCACGGGTGCTCCGGTCTGCCCCGCCGGCGGGGACTAGCCTGTGCCGATGGCCACCCCCGCTGCCGAGGTCGACGTCGACGTCGCACTCGTCCGTGCGCTGCTCCGCGACCAGCACCCGGACCTCGCCGACCTGCCGCTCGAGGTCGTCGCCGACGGCTGGGACAACGTCATCGTTCGCCTCGGCGACCTGCTCGCGGTCCGGCTCCCCCGGCGCGCGGCCGCCGCGGCGCTCATCGAGCACGAGCAGCGCTGGCTCCCGGAGATCGCGCAGCGGGTCGCGGCGATCGTCCCCGTCCCGGATCCGGTGCGGACCGGACGACCGGCCCTGGGGTACCCGTGGTCCTGGAGCGTCGTCCGCTGGCTGCCCGGCACGCCGGCCGGCACGCGGACGGGTGGCGTGCAGGTCGCGGAGGCGCTCGCCGCGTTCGTCGACCTGCTGCACGTCCCCGCTCCCGAGGACGCTCCGGTCAACCCGTTCCGCGCGGTCCCGCTCGCGACGCGCAGCGACGCCGTCCTGACGCGACTCGACACCGAGGACGTGCCCCGGGCCCGAGAACTGGCGGCAGTCTGGCGGGCGGCGGTCGCCCTGCCCGCGTACGCCGGGCCTCCCGTATGGGTGCACGGCGACCTGCACCCGTTCAACGTGCTCCTCGAGGAGTCGGCGTCCGGCGGGACCCGCCTGGCGGCGGTGCTCGACTTCGGCGACGTGACGGCCGGGGACCCGGCCGTCGACCTCGCGACCGCCTGGCTGACGCTCGACCGGGAGGCGCGGCGCACCTTCCGCGCACGCGTCACCGCCGACGACGACACCTGGGAGCGGGCGCGGGGCTGGGCCGTCTCCATCGCGTCGTCCCTGTCCCTGTCCGACGACCGCACGTTCCGTGCGGTTGCACGCCGAGCGATCGACGCAGTGCTGGACGGCTGAGTCCGGGCGGGGCTATCGTGACCGCACCAATCCGTGCACGTGAAGATCGGAGGGGCCGTCATGACCCTCGAGTTCCGCGTCCAGCACGACGTCGCCACCGACGCCGCTCCACTCCCGTCCGTTCCCACCCGCACCGGCTTCCGAGGGCTCCTCGACCGGCTGACCGCCCGACGCGAGGCCGCGCGGGTCCGTCGCGTCGAGGCCCGTCTGCAGGAGCTCAGCGACCTCGAACGCCTGCTCTCCGGTGCCCGCAGCGTCATCGAGCGGGGGTGGATCCAGCACGCGTGGTTCGCGTACGTCGACGAACACGGACGGATGCGGAAGGCCTCGAGCGCCGCCGCGATGGACGTGCAGGGCCGACCCCTCGTCGCGGCGTGCCTGGTCGGCTCGGTCGTCTCCGCCGCCGGCGGACCGCACGCCGTGCACTCGCAGGAGGTCCAGCGCGCGCTCGACCTCGTGTGGCACGCCCTCGCGGTCGAGGAGGGGCAGCCCGTGCTCTGGTGCCCCGCGCCGGACATCCGGATGGGCCGTGTCCGCGACCTGACGAGCTGGAACGACTCCCCCGCGCGCAACTCGGGCGAGGTCGCCGGGCTGCTCCTCACCGCCGAACGCGTCGCCGTGCACGAGGCGGAGCGCGTCCGGGAGCGAGCGGTGGCACGATCGAGGGCATGAGCAGCGCCGACCCGGTCCCCGAGGTCCACCCAGCACCCGCCCCCGCGCCGTCGAGCGCCACCACGTCGATCGCCGCGGTCGGCGGCTCGCTGCTGTCCGACGAGGGGTCGGTGCCGCGGACCGACGAGGCGCTCGTCAAGCAGACGCTGCACCGGTACCTGCAGAAGACCCGGGCAGCGCTGCTCGGCAAGCTCGACGGACTCGCGGAACGGCAGGCCCGGTGGCCGGTGACGCCCACCGGCACGAACGTCGCGGGGCTCGTGAAGCACGTCGCCGGCGTGCAGGCGGGGTACTTCGGCGAGGTGTTCGGCCGCCCGCTGCCGGACGCGCCCGCGTGGCTCGACTCCGACGGCGACGAGGACATGTACGTGACGGCGGACGAGACCCTGGACGACGTCATCGCGTTCCACCACCGCAGCGCCGCGCACGCCGACGCCACGATCGAGGCGCTCGACCTCGACGCACGCGGAGTCGTGTCCTGGTGGCCGGAGGGGCACCGCGACGTGACGCTGCACCGGATCCTCGTGCACATGGCGTACGAGACGGCACGGCACGCCGGGCACGCCGACATCGTGCGCGAGATGCTCGACGGCCTCGCCGGTGACGGGGACGGCAACCTCGCAGAGCGGTCGCCCGAACAGTGGGTCGAGTGGCGTGAGCACCTCGTCGAGATCGCGGAGCAGTCGGGCCTCCGCGGCCTGGGCGCATAGCCGAACACTCCTCGGGATCGTTACCGTTCTCCCAGGAGCCCCTGCTGAACGCGGCCCTGAACTGGGGTTCCTCGTTCTCCGGACAGTGCTGCGCGTCGTCGTCCGAGCACCGATGTCGCAGCGGACCGGCGGGACCTGCGTAGGTTCGAAGGCACGTGTGCCCCGGATCGTGGGCACTTCGGCCGACCGGAGAGGAGCGCTTCCGCGTGTTCCAGTACATCGGGGAGCGGTGGGACCAGATCTGGTTCGCGTCGTGGCAGCACTTCTCACTGGTGGTCCAGTGCACGGTGCTCGCGACGGTCATCGCCGTGGTGCTCGCCACACTCGTCTACCGCAGTCCACGGCTGACCTCCGTGGCGAACGGGGTGTCCGCCATCGGCCTGACACTGCCGTCGTTCGCGGTGATCGGTCTGCTCATCGTCCCGCTCGGCTTCGGCGTGCTGCCGTCCGTCGTGACGGTCGTCTTCTTCGCCACCCTGCCGATCCTCCGGAACGCGGTCGTCGGCCTCGCCGAGATCCCGCCGACGGTGGTCGAGTCGGCCCGCGGCATCGGCATGAGCCGGTTCCGGACCCTGCTGCAGATCGAGCTGCCGATGGCGTGGCCGATCATCCTCAGCGGCGTCCGGGTGTCGGCCCAGATGGTGATGGGCATCGCCGCCATCGCCGCGTACGCCCTCGGCCCCGGGCTCGGCGGCTTCATCTTCTCCGGGCTGTCGCGCCTCGGCGGCGCCAATGCCCTCTCCTCCGTCGTGGTCGGGGTGGTCGGCGTCGTCCTGCTCGCCCTCGTCCTCGACCTGCTCCTCATCGGCCTCGGCCGCCTGACCATCTCGAGAGGTATCCGTGTCCAGCACTGACTCCGCCACCACCACCGCCCCCGACGGGGACGTCACCGGTCGCAGCATCCTGCTCGACGAGGTCACCAAGCGGTACCCCGGCCAGACGAAGCCCGCGGTCGACGGCATCACGCTCGAGATCCCGGCCGGCAAGGTCGTCATGCTCGTCGGCCCGTCCGGTTGCGGCAAGACGACGACCCTCAAGATGATCAACCGCCTGATCGAACCGACCGAGGGCCGCATCGTCGTCGGCGACGACGACGTCACGAAGATCGACGGCGACGAGCTGCGCCGCCGGATGGGCTACGTCATCCAGGCCGGCGGGCTGTTCCCGCACATGACCGTCGCGGCGAACATCGCGATCGTGCCGAAGATGCTCGGCTGGTCGAAGGAGCGGATCGCGGCGCGCGTCGACGAACTGCTCGACCTGGTGTCCCTCGACCCCGACACGTACCGCGACCGGTTCCCCCGCGAGCTCTCCGGCGGGCAGCAGCAGCGCGTCGGCGTGGCCCGGGCGCTCGCCGCCGACCCGCCCGTGCTGCTCATGGACGAGCCGTTCGGTGCCGTCGACCCGATCACCCGGCAGCGCCTGCAGGACGAACTCCTCCGGATCCAGGAGGAACTGCACAAGACCATCGTCATCGTCACGCACGACTTCGACGAGGCCGTGAAGCTCGGCGACTGGATCGTCATCTTCACCGAGGGTGCGCACATCGTGCAGTACGACACCCCGGAGCGGATCCTGGCCGAGCCGGCCAACGAGTTCGTCGAGAACTTCATCGGCTCCGGCGCCGGCCTCAAGCAGCTCACCCTGAACCGGGTCCGCGACGTCGAGGTCGTCTCCGCCGTGACCTGCTCCCCCGGCGAGGAGGCGAAGGCCGTCCTGCAGCGCATGAACGAGGCCGGCGGCCACCAGCACGCCGTCGTCGTGGACCACCGGCAGCGGCCGATCGGCTGGCCGTCGCGCCGGCAGATCGAGCGCCTCGACCGCATCCCGGACGGCACCGACCCCGACCTGCCCGTGGTCGGCGAGGCTGCGACGCTCAACGACGCGCTCGACACCATGCTCGTCTCGAGCGCCGGTGCGGCACTCGTCACGGGTCGTCGCGACGCGTTCCGCGGGGTCATCACCGTCGAGACGGTGATGGAGGCCATCACCCGGTCCCGTGCGGCCGCGGCGGACGACCAGGCGTACACGCCGGTCGGGACGAACACGAGCCCGATCGAGACGATGCCGTCCTCGCCCGCGTCCATGCCCACCGGGGAGGAACTGTGAGCGCAGTCGCCGCCGGACCCGCCACCGGTGCCAGCACCTCGTGGAAGGGGCTGCTGTTCCAGCCGATCGCCATCGTCGTGGTGCTCGCCGGGTTCGTGGTCTGGCTCGCGACGGCCGACCTCACCCCGACCGAGCGGACCACGCTCAACCCGGCGGACATCCTCGCGCTCACCGGGCAGCACCTCGTGCTCACGCTCGAGTCGACCGTGCTCGTGCTCGTCATCGGCATCCCGCTCGGGGTGCTGCTGACCCGCGGTCCGCTCCGCCGGGCGAGCGTGTACGTCCTCGCCGTCGCCAACTTCGGGCAGGCGGCCCCGGCGGTCGGGCTCATCGTGCTCCTCGCCGCGTGGCTCGGCCTCAACTCGTGGTCAGCGGTCGTCGCGCTCGTGCTCTACGCGATCCTGCCGGTGCTCCGGAACACCATGATCGGCGTGCAGAGCGTCGACGCACGGCTCGTCGAGGCCGGCCGGGGCATGGGCATGAGCGCGTTCAGCGTGCTCATGCGGGTCGAGCTGCCGCTGGCCGTCCCGGTGATGCTCTCGGGCATCCGGACCGCCCTCGTCCTGCTCGTCGGCACCGCCAGCCTGGCGACGTTCGTGGGCGCCGGCGGGCTCGGCCTCCTCATCACGACGGGCGTGAACCTCTTCCTGCCGAAGGTCCTGGTCTCCGGGGCACTCCTGGTGGCCCTGCTCGCCCTGTCCATCGACTGGCTCGGCCGCGTGGTCGAGACGGTCGCACGACCGAAGGGACTCCGATGACGCACGACGACCCGCGCGTGACACGTGACGACCCGCGCGTGACGCGCGACGACCCGCGCGACGTGAGCCGCGCCTCCCGTCCGTCCGTCCGCCGCCGCCTGGCGACCGCAGCAGCCGTGGCGGGGGCGAGCGCCCTCGTGCTGACCGGCTGCGGGCTGCAGCCCGCGACCTCGTTCGTGCCGGCCGCCGGCCCCGGTTCGATCGAGCACATCGACGACCTGCCGGACGGCGCCCACATCACCGTCACGTCGAAGAACTTCACCGAGCAGCTCGTCCTCGGCAAGATCGCGGTGCTCGCCGCGAAGGCCGCCGGGTTCGACGTCACCGACGAGACGAACGTGCCGGGCAGTGTCGCCGTCCGTGAGCTCATGACCTCGCACGGTGCGGACTTCACGTACGAGTACACGGGGACCGCGTGGCTGACCTTCATGGGGCACGCCGAGGGCATCCCGGACAAGACCGAGCAGTGGGAAGCGGTCAAGAAGGAGGACGCCGGCAACGGCCTCACCTGGCTGCAGCCCGCCCCGATGAACAACACGTACGCGTTCGCCGTCCGCAACGAGGCCGTGTCCGAGCTCGGGGACGTCAAGACCCTGTCCGACATCACCAAGCTGCCCGTCAGCGAGCGGACGTTCTGCGTCGAGTCGGAGTTCAACTCCCGCGCCGACGGGTTCAAGCCGATGCTCGAGAAGTACGGGCTGGAACTCGGCGGCTCCGGCGACAACGGGATCCCGACGAGCAACGTCAGCATCCTCGACACCGGCACCGTGTACACCGCGACGGACCGGGGCAAGTGCAACTTCGGCGAGGTGTTCACCACCGACGGCCGCATCAAGTCGCTCGGGCTGACCGTGCTCGAGGACGACAAGGGCTTCTTCCCCGCCTACAACGTCGCGCCCGTGCTCGACTCGGCGACCCTGAAGGAGTACCCGCAGCTGCGAGGGATCTACGACCAGATCTCGCCGAAGCTCACCGACGCCGTGCTTCAGGAGCTGAACCGGCAGGTCGACGTCGAGGGGCGCGAGCCGGCCGACGTGGCGTTCGACTGGATGGTCAAGGAGGGCTTCATCACCCGCGGCTGATGCGGTCGGCGGTGTCGCGGATCGTCGCGACCACCCGCTCCCGCACCGTCTCGGGGTCGGAGCCCTCGTGCCGCGCCGAACTCCGCAGGCCGGTCATGCACATCCCCAGCAGCATCTCGGCCGCCTGCGGGGTCGCCGCCTCCGGCCCCCACGCCGGGTCCCGCTCGAGGATCGTGCGGACGGCACCGGTCATGGCCTCGGCCACGGTCGTCATCCGGGAGACCTGCCGCCGCATCAGCTGCGGGAAGCGCACGATCACCTCCTTCCGGGCGAGCCGCTCGTGCTCGTCGCCGAAGGACGCGCCGAACACCAGGAACGCCAGGTCCACGACCGCCTGCGCCGCCGGCTCCCCCGCGACCGCCTCGAGGTGGGCGTCGAGCGTCTCCGGTCGGAGGTCGAGCTCGGTGTGCCCGAGGACCGCGTCCTCCTTGCTCTCGAAGTAGTTGAAGAACGTCCGCGGCGAGACGTCGGCCCGCGCGGCGATCTGCTCGATCGTGGTGTGGTCGATGTCCTGCTCGAGTGCGAGGGAACGTGCGGACTCGGCGATGCGCTGGCGGGTCTCGATGCGCTTGCGGTCGCGGAGGCCCAGCTCGGAGGCGGGCACGGTGTCGGGCATGAGGCTGACTGTAACCCGAACATCACAGCGCTTACAGCAGATGCAAACTTGCAGTCGTGCACCGGACAGTACGGTGGGCGCATGACCACTCCCGTGCTCGAGGCCCGAGGCCTCGCCAGGACCTACGGCCGCGGCTCCACGCGGTTCGACGCCCTCAAGGGGGTGTCCCTGCAGGTGCACCAGGGCGAGAGCCTCGCCATCGTCGGCAAGTCCGGCTCCGGCAAGTCGACCCTCATGCACCTGCTCGCGCTGCTCGACAAGCCCTCGGCCGGGCAGATCCTGCTCGACGGGACCGATGCCGCGACCCTCAGCGCCCGGCAGGTGAACCGCACGCGGAACAGCACCTTCGGCTTCGTGTTCCAGCAGTTCTTCCTCACGCCGAAGACCTCGGTGCTCGACAACGTCGTGCTGCCGCTGAAGATCGCGGGCGTCACCGGGGCCGAGCGGAAGCGCCGGGGCATGGCGGCGCTCGACGCCCTCGGCCTGGCCGACAAGGCGAAGAACGACGCGAACGACCTGTCCGGCGGCCAGAAGCAGCGCGTGGTCATCGCCCGCGCGCTCGTGGGCGAGCCGAGCGTCATCTTCGCCGACGAGCCGACCGGCAACCTCGACACGAACACCGGTCAGGTGGTCGAGGACATGCTGTTCGGGCTGCAGCGGGAGCGCGGCATCACCCTCGTCGTCGTCACCCACGACGAAGAGCTCGCCGAGCGGTGCGACCGACGCGTGAACGTGCGCGACGGGCTCATCGTCGAGTCGTCCGGCCCGGCAGCGGCCGGCGAGGCGCCGTCCGGCCCAGCAGCAGCATCCGGCCCGGCGCCGTCCGGCACCCACGGAAGGCACTCCGCATGAACTTCCTCGACCTCCTGAAGACCGCGGTGTCGAACACCTTCCGGTCCAAGCTCCGCACCACGCTCACCGTCATCGCCATCTTCATCGGCGCGTTCACGATCACGCTGACCTCGGCGATCGGCACGGGCGTCAGCAACTACATCGACACCCAAGTCGCGTCCATCGGCGACACCGGCTCCCTGACGATCACGAAGACCGTCGAGGCCTCCACCGACAGCGGACCCGCGAAGTACGACCCGGACGAGTCGAGCCAGAGCGTCAACCGCGGTCCGGCGTCGTTCGCGTACCTGTCGCAGTCCGACGTCGACACGATCAAGGGCGTCTCCGGGATCGAGGACGTCCGTCCGGCCGTGGCGCTCAGCACCAAGTGGGTCGAGCACGGCAGCGACGGCAAGTACGTCGTCGACTTCGCCGCGAACGCCGGTGAGCTCGACGCGGACCTCGCCGCCGGCAAGCAGCTCGACGACTCGTCGTCCGCCGGCAACCAGGTGCTCCTGCCGACGAACTACCTGAAGAACCTCGGGCTCGGCAGCGCGAAGGCCGCGGTGGGGCAGGAGCTCACCCTGGCCGTCGACGACTACCAGGGCAAGGAGCACACCCTGACGGCGACCGTCGTCGGCGTGCAGAACGAGTCGCTGTTCGGCGGCGGTGCCGGGGCGAACGCCGCGCTCACCGACGCGATGCGGGCGGCGCAGGAGACCGGCAAGCCCGCGTCGATCGCGACCTCGTACGCCAGCGCCACCGCGACGCTCGACTCCGGCGCGGACGCGTCCGACGTGAAGAGCGCCCTGTCGAAGGACGGCTACACGGGGCAGACCATCCAGGACCAGCTCGGGCAGTTCCAGACCGTGATCAGCGGCATCGTCGGTGTCCTCAACGCCTTCGCCGTCATCGCGCTCGTCGCCGCCGGGTTCGGCATCATCAACACCCTGCTGATGAGCGTGCAGGAGCGCACCCGCGAGATCGGCCTGATGAAGGCGATGGGCATGGGCGGCGGCAAGGTCTACACGCTGTTCTCGCTCGAGGCCGTGTTCATCGGGTTCCTCGGCAGCGCGATCGGGGCCGGGGTGGCGATCCTGCTCGGCACCGGGATCTCGAACGTCCTCGCGGGCAGCGTCCTCAAGGACCTGCCGGGCCTGCAGATCATGCAGTTCGCCCCGTCGTCGGTGATCACGATCATCCTCGTCGTGATGTTCATCGCGTTCCTCGCCGGCACGCTCCCGGCACGACGGGCCGCCCGGCAGAACCCGATCGAGGCACTCCGCTACGAGTAGCGCCGCGCTCCCGCCGGGCCGCTGATCCCGATCACGCGAACGCCCCCGTCCACTCCGGACGGGGGCGTCCGCGTGTGCCTAGGGTCGGAGCGTGGCGGCATTCGGGCGGGACCTCGGGGACGGGTACACGCTGACGCTGCGGGACCTGTCGACCGTCGGACAGCTGCACGAACTCGTGCTCGCGAACCTCGACCGCCTCCGCGCCGCCGAACCGTGGGCCTGGCGGCCGCAGACCCTCGAGACCGCCGTCCTGCACACCGAGCACCTGCTCGGCCAGTACGCGATGGACCGCGCACTCCCCTGCGTCATCCGGTTGGACGACCGCATCGTCGGGGCCGCCTCGCTTGCCTTCGACCCCTACCTCGGGCAGGCATCGCTCGGCTACTGGGTGGATGCGGGCCTGGAGGGACGGGGTGCCGTCCGCCGCGCCGCCACCGTCCTCGTCGGGGTCGCCCGGGCACGCGGTTCCGCGCGGGTCGAGATCCGGACGGCGGTGGACAACCAGCGGAGTCGCCGCCTGGCCGAGCGGCTCGGCTTCACCGAGGAGGGAACGCTGCGGAGCGCGCTGCCCCTGGGGTCCGAGCGGGTCGACGTTGCCGTGTACGGGCTCGTGTTCTGAGCGCGACGCACGTCCGGCCCCGACGTCAGGAGCCCTGCGTCGCGCCCTGCCACACCGCGAACGCCCCGCCGACGACCAGCAGCACGATGAGCAGCACCCACACCGCGAGCGCGATGAGGTTGAGGAAGATCCCCCAGCCCGCACGTCCCCGGGCGAACGGCTCCCGGCCCCGCGACGCGATCCCGAGGCAGAGCCCCACGACGGGCGCGACGAACGTCCAACCGGCGAGCAGCGAGCAGATCCCGAGGACGAGACTCGCCGTGCCGAGTCCGGTGCGGGGCGATTCTGAGTACGTGGCCATGCACCCGACGCTACGGACCCCGGGGAGGTGAGTCGTCCCTCCAGGGCCTGATCCGGGTCCACCTGCGGACGGACCGTCACCGGACGCCGGTATCGTCGATGCCATGGCCCTGTTCGGACGACGCAACAAGCACGACGTGCGCGACCGGCCCATCAGCCAGGTCGAGTTGAAGCGCGCCGTCGACGAGGGCTTCCTCATCGCGAAGGCCGCCGTCACCATCGCCGTGGCGAACCGGATCATCACGAACGCCCTGCGCGACCAGGGGTACTTCGACCACGCGGTCATCGCCGAGGCCGCACGCGAAGAGCTGCACCGGATGGCGGACGAGGAGCGCGGCGACGCCGAGCGGATGCGCGAGATCCGGTCGAAGTCGAGCAAGCAGAAGGGCCGTTCGCGGCACCAGCACGACTACCGGCGCGGCGACGACCTCAAGCTCCGCACGCGTGAGGCGACGTACGAGAAGCTCGCCGAGATGCTCGACAAGCGCCGTTCGGACCAGGGGTTCGTCGACGGCATCGTCCTCGCGGCCCGGGCTCGGGCGTGGGACGACATCGGCACCACCGTCGTCGGCCGCCTCGGTTGGGCGCAGCGACCCGCCGACGACTACGAGGTCGGGCGGGACGACCGGCTGCAGCGGATGCTCGACGAGGACTTCGCCGCCCTGCTCGCCGAGCACCCCGTCGGGTCGGAGACCCCGGCGGACGCCGACGAGCCGGACGCCGCGGACGCGGGCGACGACGGGACGGACCCGGCGGACCCGGACGCGGCGCGGGCCTGATCCGGCCGTGGTACTTGATACTTCACCCTCGTTTCGATACCCTGGTCGGGTAACGCCCCAGGACCATTCGGCACCGCCGGACTCCTGGGGCAATTGTTTTCCCAGGGGGTGCTCGTGATCGATCCGGCCACCCTGCTCGCGCTCCCGACGCTCGTCAGTGCGCCCCGTTTCGACCGCTACCGGCGTCGTTACGGAGGCCGATCGGACCTGGCCGCACGGCTGTACGCGTGGAACATCGAGCTGACGACGGCGTTCTGGGGCCCGGTCGGCTGCCTCGAGGTCTTCGTTCGCAACGCCGTCCACGATGCCCTCCGCCGCGAACGCCGGGATGACTGGTGGAACGACCCGGGCGTCCGACTCCTCGACCGTGAGCGCCGCGCACTCGACGACACGATCCGGACGCTGCAGCGCCGAGGTGAGGCCGATCCGGCGCCGGACCAGGTCGTCGCGGCCACGAGCTTCGGACTCTGGGTCGGACTGACTGACGCTGGGCGACCCCGAGATCCGCTGTGGAGCTACGAGACCACCCTGTGGCAGCCACGGATCGTCCACGCCTTCCCCGGCCTCGGCGGGGTCCGCCGCAAGCAACTCCACCGGCGGTTGGACGACGTCCGGCGGTTCCGCAACCGGCTCGCGCACCACGAACCGATCCACACCGCGCCGCTCGCGCAGATCCGTGACGACATCATCGCGATCGCCGGGTTCGTCGCACCGGACGCCGCGGCGCTGATCGAGGGGGCGCACCGGATCGACGTCGTGCTCGACAGGAAGCAGGAGGCAGTCGCGACCGGTGCATCCGTCATCTGACCGAGACCACGCGCAGTCGGGGAACCCTAGGCTCGGTGGCATGGTGGATGCGGTGGTCGTCGGAGCCGGACCGAACGGGCTGGCGGCCGCGGTGACCCTCGCGCGCGCTGGACTGTCCGTCGAGGTCGTCGAGCGGAACGACACGATCGGCGGCGGTGCACGGACGTCCCCGCTGACCCTGCCCGGCTTCCTGCACGACGTCTGCTCCGCCGTGCACCCGATGGCGTTGCAGTCCGAGTTCTTCCGGCTGTTCCGCCTGGAGGACCGGATCGACCTCCGACTCCCCGAGGTGCAGTACGGCCACCCGCTCGACGGTGGACGTGCCGGCATCGCGTACCAGGACCTCGACCGCACCGCCGACGAGCTCGGTGTCGACGGGCGCGCCTTCCGTCAGCTCATGCGGCCCCTGTCGGGCAATGCCGACCAGGTCGCCGACTTCGCCACCGACGCGCTCCTCACCGTGCCGCGGCACCCGGTGAGCGTCGTGCGCTTCGGCCTGCGGGCGCTCGAGCAGGGCACGAGCGCCTGGAACCTGCGCTTCCGCGACGAGGTCGCACCGGCGATGGTGTCCGGTGTCGCCGCGCACTCGATCCAGCACCTGCCCTCGCTGGCGACCGCGGCCGCAGCCCTCTCGCTCGGCGCCTACGCCCACGCGCGGGGCTGGCCGGTGCCGATCGGCGGGAGCCAGGCGATCGTCGACGCGCTCGCCGCGGACCTCGTCGCGCACGGCGGCCGGATCGAGACCGGGCACGAGGTCCGCTCCCTGGCCGACCTCACCCCGGCGAAGGCCGTGCTGTTCGACACGAGCGTCCCGGGGATGCTCCGGATCGCCGGCAAGCAGATCCCCACGCCCCGACGTGGCGCCCTCCGCCGCTTCCGGTTCGGCAACGCGGCGTCGAAGGTCGACTTCGCCCTGTCGGACCCGGTGCCGTGGACGAACGAGGCGCTCCGGAAGGCCGGCACCGTGCACATCGGCGGGACCCGCGCGGAGATCGCCGCCGCCGAGGGGGCGGTCGCCCGTGGGCAGCACGCCGAGCGGCCGTACGTGCTCGGTTCCGAGCCCACCGTGGTCGACCCGAGCCGCGCGCCGGCGGGCAAGCACGTCTTCTGGGCGTACGCGCATGTCCCCGCGGGGTCGGACGTCGACCAGACCGAGGTCATCACGCGGCAGATCGAGCGCTTCGCGCCGGGGTTCCGCGACACGGTCCTGCAGTCCAGCAGCCGGACCGCCGTGCAGATGGCCGAGTACAACCCGAACTACGTCGGCGGGGACATCGCCGCGGGTGCCGCGAGTTTCTGGCAGCTCGTGAAGCGACCCCTGCTGTCGTCCGATCCGTGGCGGATGGGCGGTGGCATGTACCTGTGCTCCGAGTCGTCTGCCCCCGGCCCGGGCGTGCACGGGATGGCCGGGTGGCACGCCGCGCGGAGTGCACTCCGTCACACGTTCGGGCTGTCCGAAGACGTCGAACTCGCACCGGAGGAATGACCCATGGCGAAGAACGTCCGCATCCTGCACACCACGCCCGAGGCCGTCTTCGACGTGCTCGGCGACGGCTGGCTCTACACGACCTGGGTCGTCGGGGCCTCCCGCATGCGGAGGGAAGAGGCCGGCTGGCCGCAGGTCGGCACCCACCTGCACCACTCGTTCGGGTCGTGGCCGTTCGTGATCAACGACGTCACCACCTCGCTGGTGTGGGATCCGCCGCACCGCATGGTGATCCAGCCGAAGGGCTGGCCGATCGGTGAGGCCCGCGTCACGCTGACGGTCGAGCCGCATGCGCGCGGCTGCAAGGTCACGATCATTGAGAACCCGGTGAAGGGCCCCGCCACGTACGTGCCGAACGTGGTCATCCAGCCGCTGATCTGGATCAGGAACCGCGAGACGCTCCGGCGACTCGGCTGGGTCGCGGCGGGTCGCGCCGAGAACGGGTGACGAGACGGACTGGAGGCGCGGGGCGGGCCCGCACCGCGCCTCCAGTCCGACACCCGGTCACGTCCGTGGCCCCGGCACCGCGGTCAGGTCCCCGGCACCCCGGCCACGTCGGCGACCGCGTCATCCCGTCACGTCCGCGAACCGGTCACTCCGCCCGGCTGAACTCGCTCGCCCGTCGGACCTGGTCGTCGGTCAGGGCGACGCCCGTGTAGCGCTCGAACTGGCGCGCTGCCTGCAGCGCGATGACCTCGGCACCGGTGATGACCCGCTTGCCCGCTGCCCGTCCGGCGCGGACCAGTGGTGTCTCGGACGGGAACGCGACGACGTCGAACACGGTGTCCGCGGACTCGATGCGCTCCTGCTCGAAGGCGAGCGTGTCCTGCTGGTCGCCCCGCATGCCGAGCGGCGTCACGTTCACGACGACGTCGGCCGCGGAGGCGTCGCGCTCGTCGGCCACCCACTCGTAGCCGTACTGGTTCGCGAGTGCCGGGCCGGTCTGGTCGTTGCGGGCGACGACGGTCAGCCGCTCGAAGCCCGCGCCCCGGAACGCCGCCGTGACGGCCTTGGCCATCCCGCCGGACCCGCGGAGCAGGACGCTCGCCGACGGGTCGACCGCGTGCGAGGCGAGCAGCGACGCGACGGCTTCGTAGTCGGTGTTCGACGCCGTCAGGACGCCGTCGTCGTTCACCACGGTGTTGATCGACTCGATCGCCGCCGCTGACTCCTCGACCACGTCGACGAGCGGGATGATCGCCTCCTTGAAGGGCATCGACACCGAGCAGCCGCGGATGCCGAGGGCACGGATGCCGGTCACCGCGCCCGGCAGGTCGGTCGTCGTGAACGCCTTGTAGGCGAAGTTCAGGCCGAGCTCGTCGTAGAGGAAGTTGTGGAACCGGGTCCCGATGTTGCTCGGGCGAGCGGCGAGTGAGATGCAGACCTGCATGTCCTTGTTGAGGATGGGCATGGCACCAGTCTCCCACCACCGTGCCGATGGAGCGGTCCACCAAACACTTCTGTGGACGGGGGTGGGGTTCTCCCCACCCTGGTCCGGGGTGTCCCCCGGATGTGATCCTGCCCGCCGGGTCCGTAGCGTCGACGTCATGAGCACACTCACCCGCCCCCGTTCCGGTCGACTCCTCGCCGGGGTCTGTGCCGGCATCGCCGATCGCTTCGGTTGGTCCCGCACCTTCGTCCGCATCGCCTGGGTCATCCTGAGCTTCTTCCCCGGCCCGCTCTGGATCGCCTACGTCGTCCTCTGGATCCTCATGCCGAACCAGGGATCGCGACGCTGATCCCGCACCGCGGTCGCTGACCGCTCGCCCGTCCGGACGGGTTAGTGTGGCGTGGTGCCGGTCTCCGTATTCGATCTGTTCAGCATCGGGATCGGCCCGTCGAGTTCCCACACCGTCGGGCCGATGCGCGCCGGGGCCGCCTTCGCCGCGCAGCTGGTCGACGCCCCGGTGGCGACGATCGCCGTCCACCTCTACGGCTCCCTGGCGTCGACCGGGCAGGGCCACGGGACACTCGGGGCCGTCGTCGCGGGGCTGATGGGCTCCGACCCGGAGACGGTCGACCCCGACGCCATGGCCGCCGCGCTCGCCGAACTCGAGGCGACCGGGGTGCTCCGGCTCGCCGGCGGCGCCACGGTGCCGTTCCGGTCAGCCGACATCGTCCTCCACCCCCTCACGATGCTGCCGCGGCACCCGAACGCGATGCGGCTGCGTGCCGACGACGCCTCCGGGGCGCCCCTGGCCGAGGAGACCTACTACTCGATCGGCGGCGGGTTCATCACGAGCGACCGTGAGGGCGACGTGGCCGAGCACCGCGCGGGCGACGTGGCCGAGGCCGCGATCCCCGTCGACGACGCCGTGCCGTACCCGTTCTCGAGCGGCGCCGAACTCCTGGCCGCGTGCTCGGCGTCCGGGCTGCCCCCGAGCGGCGTGGCCCTGGCGAACGAGACCGCCACGCGCGGCGCCGACGCCGTCCGTGACGGCCTGCTGCGCATCCACGACGTCATGGAGTCGTGCGTCGAGCGGAGCGTCGAACGCTCCGGCACGCTGCCCGGTGGGCTGACCGTCCGCCGCCGCGCCGGGAACTGGCACGACCAGCTCACCCGCGACGACCCCGACCACGACCCGCTCTTCGCGATGGAGTGGGTGAACCTGATCGCGATGGCCGTCAACGAGGAGAACGCCACGGGCGGCCGGGTCGTCACCGCACCGACGAACGGTGCCGCGGGCATCATCCCCGCCGTCCTGTACTACGCGCTCACCTACGTACCCACCGAGACCGCCGCCGACCGCGACGACACCGTCGTGCGGTTCCTGCTCACCGCCGGCGCGATCGGCTCCATCTACAAGGAGCGGGCGTCGATCTCCGGCGCCGAGGTCGGCTGCCAGGGCGAGGTCGGGTCCGCGGCGTCGATGGCGGCCGCCGGGCTCGCCGAGATCCTCGGCGGAACGCCCGAGCAGGTGGAGAACGCCGCCGAGATCGCCATGGAGCACAACCTCGGGCTGACCTGCGACCCGATCGGCGGCCTCGTGCAGATCCCGTGCATCGAGCGGAACGCGATCGCGGCGAACAAGGCGATCAACGCCGCACGGATGGCGCTGCGGGGCGACGGCGTCCACCACGTCTCGCTCGACCAGGTCGTCGAGACGATGCGCCAGACCGGGGCCGACATGTCGACGAAGTACAAGGAGACCGCGATGGGCGGCCTGGCGGTGAACGTCCCGCTCTGCTGACGGCCGCTCTGCGTCAGCCGTGCAGGAGCGTGAGCAGACGTGCCGTCTCGGTCGCGATCGCGTCCCGGCCGGCCGCCACGTACTTCCGCGGGTCGACGACGTCGGGTCGCTCGTCGAGCACCTCGCGCAGGGCCCTGGTGAACAGGCCGTTGAGGTGCGTCGAGATGTTGATCTTCGTCATGCCGGCCCGGACCGCACCGCGGAGTTCCTCGTCGGAGAGCCCCGACGAGCCGTGCAGGACCAGGGGCACCGGCACCGCGGCCCGCAGCTGCTCCACGAGCGACCGGTCGACCGCGGCCTCGCGTGTCTGCATGGCGTGCGAGGTCCCCACCGCGACGGCGAGGGCGTCGACGCCGGTGTCGGCGACGAACGCCGCGGCATCGACGGGGTCGGTCCGCACCCCGGGAGCGTGCACGCCGTCCTTGCCCCCGACCTCGCCGAGTTCGGCCTCGACCGCGATGCCCGCAGCGTGACAGGCCGCGGCCAGCTCGCGCGTGGCCGCGACGTTCGCCGCGAAGTCGAGGTGCGAGCCGTCGTACATGATCGAGTCGACGCCGAGGTCGATGCCCGCGAGCACGAGGGAGCGGTCCTCGACGTGGTCGAGGTGCACCAGGACCTCGACGTCCGCCGACCGCGCGATGGCCTGCGTCGCGGTCGTGATCGGCGCGAGACCACCGTGGTAGCGGACGCAGTTCTCGCTGATCTGCAGGATGACCGGCAGTCCGGCGAGCTCGGCGCCGGCGACGATCGCCTCGGCGTGCTCGAGCAGGACGACGTTGAACGCCCCGACGCCGCGGTGGTCGGTGCGGGCGGCGTCGAGCAGTCCGGTGAGGGCGAGGTCGGTGATCATGCGGTGCTCCTGGTTCGGGCGTCCGGGGACGCGGGTTCGTCGAGCTGGAGGAAGCGCTGGACATCGTCGGCGTCGACTTCGCCCGCGACGGGACGGAGGACGGCCGCTGCGCCGTACGCGGCGGCGGAACGGAGGACTGCTTCGTCGACGTCCGGTGCCGATCGGGTCGCTGCCGCCCGGAGCATCGCGACCACGAGTCCGGCCGTCGCAGCGTCACCGGCACCGGTCGGGTTCCCGGTCACACCGGCGACGGCGGGAACCTCGACGACACCCGCGCGGGTGTGGGCGGCGATCCCGTCGGACCCGCGCGAGACCACCACGACACCGGCGCCGCGGTCGAGGAGCCGGAGGGCACCGACCCGCTCGTCGACGGCGCCGGTCGCCTCGAGCAGCTCCGACCGGTTCGGCTTGCAGACCGTCGCTCCGGCGTCGGCGGCGACGAGGAGTGCCGCGCCCGAGCAGTCGACGACGCTCGGCACGCCGCGGCGCCGAGCGGCGGCCACCCAGGCGGCGACCACGGCGGGGTCGGTCCCGCGCGGCAGGGAGCCCGACACGACGAGGGCGTCGCACGCCGACTCGCTGAGGAGCCGGTCGACCACGGCCGTCACGGCGTCCCACTCGTCGGCGGTGACGACCGGCCCTGGCTCGCCGTACATCGTCGGGTGTGCGACGTCGTCGACCACGGTGACGGTGGTGCGCGTCTCCCCCGTCACCGCGACGTCGGTGTGCTCGAGACCGAGCTCGTCGAGCGCGCCGGCGACCCAGCGGCCGGCCGTTCCGCCGAGGGGCAGGACGGCGTGCGTCGCGAGGCCGGCACCGGCCAGCACTCGGCCGACGTTGAGGCCCTTGCCGCCGGGGCGGCGGGTGACCTCGAGCACGCGTTGCGTCTCGCCGATGCGCTGCTCGGCGACGCGGTAGGTGACGTCGACGGCCGGGTTCGGGGTCACGACGAGGATCACGACGATGCCTCCGGTGGTTCGGATCGGGACGTGGACGGGAGCACGGCCCGGACGGCGGCCGTCGGGACGGTCACGCGACCGTCGCGGTCGAGCACCACGAAGTCGGCCGGGGCACCCACGCTGAGCGGCGCCGACCGACCCAGCAGCCGTGCGGGGCGGGTCGCGGCGGCCGCGACGACCTCGGTGACGGGGAACCCGGTGGCCAGCAGCCGGTGGACGGCGTCGGCGACCGTGATCGTGCTGCCGGCGAGGGACGATCCGTCCGCCAGCCGGGCGACACCGCCGCGGACCGAGACGGCGGACCCGGCGATCGTGTGGTCCCCGTCGGCGCACCCGGTGGCGGACATGGCGTCGGAGACGAGCACGAGGCGTCCGGGAGCGGCGGCACGGACGACGTCGACCGCCGTCGGATCCAGGTGGTGCCCGTCGACGATGCACTCCAGCAGGAGCCGCTCGTCGGTGAGGGCGATGCCCACGGGGCCGGGCGCACGGTGGTGCAGCGGCGGCATCCCGTTGAAGAGGTGGGTGACGAGCGTGGCCCCGGCGTCCACCGCGCGCCGCGCCTGGTCGGCGGTCGCATCGGTGTGTCCGATCGCCACGACGACGCCCGCGGCCACGAGCCGAGCGGTGGTGTCGAGGGCCCCGGGGAGCTCCGGCGCGAGGGTGACGATCCGGAGGGCGCCGTCCGCGGCGGCCAGGTAGGCGTCGACCTCGGCCGGGGTCGGCGGGTGCAGCAGGTCGGCGCGGTGTGCGCCGCGGCGTGCCGGTGCGAGCCACGGACCCTCGAGGTGGAGTCCGGCGAGCGTGCCGTCGGCGACCAGGGGCCGCAGGCGTTCGAGGGCGTCGGCGGTGTCCCCGACCGGGCCGGTGGCGACGGAGGCGGTGAGCGCCGTGGTGCCCCGCGAGCGGTGGTGTGCGGCGGCGACGCGGGCATCGTCCGCCGCGCATCCGGCGAAGTCGTGACCGAGGGCTCCGTGGGCGTGGAGGTCGACCAGGCCCGGCACGATCGTGGCCTCGACGGTCGTCGCGGTCTCGGTCGACGGCGGCGTGCCGGTGCCGCTCGCGCGGACGAGGCCGTCGTCGTCGACGACCAGCCAGCCGTCGTGCAGGTCGTCGTCGGCGGTGACGATGCGCTGCGCGCGGACGAGGGCGGTCACACGATCACCTGGTGTTGCGAGGCGTCCGGCCCGAGTTGGGCCCGTCGTGCGAGCAGGGCGGCGCCGATCGCACCCGCCGCGTCGCCGTGGCGGGCCGGGATGACCGCCGGCGTCCGGAGGCCGGCCGTGCGGTCGGCGACGGCGGACGTGAGCGGGTCGAACAGGAGCGCCCCGGACTCCGCCAGTCCGCCGCCGACGATGACGGTGTGGCAGCCGGCGACCGCCGTGGTCCACACGAGTGCGTCGGCGAGCACGCTGACGCACTCGTCCCAGACGCGCGTCGCGAGCGGGTCGCCGGACTGCACCCGGAGCATCGCGTCGTGGGCGGTCGGGGACCCGGAGCGGCGTGCGACTCCCCCGGCCGACGCGATCTCCTCGACCCGGAGTCCGGCGTGCGGACCGGACGTGATCCGGACCTGGCCGATCTCCCCCGCCCAGCCGTCACCGGGCACGACGGCACCGTCGACGACGAGTGCACTGGCGAGCCCGGTCCCCACCGGGACGAACGCGACGGATCCCCGGCGCAGGGCGGAACCAGCACCGACGCCGGTCTCGGCCAGGGCGCCTGCCCGGACGTCGTGTCCGAACGCGACGGGCAGGTCCACCCCGCGCCGGGCGAGCTCGTCGCGGACGGCGTCGCGGACCGGCACGTCGCGCCACCCGAGGTTGACGGCCAGCACCACCCGTCCGGTCGACTCGTCGACGACGCCCGGTGTCACCAGGCCGACGGCGTCGAGCGGGCCGTGCGCGAGTGCCGTCTCGACGAGGTCCGCCACGACGCCGGCGAGGCGCACCGCGTCGTGGTCGTCGCGCGGCGTCGGGACCCGGGTCTCGCCGAGGACGGTGCCGTCGGCGTCGGTCCGTCGGGCCTTGATGCCCGTGCCGCCGACGTCGACGCCGAGCACCGCGCCGGCGGCACGCAGCGGCGCCGCGCCGGTGGCCGACACCGGGGCCGGGCCCGCGGCACGCACGGGCGCCGCGCCTGCGGCGGACATCAGGTGAGGATCACCGAACGCGTCAGCGAGCGGGGGTTGTCGGGGTCGAGCCCGCGCCCCTCGGCCAGGGCGACGGCGAACCGGTGCACGACGACGAGCCCGGCGATCGGGTCGAGGTCGTGCTGGACGAACCGGGCCCCCGTCGCGGCGACCTCGTCGGCGAGCCCCTCCGGTGCGGCACCGAGCGACCAGACGAGTCGACCGGGCTGGGCGATCGCGATCGGACCGTGCCGGTAGTCCATCGCCGGGTACGACTCGGCCCAGAACTGTGCTGCCTCGCGGGTCTTGAGCGCCGCCTCGAAGGTCAGGCCCACGGCCGGACCCCGTCCGACGAAGCTCACCTGTTCGGCGTCGAGCAGGTCGTCGATCGGCAGCGCGAGGGCCACCTCGGCCTGCGTGGCGAGTGCGTCGACGTCGTCGCCGATCGACGCCCGCAGCAGTGCGAGCGTCGTGGTGGCGAACCGCGTCTGCACGACGGAGCGCTCGTCGGCGAAGGGCAGCGCGACGACGTCGTCGGCGACCGCCGCGGCCGGGCTGTCGGCGACGGCGGTGACGAGCACCGTCCGCTGCCCGGGCAGGGCCTGCAGCAGGTCGACGATCTCGGTGGTGGTGCCCGAGCGGCTGATGGTGACCACGCGGTCGTACTCGCGGCCGATCGGGTACTCCGAGCCGGCGAAGGCGTCGGTCACGCCGAGTCCGGCCTGCTCGCGGGCGACCGCGTAGCTCATCGCGATGAACCAGCTCGTGCCGCAGCCGACGACCGCCACGCGCTCACCGGGCTGGGGGAGTGCGGCCGCGAAGTCCGGCAGGAGCGCCGCTGCCGCACGCCAGGTCTCGGGTTGCGAGGCCAGTTCGGCGCTCACGAAGGTGTCGGTCATGGGTGCCTTCCGTCCGGGTCGATCTCGGTGATCGATGATCAGGAAGCGTAGCGAGCGATCGTGCGCAACGGAAGGGCAAAACGTCATTTCCGATCACCAGCCGCGCACAGCGACGCCATAGGATGGCCGTCATGACTCCGCAACAGCGGCTCAACGCCCTGCTCGAACTCGTGAGCGAACGCGGCAACGTGTCCATCGCCGAGATCGGGGAGATGCTCGGGATCTCGCCGGCGACCGCTCGGCGCGACCTCGCGACGCTCGCCGAGCAGCGGCTCGTGACGCGCACGCACGGGGGAGCCGCCGCGCTCGGCGCCGGGTACGAGCTCCCGCTGCAGTACAAGATCGCGCGGCAGGCCGAGGCGAAGACGGCGATCGCCCGTGCCGCCGCCCGGCTCGTGCACCCGGGCGACACGGTGGGCCTCAACGGCGGGACGACCACCACCGAGGTCGCGCGGGAGCTCGGCAAGAGCGAGCGCTTCACCCGGGCCGACGGCGAGTACGGGGTCACCATCGTCACGAACGCCCTCAACATCGGGTACGAGCTCTCCGTCCGCTCGAACGTCAAGATCGTCGTGACCGGCGGGGTCGCGCGCCGACAGTCGTACGAGCTCGTCGGGCCGCTGGTCCGCGACACCCTCGACGAGTTCGCCCTGGACGTCGTGGTCCTCGGCGTCGACGGACTGAGCGGGCAGTACGGCGCGACGACGGTGCACGAGGGAGAAGCCGAGGTCAGCCGGCACTTCGCGTCCGTCGGTCGTCGCGTCATCGTGGTGGCCGACTCGACCAAGATCGAACGCGCGACCTTCGCGCGGATCTGCCCCCTCGACCGGATCGACGCCCTCGTGACCGACCAACCGGTCCCGCCGGCGTTCAGCGCCGAGCTCGCCAGCGCGGGCGTCCAGCTCGTCGTCGCCGACTGAGCAGCCCGGCTCCACCCGTCCCGCCGGACGTTACCGGCGTGTAAAACCCTTGCATCTCGCTTCCGTGAGCGATCTGTGAGCGCCTATTGTGCATTCATGATCGATTCGGCATCATGGGCGTCACAATCACGCAAGGGAGCGAGATGAGCCTCGACACGAACAACCCCCTCCGCGTCGCGGTGGTCGGGATGGGCCAGCGGTCCGCCATCGCCCGGCACGTCGCCGAGGCGGTCGCCACCAGCCCCGACCTGGAGGCACGGGTCATCGCCGTCGCGGACGTCACCGCCGACGGACGGGCACGCGGGCACGCCGAGTACCCGGACGCGATCGTCGTCGAGTCGCACCGTGAACTCGTCGGGGCGGTCGACGCCGCGATCGTCACCACCCCGGACTGGACCCACGCCGAGATCGCGATCGACCTGCTCCGCGCTGGCATCGCGGTCTACCTCGAGAAGCCCCTCGCCATCACGGTCGAGGACGCCGACGCCGTGCTCAACACCGCCGCCGAGACGGGCACGCCCCTGTACGTCGGGCACAACTTCCGCCACGCGGCCGTCGTCCGGCTCATGCGCGAGATCGTGGAGCGCGGCGAGATCGGCCAGGTGAAGGCGGTCTGGTGCCGGCACTTCGTCGGCAACGGCGGCGACTACTACTTCAAGGACTGGCACGCCGACCGCACCAAGGTGAACTCCCTGCTGCTGCAGAAGGCGAGCCACGACCTCGACGTCATCCACGCCCTCGGTGGCGGGGACACGGCGCGGGTCGTCGGGATGGGATCGCTGTCGGTGTACGGCGACGTCACGGACCGCCGTGACCGCAGCGGCGAGCTCATGGGGGACTGGTTCTCCCTCGACAACTGGCCGCCGCTCGCCCAGACCGGACTCCACCCCGTCGTCGACGTCGAAGACGTGTCGATGGTGATGATGACGCTCGACAACGGGGTCCAGGCCAGCTACGAGCAGTGCCACTTCACCCCGGACTACTGGCGGAACTACACGGTCATCGGCACCGAGGGACGGCTCGAGAACATCGGCGACACCGGGGGCGGGGTCGTGAAGGTCTGGTCGCACCGACGCGGCTGGGACGTCGCCGGCGACCGCGAGTACCCGATCGACGGTGTCGAGTCCGGCCACGCCGACGCCGACCTGGTGACCATGACGGAGTTCCTCCGCCACGTCGCACTGGGGGAGCCGACGACCCTCTCGCCGATCGCCGCCCGCGCTGCCGTCGCCGCCGGGGCCCTCGCCACGCGCTCCCTCCGCAACGGTTCCGTGCCGTTCGACGTCCCGCCGCTCCCGGCGTCGACGATCGCCCACTTCACCACCCCCACCCCGGCCGTCACCCGCTGACGGACTCGCGAAAGGACACCTGATGCCCGCACTCACCTCCGCGAAGGGTCGTGGCCGACGCCGCGCACTCCTCGGCGTCGTCGCCGCGATCGGGGCCGCCGCGCTCCTCGCCGGCTGCAGCACGTCCTCCGGGGCCACCGGCTCCGGTGGTGACTACGAGAAGGCCGCCAAGGACACCAAGGCGACCCTGACGTACGCCGTCTGGGACGAGAACCAGGTCAAGGCGATCAAGGCGAACCTCGCCGGGTTCAACGAGGAGTACCCCGACATCAAGGTGAACGTCGACGTGACGCCGTTCGCCAGCTACTGGACTAAGCTCCAGACGCAGGGGTCGAGCGACACGCTGCCCGACCTGTTCTGGATGAACGGGCCGAACTTCCAGCTCTACGCGGCCAACGGCAAGCTCGCGCCGATCACCGGCGAGGTCAAGGCCGGCGCGATCGACCCCGCGAAGTACTCGTCCGCGCTCAACGACCTCTACACCTACGACGGGACCCAGTACGGCGTCCCGAAGGACTTCGACACCATCGGCGTCTGGATGAACAAGGCGCTGTTCGCGAAGGCCGGCGTCGCGATGCCGTCGAAGGACTGGACCTGGGACGACTTCCAGAAGACCGGCGCGGAGCTGTCCGAGAAGCTCAAGGCAGACGGCGCGTACGGCGCCGCCGGTGGCATGGACGGACAGACCACCTACTACGACACGATCATGCAGGCCGGCGGCAACGTGATCAACGCCGACGGCACGAAGTCCGAGTACGCCTCGAAGGCAGCCGAGCAGGGCATCCAGTTCTGGACCGACCTCATCAAGTCGGGAGCGTCGCCGTCCATCCAGCAGCTCACCGACACCACGGCCGACCAGTGGTTCACCTCGGGCAAGGTCGCCATGTACCAGGGCGGCAGCTGGTTCCGCTCGGCACTGACCGGCACCGACCTCGAGAAGGACGTCGTGGTCTACCCGCTGCCGAAGGGCAAGGAGCAGGCGACCGTCATCCACGGCGTCTCGAACGTGGTGTCGGCGAAGAGCGACCACAAGGCCGCGGCGCAGGCGCTCCAGGTCTACCTCGCGAGCAAGCAGGCCCAGCAGCAGCAGGGCGACATGGGTGCGGTCATCCCGGCGTACGAGGGCACGCAGGCCGCCTTCACGAAGACGATGCCGAACGCGGACCTGCAGGTCTTCCTCGACGCCGTCGACTACGCGAAGCCGCTGCCCGTCTCGAAGAACACGGCCGCGTGGAACACGCTCGAGACGAACCTCCTGCCGAGCGCCTTCGACGGATCGACCCCGGTCGACGACGTCGCGAAGCAGCTCGCCCAGAAGATGGACGCCGCCCTCGCCAAGGAACAGTGAGCCGGAACCCGTGACCATCCACACCGAGCGGCACCCCACCGCGAACACCCCGACCCGGGCGCCGCGCGCGCCCGGGTCGGGGGACCCGGGGGCCGAGCGCCCCGACCGCCGGACCGCCGGCCGGCTGCGACGGACCGACGGCTTCTGGCCGTGGCTGTTCGTCCTCCCGCTGCTCGTCGGCGTCGGCACGTTCTACATCTGGCCGATCATCCAGACGTTCTGGTACTCGTTCACGAGCTGGGGCGTCTTCGGCGGAGCGACGTTCAGCGGCGTGGCCAACTACGTCCGGCTCATCTCCGACCCGCAGCTCTACCAATCCCTGCTCAACACCGTGATCTACACGGTGATCGTGCTCGCGGGCATCCCGATCGCGGTGTGGCTCGCCAGCCTGCTCAACACGCCGGGCCTGCGGTTCGCGCAGTTCTACCGCGTGCTGTTCTTCCTGCCGTACGTCGCCATGCCGGCCGCGATCGCGCTGGTCTGGCGGATCATGTTCAACGGCGACTACGGCATCGTCAACTGGTTCCTCGGCCGGTTCGGCATCGACGGCCCGTACTGGATCTCGACGCCCGGCTTCGCCCTGGTGGCGGTGTCGCTCGTCGGACTGTGGTCGTCGCTCGGCTTCTCCATGATCATCCTCGGCGCCGGGCTCAAGGACATCCCGCCGGAGCTGTACGAGGCGGCCGAGCTCGACGGGGCCTCCCGGTGGCGGCAGTTCCGCTCGGTGACGGTGCCGCTCCTCAGCCCGAGCATCTTCTTCGTGGTGATCGTCACGACCATCTCGAGCTTTCAGCTGTTCGACCTGCTGTACGCGATCCTCGGCAGCACCAACCCGGTGATCCCGAAGACGATGTCCCTCGTCTTCTACTTCTACAGCGCCGGGTTCATCGACAACGACAAGGGCTTCGCAGCGGCGATCGCGATGGTGATCTTCCTCCTCATCGGCATCGTCACCCTCGTGCAGTTCCGGGTCCAGAAGAAGTGGGTGCAGGCATGACCGCGACGATCACCCCGAGCAGGGCCCGGCGCCGGTCCGGACGACGCGGCGGCAGCCACTGGTGGATCCACGTCGTGCTGGGCGTGGGCGGGTTCGTGATGGCGTTCCCGTTCCTGTGGCAGATCATCATGTCGCTGTCCACCAACGCGCAGGTCCAGTCCGTCACCCCGACGTTCTGGCCGGGGGAGCTGCAGTGGCAGAACTACGTGCAGGTGTTCGAGCGCCTGCCGTTCCTCAGCCAGCTCGGCACCTCCGTGATGGTCACGATCATCCGGACGCTCGCGCAGATCGTCCTCTGCACGCTCGCCGGGTACGCCTTCGCCCGGATGCGCTTCCGTGGTCGAGCGATCCTGCTGGCGCTCGTGCTCTCGATCCTGCTCGTGCCGTCGCAGGTGTACCTCATCTCGCAGTACCAGATCGTGCAGGGGCTCGGGTGGCTCGACACCCTCATGGGCATCGTCGCGCCCGGCCTATTCAGTGCCTTCGGGACCTTCCTCATGCGGACCGCGTTCCTCAACCTGCCGCCGGAACTCGAAGAGGCTGCGCGAATGGACGGTGCGAACCCGTTCCAGACGTTCTGGCGGATCATGCTGCCGCTCGCTCGGCCGTCGATCAGCGTGCTCGCGATCACGACGGTGCTCTGGTCGTGGAACGAGCTGCTCTGGCCGCTCGTCGTCTCGACCCGCGCAGAGGACATGCCGCTCGCGGCCGGCCTCGCGACGCTCTCGAGCGACCGGACGATCGACTACCCCGTGCTGATGGCGGCGAGCCTGATGGCGATGGCTCCCGTCCTGATCATGTTCGTCGTGCTGCAGCGGCGTGTGATCGACGGGCTGGCCTCCTCCGGACTGAAGTGACCAGCGACACCCCCGGCCACGACACCCCGGGCGATGACACCCCCGGCCTGGAGGCCCGTCCCACGTCCGTCGCGGTCCTCGCCGCCGCCGTGGGGTCGCCGGACGACTCCGCCACGGTGGCGGCCGCACTGGCCGCCACCGTCGCCGACGCCGAACCCGCCCAGCGGGACGCCCTGCTGGTCGCCGCGCTCCGCGCGGCCGTGCCCGGCAACGCCGCCGCGCTGCAGGCGCGGGGGCTCCCGCGCACCCTGGCCGAGGCATCCGTGGCGGACGTCGACCGCAAACTGGACCGGTACGGCCTGCGGGGCACGGGGGTGGAGTGGCTCGTCGCGGTGGCGACCGGACGTGTGGTGGCCGTCGGGCGCCTCCAGTTCGAACTCGGCGACCACCTGCCGGACGGATCGCCGGCCTGGGGTGTGCACGTGCCGGAGACCGGGCCGCTCGACCCGGACGCCTGCGACCGGGCCTTCGCCCGCGCACCCGAGGTCCTGCGCGCCCTCGCCCCGGCGCTCGCCGCGGACCACTGGCAGTGCCGCTCGTGGATCCTCGACCCCGGACTGGCCGCGGTGCTCGGTCCGGACGCGAACCTGGTGCGGTTCGCCCGACGGTTCCGGCTCACGCCGCTCGGTCCGCACGACGCAGCCGAGGGTGACGAGAGCGTGGCGAAGTTCGTCTTCGGGGTCCCACTCGCCACGGCGCGTGCCTCGGCGGCGACCGGTCGGCTGCCCCGGGCCGTGCTCGACCGGTGGGCCACCGGCGGCCACTGGACCGAACGGACCGGCACCGTGCCCGTCGCCGATCGCGTGCAGCCGCCGCGGCGTACCGTGCAGCGCATGACGAAGCCCGACCACGACCACCTCGACGACGGCGTGGACATGACGTTCGAGGAACGCCGCCAGGACACCTTCCGGCGGATGTCCGGGTCCGACGCACACGACGCCGACCCCCGTGTCGAGGTCTCCCGCGCCGAGGACGGCGACGTCCGCATCGACGTCGCCGACACCGCTGCCGTCCGACCCGGCGGCCCGAAGCGCGACTGAACGCGGCTGCACACGGCCCGGATCGGCTCTTCCGCTCGGGATCGGCGACCGGTAGCGTGCGAGTGATCCGCGTTCCGCGGACATCGAGCACCATCGCATCGACGCGAGGAGTCGACATGGCCGGCAAGTTCGAGATCTGGACCGACGCCCAGGGCGAGTACCGCTTCCACCTGAAGGCGGGGAACGGCGAGGTCATCGCCACGTCCGAGGGGTACACGACGAAGGCGAGCGCGAAGAGCGGCATCGCCTCGGTGCAGGCCAACGCGCCGACAGCCGAGATCGTCGAACTCGACTCCTGAACGCCGGCGTCCGCCGGTGACGGTGGAGCACGGCATGATCGTTCCGTGCACCTCGTCCTCCGCCGCGTCGACGGCGGCGTCCTCGCGACGCCCCTGACGGACGCGGGGACCGCCGACGGCGAGCCGATCCGGGTGGACGAGCCGCGCCTCCCGGCCTTCGTCGCGTCTCGTGACGCACCCGACGTGCGCTGGGTGTGGGACGACACCGCACGCTGGTACCCGGCCGTGCTCGCAGCCGGTGGGCGGGTCGGTCGCTGCACCGACCTGCGACTGTGCCGCCGGATCCTGCGGTCCGCCCTGTCCGCGCGTGGCTCGGCACTCGCTGCGGCTCCCCTCGACGGGTGGGACGTCGCCGCCCAGGAGGCACGGATCACCCGCCCGACGCAGGCCCAGCTCTTCGACGACGCCCTGTTCCAGGTCGCCCCACCGGACGACGCGCTGGACCCGGTCGCGGAACTCCGCTCCCAACTCGACGCGATCGCCGGATCGAGCACGCCGGGCGCGCTGCGCCTGCTGACCACGGCCGAGTCGGCCGGGGCGCTCGTCGCCGCGGAGATGCTGCACGCGGGCCTGCCGTGGCGGTCCGACGTCCACGAGCGGCTCCTCGAGGACGCCCTCGGCCCGCGGGTGCCCTACGGGGTGCGGCCTCGGCGGCTCGAGGAGATCGCCGCCGTGGTCCGCGAGCGGCTGGGGGACCCGTCGCTCAACCCGGACTCACCGGCGGACGTCCTGAAGTCGTTGCGGCGTGCCGGGCTGATGGTCACCAGCACGCGGAAGTGGGAGCTGCAGGAGATCGAGCACCCGGTCATCGAACCGCTGCTGGAGTACAAGCGACTCGCCCGCCTGCTGACCGCGAACGGCTGGACCTGGCTCGACGAGTGGGTGCACGACGGGCGGTTCCACCCGAAGTACGTCGTCGGCGGGGTCGTCACCGGGCGCTGGGCGGCCGACGGCGGGGGAGCGATGCAGCTGCCGAAGGGCATCCGCGGCGCCGTCGTCGCCGACCCGGGCTGGAAGCTCGTCGTGGCGGACGCCGCACAGCTGGAACCGCGTGTGCTCGCGGCGATGGCAGGCGACCGCGCGATGGCCTCCGCCGGCGACGGGCGGGACCTGTACGACGGCGTCGTGGCCTCCGGTGCGGTCGAGTCGCGGCAACAGGCGAAGGTCGCGATGCTCGGGGCGATGTACGGCGCGACCCAGGGCGAGGGCGGCCGACTCGTGCCCCGGCTCGCCCGGGCGTTCCCGGACGCGATCCGGCTCGTCGAACGGGCCGCTCGTGCGGGGGAGCGCGGCGAGCCCGTGACGACGCTGCTCGGACGGACGTCGCCGGTCCCCGATGCGTCGTGGTTCGAGTCCCGCAACCAGGCGTACACGGTCGACGGGACCCCGGCGATGCAGCGCGCGGTCGAGTCCCGCGCCCGGAGCTGGGGGCGGTTCACCCGGAACTTCGTCGTGCAGGGCACGGCGGCCGAGTGGGCGCTGGCCTGGATGGGGTCGTTGCGGTCCCGGCTCGCCGAACGCTTCCCCGGACGGGTGACCGACGGCCCGCACCTGGTGTTCTTCGTGCACGACGAGATCGTGGTGCACAGCCCGGCGGAGCACGCCGAGTGGGTCGCCGAGCAGGTCCGAGCCGCGGCCGCCGACGCCGGGCGGCTGCTGTTCCGGGACTTCCCCGTGGTGTTCCCGCTGTCCGTGGCGGTCGTCGACGACTACGGCGCCGCGAAGGACTGACCGACGCGCTCCTGCGGCACCGGCTGCCGGGGCGGTTCCCCGGGGTGTTCGGGCAGGGTGGGGCGATGGACACCGAGCACGCCGACCGCCCCGACCAGCGCGAGGCACCCGACCAGCGCCTCGGCGCCGTCGACCTCACGACCTGGCGGACGAAGGCCGGGCGTGCCGGTGCGGACCGGTGGACCGCGCTCGGGCACCGCTGGGGTGCGCTGCCGCTCCTCGTCGTGACGCTCGTGATCGGCATGGGGGTCGCCGTCGTCGGGACCTGGGCCGCGTCCGAGGTGTACGACGCCGTCCGTGAGGGTGACGACGTCGCCGTGCTCGACCGCCCCGTCCTCGACTGGATGCTGACGCTCCGGTCGCCCACCGCCGACACGCTCGTGACGTGGTGGACGGACATCGCCGGCACGATCGGGATGCCCATCGTCGCGCTCGGCTTCCTCGTCGGCTTCACGATCCAACGGCGCGCGTGGACGCCGCTCGTGCTCCTGGTCGCGGCGAGCGGCGGGTCGCTGCTCATGACCGTCGCCGGCAAGGACCTCATCGGACGCGCCCGGCCGCCGCTGTCGGACGCTGTGCCGCCGTACGAGCACTCGCCGTCGTTCCCGTCGGGGCACACCCTCAACGCGACGGTGATCGTCGGGACGATCGTGTACCTGCTGATCCTCCGGCAGTCCCGCACGGTCACCCGGGTGTGGACGGTCGTCGCGGGCACCGCGTTCGTCGTGTCGGTCGGGATCTCGCGGGTGTTCCTCGGTCACCACTGGCTGACGGACGTCCTGGCGGCGTGGGCGCTCGGGCTGGCGTGGCTGGCCCTCGTGATCACGGCGCACCGGCTGTACCTGACCGCGCTCCGCCGGGGTGCGCGCCCCGTCAGGTCCTCCCGGTAGGTTTCCCGGCATGGAAGAACGGGTCTTCGGCGGTCGGTACCGCGTCACGGGCACGCTCGGACACGGCGGCATGGCCTCCGTGTACCGCGCGGTCGACGAGCAGCTCGGACGAGAGGTCGCCGTCAAGGTGTTCCGCATCGGACCGGTCGACCACGGCGAACGGGCACGGGCCGAGGCGGAGATCCAGACCCTCGCCGGCCTGCGGAGCCCGGCGCTCGTCACCCTCTACGACGCCGCACTCGACGACGCCGACGGTGACTCGTACCTGGTCATGGAACTCGTCCCCGGCAGCGACCTGGCGACGCGGCTGCGCGAGGGCCCGCTCGACCCGTCGACCACGGCGCGCGTCGGAGCGCAGGTGGCCGACGGCCTCGCCGCGGTGCACGCGCAGGGCATCGTCCACCGCGACGTGAAGCCGGCGAACGTGCTCCTGGAGAGCGACGGCACCCACGTGAAGCTCGCGGACTTCGGCATCGCGCTGCTCCGCGACGCCGCCCGCGTCACCGGGACCGGCACGGTGATGGGGACGGCCGCGTACCTCGCACCCGAACAGGTGACGGCGCAGGACATCAGCGGCAAGGCCGATGTCTACTCGCTCGGCCTGGTGCTCCTCGAGTGCCTGACCGGGCGGCGCCCGTTCCCGGGCAACGCGGTGGAGTCGGCGACCGCACGGCTCACCCGGGGCCCGGAGATCGACCAGCACCTGCCGACGGCCTGGCGCACGCTGCTGCACGTGATGACGGCGCAGGACCCGGCGGAGCGTCCGACCGCTGCGGAGGCTGCCCAGCGCCTCCGAGCCCTCGGGCACGACGAGGTCTCGACGGCGACGCAGCTCCTGCCCGGCGGACCCGGCACGGTGAAGCGGGCGGGTGCGGCGGGTGTGGCCGGTGCCGCAGCCGCAGCCGGCGCTGCGGGAGCCGCCCACGCGGACGAGGCGACGCGCGCGATGCCCGTGAGCAGCGCCTCCAGGCCCGACGGCGCGGACGACGCGACCCGCGTGCTGGGCGTCCCGGCGCCGAACGCCTCCGACGACGTCGCGACCACCGTCCTCGGGGCGCAGCGCGGCCCGAGCGGGCCGAGCGGGCCGAGCCAGCCGGGCGGACCGCGCGGCCCGGTCGCCGCGGCACCTGCACCCGCCGACGACCCGAAGCGACGGAAGCGCGGACCCGTCATCGCCGCCGTGATCGTCGTCGTTCTCGTTCTCATCGGCATCGGTGTCGCCGTCTTCGCACTGGGCGGCGACGACCCCACGCCTGCGCCGACGGACTCCAGCTCGCCGTCCGACACCCAGTCCAGCCCGAGCGACGAGCAGCAACCGAGCGAGCCCGAGCAGCAGCCGAGCGAACCGGAGCAGCAGCCCAGCGAGCCGGAGCAGCAGCCGAGTGAGCCGGAGCAGCAGCCCAGCGAACCCGAGCAGCAGCCGAGCGAACCGTCGGTCGGGCCGGAGCCGAGCACACCGGTCACGAACCCGGTCGAGAACCCGCAGTCCGGCACGGGCTCCGCGGCGGACAGCGGCGCGGGGAAGAGCGGACCGGGCAACTCCGCGAACGCGCCGGGGCAGAACAAGCCCTGACGGACACGCCACGGGTTTTCATCCAGACGCTGGACCAAATAGGGTGACAGCGTGCGAGAACTGCAACGGAGCGGTGGCCCGACGACGGCCGTCGCCGCGCGGAACGGTGTCGGGTTCGGGTCGGCGGAGGGGTTCCTCGTCGAACGACCCGCGGGGGCGGGGACCGAGGTCGCCGTCGTCCCCGGCTTCGCCGGGCGGACGATCCAGCCCGGTGACGAGCTCTCCTGGGTGTGGTTCCCGGAGCGCACCCTGCCGGACGGGGCGACCGAACCGTCCGAGACGGACCTGCCGCACTTCTGGGACGCCACGGCCTTCGCCCTCGACGTCGTCTGCACCGACGGCACGCGGCTCAGCGAGACCTCGGGCGTCCGCGACCAGTACGGCGACGCGCTGACGCCCCAGGCACAGGACACCGCCCGCAAGCAGTGGGTCGACCAGTGGAACCGTCGTGCGGTGGACCTCACGTCGTGCGCGGGTCGGGTCGTCGACCGCCTGGAGGCGCGGCTCGGCTCCGCCACGCAGCCCGCCTCCGACGACGGCGGACGCCCGGCACTCCGCGGCTGGCTCGACGACGTCCGGATCGCGGCCGCACGCCCGACCCCGGTCACGCCGCTCGACCACGTCCGCACGACCCGCGGCACCCAGGCGTCCTCCCGGTTCTCACGGGGGAACAACGCACCCCTGGTCGGCCTCCCGCACGGCGGGGTCTTCGGACTGCCGATGACCGACGCGTCGAGCAACCGCTGGCCGTACGCCTACCAGGAGCACGACCGGGTCGACGCCGAGGGACGACTGCGGCCGGCGATCCAGGCGTTCGCCACGAGCCACATCCCGTCGCCGTGGATGGGGGACCGCGGGGTCTTCCAGGTGATGCCGTCCCCGCTCGACACCCCCGACGTCGACCGGACGGCGCGCGCGCTCGGGTTCGACCACGACCACGAAATCGACGGGCCGCACCGCTACCGCGTCGACCTCGAGCACGGCGTCACCGCGGAGATGACCGCGGGGGAGTTCGCGCTCGGCTTCCGCTTCACCGGTGCGCACAGCATCGTGCTCGACCACCACGGCCGGGTGTCCGACGTCTCGGTGACGGTCACCGACGGCACCGCCGTGGTCGAGGCCATGCTCGACGACCGTCCGGGCACCCCGCCCCACCACGTGCACGTCCGGATCCCGGGCGTGACCGCGGACCACACGGCCGTCGGCGAGCACGAGCTGCGCGGGTGGCTGCGCGTCGGGGGATCGAGCACCGACGTGCTGCTCGGCATCTCCACGGTCTCCGTCGAGGACGCCCGCGCGAACCTCGACGCCGCCGGGTCGTTCGACACCATGCGCGCCCGCGCCGAGGAGACCTGGACCGCCGAGCTCGCGACGCTCTCGTTCGATGGCGCGACCGCCGACCAGCGCACGAGCCTGTACTCGGGGCTGTACCGGCTCTTCCTCTACCCGAACCGTGCCGGCGAGACAGCGCTGACGGGGACGCCCCGGCACCGCTCCCCGTACGGCTCCGTGCAGGCGGAGCCGATCCGCGACGAGCCCGGCCCCGAGATCGTCGCGGGGCCGTTCACCACGACGAACGGCTTCTGGGACACCTACCGGACCGCGTGGCCGCTGCTCGCGCTCCTCACCCCGGACACGGCGGGCGAACTCGCGCAGGGCTTCGTCGAGCACCACCACGACGGCGGCTGGACCCCGCGGTGGAGCGCCCCCGGTGCCGAGGACTGCATGACCGGCACCACGAGTGACACCGTCTTCGCGGACCTCGCGGCGAAGGGCGTCACCGGCTTCGACCTGGCGGAGGCGTACCGGAGCGCACTGCGGAACGCGACCGTCCCGCCGCGGGACGAGCGTGTGGGACGGAAGGGGAGCCTCCCGGGCGCCTTCTGCGGCCACGTCGACACCGGGACCAGCGAGGGGATGTCCTGGACCCTGGACGCGGCCATCAACGACTGGGGTCTCGCGGTGATGGCGAGCCGTCTCGCGGCGGGCGCCCGGACACCAGCCGACCTCGCCCGCTACGAGGCCGAGGCGGAGTGGTTCTCACGGCGCTCGCTGCAGTACCGGAACGTCTTCGACTCCGAGCGCGGCTTCTTCGTCGGGCGGGACCCGGACGGTTCGTGGCGGATCGGCACCGAGTTCGACCCGCGCGACTGGGGCGACGACTACACCGAGACGAACGCGTGGGGGACCGCCTTCACCGCACCGCACGACGGAGCCGGGGTCGTCGACCTGCACGGCGGACCGGAGCGGTTCGACGCCGCACTCGACGCGTTCTTCGCGACGCCGGAGACCGGGGCCACCGAGCACGCCGGCTCGTACGTGTTCCCGATCCACGAGATGACCGAGGCCCGCGACGTGCGGATGGGCATGCTCGGCCTGTCGAACCAGCCCGCGCACCACATCCCGTTCTTCCCGATGTTCACGGGCCGGCACGACGACGCGCACCGGATCGTCCGGGAGTGCCTCGAGCGCCTGTTCGTCGGCTCCGACCTCGGACAGGGCTACCCGGGCGACGAGGACAACGGCGAGATGAGCGCCTGGTACGTCTTCGCCACGATCGGCCTCTACCCGCTGGCGCCGTCGACCGGTTCCTACGTCCTCGTGCCGCCGTCGGTCCGCCGGACGGTGCTGCGACAGCCGGGAGGCGCGGAGACCGTCATCGAGGTCGCCGCCGGTTCCGCAGGCGCGTACGTGGCGTCGGTGACGGTCGACGGCTCACCCTGGACGTCGGTCAGCATCCCGCACGCGGTCGTCGTGTCGGCTTCGTGCATCGAGTTCACCCTGTCGGAGACGCCGCAGGGGTGGGCGTCGGACACGCGCCCCGTCTCGGCGTCCGAGGTGCACGGCTACCGGGACACCCCGGTCGACGTGCTGCCGTGCACGGCTGCCCTGTCGGACGACGTCGGGCGGACGGTCACGCCGCTCGCCGCCGGGGCCACGATCGACTTCGCCGTCGCACCCGTCGACAGCTCGCTCTACACGGTGACCGTGGCGGCCCCCGGCACGTACTCGTGGGAGGCGTCCCTCGGCGACGTCCGCGTCACCGTGCAGGACGCCGTCTTCGACTGGGCCGGCCAGACCCGGGTGTTCCGGCTGCAGGGCAGCGGCTCGACGTTCACGTTCACCGCGGTGTCCGACCTGGAGCTCACCCAGCTCGAACTGATCGCGGCCGACGGACGGCGTTGACCCGCCGTTCACCCGGCCGGAGCATGCTCGGCGCATGTCGATGAGCGCACCCTTCGATCCCGAACAGCCCGGCCGGTCGGTCCCCGTGGACGGCTCCGACGAGGACGAACTCGAGGTGGAGGAAAGCCGCGGCGCCGACGTCGGCGACGACTCCGGTGACCCGAGCGTCTCGCCCGTCAGCCACCACGACGAGGACGAGGCCGGCGGCGGACCGGTCTTCCGACGCCCGCACGTCGGCGACCGCCTGCACCCGGACGACCTCTGACCCCATCGCCCACGCCGAGCCCGTTCTTGGCGGATTGCCAAGCGCGCCCGGCATGCTCGTCCGCATGTCGATTGCGAACTCGTTCGATCCCTCCCAGGGCCGCGCGATCCCCGAGGACCAGCTGACCGAGAGCGGGCTCGAGCTCGACGAGGACCCGGCGATGCTCGGGATCTCGTTCGACGTGGTGGGCGGCGCGTCCGCCGACCCCGCGGCGGTGTCGCCCGTGGACATCGCGGTGCCGAGCGCGCCGACGTCCGCGGACTCCTCCGACTGACGCCGTCCGCGCCCGCCGCCGGCCGCCCGCCGCCCGCGCCCGCCGCCGCGCGCCGCCGCCCGCGCGCTACTGGTCGTTCGCACAACCAAAGGCACCCCGCGCCACGCTCGTGCGCGGTTCGGGGTGCCTTTGGTTGTGCGAGTGGTGCCGGGCGCCGCTCCTGGTCAGGGAACGACGTGTCCCGCGGCGGTGAAGATGCGGTACCACTCCTCGCGGGAGAGCTCGACGTCCGAGCCAGCGGCCGAGTCGCGGACTCGCTGCGGGTTCGTCGTGCCGAGGACGACCTGGAAGTGCGCGGGGTGCCGGGTGATCCACGCGACCGCGATCCCGGTCGGGGTGACGCCGTGCGCCGCCGCGACCTCGTCGAGCAGGTCGTTGAGTTCGGCGTACTGCTCGCGGTCGCCCAGGAAGACGCCGTCGAAGAAGCCCTTCTGGAACGGCGACCAGGCCTGCAGCGTGACGTCGGTGCGCCGCGAGTAGTTGAGGATGTCGTTGTCGCGGTCGATCGACTGGTCGAGGCCGCCCATGTTCGCGGACACCCCCTGCGCGATGACGTTCGCGTGCGTGATGCTCAGCTGCACCTGGTTGAACGCGAGCGGCTGCTGCACGTGCTTCTTGAGCAGCTCGACCTGGCCCGGGGTGTGGTTCGAGACGCCGAAGTGGTGCACCTTGCCGGCGGCGTGCAGTTCGTCGAACGCCTTGGCGACCTCTTCCGGCTCGACGAGTGCGTCGGGGCGGTGGAGGAGCAGGACGTCGATGTAGTCGGTGCGCAGCGCGGTCAGCGACTCCTCGACCGACTCGAGGATGTGCTCGTACGAGAAGTCGAAGTAGGCACCGTGCGGCGTCGGTCGGATCCCGACCTTCGTCTGCAGCACGATCTCGGCGCGCTCGGCGGGTGACAGGGCGAGGGCAGCGCCGAACCGCTCCTCGCAGCCGTGCCATTCGCCGTACACCGCGGCGTGGTCGAACATCGTCACGCCCGCATCACGCGAGGCGCTGTACAGCGAGCGGATGTCCTCGTCGCTCATGTCGTTGATCCGCATCAGGCCGACGATGACGTCGGAGGCGGTGAGGTCCGTCTGTGGCAACTCCAGTGTCTTCACGCCCACGATCCTGCCACCGGCGACCCCCGACAGGCAGGCCCTGGCAGTACCCCAGGCACCTGCCTGGCGGACGGCGTCGTTCAGTGGACGGAGAACCCGCCGTCGACGGCGATGGACTGGCCGGTGACGTAGGCGGAGCCGTCCCCGGCGAGGAACACGGCCGCCGCCGCGAAGTCCGACGCCAGGCCGTTCCGTCCCACGAGGGTCCGCGCGGCGAGCGCCGACACCGTCGCGGGGTCGGCGCTGAGCCGCTGGTTCAGCGGCGTCTGCACGAAGCCGGGGACGAGGACGTTGGAGGTGACCCCCTGCCCGGACCAGGCCTCCGCCTGGGACCGGGCCAGCGCCTCCAGGCCGGCTTTGGAGACCCCGTACGCGCCGCTGGCGGCGAAGGGACGGTGGGCCTGCTGGGAGCTGATCGAGACGATGCGGCCGTGGCCGCGCGCCGCCATGCCGGGCGCGAGCCGCTGCCCGAGCACGAACGGGGCGTCGAGGTTCACCGCCATGGTGGCGTCCCACGTGGCCTCGTCGAGTTCCGGCATCGGTGGCCGCAGGTTGATCCCTGCCGAGTTGACGAGCACGTCGACCTCGCCCGCCGCGTCGGCGAGGCCGTGCGCACCCGCTCGTGAGGACAGGTCGGCGACGATGCCGTCGGCGGATCCGCCGGACCGCCGGATCGCGAGCACCGTCTCGTCGATGGTCGCCCGGGTCCTCGCGGCGACGAGGACGTGGGCCCCGGCGTCGGCGAGCGCGCCGGCGATGGCCCGTCCGATCCCCGAGCTGCCGCCCGTGACGAGGGCGGTGCGTCCGTCGAGTCCGAAGAGCTGCTGCAGCGACATCCGGTCAGGCTACCGACGCCCGTACGCTTGCCTGGTGCGAGACGACCTGCTGCCGATGCTCGCCTGCCCCGTCTGCGCCGAGCCCCTCGCCCGCGTCGACTCCGGGCAGGTCGGCTGCGCGAACGGGCACCGGTTCGACGAGGCGAAGCAGGGGCACCTGACGCTCCTCCCGGCGAAGCGGCGAGCGCTGACGGCGGACACTCCCGAGATGGTCGACGCCCGCCTCCGCTTCCTCGGTCGCGGTCACTACGCACGGGTCGAGCGGGCGCTCGCCGCGGAGGTCGCCGACGCGACCGCCCCGGGGATCGTCCTCGACGTCGGTTCCGGTCCGGGGACCTACCTCGCGCATGCGCTGCGCGCGGCGGACGGGAGGCGCGGGGTGGCGCAGGATGTGCCTGTACCTGTCGGCCGTCAGCCGGGTCCACGACTCGGGGTCGCGTTGGACCTGTCGGCCGTCGCGATCCGGCGGGCGGCTCGGGCCCACGAGCGAGCGGGGGCCGTCGTCGGGGACGTGACGGAGCGCCTCCCGGTCGTCGACGGTGCGGCCGCAGTCGTGCTCGACGTCTTCGCGCCGCGCAACCAGACCGAGTACGCCCGCGTACTGCACCCCGACGGTGTGCTCGTCGTGGTGACGCCGCGGACCGGGCACCTGGCGGAGCTGGCGGAGGCGACGATCACGGTGGACCCCGAGAAGGAACGGCGCCTGCACGACTCCCTGACGCCGGCGTTCGTGCTGCGGTCCACCGAGGACCTGACCTGGACGATGGACCTCACCGCCGAGGACGTCCACGACGTCGTGCACATGGGGCCGAGCCACCACCACGTCGCGCCCGGCACGGTGTTCGCGCCCGCGACGGTCACCGCCGCCGTGACGATCAGCACGTGGACCCCCGTGCGCCGACCTGCGCCGACGGTGACGCCCTAGGCTCTGGTGCCCATGAGCGTGATCACCGACCGGCTCGCCGCGCAGCCGACCCTGACCACCGAACGCCTCACCCTCGTGCAGCTCGGGCCGGAGCACCTCGACGCATCGCTCGCGGCACTCGAGGACCAGGACGCGATGCGACTGACCGGCACCCGTGGAACGTTCACCCGTGACCGGGTCCGCGCGCACCTCGAACGGCTGCCCGGTGCGGACGACCGGGCGGACTTCGCGATCACCGACGCCCAGGGCTCGTACCTCGGCGAGGTCGTCCTCAACGAGCTCGAGGAGGACGACCTCGCGGTGAACTACCGGATCGCCCTGGCCCGGCCGGCGCTGCGCGGGCGGGGGTTCGGCACGGAGGCCGGTCGTGCGGTGGTCGACTGGGCGTTCGACGTGGTGGGGCTCCACCGGGTCTCGCTCGAGGTCTACGCGTTCAACCCGGCGGCGCAGCGCTCGTACGAGAAGATCGGCTTCGTCGTCGAGGGCCGGGCGCGCGACGCCCTGCGCTGGGACGGCGCGTGGACCGATGCCGTGTGCATGGCGATGCTCGACACCGATCCCCGCCCGCGCTGACCTACTCCTGCGGCGCTGCGACGTCGAGCTGCCACACGACGCCGAAGCGGTCGCGCAGCTGGCCGGCGAGCGGTGCCCACGCCGACGGCCCGAGCGGCTGCCGGACCTCGGCGCCCTCGGCCAGTGCGGCCCAGAACCGTTCCACCTCGGCGGCGTCGTCCCCGTGGACGTACACGTAGAAGGCGTTCGTGCCCTGGTCGTACGGCTGTCCGGGCCAGACGTCGAACGCCATCACCCGCAGGCCGGCGTCGGTGGCGACCTGGCCCCAGACGATCCGCTCCGCCCAGTCCGGGTCGTCGGAGGCGCCCATCGCGCCGTACGTCATCGCGGCGACCTCGCCGCCGAAGACCGATGCGTAGAAGTCGAGCGCCGCGCGGGCGTCGCCGTCGAAGTTGAGGTGGGTCGTGGTCTCGATGCTCATGGGACGAGTGTGTCGAGCGATGCGGTCAGATCGTGTCTGCTTCTCGGACGATACTGATCGACATGGCCGGACCCTCGTCGCGCATGCTCGCCCTGCTCTCGCTGCTGCAGGTGCACCGCGACTGGCCGGGCGACGAGCTCGCCGGACGGCTCGACGTCAGTCCGCGAACGGTCCGCCGCGACGTGGAGCGGCTCCGCGAGCTCGGGTACCGGGTGGAGTCCCTGCGCGGCCCCGCCGGCGGGTACCGGCTCGGAGCGGGATCGGACCTGCCGCCGCTGCTGTTCGACGACGACCAGGCGGTCGCCATCGCGCTGGCACTCGCCGTCGCACCCGCTTCCGGTGCGGACATCGCCGAGTCTGCCGCGCGGGCGCTCGCGACGGTCCGGCAGGTCATGCCCGCGCGGCTCCGGACCCGGATGGACGCCGTGCGGGCCGTCACGACGACCGGGCGCACCCGCACCGACCCGGAGGTCCTCGTCGCGGTCACCGAGGCCGTGCACCTCCGCGAGGTCATGCGCTTCGGCTACGGCGACGACGAGACGCCCCGGCACGTGGAACCGCACGCGGTGGTCGCCCGGAACGGCCGCTGGTACCTGCTCGACTGGGACCTCGACCGGCAGGACTGGCGCACGCACCGGATCGACCGGATCGTGCCGCGGCTCCGCACACGCGTCCCCTTCGTGCCGCGCCCGGTCCCCGGCGGCGATCCGTCGGCGTTCGTGTCCGCACGCTTCAAGGGGTCCGACCTCCACGACGTCTGGCCCTGCGTCGGGACAGCGGTGCTCGAGACGTCGGCGCGGACCGTCGCGCCCTACCTGCCCGACGACGCCGAGCTCGAGGCCCTCGGCCCCGACCGGTGCCGTCTCACGCGGGGCTCGTGGTCGTGGGAGGCGCTCGCCGCGGCCTTCGCTGCTGCCGCGGTCGACTTCACGGTCGAGGGACCGGACGAGCTCCGCGCGGCCGCCGCCGCACTGGCCGATCGACTGCGCGGGGCCATCGGCGACTAGGACGTTTCCGTACTCGTACCCGCCAGCGTCTCCGGGGATCGCTCCGGTCGCCACAGGGGCTCGTCCAACCATCGCGGCGCGACGCCCATCGACCGGACGTCGATCGACGGGGCGTCCGGGAAGGCCCGCATGAGCGCCGCCATCCGGACAGCCCAGTCGCGGTCCGACGGCACTGCCCGCAGGAAGAAGGCCATGACGGCCAACGCGTTGTAGACGCCGAACTGTTTCGGCGTCTCCGGACCGGCGAGGTGGTCGAGCAGCGCGAGTTCGGAGCGCTTGGGACGCTTCGGTGCGACGACGAGCTTCCGGTTGAAGAGGCGAGCGTGGTGCGCCGCCACGTTGCGGACGTAGTTCACGGACGCAAGCCAGCTCTGCATGAGCCGCTTCGTCGGGACGCCGAACTCGGCCGCGATCTCGGTCGCGATGTCGTTCCGCAGGCCTGCGTAGAGGCGCGAGACATGCCCCAACTCGAGGATCTCCGTCAGCGCCCAGATCGGCATCCGCCCGTCGTACCGCGCTCGGAAGTGTGCGACGAACGCCTCGTCGGACTTCGCCTGGCGCTCCTGCACGCGCTCGAGCCACTCGGCATGTGCGCTCGAGACGGCCCCGTCACGATCCTCTCGGGGTTCCGTGAACGCGGCGGTGAACGTGGTGGCCTCTTCGTGGGCGAAGGCCGAGCTGCGACCGAGGGTGTGGGCGAGTCGGGTCCGCACCGCGACTTCGATCCGTTCGACACCCTCGATCACGAGCAACCGGAGTTCCCGGTCGAAGGACAGGAGCGCGTCCGCGTGGTCGAGCGTGGTCCCCTGTCGGTAGTCGTCGCTCAGGAGCCGCCGTCCCTCCGGATCGGCTCGCCGGTCAGCGATCGTGCTCCGGAACGGGTGGAGGTACCCGGTCAAGCGGTAGTAGCCGACCTCCTGGAGCAGACCGGTCGCCCGGTCCTGGTCGGGCACTGCCAGCCCACGAGATCGCAGCTGCGCGATCTGGTCCGCGATGGACAGCCATGGCTTCGAGTACTCCATCGCCGCCTTCCCCCGGACGAGAAAATCGGCCCGAGCCGTGAGGCGAGCGGGCCGATCGTGATGGAGCCAACATATCACACGGCGTCAGGTGGGCCACCGCGATCGCGGGGCGAGCGGGCGTTAGTGAGACGCATGCGTCCGTCAGGAGCGCGTTAGGGAACCGTCAGGACCGGACTGGAGGCGCGGCGCAGGACGCAGCATCGGTGTCGGCACCACACGTGGTGCCGGTCCGCGTCACCCGGCGCGGACACCGCAGATCCTTCTGGAGTCCCTCGTGTTCGACGTGTTCGTCGTCGCCGGTGTCCTCGCCGTGTTCGGTGTGGTGGCACTGATCGCCAAGGGGGTGGAACGGCTGTGATCGGCATCACCATCGCGGCCGCCGTCCTCGGCATCGCCGCAGTCGTCTACCTCGTCTGGGCGCTCGTGCGCCCGGAGCGGTTCTGATGGGCGCCGCAGACGTCTGGGCGGGCATCGTCCAGGTCGCCACCGTCGTCCTGCTGCTGGTCGTGGCGTACCGGCCGCTCGGCGACTGGATGGCCCGCATCTTCACCCCGGTCCGGCACTCCCGGATCGAGCGCGGTGTGTACCGGATCATCGGGGTCGACCCGGACGCCGAGCAGTCGTGGCCCGCGTACCTCCGCGGGGTCCTGCTGTTCAGCGTCGTCGGGCTCCTGCTCGTCTACCTGCTGCAGCGCATCCAGGTCGTGCTTCCGGGTGACCTCGGGCTCCCCGCGGTCGGTCCGTCGCTGGCGTTCAACACCGCGGCGTCGTTCGTCGCCAACACGAACTGGCAGTCCTATTCGCCGGAGGTCACCGTCGGGTACACGGTGCAGATGGCCGGCCTCGCGGTGCAGAACTTCCTGTCCGCCGCCGTCGGGCTCGCCGTCGCCGTGGCACTCGTCCGCGGGTTCGCCCGTCGACGCACCGGCACGCTCGGCAACGTCTGGGTGGACGTCGTGCGCGTCACCGGTCGACTCCTGCTGCCCGGGGCGTTCCTCTTCGCGATCGTCCTCGTCGCCGGCGGTGTCATCCAGTCGTGGGGCGCCGGCACCGACGTCGCCACGCTCGCCGGCGGGGCGCAGCACATCCCGGACGGGTTCGTCGCCTCGCAGGAGGCGATCAAGGAACTCGGCACGAACGGCGGCGGGTACTTCAACGCCAACTCGGCGCACCCGTTCGAGAACCCGCAGGCGTGGACGAACCTCGTCGAGGTCTTCCTCATGCTCGTCATCCCGTTCTCGCTGCCGCGCACCTTCGGCCGGCTCGTGGACGACGACCGCCAGGGCTACGCGATCCTCGCCGTGATGGGCGCGATCTTCCTCGTGTCGCTCTCGGTGATGTCCATCGCCGAGCTCGGCGCGGGCGGCACCGCGACCCAGGTCGCCGGGGCCGCGATGGAGGGCAAGGAGGTCCGCTTCGGGATCCTCGGCACGACGCTCTTCGGCACGACCTCGACCGCGACCTCGACCGGCGCCGTCAACGGGATGTTCGACAGCTTCACCCCGATCGGCGGCATGATGGCGCTCGTCAACATGATGCTCGGCGAGATCTCGCCCGGCGGTGTCGGCTCCGGCCTCTACGGGATGCTCGTGCTCGCCGTGATCACCGTCTTCATCGGCGGGCTCCTCGTCGGCCGCACGCCCGAGTACCTCGGCAAGAAGATCCGGGCCCGCGAGATGACCTTCGCCTCGCTGTACGTCCTCGTCACCCCGACGCTCGCGCTGCTCGGCACCGGCATGTCGCTCCTCATCCCCGGGGTCCGCGAACAGGTGCTCGGCACGTCGATCTTCAACCCCGGCAACCACGGGCTGTCCGAGCTGCTGTACGCCTTCACCTCCGGTGCGAACAACAACGGCTCGGCGTTCGGCGGCCTGACCGCGAACACGACGTGGATGAACTCCTCGCTCGGCGTCGTGATGCTCCTCGGTCGCTTCGTGCCGATGGTGCTCGTCCTGGCGCTCGCCGGGTCGCTCGCCGCACAGGACCGCGTGCCGGAGACCGTCGGCACGCTGCCCACCCACCGACCGCTCTTCGTGGTGCTGCTCGGCGGCGTCGCGATCGTGGTCACCGCACTGACCTACTTCCCGGTGCTCGCACTGGGTCCGCTCGCAGAAGCCCTCGCCCGATGAAAGCCGACACCATGACCACCGCGACCTCCGCGCACGAGGCGACCACCGCCTCCAGGCCGGCCACCCGCTCGTCCGCGTTCGGACCCCGTCAACTGGTGGCGGGCCTCCCGGGTGCCTTCCGCAAACTCGATCCGCGACTCATGTGGCGGAACCCGGTGATGTTCATCGTGGAGATCGGTGCCGCGCTCACGACCGCGACCGCGTTCGTCGAGCCGTCCGTCTTCACGACCGCGATCGCCGTCTGGCTGTGGCTCACCGTCGTCTTCGCGAACCTGGCCGAAGCGGTGGCCGAAGGCCGCGGCAAGGCGCAGGCCGAGACCCTGCGGAAGACCCGCTCGACGACCAGCGCACGCCGGGTCGTCGGGTACGACGCCACGGACGCGGCTGCACTGTCGGCGGCGACCGAGGACATCGCGTCCGTCGACCTGGCCAAGGGCGACGTCGTCGTGGTGGTGGCCGGCGAGGTCGTCCCGGGCGACGGCGACGTGATCGACGGCATCGCGTCCGTCGACGAGTCCGCGGTGACCGGCGAGTCCGCCCCCGTGATCCGCGAGTCCGGCGGCGACCGGAGCGCCGTCACCGGCGGCACCCGGGTCCTGTCGGACCGGATCGTCGTCCGGATCACCTCGACCCCCGGCGAGACCTTCATCGACCGGATGATCCGGCTCGTCGAAGGTGCCGCACGCCAGAAGACGCCGAACGAGATCGCGCTGAACATCCTGCTCGCGTCGCTGTCGATCGTCTTCGTCATCGTCTGCCTCACGATGCAGCCGATCGCCGGGCTCGTCGGGGCGACCGTGAGCGTGCCCGTCCTCATCGCCCTGCTCGTCTGCCTCATCCCGACCACCATCGGGGCGCTCCTGTCCGCGATCGGCATCGCCGGCATGGACCGGCTCGTGCAGCACAACGTCCTGGCGATGTCCGGCCGTGCGGTCGAGGCGGCCGGCGACATCACGACCCTGCTGCTCGACAAGACCGGGACGATCACCTACGGCAACCGCCGGGCGTCCCGCGTGGTGCCGGTGCCGGGGGTCTCGGTCGCCGAACTGCTCGAGGCGTCGGCGCTGTCGTCGGCGGCGGACAGCACACCCGAGGGACGGTCCATCGTCGACCTGGCGGCGGCGTCCGACGTCGATCCGTCCATGCCCGTCGGCGCCGTCGAGGTGCCCTTCACAGCGCAGACGCGGATGTCCGGGCTCGACCTGCCGGACGGCTCCGAGATCCGCAAGGGGGCCGCGGCCGCAGTGCTCAACTGGGCTGCAACCGGTTCAGCTGGTGTCGACGCATCGGTCCGGGACGCCATCGAGGCCACGGTCGTCGAGGTGTCTGACCAGGGCGGGACCCCGCTCGTGGTCGCGCGACGATCGACGTCCGGTGTCGTGACCCTGCTCGGCGTCGTGCACCTCAAGGACGTCGTCAAGGACGGGATGGCGGCTCGGTTCGCCGAACTCCGGTCGATGGGCATCCGCACGGTGATGATCACCGGCGACAACCCCAGGACCGCGGCCGCCATCGCCGCGGAAGCCGGCGTCGACGACTTCCTCGCCGAGGCCACGCCGGAGGACAAGCTCGCGTACATCAAGCGGGAGCAGGAGGGCGGGAACCTCGTCGCGATGACCGGCGACGGCACGAACGACGCCCCGGCCCTGGCACAGGCGGACGTCGGCGTCGCGATGAACACGGGGACGACCGCCGCGAAGGAGGCCGGCAACATGGTCGACCTCGACTCCGACCCGACGAAGCTCATCGACGTCGTCCGGATCGGCAAGCAGCTGCTCATCACCCGCGGGGCGCTCACCACCTTCTCGATCGCGAACGACATCGCGAAGTACTTCGCGATCATCCCCGCCATGTTCCAGGTGGCGTTCCCCGGCCTCGCTGCGCTCAACGTCATGGGCCTGCACAGTCCGTCGTCCGCGATCCTGTCGGCGGTCGTCTTCAACGCGCTCGTCATCGTGGCGCTCATCCCGCTGTCGCTGCGTGGCGTCACGTACCGCGCTGCCTCGGCGTCGTCGATCCTCGGCCGCAACCTGCTCGTCTACGGGCTGGGCGGCGTGATCGTCCCCTTCATCGGCATCAAGCTCATCGACCTCGTCGTCGGTCTCATCCCGGGATTCTGATCATGGCATCTGCACGCAGTTCGTTCCGTTCGCTCGGTGTGGCCGTCCGCCTCACCCTGCTGTCCACGGTGGTGCTCGGCATCGCCTACCCGCTCGCCGTGTGGGGAGTCGGCCAGGCCGCGTTCCCCGCGCAGGCGAACGGCTCCGTCGTCCGGTCGTCGGACGGCACCGAGGTCGGGTCGTCGCTCATCGGGCAGTCCTTCGCCGGCCGTGACGCCGACCGCTGGTTCCAGTCGCGGCCGAGCGCCGCGGGCGAGAAGGGCTACGACGCCGGCGCGTCGTCCGGCTCGAACCTCGGCCCGTCGAACCCCGACCTGCTGCAGGCCGTCCAGGAGCGTCGCGCGGCCGTGGCGAAGGCCGACGGCGTCGCTCCCTCGGACGTGCCGGCGGACGCGGTCACGGCCTCGGGCTCCGGTCTCGACCCGGACATCAGCCCGGAGTACGCGCGGCAGCAGGTCGCCCGGGTGGCGTCGGCGCGGGGGCTGTCCGAGTCGGCCGTGCGCACGCTCGTCGAGCAGCACACCGAGTCGCGGCAGCTCGGGTTCCTCGGGGAGCCCGTGGTGAACGTGCTCGAGCTCAACCTGGCGCTGGCGAAGCTGTCGTCGTGACCGGGCGGGTGGCGCGCGGCGCGGGCGCGCGTGCGGGCGCGGGCGCGCGGGCCCGCGGCGCGGGCGTGGGCGCGCGGGCGCGCGGCGCACAACCGAAGTCACGCGGAGCCGTGGAATCGCGCGGTTCGGCGGCACTTCGGTTGTGCGAAGCGCCCGCCGCCGCCGGCGGAGCGCCCGCCGCCACCTGCGGAGCGCCCGCCACCACCGGCGCCACACCCCGCCGCCACCCGGAACGCGAGAGGATGAGCGCGTGAAGCGCGGGAAGCTGCGGGTCCTGCTCGGTGCGGCGCCCGGTGTCGGCAAGACGTTCACGATGCTCGAAGAGGGGCGTCGCCTGCTCGACGAGGGTCGCGACGTGGTCGTCGCCGTCGTCGAGACCCACGGCCGCGCCGCCACCGCCGCGCTGGTCGACGGGCTCGAGGTGGTTCCCCGCCGCGTCGTCGAACACCGCGGCGTGACGCTCGACGACATGGACCTCGCGGCCGTGGTGGCGCGGGACCCGGACGTCGCACTGGTCGACGAGCTCGCCCACACGAACGCCCCCGACGGCCCGCACGAGAAGCGCTGGCAGGACGTCGAGGCACTGCTCGCCGCCGGCATCGACGTCATCTCGACGGTCAACGTGCAGCACATGCAGTCCCTCGGCGACGTCGTCCGCGAGATCACGGGGACCGTGCAGCGCGAGACCGTGCCCGACGCGGTGGTGCGTGCGGCCGACCAGATCGAGGTCGTGGACCTCGCCCCGGCCGCACTGCGCGAGCGGCTGTCGGACGGGCTCGTGTACCCGGCCGCCCGCATCGACGCGGCCCTGTCGAACTACTTCCGGCTCGGCAACCTCACCGCTCTGCGCGAGATCGCCCTGCTCTGGCTCGCCGACGAGGTCGACGACGCCCTGAAGGCCTACCGCGCCGAGCACGGCATCGACCACCGCTGGGAGACCCGCGAACGGGTGCTCGTCGCCCTGACCGGCGGTCCGGAGGGCGAGACGCTCCTCCGGCGCGGTGCACGCATCGCCGCCCGGAGCGCCGGTGGGGAACTCGCCGCGGTGCACGTCACCACGAACGACGGGCTCCGCGAACGGCACCCCGGTGCCCTCGGCACGCAGCGGGCCCTGCTCGAACAGCTCGGCGGGACCTACCACCAGGTGGTCGGCGACGACGTGCCGACGACCCTCGTGCGGTTCGCGAAGTCGATCGACGCGACGCAGATCGTCATCGGGGTGAGCCGCCGCACCCGTGTCGCCGCAGCGCTGACCGGCCCGGGCATCGGCAACACGGTCATCCGGGAGTCCGGCGACATCGACGTGCACGTCGTCACGCACGAGCGCGCCGGCGGCGGCTTCGCCCTGCCGAAGCTCGGCGGCAGCCTGTCCCGCAGCCGGGTCGTCGCCGCGTTCGTGCTGTCCCTGGTGGCCGGTCCGCTGCTCACCTGGCTGCTGTCGTTCAGCACCGACGAGGACTCCATCACCGTCGACGTGCTCGCGTACCAGCTCCTCGTGCTCGTCGTGGCGCTCGTCGGCGGGATGTGGCCGGCGGTGTTCACGGCCGTGCTGTCCGGGCTGAGCCTCGACTTCTTCTTCGTGCAACCCCTGCACCGGGTGACGGTGCAGCAGCCCTGGCACCTGGTCGCCCTCGTCATGTACGTCATCAGCGCGGTGCTCGTCAGCTTCGTGGTCGACCGGTCCGCCCGCCGGTCCCGCGCGGCACGACGGGCCGCAGCGGAGTCCGGACTCCTCGTCGGGATCGCCGGCAGCGTCCTCCGCGGCGACGACGCCCTGCAGGCACTCCTCGACCGGACCCGTGAGGCCTTCGGCTTCGCGGGCGTCCGGATCCGCCAGGGCGACGAGGTCCCGGCCGCGTCGGGGACGTTCGGCGAGACGCCGGACGCGTCCACGCGCCTCCCGTCCGGTGCCGTCCTCGAGTTCGCAGGCGCCCCCGACGACCCGACCCAGCGACGGTTGCTGCGCGTCGTCGAGCAGCAGCTCGACGCAGCCGTCGAGCACCGCGAGCTGACCCGCACCGCGGTCGACGCGGAACGGATCGCGGCGGCGGACCGCGTCCGCAGCGCCATCCTCGCGGCCGTCGGCCACGACGTGCGACGACCGATCGCGGCCGCTTCCGCGGCCGTGCAGACCCTCCGTGCGTCCGACATCGAACTGTCGCAGGCCGACCGGGAGGCGCTGCTCGCGACCGCCGACGAGAGCCTGCGTCAGCTGGCGGTGCTGTTGGCCGACCTGCTGGACGTCAGCCGCGTGCAGGCCGGGGTGCTCGCCGTGACCCCGGTCCCGCTCGCGCTCGAGACGGTGGTCGCACCCGCCCTCGACGAACTCGAGCTCGGCCCCGACGACGTCGACCTCGACCTGCCCGCGGAGCTACCGCCGGTCCTCGCAGACGCCGTGCTGCTGCAGCGGGTCGTCGTGAACCTGCTCGCCAACGCCGCCCGGTACGCCCCCGAGGGCACCCGGGTCCGCATCGCCGCGAGCGCGTTCGGCGGCGGTGTCGAACTGCGCGTCACCGACCACGGCCCCGGCATCCCCGAGGACCGCCGTGGCGAGGTGTTCCAGCCGTTCCAGCGCCTCGGGGACACGGACAACGACACCGGCCTCGGGCTGGGGCTGGCGCTCGCCCGCGGTTTCACCGAGGGCATGGGCGGCACGATCGAGGTCGACGACACCCCGGGCGGCGGACTCACCGTGGTGGTGCGCCTGCCGATCGCCGGGCACGTGGGAGTGGAGGCGCGGAGCGCATGAAGGTCCTGATCGCCGACGACGACGCCCAGCTGGTCCGGGCGCTCGCCGTGACGCTCGCCGCCCGGGGCTACGACGTGGTCACCGCGCGGGACGGCCGGGCCGCCATCGACTCGGTCATCACCGAGCGGCCCGACCTGGTGCTCCTCGACCTCGGGATGCCCCGGCTCGACGGCATCGAGGTGCTCGAGGGGGTCCGGGCATGGTCGCAGGTGCCGGTGCTCGTGCTCTCCGGCCGGACGGACTCGTCGGACAAGGTCGACGCGCTCGACGCCGGCGCGGACGACTACGTGACGAAGCCGTTCCAGATGGACGAGCTGCTCGCCCGGCTCCGGGCGCTCGGGCGACGCCGGGTCGTGGCGTCCGAGGAGACCCCGACGATCACGATCGGCTCGCTCGTCGTCGACCTCGTCGCGAAGCAGGTCACCCCCGAGGACGGTCCTGCGATCCGCCTCACCCCGACGGAGTGGCGGCTGCTCGAGGTGCTCGTCACGAACCCCGACCGGCTGATGACCCGCGAGATGCTCCTCACTGAGGTCTGGGGCCCGACCCACGGCAGCGACTCGGGGTACCTCCGGCTCTACATGGCGCAGCTGCGACGGAAGCTCGAGCCGGACCCGTCGCACCCGCGCTACCTCGTCACCGAGTCGGGCATGGGGTACCGCTTCACGCCCGCCGGCTGACCCTCGATCAGCCTCGAGAGCTGACGGCGGCGAGCTCGGCCCGGGTCCGGGCGCCGTGCTTCCGGAGCAGGTTCGCCACGTGGTACTTCACCGTGTTGAGGCTGATGCCGAGCCCGTCGGCGATCTCGCGGTTGCCCACCCCGGTGGCGACGAGCCGGAGCACGTCCTGCTCGCGCGGGGTCAGCCCGGACGCGTCCGGCGCCGCGAGCTGCCCGGCCGGCGGGTCGAGCGGGATCGTGATGTCGAGCACCGACCCCCACCCGGCCGTCGAGTCGACCCGCAGTGCCCCGTCGAGCGCGACGACCCGTTCGGCGATCGGTCGCATGGCGTCGTCGTGGGCGTCGAGCGTGCCGGCACCGTCGTCGCGCAGCTGCATGAGCAGGTTGCGTCCGTCGCAGTCCCACTGGATGCGCACGCGTCGCGCGGCACCCTCGTCGACGAGGGCGAGCACCGCCGTCCGGACGATGGCGCGGGCACTGTGCGCGACGTCCCCCGGGAGCGCCCGCCCGGTCGCCGGCGGCTCGACGAACTGCACGTCGAGGTCCCCGAAGCGGACCAGGGGGCGCAGGTCGGCGCGCAGCCGCGAGAACGCACCCGTGACCGGTTCGAGGAGCGCCCCGCGCTGCCGGTCCGTCACCGTCCGCAGGTCGACGAGTGCGGCCGAGGCGATCTCGACGGCCTCGGCACGCGCCGCGGCGTCGCCCACCCGGGGCGACCGGAGGACGGCGAGCACGGACTCCAGGGTGAGGGCGTGCCGGTCCGCCTGCTCGGCGACGGTCCGGGTGGTCTCCGCCAGCGCGAGCCGACCTGCTGGGTCGAGCCGCGCCTCCAGGTCGTCGACGTCCTGCGGGTCGCTCGCTGCCTCGGTCACGCGACCCACCGTACGGCTCCCACCCGACCGGGTGGGGCCACCCGAACGGACGGGGACCCTGCCGTGTCGGGTAGCGGCGCGGACCGAGCGGGCCGACCAGGCTCGACGGCATGCGCGAAGCCACCGTCACCGATGCCCTCGCCCTGATCGTCCACGAGGCCGAGGGGCTCGACGACCGCGTCCGCGGCGACACGGACGCCGCACTCGACCTGCTCGAACGGTCCGAGCGCGTGTTCGTGCACGGCGCCGGCCGCTCCGGACTCGCACTCAGGATGACGGCGATGCGGCTCATGCACCTCGGACTCGCGGTGCACGTCGTGGGCGAGGTGACCACGCCGGCCATCCGCCAGGGCGACGTCCTGCTCGTCGCGAGCGGCTCCGGGACGACGGGCGGCATCGTGCAGGCGGCGCAGACCGCGACCGACGTGGGCGCGGCCGTCCTGGCGGTCTCCACGACCGACGAGTCGCCCCTGGCCGACCTCGCCACGGTGGTCCTCGTGATCCCCGCGGCGACGAAGACCGACCGCTCCGGATCCGCCTCCGGCCAGTACGCCGGCAGCCGGTTCGAGCAGGCACTCGTCCTGCTCGGCGACGCACTCTTCCACGCCCTGTGGACGCGGAGCGGACGCTCCGCGGACGACCTGTGGCCCAGCCACGCCAACCTCGAATGAAAGGCACACCCATGCAGCTCCAGTTCGCCATGGACACCCTGACCACCGAAGCCGCCCTCGAGCTCGCCGCCGCGGCCGCGCCGCACGTCGACGTCCTCGAGCTCGGCACGCCCCTGATCAAGAGCGCCGGCCTGTCCGCCGTCACCGCGATCAAGCAGGCGCACCCCGACAAGATCGTGTTCGCCGACCTCAAGACGATGGACGCCGGTGAGCTCGAGGCGGACATCGCGTTCTCCGCGGGTGCCGACCTCGTCACCGTCCTCGGGGTCGCCGGCGACTCGACGATCGTCGGCGCCGTGAAGGCTGCCGAGAAGCACGGCAAGGGCATCGTGGTCGACCTGATCGGCGTCGCCGACAAGGCCGCCCGCGCCCGCGAGGTCGTCGCGCTCGGCGCCGAGTTCGTCGAGGTGCACGCCGGACTCGACGAGCAGGCGGAGGAGGGCTTCACGTTCTCGACGCTGCTCGACGCCGGCAAGGAGTCTGGTGTGCCCTTCTCGATCGCGGGCGGCGTGAACGCCTCGTCGATCGCCTCGGTGCAGGAGTCCGGTGCGCGCATCGCCGTCGCCGGCAGCGCCATCTACAGCGCGTCGGACGTCGGCGCCGCCGCTGCCGAGCTGCGCGCCGCGATCAGCGAGTCCGCCGCGGTCTGACGCGTCCGGTCGGGGCCGGCCGCGGCCGGCCCCGGCCCCGACCCCGGCCCCGGCCTCGACCCCGCAGCCCCGCAGCCCGCGAGCCCGCAGGCGCGTCGCACCCCGGTAGCGTCGGGGCGTGACGATCGAGCTGCTCCGGGTGACCGCGGACGACTGGGAGGCCTGGCGTGCCGTCCGGCTCCGGGCGCTCGCCGACGCCCCCGAGGCCTTCGGCTCGACCCTGGCGGACGGGGCCGAGGCGCCCGAGCACCGCTGGCGGACACGGCTGTCGCTGCCCGGAGCGCTCGACCTCGTCGTCCGCCTGGGGGACCGGTGGGTGGCCCTCGCCAGTGGCGTCCCCGACCCCGACGACCCCGCGCGCGCCGAACTCATCTCGATGTGGGTCGACCCCGTGGTGCGCGGGCAGGGCGTCGCCCGGATGCTGATCGACGCGATCGCACACTGGGTCACGGCGACGGGAGCGACGACCCTCGAGCTCTCCGCGATGCCCGACAACGCCGTCGCCCGTCGTGCCTACGAGCGGAACGGCTTCGCCGCCCTCGACGAACCCGGCGATCCGCTGCCGGACGGTCGGGCCGAGGTCGTCATGCGCCGTACGGTGGGCACATGAACCGAGCTCTCCGCTGGACCGCCTGGGTCGTCGCCGTGATCGTGCTGCTCGCGGTGGTGTTCCTCGTCTGGGCGAACATCGTCATGCAGGGCACGCGGAGTGCGGCGCTGCAGGTCTGGCGTGACGACCGGGTGTCCGTGCGCGACGCCGGTGACTCCGTGGTGATGGCCCCGACCGGCGACGCGAACGGCGTGGGCATCGTGTTCATCCCCGGCGCGAAGGTGGACCCGTACGCGTACATGGCGACGTTCCGGCAGGTCGTCGCGTCCGGCACGACGGTCGTGATCACGAAGCCGACGCTGCACCTCGCGTTCTTCGACACGCGTGGGCTCTCGACGTTCGAGGCACACGCCCCGTCGGTCGCGACCTGGGCGGTCGGCGGGCACTCCCTCGGCGGGGTGCGCGCGTGCCAGCTCGCGCCGGACGCCGACGGGCTCCTGCTGCTCGGCAGCTACTGCGCGAACGACATCAGCCGCTCGTACATCGACGTGCTGAGCGTGTCCGGGTCGCGCGACGGGCTGTCGACCCCGGCGAAGGTGGACGCGGCACGGCACCTGCTGCCGTCGACTGCGACGATGACCGAGGTCACGGGGGCGAACCACGCCGACTTCGGTGCCTACGGCGACCAGCCGGGGGACCGGACGGCGACCATCAGCCGGGCCGAGGCCCGTGCGCAGATCGGCGACGCCGTCGAGGAGTGGGTGCGGGGCCTGCGCTGAGTCCGACGGACGGCCGGGTGGCGGGGGCGGGTCGCGCCTCCAGTCGGCTGGCCTGCCTGGAGGCGCTGCTCGCGTCCGGTGCGCCCGCCGGCCCGGCGGCGCTGCTCGCGTCCCGTGCGCCTGCCTGCCTGGAGGCGCTGCTCGCGTCCGGTCAGTGGATGACGCCTGCCTCGTGGTCGCGTCCCGACCGACGCCCCGTGAACCGGGCGACGAAGTACAGGACCACGCCGACGGCCAGGAGGACCGCGGCGTAGAGCCAGACCCGCCCACTCTGCTGCGTGAGCAGCAGCACGCAGGACGCGACGCCGAGGACCGGCACGAAGGTCCAGACGCGGAAGTGGTCGTGCTCGACCCGGTCCCGCCGCAGCACGAGGACGGCGACGTTCGTGCTGATGAACACGAAGAGCAGCAGGAGCACGACGGTCTCGGCGAGGACCCCGACGTCCCCGACGAGCGTCAGCAGCATCGCGACGACGGTGGTCGCGACGATCGCCGTCCACGGCGTCTTCCGGTTCGGCAGGACCTTCGCGAGCACGGCGGGCAGGAGCCGCTGCTCGGCCATGCCGTACGTGACGCGGCTCGCCATGATCATCGTCAGGAGCGCGCCGTTCGCGACGGCGACGAGCGCGATCAGGCTGAACACCCAGTCCGGGATCGGCACCCCGGTGGCCGAGACGACCGCGAGCAGCGGCCCCGTCGAGTCGGAGAGCTCCGACGCGGGGAGGGCGATCGCGCTCGCGAGGGCGACGAGCACGTACACGACGCCGGCGGTGGCGAGGGCGCCGAAGAGGGCCTTCGGGTAGACGCGACGGGGTTCGCGGACCTCCTCGGCGATGTTCGCCGAGGTCTCGAACCCGACGAACGAGTAGTACGCGACGATCGCCGCGCTGAGCGTCGCGAGTGCCGGGTTCGCCTCCGCCGGGAACGCCCCGATGCGGGAGACGTCACCGCCACCGCCACCGAGCATCACGGCGACGACGACGATCACGATCACCAGGCCGGAGACCTCGATGATCGTCATCACGACGTTGCTCCTGAGCGAGTCGGAGATGCCGCGGGCGTTCAGGCACGCGATGAGTGCGAGGAAGACGATCGCCGTGGGCACGGGCGGCAGGTCGACGAACGTGCCGAGGTAGTCGCCGGCGAAGGCGAGCGACAGGCCCGCGGCGCTGGTGACGCCGGCGGCCAGCATGCTGAAGCCGACGAGGAACGAGACGATCGGCGACCGGTACGCGCGCTCGGCGAACACCGCGGCGCCGCCGGCCTTCGGGTACTTCGTGACGAGCTCGGCGTACGACCCGGCGGTGAGCAACGCCAGCAGCAGCGCGAGCACGAGCGGTGCCCAGAGCGCGCCGCCGACGTCCTGCGACAGCGTTCCCATCAGGGCGTAGATGCCGGCGCCGAGGACGTCGCCGAGGATGAACAGGTAGAGGAGCGGGCCGGTGATCGCCTGCTTGAGCTTCGAGCCCTCGGTGCGCTGGCCCTCGGCGGCTGCGGTGTCGCTGGTCATGGTGGTGCCTTCCGTCCCGGCAAGGGTGTCCGTGCGTTCCTCGGAGCCCTCTCAGCAGCGGCTCGGACGCTCCCACCTCCACGGGGAACTGCTCGGTGAACTCTTTCCACACCCGGGACGGCGCGCCTGAACACTGGTCCTGGAGCGGTCCTAGACTCGTCCGGAAGGAACGACGAACCCATGCCAGAAGGGCTGCACATGACGACGCCGGACCGGCGCACCCCCGCACGACTGGCAGACCAGCGCGCGCTGCTGTTCGACCTCGACGGGGTGCTCACGCCCACCGCCGACGTGCACATGCGGGCGTGGAGCCGACTCTTCACGCCGTACCTGGCCGCGCACGGCGTCGCGCCGTACACGGAGCAGGACTACTTCGCGTACATCGACGGCAAGCCCCGCTACGACGGGGTCCGCTCCCTGCTGGAGTCCCGCGGCATCGACCTGCCGCAGGGCACCCCCGACGACGACCCCGACGCGGACACCGTCTGCGGGCTCGGCAACCGGAAGAACGCCGAGTTCACCGCCGAGCTGACCGAGCACGGCGTCGAGCCCTACCCCGGGTCGCTCCGGTTCCTCGTCGCCGCCATCGACGCCGGGTTGTCCGTCGCGGTGGTCTCCAGCTCCGCCAACGCCACCCAGGTGCTCCGCACGGCCGGCATCCTCGAGCGCTTCCCGGTGGTCGTCGACGGCCTCGTCGCGCGCGAGGACGGGCTCGCCGGCAAGCCCGCGCCGGACACCTACCTCGACGCCGCCAGCCGCTTCGGGCTCACCGCGGCCCAGTGCGTCGTGGTCGAGGACGCCACGAGCGGTGTCGAAGCCGGCCGGAACGGCGCGTTCGGGCTCGTCATCGGCGTCGACCGCGGCGCCGGCGCGGACGCGCTCCGCGAGCACGGTGCCGACGTCGTCGTGCGCGACCTCGACGAACTGGTCGACCAGCTGCCCCCGTCGACGGTCGCAGCGCCGACCACGAGCACGACGTAGGCCGAACGGCCAGGGCGATCCGCGCCTCCTGGCAGTCCCGCACCCCACTCTCCCTCCTTCCCCACGGAGCAGCATGAACCCCATCACCTCGGACCCCCTCGACCGCGTCCGGTACCCGATCGACGAGTGGGCGCTCGTCGAGACCGAGTACTCGCCCGACGAACAGGGCGTCGCGGAGACGAACTTCGCGGTCGGCAACGGGTACCTGGGCCTCCGCGGCAACCTCGACGAGGGCCGCGGCGGCGTGCAGTACGGCACGTACGTCAACGGCTTCCACGAGACCTGGCCGATCCGTCACGCCGAGGACGCCTTCGGCTTCGCGAAGACGGGGCAGACGATCATCAACGCACCCGACGCGAAGGTGATCCGGCTCTACGTCGACGATGAACCGCTCGTGCTCGCCGAGGCGGACATCCTCCGGCACACCCGGCGGCTCGACTTCCGCGGTGGCTACCTGTTCCGCGAGACCGAGTGGTCCACGCCGTCCGGCAAGCGCGTGCTCATCCGGTCCCGCCGTCTGGTCTCGTTCACGGACCGGCACCTGGCTGTCATCGACTACGAGGTGACCGTGCTCGACGCGGACGCCTCGATCCTGCTGTCCAGCCAGATCCTCAACCGGCAGGACGTGCAGGACGAGTACCACGCCGGCATGCGGGCGGCGGCGAACGCCTTCGACCCGCGCAAGGCCGAGGCCTTCACGGAGCGTGTGCTCGAGCCGAAGCTGAAGCGCAGCACGGGCGGGCGTTCCCTGCTCGGCTACCAGGCGGCGAGCTCCGGCATGACGATCTGCGTCGGTGTCGAGCACCACCTCGAGACCGAGAACAGCTGGGACGAGTCCTCGTCGATCGAGGACGACCTCGCGAAGCAGGTGTACCGGGTGCAGGCGCGCGCTGGTCAGCCCATCCGGCTGGTCAAGCACGTGGTGTACCACACCTCCCGCGGCGTGCCGGCGCGCGAACTCGCCGACCGCTGCGACCGCACGCTCGACCGCGCCCACGCCGAGACGGTCGACGAGACCTTCGCGAAGCAGCGCCTGTGGATGGACGACTACTGGGCCCGGTCCGACGTCGAGATCGCCGGGCAGCCGGAGATCCAGCAGGCCGTCCGCTGGAACCTGTTCATGCTCGCGCAGGCCACCGCCCGCACCGACGGGCACGGCATCGCGGCGAAGGGCGTGACCGGCTCCGGGTACGGCGGACACTACTTCTGGGACATGGAGATCTACGTCCTGCCGTTCCTGTCCTACACGGCGCCGATCGTCGCCCGGAACGCGCTGCGGTTCCGCTACAACATGCTCGACGCCGCCCGCGCCCGGGCTCGTGAGCTCAACCAGCACGGCGCCCTGTTCCCGTGGCGGACGATCAACGGCGAGGAGTCCAGCGCGTACTACGCCGCCGGCACCGCGCAGTACCACATCGACGCCGACATCGCCCATGCGCTGATGCAGTACGTCCGCGCCTCGGACGACCGCGAGTTCCTGAAGCGCGGTGCGATCGACATCCTCGTCGAGACCGCCCGCCTGTGGGAGGACCTCGGGTTCTGGCGCTCCAACGGCGACAAGAAGTTCCACATCGACGGCGTCACCGGTCCGGACGAGTACACGACCGTCGTCGACGACAACCTCTACACGAACGTGATGGCGCGGGCGAACCTCTGGTTCGCGGTGAACGCCTGCCGTGAGCTCGCGGCCGACGACCCGGAGGAGTACGACCGCATGGTGCGGCGGACCGGGCTGCAGGCGCAGGAGATCCGCGACTGGGAGCACGCCGCCGAGTCGATGGAGATCCCCTTCGATCCGCACCGTGGCATCCACCCGCAGGACGCCCAGTTCCTCGACAAGGAACTCTGGGACCTCGAGAACACCCCGGAGAGCAAGCGGCCGCTGCTGCTGCACTACCACCCGCTGGTGATCTACCGGTTCCAGGTGCTCAAGCAGGCCGACGTCGTGCTCGCACTGTTCCTGCAGGGGCACGAGTTCACCGCCGCCGAGAAGCGCCGCGACTTCGACTACTACGACGCCCTGACGACGGGTGACTCCACGCTGTCGGCGGTCGTGCAGTCGATCATGGCGGCCGAGGTCGGCTACCACGACCTCGCCCTGCAGTACTTCCAGACGGCGCTCTACGTCGACCTCGCCGACCTGCACGGCAACACCACCGACGGCGTGCACATCGCGTCGACGGGTGGCATCTGGGGCGGGCTCGTCAACGGGTTCGGCGGCATGCGGGACCACGGCGGGCGGATGACCTTCAACCCGCGCCTGCCGAAGGACTGGGACCGCCTGACCTACCGCTTGACGGTGCGGGGGTCGCGGATCCGTGTCGACCTCGAGGAAGAGCGGATGACCTTCACGGTCGAGACCGGCTCCGGCTTCACGGCGTGGGTGCACAACCAGCAGTGGGACATCACCGCCGGTGAGCCGACGATCGTTCCGCTGCCCCACCACGGCCCCCGGATGACCGGTCGCGCCCCGACGACGAGCGACATCCAAGGCACGCTCCGCGCCGACGGGTCGGTCGTCACCGCGTCGATCCCGACGATCTCCCTCGACCGCGACCTGGAGCCCGACGAGGCCACCGCCTGACCCGGGCCGTCCGGCCGGCCGCTTCCTGGTGCCCAGCACCGTGGGGGAGCGGGCGCCGGTCAGCCGGCGACGAGCTCGACCTTGAACCGCTCCGCGTCCTCGAGGAAGGCTGCGTGGTGGTCCGGTCCGCCGGCGTTCGGGTGACGGTCCTCGTACAGGCGACGCCAGCCGTGCTCGGGTGCGGCGGCCCACAGACGTGCGACCTCGGCCCGGTCGCCGGCGTGGAACGCGAGGTGGCTGAGCCCCGGTCGGCGACGGTCGTTCGTGCCGTCCATCGGCGCGGCCTCGAGGACGACGTAGGTGTCACCGGCTCGCCAGCTCCGGCCGTCCTCCCACCGCTGGAAGGGCACGTACCCGAGCTCCCCGAGGAGCCATCCCCAGGCGGGTCCGGCCGCGTCGAGGTCGGCCGTCCGGAGCTCGACGTGGTGGAGGGCGCCGCGCGTCACAGCAGTTTCCGGAGGGTGTTCGCGTTGCGGGTCGTCGTCGTCCGCTTGAAGCGAGCGGCGCCAGCACGCTTCGCGAACACCGTGTCCGTGCTGGCGCCCTTCGGGCACGACCAGTAGACGACTCCGGCGCCGCGGGCGACCCGCTCGACCGAGTCGTCGAGCCGCAGGTCGTCGAGGAGGTCGTCGAGCACGGCGTCGTCGGAGCCGAAGAGCACGTAGTCGTGGCGGTCCTCGGCGGACCCGAACGGGAACCCGTCGAGGATCGCGGCCAGGGCATCGTGCGGTACGAGCACGATCCACGCGTCGTACCCGAACCGGTCGCGGAGTGCCGACTCGATCGTCGCCGTGAGCTCCGGCAGCGCGCCGTCCGCCGTGAACACCACGTTGCCCGACGCGAGCACCGTCCTGACGTCGGCGTACCCGAGTTCGCGGAAGAGCGCCGCGAGGTCCGCGCTCCGGATCGTGATCCCGTTGACGTTCACCCCGCGCAGCAGCGCGACCCACCTGGCCATGCCGGAACCGTACCGCGCGCCCGTCGCGGGGCGCGCCTCCCGTCCTCGCGGAGCGGCGCGGCTCGGGCGTCCGTCGCACAACGGAAAGCACCGCGCGCCGTCGAATCGCGCGGTTCCGATGCACTTTGGTTGTGCGTTGTGCGTTGTGCGTTGTGCGTTCTGGGCTGTGCGCCGTGCGCCCCGGCTGTGACCCGCACTTCGGAGCAGCTGCAGCCCGGGTCCGGTAGACGGGACCCATGACGAACGACGACGCCCAGGGCAACGACGAGCAGGGACCGGACGAGCAGCACCAGGTGCCCGAGGGGGTGTCCGAGGCCACCGTCGAGGCGCTCGGCACGCTGTCGGCAGCCGTCGAGGTCATCGAGCACGCCCGCGGCCTGCTCTACGGGTTCCAACGACTCACCGGCACGGCCGACCTCAACCTCGGCGAAGCCGTCGAGCAGCTGCGGAAGGCGGGCCACACCGAGCTCGCGGACCGGATCGAGACGGAGCTCATCGGCCGGAACGTCATCGCCGGGCGGTGGACGTTCCAGGTCGTCGAGGACTACGACGACGGCTACTACGCCCTGGCCAAGGAGCTCGAACGGACCGCGCGCGACGAACTCGTGCAGGGCCGCCGGCACCTCTTCGAGGCGGGCATGAAGGAGGACCGGCGCACGCAGGGGCACCGCCACCACGAGGCCCAGCCGGCCGACCTGCCGGGCTGATGCCTCAGCCGACGCCGAGCACGGCCTCCAGCGGCCCGCGGGCGAAGTACAGCAGGAAGCCCGCGGCGACGACGTAGAGCAGCCACGACACCTCGCGCCCACGGCCGGACAGCAGCTTGATGAGGACCCAGCTGATGAAGCCCGCGCCGATGCCGTTCGCGATCGAGTAGGTGAGCGGCATGATCACGATCGTCAGGAACGCCGGCAGTGCGGCACCGAAGTCGGTCCAGTCGATGTCCTTCACCTGCGCCACCATGAGCGCACCGACGACGACGAGTCCGGCGGCGGCGACCTCGAGCGGGACGACCTGGGTCAGCGGCGTGAGGAACATCGACGCCAGGAACAGCAGGCCGGTGACGACCGAGGCCATGCCGGTCCGGGCCCCCTCGCCGATGCCGGCGGCGGAGTCGATGAACACCGTGTTCGACGACACCGAGGCGCCACCACCGGCGATCGCGCCGGCACCCTCGACGACGAGCGCCGACTTCAGCCGCGGGAACGTGCCGTCGGGCTTCGCGACCCCGGCGGCCTTCGCGAGCCCGGTCATCGTGCCCATGGCGTCGAAGAAGTTCGTGAAGACGAGCGTGAAGACGAGCATCGACGCCGCGATCGGGCCGATGCGGGTGAACGCCCCGAAGACGTCGGCGTGCCCGACGAGCGACAGGTCGGGGACGGCGAACAGCGCGCTCGGCAGCCCCGGAGCGTTGAGGTTCCAGCCGGTGGGGGAGTCGACCGAGGTGGGGACCTTGAAGATCGCCTGCAGGATGATCGCGATGATCGTGGTGGCGACGATGCCGATGAGCAGCGCGCCCTTGACCTTGCGGGCCATGAGCGTGCCGATGATGACGAGCCCGATCAGGAACACGATGGTCGGCAGCGCGGCCACGGAGCCGTCCTCACCGAGCTGCAGCGGCGGCGACGCGTTCTTCGTGGTGCGCACGAAGCCGGAGTCCACGAGCCCGATGAAGGCGATGAACAGGCCGATGCCGACCGTGATCGCGGCCTTGAGCTGCGGCGGCACCGCGGTGAAGATCATCGTCCGGATGCCCGTGAGCGCGAGGATCACGATGACCACACCGTTGATGACGACGAGGCCCATCGCCTCGGCCCAGGTGACCTGGTGGACGACGCTCACGGCGAGGAACGAGTTGATCCCGAGCCCCGCGGCGATGCCGAACGGCAGGTTCGCGATGAGGCCCATCGCGATCGTCATGAGCCCGGCGACGAGACCGGTCGCGGCGGCGACCTGCGCGTTCTGCAGCCAGCCCCCGAGGACGTCCTGCGGCGCCTGGTCCTGGCTGAACCCGCCGAGGATGAGCGGGTTGAGGATGACGATGTACGCCATGGTCACGAAGGACACGAGACCGCCGCGGATCTCGCGGGGGATCGTCGAGCCGCGGTGCGTGATGGAGAAGTAGCGGTCGAGGCCGGTCGCGAAGCGGTTCCGGGGCGTGGTGTCGGTCTGCGGGGCGCTCACCGAGGAAGTTTAGAGGACGCTGGGATCCGGGCGCGTCACAGCATGTCCACAGGTTGACGGCACGGGTCGCCCCCGAAGGTCGTCGGCCGGGAGGCGCGCCTCGCCTCCTCGGGGGACGTCCCGCTGGGCAGGCGCTCGCGTTCTCGGGCCGCGGCTGGTGTTGGATGAACAGGTGACGTCACGCATGGACCGTGCCCGCGTCGAGGCCGCCGTGCGCGAACTCCTCCTGGGCATCGGCGAGGACCCGGACCGACCCGAGCTGGTGCGCACCCCCTCCCGGGTCGCCGACGCGTACGCGGAGTTCTTCGCCGGGATCGGCACGGACGCCGTCGCGATCGCCCGGAACGGCACGGTGCACGCCGAGGACGGCGACCGCGGACAGCTCGTCATCGTCCGCGACGTGCGCTTCCGCTCGGTCTGCGAGCACCACCTGCTGCCCTTCACCGGGGTCGCGCACATGGCGTACGCGCCGGGTGACCGCCTCATCGGGCTCGGCACGCTCTCACGGGTGCTCGACGCGGTGGCCTCCCGTCCGCAGCTGCAGGAGCGCCTCGGGGAGCAGGTCGCCGCGACGATCGCCGAGGGGCTCGGTGCCGTCGGGGTCCTCGTGGTGCTCGACGCGCAGCACCAGTGCGTCACGACACGGGGTGAGCGGCAGTCGGCGTCGACGACCGTGACCGTCGCGGCGACGGGCACCTTGTCCGACGCGGCCGGTCGTGCCGAGGCGATCGCGCTGATCGGGGCCGGCGTCCGCAGTGGGGCCGACCACGAGGCGGGCGCATGACGACGGAGCGGGCCGAGCCGCGCCTCCCGGCCGTGTCCACCGCACCCGGCTGGGTGGTGCCGGACCTGCGCGAACCCGTCCGCACCATCGGCCGGCGGACCTTCGACTTCGACCACCGCATCGCGGTGATGGCCATCGTGAACCGCACGCCGGACTCGTTCCACGACCGCGGGGCCACCTTCGCGCTGGACCGCGCGGTCGAGGCCGCCGTCCGCGCAGCCGACCAGGGCGCCGACTGGGTCGACATCGGCGGCGTGAAGTTCGCACCCGGCCCGGAGCTGCCCGCCGCCGAGGAGATCGACCGTGTCGTCCCGGTGGTCCGGCAGCTCGCGCAAGAGTCCGATGTCACGATCAGCGTCGACACCTTCCGCCCCGAGGTCGCCGCCGCCGCCATCGCGGCGGGGGCGAGCGTCGTGAACGACACCACAGGCCTGTCCGACCCGCGGATGGCGGCGGTCGTCGCGGACTCGGACGCGACCATCGTCATCACGCACTCGCTCGCCGAACCCCGGCGGCCCCTCGCGGCACCGCCGCAGTACGACGACGTCACGGCGTCCGTCGTCGGGTTCCTGCGGGACCGCGTCGACCGGGCGCTCGCCGCGGGGATCCCGGAGTCGCGGGTGATCGTCGACCCGGGCCACGACCTCAACAAGAACACCGTGCACACGCTCGAGCTGACGCGCCGCCTGCCCGAGGTCGTGGCGCTCGGGTACCCGGTGCTCGCGGCGGTCTCGAACAAGGACTTCGTCGGCGAGTCGCTCGGCCGGCCCCGGGGCGAGCGCCTGGCGGGGTCGCTCGCGGTCGCCACCGTGAGCGCGATGCTCGGCGCCCGGATCGTGCGGATGCACGACGTCGCCGAGAGCGTCGACGCGATGCGGATGGTGGAGGCGACGCTCGGGTGGCGCGCCCCGGTGGAAGCGAGGCACAACACGTGAACGTCCTGCCCCCTGCAGTCGCGGAGCTCTCCGACGACGACCTGCTCGCGCTGTACACGGCCGACGTCCCGACGGGCGCCTGGCTCCGGGTCAACTTCGTCACGACGCTCGACGGCTCCGCCTCGGCCGCCGGTACGACGGGCTCGCTCGGCGGCCCCGACGACCTGCGCGTGTTCGACCTGCTGCGCCGGGTGGCCGACGTGGTGCTCGTCGCCGCCGGCACCGTGCGCGACGAGGGCTACGGGCCGATGGTGCTGCACGACGCCGACGTGGCCTGGCGCCGCGCCCACGGGAAGCCCGACCACCCGGTGTTCGCGCTCGTATCCGGATCGCTGTCCCTCGACCCGGCGTCCCGGGTGTTCACCGAGGCACCCGTGCGACCGATCGTGCTGACCTCGGCGTCCGCAGCAGCCTCCGCGCGGGGCGAGGCGCTGGCCGCCGTCGCGGACGTCGTGCCGTGCGGCGACGACACGGTCGACCCGGTGCTCCTCCGGGACGCGCTGGTGTCCCGGGGACTCGCGGCGATCCACTGCGAGGGCGGCCCGTCGTTCTTCGGCGCCCTGGTGGCGGCGGACCTCGTCGACGATCTCACCCTGACGATCGACCCGACGCTCGAGGGCGGCGCCGGACCGCGGATCACGCGCGGTTCCTCGCCGGAGCTGCGACGGATGCGGCCGGCGCACGTGCTGCGCGGCCGGGGCGACGTCCTCCTCACCCGGTACGTCCGCGCACGCTAGGGTCGCCTGCGTGATCGACATCGTGGCGTCCGGGGTCCTCTTCGACATGGACGGGACGCTCGTCGACTCGACCGCGGTGGTCGAGGCCACCTGGACCCGCTTCGGGCAGCGGCACGGGATCGACCCCGACGAGATCCTCGCGTTCTCGCACGGACGCCAGGCGATCAGCACCGTGCAGCGGTTCCTGCCCGACCTCGACCTCGACGAACAGCTGCGCGTCGCCCAGTCCCTGGTCGACGAGGAGAGCGCGAGCACCGAGGGCATCTTCGAGATCCCCGGTGCCACGGCCTTCGTCGAGCGGCTCCTCGCCGCCGGCGTCCCGGTGGCGCTCGTTACGAGTGCGCCGCGCGACCTCGCCGTGGGCCGGATGGCCGCCGCAGGGCTCTCGATGCCCGCGGCGTTCGTGCCCTCCGAGGACGTCGAGCACGGCAAGCCGCACCCGGACGGGTACCTGCGCGGGGCGGCGCTACTCGGGGTCGACGCCACCGACTGCGTGGCGTTCGAGGACGCCCCCGCCGGGCTCGAGGCTGCCATCGCCTCCGGGGCCACCACGGTCGTGGTCGGGCCGCTCGAGGCCGAGGTCACCGCGGGCCTGTACCGAGTCACCTCGTACGACGGCATCACGGTCGAGCCCGAGGGCTCGGCGTTCCGCATCCGCGGCTGACCGGGCGCGGCCGGTCCGTCAGCCGGGCGCGATGCGGCTGACCGGGCTGGACCGGGCGCGGCGGAGCGCGCCGCCGCGACCCGGGCGTGGCCGGTCGGTCGGTCAGCCGAGCGCGACGGGGCGGGCCGTGCGGAGCACCGCCGGGCCGAGGGCGAGCACGCCGTCGGACTCCGGGTCGCACCGCACGCCGCCCCGTCCGCGCATCGCCCGGAACGCGCCGGGCGCCACCTCGTGGTCCATCCACGCGCACGGGTTCGCCGGCCGGTACCCGCGGAACCGGACGGGACCGCCCGCACCGGGGCTCTCCAGCGAGAACGGCTCGCCGCGCAGCGCCTCGACGTCGGCCCCGCGCAGGAACACGTTCCGCCGGGTCGCCGCCGGATCCACCGTCACGCCGAGGTCCTCGCCCACGGCCTCGAGCGACTCGAGCGCGATCACCGTGACCGAGGCGTGCACGTGCGCCCGCGAGCCGAAGTACCGGTCGCCGACGATCCCGAGGCCCGTGCGCAGGTCGACGTGGTCCCGTCGTTCGTCCGGGTCCGACGGCAGCACGGGCAGCGCACCGTCCGCCGGTCGGCCCTCGTAGCGGTGCCGCCGGGACACCAGGAGCATCGCGATCTCGACGTCGGTCCGGAAGGGCAGGTCGCCGGGCCCGGCCACGTCGTCCACGGAGGTCACGCAGGCCACGCTAGCCGTGCCTCCCGGCCGTCGCCCGTGCCGCACCGACGGCGGACGCACGCCGCACCGACGGCGGCCGCACCCCGCACTGCCCTGTCCGATTTCCGCCAGTGACGCGTCGGTGGGACGTGTCAGGCTGTGCCCATGACCACCCTGGACACCGACGCGGGGCACGACGCACTGCACGCCGAGCGGCACCGCGCCGTCGCCTCCCGCGACGCCCGGTTCGACGGCCAGTTCGTCACCGCCGTGCACTCCACCGGCATCTACTGCCGGCCCAGCTGCCCGGCGCGCACGCCGAAGGTCACGGGCGTCACCTTCTACCGGACGAGCGCCGCGGCGCACCTCGCCGGCTTCCGCGCCTGCAAGCGGTGCCTGCCCGAGGCGACCCCCGGCAGCCCGGAGTGGGACCTGCGCGAGGACGTCGCCGGCCGCGCCATGCGCCTGGTCCTCGACGGCGTCGTCGAGCGCGACGGCGTCCCCGGACTCGCCGCACGCGTCGGGTACTCGGAGCGGCAGCTGAACCGCATCCTCACCGCGGAGCTCGGCGCCGGACCCAAGGCGCTCAGCCGGGCGCACCGCGCGCAGACCGCGCGGACCCTGCTGACCTCGTCGGACCTGCCCATCGCGGACGTCGCGTTCGCCGCCGGGTTCGCGAGCGTGCGCCAGTTCAACGAGACCGTGCGCGAGGTCTTCGCCGTCACCCCCTCCGAGCTGCGCGCACGACGGACGCTGCAGCCCGTCACCGACGGCGCCCTGCACGTGCACCTGCCGGCGCGCGCGCCGTTCGACGTGCAGGGCCTGCTCGACTGGCACGCGCTGCACGCGCTGCCCGGGCTGGAGCAGGTGGGTCTCGACACCGCGGGGCGGGTCACGTCCTACGGGCGGTTGCTCGACCTGCCTGGAGGCGCGGCACACGTCACCGCGTCGGCCGCCGTCCCCGACGCGGCCGGCCGGGGCACGGCGCCGAGGGGGACCGGGATCGACCTGCGGGTGCGGGTCTCCGACCTCTCTGACCTGCCGACGCTCGTCGCGCGGATGCGCTCCTTCTTCGACCTCGACGCCGACCCGGTCGCCGTCGACGCGGTGCTCGGCGCGGTCCCGGCACTCTCGGACGTCGTCGCGCGGGTGCCCGGCATCCGACTCCCCGGCGCGGTGGACCCGCACGAGGTCGTCTTCCGGACGCTGATCGGCCAGCAGGTCTCGGTCGCGGCAGCCCGCACCGCGCAGACCCGGCTCGTCGCCGCACTCGGGACACCGGTGTCGGCGGCGCTCGTCGACGGTGGCCTGCTGTTCCCGGACGCAGCGACGATCGCGGAGCGTGGGCGCGACGTCCTGCGTGGCCCCGCGGCCCGGGTCGACACGATCGTCCGCGTCGCCACGGCGCTCGCCGACGGGTCGCTCGTGGTCGACGGTGGGCAGTCGCTCGACGACCTCCGTGCGGGGCTCCTCGCGGTGAAGGGCATCGGCCCCTGGACCGCCGACTACGTGGCACTCCGGGTGCGGCACCACCCGGACGTGTTCCTCCACAGCGACCTCGCCGTCCGCAACGGTGCACAGGAACTCGGACTGCCCGGAACGGCGCGCGAGCTCTCCCTATGGTCTGAGCAGGTGGCGCCGTGGCGGAGCTACCTGACGATGCACTGCTGGCGGCCGATCATCGATCGCGCCGTCGCGGCGGGTGCCACCGCACACGCCGCCAGTGCCCTGACTGCCCTCCGGAAGGAAGAACGATGACCGACGCGACCATCCAGACCCTGGACACCCCAGACGGACCCTTCACCGTGCTCGAGGACGCCGAGGGTCGTGTCCTCGCCTCCGGGTGGACGGACGACGTCGAGCGCATCCTCGGGCGCCTCGCCGACAAGCACCGACCCGAACGCGTCACGGACGGACGGGTCGCCTCGGCCGACGCCGTGGACGCCTTCTACGCCGGAGAGGTCGAGCACGCCATGCAGGTGCCCGTGCGGCAGTTCGGCACCGAGCTCTTCGCCGAGGGGTGGCGGCAGCTCCGGCTGATCCCGGCGGGCGGGGTGCTCACGTACACCGAGTTCGCGTCCGCGATGGGCCGACCGGACGCTGTCCGTGCCGCCGCGAGCGTGTGTGCCCGGAACGCGCCGGCCCTGTTCGTGCCGTGCCACCGCGTGCTCCGGACCGACGGCACACTCGGGGGCTTCGCCTGGGGGCTCGACGTCAAGCGATCACTGCTGGAGCGGGAGTCGGTCGGGACCACGGCGCTCGTCTGAGTTGTACAAAACGCTCTAGAATGTACAGGTGAGCGAAGTGTCGATCTCGGAAGCACGAAGCCGGCTGGCGTCGATCATCGACGACGCCCGTCACGAACCGGTCTACCTCACGCGGCGCAACAAGCGGGTCGCGGCGGTGGTGGACGCGGACGTCCTCGATCGGTTGCTCGAAGCGGCGGAGGACCTGGACGACCTCAGGGCCGTCGAGGAAGCACGCATCGAGAGCGAGCGCATCGGCGGCGAGAACGTCAAGTGGGAGGACCTCAAGCGCGAACTCGGCATGGGATGACCTACGCGATCGAGTTCGAGCCCAGCGCTGGCCGGGCGATCCGGAAGCTGCCGCCGAACGCCAGACGCCTGGTCGAGGGCGTCCTGGCGATCCTCGCCGAAGAGCCGCGGCCGCCCGCGGCGCGTCGGCTCGTCAACAGTCCGGAGTGGCGCGTGCGCGTCGGCGACTACCGGGTGATCTACCTCATCGACGACGGACGGCTCGTGGTGGTCGTCGTCCGCGCTGGTCACCGGCGGGAGATCTACCGCGACCGCTGACGGATCGTGGGCGCTGCGCATGCAGGAGCGCTGAGCGTCCAGGAGCAGTGCGTCCTCAGCGACGCTGTGCGTTCCACTCGTCGAGCAGGTCCGGGATGCGGCGCTGGACGAACCGGAAGAACCCGGCCATGTCGAGCACGCGCTCCCGGGCGGCCGGCACGTCGAGCGACGCCGCCGTGGTCTCCGCGACCGAGGCGAGCCGTTCGTACAGCGCCTGGTTGTTGACCGACGCGGCGTACCAGGCGTGCTCGGGCAGCTCGTACACGTACCGACGGTCTCCGGCGACGCGCTGCCGGGTCATCATCCCGACCGTCTGCAGGTAGCGGACCGCACCGGACACGGCGGCGGGACTGACGTCGAGCGCCGTCGCGAGTTCGGCGGCGGTGAGCGCTGACGACTCGCTGGTGAGCACCGCGACGAGGGCGGCGGCGGGCATCCGGGGGAAGCCGGCGTCCGCGAAGGCCTCGACGAGACGGTTCGCCTCCGGCGTCACGGGCGGGTCTCCTGGCGACGAGCGAGCACGAGGGCGACGATACCGAGGAACGCTGCGATGCCGAGCAACCACCATGCCCCGGCCCAGTCGACGTGCGCGGCTGGGACACCCGGCGTGTGGGTGAACGGGCTGACCTGCCGCGCCCAGTCCGGCACCCGGAGCAGGCCGCCGAACTGGCCGAGCAGGAGCGCGACACCGAGTGCGACCCAGACGAGCCACCCGGCGATCCTCGGGAGCACGACCCCGACGACGGCTGCGAAACCGATGAGCACGAGCGCGGCGGGGAGCTGTGCGAGGCCGGCCGCGACGGTCGACCAGAACCGGTCCACCCCGGTCGCGACGAATGTCAGCCCGCCGACGACACCGGCCGCGAGCGCCACAGCGACCGCAGCGCCGACCCCGATGCCGAGCCACTCCGCGAGGCGCCGGACCCGTCCGACCGGGGTGGCGAGGAGGAGCTCGGAGCGGCCGTCCCGGTCGTCCTCGGCTGCCCGGCTCAGTGCTCCGATCCCGGCGGCGGCAGCGAGGATCGAGGTGATCCCGACCACCGCGGCGACGAACTCGTCGAGCAGGGCCCCTCGGCCACCGGGCACCAGGGTCTCGAGCAGCCCCGTCACCGACGAGTCGGCGCCGATCGCGTCGATCGCGGTGGTGCCGAGGCCGCCGGCGAACGCCCCGAGGACCGCCCCACCGACTGCCCAGGCGACCACGGTCGTCCGGTGCAGGCGCCAGGCGAGGCCGAGCGACGTCCGGAGTCGACCGTCCGCCGGCCCCGGTCGCTCCCGGAGGAGACTCGCGCCGAGGTCCCGTCGGCCGCGCACCACGAGCGCCGTCGTGACGCCGGCGATCGCCACGACCAGGCACGGCACGAGCGGACCCCAGTCCTGTCGGGTGAAGGGGAAGACGTGCTGCCCCCACCCGATCGGGCTCAGCCAGCTCGGCCAGGCACTCGTCACCGTGAGTCCGTCGGCGCTCCGGGTACCGACGGCGTCCCCGGCTGCGCGGAGCAGGGAGGTCGCGGCGACGACCCCGACGCCGATCGCGTTCGTCGCCCGGGAGGTCGGCGCGATCTGCGCCACGACGACGGCGACCCCGGTGTAGGCGAGCCCGACGCACGTCGCCGCGAGCCCGGCGAGGACGGAGCCCGACACCGGCAGCCCACCGGCGGCGAAGCCGACCGTGACGAGCAGGCCGAGCAGGACGTTCGCCGCTGCGGAGACCCAGACCGCGGCGACGAGTGGGCTGCGGCGGTGTACAGGGCCCGCGAGCAGGAGCTCGGCACGCCCGCTCTCCTCGTCCTGTCGGGTCTGCCGACTCACCAGGAAGACGGACATCAGGCCGGCGACCAGTCCGAGGTACGTGAAGATCTCGAAGAACGCGTACGCGCCCTCGTCGGTGCCGTCCGGGACACCACGGATGGCCAGGAGGCTCGGGGTCGCGGTGATCAGCTCGACGAGTGTCCGACGTTCGGCGGCGTCGCCGAACGCCTGCGGGACGGCCGCGGCGGTCGCGGCGGCGAGCAGCCCCGCGACGATCGCCCAGACGGGGACCCGGACCCGTTCACGACGGAACGCGGTCCCGACGACGTTCACCGCTCCTCCGGGCCGTAGTGGCGGAGGAAGAGCTCCTCGAGCGACGGCGGCTCCACCGTGAGCGCCTCGACGCGGTGTCCGTCCAGTGCTGCGATCACCCCGGCGACCGCCGAGGCCTCGGCGCCGAAGCGGAGCGTGCCGTCCTCGGCGACCAGGTCGTGGACGCCCGGCAGGACCCGGATCCGGTCGGGAGACGCATCGGTGGTGACCGTCACGGCACTCCGGGTGAGGTGTCGCATGCCCGCCAGGGTGCCCTCCTCGACGACCCGTCCGGCGCGGACGATCGTCACCCGGTCGCAGAGCGCCTCGACCTCGCTCAGGACGTGGCTGGACAGCAGCACGGTGGCTCCCTCGGACCGGACGCGGCGGACCTCGGCGCGGAACACCTCCTCCATGACGGGGTCGAGGCCGCTCGTGGGCTCGTCGAGCAGGTACAGGCGGGCCGGCCGGGCGAACGCGCCGATGAGCGCGACCTTCTGCCGGTTGCCCTTCGAGTACGAGCGCGCGTGCTTGCGGGTGTCGAGGTCGAAGTCGCGGACCAGCCGCGCACGGAGCTCGGACACTGCACCACCACGAAGCCCCGTGAGCAGGTCGATCGTCTCGCCGCCGGTCAGGTTCGGCCAGAGTGCGACGTCGCCCGGCACGGACGCGAGGTCGGCGTGCACGGCCACGGCGTCCCGCCAGGGGTCGCGGCCGAACACCTGCACCGTGCCCCCGCTCGCTCGGAGCAGCCCGAGCAGCACCCGGATCGTCGTCGACTTGCCGGCGCCGTTCGGCCCGAGGAACCCGTGCACCGACCCCGCCGTGACCCGGAGGTCGAGTCCGTCGAGGGCGCGTGTGCGTCCGAAGGTCTTCACGAGCCCGGAGGCCATGACCACATCGTCCATGACGGGCACGATACACCTGATTCACGATTGTGTGAATCGTGGCCGCCGACCCCGTGTTCTCCCCCTGGTTGCGGGTGTCGACGGGCACGCTCCGGGCTGTCATGCTCGACACAACCGACCCGCCAGGACCAGACCCGAAGGACCAGACGCCTGCGATGCAACGCGGTCGAACCACCTTCGAGGAACCCATGGATCAGCACGTCGACCGCACGGTCGTCTCCGCGGACGGGACGGTGCTCGCCGTCTCGGACGACGGGACCGGTCCTGCGCTCGTCGTCGTCGGCGGCGCCTTCGACCACCGGGGCACCCCGGCCGTCGAACGGCTGACCGCCGAACTCCGCGACCGGTACCGCGTCATCACCTACGACCGCCGCGGCCGGGGTGCGAGCGGCGACGCCGGGCCGTGGGCGATCGAGCGTGAGGTCGAGGACCTCGCCGCGGTCGTGGCCGGCGTGGACGGACCGGTGACCGCGCTCGGCATGTGCGTCGGCGCGGGGGTCGTGCTGCACGGCCTCGCGGGCGGCGTGCCGATCGACGCCGCGGTCCTCCACGAACCGCCCTACCGTGCGACGGTCGATCCGCACGCCGACGACGTGGTGTTCGCCGACGTCCTCGACGAGCACGTCGCCGCCGGCCGTCGGGCCCAGGCCGTCCGGGCCTTCCTCGCGCAGGTGCTCGGCGTCCCGATGGGCCAGATCACCGCGCTCCGGCTCAGGGGGGCGCTGTGGCGATCCCTGGTCACCGACGCACACGTGCTCAGCCGCGACGTCCGGGCGCTCAACCTGCTGGCGGTGCCCGACCGGGTGGCTGCGTCCGTCGGGGTCCCGGTGCTCGTCACCGCGGGCACCGAGGGCCTGGAGTGGATGCGTCAGGCCGCCCGCGCCGTGGTCGAGGCCGTGCCGGGCTCGGAGTACGCCGAACTGCCGGGCCAGGGGCACGTCGCCGAGCCCGAGGCGATCGGCATCGTGCTCGACCGCTTCACCGCACGGGCCGCCGCGCGGGGCTGAGCGGCCGGGCCTGCGAGGATGGTGCGGTGAACGCACCTCGCCTCGGCCTCCTGCTCGACGTCGACGGACCCATCGCCAGCCCCGTCTCGCGCACCATCGCGATCCCGAGCATCATCGCGGACCTCGTCGCGCTCGCCGCCGAGGGGATCCCCGTCGTGTTCAACACCGGGCGCAGCGACGCCTTCATCCGGAGCGAGGTCGTGGGGCCGCTCCTCGCCGGGGGCCTCGCCGCCGGGGGCCGCGTGCACGCTGTCTGCGAGAAGGGTGCTGTCTGGTGCTCGATCGGCCCGCAGTACGAGGGCGGGATGGGTGAGCTCACCGTCGCCGAGGACCTCGCGCTGCCCCGTGACTACGCGGACGAGATGCGCGAGCTGGTGCGCGACGAGTACGCGGACCTGGTGTTCTTCGACGAGACGAAGCGCGCGATGGTGTCGATCGAGCAGCGCGTCGAGGTGCCGAACGCCACGTACCTCGCACGGCAGCCGGAGTTCGACGCGAAGGCGATGGCCGCCCTCGAGCGCCGCGGCCTCGGTGTGCGCCGCCTCGACGACGTCCGACCGGATGCCGACGGCGTCGTGCAGTGGCGCATCGACCCGACGATCATCTCCACCGACGTCGAGTCGGACCGGAGCGGCAAGGACCTCGGGGCCGAGCGCTCCCTCGAGCTCCTCGCGCAGGACGGCGAGCTCCCGCTCGCGTGGCGGACGATGGGCGACTCCCGGAGCGACTACGCGATGGCCGACTGGTTGCACGCCCACGGGCACGACGTGGCGCACGTCGACGTCCGTCCCGCCGACGGGGTGCCGGCGACGCCGTACCCGGTGCTCACCGCACCCGACGGCGTGATCCACGACGATGCCGGAGCCCGCTTCCTGGCGGACTGGCGCCGGTCCGCCTGAGGCGACCCGCGCCTCCAGGCCCACCCGGTCCGGGCGCACCCGGTCCGTGCATGCCGGGTGTTTGCGTGCCGGGCTGGTACACCAGTAACCTCGCGTGGTCCGCCGCCAGCCGATGACGGGAACCACCCCATGGCACCGAAGCTCCGCATCAAGTCCATCGAGGCCTCACTGGCCGACTCCGAGGAGAAGGGGCGCTCGCTCAAGCGGTCGCTCCGCACCTTCGACATCGCCGCGATGGGCATCGCCGTCGCGGTCGGTGCCGGCATCTTCTCGGTCGGCGCGAACGCCGCCGCGAACTTCGCCGGGCCGGGCGTCATCATCTCGTTCCTGCTCGCCGCCGTCACCTGTGGCCTGGCGATCATGTGCTACGCCGAGTTCGCCTCGACGATCCCGGTCGCGGGTTCCGCGTACACCTTCACCTACGCGACGATGGGTGAGCTGCTCGCCTGGATCGTGGGCTGGGACCTCATCCTCGAGACCCTCACCGCCAGCGCGGTGATCGCGAAGTACTGGGGCATCTACCTCAGCACCGCGTTCGACGTCTTCGGCGTCACCCTCCCGAGCACGATCCAGCTCGGCCCGATCCCCTTCACCTGGGGCCCGGTCCTGATCGTGGGGATCTTCACGGTGCTGCTCGCCTTCGGCACCCGTCTGTCAAGCCGCGTCTCGGCGGTCATCACGATCATCAAGGTCGCGATCGTCGTCTTCGTGATCGTCGCCGGTGCGTTCTTCGTCAAGGCCGCGAACTTCACCCCGTTCATCCCGCCGGCCGAGCCCACGAAGGGCGCCGAGGGCAGCGTCTGGACCCAGTCGCTCGTCTCCTGGTTCACCGGTGCCGAGCCCGCCCAGTACGGCGTCTTCGGCCTGCTCGCCGCCGCGTCGCTGGTGTTCTTCGCGTTCATCGGCTTCGACGTCGTCGCCACGAGCGCGGAGGAGACCGAGAACCCGCAGAAGACCCTGCCGCGCGGCATCTTCATCGGCCTCGGCATCGTGACCCTGCTCTACGTCGGCGTCAGCATCGTCATCACCGGCATGGTCTCGTACCAGCGCCTGGCGGAGGAGAAGGCGCCGTCCCTGGCGTCCGCCTTCGACATCGTCGGCCTGCCGTGGGCCGCCGGCATCATCGCGATCGGCTCCCTCATCGGTCTGACCACGGTCGTCATGGTGCTCCTGCTCGGCCTGTCCCGCATCGTCTTCTCGATGAGCCGCGACGGGCTGCTGCCGCGCTGGTTCTCGCAGACGAACCCGAAGACCCAGACGCCCGTGCGCGTGCAGGTCGTCGCCGGTGTCGTCGTCGCGCTGCTCGCCGGCTTCACCGCGGTCGACAAGCTCGAGGGCATGATCAACATCGGGACGCTGTCGGCGTTCGTCCTGGTGTCGATCGGCATCGTCGTGCTGCGTCGCTCGCGGCCCGACGCCCCGCGCGCCTTCCGGGTGCCGTGGTCCCCGGTGCTGCCGATCGTGTCGGCCGTGCTGTGCTTCTGGCTGATGCTGAACCTCGAGGTCGAGACCTGGCTCCGGTTCGTCGTCTGGCTCGTCATCGGCTTCGCGATCTACTTCGGGTACAGCCGCCGGAACAGCCGGGTGGGCAAGGGCATGCAGTAGGGCGGGGCGGGGCAGGGCGGGTGCGGTGCGCTGTCCCGTCCGCCGCGCGGGGTGCGGTGCGCCGCGTCGCACAACGAAAGTCGGCTCGAACCACGTGATTGCGCGGTTCGAGCCGACTTTGCTTGTGCGGGCCGTGGGCCGTGGGCCGTGGGCCACTGCCGCGGGCCGCGCGCTACGGCCGCCGGCCCGCGACCCCGCGCCTATGCGCCCAGCACGAGCGCGGCGCCGAAGCCGAGCATCACGAGCGCGACGAGCCCGTCGAACACCCGCCACGTCAGCGGCTTCGCGAACAGCGGCCGGAGCAGCCGCCCGCCGAACCCGAGGCCCGCGAACCACAGGCAGCTCGCGGCCGTCGCGCCGATCGTCCAGAGCCAGCGGTCGTCGACGCCCTGCTGGTTCGCGACCGACCCCAGGAACACCAGGGTGTCCAGGTAGACGTGCGGGTTCGCCCAGGTGAAGACGAGCATGGTGGCCACCGCCGCGCGCATCGTCACGTCGCCCCGCCGGCCTGGAGGCACGGTTCGCGCCCGCCCCGCCGCCCCCGCCGAGACCGTGGTCGGCACCACGGCGCCGTCCCGCCCCGCCCCGGAGGTCACGCCCGCGGTCGGCACCACGTCGCCGTCGCGCCCCGCCACGGACATCGCGCCCGCGGGTGCGGGGGCGCGATGCCCACCAGCGGGTGCGACCACGGCGACCCCGTCGTCCGCCGCTTCCTCCTCCACCCGGATCGCGTCACCCGACGGCCGGAGCGCCCGACGCGCAGCCAGCACGCCGTAGGTCACGAGGAACGCCGCTCCCACGAACCGGACCACGACGAGCGCCACCGGGAACCGCTCGACCACGGCACCGACCCCGAGCACCCCGGCCACGATGAGCACGGCGTCCGACACCGCGCACACCACGACGGCCGCGGCGACGACCCGGAGTCGAGCGCTCACCGCGAGCCGGAGCAGGTACGTGTTCTGCACGCCGATGGCGACGATCAGGGCGAGTCCGGTGCCGAGGCCGGAGAGCAGGGGGAGGAGCGCGGTCACGGTCCGACGGTACGGCCGCGCAGCGGGTGCAGTACAGCTCACGTTCCTGATGCTGCGTAAGCTGCGCTGCATGGCACGGCTGCAGCGCGAACACCTCGAGACCCTCCTGGCCGCGGTCGACCACGGCACACTCGACGCGGCCGCCAGAGCACTGGCGATCACCCCGTCCGCCGTGTCGCAGCGGATCAAGTCGATGGAACAGCAGCTCGGCCGCGTCCTGCTGCAGCGCACGACGCCGGTGCGTCCGACGGCGGACGGCGAGGTCGTGCTGCGGCACGCACGGCAGGCGCAGCTGCTCGACGAGGAGACGTCACGGGCGCTCGGGGGCGGGGACTCGGTCGTGCCGTCGATCCCGCTCGCGGTGAACGCCGACTCGCTCGGCACGTGGTTCCTCGACGCGCTCGCGCTGGTCCGTGCGGACACCGAGGTGGTGTTCGACCTGCACCGTGAGGACCAGGACCGCACCGCCGAACTCCTGCGCGCCGGCACGGTGATGGCCGCGGTCACCGCCGAGGCCGACCCGGTGCAGGGGTGTTCGTCGGTGCCGCTCGGCATCGACCGGTACCGGGCGGTGGCGTCACCGGCGTTCGTCGACCGCTACTTGTCCGGCGTCGACACGGAGCGGCGCATGCTCGGACGGCTCGACCGGGTGCCGCTGGTGGACTACGACCGCGCCGACGACCTGCAGCAGGGCTACCTCCGCCGGGTGCTCGGGCATGCGCCGTCCGGCCCGAGGCACTTCGTCCCGACCTCGGCCGACTTCGCCCGTGCGGTCTCGCTCGGCTTCGGGTGGGGGATGCTGCCGGAGGCGCAGTGCCTCGAGGCGCTCGACCAGGGCGCCCTCGTCGAGCTCACGCCGGGCCGGCGGGCGGACGTCGCGCTGTGGTGGCAACGGTGGAACCTGGCGTCGCCGCTGCTCGAGCGGGTCACCGACGCCGTGCGGTCCGTCGCGGCGGAACGGCTCCACCCGGCGCGCTGAACACCAGCCCCGACGCGCCGCGCGCGCGCCCGGCGTCAGGCCGTTGCCCGGTACCGCAACCCGTCGACGAGCAGCCCGACCATGAGCTGGCTCTGCTCGGCCGACGGCGCCCCGTGGCACAGGTCGGCGACGGCGCGCAGGAGCTGCGGGGCGTCGACGTCGGGCCGGATCGTCCCGGCTGCCGCAGCGGCGGCGAGCAGCCCTCCGAGCGCGTCGCCGAGCCGGCCGATGAAGTAGTCCGGCAGCGCTTCGAACGCCGGATCCCCGGAGTGCAGCGCGGCGGCCAGTCCGCGCTTGGTCGCGACGAACTCGGTGAACCGCTGCAGCCATCGCGCGAGTGCCTCGTCGGGGGCGTGGGCGGCCGCGAGGTCGTCGGCGGCGTCGGCGCAGGCCTCGACCGCGTTCCGGAACACCGCGACGATCAGGTCGGACCGCTGCGGGAAGTGCCGGTAGAGCGTGCCGACGCCGACCCCGGCGCGGTCGGCGATGACCTTCGCGGGGGCGTCGACGCCGTCGGTGGCGAAGACGGCCTTCGCGGCGTCGGTCAGGGCGTCGAGGTTGCGGCGGGCGTCGGCGCGCACGGGGCCTCCAGGGTCGGGACGGCGGGAGTGCACATCCGGGGTTGCGGAAACGGAAAGTCGTTCCGTATAGTTCCGGAAGAGCGTTCCACTTCGGACCACGATACGACACCGCGGGCCAGGACGCCATCGACAGGAGGCACTCCCATGCACTACCGCACCCTCGGCCGGACCGGCATCCAGGTCAGCCCGTTCGCGCTCGGCACCATGATGCTCGGCACCGACGGCAGCATCGGCAACGGCGACGAGCAGGACTCGATCCGGATCGTCCACCGCGCTCTCGACGCCGGCATCAACCTCATCGACACCGCCGACCGCTACTCGCAGGGCGGCTCCGAGACCCTGCTCGGCAAGGCGCTCAAGGGTCGCCGGGACGACGTCGTCCTCGCTACCAAGTTCAACGGCCCGATGGGCGACGACCCGAACCGCCGCGGCAACTCCCGCCGCTGGATCACGACCGCCGTCGAGGACTCCCTCCGCCGGCTGCAGACCGACCACATCGACCTGTACCAGGCGCACCGCCCGGACGACACCGTCGACCTCGAGGAGACCCTGTCGGCCCTCACCGACCTGGTCCGCAGCGGCAAGGTGCGGGCGATCGGCAGCTCGGACTTCCCCGCGTCGATGCAGGTCGAGGCGCAGTGGACCTCCGAGCGCCGGGGCCTCGAACGCTTCCGGACGGAGCAGCCCACGTACTCGATCCTCAACCGGGGCATCGAGCGCGAGGTCCTCCCGGTCGTCGAGCGGTACGGCATGGGCGCCCTGGTCTGGAGTCCCCTCGCCGGCGGCCTGCTCACCGGCCGCTTCCGGAAGGGGCAGGACAGCGACCTCGCCCGCGTCGGCATGTTCCGGCACAACCAGGACGAGCGCCGGATCGACGCGGTGGAGCAGGTCGTCGCCCTGTCGGAGGAGACCGGCATCCGGATGACCCACCTCGCCATGGCGTTCGCGATCGCCCACCCCGGGGTCACGAGCGCCCTCATCGGCCCGCGGTCGATCGAGCAGCTCGACGACCTGCTCGAGGGCGTCGACGTCGCCCTGACCGACGAGGTCCTCGACCGGATCGACCAGATCGTGCCGCCGGGCTCCGACGTGGGTCGGCTCGACCAGCAGTACAACCCGCCGGCCGTCCTCGACGCCACCCTCCGGCGCCGCCCGGAAGCCATGCGCGCGGCCGCCTGACACCGACGGCCGACCGGATCACGTCTGGCAGCGCGGGCACCAGTACGTGTCCCGCAGCGTGAGCTCCGACTCGCCGAGTTCGCCGTACCGGATCGGCGTGCCGCACCGCAGGCACGGCTTGCCCGCTCGGCCGTAGACCCAGAACCGTCGCCCCGGCCGGTCGACACCGGTCGTCACGCGGGCGCTGCGGTCCCGGTTGGCCAGGATGAGCTTGCTCGCCAGGGCGATGGTGCGTGCGGGGTCGCGGACCTCGCTCACCGGACGGGTCGGCAGCACACCCCGCAGGAAGCACAGTTCGTTGCGGTACACGTTGCCGAGGCCGGCGAGCACCCGCTGGTCGAGCAGGGCCAGTCCGATCGGCCGGGTCGGGTCGCGGGTGAGGTTGTCGAGCGCGACGTCGGCGTCCCAGTCGGGGCCGAGCAGGTCCGGACCGAGGTACCCGACGACGTCGTCCTCGTGGTCGCGCGGGACGACCTCGAGGACCCCGAGCGCGAACCCCACCGTCGACACGTCGTCGGCGTCGAGGACCACCCGCGCCTGGTGCGCCGGACGCCGCCACCGCTCTCCGGGGCGGTAGACGTCCCACCGGCCCTCCATCTTGAGGTGGGAGTGCACGGTGAGGTCGCCGATGTGGTGCAGCAGGTGCTTGCCTCGCGGGACGACCTCGTCGACGGTCCGCCCGACGAGGTCGAGGGTCGCGAACGCCGGCACCCGGAAGTCGCTCCTTGTGAGCACCTTCCCCGCCAGCGCGGTGTGCAGCCGACGGGAGGCCCGGTAGACGGTGTCGCCCTCAGGCACGGGTCACCTCCCGCGCGTGGTCACGATCGGGCCTGGAGGCGCGGTTCGCCTCACACACGCAGCCGCCGTCCCTGCGGGGTCCATGGGCAGAGTCCTGCCTCGCACTGTTCACCTCACACACGCAGCCGCAGTCCTTGCGGAGTCCATGGGCAGAGTCCTGCCTCGCGCGGTTCGCCTCACACACGCAGCCGCAGTCCTTGCGGAGTCCATGGGCAGAGTCCTGCCTCGCGCGGTTCGCCTCACACACGCAGCCGCAGTCCTTGCGGAGTGGCGGTGAACCCCGCCTCGCGCAGCGCCCCGCCGAGCAGCGACTCGAGCACGAACGCCCCGTCCACCCGCTCGACCGCGAGCTTGCGCAGCCCGGTCCGCACGATCCCGGCGATCGAGGCCGCCGCTGCCGACAGGTCGGCCGGGTCGTCGGTGAAGGTGAGCACCGACTTGCCACCGCGCTCGACGTAGACGGCGAGCTTCCCGTCGACCGTGGTCACGAGCGCGCCGGCCTTCCGCCCGGGACGGTGGCCGCGGCCGGTGGTCTTCGCCGTGCCCTCCGACGCGTCGGTGTCGTCCTCGACGACGTCCCCGGTCGGCCACGGCAGCGACGCCCCGTAGGGGTTCGCGGGGTCGGTGGCGGCGAGGGTCAGTGCCTCGCGCTTCCGGTCGGGGTCGGCCCGTTCGTCGTCGTCGAGGTCCCGCGCGTACGTCCGCAGCCGGTCGATGGTCGGCCCGGTCGCGAACTGCGCCGCGCCGAGCCCCTCGATGAAGTACCCGCGGCGTGCCCGACCGGACTCCTCGAACCGCGAGAGCACCCGGTACACCCCGGCGAACCCGCCGCGGACGCCTTCGACCTGCACGGCGCCGCGGGTGACCACGCCGTACCGCTCGAGGAGCTGTTCCGCGGTGGCGGCGGCCCGGACGGTGGAGTCGGACTCGGCCAGGGGCAGCAGGGACCAGCGGCCGCCGACGGACGGCGGACCGGCCTGCGCCGGCATCGTCGGGCGCCGACGCCCGCGGTAGGCCCGGGCCCGTGGTGCGCTGGTGCTCTTCGCCTTGCCACCGAGCATCGCCCGCAGCGGCGCGAACGTGTCGTTCGTGATCTGTCCGGCCCAGACGAGGTCCCAGAGCGCGGTGGTCAGCGCCTGGTCGTCGGTGCTGCCCACGGCCTGTCCGAGCTGCCGGAAGAAGTACGCGCCGCCGCCGGCCAGGGCGGTGAGCACGTCGCGCTGGAGTTCGGTGGTGTCGTCGCCCGCGGGTTCGGCCAGCGTGGTCGCGGCGGTGTCGGCGAGGTGCAGGCGGACCCAGCCGTCGCTGCCGGGCAGCGTGCCGCCCCCGGACCAGAGGACCTCGCCCGTCGCGGTCAGCTCGTCGAGCATGCTCGGGGCGTAGTCGGTCACCCGTGCGGGCAGCACGAGGGTCTCCCACGCGCTGGCGGGCAGGGCGACGCCGGCGAGCTGGTCGATCACCTGCAGCACGCCGTCGACGCCGCGGAGTCCGCCGCGCGTGCCCGGGGTCTGCACGTGCTGCCACGCGGGCAGGAAGCGGGCGAGGGTGTCCGGCGAGACCGGCTCGACCTCGTGCCGGAGCGCCGCGAGCGACTTCGTCCGGATCCGGCGGAGGACCTCGGCGTCGCACCACTCGGCACCCTGGCGATCGGGGCGGAACTCGCCCTCGACCACGCGCCGGTCGGCCACCAGCCGGCGCAGGGTGTCCTGCACGACGGCGATGCCGAGCCCCAGTCGCACGGCGGCGTCCTGCGCGGAGAACGGCCCGTGCGACCGGGCGTACCGGCCGATGAGGTCGCCGAGCGGATCGGCGACCGGCTCGATGAACGCGGTCGGCACACCGATCGGCAGCGGCACCCCGAGCGCGTCGCGCAGGCGCGCGGCGTCCTCGATGACGGCCCACCGGGTGGCGCCGGCGTGCGAGAACGAGAGCACGCGGCGATCCCGTTCGAGCGCGGTGAGGAGGCTCTGGACCGTCCCGAGGGCCTCGGCGCGGTCGGTGGAATCGGCGAGCCAGCTCCGGTCGACGACCTCGTCGAGGTCGAGTGCGCCGACGAGCCGCAGCACGTCGACGATGCCCTCGGCGTCCCGCGCGCGACGGTCCGGCGACAGCCGCTGCAGGTCGCGTTCGACCCCGGCGATGACGGCCGGGTCGAGCAGTTCGCGGAGTTCGGCACGGCCGAGCAGCTCGCCGAGCAGCGTCGAGTCGAGGGAGAGCGCCGCCGCTCGTCGTTCGGCGAGCGGGGTGTCGCCCTCGTACATGAACGCCGCGACGTACCCGAACAGCAGCGACCGGGCGAACGGCGACGGCTGCTCGGTCTCGGTCTCGACGAGCCGGATGCGGCGACCGGCGATGTCGTCCGCGATCCCGAGCAGCGACGGGACGTCGTACACGTCCTGCAGGACCTCGCGCACGGTCTCGAGCACGATCGGGAACGACGGGTACTTCTGTGCGACCTCGAGCAGCTGCGAGGCCCGCTGGCGCTGCTGCCAGAGCGGGGAACGCTGCCCGGGGTTCCGGCGCGGCAGCAGGAGCGCCCGCGCCGCGCACTCGCGGAACCGGGCCGCGAACAGGGCGGAGGCGCCGACCTCGTCCGTGACGAGCGCTTCGAGGTCGTCGCGCTCGAAGACGAACAGGTCGGCGCCGGGCGGTTCGGCGTCGGTCTCCGGGATCCGCACGACGATGCCGTCGTCCGCCGCCATCGCGCCGCCGTCGATGCCGTGGCGTTCCCGCAGTCGCGCGGCCACGGCGAGGGCCCACGGCGCGTGCACCTGCATGCCGTACGGGGAGTGCAGGATGAGCCGCCAGTCGCCGAGCTCGTCGCGGAAGCGCTCGATGACGAGCGTGGTGTCGTTCGGCACGTGCCCGGTCGCAGCACGCTGGTCGCGCAGGAACGTGAGCAGGTTCGTGACGGCGCGCTCGTCGAGGCCGCCGGCCGAGACCCGGGCGCGGGCGTCCTCGTCGGAGGCGCCCTCGACCTCGCGCACGAAGGCCCCGGTGGCCCGGCCGAGCTCGGCGGGCCGGCCGATGCCGTCGCCCTTCCAGAACGGCACCCGCCCCGGTTGGCCGAAGGCCGGGCTGACGATGACCCGGTCGTGCGTGATCTCCTCGATCCGCCAGCTCGTGGCACCGAGGGCGAAGACGTCCCCGACGCGGGACTCGTAGACCATCTCCTCGTCGAGCTCGCCGACGCGGCTGGCCTTCTCGCCGACCATGAAGACGCCGAACATGCCGCGGTCCGGGATGGTCCCGCCGCTGGTCACGGCGAGGCGTTGCGCCCCCGGACGGCCGGTCAGGGTGCCGTGCACGCGGTCCCAGACCAGGCGCGGCCGCAGCTCGGCGAACTCGTCGCTCGGGTAGCGCCCGGTGACCAGGTCGAGGGTCGCCTCGAACGCGGAGCGCGGCAGGCTGCTGAACGGGGCGCTCCGCCGCACGAGCTCGAACCAGTGCTCGACGTCGACGGTGTCGATCGCGCCGGCGGCGACGGTGTGCTGCGCCAGCACGTCGAGCGGGTTCGAGGGCACCGAGATCGCCTCGATCTGGCCGGAGACCATCCGTTCGACGGTGACGGCGCTGTTCACCAGGTCGGCGCGGTGCTTCGGGAACAGGACGCCGCGTGAGATCTCACCCACCTGGTGCCCGGCGCGACCGACGCGCTGCAGGCCGCTCGCGACCGACGGCGGCGCTTCGACCTGCACGACGAGGTCGACCTCGCCCATGTCGATGCCGAGCTCGAGCGAACTCGTGGCGACGACGCAGCGGAGGCGGCCGGACTTCAGGTCGTCCTCGATGATGGCGCGCTGGTCCTTCGACACGGAGCCGTGGTGCGCGCGGGCGAGCACCGGTACCGAGGCGTCGGATCCGCCGCCACCGGTCTGTCCGGACGCACCGATCACCTGCGCCGGCGGCCGTGCGTGTGCAGCGAGCCTGGCCGGGGACTGGGCACGGGGACCGGCGGCCGGGAGCCCGTCGTCTGCCGGGGACGCCCCGGCCGGGACGAGCGCCCCGTCGCCGGCGGCGGCGAGCACGCGTTCCTCGTGGATCTCGTTGAGTCGTGCAGTGAGCCGTTCGGCCAGCCGCCGTGAGTTCGCGAACACGATCGTCGACCGGTGCTCTTCGATGAGGTCAACGACGCGTTCTTCGACGTGCGGCCAGATCGACCCGTTCGACGGCGCGTCGGAGGCATCGGCGCCGACCGGGGGCGCACCGAGCTCGGCCATGTCGTCGACCGGCACGACGACGCGGAGGTCGAAGGTCTTCTGCGCGGGCGGCGCGATGATCGTGACGGGTGCCCGGCCGCCGAGGAACCGTGCGACCTCTTCCGGTGGTCGCACGGTGGCGGACAGACCGATGCGCTGGACCGGCTTGTCGAGCAGGTCGTCGAGGCGTTCGAGCGACACCGCGAGGTGCGCACCGCGCTTCGTCGACGCGACCGCGTGGACCTCGTCGACGATGACGGTGTCGACGTTGACGAGGGTCTCGCGTGCCTGCGACGTGAGCATGAGGTACAGCGACTCGGGCGTCGTGATGAGGATGTCCGGCGGCTGACGGAGCAGCCGCTGCCGGTCGGACGACGGGGTGTCACCGCTCCGGACCCCGACCGTGACGTCCGGGGGTTCGAGCCCGAGCCGCCGGGCAGTCTGCGTGATGCCGACGAGCGGACTGCGGAGGTTCCGCTCGACGTCGACGCCGAGGGCCTTCAACGGCGAGACGTAGAGCACCCGGGTCCGCTGCTTGGCGGGCGGCCGGTCGGACGCGCTGATGAGCCGGTCGATGGACCACAGGAACGAGGCCAGCGTCTTGCCCGACCCCGTCGGGGCGATGACGAGCGCGTGCTGCCCGGTCGAGATCGCGTCCCACGCCCCGGCCTGCGCCGCCGTCGGTGCGTCGAAGGCACCGCGGAACCACTCCGCGGTCGCGGGGGAGAAGCGCTCGAACACGTCCGTCATGGTCCGTCCCATCCTGCCCGTCACCACCGACAGCGAGCCGAACCAGGATCGCCCCTTGACAGAGCGATAGTTACCGATCTATCGTTAACCCATCGCGACAGTGCCGGAACAGTCCGGAACACATCGCGAGCCAACTTCGAACAGCCAGCTGAAAGGAGTCATCATGCGCCCCATCGATGACCACGACCACACCCACCACGACCACGGCCGACGCGACCAGCGCGGCTTCGGACCCCGCGGGCCCCGCTTCGGCGGCGCGCGGCAGCACCACGGCGCCGGCTTCCCCGGTCGCGACCGTGGCGACCACGACCACGGACGCGGCTTCGGCGGCCCGGGCTTCGGTCGGGGCTTCGGCCCCGGCGCGGGCTTCGGCCCCGGGTTCGGCGGCCCCGGCTTCGGCCGCGAACGCCGCCGCCGTGGCGACGTCCGCCTCGCGATCCTCGGCCTGCTGGCCGAGGGCCCGCAGAACGGCTATGCGATCATCAAGACGATCGCCGAACGCACCGGCGGCGCCTGGAAGCCGAGCCCCGGCTCGGTCTACCCGACGCTCCAGCAGCTCGTGGACGAAGACCTCGTCGTCTCCACGGGCGACGGCCGGAAGACGCTCTTCGAGCTCACCGACGCCGGCAGGACAGAGGCCGAGGCGAAGGCCGACGAGATCGCCGCGGCGTGGGACTCCACGCCGGGCCTCCCGGACTCGCAGCGCGAGTTCTTCGAGGCACTCCGGAAGACCATGGGCGTCCTGCACATGTACCGGACGAGCGCGACGGAGGAGCAGACCAAGGCCGCCACGGCCAAGGTCGACCAGCTCCGCAAGGACCTGCTGCAGATCCTCGCCGACTAGACGCGACCACACGACGGACGGGAGGCACGGTGCCAGCTGGCACCGTGCCTCCCGTTCCGTCGTCTGGTGGGCCCCAGGGCCGTCAGTCGCCGATGAAGGCGGCCACGTCCGCCAGCTCCGCTGCCGACACCGCGTGCGGCAGCCCCGCGTACTCGCGGTCGGTCACGTCCGTGTGCGCAGCTGCCCAGACCTGCGTCCGGGCCGTGGCCTCGGCGGGGATCACCGGGTCGAGGTCGCCGTGCCCGAGGAAGACCCGCGGCCGGACCGCGGCGACGGCCTCGTCACGGGCGTCGGTCACCCCGGGCACCACGAAGCCGGAGAGCGACACCGCGAACGCGAACCCCGCCGGGCGAGCACGGAGCAGCTGCAGTGCCATCGAGCCGCCCTGCGAGAACCCGAGCAGGCCGATCCGCGGGTGGTCGGCGGCGACGGAGTCGATCCAGGCGAGCACGTCCGCGACCGCAGCGTCGACCGGTTCGAGCGCGGGGGAGCCCGGCGTGCCGAGCGGGTACCAGCTGTGGCCCTGCCCCCACGGCAGCGGTGCCCGGAGCGACGCCATCGTCCACGCCGCGGGCAACGCGGGGGCGAGACCGAGCAGGTCGCGCTCGTTCGACCCCACCCCGTGCATGGCCACGAGCAGCGGGGAACCCGCACGCTCCGAGGACGGTCGGGTCCACTGCACGAGCTCCGCATCGATCACGTGGACCACGCTAACCGTCCTCGACACCCGCGCCGTGCGCCGAACTCGCCGGACTCCCTGGTAGACACGGTGCATGTCCTCGCTGCGCACCCCCGACCCCGACTCCGGCTGGCTGTCCGACGAGGAGCTCGCCAACGTCCGCCGTCGCCTGCCGATCTGCTACGTCGAGGCGGTCCCCGTCCGCACCGACGGCCTCGGCGTCGTGACCGAGGTGGGCGTGCTGCTGCGTGTCTCCCCGAGCGGCTCGATCGCCCGGACGCTCGTCTCCGGCCGGGTGATGTTCGGCGAGTCGATCCGCACCGCGCTGTTCCGGCACCTCGAGAAGGACCTCGGTCCGATGGCGTTCCCGCAGCTGCCCTCGAGCTCGACGCCGTTCACCGTGGCCGAGTACTTCCCGCTGCCCGGTGCCTCGGTGTACACCGACGAGCGGCAGCACGCGATCTCCCTGGCGTACGTCGTCCCCGTCACCGGCACCTGCGAGCCCCGGCAGGACGCCCTCGAGCTCACCTGGATGAGCCCCGCCGAAGCCGCGTCCGACGCCGTCGCCGACGAGATGGAGGGCGGCCGTGGAGCACTCCTGCGCGCCGGACTCGCGTCGGTCGGCGCCCTGATGTAGCCGCCCGGCCACACCCCGAACACGACGAAGGCCCCGGATCCGAGTGGATCCGGGGCCTTCGCAGCTCGGTACGAGACCGGCTTACTTGTCGTTGTTCTTGAGGCTGTCGGCGACGCCGTGGACGGCGTCCTTCGCATCCGTGCCCGCCTGCTTGGTGTCGGCCTTGACCTGATCGGTCTTGCCCTCGGCCTTGAGACGGTCGTTGTCGGTCACGTTGCCGACGGCTTCCTTGGCCTTGCCTGCTGCCTTGGCAGCGGCGTTCTTGACGTCTTCGATCCCAGCCATAGGCACTCCTCTCAACGACGGACGATTCCCCATCGGCCGCTTGCGCGGCCTCCGGTGTCACAGACCGTACGCTTCGCGGTCGTCGCCTTCGCAGGCAGCGTCAAGGTTGTGGCCGAGACCGACGGATCAGCGGGCGGAACCGGCCGGACGGGAGGCGCGGCGCGAGCCACCACGACGGGCACCGCCCGACTCGGAGCCGGCACCACGGCCGGCGGCGTAGCCGCCCTCCGAGGACCAGACCGGAGCGGAACCACCGCGTACGGTGTCGCTCGAGGCGCGACGGCTGCCGCCCCCACGACGCTGCCCACCGGCGGAGCCGGCCGATGCGCCGACGCCGGCCTCGGCGGCACGGCCGCCGCGACGCCCTGCACCGGAGGACCCGGTGGCCGCACCGGTGCGCGCGGGCTGCGCCGCGCCTCCTGTCCGACCGCCGCGACCACGACGACGACCGCCACCGGCCGCGTCGGACTCGCCCGTGCGCTGCTTGGGCTGTCGCTGCTGCTGTGCCGGCTGCTCGACCGCGACGTGACGGACCGGGGCGACCTCGCCGACGAGCGAGGTGACGGCGGGCGACGACGCGGTGACCTGCTGCGGGGTGACCTTGATCGCTGCGGCACGCATCATCTGCGCGACGTCGCGACGCTCGGCCGGCGTCGTCACGGTGACGACGTCGCCGGACGAACCCGCACGCGCGGTGCGACCCGAGCGGTGCAGGTACGCCTTGTGCTCGGTGGGCGGGTCGACGTGCACGACGAGCTCGACGTGGTCGACGTGCACGCCACGGGCGGCGACGTCGGTGGCGACGAGCACGAGGGCCTCGCCGGAGGAGAACTTCGCGAGGTTGCGCTCTCGCGCACCCTGCGACAGGTTGCCCTGCAGGTCGACGGCCGGGATGCCCTGGCTCGACAGCTGCTTCGCGAGGCGCTTGGCGTGGTGCTTGGTGCGCATGAAGAGGATGCGACGACCGGTGCCCGAGGCGAGCGTCCGGACGAGGTCCTTCTTCGCGTCGGCGTCGGCGACCTCGAACAGGTGGTGGGTCATGGCCTCGACGGGGCTGTGCTCGTCGTCGACCGAGTGCATCACCGGGTTGTGCAGGAACTTCTTGACGAGCTTGTCCACGCCGTTGTCGAGCGTGGCGGAGAACAGCATGCGCTGCCCCTGCTCGGGCGTCGCCTGCATGATCTTCGTCACGCCGGGCAGGAAGCCCATGTCGGCCATGTGGTCGGCCTCGTCGAGGACGGTGACCTCGATGGCGTCGAGCCGGACGTGGCCCTGCTGCATGAGGTCGGCGAGGCGGCCCGGGCACGCGACGACCACGTCGACGCCACCGCGGAGCGCGTCGACCTGGCGGCCCTGCGAGACACCGCCGAAGATCGTCGTCGTGGTGAGGCCCATCGCCTTGGCGAGGGGTGCGAGCGTCGCGTCGATCTGCGTCGCGAGCTCACGGGTCGGGGCGAGCACCAGCGCACGGGGGCGGCCGGCGCGACGCTGACGGGGGTTGGCGGCCAGGCGAGCGGCGAGCGGGATCGCGAAGGCGATCGTCTTGCCGGAGCCGGTGCGGCCGCGACCGAGCACGTCCTTGCCCTGGAGGGAGTCGGGGAGCGTGTCGGCCTGGATCGGGAAGGCGTTCTCCTTGCCCTGGGCGAGGAGGACGTCGACCATCGGCGTGGGGACGCCGAGGTCGGAGAAACGGATGTCTTCGTTGGTCATGGTGACCTTTCGAGCCGGAGTGGTCCGGCTGTGGGCGCGCTCTGAGGCAGCGCGCGGGCGGGATGCGCGCCAACGGATGTGGCTGGCGCAGTCGCCGCAGCAGAGAAGCCTGGGCACCTTCGGGAGGTGCTCGATCATCGACCGTGCAGGCAAGCTGACGTGGTCGGGAGTTCGGGGCGTCCGTACGACGCACGAGGCGATCGGCGCCTCGAGTACGTCCATCATAGCGTGCGAGGATTCCGAAGTGCGAGACCGGACCCTGCTGCTCACCGTCGCGACCGTCGCCGTGGCGGTGATCGGACTGAGCGGCTGTGCCGCCGCGGCCCCGTCGTCGTCCTCTCCTGCTTCGTCGTCCTCGACGTCGGACGCCGCGTACGCGAACCTGCCGACGTCGGGGATCCCCGACTACCAACTCGGCGGTGGCTACACCCCGCCGGGCGGCGTCACGATCGTCGAGCGGGACAGCACCGACCGTCCGGCCCCGGGCAAGTACGGCATCTGCTACGTCAACGGCTTCCAGACGCAGCCCGAGGACGCCGACGCCTGGCTCGACGACCACTCGTCCGCGGTGCTCCGCGACGACGACGGCGATCCCGTGTCCGACCCGGGGTGGCCCGACGAGATGCTCCTCGACACCCGCACCCCGGCGAAGCGCGCGGAGATCGTCAAGGTGCTGACGACGTCGATCGCCCGGTGCGCCGACCGGGGCTTCGACGCGGTGGAGTTCGACAACCTCGACTCGTGGACCCGTTCGGACGGCGTGCTGACGCGGTCCGGGAACCTCGCGCTCGCCGCGGCGCTCGTCCGGGTCGGGCACGAGCACGGGCTCGCGGTCGGGCAGAAGAACACCCCGCAGCTCGGGGCCTCCGGCCGGAAGACCACGGGGTTCGACTTCGTCGTCGCCGAGGAGTGCGTGCACTACCAGGAGTGCTCGGCGTACACGAATGCCTACGGGAAGCACGTCATCGACGTCGAGTACTCGGACGAGACCGACCGCTCGTGGGCCTCGGTCTGCGCGGACGACGACCGGCCCGCGATGACGATCCTGCGCGACCGCGACCTGGTCACGCCGTCGGACGACGACTACGTGTTCGAGCACTGCTGAGCGCGGTGCGCCGGGGTCAGGCGGGCCAGGCGTCCCGGAGCGCTGCTGCGGCCTGGTCGGCGGACAACCCGGCCGCCCGTGCCGCCGCAGCGAGTGCACGTGCCGCATCGGCCACCGGCTCGGGGACCTCGGCGGGGCGGATCACCCGGGTGCCGGCCCCGCGTGCCGTGTGCACCAAGCCGGACTCCTCCAGCAGCTGGTAGGCCTTCGCGACCGTGCCGGCTGCGAGCCCGAGCTCGTCCGCGAGCGTCCGGACGCTCGGGAGCCGCTCCCCGTCGACCAGGTACCCGGCCGTGATCTGTGCCGCGATCTGCGACCGCACCTGCTCGAACGGCGGGATGCGTCCGCCGGCGTCCAGCGCCACGAGACTCGTCGATGACATGCGTTCCACCCTGGATGTCGTGGTGCTCGGACTGCTCGTCAGAAGTCGTACTGCTCGCCGACCGGGATCGGCACGGCGACGGTGTTGCCGGGCGGCGCGAGCGGGCAGGCCCACGCCGGGTCGTACGCGCACGAGGGGTTGTACGCGAAGTTGAAGTCGAGGACGATCTCCCCGTCGTCGCCGCCGAGGTCTGCGCCCTTGATCGTGTCGACCAGGTAGCGGCCCCCGCCGTAGGTGCCGCGGGCCTTGCCGGCGCTCGCGTCCTTCACCGGGATGAACACCCCGCCGGCGTAGCCGCCGTGCGCCCACACGTCGAGCGATCCGACGCCGGGGAGCGTGACCACCCCGAGCCGGTCGAAGTGCACGATGCCGTCGGTGCCGGTCTCGACGTCCATCGCGACCGACTCGGCCGGTTCGATGCGCGCCCGGAAGCGCCAGGAGGGGTCGTAGTCCGGCACGGGCAGGGACTCGAAGTCGCGCGCGTCCTCGTCGAGGAGCGGACTGGCCGGGTGCTCCCCGAACATCGCGTCACGCGTCTCGCGCCACATCGCGTGGGCGGTCTCCGGGTCCCCGGTCGCCCGCACGCGGCGGTACAGGTCGAACGTCATCCGCCGCCAGTCCACGGTGGCGAGCGTGCTGTGCACGCGGTCGTCGGTTCCCGGCTCCTGCGTCTGGCTCACACGACGAGGCTACGCCCGCGGGGCGTCCTGGGCATGGCAGACTGGCGCGATGACCACGAACGAGGGGACGATGGCCATGACTCGGAGCTCCCGGCGGATGCTCGCGACGGGGATGATCGGAGCGGCCGTGGCCCTGGCGGCCAGCGGGTGCTCGTTCTCGGCGTCGGTGCACAGCACGGTCTCGCCCTCGAAGTTCGAGACCGTCGTCGCCGACGCGCTCGAGAAGAGCGTGGGGCAGCGACCACAGGTGGACTGCGGCGACGACGCGATCGACCTCGAGGACGGCAACACCGTGCACTGCGACATCGGTGCAGCGGGGGACGCCACGAAGTACGACGCGGCCGTCGAGGTGCGCGACGTCTCCGGCTCGAAGTACTCCGTGCACGTCGAGGTCGCCGACGAGCCGAAGAACTGAGCGCTCCGGTCAGTGCAGTCGGGCTGACTCCAGCACCGACCGCAGGACCGGCACGAGTCGCTCGCCCTCGTCCGCGCCGCACGTCGCCGTGAGGGCGATGACGTCGGCCACGGCCCCATGGTCGATCGTGGCGAGCTGCAGGGCCTGGAAGACCGTGCCCACGCCGGGCATCACGAACGCGCCCTCGACCCGGTAGCCGTCGAGACCGAGCACCGTGCGGTACTCCGATCCCAGCTCGGCCCAGCGCTCTGCTGCCTCGAGCGCGGCGGTGTTCTGCTCGACGGCGCGCGACAGTGCCGCACCGCCGTCCGCGGTCGTCGCGACCCGACGGACGGTGACGACGACGTTGGCGCGGAACGGGCCCTGCTGCTCGGTCTCGGCCACGGCGACGAGCGCGTCGGGGAGCACGAGCGGCTCCCACCCCGGGGGGACGTCGAGACGCACGACGGGGGTCGGGACGAAGGGCGGGGTGTCGGATCGGACTGTGGTCACGAGGTGCTCCTGCACGGTCAGAAGGGGAGGACGGACTGGAGGTCCTTCACGAACTCCTCCGGGTCGATGTCGATGCTGACGTTGGCCCCTGCGCCGAGACCGAGGGCGGCGCCGAGCTTGCCGTCGAACGCGATGTCCTCCGGCGTGACGACGAGTCCGACGTTCGCGTCACCGCCGGCGCCGACCTTGGCCTTGGCGCCGATGCCGACGTCGATGCCCATGAAGGAGCGGTGCAGCGTGGCGCCGGCATCGGCCCCGGCGAACCCCTCGACGCCGGCCTTCGCGCCGACGCCCTGCGGTCCCGCGTCGAACTGGGCGTCCGCGCCGACGCCCGCTCCGGCGCGGGCGTTGCCGTCGATCGCCGTGCCGTTGAAGCCGTTCTCCTGCGAGACGCTGCCGTCCGCCTTCGCCCCGGCGAACCCCTCGACACCGACCTTGCCGTGCACGCCGGTGTACTTGTTGGCGCTCAGCGCGGCCGTTCCGGAGAGCATGATGCCCGCGAACGCGTCGGCGATCCCGTCCAGACTGATGCCGTTCCCCTCGGCGTGGCCTTCCGCGTGGGCCTCGGCCCCGGCCTTGGCCTCAGCCTTCGCGTCGGCGGAGACGCCGTCGCCGTCCTGGTGCGCTCCGGCGCTGCTGTCGGCACCGACGCCGGCCCAGGCGGACGACTTCCCGCTCGCCGATCCGACGCCGTCCTTCGAGGCCGACCCCTCGGCCTCGGCGCCGACACCTGCCCGAGCGTGCGCCTCTGCCTCGGCGTCGTGCCCGTCGGCCGACGCGGAGGCGCCGGTGTCCGTCTGCCACCCGTGCGCGGAGGACGAACCGGTCGCGTGGTCCGGGGCGGTGTCCCGCGCGATGCCGTCGAGGGTCGTCGAACACGCCTTCGCGGCGGTGTCGTACTGCATCGCCGCGAGCAGCACGGAGGTCTCGATCATCGCGTTCTTTACCGACACGGCGGGGTCGTCGTGCCAGTCGTATGCAGCGTCCGAGGACGCCGACGTGCGGACGTCCGAGCGGAGCGCCGCGGCTGCGGTCTCGGCGCCCGCGAGCGCCTTCTTCGCCGTCTCGACGGCGTCGGCGAACGTCTCGAGAGCGGTCGCGGCCCGGTCGAACGCCTCGGCGAGCGCAGCGGCCTGCCACTTCGGGGCCAGGGTCGCGCCGAGGAGCTGCTCCGTCTCCTGCGCGAGGTAGTACAGCCCGAGGCCGTTCCAGGTGCGGTCGATGGCGTCGGTGACGGTGTGGACGGTCTTCGCGCTCGACCGCATGTCCTTCGCGGCGGCGCGCAGCCCCTCGGTGTCGGCGTCGATCGTCGGGAAGGCCCCGGCGTCGACGAGGGCGGCGCTCACCGTCCGGAGCCCGCGTCGTCCGCGGAGGGGGTCTTCGCGGCCATCTCCTCGTCCGCGTCGACGTAGGCCTGCGTGGCCGACGTCGCGGCGACGTGCGCGGCCGTGATCCGCTCGTGCAGGTTCGGCACGACGTTGCGGAAGTCGTCCAGCAGTCGCTCGAGCCCGGGCCGCGCGCGCGAGCTGCCGACCGCGGACAACGCCGCCTCGGCTGCTGCCAGCACCGCGGCGTCGGCGGTCGTGAGCTTCTCGAGGTCGCCGTCCACCCCGGTCAGGACGCTCGAGACGCCACCTGGATCGATCGCGTACCTGCTCATCGGATGTCCCCCTCCGTGACGATGTCGGCCGACAGTGCGGGCGTGGACCGACGCCGACGAGTGTACCTGAGGGAGGCTCGGGACGCGCGACGGGCAGCCGGCGACCGATCAGCGGCCGAGCAGGCCCCGGAAGAACCGGCTGAAGGCGTTCGGCCGGTGGGTCCACCCGTGCTCGGCGAGGACGGCCTTGACCGGATGGCTGACGTCCGTCGACCGGAAGTCGAAGTAGGTGTTGTCGTCGTCGAAGTTCTTCGCGAAGACGCTGTCCTTGTACTGGCCGGACTCGCCCAGCAGGGTCACGCGGTACCGCCACTCGACGGAGCCGAACACGACCCCGGGGCCTCGGGCGCCGTGTCGCCAGACGGCTTCGATCCGCTGGCCGTTCCGGACCACCTCGAACGGGTGGGTGCCGTCGTTCAACGCGAACAGTGCCTGTTCGACCTCGGCGGCGGGCCGGTGGGACGCGGCGGTGTGCATCCCGACATCCTAGGGAGACGCCGGTGGGGTCAGGCGGCGGCCCGGCGGTGTCGCCGCCACTGGGGTGCCATCGACCGCATCCGCAGTGCTCGCCACTGCCAGATCACCCACATCCCGGGCCACAGCAGGGCACCGAGCACGGCCGGGCGCATCCGGTAGCTCAGTCGGTCGACGAGCAGGGTCCGTCCGTCCGCGGTGGGCCGGACGGCCATCCGGTGCTGCATGGTCATGCGTCCGAAGAGGCCGGAGACCCCGCCACCGTTGTCCCGCTGCACGGGGACGCCCTGCACCTCGTAGAGGTCGAGGTCCACGTGGGTGTCGCCGCTCGGGACGACCCCGAAGGCGCTCGCCGTGATGGGGTGCGGCTCGCCGGGGACCCACCGAGGGGGGAAGCCCTGGGGGTCGCGAGACCGGTACACGAGGAACGGTTTCGTCACGGCGACCATCACGGCCGGGGACAGCAGGGCATCGCGCACGGCGTCGACCGGCGCGTCGAGGACGATCCGGAGGCCGACGTGCATGGCGTGGACGCTACTCCAGCGGGCTGACGACCTTCCATCGCTCTCTGAAATGTAATATGTGCAGAATGCACCGCTCCTCTCGCGTCCTCCCCGTCCTCACCCTCTCGACCCTCGCGCTCGCCGGCTGTGCCACGCAGACCGCGACGACCGCCGCCCCGACCCCGACCCCGACCGCGGCCCACTGGGGGTACGAGGGCGGCGACGGGCCCTCGCACTGGGCGGGGCTCTCGGACGAGAACGCCGTGTGCGGGGCCGGGCAGCGCCAGTCCCCGATCGACCTGCCACGGCTCGGATCCGGTGCGCCGATCGACCTCAGCGTCCCCGACGCCGTGGTCGAGGGCACGACGGCCGACAACGGCCACACCGTGCAGCTGACCGTCGGTGACGGCGAGACGACGGTCGTCGACGGCGTCGACTACCACCTGCAGCAGATGCACTTCCACGCGGGCTCCGAGCACACGGTCGAGGGGAAGCGCTCGCCGATCGAGCTGCACTTCGTCCACGCCGACGGCGACGGCAACCTGCTCGTCGTCGGGGTGTTCGCCACGATCGGCGCGGACAACCCGGCCTTCGACGAGTACGTCCGCGGAGCGCACGGGGACGCGGCACGGCCGGCGACGGTCGACCTCCGCAAGATGCTCCCGGCCGAGCGCTCGTGCTGGAGCTACGAGGGCTCGCTCACCACGCCGCCGTGCACCGAGGGTGTGCGGTGGGTCGTCCTCGCCACCCCCGTCGAACTCGGACCCGACCAGGTCGACGCCCTCACCGAGGCGCACGAGGGCAACGACCGGCCGACGCAGCCACTGAATGGCCGCACCGTCCGCAGCGGCGGCGCCTGAACCGGAACGGCTCGGACTCGGATCAGGCGTGCCGGGCGGAGCGGCGTCGTGCGCCCTCTGCCCGGTCGTGCCGACGGAGCCGTTCGGTCAGCGACAGCCGGACCGCTGGCCACTCCGACGCGATCACCGAGAAGACGACGGTGTCGCGCAGGGTGCCGTCGCGGCCGACGGCGTGGTTCCGGAGGACGCCGTCCTGCTTGGCGCCGAGCGCGGCGATCGCCGTCCGGGACTGCAGGTTGTGCCAGTGCGTCCGGAACTCGACCGCGATGCACTGCCAGACGTCGAACGCGTGCGACAGCATGAGCAGCTTCGACTCGGTGTTGATGCCCGAGCGCTGCGCCGACCGGGCGAGGAACGTGCTGCCGATCTCGACGCGGCGGTTGCCGGTGTCGACGTTCATGAACGTCGTCGCACCGACCACGCGGCCGGTCGGGCGGTCACGCACCGCGAACGGCACCATCCGGCCGGCGGCGTGCTCTGCCAGGCGGCGCTCGATCTCGTCGTCGACCTGCGCCGGAGCGGGGATCGAGGTGTACCAGGTGCGCCACAGATCGCCGTCCGCGACCGCCGCCCGCAGGTCGTCCGCGTGCTCCGCCCCGAGGGGCTCGAGTGTCACACGGTCGCCGGTCAGGGTGGGTGCGGGGGCGATCTCCATGGCACCCGATCCTACGGTCGCGACCCTGCCGCGAACCCCGGGCGGGTGCCACCTGTGGAAAAGGTCAGGGTCCTCCCGGCGGCTATCGTGGATCGGGTGGCAGCACGCACGCAGCAGAAGTACCAGGTCCGCTTCGCATGGGGTCCCGGCGGCGCCGCCCGCATCGCGCCGGACGCCCACCTGCTCGTCTGGGTGGACGTCCTGCCGGCCTCCGCGACGGCGGACGGCCGCGAGCGTCAGCGAGCACTGCGCTCGCTCGCCACGCAGCTGCCGGAGGGTCCGGAGGTGGTGCTCGGCCACCTCGGCAACGCGACCGCGATCGCCGGGCGGGTGACGCGCCTCCAGGCCGAACGCGGTGACCGGTGCGTCGTCGCGATCGTGGCTGCCGGACGCCACCACGCACCCGGCGACGACGCGGCCGAGGCGGCGGGCGAAGCCGCCGACGTGCCGGACGCACCGGACTTCGCCGTCGAGGACCTGCTGGCCGCCGGATCCGTGGTCGACGCGCTCACCGACGTCGGCATCGACCACACCTCGCCCGAAGCGGCGGCGGCCTGCGCGGCGTACACGGGACTCCGTCGTGCGGTGAAGCGCCTCGTCAGCGCCTCGGAGTCGGCGACCGCCCTCGAGCCCTCCGACGTGCACACAGCGCTCGCCGCGCAGGACGGCCTCGTCACCCTGCGGGAATCGACCTCGCGCGCGTAGCGTTCCGGACGACACCCGAAGAGCAAGCGAAGGAGCACGCCATGAAGGCAGTCGTCGGAGAAACCGTGATCGCCGAGGCCCCGTAGGAGGACCTCATCCAGATCGAGGGCAACTGGTACTTCCCGCCGTCGAGCGTGAAGTCCGAGCTGTTCACCGAGAGCCCCACCCAGTACCACTGCCCGTGGAAGGGCGACACGCAGTACTTCACCGTGAACGTCGACGGGCAGGCGCTGCAGGACAACGCGTGGTCGTACCCGACGCCGATCCCCTCGTCGTTCGACCGCGTCGGCAAGGACTACAGCGGCTACGTGGCGTTCTGGAAGCGCGTCCGCGTCGTCGACTGACGGCACGGCGGCACGGCGGCACCGCGGCACGGCGCCACGGCGCCACGGCGCCACGGCGCCACGGCGCCACGGCGGCCCGGGGGGCGGCAACGGCCCCAGCCGGCCCGCGTCAGCCGGCCACCGTCAGCACGATCAGCGCGACGTTGAGCGCGACGATCACCAACGCGATGACCCCCGCCACGACGCGGGTGGTCATCGCGTTGACGTCGTCGCCCATCACGCTCCGTCGCGAGGTGTAGACGACGAGCGGCACGATCGCGAAGGCGATCCCGAAGCTCAGCACCACCTGGCTCACGACGAGCAGCATCGTCGCGTCGGCGTTCACCGCGAGCAGGACGAGTGCCGGCACCAGGGTGACCACGCGTCGGGCGACGAGCGGGATCCGCACGTGCAGCAGGCCCCGCATGATCTCCGCGCCGGCCATGCAGCCCACCGAGGTGGATGCGAGCCCGGACGCCAGCAGCCCCACCGCGAAGAGCACCCCGACGACCGGCCCGACGTGCTCCGCGATCGCACGCTGCGCCCCCGGGATCGAGTCCGTCCCGGCGACCCCCGGCAGCGTCGCCGCGGCGAGGACGAGCATGCAGATGTTCACGCCACCGGCGACGACGAGCGCCAGGCCGACGTCCCACCGCGTCGCGACGAGCACCCGTCGACGCTCCGGCCCGGCGGGGACGTCCCCGTGGCGGTCACGCGCGAGCGCCGAGTGCAGGTAGACCGCGTGCGGCATCACGGTCGCACCGAGCATCGACGCGGCGAGCATCACGGACTCGGACCCCTCGAAGCGCGGGACGAGCCCCGCGACGAGGTCACCCGGTGACACCTGGGCGAAGAGCAGGCCGGCGCAGAAGCCGACGGTCAGGATCGCGAGCATGGCCGTGACCACCGTCTCGAAGGTCCGGGTGCCGCGGTGGCTCTGGAGTGTGAGGATCGCCATCGACACCACGCCGGTGATGAGCCCGCCGGCCACCAGGGGCAGCCCGAAGAGCAGGTGCAGGGCGAGTGCGCCGCCGATCACCTCGGCAATGTCGGTCGCGGCGGCCACGATCTCGGCCTGTGCCCAGAACAGCAGCCGGGGCGTCCGCTTCATCCGTAGCCCGAGGTGCTCCGGCAGGGACTTCCCGGTGACCACACCGAGCTTCGCCGAGAGGTACTGCACGACGACCGCGCTGGCGTTCGCGGCGACGAGGACCCACAGCAGCAGGTAGCCGTACTTCGCTCCCGCCGTCAGGTTCGCGGCGACGTTGCCGGGGTCGACGTAGGCGATGGCGGCGACGAACGCCGGGCCGAGCAGGGTGAGGCCGACTCCGCGTCGGCGCGGAGTGCGTTCGGGCGCGCGCGGCGGTGCGGCGGTCTCGGTCATGCAGCCCAGCATGCCAGAGAATTCGGCGCACCGAATCCTTGGTTTCGGAGGCTACGCGATCGTGTGCTCAGGCGGACGCGCGTCGAGCGCGGTGCGCCCGCACCTTCGCCCGGTTCCCGCACCGCTGCATCGAGCACCACCGCCGGGTCCCACCCCGCGAGGAGTCGTAGAACACCAGCCCGCAGTCCTCGGCCGAGCACCGGCTCAGCCTGGTCGGCTGGCCGTCCGCCGCGACGTCGTCGAAGCCCACCTCGGTGAACAGCGAGACCGCGTCGCGGGCGACGCTCGAGAGCGCCTGTGCGAGCCGCACCCGGTTCGCTCCGGCTCGACGGCGGCCACCCGGGAGGCTCGGGGGCACGTCCGGCAGGGCGGCGAACAGGTTGACGGTGTCGATGTCGTCGGGCGCGGGGCGCGTGCGGCCGGTCCCGGCACGCAGGCCGGCGGCCACCGCGGTGCGCTCCGCCGCCGTCGAGGCCGGTGCGGGTGCCGCCGCGACCGCCAGGCGGGCGATGGCGGCGCGGAGCGCTCGGGCGTCCTGCAGTTCGCGCGCCGTCGCGCCGACGTCGATCGGCTCGGTGTGGTCGGTCAGCCACTCGTCGAGGTCGGCCGGGGTCATCAGGAGCTCGCCGAGCTGCGCCCGCGGGCGTCGTCCGTCGGGATCGTCGGCGAACCCTCCGGTGTGCGCGAAGTCGAGGGCGATCCGTCCGGCGTCGAAGAACCAGGTGGAACCGGCGTCCGTGCGGATGTGCTGCCCCGTGTGCATCCGCCCAGGCTAACGGGTTACCGGCGCGCCTCCTCGCGGAGGGCCGATCATGCGGTAGCCGAGCGCTCCTGGTCCGCTCGTCGGGTCCACGTGATGACGTTCCGAGCGTCGAACCGCCGTGCACAGCGTGCGCACGCCAGGGGCCGGGTGGGGGTGCGGTACCGGAAGTGGTCGTGGCCCGCCGGGCACGTGCCGATCCACGGTGCGAGTTCGCTCGCCACCGGTCCGTCGTGCAGGCGCGAACCCGTGTAGCCGAGCGCCCGGGCCGTCCGGCGCCAGGTGGGGCCGTGGGCGGCTCGCACACCGGCCAGCGCGTGGGCGATCTCGTGCAGCAGGACCTGGTCGACGTCGTCCTCGGAGAACCGGACGGCCAGGTGCCGGCTCACCGTGATGCGTCTGCGGGCGAAGTCGCACTGCCCGGCGCGGGTCTTCGCGTGGTCGAAGTCGAACGACCAGGTACCGGCACCGAGGTGCGCCGTCATGAGCTGCTCGGCGCGGGCGCGGACGGACTCGAGCGTCGCCTGGCGCTCCCGTCGTGCCCGGGCGGTCTCCGTCGCGGGGGTCGCTTCGGTGGTCACCGGCCGTCGTCGTCCGGTTCGTCCCGGCCGGCCTGGCCCTTCTGCGCTGCGCGGGCGGCGATGCGACCCCAGAGGTCGTCCGCCTCGGTGCGTGCGGCGTCGGGTGCACCGAGCACCCGGCGACGGATCGGCGGGACCTGCTTCACCGGCTCGGCGACCCGCGTGACCGGCTCGTCCTCGTCGGCACGGCGCGCGGCGATGTCCCGGGCGGTGCGGGGGCGGTCCTCGGCGGGCTTCGGCTGCGCGACGGAGGCCCGCAGCGCGGCTTCGACCGCCGTCCGGAGCGCCTCGGTGCGTTCGGACGGGGCGCCGGCCTTGCGGAAGGCTTGGTACGACCGGGACAGCGCGGACCGGGCCTCGTCGAACCGCGAGAGCTCGAACAACGACCAGCCCTCGAGCTCGGCGGCTGCGCCCTCGAGCTCCGGCCACTCCTCGGTCCGGGCGGTGTCCCGCGCGAGACCCGACTCCGTCGCCGCACGCTCGTAGCGCCCGAGGTCGTGCAGCACGTGCGCGCGGCGGATGCGGGCGGCGACCTTGTCCGCGCGTTCACCCGTGAACATCGTCAGGCGGAAGACCTCTTCGGCGATGACCAGGGCCTCGTCGAGCCGCCCGAGCAGTCGGAGGAGCTCGGCGCGTTCGGCGAGCGCTTCGGTGCTGCGGCTCTGCCCGAGGTCGCGCAGGCGCTGCTGGATCGCGTCGGCGTCGACGGCGGGGCGCAGGCTGATCGGGGCGAAGGTGCTCCCCGGGCTGACTCCGGCCGTCACGGGCGCGGCATGACGGGGTTCCCGAGCGCTGTCGATGCGGTCGGGCTGCTGGCGGTCGTCGGGCGGGAGGGACATCGGTTCGAGGGTAGCCGCGCCGCCCCGAGAGCGAGCGGTGCCACGCGCACGGGGGTCACGCCGCATGCCGAGAACGCGGACGGCCCGCCGTGCTGCTGCACGACGGGCCGCCCTCGGGGACCGGGGATCAGGACATGCCGCTGGCCGCGACCGCCGCGATGAGGATCGTGACCACGAACGCGATCGCCGCGACGACCGCGAGGATGATCGCGAAGACACCCCATCCGCGGCCACGCTTGGTGATCGCCGCGACGATGCCCTGCACGATCGCCCAGAGCCCGAGCGCCGTGCCGAGGTAGAAGAGCACGGAGCCGATGACCGCGCTGGACGAGGTCGTGAGCGCCATGATGTCCGCGTCGCTCGGGGTCGCCCCGCCGTTCTCGATCGACTGGCGGAAGGCGTCGGAGCCGCCGAACGCAGCGCCGAACAGGTACCCGCCGATGACCGCGACGACCAGCGCGAGCACCGCGACGATGAACGCCACGACGCCGAGGGTCTTCTTCTTCGCCTTCGGTTCCTCGTAGCCCTGCCACGACGGAGCGCCGGCACTCGCCGGAGCCGAGGCCGCGGCGTACGGCTGCTGGCCGTACTGGTGCTGGCCCTGCTCGGGCTGCCCGTACTGCGGCTGCCCGTACTGTCCCTGCTGCTCGCCGTACTGCTGCGACCCGTACTGCGGCGACCCGTACTGCGGAGACCCGTTCTGAGCGGACCCGTACTGCGGAGACCCGTTCTGAGCGGACCCGTACTGCGGAGACCCGTTCTGAGCGGACCCGTCCTGCTGCGATCCGTACTGCGGTGCCCCGTACTGCGTCTCACCCTCGGGGGTGCGCTCGCCGTAGCGGGGCGGCTCGGCCTGCGGGGCACGCTCGCCGTACCGCGGCTCGTCGGCGGCGGCGGAGGACGGCTGCTGCGGCTCGCCCCAGTTCGGCACCTGGCCGTCGCCGGTCCGGTCCTCGTTGCTCCGGTCGTCGTTCGTCATCGGGGGTTCCCATCGCTCGGTCGCGCGCGTGCACGGTCGTTGCGTCCATCCTGGCAGTCGCGCCCGGGCAGCGCCCGACATCGCGCCGACGGCTCAGCCGCCGAACACGCTCCGGTTCGGCTCCGGCGACGCCACGGCCGTCTGGTCGGTGACGATCGGCGCCCCCGCGATGAAGGCCTTGAGCTCCGCCCCGTGCACGACCTTCGCCGGCATCGGGTCGGAGGAGTACCGCCGCGGCATCTCCGCCACGGGCAGGTCCGTGGGGGAGCCGAGCAGCACGATGTTCCCGAACCGCCGACCCTTCAGCATCCCGGTGTCCGCGACCGCCGCCACCGAGGGCAGCACCGACTGCAGGGTCGACGCCTGCCCACGGGCGAACGCCAGCCCCGCGCCGTCCGCCACGTTCACCGCGACGATCCCCGTCGGCGACAGGAACGACGCCACCGACCGGTAGAACTCGACGCTCGTCACGTGCGCCGGGATCTGCGACCCGCCGAAGACGTCAACGACGGCCAGGTCGACGGAGCCGTGCAGGCCCGCGGGGAGCTTCCCGAGGACCTCGCGCGCGTCGCCGTACCGCACCCGGATCGAGGCCCCGCGGGGGAACGGCAACGCGTCCCGCACGTGGTCGACGAGGTCGCGCTCGAGCTCGATCACCTGCTGTCGGGACCCCGGCCGCGTCACGGCGACGTACCGGGGGAGCGTGAGGGCGCCGCCGCCGAGGTGCAGCGCCGTGATCGGTCCGGGCGGCAGCAGGTCGATGGCGTGCCCGATCCGCCGGATGTACTCGAACGCCAGGTGCGTGGGGTCCTCGAGGTCGACGTGCGACTGCGGCGTCCCGTCCACCACGAGCGTGAACGACCCGGGACGGTGCCGGTCCGGCTCGACGACCGCGTACCCCGCACCGATCCGGAACCCGTCGAACGCATCAGCCATGCCCCCAATGGAACACCACCCCGACGGCCGGGTCGTTCACCACCCGCGTCCCCACCCCTGGTTGGTGTGCCCGCCGACGCCCGCGAACGAGGCTGGTGTCACCGGTCGGGAACGCCCCGCCGGGCCCCGTCGAAAGGCACACACCATGTCGGTCCAGCTCGCCGCGAACATCCTCATCGGGATCGCCCTCGTCGCGTTCCTCGCGTACCGCCAGGCGACCTGGCAGTACCTCGACCCGGCACGGATCTGGCGCGGACCGCTGATCATGGCGGTCATCGGCGTGGTCGTCCTCGCGCAGACGAAGGCGACGATCACCAGCATGGACGTCGTGTTCCTCGGCATCGAGGCGCTCATCACCATCGGCGTCGGCCTGACCATGGGGCGCATCACCCGCTTCCGCACGGTCGGCGCCCCGGACGACAAGGGCCGCACGATCCAGTCGCGCACCGGCTGGCTCGGCGCCGGACTGTGGATCGTCCTCATCGTCGTGCGCATCGGTCTCGACGTCGTCGGCGGCCACCTCGGCGCCCACCTCCTCACCTCGACCGGCACGATCCTGCTCGTCCTCGCGCTGAACCGTGCGGCCCGCGCCGTCGTCCTCGACCAGCGGATCCCCCGCGGCGACCACCAGACGCGCGGCATGATGGTCCGGTGACCCTGCTGACCGGCCAGGACCCGACCGACCTCCCCGGGGGCCGGTCGCGCTCCGGTGCCGCGTGGGGCCTCAACGCCCTCGGCATCGTGATCGTCGCGTTCTGGTTCGTGCGGAACGGCCTGCAGCTCGAGCACCCGGCCTGGGTCTGGGTCGTCGGTGCGGTGGCGCTCGCCGCGTGGGCGCTCCGCGAGTTCGGCCGGACGTCGCGGGTCCTCGTCGTCGCCGGGGTCGTGATGATCGCCGCCGGCGCCGTGACCGTAGTGCCGACCGACTCGCTCATGATCGTGCCGGTGATCGTCGGCGTCGTGCTCCTCGGCGCGAACCTGCGGGTACCGATCTGGGTCGCTGCCGTGGCCGCCCTCGCGGCGATCGTGGTGATCGCGGTGTCCGCCACGATCGAGCACGCGTCCGTCCAGTTCGTCCTCGGGACGAGCGGCGGGATGCTCCTCGGCGTCCTCATCGGCTTCAGTCGGCGCCAGTTCCGGGTGGCCGCCGAGCGCGCCCGCGAGGCCGAGCGCGAGCAGCAGCGCGCAGCACTCCTGGCGGATCGATCCCGTGCCGCGCGGGACATCCACGACGTGCTCGCGCACTCGCTCGGTGGTCTGGTGCTCCAGCTGGACGCGGTCGAGGCGCTCCTCGAGGCAGGCCGGGTCGCGGACGCCACGCAACGCGCCGGTGAGGCCCGCGCCCTCGCCGCCGACGGGCTCGCCGAGGCCCACCGAGCGGTGCACGCCCTGCGCGACGACACAGCCGACGGCGACGCTGCCGGCGACGCTGCCGGCGACGGGGCCGACGACGGGGCCGGCACCGACGACGCGGCCCCGGCCGCCGAACCGACCACGTCGGCGGACGCGAGCCATCCCGGTGCGGCGATCCGTTCCTCCCGGCCCGCCACCGACCCCGGGACCGGCCTGACCGGTCTGCTCGACGCGCACCGTTCGTTCGGCGGCACGGTGGTGACGCACGGCGACACGACGCTGTCCGTCCTCGACGCGGCCCACCGCGCCGCCGTGGTGCAGGTCGTCCGGGAGGCACTGAGCAACGCCCGCAGGCACGCCCCCGGCCGCCCCGTGTCCCTGTCCGTCATCCGGGACGGCGACGCCGTGGACGTCGTCGTGGCCAACCCGCTCGCCGGCGGCGGCCACGGGTTGCTCGGGATGCGCGAGCGGTTCGACGAGCTCGGGAGCGGCGCGACGGTCGAGGCGGAGCGGTCGGACGACGAGTTCGTGGTGGCGATGCACCTGCCGGCGGCCGGTGCGGACGCGGCCGACTCGGCCGACTCGGCCGTCCAGGCTGACACGGAGGGGCGCCGCTCGTGACCATCCGGGTGCTCGTCGTCGACGACCAGGCCATCGTGCGCGACGGTCTGGTGACCGTCCTGTCGCTCGTGCCGGACCTGCTGGTCGTCGGTGAGGCGTCCGACGGAGCCGAGGCGATCGCCGCCGTCGCGCGGGAGGAACCGGACGTCGTCCTGATGGACCTGCGGATGCCGGGCGTCGACGGACCGACCGCGACCGCGTCCATCGCGGCGTCCCACCCGCACGTCGCCGTCCTCGTGCTGACCACCTTCGCCGACGACCAGTCGATCGTCACCGCACTCCGGGCCGGTGCCCGCGGCTACCTCACGAAGGACGCCGGTCGAGCCGAGATCGCGACCGCGATCCGGGCGGTGGCCTCCGGACAGTCGACCTTCGACGCCACCGTGGGGGCGCGTCTCGTCGCGCAGCTGGCCGGCGGTGCCGCTGCCCCCGCCGCTGCTCCTTCCGCTGCCGAGCCGCCCGCGGGCGTGCGCACGCGGTTCCCGGAACTCACCCCGCGCGAGGCGGACGTCCTCGAGCGCATCGCCGAGGGCCGGTCCAACCCGGAGATCGCCGCCGAGCTGTTCCTGACCGTGCCGACCGTGAAGTCGTACGTGAACCAGGTCTTCACGAAGCTCGGTGTCCGGACCCGTGCGGAGGCCGTGGCCCGCGTCCTGCGCTGACCGCCGCGTCCGAGCACCCCTGCGTGCCCGGTCACGGGATGAATGCGTACACATGGACGGCCAGCGGACGCCAAGGGTCGGCGGCTATCGTCGACCGGTCGTCACCCTGGTGCGTCGATCCGCGCAGTGCCCCACACCTCGCGCTTCCGCACCGCCGTGACCGCGGCGTGACCGCTCGGCGCCCCCACTGCCGAGTCCGAGTGCGCGTCGTCGGCGTGTGTCCGGGCCTCCCGCTCGCCTCCGCGTCGCCCGTGGCGGAGCCCTGCGCTCCGCCACTGTGAATCCTGCATTCTTCATGTAAAATACGAGTGCAGCGTCGGACCACGAATCCGCAGGAGCCCGAACACATGACCGACACCATGAGTGTGCCCACGTACCGCCTCGCCCCCACGACCCGGTCCCTGGCCACCGCCCGCGCCACGACCCCCCGGCCGACCGGGCCGGTGTCGCTGGCCGACCACGAGCAGGCGCCGACCTGGATGCGCGCCGTCGGCGGCGTGCTGCTGGTCGGCGGGCTCGGCCTCACCGCCGCGGTGCTCGGATGGCCCGGCGATGCTCCGGAGACCGCCCTCATCGTGCCGGCCCTCGTCGCCGTCGCCGTCGGGTTCCTGCTCGTCGTCGCCCGGTCCGGCTTCACCGTGACGGACCACGACGTCGTCCTGCACTTCCGGCCCCTGCCCCCGCGGCGGATCGCCCGGCGGCGGATCGTCGACGTGCGAGTGGTCGAGGCAGACGCGTCGACCTACGGCGGGATCGGGCTGCGCCGCCGTCGTGGCGTGCGGGCACTCATCCTGTCGCCGGGGCTCGGGATCGAGTTCACCGACGACCGCGGGAAGCGGACGTTCGTGCGGACGCGTCGCCCGGAAGCAGCCGTCCGGGCGCTCCGTCCGGTGCGCTGAGCGGCCGGTCCACGACGGGAATACCGGGTCGGTCCACCGGCTTATACACGTCACTGCCGAATTCGGTCAAGCCAGGACTGGACACCGCCGTCCAGCGCGACCTATGATGGCAGTTCGCGCTCCCTGGCATCAGTGTCGTCATATTGCGGTCGACGCAGCGCTCTCTCCAACGCGTTCATCTGAACGTGACCTGAGATCGTGCCGTGGTGGTGCCGGACCCGTATATGTCGGCGGGTCCCGCTCACCCAGATCATCGCACACGTGCACAGCTCACCGGCCGTCGCGTGATCGCGTGTCTTCGAGGGGTGCGCCGAGCGTTCAATCCACTCACCTACGTGCTGCTCGTCAGTACCGGCCCGACGGGGCCTACCGGAGGTCAAACCCTTGGCTGCTGCGCCCAACGCATCCACCAACCCCAAGAACGGTCGCAACCACTCGCGACTCTCGTTCGCCAAGATCACGGACACCCTCACGGTTCCTGATCTGCTCGCACTCCAGACGGAGAGCTTCGACTGGCTCGTCGGCAACGACGTCTGGAAGGCCCGCCTCGCCGAAGGCCAGGAGCAGGGTCGCACCGACCTCGCACTGCACTCCGGGCTCGAGGAGATCTTCGAGGAGATCTCCCCGATCGAGGACCTCGGCGAGACCATGCAGCTCGGCTTCACGTCGCCCGAGCTCGAGGACCCGAAGTACTCGATCGACGAGTGCAAGGAGCGTGGCAAGACCTACGCTGCCCCGCTCTACGTCAACGCCGAGTTCATGAACCACATGACCGGTGAGATCAAGACGCAGACCGTGTTCATGGGCGACTTCCCGCTCATGACCGAGCGCGGCACGTTCATCATCAACGGCACCGAGCGTGTCGTCGTCTCGCAGCTCGTCCGTTCCCCGGGCGTGTACTTCGAGCGCCAGCAGGAGAAGACGTCCGACAAGGACATCTACTCCGCTCGCGTGATCCCGTCGCGCGGTGCGTGGCTCGAGTTCGAGATCGACAAGCGCGACCAGGTGGGCGTGCGCATCGACCGCAAGCGCAAGCAGTCGGTCACGGTCTTCCTCAAGGCGCTCGGCATGACGAGCGAGGAGATCCTCGACGAGTTCAAGGGCTTCGCCTCGATCGAGTCGACCCTCGAGAAGGACGCCATCCTCACCAAGGAAGAGGCGCTCAAGGACATCTACCGCAAGCTGCGTCCGGGCGAGCAGGTCGCCGCCGAGGCCGCGCGTGCGCTGCTCGACAACTTCTACTTCAACTCGAAGCGCTACGACCTCGCGAAGGTCGGCCGCTACAAGGTCAACCGCAAGCTCGGCATCGACGCGCCGCTCAGCGACTCGGTCCTGACCGTGCAGGACATCGTCCGCACGATCAAGTACCTCGTCTCGCTGCACGCCGAGAAGACGACGCTCGACGGTGTCCGTGACGGTGAGCCGGTGCAGCTGCGCCTCGACGTGGACGACATCGACCACTTCGGCAACCGTCGCATCCGCGCCGTCGGTGAGCTCATCCAGAACCAGGTCCGCACGGGTCTGTCCCGCATGGAGCGCGTCGTCCGCGAGCGCATGACCACGCAGGACATCGAGGCGATCACCCCGCAGACGCTCATCAACGTGCGTCCGGTCGTCGCCGCGATCAAGGAGTTCTTCGGGACCTCCCAGCTGTCGCAGTTCATGGACCAGAACAACCCGCTCGCGGGCCTGACGCACAAGCGTCGTCTCTCGGCCCTCGGCCCGGGTGGTCTGTCCCGTGAGCGTGCCGGCGTCGAGGTCCGCGACGTCCACCCGTCGCACTACGGCCGCATGTGCCCGATCGAGACCCCGGAAGGCCCGAACATCGGCCTGATCGGCTCGCTCGCGTCGTTCGGTCGGATCAACTCCTTCGGCTTCATCGAGACGCCGTACCGCCGCGTCGTGAACGGTCAGGTCACCACGACCATCGACTACCTCACGGCCTCGGAAGAGGACGACTTCGTCGTCGCGCAGGCGAACGCCCCCCTCACCGACTCCTTCCACTTCCAGGACGACAAGGTCCTCGTGCGGAAGAAGGGCGGCGAGGTCGAGCTCGTCGGCAAGGACGAGGTCGACTACATGGACGTCTCGCCGCGCCAGATGGTGTCGGTCGCGACCTCGCTCATCCCGTTCCTCGAGCACGACGACGCGAACCGCGCCCTCATGGGTGCGAACATGCAGCGTCAGGCAGTCCCGCTGCTCCGTTCCGAGTCGCCGCTCGTCGGCACCGGCATGGAGGGCTACACCGCCATCGACGCCGGTGACGTCGTCACCGCCGACAAGGCCGGTGTCGTCTCCGAGGTCTCGGCCGACGCCGTGACCCTGCAGCTCGACGAGGGTGGCACGCAGACCTTCTACCTGCGCAAGTTCGACCGCTCCAACCAGGGCACGAGCTACAACCACCGCGTGGTCGTCTCGGCCGGCGAGCGTGTGGAGCAGGGCGAGGTCATCGCCGACGGCCCCGCGACGGAGAACGGCGAGCTCGCGCTCGGCAAGAACCTCCTCGTCGCGTTCATGCCGTGGGAGGGCTACAACTACGAGGACGCGATGATCCTGTCGCAGAACCTCGTGAAGGACGACACGCTCTCCTCGATCCACATCGAGGAGTACGAGGTCGACGCCCGCGATACCAAGCTCGGCAAGGAAGAGATCACCCGCGACCTGCCGAACGTCAGCCCGGACCTCCTGGCCGACCTCGACGAGCGCGGCATCATCCGCATCGGTGCCGAGGTCCGCCCCGGCGACATCCTGGTCGGCAAGGTCACGCCGAAGGGCGAGACCGAGCTCTCCGCCGAGGAGCGCCTGCTCCGTGCGATCTTCAACGAGAAGTCGCGCGAGGTGCGCGACACCTCGCTGAAGGTGCCCCACGGTGAAGAGGGCACGATCATCGGCGTCAAGGTGTTCGACTCGCAGGACGGCGACGACGAGCTCGGCTCGGGCGTCAACCAGCGCGTGGTCGTCTACATCGCCCAGAAGCGCAAGATCACCGCGGGTGACAAGCTCGCCGGTCGTCACGGCAACAAGGGCGTCATCTCGACGATCCTGCCGGTCGAGGACATGCCGTTCCTGGCGGACGGCACCCCGGTCGACATCGTGCTCAACCCGCTCGGCGTCCCCGGCCGCATGAACTTCGGCCAGGTGCTCGAGATCCACCTCGGGTGGCTCGCGAAGCAGGGCTGGAACGTCGAGGGCATCCAGGAGTGGGCTTCGGCTCTGCCGGAGGCAGCGCACAGCGCGGCGCCCGGCACGAAGGTCGCGACCCCGGTGTTCGACGGTGCGTACGAGCGTGAGATCGAGGGCCTCCTCGACTCCACCCTCCCGAACCGCGACGGCGAGCGTCTGATCGGTTCGTCCGGCAAGGCGCAGCTCTTCGACGGCCGCTCCGGCGAGCCGTTCCCGGAGCCCGTGTCGGTCGGCTACATGTACATCCTCAAGCTGCACCACCTGGTCGACGACAAGATCCACGCCCGTTCGACCGGTCCGTACTCGATGATCACGCAGCAGCCGCTGGGTGGTAAGGCGCAGTTCGGTGGCCAGCGCTTCGGTGAGATGGAGGTCTGGGCGCTCGAGGCGTACGGCGCCGCCTACGCCCTCCAGGAGCTCCTGACGATCAAGTCCGACGACATCCTCGGCCGCGTGAAGGTCTACGAGGCGATCGTCAAGGGCGAGAACATCCAGGAGCCCGGTATCCCGGAGTCGTTCAAGGTCCTCATGAAGGAGATGCAGTCGCTCTGCCTGAACGTCGAGGTCCTCTCGGCCGACGGCCAGGCGGTCAGCCTCCGCGACACGGACGACGAGGTCTTCCGTGCCGCTGAAGAGCTCGGCATCAACATCTCCTCGCGGTTCGAGTCGTCGTCCGTCGACGACATCTGATCCCGCCCGTACTCGTAACGAATCCAGCTAGAGAGAAGAACATTGCTCGAAGCAACTTCATTTGACGCACTGCGGATCGGCCTCGCCACGGCCGAGGACATCCGCCAGTGGTCGTACGGCGAGGTCAAGAAGCCGGAGACCATCAACTACCGCACCCTCAAGCCGGAGAAGGACGGTCTGTTCGGCGAGCAGATCTTCGGTCCGTCCCGCGACTGGGAGTGTGCCTGCGGCAAGTACAAGCGTGTCCGGTTCAAGGGCATCGTCTGCGAGCGCTGCGGCGTCGAGGTCACCAAGTCCTCGGTCCGCCGTGAGCGCATGGGCCACATCGAGCTCGCCGCGCCCGTCACGCACATCTGGTACTTCAAGGGCGTCCCGTCGCGCCTCGGGTACCTCCTCGACATGGCGCCGAAGGACCTCGAGAAGGTCATCTACTTCGCGGCGTACATGATCATCGACATCGATGAAGAGGGCCGTCACGCGGACATGCCCGGTCTCGAGAACGAGATGCGCCTCGAGATCAAGAACCTCGAGGGTCAGCGCGACTCGATCATCGCCGACCGCCTCAAGAAGCTCGAGGACGACCTCGCAGCGCTCGAGGAAGAGGGCGCCAAGGCCGACGTCAAGCGCCGCACCAAGGACACCGCCGAGAAGGAGATGTCCCAGGTCCGCAAGTCGTTCGACGAGGACATCACCCGCCTCGAGCGCGTGTGGGAGGACTTCCGCAACCTCAAGGTGGGCGACCTCAAGCCCGAGGACGCCGTCTTCCACGAGCTCCAGGACCGCTTCGGGATCTACTTCGACGCCTACATGGGCGCCGAGGCGATCAAGCTGCGGCTCGAGGCGTTCGACCTGGCCGCCGAGGCCGAGGCACTGCGTCTGCAGATCGCCGAGGGCAAGGGCCAGAAGAAGATCCGCGCGATCAAGCGCCTGCGCGTCGTCAGCTCCTTCCTCGCCACCGGCAACTCGCCGGCCGCGATGGTGCTCGGCGTCGTGCCGGTCATCCCGCCGGAGCTCCGCCCGATGGTGCAGCTCGACGGTGGCCGCTTCGCCACGTCCGACCTCAACGACCTCTACCGTCGTGTGATCAACCGCAACAACCGTCTCCGCCGCCTGCTCGACCTCGGTGCTCCCGAGATCATCGTGAACAACGAGAAGCGCATGCTGCAGGAAGCGGTCGACGCGCTGTTCGACAACGGTCGTCGTGGTCGTCCCGTCACGGGTACCGGCAACCGCGCCCTGAAGTCCCTGAGCGACATGCTCAAGGGCAAGCAGGGTCGTTTCCGCCAGAACCTGCTCGGCAAGCGCGTCGACTACTCGGGCCGTTCGGTCATCATCGTCGGCCCGCAGCTGAAGCTGCACCAGTGTGGTCTGCCCAAGCAGATGGCGCTGGAGCTCTTCAAGCCGTTCGTCATCAAGCGCCTCATCGACCTGTCGCACGCGCAGAACATCAAGTCGGCGAAGCGCATGGTCGAGCGTTCGCGTCCGCAGGTGTGGGACGTGCTCGAGGAGATCATCCGCGAGCGCCCCGTGCTGCTGAACCGTGCGCCGACGCTGCACCGTCTGGGCATCCAGGCGTTCGAGCCGCAGCTCGTCGAGGGCAAGGCCATCCAGCTCCACCCGCTCGTGTGTGCTGCGTTCAACGCGGACTTCGACGGTGACCAGATGGCCGTGCACCTGCCGCTGTCGGTCGAGGCCCAGGCCGAGGCCCGCATCCTGATGCTCGCCTCGAACAACATCCTCAAGCCGTCCGACGGCCGCCCGGTGACCCTGCCCGCACAGGACATGATCATCGGTCTGCACCACCTCACGACCGTCCGCGAGGGCGCCGTGGGTGAGGGTCGTGCGTTCTCCTCCGTCGCCGAGGCCATCCTCGCGAAGGACCAGAACACGCTGCACCTCAACGCGCTGGTCAAGATCCGCATGTCCGACGTGTGGTTCGCCGAGGGCGAGGCCCCCGAGGGCTACGTGCAGGGCGAGCCGGTCCTGCTCGAGACGACCCTCGGCCGTGCGCTCTTCAACGAGACCCTCCCGGCGAACTACCCGTTCGTCCAGAAGGTCACCGACAAGGGCGTGCTCTCCGCGATCGTCAACGACCTCGCGGAGCGCTACTCCAAGACCGAGACGGCCGCCGCGCTGGACCGGATCAAGGACGCCGGCTTCTACTGGGGCACGCGCTCCGGTGTGACCGTCGCGCTCTCGGACGTCGTGACGCCTCCTCGCAAGAAGGAGATCATCGCGGGCTACGAGGTGCAGGCCGCCAAGGTGCAGGGCGAGTTCGACAAGGGTCTGATCACCGACGCGGAACGTCGCGCCGACCTGATCAAGATCTGGACCGAGGCCACGAACGAGATCGCGCAGGAGATGCGTGACAACTTCCCGGTCGACAACACCATCAACCGCATGGTGTCGTCCGGTGCTCGTGGTAACTGGCTGCAGGTCCGCAACATCGCCGGTATGCGTGGTCTGGTGAACAACCCGAAGGGCGAGATCATCGCCCGCCCGATCATCAACTCGTACCGCGAGGGCCTGACCGTGGCGGAGTACTTCATCGCCACGCACGGTGCTCGCAAGGGTCTTGCCGACACCGCGCTCCGTACCGCGGACTCCGGGTACCTCACCCGTCGTCTCGTGGACGTCTCGCAGGACGTCATCATCCGCGAGGACGACTGCGGCACGAGCCGGGGCCTCGAGCTCCCGATCGCGACCGTGGGCGCCGACGGCAAGCTGGTCCGCGACCCGCGCGTCGAGAACACCGTGTACTCCCGCACCCTGGCCACCGAGGCCGTGGACGCGAAGGGCACGGTCGTCGCCGAGGCTCGTGAGGACGTCGGCGACGTGCTCCTCGAGAAGCTGCTCGCTGCCGGTGTCGAGAGCATCAAGGTGCGCTCGGTCCTGACCTGCGAGTCGGCCATCGGTGTCTGCGCGAAGTGCTACGGCCGTTCGCTCGCCACGGGCAACCTCGTCGACATCGGCGAGGCGGTCGGCATCATCGCCGCCCAGTCCATCGGTGAGCCCGGTACCCAGCTGACGATGCGTACCTTCCACACGGGTGGTTCGGCCTCGGCCGACGACATCACCCAGGGTCTGCCGCGTGTCACCGAGCTGTTCGAGGCGCGGACCCCGAAGGGTGCGTCCCCGATCGCCGAGGCCCCCGGCCGCGCCACGATCGAGGACACCGACAAGGGTCGTCGCATCATCCTGACGCCGGACAACGGCGACGAGCCGTTCATCTACCCGGTGCTCAAGCGTGCGACCCTCCTCATCGAGGACGGCCAGCACGTGGAGCTCGGCGAGCAGTTCATCGCCGGCACCGTGGACCCGAAGGAAGTCCTCCGGGTCAAGGGTGTGCGCGAGGTCCAGAAGCACCTCGTCAACGGTGTGCAGGACGTGTACGGCTCGCAGGGCGTGCCGATCCACGACAAGCACATCGAGGTCATCGTGCGCCAGATGCTCCGCAAGGTCACCGTCGTCGACCACGGCGACACCGACCTGCTCCCGGGCGAGCTCGTGGACCGTTCGCGGTACAACGCGCTCAACCGTGCGGCGCTGCAGGAGGGTCGCAAGACCGCTTCCGCTCGCCAGGAGGTCATGGGCATCACGAAGGCGTCCCTCGCGACCGAGTCGTGGCTGTCCGCCGCGTCCTTCCAGGAGACCACCCGCGTGCTCACGCAGGCGGCCATGGAGGGCAAGCAGGACCACCTCGTCGGCCTCAAGGAGAACGTCATCATCGGTAAGCTCATCCCCGCCGGGACGGGCCTCAGCCGGTACCGTGACGTGGACGTGAACGCGACGGAAGAGGCGAAGGCGGAGCGGTACCCCAACCGCATCTTCGCGGACGACTCGTCGTTCTCGGACGCTGACCTGAGCTTCGTCGACTTCGACAGCTTCTCGTCGGACGACTTCACGCCGGGCACCTACAACTGAGTCTGATGTGATCCCACGAAGGCCCCGTCTCCGCAAGGAGGCGGGGCCTTCGTCGTGTCGTCACCACGTGACGGCCTGGAGGCGCGGGGCGGGGCCGCCACGCGCCTCCAGGCCGTCAGCCGGTCACGTCTAGACCGCGCGGTCGGCGCCGCTGTCGCGGCCGGACCCACGACCGGTCTCGTCGACCAGGGAGAACAGGCTGAGGACGTTGCCGTCGGGGTCGCGGACGTCGAACCAGTCGACCGCACCGTCGACGCACTCGACCGGGCCGATGTCGATGCCGAGGGAGCCGATGCGGGCGTGCTGCGCGGCGACGTCGTCGACGCCGAAGCGGACGCTGACCGGGTTCTCCTCGGCGTGCTCGTCCTCGTAGAGCTGGATCCAGATGCCGCCGACCTCGTACTCGGCGATGCCCTCGTCCGGTTCGAGGTCCGGCTCGGCGCGTTCGAACACGGCGCCGTACCAGAGGCAGGACGCCTCGATGTCGGTGACGGGCAGCCCCACGGTCACACTCGTGATGTCCATGACTCATCATGTCCCCGGTGGTGCCTGCTCGTCGAGTGGTTTCCGCGGCGGCCGCGTCATGTGCACCCGGTCTGGTGCGTGCATCCGGTCTGGCAGGGTGGAGGGATGGCGACGCTGCGCGAACGGATCACGGCCCCGGCCCACCTCGAGTCACCGATGGCGATCGGCGGACTGACGTTCCGCGCCGGCTCGCGCCAGGACCTCGGGGCGGTGCACGCCGTGGCGGTCGCTGCAGCCGCCGTGGACGACCCGAGCGCGCATCCCTCCACAGCGGACTTCGAGCGGACGCTGTCCACCGAGGGGATGGACGTCGAGCGGGACACCCTCGTCGGCGTCGACGATGAGGGGCATGTGCAGGCCTACGGCATCGTCATCGACGTCCCTTCTCGGGTCACCGCTGCCCGCGTGGTCCTCGACGGCGCGGTGCACCCCGCGCTGCGCGGTCGCGGCATCGGTCGACGGGTGTTCGCGTGGCAGGTGGGGCGTGCCCGGCAGCGGCTCGCGGCGCTCGAGATCGACGTGCCGGCGACCATCGAGATCGGTGCTCCCGAGGGCGCCCCGGCGCTGCGGCTCGGCGCGCGCTTCGGCTTCGAGCCGACCCGCAACTGGATCGACATGCAGGCGGTGCTCGACGACTCCGCCGCGGGGACCACGGACGCCGTGCCGCCGCTGCCCGAGGGCTTCGTCGTGCGGGCGGCCACCGCGGACGACATCGAGCCGCTGCGCATCGCGAAGAACGACGCCTTCCGCGACCACTGGGGGTCGCAGCCGATGGTGCGGTCGGACTGGCACGGGTTCCTCACCGCGGCCAAGAGCCGACTCGACCTGTCCCGCGTGGTGCTCGACGCCGACGGCGCGATCGCGGCGTTCGCGATCGTCGAGGTGGACCCGGACGGCTTCGCTGCCCGCGGTCGCTCGTTCGGGTACGTGCACTGGGTCGGCGTGGTGCGTGGCGCCCGTGGCCTGGGGCTCGCGCCGATCGTCACCGACGCCGTCCTGCAGGCGCTCCGGGCCGACGGGCTGTCCGCCGCGGTGCTCCACGTCGACGCCGAGAACCCGAGCGGAGCGGGGCGCATCTACGAGCGCCTCGGCTTCGTCGCGGGCGAGGTGCACGTCACGGCGTCGACGCCCCTCTGACGAGGGACCGGCCGAGCGCGGACACCCGCCGGTACCCCTGCACTGGGGACACCGGACACCCCCTCGCCCCCTCGTTGTGGGACTGCGGAGGGCCTTCGGCGCGGACGTAGCGTGGTCGGGCGCCGATTCCCTGCGGTGCTCGTCACGACGACCCGCGCTCGACCCGAAGGAGGCTCCGGGGCACATGGCCACGCTGTCCGAGATCCTCATCCTCAACGGAGCCCTGCCGATCGAGCACCTCGACTCGATGACCGGCGACGAGGAGATCGACGACCGTTCGATCCGATCGCTCGTCGACCAGGGGCTCGTCAGCGAGGCGCAGTACATCACCGCCCGCGCCGCGTCGCACAACTCGAAGACCGTGCCGCTGACCGACTACCCGGTCGACGGCACCGCGGTGTCGATGCTGCCCGCCGCACTCTGCCGCCGGCACGGCGTGCTCGGCGTCGGGTTCGAGGGCGACGTCCTCGTGCTCGCCATGGTGAACCCCACGAACGTCCTGGCGATCGACGACGCCCGCACCGCGTCCGGCCGCCCGGTGAAGCCGCTGCAGGTCGAGGAGCGCGACCTCGCGTCCGCGCTCGACCGCTACCTGCGCGCCGACGACGAGCTGAACGACCTGACCTCCTCGCTCGAGGAAGAGGCGTCCTCGCAGGCGAAGCAGCAGGTCGACCTGACCGACGGCGCCCTCGACGACGTCCCGATCGTCCGCTTCGTGAACCTGCTCGTCTCGCAGGCCATCCAGGACCACGCGTCCGACATCCACATCGAACCGGGCGAGCACGAGGTCCGGGTCCGCTACCGCATCGACGGCGTGCTGCACGAGATGGCCCCGGCGCCGAAGAACATCCAGAACGGTGTCATCAGTCGCCTCAAGATCATGAGCGACATCGACATCGCCGAGCGTCGGAAGCCGCAGGACGGCCGCATGTCGGTGCGCCACGGCGGCCGGCAGATCGACCTCCGCGTCGCGACCCTGCCCACCGTGTGGGGCGAGAAGGTCGTCATGCGGATCCTCGACAACACGAACACGTCGATGTCCCTCAAGGACCTGAACCTGCTCGAGCAGAACTTCCAGGCCTACCAGCGGTCCTACTCGAAGCCCTACGGCATGATCCTCGTCACGGGGCCGACCGGTTCGGGCAAGTCGACCACGCTGTACACGACGCTCAACGCCGTCGCGAAGCCGGAGATCAACGTCATCACGGTCGAGGACCCGGTCGAGTACCGGATGGCCGGCATCAACCAGGTGCAGGTCAACCCGAAGGCCGGTCTGACGTTCGCGTCGGCGCTCCGCTCGATCCTGCGCTCCGACCCCGACGTCGTGCTCCTCGGCGAGATCCGCGACCACGAGACCGCGCAGATCGCGATCGAGGCGTCGCTCACCGGCCACCTCGTGCTCTCGACCCTGCACACGAACGACGCCCCCTCGGCGATCACCCGGCTCACCGAGATGGACATCGAGCCGTTCCTCGTCGGGTCCGCCCTCGACTCGGTCGTCGCCCAGCGTCTGGCCCGCCGGCTCTGCGACCGCTGCAAGGCGCCCGCGCAGTACACGCCGGCGCAGCTCGTGGCGCTCGGCTTCGTGCCCTCGGAAGACGCCGCCGTGCCGGAGTTCTTCGGCCCCGTCGGTTGCGCCGTCTGCTCGAACACCGGGTACCGCGGCCGCATCGCCCTGCACGAGGTGATGACCGTGTCCGAGGAGATCGAACGGCTCGCCGTCTCGCGGGCCTCGAGCGCCGAGATCAGCCGTGTGGCCCAGCAGCAGGGCATGCTCACCCTCCGCCAGGACGGGTGGGAGAAGGTCAAGCTCGGCATGACGAGCATCGACGAGATCCTGCGCGTGGTCGCGTAGGCGTGGGAGTGGAACGATGACTGACTCCGTCTACGACATCTCCGTGCCCGGGGACGAGCCCGTCGCGGGCTGGCACCCGGGACGGCCCGGCACCGAGGTCGGTGGCCGTCGTGCCGCCCGACTCGCGGCGGCCGCGGCACAGCAGCCGACCTCCCCCGGCCTGGAGGCGCGGATCACCCCCGCCCCGGCCGGTCCGGTCCACGACCTGTCGAGTGACACGACCGCGTGGCCGGCTCCGTCCGACGACACGGCCGGGTGGCCGGCCCCGTCCGGCGCCCCGGTCGCCGTGCCGGTCGCGCAGCCGCAGGCTGCGCCCGCGACGCCGTCCGCAGCCGTCCCGCCGTCGACGGCGTCCTACGGGTACGCCGACGCCGTGACCCAGCACCTGCCGGTCGTGCCCGCGGAACCGACCACGGTCCTCCAGGCCGTCCACGCCCCCACCCACGCGCCCGCACCCGACGGTCAGACCGAGATCAACTTCACGCGCCACGCGCGTGAGGTGGCCGACCCCGACCTCATCACCGCGCTCGCGCAGGTGGTCTACCAGGGTGCGTCCGACCTGCACCTCACCGCGGACGCCGCCCCCACCGTCCGCGTCGACGGGTCGCTCCGGCCCGCGGTCCCCGGCGGCCCGTGGGCCCGCAACAAGGTGATCGCCGCACTCAAGACCCTGCTGTCGGTCGAGCAGGCCGGCCAGTTCGACCACGAGCAGGAACTCGACTTCGCGTACTCGCTGTCGCCCGAGTACCGGTTCCGCGTGAACTACTACCAGCAGCGCGGCAACTGGGGCGCGGCGTTCCGCATCATCCCCACCAAGATCAAGACCCTGAAGCAGCTCGGCATCCCCGAGTACGTGGGGGAGTTCGCCAAGCTGCCGCGTGGCCTCGTGCTGGTGACCGGGCCGACCGGTTCCGGCAAGTCGACCACCCTCGCCGCGCTCATCGACCTCGTCAACGAGACCCGTGCCGACCACATCGTCACGGTCGAGGACCCGATCGAGTTCATGCACGACCACAAGAAGGCGATCATCAACCAGCGCGAGGTCGGTGCGGACACGCACTCCTTCGCCGCCGCCCTCAAGCACGTGCTGCGCCAGGACCCCGACGTCATCCTCATCGGTGAGCTCCGCGACCTCGAGACCATCTCCGTCGCCCTCACCGCCGCCGAGACCGGCCACCTCGTGTTCGCGACCCTGCACACGCAGAGCGCACCCGGCACGATCGACCGCGTCATCGACGTCTTCCCGCCGCACCAGCAGGGACAGATCCGCACGCAGCTCGCCTCGACCCTCGAGGGGGTCGTCTGCCAGACGCTCGTGCCGAAGGCGAACGGCGCCGGCCGCGTCGTCGCCACCGAGATCATGAAGACCACCCCGGCCATCGGGAACCTCGTGCGCGAGGGCAAGACCTACCAGATCACCTCGGCCATGCAGGCCGGGCGCGACATGGGCATGCACACGATGGACCAGGACCTCGCGGAGCTCGTCAACGTGGGCACCATCACGCGGAAGGCCGCGCTCGAGAAGGTGCACGACCTCGAGGGCTTCGACCGGCTCGTGCAGCGCGTCGAGTCGCCGTCCGACTCCTCCGCAGCGGCCATCGCCGCGTCCGAGATCGACTTCGGCGACAAGTACTCAGGAGGCCACTGATGTCGCTCGCCTACGACTACCGGGGGCGCGACGGCGCCGGCAAGCTCGTGAAGGGGCGGCTCGACGCGTCCTCCGAAGGGGCCGTCGTCCAGCGGCTGCGGGGGATGGGCGTCTCGCCGATCGCCATCACCGAGGCGAAGGCCGGCACGGGGCTGCAGACCGAGATCAAGATCCCGGGGTTCGAGAAGGGCGTGGGGCTCAAGGACCTGGCGATCATGTCGCGGCAGGCCTCCACGATGCTGTCGTCCGGGCTCTCGTTGCTCCGGGCGCTGTCGATCCTGGCCGACCAGACGGACAACAAGAAGCTCAAGGACATCCTGGGCAAGGTCCGGGACGACGTCGAGCGCGGTGTCTCGTTCTCGGACGCCGTGGCGAAGTACCCGGTCGACTTCCCGCCGATCATGATCAACATGATCCGCGCCGGCGAGACCGGCGGCTTCCTCGATCAGGCGATGGACTCCATCGCGACGAACTTCGAGAAGGAGCACAAGCTCCGGTCGACGATCAAGTCGGCGATGACCTACCCCGTCGTGGTGCTCGTCATGTCGCTGGTCGCGGTCGTCGTGATGCTCGTCTTCATCGTGCCGATCTTCCAGAAGATGTTCTCGTCGCTCGGTGGTCAGCTGCCGCTGCCGACGATGCTGCTCGTGTACGCATCGCATGCGATGGTGTGGGTCGGACCGATCCTGCTCGTCGCGATCGTGCTCGGGTGGCTCTGGTGGCGTGGGAACAAGAACACCGACAGGGTTCGCGGATTCGTCGATCCGATCAGATTGCGTCTCCCGGTGTTCGGGGAGCTCAGCCGGAAGATCGTCATCGCGCGGTTCGCCCGGAACTTCTCGAACATGATCGGCGCCGGCGTCCCCATTCTGCAGGCATTGCAGATCGTCGGCGAAGTGTCGAACAACTTCGTGGTGCAACGCGCGCTCGAACGCGTCGCCGAGTCGGTGCGAAAAGGTGAATCGATCGCGGTGCCATTGGCGGCCGAGAAGGTATTCCCGGAAATGGTCTCGCAAATGGTGGCCGTCGGAGAGGACGCCGGGTCGCTCGAGGTGATGCTCGAGAAGATCGCCGAGTTCTACGACAACGAGGTCGAGACGACCACCGAGGCGCTCACATCCCTGATCGAGCCGCTCCTCATCGCCTTCCTCGGCGTGGTCGTCGGCGGCATGATCGTCGCGCTGTACCTGCCGATCTTCAAGATCACGTCGTTGATCCACTGACCCCTCAAAAGGGGCCCCGCGCTCGGGGGTGTTTTGTCCGAGAATGCCCCCGTTTCTGGGGGCATTTTCTTGCCCGGTGCCCCCCGTTCTCGGGATTATGCCCCGAAAGTGCCCTCAATACGCTTGTCGTCGGCGGCAGAGCACAGCCCCAAACCGTTTCCAATCACATTCCCGAAAGAATGGATGAAGTCATGTACTTCGCGCTCATGGGCAAGCTGAACGCTCGCCGCAACGAACTCGTCAAGGACTCCGAGAAGGGCTTCACCCTCATCGAGCTCCTCGTCGTCGTGATCATCATCGGCATCCTCGCCGCGATCGCCATCCCGGTGTACCTGGGTGTGCAGAACAACGCGAAGGACTCGGGCGTCCAGAACGACGTCTCGAACTTCAAGACCGCCGTGGTCAGCACGTCGACGCAGAACAGCAACAACCTTCCCGCGTCTGCCACGCTCGACACCGCCACGAAGATCTCCAACGCAGCTGTCACGGGTGGCCAGACCTGGTCAGACGCCGGAGTCACCTGGTCGGACTCCGAGAAGGAGCTGAAGTACATCAAGGGGACCGCGTCCAACACCTTCTGCGTGCAGGGAACGAGCTCCACCGGCAAGACCTTCGCGTCGACGGAGACGGCCGGGACCAAGGCAGGCACCTGCTCGGACGCGGGCGCGTTCGTCGCAGCCAAGTAGCAGGTTCAGAGCGTTGCAGAGGGGGTCAGGTTGCCTGACCCCCTCTGCGCGTCGGAGATCAAGGACGGAGGGAGACACCGTGGTCAAGCTGTTCCGACAGATCAAGCGAAGCGACGACGACGGCTTCACCCTCGTCGAGGTCATCGTCGCGATCACCGTCTTCGGGATCATCATCGCTGGGGCGTTGGTCGGTGTGGTCTCGGTCATGCGGGTCACCTCGGACAACTCCGCTCGATCCCAGGCGGTGAACCTCGCCGCCGGTGCCATCGACACTGCTCGCATCGAGGCCGCGAACAACATCACGGGCATGGCCGGCGCGACCACGCAGCCGAAGGTCGACGGTCGGCAGTACACGGTCAAGCGCACGCTCGATTGGCAGTACACCAACGGCACGACGAACCGGTGTTCGGCCGCAGCGACCGGGACCGCCGCACAGCTCCTCTTCCTCAACGTGCACATCAAGGTCACCTGGCCGGGTATGGGCTCCGCGGCTCCGGTCACGCAGGAGACCGTGTTCTCGCCGTCCACCAAGATCAACGACCCGTCCCTCGGCACGATCCTCGTCCAGGTGCAGTCGATCACCGGAAGCGGTGGCGTGGGTGGCGTGAACGCGACGATCGCCCCGTCCACGTCCGTCTCGCCCAACACGGCCAGAGCGCTCGCGACCCAGCCCGACGCCACGAACCAAGACGGTTGCACGGTCGCCGTCAAGGTGACGCCCGGTACCTACACGGTCACGCTCGGCCCGCCGTCCGGTCAGTACCGCGACCAGGAACAGTCCGCAGCACCGTCGAAGACCGTCGTGGTCAAGGAAGGGCAGTCGAGTGGGGCCTCGTTCAACTACGATCCCGCGATCGCTGTCTCGATGAACTACGCCAGCAACGCTGCTGGCGCGCTCCTGCCCACGAACCTCACCACGTCGTTCGTCAGCACGTACGGAACGTACAAGGCGACCGGTACCGCCGCGACGCAGTACCTCAGCCCGATCGGCTCCGGCTACGTCGTCTACCCCGGCGTCTACGACTCGAACGCCACCAACGCCGACACCACGACGAACCCGAACAGCTGCTTGTCGACGGACCCCACGATGTGGCCGCGCGCGAGTGACGGTCGCATCGGGAAGACCCCGACCCCGTCGGTGTCGAAGGACCAGCTCACCGCGAACGTGCCGATGGGACTCGTCACGGTGACCATCAACAAGTCCGACACCATCCTGACGGCGAAGACGGCCACCGCGGCGAACGGCGACCCGGGTTGCAAGGTGACCCAGTCGTACTCGTTCGCACGGACGTCCACGGGAAGCTCGGGCACCGTCGACGTCACGCTCGCCCTGCCGTACGGCACGTGGTCGGTCACGAGCCAGAAGTCCTCCTCCTCGGCGGCGGTGAACGTCACGGCCAAGGGCCTGCTCGGCGTCCTGCTGAACGCCGGCTCGGTGACCCTGGACCCGCGGGTCGCACCGTGATCCAGCGCATCCGCTCCGCCGTCCGTGGCGAGCGCAGGGAAGACGGACTCACCCTGATCGAGCTCCTCGTCGCGATGGGGTTGTTCGCGGTCCTCCTCGCCATCGTCGGAGGCACGTTCTACTCGATCACGCGAGCGACGACCTTCGCGGCCGCTCGCGACCAGAACAGCCGGAACACGTCGAACGCGATGAACGAGATCGTGCGCAAGGTCCGCGCTGCAGCTGACAACCCCCGCGCCGGCGCGAGCGATTCCCCGGCTTTCATCTCCGCAGGTCGCTCGTCGGTCCAGTTCACGACGCTCGTCGCGACCGGCCGTGATGCCGTGCCGCAGCAGGTCACCTTCTCGGTGAGCGCCGACGGCGTCCTCACGGAGAAGGTCGTCGCCGGGACCACGACCGACAACGCGTACTACACGTTCAGCGGCGCTGGTTCGACCTCCACGATCGCGTCGTCGATCGAGGTGCCTGACGCCTCGGGGACGCCGGTCTTCCAGTACCTCGACGTCTCGAGCAACGTGTTGCCACCGAATGCAGCCGGCGCGATCCCGGCCGACCAGATCGGTCAGATCGCCTTCGTGCAGGTCACCCTCCGCTTGTCGTCGACGGCGAGCACCCTGAAGAACGGCATCACGCTGCAGAACACGATCGGGCTGCCGAACCTCCTCGAGCCGACGGGAGACTCCACGTGATCCGACTCCGCAAGTGGTTCCACCTCGACGCACTCCGCGATGACCGCGGTATGGCCCTGGCCATCGCGGTGATCTTCGGAACCGTCGTGGTGTTCATGATCGCGACCGCGACCTCGGTCGCCGTCGCAGGCATCAAGAAGTCCTCGACGGATGCTGACTGGAACGCCGCCCTGAGTGCCGCGTACGCCGGTGTGCAGGACTACGAGGCGCGGCTGTCCAACGACACCGGCTACACCCAGTACGGCAACTCGTCGGCCCCGTTCTCCTCGACGAGCACCGGACTCACGTTGCCCACCGGCGGCGCCACCAACCCGGCGTTCGGAACGGGCACTGCGGGCACCTGGGCGGCAGTGCCCGGCGGCGACGGGAAGTCGCTCTACCGGTACGAGGTCGACTCGTCCAAGTACTACGACACCGGAGTGATCCGGGTTCGCTCGACCGGCAAGGTCGGCACGTCCGTGCGGTCCGTCGTCGCGAGCATCCGGCAGCAGGGGTTCATCGACTTCCTCTACTTCACGGACTACGAGATCCAGGATCCGGTCATGACGAACGTCGATCCCGCGACCTGCGTGAAGCACGCCTGGGAGGGACGTCCGACGTCGAGCTCGCGCAACGTCTGCGGCGAGATCGCGTTCAGCGGTGGCGACACCATCGACGGGCCTGCCCATTCGAACGACACGATGCGCATCTGCCAGGCGACCTTCACGAGTCAGATCACGACCTCGAACCCGACCTCCGGCCTCCGGTACAGCCGGGTCGACTCGAACGGTTCGAGCTGCACTGGCCAACGGTTCCCCGCGGGTGTCACACAGCCGGCGTTCACATCGACGATCGGCATGCCGTCGACCAACGCCCAGCAGAAGGCTGCGACGCAGTACAACACGACCGCGACGTCGACGCGGAGCCCGGGCTGCCTCTACACGGGCCCGACGGACATCACCTTCAACGCTGACGGCACGATGACGGTGAAGTCGCCGCGGTCCATCAAGACCCAGACCGACGCGACAGACCCCACCAGCGGTCGGACCCCGGCAGCGTGCGGGATCCCGGGTACCGGAGCCGGGCAGCTCGGGTCCGCCTCGGGGGCGACCGTACCGGTTCCGGAGAACAACCTCGTCTACGTGCAGAACGTGCCGCAGGCAGGCGACGCGAACGCAACGACGACCGCGAAGCTCCCGGATGCGTGCAACCCGACCTCCGGCAACGGCGTCGGGTACCCACGCGCCGGGGAGGCGCAGCTGAGCACGACGCCGTGCAGTTACGGCACACGATCCGGTGACGCGTTCGTGCACGGCGTGCTTGACGGCCAGGTGACCGTCGCTGCGGAGAACTACCTCTACGTGACCGGAGACATGACCTACGAGGACCGAGGCGCGGACATGCTGGGCCTCACCGCGACGAACGCCGTGATGGTCTGGAACCCCGTGAAGGCGGTGTCCTGCGGCTCCAGCACGTGTTACTCGTCGATCCTCGGCGACTCGGACCGTGAGATCGACGCGGCCATCATCTCGGCGGCACACACCTTCCAGGTGCAGAACTACGCCTACGGGGGTGACCGTGGAACCCTCACGGTCTACGGCGCGATCGCACAGAAGTTCCGAGGCGTGGTGCGGCAGGGGTCGAACGGGTACGTGAAGGCGTACCAGTACGACGCCCGGCTGAAGCACTCCGCGCCGCCGAGCTTCCTCAACCCCGTGACGACGACCTACGGCGTGACGACGATGGCGGAGGTCTCGCCTGCGTACGTGACCTCGGGCGACTGTGCGAAGAAGGCGGGCGTCTGCGTATGAGCGCGTTGCAGCAGATCGCAATCGGAGTGGCCGGTCTCGCCGGTGTGTTCGGCCTCCTGATCGGGTCGTTCCTCAACGTCGTCGTGTACCGCGTCCCGGCGGGGTTGTCGGTGGTGAACCCGCCGAGCGCCTGCCCGAAGTGCGGCCACGAGATCCGCGGGTTCGACAACGTGCCGGTACTGTCATGGCTCGTCCTCCGCGGTGCGTGCCGCGACTGCGGCGCGCGCATCTCTGCTCGGTACCCGTTGGTGGAGGCGGCGACGGCGGGTCTGTTCGCGGTCGTCGCCGGCGTGGTCCTCAGCCGCGCCGCAGGGGCCGGCACCGCGCTCGTCCCGACCATCGGCATGCTCGTGGTGCTCCTGTACCTGATGGGGATCACCGTCGCGCTCGCACTGATCGACCTGGACACACACCGCCTGCCGGACAAGATCGTCCTGCCCGCGTACGTGGTCCTCGGCGTGCTGCTCACGGCGACCTCCGCCGCATCGGGCGACTGGTGGGCACTGGGTCGTGCGGCGATCGGCATGGCCGTGCTCGTCACGGTCTACTTCGGCCTGGCCGTCGCGGTCCCGGGCGGGATGGGGATGGGCGACGTGAAGCTCGCTGGCGTGCTCGGGTTCGTCCTCGCGTACCTCGGATGGGGACCCCTCGCAGTGGGAGCTTTCGGCGGGTTCGCGCTCGGGGCTATCTTCGCCATCGGTCTCCTCGCCGCCCGACGCGCGAAGCGCGGGAGCGGAATCCCGTTCGGACCGTGGATGCTCGCCGGCGCCTGGCTCGGCATCCTCTGCGGCGGCCCGGTGTGGGACGCCTACCTCGGCCTCATCGGCCTCACCTGACCCGACGGAGAAAGCGATCACCATGACGAGCAACGTCGTCGGCATCGACATCGGCAGTGTGTCCATCCGCGCCGTCGAGGTCGCACGCACCAGCAAGGGCGTCGCCTCCATCGAGCGGATCGCGGAAGTGCCGCTCCCTGACGGATCGACCCAGCGGGGCGAGGTCCTCGAGACGAACACGATCGCGGGCGTCCTCCGCCAGCTGTGGTCCATCGGGAAGTTCAAGACGAAGGACGTCGCCCTCGGCATGGGGAACCAGCGAGTCCTGTCGCGTGACCTCACCGTTCCGAAGGCCCCACTCGCTCAGATCCGTGAGTCGCTGCCGTTCCAGGTGCAGGATCTCCTGCCGGTGCCGGTCGGTGACGCGATCCTCGACTTCTACCCGACCGGTGAGGGGACCGGAGAGTCCGGCCCGGTGGTGCACGGTCTGCTCGTCGCAGCCGTGAAGGACGCGGTCCTCGCGAACGTGCGCGCGGCGCAGCTCGCGGGCCTCAACCCGGTCGGCGTCGACCTGATCCCGTTCGCCCTGAGCCGCGTGCTCACCCCCATCGGGCAATCGGTGGGTACCGTCGCACTCGTCGAGGTCGGCGGCAACACCAGCACGGTCGTGATCAGTGTCGACGGCGTCCCGCAGTTCGTCCGCATCATCCCGACGGGTGGGGACGAGATGACGAAGCAGATCGCGCTCCGGCTCGAGATCCCCGTCGAACAGGCCGAGGCCGTGAAGCGGTACATCGGCATGGGTGCGCGGGCCCAGACGCCCGACGACCAGCGCGCGGCCGCCGTCATCCGAGAAGCCGCGCACGAGCTCATCGCCAGCGTCCGGAACACCTTGAACTACTTCGCGAACACCAAGGACGACGGGCGACCGGTGGCACGGATCGTCCTCGCAGGTGCCGGAGGGGAGCTCATCGGGTTCCGGGAGGCGCTTGCCGAGTCGACGGACATCCCGGTCGCGATCGGTGACGCGTTCGCCGGGGTCCGGCGAGCGCGCGGCGTGGAGCCGTCCGTGTTCGAACAGCGGGGGATGTCCCTCGCGGTGGCCTGGGGGCTCGCAGCAGGAGGACGTGCAGCATGACCGAGACCCTGATCCAACCCGCTGTCGTTCCGAGCGCCGACAAGCCCAAGCGTCTGCGCAAGGCCTCCGAGAGCCCGGGCGGAAGGCCGAAGGCGCCGGGCAAGGCTGCCCTCGTCGTCGGCGGTGTTCCTCGCGCCGACCTGCTCCCCGCCGAGGTCCTCGTCGACCGCCGCCAGCGCGCCACTGTCCGTCGGGCCTGGTTCGGCGTCGTCGTCGTGGCAGCCGTGGTCGCACTCGGCGTGGCCGTCTCGACGATGGACAGTGTCTCGTCGGCGAATCAGCTCCGGAGTGCTCAGGACGAGGGCACCGCGCTGCTCCAGCAGCAGGGGCAGTACTCGGAGGTCCGCAAGGTCGAGTCGCGGACATCTCTCGCCGAGGCGGCGCAGACCGTGGGTGGCGCTCCGGAGATCGACTGGAGTACGTACCTGCAGAAGGCGCAGGGGTCGCTACCGGTCGGTGTGGGCATCGTGGGCGTGACCGTCGACTCCGCATCGCCGCTCGAGAGCTACGACCAGCCGACGACGCCGCTGCAGGGGGCCCGCGTGGCGACACTCACCTTCGAGGCCGACAGCCCCACGCTGCCGTCGATCCCGGACTGGCTGGATCGTCTCCGCAGTCTGCCGGGATTCGTGGACGCCAACGCCAACGCCGTGACCCTCGACTCGAACACGGGGCACTACACGGTGGACATGACGCTGCACATCAACGAGCAAGCGTTCGACGGGAAGTACGTGGAGAAGACGAAATGACCAAGAACCGGCTGCAACTGGTGATCGCGCTCGCGATCGGTGCCGTCGTGCTCGTCGGCGGCTTCTTCCTCGGCGTGCAGCCGCAGCTCACTGCGGCTGCCGCGAACCGCGCGCAGCAGCACTCCATCGACGCGACGAACGACACGTACCGGACCGAGCTCGCGAGGTTGGCGGCTCAGTCTGCGAAGCTCCCCGCCATGCGGCGGGAGGCCGCGGCACTCGACCGTTCGATCCCGGCGTCGGCGAACACCTCGGCCTTCTACAAGGAGGTCAACGCCGTCGCAGCGTCCACCGGTGTGACGGTGAGCGGGATCACCACGTCGTGGGCAGCGGCGTACACCCCGCCTGCCGCCGACGCAGCGGCAGCAGCTCCGACCGGAACGTCGACCTCCGCGGCGCCGAGCACGCCGTCGCCGTCACCATCGCCGTCGGCCTCGGCTCCGACCCCGTCGATCGCGGCACCGGTGACCGACCCGCAGATCACGGCGTCCAACTTCTCGACCATCGCCATGAGCATCCAGGTGACGGGGTCGTTCGAACAGGCCCTCGCGTTCACCTCCGGAGTCCAGAACGGCGAGCGGTTGTTCCTGGTGAACGACATCAAGTCGGACCGCCAGGAGACGACGGACGATCCGACGGCGACTTCCGGGGACGGAGGGACGACCGGCTGGACGCTGTCCGGCTTCATCTACGTGCTCTCGGATGCAGCGTCTGCGCAGGACTCGCAGGCCTCCGAAGGGGCTTCCGGAGGGACTGCCGCCGAGTCGTCGAGCACCACCGCGAGCGGCGTCGCGAACGGCTGACAAGACCCCCGCGGCACACCCCTCCGAATGGGGTGGGCCACGCCACGCCGCGCCCTCTTCCCCGACGCCTGTCGCTGTGCTTACGATGCTCTCGACGCCGCGCTCGCGGCTGCTCACACCCCTCTCGAACGGCCGGCTCGGATCCGTCGTTCTCGTCGTGCCCGGAGTCGCGCGTGTTGTACGGAATCGTTGAGTTCCTCGGCTGGTTCGGAGCCGTAACCGTCCTTGCTGGTTACATTCTCTTCTCGACGGGCAAGCTGCCGAACGGCCCCGTGTACCAGCTGTTCAACCTCGTCGGAGGGCTCGCGGTCGCGGTCAACGTCGCAGCGCACCACGCGATCCCGTCGACCATCGTGAACGGCATCTGGGCGATCGTCGCGGTGGTCGTCCTGGCGAAGATGGCGAAGGCGCGCCGAGACGCCAAGCGGGGCGTCCCGATGGACTCCGAGCAGCCGGCCCTGCTGACCGAGCCGCCGGCGACCACGGCGGTCCTGCCGATCGTCGGGCCGGCGCTGCGCGACCACGAGCCGGAAGCATCGGACCCGGCGGACGCGACCCCGGGCCTCCAGGCCCAGCCGACCACGGCGACGACCGAAGCGACCACGGCGACGACCGAAGCGACGACGGAGGCGACGACCGAAGCGACGACGGAGGCGACGACCGAAGCGACGACGGAGGCGACGACCGTCGCCGCCCCGATGACGGAGTCCATCCCGGTCATCACCGCGACCATCGCACTCGCCCTCGTGGCCGCAGCCCAGGACCACGCCGAGCGCCAGGACCAGGCGGCACGCGCCGACCAGGACGCCGCCCACACCCCCGCCGACGAGCCACAGCGCGCGGACGCCACCCACGCCTGACCCTCCCAGCGACCTGACCCTCCCAGCGATACGATCACCGCATGTCCCGGTGGTTGCTCGCGACGATGACGTCGGTGCTGTTCATCGCGCTCGTCATCGCGGTGACGGGCTTCGAAGCCCTGCTCGCCGACGTCGAGGTCATCTCGCAGCCCGACGCCACCCCGTACCTCGGGCCGGCGATGGTCCTCGCCGGCGCGACCGTGGTCTTCCTCGCGACGGCCGTCGGCGCTCGTGAGGGCAACCCCGGCGTCACCGGCCTCGTCGCGGCGGCCACCGCGTACCTCGTGATGCTCGGCGTCGGGGCGGTCGGGTACGCCCTGGTCCGGTCGGACCTCACCGAACTCCTCGTCTTCCCGGCGGGCTACGCCCTCGGCCCGTTCGTCGTCGGCTCCGTGGTGGTGGCACTCCTCTGCGTCGTGGGCGGCATCGCGACGGCGCGGCACCAGGCGAAGACGTCGGGGCCCACGACGACGACCACGACGACCACGAGCGATGACGGAGCCCGGCGGTAGGCTTCCGGCAGCGCGACCAGCACCACGACGGGGGACCGATGACCGACCAGCACGAGCCCGACGGTTGGGGATCCGTCCCGACCGTCGACACGATCAGCGGCACGCCGGGTGCACCCGTCGGCGCGCCCTCGCCGGTTCCGGGGTCGGCACCGGCGTCCGCCACCGCACCGGCACCCCGGCCGCGCCGCAGGCTCCGCCGCGGCCAGCTCGTCGGCATCATCGCCGGCGGCACGGCGATCGTGCTGCTCGCCGTCGCGGGGATCGTCGGGTACTCGGTCGGCACGGCTTCGCACTCCGCGGACCGTCCGGTGCGGGCGTTCCTCGACGACCTCACGGCCGGCAGGGTCGACGACGCCCTGCAGACGGCCGGCATCAAGCACGACAAGGGCGACGTCCTGCTCACCGACGCGGCGTACGCGAAGGCGACGGGGCGCGTCACGGGGTACCGGATCGCGGCCACCCGCGACGACGGCGACACCGCGACGGTCACCGCGTACCTCAAGCAGGACGGTCGCGACGTCTCGTCGACGTTCACGCTCGACAAGACCGGCACCGACTGGGGCGTCTTCCCGGTGTGGGAGCTCCAGGCGCCGAAGCTCGGCTCGGTGGACGTCGCCGTCCGCGGGCCGTCGGGCGCGAAGCTGACCGTCGGCGGCCAGTCGGTCACGACCGCGAAGGACGGCACGGCGGAGCTGTCGGCACTGCCCGGCACGTACGACGTCGCACTCGACGGCGGCAAGTGGGTCGAGGCGGACGCGGCGAAGGCGACGGTCACCGGGCTCGACGGCGAGATCTCGACGCCGGTGTCGATGACGACGAGGCTCACGGCGGCGGGCGTGGCGTCGGCCAAGGCCGCGGTGGACGCCTGGGTGGACGGCTGCATCGCCTCGACCGATGCGTCGCCGAAGGGGTGCAGCTTCTACGCCTATGGCGAGGACCCGGCCTACACCTACACGAACCAGAAGTGGACCCTCGCGACCCGTCCGTCCGTCTCCCTCGGCGGGTGGGTCTCGTCCGGCTGGATCGTCACGACCACGACGTTCGGCCGCGCCACCTTCACCGCGGACATCTCCGGCCCGGGCGGCGTGGGCACGGCTTCGGCCGGCCCGATGAACGTCAACGCGAGCGGCTACATCACCGGCTTCACCGACCGGGGTGCGACGTTCCGGTCGGCGATCGGCAACGGTTCGACCGACACGGGTTCCTGATCCGGCGCGCGACCGGCACCACCCCGACCACCGGCCTGGAGGCGCGGCGCACCCCCGCCACGCACCTCGCCCGAGCGCGTGGTCGCGGCTCGGTGGGGTGGGTGGCCGGGCCGCGCCGACGGGCGGGAACCGACCAGGCGTGGCGCCCCGCGCGCAGGGCGCGCACGCGGATGACGGGTGTTCGCCCAGGGCGGTCCCCACGGGCCTCCAGGGCGACGCGCCCGGATTGATTTCGCTGTGTGACGCAGGTAGTCTCTTCTGGGTGTGCGCCCTACGGCGCGCCCGGAAAAACCGGTTCGACCCTCGGTCGGCCGGAATCCGTCCCCCACTCGTCGTCCGCCGTCAGGCGGTGATCAGCGTGGGACGAGGAAGTCGGCGGTCCGCGCCGACCAGAGAACACGAGCAGGACCAGGAGAACAGTTGCCTACTATTCAGCAGCTCGTTCGCAAGGGTCGTTCGCCGAAGGTCACCAAGACCAAGGCGCCGGCACTGAAGGCGAACCCCCAGCAGCGTGGTGTGTGCACCCGCGTCTACACCACCACCCCCAAGAAGCCGAACTCGGCACTGCGCAAGGTCGCTCGTGTGAAGCTCTCGAACGGCACCGAGGTGACGGCCTACATCCCCGGTGAGGGCCACAACCTCCAGGAGCACTCGATGGTGCTCGTCCGTGGCGGTCGTGTGAAGGACCTCCCCGGTGTCCGCTACAAGATCATCCGCGGCGCGCTCGACACGCAGGCCGTGAAGAACCGTAAGCAGGCACGTAGCCGCTACGGCGCGAAGAAGGGTTGAGCCAATGCCTCGTAAGGGTCCCGCCCCCAAGCGTCCCGTCGTCGCAGACCCCGTCTACGGCGCACCGATCGTCTCCCAGCTCGTGAACAAGATCCTGCTGGACGGCAAGAAGGGCCTCGCCGAGCGCATCGTCTACGACGCACTCGAAGGCGTTTCCGCCAAGAACCAGCAGGACGCCGTCGTGACGCTCAAGAAGGCGCTCGACAACGTCCGTCCGACCCTCGAGGTCCGCAGCCGCCGCGTCGGTGGCTCGACCTACCAGGTGCCGGTCGAGGTCAAGCCGCACCGCGCGAACACCCTCGCGCTGCGCTGGCTCACCTCGTACGCCAAGGCCCGTCGCGAGAAGACGATGACCGAGCGTCTCATGAACGAGATCCTCGACGCGTCGAACGGTCTCGGTGCCGCGGTCAAGCGCCGTGAGGACACGCACAAGATGGCCGAGTCGAACAAGGCCTTCGCCCACTACCGCTGGTAAGTCCGGCTGGTAGTCCCGGCACCGTCCGGGCACCGGCGGTCAAGAACCCCGGCGCCCGGACGGCCGCCAACCTCTCCTACAACTCTTCCGGAGGAACCCTGTGGCACAGGACGTGCTCACCGACCTGAACAAGGTCCGCAACATCGGCATCATGGCGCACATCGATGCCGGCAAGACCACGACGACCGAGCGCATCCTGTTCTACACGGGCATCACGCACAAGATCGGTGAGGTGCACGACGGCGCCGCGACGATGGACTGGATGGCGCAGGAGCAGGAGCGCGGCATCACGATCACGTCGGCCGCGACGACCTGCTTCTGGGACAACAACCAGATCAACATCATCGACACCCCCGGTCACGTGGACTTCACGGTCGAGGTGGAGCGTTCGCTCCGCGTCCTCGACGGTGCGGTCGCCGTGTTCGACGGGAAAGAGGGCGTCGAGCCCCAGTCCGAGACCGTCTGGCGTCAGGCCGACAAGTACGACGTCCCGCGCATCTGCTTCGTCAACAAGATGGACAAGCTCGGCGCCGACTTCTACTACACCGTCGACACGATCGTGAACCGCCTCGGCGCGGAGCCCCTCGTGCTCCAGCTGCCGATCGGCTCCGAGAGCTCGTTCGAAGGCGTCGTCGACCTCGTCCAGATGCGTGCACTCACCTGGCGCGGCGACGCCAAGGGTGACGTCGCGATGGGTGCGAAGTACGAGATCGAAGAGATCCCGGCCGACCTCGCCGACCGCGCTGCCGAGTACCGCGAGAAGCTCATCGAGCGCGTGGCCGAGGCCGACGACGAGCTGCTGAACCGCTACCTCGAGGGCGACACCGACTTCTCGGTGGCCGAGATCAAGGCTGCGATCCGCAAGCTCACCGTCAGCAGCGAGCTCTACCCGGTGCTGTGCGGTTCCGCGTTCAAGAACCGCGGTGTCCAGCCGATGCTCGACGCCGTCATCGACTACCTCCCGTCCCCGCTCGACGTGCCGCCGATGATCGGCCACGACGTCAAGGACGAGGAGAAGGAGATCATCCGCAAGCCCGACGCCACGGAGCCGTTCTCGGCCCTCGCGTTCAAGGTCGCGGTGCACCCCTTCTTCGGTCGTCTGACGTACGTCCGCGTGTACTCCGGCTCGATCGAGTCCGGTGCCCAGGTCATCAACTCGACCAAGGGCAAGAAGGAGCGCATCGGCAAGATCTTCCAGATGCACTCCAACAAGGAGAACCCGGTCGCCAACGTGACCGCTGGCCACATCTACGCGGTCATCGGCCTCAAGGACACCACCACCGGTGACACCCTGTGCGACCCGGCGAACCCGGTCGTCCTCGAGTCGATGACGTTCCCGGAGCCGGTCATCGAGGTCGCCATCGAGCCGAACACGAAGGCCGACCAGGAGAAGCTCTCCACGGCCATCCAGAAGCTCGCCGAAGAGGACCCGACGTTCCGCGTCGAGCTCAACGCCGAGACCGGTCAGACGACGATCAAGGGCATGGGCGAGCTCCACCTCGACATCCTCGTCGACCGCATGAAGCGTGAGTTCCACGTCGAGGCGAGCGTCGGCAAGCCGCAGGTGGCCTACCGCGAGACGCTGACCAAGGTCGTCGAGCGCTACGACTACACCCACAAGAAGCAGACCGGTGGCTCCGGTCAGTTCGCGAAGGTGCAGATCGCGCTCGAGCCGATGGAGGTCACGAGCGAGAAGGTCTACGAGTTCGTCAACGCGACCTCCGGTGGCCGTGTCCCGCGCGAGTACATCCCGTCGGTCGACGCCGGTATCCAGGACGCCATGCAGGTCGGCATCCTCGCCGGGTACCCGACGGTCGGTGTGAAGGCCACCCTCAAGGACGGCGCGGCGCACGACGTCGACTCGTCCGAGATGGCGTTCAAGATCGCCGGTTCGATCGCCTACAAGGAAGCGGCCCGCAAGGCCGGTCCGGCGATCCTCGAGCCGATCATGGCCGTCGAGGTCCGTACGCCCGAGGAGTACATGGGCGACGTCATCGGTGACCTGAACTCCCGTCGTGGCCAGATCGCCTCGATGGAGGACGCTTCCGGCGTCAAGGTGGTCCGCGCGAGCGTGCCGCTGTCCGAGATGTTCGGCTACGTCGGCGACCTCCGGTCGAAGACCTCTGGTCGTGCCGTCTACTCGATGACCTTCGAGACCTACAGCCAGGTCCCGGCCAAGGTCGCCGAGGAGATCATCGCGAAGAACGCGGGGGAGTAACGCTCCAGCGTTTCTCCACAGGCGGGGGCGCCCGGCGACGGGCCCCTCGCCACCAAGTAAAGTAAAGACACACACCGCGCACCAACGATCCCGAGCCCATCACGGGCCGGCCGGGGGTGTCGCTTCCGAGTCCTGAGGAGGACCCCAGTGGCCAAGGCCAAGTTCGAGCGCACCAAGCCGCACGTCAACATCGGAACCATCGGTCACGTCGACCACGGCAAGACGACGCTCACGGCGGCGATCACCAAGGTTCTGCACGACCAGTACCCGGACCTCAACGAGGCCCGTGACTTCGCGCAGATCGACAGCGCTCCCGAGGAGCGCGACCGCGGTATCACGATCAACATCTCGCACGTCGAGTACCAGACCGAGAAGCGTCACTACGCGCACGTCGACGCTCCGGGTCACGCCGACTACGTGAAGAACATGATCACGGGTGCGGCGCAGATGGACGGCGCGATCCTCGTGGTCGCCGCCACCGACGGCCCGATGCCCCAGACGCGTGAGCACGTGCTGCTCGCCCGTCAGGTCGGCGTTCCGTACATCGTCGTCGCGCTGAACAAGTCCGACATGGTGGACGACGAGGAGATCCTGGAGCTCGTCGAGCTCGAGGTCCGCGAGCTGCTCGGCTCGCAGGAGTTCGACGAGGACGCTCCCGTCGTGCAGGTCTCGGCGCTCAAGGCGCTCGAGGGCGACGAGAAGTGGGTCAAGTCCGTCCAGGACCTGATGGCCGCCGTCGACGAGTCCGTTCCGGACCCGGTGCGCGCCACCGACCAGCCCTTCCTGATGCCGATCGAGGACGTCTTCACGATCACCGGTCGTGGCACGGTCGTCACCGGTCGTGTCGAGCGTGGCACGCTCGACCTGAACTCCGAGGTCGAGATCGTCGGCATCCGCCCGACGCAGAAGACCACGGTCACGGGCATCGAGATGTTCCGCAAGCTGCTCGACAAGGCCGAGGCTGGTGACAACACCGGTCTGCTCATCCGTGGCCTCAAGCGCGAGGACGTGGAGCGCGGCCAGGTCGTCGTCAAGCCCGGTTCGGTCACGCCGCACACGGACTTCAAGGCGAACGCGTACATCCTGACCAAGGACGAGGGTGGGCGTCACAACCCGTTCTACGCGAACTACCGCCCGCAGTTCTACTTCCGCACCACGGACGTCACCGGCGTCATCACGCTGCCCGAGGGCACCGAGATGGTCATGCCCGGCGACACCGTCTCCATGACCGTCGAGCTCATCCAGCCGATCGCCATGGAGCCGGGCCTCCGCTTCGCCATCCGTGAGGGTGGTCGTACGGTCGGCGCCGGTACGGTCGAAGAGATCACCAAGTAACTCCGGTTACCTGCGACAGCGGGGTCGGGCCTTCGGGTCCGGCCCCGCTTTCCGTTTCCCTGGAGTTCGCCCGCGTTCGGCGGACAAGACGCCGCGAGCCGGGCACGATGTGCTCCAAGCGGTCGGGAGGTCCGGCCATCGAGCGGCCGGTTCATCCGGTCGGACAGGGAGGCACCATGGCCGGCTTCGACGACATCCAGAAGAACGTCTCCGAGAAGGCGCAAGAGGTCACCGACAAGGCGAAGGCCTTCGTCGACGAGAACCGGGACAAGATCGAGGAGGCCGTCAAGAGCGACAAGGCCGAGGAGGTCTCCGACAAGATCATCCACGGCCTGGCCGACGGCATCAAGAAGGTCACCGGCGGCAAGTTCGACGAGCAGATCGACAAGACCGCGAAGGACCTCGACGACAAGGTCGGGAACGACGGAGCGGGCACGGCCTGACGATCCCGGCACCACCCACGACGCCCGCTCGGCTGCTCGCCGAGCGGGCGTCGTCGTTCGCGGACGATCTGTCGCCCACTCGGGGGTCGTCCACGCAATGGGGGGCAACCGTGTACCCCACACTGGGTCCAGCGGTGGAATTCCGCTGCTCGATACCGTGGAGTTGCGAGGCCGAACCGGCCTCCCGTGGTGACCCGAACACCGCCGCAGTCCGTACCGAGGGATCCCTGCCCGCACGGTGCGACTCCCCCTGCGTTGCGCTCGGCGTCACCCGACGACGACCCGAGAGCACACCCGATGCGTCCTGCCCTGTTCCCTGCACGCCCGCGCGCCCTGGCGATGACCGTCGTGGTGAGTCTGCTCGCCGCGCTGCTGTCCGTGTTCGCCGTCGCGACTCCGACGCAGGCCGCGGACTCGCTCGTCTCGGTCTCGGTGAAGGCGGACGGGTCGGTGCTCAACGGGGCACCGGCGGGCGTGACGATCACGGCGAAGAACACCACCTCCGCCGGCAGCGGGACACCGCTCTACAACCTCGGGTACACCTACCGGCTCCCCGTCGGCGTCGCGTACACCGCGGGCTCCGCCGGCCCCCAGGCCGGGGAACCCACCATCACGACGCTGTCCGCCGCGCAGGGCGGTGGGACGCTCCTGGTCTGGTCGAACGTCTCCGACCTGGTGGCCGGTGACCAGAAGTCGATCGCGTTCACGGTGCAGTCCGTCGACGCCTCCTGGCCGGTGGGGACGAACTTCACCGGGACCGCGCAGGTCGCCGCGAGCACGGACGCTCGGACCCTCCCGACCTACGGCGCCACGGGGACGCCGATGGCAGCGGCCGGGATCAACGCCGCAGCCGGGCAGTCGAACGCCACGACGGTCTCCGCGCTGAGCATCACGAAGGGCGAGCAGAGCCCCGAGAACGAACTCGTCCGCGGTGTGCACGACCACCCGACGGTCTACACGCTGACGATCAAGAACACGGCGCAGGCACCGACCAACGGGGTCGTCGTCACGGACTACCTGCCGGCCGGCCTCGAGTTCCTGCAGTGCGGCGCGATCGACAACACCACCTCCGGCGCGGAGTACCCGGGCGCAGCGTCCCTCACCGCGACCACCGCGTCGAAGGCCACCGGCACGTGGGACGCGACGGCCTGCCGCACGCCGCAGAGCGTCGAGACCGTCAACACCGTCGCGAACCAGGGCTCGTCCGTGTTCACGAAGGTCGTCTGGAACCTCGGCGACCTCGCCAAGGGTGCGACCGTCACCGTCAAGTACCTTGCCGCGGTGCCACTGCGCGCGAACACGATGTCGTTCGCGGGCCAGCCGGGCCAGCCGTCCACGAGCTCCACCGCTCCGGCAGCCACCTCGCTGCAGCAGGCCGCCGACCTCGACAACAACAACGGTGCGTCGACGAGGCAGGACACCGCCGACACCACCTCGAACGGCCACGGCCAGACCAACCTGGTGGACGCGCAGGGCACCTACACGGGTTCGGTCGGCGGCGGTGCCACCTCCGCGCAGAAGGCGAACGCGTCGCTGACGGTCGAGGCGATGGACCTCGCCGTCGCGAAGAGCGTCTCCCCGACCTCGTTCGCAGCCGGCAAGCTCGCGACCTACTCGCTCCTCGTCCGCACCAGCGAGTACGAGTCGTCCGCCGGCATCGCCCTCACCGACACGCTCCCGGACGGCCTGTGCCCGGCGTTCCCCGCGGGGACCCCGACGACCGGCACCCTGCCCGCCGACTGCGACCCGTCGAAGAACGCCTCCCTCGACCAGCAGATGACGGGCGCCACGATCGACTCGGTCGCCTACTCCGCCGCGGACGGCACCTTCACGGTGCGGTTCCACATCGCGGACCAGGCGACGAACGCGGCGCCGACGGTGACGTACAAGGCGCTCATGCGCCAGAGCTACTCCGTGACCGGCAGCGCCGGCCCGACGGCCGCCGGTGACGACTTCACGAACAAGGTCGCGATCGCCGGCACCTCCACCGGGGTCCACGGCGACACCGGTACCCAGAAGGTGGTCGACGACTCGCGCGCGACGATCACGTCGAACAGCCCGCAGATCCAGAAGTCGGTCCTCCCGCGCAGCACGACGTCGCCGGTGACCGGTGCCGCCGACTGCGCTGCGGCGACCGGTCCGTACTCGTCGACGACGCCGACCGACCCGTTCACGCTCAACGACGTGGTCTGCTTCCGCCTGCAGGTCACGTTCCCCGCGGGCGTGCAGAGCCGCAACGCGACCGTCACGGACATGCTGCCCGTGGGGACCTCGGCGTCCGCAGCGCAGTGGGTGCAGGGCACCGACTGGGCGTACGGCTCGGAGAGCACCGTCCCGTCCGCCCAGGTGCAGCTCACCGGCTCGAGCGCGTCGATGGCGTCGTTCTCGATCGGGTCCTCGGCGACCGGCGGCACGTACGTCGACGGTGACACCACGGGCGCGACCGTCGTCCTGTACGTCGCTGCCCGGATCACCAAGGCCGGTTCCAGCACCACCGTGCCGGACATCACCGCGAACCTCATGAAGTTCGCCCAGCAGAACACGGCGGGCTCCGTGACGAGCCTGCGGTCCGCGGCGAACTACAAGGTCGCCGGGCCCGCGTCCGCCACCCTCGCGAAGAGCATCGTGCAGACCGGCAAGGACGCCGCCAGCCTCAGCGCGAACGTGAACCCGGCGAACACCACCGAGGGGCAGGTCCTGCAGTACCGGCTGCGGGTCACGAACCCGGTCGGGACCGGGGGGTCGTACCCGATCAGCAACGTGTCGGTGTGGGACGCGTTGCCCGTCGGCATCGACTGCACGGCGGTGGACGCCTCCGGCAGCGGTGGCACCTGCACGAACACCCCGCCCGCCGGAGCCTCCTCGACCTTCTCGAAGCGGTCCTTCGTCGTCTGGTCGGGCGTCGGTCCGATCGCGTCCGGCGCGACCGCGGACCTGCTCTACACGATGCAGGTCCCGGCGCAGTCGTTCGCCGGCACCGCCTACAAGAACTCCGCCTCGGTCGTGCGCTTCGACACGACCGCCGACACCGGCGTCGCGCAGACCTGGGTACCCGCACCCGTCGCCGGCACGAGCACGCACGCGTCCGGAGCGACCGGATCGCAGCTCGCCGCGGTGGCCGCGAACGACCAGCGCACGGTGACGATCACACCCGTCGTCGTCGCCAAGACCGGCGGCACCGACGGCGGCGCCACGAACCGGTCCGGCCTCAACGCCGTGCCGGGGCAGCCGCTGGCGTACACCTACTCCGTCACCGTGAAGGCCGGCACGAGCGTCGGATCCGCGTCGCTGATCGACCCGCTGGCCGCCGTCACGAGGTTGAAGACGACGAGCGCGACGACCTGGACGCTGGGCATGCCCGGCGCCCCCGGAGCCGCGACGCGTGGCATGACCGACGGTGACACGACGGTCACCTACGGGGGACAGGACTACACCTTCACCGGCGGTGCGACGACGAACACCAACGGCGGCGGCGCGCTCGTCTTCCCTGCGGTGTTCGACAACACCACGGGCAGCGACGTCACGTTCACGGTGACGGTCACCGGGCTCGCGGTCTCCGCCGGCACGGGCGCGTACCCGAAGTCGGACGGCACGGCGTTCGCGCCGTCGACGATCACGAACACCGCGACGTTCCGCAGCACCGACCCGGTCACGGGCGCGTCCGTCGCCCCGACGAAGCAGGTCGCGGTCGGGGTGACGGCTCCGAACCTGGCGATCACGAAGACCGACGACCGGAACGGTGCCGTGGTGTCCGGCCAGGACGTCGTCACGTGGACGCTCACCGCGACGAACAAGTCGAGCACGACCGACGCCCGCAGCGTGTTCGTCGCCGACTGCTTCCCGTCGTCCCTGCAGTTCACCGGCTCCTCGCGCACCGAGGCGACCGGATCGCTGACCCAGGCGCAGCGCGACGCGATCGGTGCCTGCGGGACCGACCGCACCCTGCACGCGTGGGACGTCGGCACCCTCGCGCCCGGCGCGTCGACCACCATCACGGTGACCGGCACCCTCGCCGACAAGGCCCCTGCCGGCACGAGCTACGCGAACACCGCGAAGGTCGTCGGCTCCAGCCTCGACACCGACTACACGACCGCCGGTGCGACCTACGTCCAGACCGCGAGCGCGGACGACACCATCACGGTGGCGTCGCCGTCCGTGTCGAAGCAGCTCACCGCGCCGACGTGGTCGGACACCGACGGCACCCCCGGTGCCGCCGCGACGACGGACCCGAGGAACACGACCGCACTCCCGCTCCGTCCGGGTGACGCGGCCACCTACCGGGTGACGGCGACGATCCCCGCGAACGTGTCCGTCTTCGACACCCGTCTGACCGACGTGCTCCCCGCGGGGCTGTCGGTGGACGGCGCGCTCACGGCGACGACGTCCGACGCCACCGTCACGGCGACCGGCACGGTCGACGCCGCCACCCGGAGCATCCGCGTCGACGTCAGCGACATCGCGACCGGACGGCCCGACGCCGTCACCGTCACCGTGTCGATCCCGGTCCGCCTCACGACGAGCGCGACGGCCGGCACCGCCCTGTCGAACACCGCGAACCTCGCCTGGGACAAGTCCGCGAAGGGGACGGCGCCGACCGACGGCACCGCCACCTCGAACCCGGCGAACGCCACGGTGGTGGCGCCCTCGCTGTCGATCGACAAGACGGCGACGGTCCTCGGGACGACCAGCGACGCGCTGGCCGTGGAGCCCGGACAGACCGTCGGGTACACGGTCACCGTGACCAACGCGAAGGGGGCGTCCCCGGCGTACGGCACCACGGTCACCGACTGCGTGCCCGCGGGCATCGTCGTCGACGGCGCCTCGATCTCGGACGGCGGGACCCTCGGGGCCGCGACCGCGGACTGCGGCGGCGGTGTGGTCACCTGGCCGACGACCACCGTCGGTGGTGCGGGCGCATCGGTGCAGCACACGTACTCCGCGAAGCTCGCGGACGACGTCTCGCTGAGCGGTGCTCCGCTCACGAACACCGTCTCGACCGGTGCGTACCGCAGCCTGGCGACCGGTGGCGCGAGCTACCCCGCCGTCGAGGCCACCGCGACCGTCACCCCGGCGTTCCCGGACGTCGCCGTCGCGAAGGCGAACGACACCGTCGGTGGTCTGTCCTACATCGGCGTCGCCTCGGACTTCTCGGTGACGTTCACGAACCAGGGCAGCGCCGCGACGAAGGTCTCCGCGACGGACGTCCTCCCCGCGAACTGGCAGTACGTCGCCGGCAGCGCCACGATCGTCCGTGACGGGGGAGCCGCCACCGCGGTGAGCGACCCCGCGACGAGCGGCCGCACGCTCTCGTGGTCGGACCTCGGCCCGCTCGCCGCGAACGCCACCATGACCCTGCACTACCGCGCGACCCCGACCTCGGACGCCGCCACGACGCCCGGTGCGGGCAGCACGGTCGCCCACACGAACCACGTCACGGCGACGGTCACGGACGCGTCCGGTGGGACCTCGTACGACGGCGGCACGGGCTCGTTCGTGACCTACCCGAACGGCGGTGACGACGCCGTCGCCGCCGCGCGGATCGCCGCAGCCGACCTCGCCCTCACGAAGACCGCCACGACCGCGCAGGTCGTCGCCGGTGCCACCACCGCGAAGGCGTGGACGATCACGGTGACCAACACCGGCGGCGACGCGGCGCACGGCACGACCGTGGTCGACGCCCCGACCGGCCTGCCCGCCGGCGCCTCGCTGGCGTTCACCGGCACCGGCTGGAGCTGCACCCCGGCCGACGGCACCTGGACCTGCGTCAACGGCGCCACGGTGGCGAAGGGCGCGTCGTTCCCCGAGCTCGACGTCGCCCTGACCCTGCCGTCCGACGCCCCGCTCACCGCGATCCGCAACACCGCGACGATCGAGCAGGGCACCGGGCAGACGTTCGACCCGAACACCGCGAACGACCGCGACACCGCGAGCGTCACCCCGGTCGCGATCGCCGACCTGACGATCACGAAGACGGGACCGTCCGCGAAGGCCCCGGCCGGCGGGACGATCGCCTGGAACCTGTCGGTGCGGAACGTGCAGGACGCGGCCTCGAAGAGCGTCTCGGACGCCCGCGGCACCGTGACGGTGACGGACACGCTGCCCGACACGGTGACCCTGGTGAGCGCGACGTCGACCGACTCCGGCTGGACGTGCGACACGGACGACAACACCGTGACCTGCACGCGTGACGGGCTCGTGAACGGCCAGGCGGCCGGGGCGATCACGATCACCGCGACGGTCCACGCCGACGTCACGGCGACCGAGACGATCACGAACACCGCCGCGGTCGCGGTCGACACGACCACGACCACCGACCCGACGTCGTCGAACGACTCGTCGACGGCGACCACGCGCGTCGACGACGGCACGTCGCTGACGATCGCGAAGCGGTTCGGCCCGGAAGCCAACGGCGACCAGCCGACGGCCGACCAGCCGACCGCCGACCAGCCGACGGCCGAGCCGACGGCCGACCAGCCGACCCTCGTCGCCGGGAACGCCGCCGACTGGACCATCCGCGTCCAGAACACCGGCACGGCCGACGCCCGGAACGTCACGGTGACGGACACCCTGCTGGACGGCACGCGTCTGCAGCCGGACGCGCCGCTCGAGCAGGGCGCCGACACGATCACGCAGACCGACGGCGCCTGGACCTGCACGGCCCCCGCGGCGGACGGCAGCGAGGTCACGTGCGTCCTCGACGGCACCCTCGCCGCCGGGAAGGCGACGACGTTCACGATCACCGTGACCACCCCGTCGTCGATGCGCGGCGCGCTGACGAACACGGCGGTCGTGACGGCTGACAACGCCGCCTCGCAGCAGGGCCAGGCACGCAGCGACGCCACGCAGACCGCGGGCCTGTCGGTGACGAAGCGGGCCGACGTCGAGTCGATCGACGCCGGTCAGGACGTCACGTACACGATCACGGTGGCGAACCCCGACGGGCCGTCCGACCTGCCCGCTGGCGACGACGTGTCGCCGAGCGTGCTGGTGCAGGACACGCTGCCCGCCGGTGTCGAGTTCCGCGGGCTGTCGGCCGAGACGGCGCAGCACTGGACGCTCGTGTCGAACGACGACGGCGTCCTGACGCTCGCCGGCAACGACGGCATCGCCGTCGGGGCGACGGACCCGAACACGATCGTCGTGACCGTGCACGTCCCGGCGTCGTTCCGAGGCTCGGCGATCGTGAACACGGTCACCGCGTCGCCGGTCACCGCGGCCGGCCCGACGGCGCACGACGCCGCGACCGTCGACGTCACCACGCACGCCGACCTGTCAGTCACGAAGGAGCGCACGAGCGCCCCGAGCGCCGACGCCGGCACGGACGTCACCTACGACGTCACCGTGGCGAACGCCGGACCCTCGGACGCGCGGGACGTCACCTGGACGGACACCCCGCCCACCGGGATGACCGTGACGGCCGTCACCACCGACGACGACGCCTGGGAGCAGGGCAGCAGCCCGGCGACCTGGTCGACCGCCACGCTCGCCTCGGGCGCGAGCACGGTGTTCCACGTCACCGCGTCCGTCGCGTCCGGCACCCCGGCCGGCACGCTGACGAACACCGCGACGGTGTCCTCCGCGACACCGGACACCGACCCGTCGAACGACACAGCCGACGCGGACGTCGCCGTCACGACCCACGCGGCGCTCGGGCTGTCGAAGACCCCGGTCACGAAGGTCGGCTCGACGACGGCGTCCGGCCGCGTCACGGCGGGGGCGGAGCAGGTCTGGCTCGTCCAGGTCAGCAACGCGGGACCGTCCGACGAGCAGCCCACCACGGTCGTCACCGACCAGCTGCCCGAGGGGCTGACCTTCGTCAGCGCGTCGAGCGACGGTTCGGTCTGGACGTGCGACGGCACCACCGACCCGAAGGTCGTGACCTGCTCGCTCCCGACGACGATCGTCGCCGGGAAGGACGCCCCGGGACTCTGGATCACGACGAAGGTCGCGTCCGGCTACACGGCCGACCGCATCGAGAACCGCGCGGTCGTCACGAGCCAGGGGACGGACCCGCTGCCGGGCACGAACGACCGCCCGACGACGAGCCCGCTCGACGTCGACGAGGTCGCGAACGTCGCGATCACCCTCGGGCACGAGGGGTCGGCCGTCATCGGCAAGGACCTGCCGGAGACGGTCCAGGTCCGGAACGCCGGCCTGTCCGACGCCGCGGGCGTCACGGCGACGTACACGCTGCCGAAGGGCCTGACCTACGTGTCGACCGAGGCCGACCCGGCCTGGACGGTCACCGGCGTGGTCCGGAACGCGGACGGCTCGACGACCGTGTCGTTCGCCCTGGCCGGCACCCTGACGGCCGGGTCGCTCGCCCCGGCGATCACGGTCCACCAGACGCCGACGGCCGCCGCCTACCCGGGCGTGCAGCCCAGCGCGACGGTCGCCACCAGCACGACCGAGACGACGCTCGCCGACAACGACGCCGCCGACGAGCTGGCGGTCGACCCGGCCTCGAGCCTGTCGATCACGAAGACGCACACGGGTCAGCTGGTGCGCGGGAAGACCGTCGGGTACACCATCACGGTGCGGAACGGCGGTCCCACCGAGGACCCGGGGCCCGTCGTCGTCACGGACCGGCTGCCGGAGGGGCTCGCCCTGGTGAGCGTCAACGACGGTCGCGCCGCGACCTGCACGTCCGGGCAGACCGTCACGTGCACCCTGACGGGTCCGCTCGCGGTGGGCGGGTCGGTGGCGTTCCAGGTCACGGCACGGGTCGCCTCCGACGCCCCGGACCGCATCACGAACGTCGCGACGGTCGCGTCCCCGACGACGCAGGTGACGCCGGTGTCCAGTTCGGCCAGCCCGACCGACCCGCAGCGTGCGGCCGACCCCGCACCGGTGCGCAGCGCACCGAAGGCAGCCGAGCTCGCCTTCACGGGAGCCGCCGGACTCGGGATCGGCGCGCTCCTCGCGCTCCTCGCGATGGCGGCCGGTGGGGTCCTGCTGCTCACGCGCCGTCGCCGTCGAGCGTGACCGGTTGACGGACTGGAGGCGCGGTGCGGGCCCGCACCGCGCCTCCAGGCCCTGACCCGGTCCGGTCACAGGCACACGCGTGTTGCATCGACGACGTGACACGTCTCCGCCGCTCCGCGACCAACGGTCGCGGCTACCACCGCATCCGCAGCGGACGCGGGTTCTCGTACCGTGACCCGGACGGCACCACCGTCACCGACCCGGAGGTCCGGCAGCGGCTCGAGGACTTCGTCATCCCGCCCGCGTGGGACGACGTCTGGATCTCGCCCTACGAGAACGGCCACATCCTCGCCACCGGGATCGACGGGGCCGGCCGGCGGCAGTACATGTACCACCCCTCGTGGCGGCAGCGGATGGACCGCATCAAGTACGACCGTGCCCTCGCGCTCGCCGAGTCCCTGCCGTCCGCGCGCCGCATGGTCACGCAGGACCTCCGCCGACCGGAGCCGGACCGGCAGCGCGCGCTCGCCGCGGCGTTCCGGATGCTCGACCAGGGGTCCCTCCGGGTCGGGTCGGAGCGCTACGCGACCGAGCACGGCAGCCGTGGGCTCTCCACGCTCCTCTGCGCGCACGCCCACGTCTCCGGGGACGACATCGAGCTCGACTTCCCCGGCAAGAGCGGCCAGGAGTGGTCCTCGTCCATCCACGACCCCGACCTCGCGACCGTGATCGTGGGGATGAAGCGGCGCGGGCCGAACGCCCGGCTGCTCTCGTTCCGCGAACGCCGCGGCGCCGAGTGGGAGCCCCTCTCCGCCGAGGACATCAACGCCTACGTCAAGGAGCGCGCGGGCGAGGAGTTCACCGCGAAGGACTTCCGGACCCTGCACGGCACGGTCGCCGCGGCCGTGGACCTGGCGGAGACCGGGCCACAGCCGTCCCAGGCGAAGCGGCGGAAGGCGGTCTCGCACGCCGTGAAGGTCGCGAGCGACGAGCTCGGGAACACCCCGACGGTGTGCCGGCAGAGCTACATCGACCCGCGGTTGCTCGACGCGTACGACCACGGCGAGACCATCGACCCGGCCCGGCTGCACGCCGCCGAGTCCGAGGTCCGGGCACTCCTCTACCGGCAGTGACGCGGAACACGCCGCGATGACGTACCGTTGGACCTCGTGCCCGACCACCCCCACACGGGCACGGAAGGACCCCCACCAGTCGTGACAGACGAGTGCATCCACGGATTCGAGACCGAGCTCTGCGACATCTGCGCCCCGCGCCAGCGAGCGGCGTCGGAGATCCCCACCGCCCCGACCCCCCGGCGTACCCGGATCACCACCTCGCTCCGGACCGTCCCCGGCCAGGCCGCCACCCCCGCGTCCTCGCTGCGGTCCCCGGTCCCCGACCTCCCCGAGGCGCGTGACTTCGCGTCGCTCCGGGCCCACCACGTGACCCACGTGGACAACCTCGACGACATCGTCGGGTCCGGCGCGATCCTCGCGTCCGACGCCGTCACCCCGGTCGTCGACGTCGCGTCCGCCGCCGCCCGTGCGGCGCGTGCCGAGGCCACCGCGCCGGATGGCTCGTCCGTCGCCGGGCACGTGCCCTTCACTCTCTCGCCCGACGCCACCCGCTGGGACGAGCTCCGCAGCGGTGCCGAGGGCGAGCGTTGGTCCGACGCGGCACGCCGGACGAAGGCGATCGAGTACATCATGCTCGTCGTGCCCGTCTCGGCCTTCGGCGCGTCCGTGATCGTCGCCGACCAGGACGCCGACGCCGACGACGTCCGGTTCGCCGTCGGTCCCGAGGCCGCGACGAACCTCATCCGCCGCACGGACTTCACCGACCCGGAGATGCTCGGCCTCGAGCTGCTCGCCGGGCCGAGCGTGCCGTTCTCCGCCGTCGCGGTGATCGGCGTGCCGAACGACCGCGTCCGGCAGACCGTCAAGGCGGTGCTGCAGGACCACGGTGGACACGCTCCCCGGGTTGCGGTCTTCCCCCCGTGGTTCGTCCCCCCGGTCGTCGCCGAGTAGCACGGACGACCGCACCACGACATGCCCTCCGGACCATCTCCGGAGGGCATGTCGCGTGTCGGGGCCGAGCCGCGCCTCCAGGCCCGTGACCCCCGCGGATCCGGGGGAGTGCGCCGGTCGCGACACGCCATGAAATCGCGACACGCCCGGGTTGCACGGATGGCGGTGCCTATGCGAGACTTGTCCGGTTCCGAATTCCGCGCGCTTCGCGTGCGCAGGATCACTGCTCTGGCAGTGCACAACCCCTCTGTTCAGCAGGGCTGGGTTGGGCCGCAGGCAGCAGAACACGATCGAATCCCTCGTGAGCGCCCGGCCACAGCTGTGTCCGGACGTGGGGGAAGCGACATGCCCACGCTGGACGGCCCACGCCGCCCCGCGCGGTTGACAGGAGAACAGCGGTCATCCCCAGCGGATGCGGCCGGTTGGTTCAGGAAAACAGCCAAGTCGTGCAGGAATGCACGGCGCAGGCGGCGTCAGGCGGCCCGAGGGTGCGCGGCGCAGAGAGGACAAAGAGACACATGGCGGGACAGAAGATCCGCATCCGGCTCAAGTCGTACGACCACGAGGTCATCGACACGTCGGCCCGGAAGATCGTCGACACGGTGACCCGTGCCGGTGCGACCGTGGTCGGCCCGGTGCCGCTCCCCACCGAGAAGAACGTGGTCACCGTGATCCGTTCTCCTCACAAGTACAAGGACTCGCGCGAGCACTTCGAGAAGCGCACGCACAAGCGGGTCATCGACATCGTCGACCCGACGCCGAAGGCCGTCGACTCGCTCATGCGACTCGACCTCCCGGCCGACGTCAACATCGAGATCAAGCTGTAAGGGGGCTGGACTGATGGCGAATTCAACCAAGTCCGTCAAGGGCCTCCTCGGCAAGAAGCTCGGGATGACCCAGGTGTGGGACGAGAACAACAAGTTCATCCCCGTCACCGTGATCGAGGTCGGCCCGAACGTGGTCACCCAGATCCGCAACGTCGAGCGCGACGGCTACGAGGCGATCCAGATCGCCGCCGGCGCCATCGACCCGCGCAAGGTCAACAAGCCTGCCGCTGGTCACTTCGAGGCCGCCGGGGTCACCCCGCGCCGCACCCTCACGGAGATCCGCACCAACGACACCGCTGAGTACTCGCTCGGCCAGGAGCTCACCGTCGACACGTTCGAGGCGGGCCAGAAGGTCGACGTCGTCGGCACGTCCAAGGGCAAGGGCTTCGCGGGTGTCATGAAGCGCCACGGCTTCGCCGGCGTCTCCGCTTCGCACGGTGCGCACCGCAACCACCGCAAGCCCGGTTCCATCGGTGCTTCGTCGACCCCGTCGCGTGTCTTCAAGGGCATGCGCATGGCCGGTCGCATGGGTGGCGAGCGCGTCACCGTCCTCAACCTCACGGTGCACGCCGTCGACGCCGAGAAGGGTCTGCTGCTCGTCAAGGGCGCGATCCCCGGTGCCCGCGGTCGCTCCGTCTTCGTCCGCACCGCCGTGAAGGGTAAGTGATCATGGCCACCACGACCGCAACCACGATCGACGTCCTCGACGCATCGGGCGCCAAGTCCGGCACCGTCGAGCTCCCCGCCGAGCTCTTCGACGTCGAGACCAACGTCCCGCTGATCCACCAGGTCGTCACCGCGCAGCTCGCAGCAGCGCGTCAGGGCACCCACAAGACCAAGAACCGCGGCGAAGTCCGCGGTGCCGGTCGCAAGCCGTTCAAGCAGAAGGGCACCGGCCGCGCCCGTCAGGGTTCGGTCCGTGCTCCGGAGCACACCGGCGGTGGCGTCGTCCACGGACCGACCCCGCGCGACTACTCGCAGCGCACCCCGAAGAAGATGATCGCCGCGGCTCTGCTCGGCTCGCTCTCGGACCGCGCCCGCGGTGGCCGCATCTCCGCCGTCGACGGCTTCGTCGCAGCCGAGGTGCCGTCGACCAAGACCGCTCGCACGCTCCTCGAGAAGGTCGCGCCCGTCAAGCACGTGCTCGTCGTGCTCGAGTCGGACGACGAGCTGACGCTCAAGTCGATCCGCAACCTGCCGAACGTCCACGCGCTCTCGTACGGCCAGCTCAACGCCTACGACGTGCTCAAGGCCGACGCGCTCGTCTTCAGCAAGAGCGCACTCGACGCCTTCATCGCGTCGAAGACCGCGAAGGAGATCTCCGCATGAGCGGCTTCAACAAGGACCCGCGCGACATCATCATCTCGCCGGTCGTCTCGGAGAAGAGCTACGGCCTGATCGACCAGGGCAAGTACACGTTCATCGTGGACCCCCGTTCGAACAAGACCGAGATCAAGCTCGCCATCGAGAAGATCTTCGACGTCAAGGTCGCGAGCATCAACACGCTGAACCGTCCGGGCAAGACCCGTCGCACGCGTTTCGGCATGGGCAAGCGCAAGGACACCAAGCGTGCCATCGTGACGCTCAAGTCCGGTTCGATCGACATCTTCACGGCTGTCGGCTGAGGACCAGAGGGATAAATCATGGCTATTCGTAACTACAAGCCGACGACCCCCGGTCGTCGCGGCTCGTCGGTCGCCGACTTCGCTGAGATCACCCGTTCGACGCCGGAGAAGTCGCTGCTTCGTCCGCTGCCGAAGACCGGTGGACGCAACAGCTCCGGCCGCATCACCACCCGTCACATCGGTGGTGGCCACAAGCGCCAGTACCGCGTGATCGACTTCCGTCGTCACGACAAGGACGGCGTGGACGCCAAGGTCGCTCACATCGAGTACGACCCGAACCGCACCGCGCGCATCGCGCTCCTGCACTACGTGGACGGCACGAAGCGCTACATCATCGCGCCGAACAAGCTCAAGCAGGGCGACGTCATCGAGCAGGGCGCCGGCGCCGACATCAAGCCCGGCAACAACCTGCCGCTGCGCAACATCCCGGTCGGTACGGTCATCCACGCCATCGAGCTCCGCCCCGGTGGCGGCGCCAAGATGGCCCGCTCCGCCGGCGCCTCGGTGCGTCTCGTCGCCAAGGACGGCCCCTACGCGCAGCTCCGTCTGCCGTCGGGCGAGGTCCGCAACGTCGACGCCCGCTGCCGCGCCACGATCGGCGAGGTCGGCAACGCCGAGCAGTCGAACATCAACTGGGGCAAGGCCGGCCGCATGCGCTGGAAGGGCGTCCGCCCGACCGTCCGTGGTGTCGCGATGAACCCGGTCGACCACCCGCACGGTGGTGGTGAGGGCAAGACCTCCGGTGGTCGTCACCCGGTCAGCCCCTGGGGTCAGGCCGAGGGTCGCACGCGCAAGCCGAACAAGCCGAGCGACAAGCTCATCGTCCGTCGCCGTAACGCCGGCAAGAAGCGCAAGTAGGAGTTCAGAAGATGCCACGCAGTCTGAAGAAGGGCCCCTTCGTCGACGAGCACCTGCTCCGCAAGGTCGTCACGCAGAACGAGGCCAACACCAAGAACGTGATCCGTACCTGGTCGCGTCGCTCGATGATCATCCCGAACATGCTCGGGCACACGATCGCCGTGCACGACGGCCGCAAGCACATCCCGGTGTTCGTCACCGAGTCGATGGTCGGTCACAAGCTCGGCGAGTTCGCGCCGACCCGCACCTTCCGTGGTCACGTGAAGGACGACAAGAAGGGCCGTCGCCGCTAAGGCGGCGACGCAGAGGAGGAACGAAATGGTGGAGTCGATCGCACGCGTGCGACACATCCGCGTCACGCCTCAGAAGGCCCGTCGCGTCATCGAGCTGATCCGCGGCAAGCAGGCCCACGAGGCGCTCGCCATCCTGAAGTTCGCCCCCCAGGGTGCTTCGGAGCCCGTGTACAAGCTGGTCGCCTCGGCGATCGCGAACGCCCGGGTGAAGGCGGACTCGACGAACAGCTTCCTCGACGAGCGCGACCTCTACGTGAGCCGCGTCTTCGTCGACGAGGGCACGACCCTGAAGCGGTTCCAGCCGCGTGCCCAGGGCCGCGCCTTCCGCATCAACAAGCGCACCTCGCACATCACGGTCGTCCTCGCGACGCCGGATGAGGTCGAGGCTGCGGCGACGAGCAAGAAGGCGAGCAAGTAATGGGCCAGAAGGTCAACCCGTACGGCTTCCGTCTCGGGATCACGACGGACCACGTCTCGCACTGGTTCACCGACAGCACGAAGCCGGGTCAGCGTTACGCCGACTACGTGGCCGAGGACATCAAGGTGCGCGAGTACCTGAAGAAGACCCTCGACCGTGCCGGCGTCGCCCGCATCGAGCTCGAGCGCACCCGTGACCGGGTCCGCGTGGACATCCACACCGCCCGTCCGGGCATCGTCATCGGTCGCCGCGGCGCCGAGGCGGAGCGCGTCCGTGGCGAGCTGGAGAAGCTCACCAAGAAGCAGATCCAGCTCAACATCCTCGAGGTCAAGAACCCCGAGACCGAGGCCCAGCTCGTCGCGCAGGGCATCGCCGAGCAGCTCTCCGCTCGTGTCGCGTTCCGTCGCGCCATGCGCAAGGGCCTGCAGGGTGCACAGCGCGCCGGCGCCAAGGGTGTCCGCATCCAGGTGTCGGGTCGTCTCGGCGGCGCCGAGATGTCGCGTTCGGAGTTCTACCGCGAGGGCCGCGTGCCCCTGCACACGCTCCGCGCGAACATCGACTACGGCTTCTACGAGGCCCGGACCACGTTCGGCCGCATCGGCGTGAAGGTCTGGATCTACAAGGGCGACATCACGAACAAGGAGCTCGCTCGCGAGCAGGCGAACCAGCGTTCGTCGCGCCCCGAGCGTCGTGGCGGCCCCCGTGGCGGCGAGCGCGGCGACCGCCGTGGCGGCGACCGCGGTGGACGCCAGCAGCAGGCCCCGCAGGACGCGCCGGCCGGCGCAGGAGTTGAGGCGTAACAATGCTTATTCCCCGTCGAGTCAAGCACCGTAAGCAGCACCACCCGAAGCGTTCGGGCCAGGCCACCGGTGGCACCAAGGTGTCGTTCGGTGACTACGGCATCCAGGCGCTGACCCCCGCTTACGTGACCAACCGTCAGATCGAGTCCGCTCGTATCGCCATGACGCGTCACATCAAGCGTGGCGGCAAGGTGTGGATCAACATCTACCCGGACCGTCCGCTCACCAAGAAGCCGGCTGAGACCCGCATGGGTTCCGGTAAGGGCTCGCCCGAGTGGTGGGTCGCCAACGTCAAGCCGGGTCGCGTGCTCTTCGAGCTCTCCGGCGTCAGCGAGGACATCGCCCGTGAGGCGCTGACTCGTGCAATCCACAAGCTGCCCCTCAAGGCACGCATCATCAAGCGCGAGGAGGGCGACGCATAATGGCGATCGGTTCCAAGGAGCTCCGTCCGACGGAGCTCGACACGTTCGAGAACGAGCGTCTTGCTGACGAGCTGAAGAAGGCCAAGGAGGAACTCTTCAACCTCCGCTTCCAGTCGGCCACCGGCCAGCTGGAGAGCCACGGTCGTCTCCGTGCCGTCAAGCGCGACATCGCCCGTATCTACACCGTCCTCCGCGAGCGCGAGCTCGGCATCCGTGCCACTCCCGCGCCCGTCGAGACCGCCACCAAGGCCAAGAAGACGACCAAGAAGGCTGAGAAGCCGGCTGAGTCGACCGAGGCCGAGACCGCCGAGGAGAAGTAATGGCGAACGAAGAGAAGACCTCCGCCGCCTCCGCTCGCGGCTACCGCAAGACGCGTCGTGGCTACGTCACGAGCGACAAGATGGACAAGACCATCGTGGTCGAGGTCGAGGACCGCGTGAAGCACGCGCTCTACGGCAAGATCATCCGTCGCACGTCCAAGGTGAAGGCCCACGACGAGCTCGGCACCGCTGGTGTCGGCGACCTCGTCGTGATCAGCGAGACCCGTCCCCTCAGCGCTTCCAAGCGCTGGCGCCTGGTCGAGATCCTCGAGAAGGCCAAGTAGGCCTCGGCCTGCTTCGGAATAGGAGACAGCAGTGATTCAGCAGGAATCCCGCCTCAAGGTCGCCGACAACACGGGTGCCAAGGAGATCTTGACCATCCGCGTGCTCGGTGGCTCGGGTCGTCGCTACGCCGGTCTCGGTGACGTCATCGTCGCCACGGTGAAGGACGCCATCCCCGGCGGCAACGTGAAGAAGGGTGACGTCGTCAAGGCGGTCATCGTTCGCACCAAGAAGGAAGTCCGTCGTCAGGACGGCTCCTACATCAAGTTCGACGAGAACGCGGCAGTGATCCTCAAGGCCGACGGCGACCCGCGCGGTACGCGCATCTTCGGTCCGGTCGGTCGCGAGCTCCGTGACAAGAAGTTCATGAAGATCATCTCGCTCGCGCCGGAGGTGCTGTAAGCCATGGCGAACATCAAGAAGGGTGACCTCGTCGAGGTCATCGCGGGCGCCACGCAGGAGCGTGGCGGCGACCGCGGCAAGCAGGGCAAGGTCATCGAGGTGCTCCGCGACAAGGAGCGCGTCGTCGTCGAGGGCGTGAACTTCGTCACGAAGCACGTCCGCGTCGGCCAGACCCAGCGCGGTTCGAAGACCGGTGGCATCGAGCAGCACGAGGCCCCGATCCACGTCTCGAACGTCGCCATCGTCGACCCGAAGACCAAGAAGCCGACCCGCGTCGGTTTCCGCACCGAAGAGGTGGAGAAGGACGGCGTCAAGAAGACCGTCCGCGTCCGCTACGCCAAGAAGTCGGGTGAGAAGCTCTGATGACCGACACGACTGCCGCGCCGGCGACCAAGGTCGACCCGCGCCTCAAGCAGAAGTACAAGAACGAGATCAAGGCTGCCCTCACCGAGCAGTTCGGGTACGCGAACGTCAACCAGGTCCCCGGCCTGGTCAAGGTCGTCGTGAACACCGGCGTCGGCGAGGCGGCTCGTGACTCGAAGATCATCGAGGGGGCCATCAAGGACCTCACGGCGATCACGGGTCAGAAGCCCCAGGTCACGAAGGCCCGCAAGTCCATCGCGCAGTTCAAGCTGCGTGAGGGCCAGGCCATCGGCGCGCACGTCACCCTCCGTGGTGACCGCGCGTGGGAGTTCATCGACCGCCTGGTGACGCTCGCACTGCCCCGCATCCGCGACTTCCGCGGGCTCAGCGACAAGCAGTTCGACGGCAACGGCAACTACACGTTCGGTCTCACGGAGCAGTCCGTGTTCCACGAGATCGACCAGGACCGCATCGACCGCGTGCGTGGCTTCGACATCACCGTCGTGACCACCGCGAAGACGGACGACGAGGGCCGCGCGCTGCTTCGCCAGCTCGGGTTCCCGTTCCGTTCGGCCGAGCAGACGGTCTAAGCTACTTCGGGCGGTGCGGGCCGGAGGATTCACGTCCTCCGGCCCGCACGCACGAACACACCGATCCAGGGGAACCGCCCCCGGATCACCCGATCGCTCAGGTCGGCATTCGTGGAACGGGTGTCGAAACCAGGCGAAGAATGGACGACCATCATGACGATGACCGATCCGGTCGCAGACATGCTGACCAGATTGCGGAACGCGAACTCGGCGCACCACGACGACGTCTCGCTTCCCAGCTCCAAGTTGAAGAAGAACATCGCTGAGATCCTCAAGCGCGAGGGTTACATCAGCGAGTGGAAGGTCGAGGACGCCCGCGTCGGGCAGACCCTCACGATCGACCTGAAGTACGGCCCCGAGCGCGAGCGTTCGATCGCCGGCATCAAGCGCGTCTCGAAGCCCGGTCTCCGGGTCTACGCGAAGTCGACGGAGATCCCCCAGGTCCTCGGTGGCCTCGGCGTGGCGATCCTCTCGACGTCGTCGGGACTGCTCACCGACCGCGAAGCCGAGCAGAAGGGCGTGGGTGGGGAAGTCCTCGCCTACGTGTGGTGATCGAACATGTCTCGAATCGGACGTCTTCCCATTGACATCCCCGCTGGCGTGACCGTCTCCATCGACGGCCAGAACGTCGCGGTCAAGGGCCCGAAGGGCGAGCTCGCGCTCGTCGTCGCAGAGCCCATCCAGGCCAAGGTCGAGGAGAACCAGGTCCTCGTCACCCGTCCGGACGACGAGCGCAGCTCGCGTGCGCTGCACGGCCTGACCCGCACCCTCATCGCGAACAACATCGTCGGCGTGACCCAGGGCTACACCAAGGGCCTCGAGGTCGTCGGCACCGGTTACCGCGTGCAGGCGAAGGGCAACAACGTCGAGTTCGCGCTCGGGTACTCCCACCCGATCACGGTCGAGCCGCCGGCTGGCATCAGCTTCACCGTCGAGGGCAACAACAAGCTCACCGTCGTCGGCATCGACAAGCAGTCCGTCGGCGAGGTCGCTGCAAACATCCGCAAGCTGCGCAAGCCCGAGCCCTACAAGGGCAAGGGTGTCCGCTACGCGGGCGAGATCGTGCGCCGCAAGGCCGGAAAGTCAGGTAAGTGATCATGGCCATCGGAATCCGAGGCAAGAGCAAGTCGGCCGCCAAGGCGCGCCGTCACAACCGTCTCCGCAAGAAGATCACCGGCACCGAGGTGCGTCCGCGTCTCGCCGTCACCCGTTCGTCGCGTCACGTGTTCGTCCAGGTCATCGACGACGCCAAGGGCCACACGCTGGCCAGCGCGTCGACGATGGAGGCCGACCTCCGTTCGTTCGACGGCGACAAGACGGCCAAGGCCCGTCGCGTCGGCGAGCTCCTCGCCGAGCGCGCGAAGGCAGCCGGCGTCGAGGCCGTGGTCTTCGACCGCGGTGGTAGCAAGTACGCCGGTCGCGTCGCCGCGATCGCCGATGGTGCCCGTGAAGGAGGGCTGAACCTGTGAGCGACATCGCGAACACGAACGAAGACGCCAACGTCGAAGCGACCGAGGCCGTCGAGCCCACCGAGGCCACGGCGACCACCGAGTCGACCGAGGCTGCTGAGGCGACCGACGCCGAGGCCACGAGCACCGAGGCCCCCGCGGCCAAGGAGCCCGAGGTCCCCGTCGTCGAGCGTCCCGTCGAGACCGCTGCGGGTTCGGCATCGAACAACCGCGACTCCGCTGACAACCGTGGCCGCCGTGGTGGCGGACGCGACCGTCAGCAGGGTGGCGGCCGTGGCAACGACCGCAACGGGCGGGGTGGCGACAGCCAGTTCCTCGAGCGCGTCGTGACCATCAACCGCGTCTCCAAGGTCGTCAAGGGTGGTCGTCGCTTCAGCTTCACCGCGCTCGTCGTCGTCGGTGACGGCAACGGTCTCGTGGGCGTCGGCTACGGCAAGGCCCGCGAGGTCCCGACCGCCATCTCGAAGGGTGTCGAGGAAGCGAAGAAGAACTTCTTCCGCGTCCCCCGCGTCGGCAACACGATCCCGCACCCGGTGCAGGGCGAGGCCGCTGCCGGTGTCGTGCTCCTCCGTCCGGCCGCTGCCGGTACCGGTGTCATCGCCGGTGGTCCGGTCCGCGCCGTCCTCGAGTGCGCCGGCATCCACGACGTCCTGAGCAAGTCGCTCGGTTCGTCGAACACGATCAACATCGTGCACGCGACCGTCACGGCGCTGAAGCAGCTCGAGGAGCCCCGCGCGGTCGCGAGCCGCCGCGGTCTCCCGGTGGACCGGGTCGTCCCGGACCGTCTGCTCCAGGCCGAGGCCGCTGCTCTGCGTGCCGCGTCCGAGAAGGCAGGTGCGTGATGGCGATGCTGAAGATCACGCAGACGAAGTCCGTTATCAGCGAGAAGCAGTACCAGCGCGACACGCTCCGCAGCCTGGGTCTCAAGCGCATCGGCCGTACGGTCCTGCGTGAGGACAACGCCCAGAACCGCGGGTACGTCGCAACGGTGGCGCACCTCGTGAAGGTCGAGGAGGTCGACGCATGAGCGACGAGAAGAACGAGCGCGTCCAGGTGCTGAAGCTGCACCACCTCCGCCCCGCCGAGGGTGCCAAGAAGGCACGCACCCGCGTCGGTCGTGGTGAGGGCTCGAAGGGCAAGACCGCCGGCCGTGGTACCAAGGGCCAGAAGGCTCGTTACCAGGTCAAGGTCGGCTTCGAGGGTGGGCAGATGCCGCTGCACATGCGCACCCCGAAGCTCCGCGGGTTCAAGAACCCGTTCCGTGTCGAGTACCAGGTCGTGAACCTGGACAAGATCGCGGAGCTCTACCCCAACGGTGGCGACGTCACCGTCGCGGACCTGGTCGCCAAGGGCGCCGTCCGCAAGAACGAGAAGGTCAAGGTTCTCGGTCAGGGTGACATCAGCGTGAAGCTCACGGTCTCGGTCGACAAGGTCTCGGCGTCCGCCGCCGAGAAGATCGCGGCTGCTGGCGGCACCGTCTCCCAGTAACCCCGTCGGCGGCCCGTGCGTTTGCGCACGGGCCGCCGTTACGGTTTCCTTGACAGTGGTCGGCGTCCGCCGGCCAGGTCGGTCCTGCCGACCACACCGGTGACGGCCCTCGTCCGGGTCGCCGGTCCCAGAAGTTCGGAGTCCTCGTGTTCAGAGCGGTCGCGCGCATCATGCGCACCCCAGATCTTCGCAAGAAGATCGGCTTCACCCTCGCGATCATCGCGCTGTTCCGCCTGGGGTCGTACATCCCCGCACCGTTCGTCGACTACTCCGCCGTGCAGACCTGTCTCGCCAGCGCGTCGTCGTCCGGCGGTCTGTACGACCTGATCAACCTGTTCTCCGGTGGCGCACTGCTGAAGCTCTCGGTCTTCGCGCTCGGGATCATGCCGTACATCACGTCGTCGATCATCGTGCAGCTGCTGCGCGTGGTCATCCCGCACTTCGACGCCCTCTACAAGGAGGGGCAGTCCGGTCAGGCCAAGCTGACGCAGTACACGCGCTACCTCACCATCGCGCTCGGCGTGCTGCAGTCCACGACCCTGATCACGGTCGCCCGCTCCGGTGCCCTCTTCGGCACGAACGCCTCGTCGTCCTGCTCGTCGATCATCTCGAACGACAGCTGGTACGCGATCATGCTCATGGTCGTCACGCTGACCGCCGGCACCGGCCTCATCATGTGGATGGGCGAGCTCGTCACCGAGCGCGGCATCGGCAACGGCATGTCGCTCCTCATCTTCACGTCGATCGCGGCGCAGTTCCCGTCGGCGCTCTGGGCCATCGAGCAGTCGCAGTCCTTCGAGCTCTTCCTCTTCGTCATCCTCGTCGGCCTGGTGATCATGATGGCCGTCGTGTTCGTCGAGCAGTCGCAGCGGCGCATCCCCGTCCAGTACGCCAAGCGCATGGTCGGTCGACGCACCTACGGCGGCAACAACACGTACATCCCGATCAAGGTGAACATGGCCGGCGTCGTGCCCGTCATCTTCGCCTCGTCGCTGCTGTACCTGCCGGCCCTGGTCGCGCAGTTCAACCAGCCCTCCGACGGCACCGAGCCGGCCGCATGGGTGACCTGGATCCAGTCGAACCTGACCTCTGGCGACAACTGGTTCTACATGGTCCTGTACTTCCTGCTCATCGTCGGCTTCACGTACTTCTACGTCGCGATCACCTTCAACCCCGAAGAGGTCGCGGACAACATGAAGAAGTACGGCGGGTTCATCCCCGGCATCCGTGCCGGTCGTCCCACCGCCGAGTACCTCGACTACGTCCTGACCCGGGTGACGCTGCCCGGCTCGCTCTACCTCGGTCTCATCGCGCTCATCCCGCTGGCAGCACTGGCGCTGTTCGGCGCGAACCAGAACTTCCCGTTCGGTGGCGCGAGCATCCTCATCATCGTGGGTGTCGGTCTCGAGACCGTGAAGCAGATCGACTCGCAGCTGCAGCAACGTCACTACGAAGGGCTTCTCCGTTGAGCGCACGTCTCATCATCGTCGGACCCCCCGGGGCAGGGAAGGGCACCCAGGCCGGCCGCATCGCCGAGTCCTTCGGGATCCCCGCCGTCTCCACGGGCGACATCTTCCGCAAGAACGTCGCAGAGGGCACTCCGCTCGGCGTCCAGGCGAAGGCGATCATGGACGCGGGCGACTACGTCCCCGACTCCCTCACGAACGAGCTCGTCAAGTCGCGCCTGAACGAGGCCGACGCACAGGGCGGGTTCCTGCTCGACGGGTACCCCCGCACGGTAGGGCAGGTCGAGTACCTCGACGCACTGCTCGCCGAGCAGGGCACCGGGATCGACGCCGTCATCCAGCTCGTCGCCGACCAGGACGAGCTCGTGGGCCGGCTCCTGAAGCGCGCCGAGGAGCAGGGCCGCAGCGACGACAACGAGGAGACCATCCGTCGTCGTCAGCAGGTCTACACGGAGCAGACCGCCCCGATCGTGAACGCCTACGGCGAGCGTGGCCTCGTGGTCGACGTCGACGGCCTCGGCGGCATCGACGAGGTAGGCGACCGCATCCAGACGGCCCTGTCCTCGCGCGGGATGACCGCGGGCGTCTGACGCCACGTGGTCCGTCTCCGCAAGCCCTCGATCTACAAGACCCCGGACGAGCTCCGCGCCATGGTGCGCCCCGGCCAGCTGACTGAGCAGGCCCTGCTCGCGGTCCGCGACGCGGTCCGTCCCGGCATCACGACGGGCGAACTCGACGCGATCGCCGAGTCCGTCATCCGTGACGGCGGCGGCATCCCGAACTTCCAGCTCGTCCCGGGCTACCACCACACGCTCTGCGTGTCGGTGAACGACGAGATCGTCCACGGGATCCCGGGTGACCGCGTGCTGCAGCCTGGTGACATCGTGTCGGTGGACGCCGGCGCCGAGGTCGACGGCTGGAACGGCGACAGCGCGTTCACGACGGTCGTCCCGGGTGGCGACGCCCCGCTGACCGCGGCGCGGCAGACGCTCTGCGACACGACCGAGCGTGCGCTCTGGCACGGCATCGCCGCGCTGGCGCACGTGAAGAACCTGCACGAGGTCGGCGCCGTGATCGAGGACGCCATCGACGAGACGGGCGTCTGGGGCATCGTCGAGGACTTCACCGGACACGGCATCGGCCGGTCCATGCACGAGGACCCGCCGGTGTTCAACTACCGCGTCCGCGGTGCCGGGCCCGCGGTGAAGCCGGGCCTGGTGGTCGCTATCGAGCCGATGGTCACCGCCGGCACGATCGACAGCTCGACCGATGACGACGACTGGACGGTCCGGACGCTGGACGGTTCGGACGCGGCACACTGGGAGCACAGCATCGCGGTCCACGCCGGCGGCATCTGGGTCCTGACCGCCGCTGACGGCGGTGCGGCCGGCCTGGCTCCGCTGGGTGTGACGCCGGTCCCGATCCCGTAGGTCGCCTGCCGACGGCGTCGGCCGTCACCTGCCTGGAGGCGCGGCGTGCGTCCGCCCCGCCGGCCGCGCCGGCTGGGTGGTCGCGTCCACGGCCGCACCCGAGTCTCGGGGCGGGCGACGGCTCTCGTGCCTGTGAACCCGAGGACTGTCGCTGCGCCCGAGTCTCAGCTCACGCGGCGCGAGACTCGGGGCCCGAGATCAGTTGTTGCCGACGGAGCAGGTCTGTTCCGAGGCACTCTGCCCGGTGATCGAGGAGGGGAGCGGCGTCGACGTGGGCGTCGCGGCCGACGTGCTCGTGCCGGTGCCGGTGCCGGTGCCGGTACCGGTGCCGGCCGAGGTGGACCCCGACGACGGCGTCCCCGCTGCCGAGGACCCCGTGGAGCCCGTCGACCCGGTCGAGCCCGCGGCACTGCCGGCGGACGGTGCCGCGGTCGCGCTGCTCGTACCGGACGGCGACTCCTCGGAAGCGCGGCCCGTGGAGGAATCGCTCAACGAGGTCTTCTGGTCGTTCTGCAGCGCCACGTTGAGCGTGTGCGCGGCGTCCTGGTCGACGATCACGCGCGCGTTGTCGTCCGGGTCGTCCGCGACGGGGTACTGCACGAAGAGCATGTTCGCCGTGCTCATGCCGCGGAGCGCCCCGGCGAGCCCGACGAGCGTGCGGGTCTGTGCGAGGCCGTCCGAGAGGGTCATGTTCGACAGCGCCGCACCGGCGAGCTTGTAGAGCGTGATCGGGTTGGACAGCGTGCCGTCCGCGGTGACCTTGCGGAGCAGCGCGGACAGGAACACCTGCTGCGAGCTGATCCGTGCGAGGTCGCTGCCGTCGCCGACGCCGTGCCGGGTGCGGAGGAAGGCCAGGGCATCGGAGCCCTCGAGGTTGTGCGACCCGGCCGTCAGGTGGAGTCCGGTGTACGTGTCGTTGATCGGTTCCGCCACGCAGACGTCCACGCCACCGAGGGCGTTCGACATCTCGATGACGCCGTCGAAGGTGATGAGGCCGGCGTACGGGATGCTCAGGCCGGTCAGGTTCTCGACGGTGTCGACCACGCACGAGACGCCGCCGTTGCCGAGGGCGGTGTTGAACTGCGCGGAGGTCGCCGCCGGGTACGTGGTGCCCGTCTCGGGGTTGGAGCACGCCGGGATCGGCACCATGAGGTCACGCGGGAAGCTGACCGCGGTGAGCTGCTGGTGGTCCTGCGAGATGTGGATGAGCATCGTGACGTCGTTGCGGGCGCCCTCGACGTCCTCGTCGGAGTCGAACTGCCCCACGCGGGTGTCGCTGCCGATGAGCAGGATGTTCGCGCCGCCCTTGATCGCCGTGATGTCGGCGGTCTGCGCGGTGCTCTGGTCGTCGGTGCTCAGCTGGACCGTCTTCGGCGCAGTGGCGAGCTGGGCGCCGGCGATGGCGGCGACGCTCGTGCCGCTGACGAGCACGACGGCCAGGGCTGATGCCACGACCGAGGCCGCGGTCGTCCACCCGCGCCGGCGGGGGAGCCGTCCGTGGCGGGCGAGCGGTCGTCGGGTGGCGTCGGGCACGTGGTCTCCGTTCAGGGGTCCGGCGCGGGAGGGAGCGACCGGACGGTGCAGCGGTGTCACGCTAGGGTCCGGTGACTGGCGACGGCCCGGAACGCGCCGTCAAAGCACTGTGGAACACTCAGACTGCCCGGGGCGACGCGCCGCGGGAAGCCCCACTCGTGGGGACTGCCGTGGGGACTTCCCCGTCTCCACTTGGCAATCCTGGGTCTATCACATAAGATCGATCTTTGGTGTGCCATGCCTTCTTGGCGTGGCGCCCGACCCGCAGACCGGCTCGGGGATCACACCGGTAATCCAACCAAGCGACAGTGAGGCTATGGCCAAGAAAGACGGCGTCATCGAGATCGAAGGCTCGGTGCTCGAAGCTCTGCCCAACGCGATGTTCCGCGTTGAGCTGACCAACGGACACAAGGTCCTCGCGCACATCTCCGGGAAGATGCGCCAGCACTACATCCGCATCCTCCCCGAGGACCGCGTGATCGTGGAGCTGAGCCCGTACGACCTGACCCGCGGCCGGATCGTCTACCGCTACAAGTGATCCGCGAGCTGGAAAGGAACGGCTCGGCAATCCTGCCGGGTACGAAGCCAGCGAGCACGAGGAAACAACAATGAAGGTCAACCCCAGCGTCAAGCCCATCTGCGAGCACTGCCGTGTCATTCGCCGCAAGGGCCGCGTCATGGTGATCTGCAAGAGCAACCCGCGTCACAAGCAGCGCCAGGGCTAGTCCCCACCGGGAACCGGCTGGCTGCCTGATGCGGATCGCCCTCGGGCGGCCTGCGCAGGAACCACAACTCAACATCGAACGCAGTACCAAGAACCGCGCGAGCGGGGACACCTCGGGTCGGAGGCCCGAGCACCGGTACTGCTCCACACCTCCATCGACAACAGGAGCAGCCAGCACATGGCACGTCTAGCAGGCGTCGACATCCCGCGCGAGAAGCGCGTGGAGATCGCACTCACGTACATCTACGGCGTCGGCCGTACCCGCGCGGTCCAGGCACTCGCCGAGACCGGTATCTCCGGTGACATCCGCGTCAAGGACCTGACCGACGACCAGCTCGTCGCCCTCCGCGACTTCATCGAGGGCAACTTCAAGGTGGAGGGTGACCTCCGCCGTGAGGTCGCCGCCGACATCCGCCGCAAGGTCGAGATCGGTAGCTACGAGGGTCTTCGCCACCGTCGTGGTCTCCCGGTGCGCGGTCAGCGCACCAAGACCAACGCGCGTACCCGCAAGGGACCGAAGCGCACCGTGGCAGGCAAGAAGAAGGCTCGATAGGAGACCCCGATGGCTACCCCCAAGACTGCCGCGCGCAAGCCGCGCCGCAAGGAGAAGAAGAACGTCGCAGTGGGCCAGGCCCACATCAAGAGCACGTTCAACAACACGATCGTCAGCATCACCGACCCGTCGGGTGCCGTCCTCAGCTGGGCGTCCTCGGGTGCCGTGGGCTTCAAGGGTTCGCGCAAGTCGACGCCGTTCGCGGCGCAGCTCGCCGCCGAGTCCGCCGCGCGTCAGGCGCAGGAGCACGGCGTCAAGAAGGTCGACGTCTTCGTGAAGGGTCCGGGTTCGGGCCGCGAGACCGCGATCCGTTCCCTCCAGGCCGCTGGCCTCGAGGTCGGCTCGATCAACGACGTCACGCCGCAGGCGCACAACGGGTGCCGCCCGCCCAAGCGCCGTCGCGTCTGACGCGAGGAGCAACCGGCCGCGCCCTGCTCGTCCCCTGACCGGATCACCTCCGGCGGGGGCGGGCGGGGCCCGCGGCCATTCCTGGTCGTTCGATCGCGCACTCCGGTGCGCGTGATCACAACTCAACAGACCCGTCGGAGCCCGGTCGGCCCCGACGTACCGCCGAGTGTCATATAGCGGACACTCCGCCGAAAGGAATCCCACAGTGCTCATTGCACAGCGCCCCACCCTGACCGAGGAATCGATCTCCGAGTTCCGCTCGCGCTTCGTCATCGAGCCGCTCGAGCCGGGCTTCGGGTACACCCTCGGCAACTCGCTGCGCCGCACGCTCCTCTCCTCGATCCCCGGCGCGGCTGTCACCAGCATCCGCATCGACGGCGTCCTCCACGAGTTCAGCACCGTTCCCGGTGTCAAGGAAGACGTCACCGAGATCATCCTCAACATCAAGAGCCTGGTCGTCTCCAGCGAGCACGACGAGCCGATCACCGCGTACCTGCGCAAGCAGGGTGCCGGTCAGGTCACCGCTGCGGACATCTCCGCACCGGCCGGCGTCGAGATCCACAACCCGGACCTCGTCATCGCGACCCTGAACGACACCGCGCGCTTCGAGCTCGAGCTGACGATCGAGCGTGGCCGTGGCTACGTCTCGGCGACCCAGAACCGCTCGGAGTTCAGCGAGGCCGGTCAGATCCCGATCGACTCGATCTACTCCCCGGTCCTCAAGGTCACCTACCGCGTCGAGGCGACGCGTGCCGGTGAGCGCACGGACTTCGACCGCCTGGTCGTCGACGTCGAGTCGAAGCCGGCCATCACGCCGCGCGACGCCATCGCATCGGCCGGCCGGACGCTCGTCGAGCTGTTCGGGCTCGCCCGTGAGCTCAACACGGCGGCCGAGGGCATCGAGATCGGCCCCGCGCCGGTCGACGCGGTGCTCTCGAACGAGCTGCAGACCCCGATCGAGGACCTCGACCTGTCGGTCCGCAGCTACAACTGCCTCAAGCGGGAGGGCATCAACACGGTGTCCGAGCTCGTCGCCCTGTCGGAGACGCAGCTCATGAACATCCGCAACTTCGGTCAGAAGTCGGTGGACGAGGTCAAGGACAAGCTCACCGAGCTCGGCCTGTCCCTCAAGGACACCGTCCCCGGATTCGACGGCGCCCACTTCTACAGCGGGTACGACGAGGACGAGTCCAACAACTGACCTCGCGCTCACGCGCACGCGTGCCGCTGACGTAGCGCGCACCACTCTTTCACCACTGGAGAACTGACATGCCGAAGCCCACCAAGGGCCCCCGCCTCGGTGGCGGCCCCGCCCACGAGCGCCTGCTCCTGAGCAACCTCGCCAACGCCCTCTTCACGCACGGTCGCATCACGACCACCGAGACGAAGGCCAAGCGCCTCCGTCCCGTCGCGGAGCGTCTCATCACGTTCGCGAAGCGCGGCGACCTGCACGCCCGTCGTCGGGTCATCGCGGCCCTCCGCGACAAGTCGGTCGTGCACACGCTGTTCACGGAGATCGCCCCGCAGGTCGCTGACCGTCAGGGTGGCTACACCCGCATCACGAAGCTCGGTTTCCGCAAGGGCGACAACGCTCCCCTCGCGTCGATCGAGCTCGTCCTCGAGCCGGTGTCGGGCACGCCCGCCCCGGTGACCCGCAACGCGGCTCCGGCCGCTGCTGCCCCGGTCGAGGAGCCGGCCACGGACGAGACCACCGAGGAGGCCCCGGTCGAAGAGACCGAGACCACCGAGGAGTCCGCTCCGGTCGAGACGGAGACCGAGACCGAGGCTGCTGCCGAGGTCGAGGACGACGCTGCTTCGAAGTCTGACGACGCTGCGTCCGACGACGCTGCGTCCGACGACACCAAGTCGGAAGACAAGTAGCACCCAGCACCACCCCCAGGACGCCCCCGCGACGCACGTCGCGGGGGCGTCCTCGCGTTCCGGGGGTGACCGGACGGCGGCCTGGAGGCGCGGTGCGGGCCCGCCACGCGCCTCCAGGCCGTCGACGTGACGAGTCCGGAGAACGCGGTTCCGTCCGTCCTGACAGCCCACCGGCCGTATCGTGACCGGCCGACGGGACGAGAGGAACACATGCCGTTCGAGCACATCGCGGGGGTCGGTACCCGGATCTGGCGGTGGAGCCGGGTCTCGGGGACGCAACCGCGCCTGCTGCACGCCGCCAAGGCGGCCGCTGCCGCGGTGATCGCGTGGTTCATCGCCCGGCACGTGCCGGGCGTCGCCGCCGAGTACCCGTACTACGCCCCGCTCGGTGCCGTCGTGGCGATGCAGACCACCGTGTTCGCCGGCATCCGGAGCGGCGTGCAGACGCTGATCGGGATCGCGCTCGGCATCGTCATCGCCGGCTTCACGATGTGGGTGGGGGACCCCGGGTTCCTCGCGGTCGCGCTGGCGGTCGGCATCGGTGTGCTCGTGGGTGGGTTCCGCGTGCTCGGCGAGGGCAGCTCGTGGGTGTCGACGGCCGCGCTGTTCGTGCTGCTCGTCGGCGGTGCGCACGCCGAGGGCTACTCGCTCGGGTACCTCGTGCAGATGGCCGTCGGGGTCACGGTCGGCCTGCTCGTCAACTTCCTCGTCTTCCCGCCGCTGCACTTCTGGGACGCCGAGCACCGCATCGACGCGGTCAACGGGGTCCTCGCGGACCACCTCGAGGGGCTCGCGAACGTCCTCGAGGAGGGCAAGCGCGACGAGAAGGCGTGGGACCACCAGCAGGACCGACTCGACCGGGCGATCGCCGACGTGCGCTCCCGGGTGTCGATCGCGCACGAGAGCCGGCGGCTCAACCCCCGTGGTGCACTCCGCGGGTCACGGGCCCGGCTGCAGAAGGACGGCGCCCGCTTCCGCGCGCTCGAGCGGGTGGCCTGGTACACGACGGACCTCACCGAGCTCGTCGCACGTTCCGGGCCGGTGTCCGAGGGGCTCGGGCGGCCGGACCCGGCGTTCGCGGCGCCGCTGTCGAAGGCGATGCGACAGCTCTCGTGCGTGATCCGTGGCGAGTGCCCCGAGGAAGAGGGCGACGAGGCGATCGCGGAGGTCGAGCGGGCGCTGGATGCCTCGCGGGAGAACCCCTCGCACGTGGCGGTGACCTCGGCGGCGCTCGTCGCGCTGCGGGGCATCGTGGAGTCGGAGCGGCGCGCGACCGACGACCTGGACACCCGGACCGGCCCGTCGGCGTTCGGACGCCCGCGCGGCTGACCCCTCGACTTCATAACACTGTGGTTATAGAGTGGGGTCGTGCACGCATTCGACGTCCTCGGTGACCCCGTCCGGCGGCGGTTGGTGGAGCTCCTCGCCGAGGACGACCACACCGCCGGCGCACTGACGGACGTCATCGCCGACGAGTTCGGCATCTCACAGCCGGCCGTGTCCCGACACCTGCGGGTGCTGCGCGAGGCCGGGTTCGCGTCCGCCGCACCCCGGGGGACGTCGCGCGTGTACCGGCTGGAACCCCGCGCGGTCGAGGAGCTCGACCACGAGGTCGAACGGTACCGCGCGCTCTGGCGGCAGCGGCTCGACGCCCTCTCGACCGAGATCGCGCGGGGTCGTCGTGGCCGGTCCGACGTCGGGACAGCACGACCAGACACGCCACGACCAGCCGCACCACGACCAGCCGCACCACGACACGACGAGGAGTCATGACATGCGCACCACCGACGGCACCATCGAGGACGCACCCGGTGGCGGGTACCTCCTCCGCTTCGCCCAGACCTACCCGACCACGCCCGAGGACCTGTGGGACGCCGTGACCGACCGCGAACGCCTCTCGCGGTGGATGGCACCGCACGAGGGAGACCTGCGGCTCGGCGGCCACTGGGTCGCGCGGTACGACGACGGGACGGCCCTCACCGAGGGCACCGTCACCGCGTGCGACCCGCCGCGCTCCTTCACGACGACCTGGCACGCGCGCGGCGAGGACGAGACGACGGTCGTGGTCACGGTCGACCCCGCACCCGACGGCGCAGCGCTCCGGCTCGAGCACGCCGGGGTCGCGAGCCGGAACTACGGCGCCGGCTGGCACACCTACCTCGAGCTGCTCGAGCTCGACCTCGCCGGGGACCTCGACGGCATCGCGGCGTTCGACTGGGACGCGCGCTACGCCCAGCTGCAGTCGCGCTACCGGGGCGACTGACACCCGCCGCAGCAGGATCGGTCGTCGTCCGTCCGTAGACTCGCAGCGTGCCCGAGCAGCCCCGCATCGCCGTCCTCGGACCCGTGACGGTCGCGGGTCCCTCGGGAGCGCCGACGCCGGTCCCCGGTGCCCTCGCGCGGTCGTTCCTCGCCGCGCTCGTGCTCGCCCGCGGGCACGCCGTCACGACCGAGGCGCTCATCGACGAGCTCTGGCCGACCGACCAGCCCCGCGGTGCCCGGGCAGCACTGCAGACCCTCGTCTCGCGGCTGCGCCGGACCGTCGCGGACGGTGTCGTCGTGTCCACGAGCACCGGGTACGCGCTCGGGTGCGACCCCGACGACGTCGACCTCACCCGGGCCGAACGCGCCGCGGCCGACCACGCCGGCCCGGACGTCGTCCGCACGGCGCTCGACCTCTGGCGGGGCACCCCGGGCGACGACGTCGACGGCGACCTCGGCGCCGCTCTCGCCGAGCGGGCCGGCGTTGCCCGGCGCGCACTGCGGCGCTCACTCGGCACCGCGCTCCTCGACGCCGGGCAGGCGGACGAGGCCGTCGACGTCTGGACGACGGAAGCGCGGGCGAACCCCTTCGACGAGGCCGCGGTCGCCGGGTCCATGCGCGCCCTCGTCGCCGCCGGACGGACAGCCGAGGCGCTCGCCGCCTTCGCGACCCACCGGGACCGATTGGCCGACGAACTCGGAGCGGACCCCTCGGCCGACCTCGTGCGGCTGAACGCCGACCTGCTCCGGCGTTCCGCCGCCGACACCGGACGTGCTCGGCGCATCGGCCTCCGCGCGGCGCCGAACACGCTCGTCGGCCGGCAGGACGACCTCGACACGGTCGCCGACCTGCTGTCGCGGAACCGCCTCGTGACGATCCTCGGCGCGGGCGGCCTCGGGAAGACCCGTCTGGCGCAGGCCGTCGCCGCCGACGTCCCGGCGGCCTGCGGTGTCGTCGTGTTCGAACTCGCACCCCTCGCCGCCGAGGACGTCGTCCCGGCACTCGGGGCACTGCTCGGGATCGCCGAGTTCCGCTCAGCGCGGTCGCTCCGGGACGCCGTCGTCGCCGACCTGCAGGGCCGCGTCGTCCGGGCGCTCGCCGACGGCCCGACACTGCTCGTGCTCGACAACTGCGAGCACCTCGTCGACACCGTGGCCGGGTTCGCCGCGGACCTGCTCGCCGCGGCCCCGGAACTGCGGATCCTCACGACCTCGCGGGCACCCCTCGCGATCGCCGGCGAGGCGGTGGCGCCCCTCGCACCGCTGCCGGTCGAGGCGGACGGCGCCGCGGTCCGCCTGTTCACCGAGCGCGCCCGAGCCGCACGTCCCGGTGCCGTCCTGCCCGTCGACGCCGTGCGGCGCATCTGCACCCGGCTCGACGGCTCACCGCTCGCGATCGAGCTCGCCGCGGCACGGATCCGCGGCATGAGCACCGACGACATCGAGCGCCGGCTGGACGACCGGTTCGCACTCCTCCGCGGTGGCGACCGGAGTGCTCCCGAACGGCACCGCACGCTGCTCGCCGTCATCGAGTGGAGCTGGCGGCTGCTCGACGCCGGGGCGCAGGACCTGCTCACCCGGCTCGCGCTCTTCCCGGACGGGCTCGCCGTCGACGCGGTCGAGGCGGTCGCGGCGCCCGACCGCCGGCACGACGCCCTCGACGACCTGGCCGAGCTCGTCGAGCAGTCCCTCGTGCAGCTCGTCGAGCACGAGGGGGAGCCGGTCCGCTACCGCCTGCTCGAGACCGTCCGCGAGTTCGGCTCCGCCCGCCTCGACGACCGCGGGGCCACCGACGCCGTCCGCACGGCGATGATCGGCTGGGCCCGGACGTTCGCCGCCGACCGGAACCTGTTCACCATCACCGGCGAGGACCAGCTCCGCCGGTTCCACGAGGTCCGCCGCGAAGCCGACAACCTGGTGACCCTGCTGCGCTGGAGCCTGCGCGCCGAGGACGCCTCGGCGACGGCGCAGGTGTTCGCGGCCCTCGGCGGGTACTGGACGCTGCGCGGCGCCCACGGCGAGGTCGTCGCCATCGCCGCCGACGTCGTCGACGTCCTGCGCCGGACACCCCCGGCCGCCGAGGACCTCGCGGCGACCGAGGTCGGGCTCCTCGTCGCCGGCGCCTCGGCCGCGTTCGAGGGCCGGCGGGTCACGGCCCGTGCGGTCTCCGTGCTCCGGCACCTGCGGCGTCGCGTCGGATCGACCGGGTTCCCGGTGCTCGACGCCCAGGTCGCGCTGCTGCTCACCCTCGGTCGCCCCGCCGACGGCACCGCGCTCCTCGCCCGGATGCGCTCCGACCCGGACCCCGGCGTCGCCAGCCTCGCGAACATGCTCAGCGCCCCGCTCGCCGAGAACGACGGGGAGACCGCGGCCGCCCTCCGCTACGCCACCCGCGCCAAGGAACTGTCCGCGACCACCAGGGACGCGTGGACCACCGGCACCGGGGCGGTCACGATGACCCAGCTCCTCGCGCAGACCGGGGACCACGCCGGCGCCCTCGTGGTCGCCGGCGTCGCGCGCGACCAGCTCGAGCACTTCGGCGCCGACGACGACCTGTACGAGATCGGCTGGACGGTCGGACTGTGCTCGGCCTCGACCGGGGACGTGCAGCGCGCCCGCTCCGTCGCCGCCGACCTGCAGCTCCGCCCGGTGGAGGGGCGTGGCGGCTTCGACGGCGACCGCTCGCAGATCGGGGTGCTCGCCGTCGCGATCTCGGCCGAGTGCCTCCGGTACGAGGGCGACCTCGACCGCGCCGCCGCCGAGTACACCGCCGCGTGGGACTGGGTGGTGCCGTTCCGGAAGCAGACGCCGCACTGGACCGTGATGGCGGGAGCCGCGCGGATCGCGGCGGTCGACGAGGCGGCGGCGAGCCGGACCGGCGGAGCTGCACCGCGCCTCCAGGCCGCCGAACGGGACGTCGCTCGCCGCATCCGGGTCGGGGCGCTCGTGATGCTGCGCCTGCACCCGTGGTGGCTGGACCTGCCCGTCATCGGCACCACGCTGGCCGGTCTCGCGGTCGCCGCTGCCCGCTCCGGTCAGGCCGACCACGCGGCCCGCTGCTGGGCGTTCGCGACCCGGTTCGGCTCCCGGCAGGACTTCGCGGTCCTGCTGCACAGCCGGCTGCGGCCCCTCCTCGCCGACGCGGTCGGGGAGTCGGCGCTCGCCGACGCCGAGACGGCCTCGGCCGGGTGGGACCGGGCCGAGGCCGTCTCACGGGCGAGGCTCCTGCTCGAGGAGCTCCGCTTCCGGGCCGGCTGACGGGCCCGATGACCGGCGCACTGACGGGCCCACCGACGGGCCCGCGGCGCGTCAGGCCTTCCGCATGTACGCCCGCACCGTGAGCGGGGCGAACACCGCGACGATCACGGCGGCGCCGAGCAGGCTGATCCACAGGTCGCCGGTCACCGTGCCGTGGTTGATGAGGTCGCGGACCGCGGTGATGAGGTGCGAGATCGGGTTCACCTCGGAGAACCAGCGCAGCCAGTCCGGCAGGGTGTCCGCGGGGACGAACGCGTTCGACAGGAACGTCAACGGGAACAGCACCATGTTGGAGATGCCGGAGACGCTCGAGGCCGTCCGGGCGATCACGCCGAAGTAGGCGAAGATCCAGCTGACCGCCCAGGCGACCACGACGACGAGCAGCCCGGCGAGGACCACCGCGCCGACGCCGCCCTCGGGACGGAGCCCCATCGCGAAGCCGGTGGCGAAGGTGATCGTCGTCGCGATGGCGTACCGGACCGTGTCGGCGAGCAGCGCACCCGCGAGCGGGGCGATGCGGGCGATCGGCAGGGACTTGAAGCGGTCGAACACGCCCTTGTCCATGTCCTCGCGGAGCTGGACGCCGGTGACGATCGACGACGTGATGTTCGTCTGCACGAGGATGCCGGGGATGATGATCGGCAGGTAGCTGGCGATGTCGCCGGCGATCGCGCCACCGAAGATGTACGTGAACATCACGGTGAAGATGATCGGCATCAGGGTCACGTCGAACAGCTGCTCGGGCGTCCGCCGGACCTTCACCAGGCCTCGGTACGCCATCGTGAAGGACTGCCGGACCGTGGCGCCGAGTCCGGAACCGCCGACGCCGGGGCGCGGGGTGATCCGCGGGGCGGAGGTGCCCGTGGTGGGGGTGATGGTGGTCATGCGATGCTCGATTCGAGGTCGGCGTCGGCGGGCTCGTCTGCGGTCGCCGGCGCACCCGTGATGGTGAGGAAGACCTCGTCGAGCGTCGGCTTCTGCACGCTCATCTCGGCGAGGGAGATGCCGGCTTCGCGGAACGACACGAGGAGGTCGGTGACGCGGTCCGGGTCGGACATCGGGGCGGTGAGGCGCGAGCCCTCGGGGCTGGCCACCGCGTCGACGCCGAGGGTGTTCCGGACCAGCGCTCGTGCCGCGTCGAGGCGGAGCGCGTCGGTCAGCCGGAGCTGCAGCGACGAACTGCCGATCGAGGCTTTCAGCTCGTCGCTCGTCCCCTCGGCGACCACCCGTCCGTGGTCGATCACGGCGATGCGGTCGGCGAGCTGGTCGGCCTCGTCGAGGTACTGCGTCGTCAGCAGCACGGTCGACCCGGTCGCCACGAGCTCGCGGATGGTGTCCCACATCTGCGCCCGGGTGCGGGGGTCGAGGCCCGTCGTCGGCTCGTCGAGGAAGATCAGCGGCGGCTGCGCGATGAGGCTCGCCGCCAGGTCGAGACGCCGGCGCATCCCGCCGGAGAAGTTCTTCAACGGGCGCGACGCCGCCTCGGTCAGGCCGAAGCGCTCGAGCAGCTCGACCGCCTTGCGCTTCGACTCGGCGCGGCTCAGGCCGAGCAGCCGGGCGAAGATGACGAGGTTCTCGGTCGCGCTGAGCGTCTCGTCGACACTCGCGTACTGCCCGGTCACGCCGATCAGGGAGCGGACGACCTGCGCCTCGTGGCGGACGTCGTGGCCGAAGACGCGGGCCTCGCCGCCGTCCGGCCGGAGCAGGGTCGCGAGCATGGAGATGGTGGTGGTCTTGCCGGCGCCGTTCGGGCCGAGCACGCCGTAGACGGTCCCGGCCTCCACGCGGAGGTCGACACCGTCCACTGCACGGTTCGTCCCGAAGGTCTTGACGAGGCCGGTGGCCTCGACCGCGAGCGGTGTGGTGGTCATGCGCCCAGGTCCTCTCGAGTGACTCGACGTGCTTCGTCGATGTCGTGGACGATCGTGCCGCGGCCCGCTCACGTGGCACTGACGCGGCACTGACATCGCTACCGTGGGGGTGTGAGTGAGCGCGAGCAGGTCCGGCTGCGACTGGACGTCGCCTACGACGGGGCGGCGTTCTCCGGGTGGGCGCGGCAGCCCGGACTCCGCACCGTCCAGGGAGCGCTCGAGAGCGCACTCGCCACCGTCTTCACGCGCTGGGGCGAACCCCCGCAGCTCACCGTCGCCGGGCGCACCGACGCCGGCGTGCACGCCACCGGGCAGGTGGCGCACCTCGACCTCACCGCCGAGCAGTGGGGCGCCCTCACCCGCCCCCGCCGCTCCGCACCGGACGGGCCGCCGCGGACCTCGCTCGACGGACTGGTCAAGCGCGTCAACGGCATCGCGGCGCCAGAGGGGGACGTCGTCATCACCCGGGCCTCGGTCGCGCCCGACGGGTTCGACGCCCGGTTCTCCCCGCTCTGGCGGCGCTACGAGTACCGGATCGCGGACGCCGACGCCGGGCGCGATCCACGTCGGCGGGGGCACACGGTGTGGCACCCGACGCGGCTGGACCCGGCGGCGATGGAGCGCGGTGCGCTGCGGTTGCTGGGGCTGCACGACTTCGCGACCTTCTGCAAGCCGCGCGAGGGCGCGACCACGATCCGGACGCTGCAGGAGTTCCGCTGGGACCGTGAGCCGGACGGCGTGCTGGTGGCGCGCCTCCAGGCCGATGCCTTCTGCCACTCCATGGTGCGGGCGATGGTGGGGGCGACCATCGCGGTGGGCGAGGGGCGCTTCGGGCCGGACCGCCTCGAGGAGCTGCGCACCGCGCAGACCCGGACGAGCGCGTTCAAGACAGCGCCGGCGAAGGGGCTCACCCTGACCGAGGTCGGCTACCCGGCCGACGACGAGCTCGCCGCGCGTGCCACGCAGACGCGGGCCCGCCGCGCTGCGGACGAACCCTCGGCTACCGTCGAGGGATGAGCTCCCGCGAACCCCGGTCCGTCGTCTCCGTCGCCCCCGGTGTGGTCTTCGTCGAGGGGCCGGTGTCGAACTGGGTCGTCCTGGCGGAGGAGGACGGCGTCGCGCTCATCGACGCCGGCTACCCCGCCGACACCGACCTCGTGCTCGACACCGTCCGGTACGCCGGGCACGACCTCGACGACCTGCGCCGCGTCTACGTCACCCACGGCCACGTCGACCACGTCGGCGGGATCCCCGGCATCCTGGCGCGGTACCCGGACGTCCAGGTCCTGGCGCACGCCGACGAGCTCGACAACGTGCGCGGACCCGTCCGGCAGCAGGTGACCCCCGCGGAGATCGGCGGACGGCTGGCGTCGCCGCGGGTCCTCCGCTGGCTCGCGCGGGCGATCCGGTCCGACGCGCTCCGACCGACCACCGTGCCCACCGCGCGGGCCTTCACCGGCGCGGACTTCGACGGTCGGGCGATCACGCCGCTGCCCGCCGAGGGGCACACCGACGGGTCCACCGCGTACCTGCTGCCGGCGGCGAACGCGATCGTCACGGGCGACGCCGTCGTGAGCCGGCACGACACGCAACCGGCGTCGTGGTCGCCGCGGCCGCGGATGATCACGTCGTTCTTCACGGCGGACCAGGAGCGGGCGGTCGAGTCGGCGCGGGCGCTGCCGATCCCCGAGATCCTGCTGCCGGGGCACGGGCCGGCCGTGCACCGGGTCGGCACGGAGTGGGTGCCGGTCAGCGCCTGAGGCCGCCGCGACGGCGGCGCGCCGCCGCGGCGGCGGCGGCGGCGCGCCCTCGCGCCCGCGATGGAAAGCGGAATCGGGCGTACCTGGTCGGAAAGAACGACCAGGTACGCCCGAAACGGCCAGGTACGCCCGGAACGACCAGGTACGCCCGGAACGACCAGGTACGCCCGAAACGACCAGGTACGCCCGAAACGACCAGGCCCCGCACGCACCCCCGAGCTGGGGTGGAACGGATCGTTCACCCGCCGGAAACCTGAGCGGCGCCGCAGGTCGGTAGCGTGCGGGCATGCACAGATCCGTCGGGCGCACCCTGCTGTGCGCCACCGCTGCCGCAGCGCTCCTCGCGGCCCCGCTCGTCTCCGTCACCACGGCCGCTGCGAACCCCGCTGGCACCGGGCTCGTCATCGAGGAGGCCTACCTCAAGGGCGGCAGCGCGAACCAGCCCTTCACGAACAAGTTCGTCGAACTCGGGAACCCGACCGACACCGCCGTCAGCGTCGACGGCTGGTCGGTGCAGTACCGCGCCGCGACCGGCACCGGCACCCCCGCCGTCGGCAAGCTCAGCGGTTCCGTCCCGGCGCACGGCACGTACCTCGTGCAGATGGGCTCGAACGGCACCACCGGCGAGGCCCTGCCCGAGGCGGACGCCGTCACCGGCCTCAACCCCTCCGGCTCCACCGGCACCCTCGTGCTCGCGGACCAGGCGACGGCGCTGTCGCTCCCCGCGGGCGCGGTCACCGCCGGCACGCCGGGCGTCGTCGACCTGCTCGGCTACGGGACGTCGAACACGTTCGAGACCGCGGTCGCCACGGCGGGCACGGCGAACTCCGTGCCGGACGGCCTGACCCGCCAGGGCACCACGGACACCGACTCGAACGCGGCGGACTTCACCGTCACGTCGACGATCACGCCCGAGAACGCCGCGGGCGAGACCGGCCAGCCGACCGACCCGACCGACCCCACGGACCCGACCGACCCGGGCACCCCGGCCGAGCAGGTCACGATCGCGCAGCTGCAGGGCACCGGCACGGCATCGCCCTACGCCGGCAAGGCCGTCACCACGGACGGCGTCGTCACGGCGGTCTACGCCACCGGCGGGTTCTCCGGCTACACGGTCCAGACCGCCGGCACCGGCGGGGCGCTCGACCTCGCCACGCACACCGCGTCGGACGCGGTCTTCGTCTACTCGTCGGCGACCGCCGGCAGCGTGGCGATCGGCGACGCGGTCCGCCTGACCGGCACCGTCTCCGAGTTCAACGGCCTGACCGAGCTGACGGTGCCCACCGCCGCCGGCCTGACGAAGCTCCCCGCCGCCGGTGTGGTCCAGCCCGTCCCGGCCACCCTGGCCTTCCCGCGGACCGACGCGCAGCGGGAGTCGCTCGAGAGCATGCTCGTCGCGCCCCAGGGTGCCTACACGGTCGCCGACAACTACACGACGAACCAGTACGGCGAGGTCGTCCTGGCCTCCGGCACGAAGCGGCTCCTGCAGCCGACCGAGGTCGCCCGCCCGGGCAGCGCCGGGGCAGCGGCCGTGACGGCGGACAACGCGGCCCGCAAGGTCGTCCTCGACGACGGAGCGAGCACGAACTTCCTCAGCGCGGCGAACCAGTCGATCCCGGTCTCGTGGCTCACCCAGGGCCCGGTCACGGTCGGCGCCACCGCGACCTTCGCGAAGCCGGTCGTCCTCGACTACCGGAACGACTCGTGGAAGTTCCAGCCGACGTCGCCGATCACCGGGGCGACCCCGAAGGCGGACCTGCCCGCGTCGTTCTCGGACGTCCGCACCGCGGCGCCGGAGCAGGTCGGCGGGGACATCCGCCTCGCCGGGTTCAACGTCCTGAACTACTTCCCGACGACCGGCGACCAGCTCACCGGCTGCACGTACTACACCGACCGCGACGGCGACCCCGTCACGGTGCGGGACGGCTGCGACGCCCGTGGTGCGGCGAACGCGGACGACCTCGCCCGCCAGCAGGTGAAGATCGTCAAGGCGATCAACGGCCTCGGCGCGGACGTGGTGTCCCTCGAGGAGATCGAGAACTCGGCCCGCTTCGGCCAGGACCGGGACGCCGCCGTGGCCACCCTCGTCGCCGCGCTCAACCAGGCGACGGGCAAGGACACCTGGGCGTACGCGAAGTCGCCGTCGAAGCTCCCCGCGAGCGAGGACGTCATCCGGCTCGCGCTCATCTACAAGAAGGACCGCGTGCAGCCGGTCGGCGGTTCGACGATCCTCACCGACTCGACGGCGTTCGCGAACGCGCGGCAGCCGCTCGCGCAGGCCTTCGCCCCGGTCACCACGAAGCCCGGCAAGGGGAACGGGAAGCCGTCGAAGCCGTCCGCGAAGGACACCTTCCTGGTGATCGCGAACCACTTCAAGTCGAAGGGGTCCGGCACGGGGGCCGACGCCGACCAGGGCGACGGCCAGGGCGCGTCGAACGCCTCCCGCGTCGCCCAGTCGACGGCGCTCGTCGCGTTCTCGACCGCGATGCAGCGGCAGGCCGGCACCGACAAGGTGTTCATGCTCGGCGACTTCAACGCCTACAGCCAGGAGGACCCGGTGGCCGTCCTCGACCAGGCCGGCTACACCGACCTCGGGCCGACGCGGGACGCCTCCGAGTGGTCCTACGTGTTCAGTGGCCTGAGCGGCTCGCTCGACCACGTGTTCGCTTCGCCGGCGGCCCTGAAGACCGTGACGGGCGTGGACATCTGGAACATCAACTCGGTCGAGTCCGTCGGCCTGGAGTACAGCCGCTACGACTACAACGTCACGGACCTGTACCAGGACGACGTGTACCGCGCGAGCGACCACGACCCGATCCTGGTCGGCATCGACCTGCCCGGCGTCACCACCCCGGGTGACGGCGGGAACCCCGGGCACGGTGGCGGGCCCGGTCACGGAGGCGAGCCGGGGCACGGCGGCGGCTCGCTCGCCGACGCGCTCGCCGCACTCGCGGCGCTCCTCGCCTGGTTGCGCAGCCTGTTCGGCTGACGGACCGGACCACTCCACTGACGGGAGGCGCGGTGCCAGCCGGCACCGCGCCTCCCGTCCGCCGTCCGCTCGCGTTTGACCGACGTGACGCGCGTCGGGTAGGCTCTCACCTTGGTCTGCGTGCCCCGCGCGCAAGACAGTCAGATGAGCCCTCCACCTGGGTGTTCCACCGGCTTCTGCCGCACGGAACCCCGACCGGAGCGGGATTCACGGACTCCTCACCTCGACACGAAAGCAGCACTCCTGTGACTCGCACGTTCTCACCGAAGCCGGCTGACGTCCAGCACGACTGGATCGTCATCGACGCCACCGACGTCGTCCTCGGCCGCCTCGCCTCCCACGCCGCGGCGCTCCTCCGCGGCAAGCACAAGGCCACCTTCGCCCAGCACATGGACATGGGTGACTACGTCATCATCGTGAACGCGGACAAGGTCGCCCTGACCGGTTCCAAGCTCGCGAAGAAGGTCTACTACCGCCACTCGGGCTACCCGGGCGGCCTCACGGCGACCTCCTACCCGGAGATGCTCGAGAAGCACCCCACCCGCGCCGTCGAGAAGGCGATCCGCGGCATGCTCCCGAAGAACACGCTGGGCCGCGAGCAGCTCAAGAAGCTCAAGGTGTACGCGGGTGCCGAGCACCCCCACTCCGCGCAGCAGCCCACGACGTACACCTTCGACCAGGTCTCGCAGTAACAGCGGCCACGACGACTTCCAAGGACTAGAGAAAACTCATGGCTCAGATCGCTGACTCCCTCGACCAGACCCCGGAGAGCTTCACCACGGAGAGCGCACCCGCCGCTGCCGAGGCCGCTCCCCGTCAGATCCTCAACGTCTCCGGCGGTGCCGTCGGGCGCCGCAAGGAGGCCATCGCGCGTGTCCGCCTCGTCCCGGGCTCCGGCTCGTTCGTGGTCAACGGCCGCACGCTCGAGGACTACTTCCCGAACAAGCTGCACCAGCAGCTCATCAACGACCCGTTCAAGGTGCTCGAGCTCCTCGGCTCGTACGACGTCGTCGCCCGCATCACCGGTGGCGGCCCCTCGGGTCAGGCCGGCGCGCTCCGCCTCGCCATCGCCCGCACCCTGAACGAGATCGACCGCGAGAACAACCGCGCGACCCTCAAGAAGGCCGGCTTCCTCACCCGTGACGCCCGCGTCATCGAGCGCAAGAAGGCCGGTCTCAAGAAGGCCCGCAAGGCGTCGCAGTTCTCGAAGCGCTAGTCGCCACCGGCTGAAGATCGCAATGCCGCGTCTGTTCGGTACCGACGGGGTTCGTGGTCTCGCCAACGGCGAGCTGACGGCCGCGCTCGCACTGGGTCTTGCCCAGGCGAGCGCGGCCGTCCTCACACACGGACACCACGCCGACGCCCGCCGGGCGTCCGGCCGGCCGCGCCCCCGCGCGGTCCTCGCGCGCGACCCGCGCGTCTCCGGCGAGTTCCTGGGTGCCGCGGTCGCGGCCGGGCTCGCCTCCGCAGGCGTCGACGTCCTCGACGCCGGGGTCATCCCGACCCCCGCAGCGGCGTTCCTCGTCGCCGACATCGACGCCGACTTCGGCGTGATGATCTCCGCCTCGCACAACCCCGCTCCCGACAACGGGATCAAGTTCTTCGCCACGGGTGGCCGCAAGCTGCCGGACGAGGTCGAGGACCGCATCGAAGCGGCCATGCACGACCACTCCGCACCCACCCCCACCGGCATCGACGTCGGACGCATCTCGCGGTTCGCGGACGCCGAGGACCGCTACGTGGTGCACCTGCTCGGCACGCTGCCGCACCGGCTCGACGGCATCCACGTCGTGCTCGACTGCGCCAACGGCGCCGCCGCCGGCGTCTCGCCCGAGGTCTTCGTCAACGCCGGTGCTCGCGTGACGCTCATCGGCGCCGACCCCGACGGCTGGAACATCAACGACGGCGTCGGGTCCACCCACATCGACAACCTCGCCCGCGCGGTGCTCGAACACGGTGCGGACGTCGGCATCGCCCACGACGGCGACGCGGACCGCTGCCTCGCGGTGGACGCCGCCGGCAACGCGATCGACGGCGACCAGATCATGGCGATCCTCGCGCTGTCGCTGCAGGAGCGCGGGCGGCTGAAGGACGACACCCTCGTCGCGACGGTGATGTCGAACCTCGGGCTGAAGCGCGCCATGACGGACGCGGGCATCACGGTGCTCGAGGCCGGCGTCGGTGACCGCTACGTGCTCGAGAAGATGACCGAGGGTGACTACTCGCTCGGTGGCGAGCAGTCCGGTCACATCATCTTCAACGAGTTCGCGACCACGGGTGACGGCATCCTCACGGGCCTGCACCTCGTCGCCGAGATGGCGCGCACGGGCAAGTCCCTGCAGGAGCTCGCCGCGTGCATGACGGTGTTCCCGCAGGTCCTCGTGAACGTGCGCGGTGTCGACCGGCACGGTCTCGCCGACCAGGGTGTGCAGGACGCCATCGCCGCTGCGACCGACGCGCTCGGGGACACCGGCCGCGTGCTGCTGCGTCCGTCGGGCACCGAGCCCGTCGTCCGCGTGATGGTCGAGGCCGCTTCACAGGAGGACGCCCAGCGCATCGCCGAGGAGCTCTCCGCCGTGGTGCAGGAGCGCTTGGCGCTCGACGCAGCGTAGCGGCGCCGGCGCGCGCTGCGCTGCGCGTTGCGCTTCGCACAACCAAAACCCGCTCGAGCCGTGCAATTGCGTGGTTCGGGCGGGTTTTGGTTGTGCGGCGCCAGCGGCGATCCGACCCGGCTCGCGTCGTGCGGCCGGCGGCCGGCGGCCCGCGCCCGCGCCGCGGCTTCCTTTCGAACCACGAAACCGACGTCGAACCAGGCCCTGACCTCGGTTCGACGTCCGTTTCGTGGTTCGACGCCGGGAACGGCGCGCGGCGCGCGGCGCCCGGCGCGGCGCGGCGCGCGGCGCCGCGCTAGATCTTGCGGAGCAACACCGACGACACCTTGTGGTCCGCCGCCTTCTTCAGCACGAGGGTCGCCCGGGAGCGCGTCGGCAGCACGTTCTCGAGCAGGTTCGGCTCGTTGATCGCCCGCCACACCTGGGTCGCCGTCTCGACCGCGTCCGAACGCGAGAGCGAGGCGAACCGGTGGAAGAACGAGTCCGGGCTCGCGAACGCCTCTTCCTGCAGTGCGAGGAAGCGGTCGACGTACCAGGCCTCGATGTCCTTCGTCTTCGCGTCGACGTAGATCGTGAAGTCGAACAGGTCCGACAGCGCCAGCCGTCCGTGCACCGGTGGCGCGAGGACGTTGAGCCCCTCGACGATGAGGACGTCCGGCTGCCGCACGACGATCTCGGCGTCGGGCACGATGTCGTAGACCAGGTGCGAGTAGTACGGCGCCCGCACCTCGGTCGCGCCGCTCTTCACCTGGCTGACGAACCGCAGCAGGGAGCGACGGTCGTACGACTCCGGGAAGCCCTTGCGGTCCATGATCCCGCGGCGCTCGAGCTCGGCGTTCGGGTACAGGAAGCCGTCGGTGGTGACGAGTTCCACCCGCGGGGTGTCCGGCCAGCGCTTCGTGAGCTCACGCAGCAGGCGGGCGACGGTCGACTTCCCGACCGCGACCGAACCGGCGACACCGATCACGAACGGCGTCCGTCCGGCGCGTTCGCCGAGGAACCGGCTCGTCTCGGCGTGCAGGTTCCGCGCACCCGCCGCGTACAGCGTCAGCAGGCGGGAGAGCGGCAGGTAGACCTCCTGCACCTCCTGCATGTCCAGCCGGTCACCGAGACCGCGCAGCTGCACGATCTCCGTCTCGGTCAGGGAGAGGTGCTCCTTGGGTGCGAGCTGCGACCACTCGCCGCGCGGGATCTCCACGAAGGGGGTCGGGTGCGCGACGGCGGTGTCCGGGATCGGCATGGGATCGAGCGTACAGAGGCGGACGGGCTCCGGACTGGAGGCGCGGATCACGTGAGCAGACCGGCCGACGCGAGTCGCGCCTCCAGGCCCGCACCAGCGCTCCGCGCTCCCGCGCGACGCGCGCCGGTCAGGCGGGGAGGGCCGCCTCGATGGCGGCGATGACCTGCGGGGCGTCCGGCTTCGTGGTCGGACGGAAGCGCGTGACGGTGCCGTCCGGTGCGACGAGGAACTTCTCGAAGTTCCACGAGACGCGACCGGCCTTGCCGTCGGCGTCCGGGGTCTCCTTGAGGGCCTGGTAGAGCGGGTGAGCGCCCTTGCCGTTGACCTTCACCTTCTCGGACATCGGGAAGGTGACGCCCCACGTCGTGGAGCAGTACTCGTCGATCGCCTCGGACGAACCGAGCTCCTGCAGGAACTGGTTGCTCGGGAAGCCGAGCACCGTGAAGCCGCGGGGGCCGTACTCCTTCTGCAGCGCCTCGAGCTGCTCGTACTGCGGGGCCAGGCCGCACCGCGACGCGACGTTCACGACCAGCACCGCCTTGTCCGCGTAGGCGCCGAACGTGGTGTCCTCGCCGTGCAGTGTCGTGATCGCGATGTCATCGAACCGTCCCATGGGCGGGACGTTAGTCCAGGAGATCGAGATCTGCCTGACGTCGCACGAACTCACGCATGTGCGGGACCGTGAAGGCGATCCGACCGCGCTGTGGTGCGTAGACGATCCCCTTCCTGATCAGGTTGTGCCGGGCCTGGCTCGTCGCCTTCGCCGGGACTCCGAGTCGGCCTGCGACCACTCCGGTCGACGACTCCTCGTCGAGGTCCTCCGCCATCGCCACGAGGTACTGACGCTCGGTCGGCGTGGCTGCCGCCCAGCGACCGGGGAAGAACCCGCTGTCGAGTTCGGCGTTCCCGCGGTCGATCGCGGCGATCGCGTCCGCTTCGGTGATCCGTCGGTCCTCCGCGAGGTCCCAGGCGGCCGAGCCGTAGGTCTGCAGGAAGTACGGGTACCCACCCGAGGTGTCGATGAGGAGCTCGAGGGCGGGCCGGTCGAACGTCACGCCTGCCCGTTCTGCGGGCACGACCAGTGCCTCCGCGGCGGCGCCGGAGGGGAGGGAACCGATCTCCCGGTACTCGAACAGTCGCTCTGCGTACGACTTCGCGGCCGTCAGCGTCGCGGGAACACTGGGCAGCCCCGCGCCGACGATGACGAACGGCCAGCTGCGCTGTCCCGCGCGGTGCTGGACCGAGAGCAGTGCACCGAGCATCTCCGGTCCGAGGTCCTGCAGTTCGTCGACGAACAGCGCGAGGGTGCGCTGCTGCTCCGTGAGGGCGGGCGCGAGGTCTTCGACGAGCTCTTCGAGGTCGATCTCGACGACTCCTGAGTCCGCCCGACCGGTGGACGGTTCGATCTCCACGCTCAGCCCGAGTCCGCCGAACTGGGCGCCGAACGACTTCACGGTGCCGAGCGCGCCGCGGACGGCACTGCTCAGCGCCGCGCCACGCTGCAGGCGGCGGGAGGCGAGTGCCAGTTCGCGGGACAGTCGCCTGCGAGTGATCTCCTGACCGGAGTCCGACGACTGGCCCTCGACGTCGACGACGAGCCAGCCGGCGCTGTCGGCCTGGGCGCGGAACTGGTTGAGGAGCACGGTCTTCCCGACGCCGCGCAGGCCGTGGAGGACCATGCTGCGCGAGACCATCCCGCGCCGAGACCGCGCGACGAGGAGATCGAACGCGTCGACCTCCGCGCCGCGGCCGACGAGGGCTGGCGGGCGCAGGCCTGCGCCGGGCGCGTAGGGGTTCAACTCGGCGTGCATCTCATGAATTCTAGCCCTGTCTGTGATCGAGGACAGACTGCGGGAGATTCGGTGAGACCGAGCGCTGTGTATCGATCCGGACACCTCGCAGGGTCGGTGCCCAGGCAGACCGTAGGATCGTCCCCATGTGTGGAATCGTCGGCTACGTCGGCAGCAACAGCAGCCAGGACGTCCTCCTCGGTGGTCTCCGTCGTCTCGAGTACCGCGGCTACGACTCGGCGGGCATCGCCGTGGTCGACGGCTCGCAGGTGCTCGCCACCGCGAAGAAGGCCGGCAAGCTGCAGGCCCTGGTCGACGAGCTCGAGTCGCACCCGATCGCCGACGGCGGCACCGGCATCGGCCACACCCGCTGGGCGACCCACGGCGGCCCGACCGACGGCAACGCGCACCCGCACCTGGCCGACGGCGGCAAGCTCGCCCTCATCCACAACGGCATCATCGAGAACTTCTCCGAGCTCCGCGCCGAGCTGCAGGCGGACGGGGTCGAGTTCCTCAGCGAGACCGACTCCGAGGTCGCAGCGCACCTCGTCGCCCGCGCGTTCCGCGACACCGGTGACCTGACGTCCGCGATGCAGCAGGCGGTGCAGTGGCTCGAGGGCGCCTTCACGCTCCTCGTCGTGCACGCCGACCAGCCCGGCGTCGTCGTCGGCGCCCGTCGCAACTCCCCGCTCGTGGTGGGACTCGGCGACGGCGAGAACTTCATGGGCTCCGACGTGGCCGCGTTCGTCGCGTACACGCAGCGCGCCCTCGCCATCGGGCAGGACGAGATCGCCACGATCCGCCCCGACGGCGTCGACGTCATCCACTTCGACGGCACCCCCGCGACGCCGAGCGAGTTCGAGGTGAACTGGGACGCCTCCGCCGCCGACAAGGGCGGGTGGACCTCGTTCATGGCGAAGGAGATCAGCGAGGAGCCGGAGGCCGTCGCGAAGACGATCCTCGGCCGCGTGCACGACGGCGCCGTCACCCTGCACGACCTCGACCCGATCGCCGACCGTCTGGCCTCGGTCGACCGCGTCATCGTCATCGCCTGCGGCACCGCGGCGTACGCCGGCATCCTCGGCAAGTACGCCATCGAGCAGTGGGCCCGCGTGCCCGTCGAGGTCGAGCTCGCGCACGAGTTCCGCTACCGCGACCCGGTGCTGAACGACCGCACGCTCGTCGTCTCGATCAGCCAGTCCGGCGAGACCATGGACACGCTCATGGCCGTCAAGTACGCCCGCGAGCAGGGCGCGCAGGTGCTGTCGATCTGCAACACCCAGGGTGCGACGATCCCGCGCGAGTCCGACGCCGTCATCTACACGCACGCCGGCCCCGAGGTCGCCGTGGCGTCGACGAAGGCCTTCATCGCCCAGGGTGTCGCGCTCTACCTGCTCGGGCTCCACCTCGCCACCCTGCGCGGCACGCTCACCGCCGAGCAGATCGCGGAGCAGGTCGCCGAGCTCGAGGGCCTCGCCCCGAAGCTCCAGCAGACCATCGACGACGCGTCCGGCATCAAGGACCTCGCCCGCTGGATGGCGGACACCCGCAGCGTGCTGTTCCTCGGTCGGCACGTCGGGTACCCGATCGCGCTCGAGGGTGCACTGAAGCTCAAGGAGCTCGCGTACATCCACGCCGAGGGCTTCGCCGCCGGTGAGCTCAAGCACGGCCCGATCGCCCTCATCGAGCCCGGGCAGATCGTCTTCGTGATCGTGCCGTCGCCGCGTGACCCGCGGTCGCTGCACCCGAAGGTGGTGTCGAACATCCAGGAGATCCGCGCTCGCGGCGCCCGGGTGATCGCCATCGCGGAAGAGGGCGACGCCGCCGTGCTGCCCTTCGCCGACGAGGTCCTGCGCATCCCGCTCGCGACGCCGCTGTTCGAGCCGCTGCTCGCCGTGGCGCCGCTGCACATGTTCGGCATGGAGCTCGCCGCGGCCAAGGGCCTCGACGTCGACCAGCCGCGCAACCTCGCGAAGTCGGTCACCGTCGAGTAGACGGCGATGATCATCGGCATCGGTGTCGACGTCGTCGACCTGGAGCGGTTCGAGCTGGTGCTCGACCGCACGCCGGCGATGCGTACGCGGCTCTTCACACCGGCGGAGCTGATGCGCGACGGGGAACCCCGTCCGATCGCGTCGCTCGCGGCGCGGTTCGCCGCGAAGGAAGCGCTCATCAAGGCGTTCGGGTCGAGCGCGGGGCTCAGCTGGCAGGACCTCGAGGTCGTCTCCGACGACCAGCGGAACCCGTCGCTCACCCTGCGGCGCGGGGCGCAGCAGGTGGCCGAGTCGCGGGGCGTCGGGTCGGTGCACCTGTCGCTCTCGCACGACGGCGGGATCGCCACGGCCTTCGTGGTGCTCGAAGGAACAGGGGACACGGTTTGAGTGCGTTCACCGGCATCACGGTCGACCGACGGACGACGGTTCTGTCGCTGATCGCCGAGGGGGTCGCGTCATGAGTGCGTTCACCGGCATCACGGTCGACCGGGAGGCCCTGATCGCCAACTACGGTCGGGTCGCCGAACAGGTGGCCCCGTCCGGCGTCATCGCGGTCGTCAAGGCCAACGGGTACGGCCACGGCGCAGCCGAGGCCGCGCAGGCGTTCGTGGACGCCGGCGCCGAGTGGCTCGGCGTCGCGGACATCGACGAGGCGGTCGCGCTCCGGCAGGCGGGCATCGACGAGGGGGTCCGCATCCTCGCGTGGCTGCACGCTCCCGACGAGGACTTCCGGCGCGCGGCCCGGTACGGCGTCACCCCGGCGGTGTCAAGCGTGTCGCAACTCGCCGCCGCCGCCGACTCCGAGGTCCCCGCCGTGCACATCTGCGTCGACACGGGGCTCAGCCGCAACGGTGCGGTCGAGTCCGAGTGGGCGGAGCTGTTCGCCACCGCGGGCCGTCTCGCCCGGAGCGGCGCCCGCACCCGCGTCGAGGGGCTGATGTCGCACCTGTCGAACGCGTCGCGCGCCGACGACCTCGACCAGGACGCCGCCCTGCAGCGGGCGCTCGACGGCCTCGCCGCGAACGGGATCGTGCCGGACGTGGTGCACCTCGCCGCCAGCGCCGCGAGCATCGCCGTCCCCGAGACCCGCCACGACCTGGCCCGGGTCGGGCTCGCGCTGTACGGGCTCAGCCCGTTCCCGGACCGCACCTCGGCCGACCTCGGGCTCCGTCCCGCGATGCGCGTCACAGCCGCGGTGCTCCGGACCGTGCCGGTACGCGCGGGCGAGGGCGTCAGCTACGGCTACACCTGGCGCGCCGAGACGGACACCCGGCTCGCGGTGATCGGGCTCGGCTACGCGGACGGCTTCGACCGCGACTTCGGCAACCGCGTGGTCGTCCGGATCGGGGACCGCACCTTCCCGGTCGTCGGACGCGTGGCGATGAACGCGATGCACGTCGACATCGGCGACGCCGACGTGCAGGTCGGTGACGAGGCCGTGCTCTGGGGCGACCCGGCGAACGGCGACCCTGTGGTGGAGGACTGGGCCGCCGCCGTCGGCACGATCAACTACGAGGTGGTCGCCCGGGTCGGCCGCAGCGTGGAACGGAGGACGACGTGAACGCGCCGCTGCGCCGGGCCGAGATCGACCTCGACGCCTACCGCGCCAACCTCGACCTGGTCCGCGAGTGGATGGACCCCGTCGAGGTGATGGCGATCATGAAGGCCGACGCCTACGGGCACGGCCTCGAACCGATCGCGCTCGCCGCGGTCGACGCCGGCATCCGCTGGATCGGTGTCCTGACGGTCCCCGCGGCCCTGCGCCTCCGGTCGATCGGCGTCGGCGAGGACGTGCACCTCTTCACGTGGCAGCACGACCCGGCGCTCGACTTCCGCGACGCGATCGACTCCGCGGTCGACCTCGGGGTCTCGAACGTCGACGAGCTGCGGCGGGTCATCGACGCCGTCGACCAGCGTCCGGCGCGGGTGCACCTCGGCGTCGACTCCGGGTTGCACCGCGACGGTGCGACGCTCGAGGCCTGGCCGGCGCTCGTCTCACTCGCGGTGGACGCGCAGCGCGCCGGGCGCATCGAGGTCGTCGCCGCGTACACGCACCTCGCCGAGTCCTCCGACGAGGACGACGCCTCGGCGGTCGCCCTGTTCGACGCCGCGGTCGAGCAGGCCGAGGACCTCGGGCTCGACGTGCCGATGGAGCACGTCGCCGCGTCGCTCGCCGGGCTCGAGCGCAAGGAGTTCCGCAAGGACATGGTCCGGATGGGGGCGAACCTGTTCGGCATCCCCGGAGCGGACGGCGTCTCGGCGTCGGACCTCGGGCTCGAACCCGTGATGACGCTGACGGCCTCGGTCGCGAAGACGAAGCGGGTCCCCGTCGACACCGGTGTCTCGTACGACTACACGTACCGGACCCTCGCCGAGACGACGCTCGCCCTCGTGCCCGTCGGCTACGCGGACGGCGTTCCGCGCCTGGCGCAGGGGCGCATCGAGGTCGCCATCGGCGGCACGCGCTACCCGATCGCCGGTCGCGTCGCCATGGACCAGTTCCTGGTCGACGTCGGCGACGACGACGTGCAGGTCGGCGACACCGTGGTGCTCTTCGGCACCGGGGAGCACGACGAGATGACCGTCCTCGAGTGGGGGCAGGCGCTCGGCACCATCGGCGAGGAGATCGTCTGCCGGATCGGCGCCCGGGTGCCCCGCGTGTACGAGGGCCACCGCGTCGAAGGGCACGTCGCCGAGTACCTCCGGGGCGAGCAGTGACCGAGCAGTCCCGCGTCCTGCTCGACACCACCGTGGCGACGACCGACGCGATGGGCGCGCTCGGGGCCCGGCTGGCCGCGGTCCTGCGCGCGGGGGACCTCGTCGTCCTCACCGGCCCGCTCGGTGCGGGCAAGACCACGATGACCCGCGGGCTCGGCGCGGCGCTCGGTGCGCGGGGCCAGGTGTCGAGCCCGACCTTCGTCCTCGCTCGCACCCACCCGACGACCGCCGGCCCGGACCTCGTGCACGTCGACGCCTACCGCCTGTCCGACCCGGTGGAGCTCGACGACCTCGACCTCGACTGGGACGCCTCGATCGTCGTCGTGGAGTGGGGCCGCGGCTTCGTCGACGGGATCGCCGACAGCGTCCTCGACGTCGAGATCATCCGCGCCACCGGCGCCGACGCGACCTCGGACGACGACCTCGACCCGGACGACGTCCCCGACGAGCCCCGCCGCGTGGTCGTCACTGGCACGGGTCCCCGCTGGGCCGACGCCGTCCTCTGACGACCGGACCAGTAGGATCGTCCTCCGGCCGACCGCCGGCCGGTGGACCGCGCCGGAGGACGACCGACGGAGGCCCACGTGCTCGTGACGCTCTCGACCCGGGGCGAGGCCGCTCCCGACCTTTCGCACCTGCTGCACAAGCACCCCGGCCGCGCGCAGTCGTTCGACCTCAGCGTCGGGACCGCGCACGTCTTCTACCCCGCCGACACCGACGAGGTCTGCACCGCTGCACTCCTGCTGGAGATCGACGCGGTCGCCCTCGCCCGGAGCAAGCGCTACGGAGCGGACGCGCAGGCGCTGTCCCGGTACGTCAACGACCGGCCGTACGTGTCGACGTCGATGCTCGCGCTCGCGATCGGCCAGGTGTTCCGCAGCGCGATGGCCGGCAAGAGCGAGTCCCGGCCGGAGCGAGCCGCGGCGCCGATCGATCTCGACGTCGCACTGACGAGCGTGCCGAGCGAGCCGGACGAGCACGGGGTCGGTCTGGCCACCCGGCTGTTCGCGCCGCTCGGGTGGGCGGTCGAGGAGACTCGGCGTCCGCTCGACGACACCCGTCCGGAGTGGGGTGACGCCACGACCGTGGGGCTGCGGCTCCGGGGGAGCGTCCGGCTGTCCGACGCGCTCCGGCAGCTCACCGTGCTGCTGCCGGTGCTCGACGACGCGAAGCACTACTGGGTCGGTGACGACGAGATCGGCAAGTTGCTCCGCCGGGGTGAGGGATGGTTGGCCGAGCACCCGCTCCGGGACCTCATCACCACGCGGTCGCTGGCGCACCAGCGCTCCCTTGTGGAGGACGCGACGAGTCGTCTGCTCGGGCTCGACGAGACGAGCGACGCGACCGCGAACAGCACGACCGCGAACAGCGCGACCGCGAACAGCACGACCGCGAGCCCCACGAACGCGAGCCCCACGGAGACCGGTCCTGCCGAGACACCGCTGTACCGCCGCCGCGCCGAAGCCGTCCTCACCGCGCTCGCGGACACCAGCGCCCGCACCGTCGCGGACGTCGGGTGCGGCGAAGGTGCGCTCCTCCGGCACCTGATGGCGGACCGCACGTTCACGACGGTCATCGGCACCGACGTCGCTCCGCGCGAGCTGGAGCGCGCCGAACGCCGCCTGCACCTCGACGAGGCCAGCGACGACCAGCGGGCACGGGTCCGGCTGCTGCAGTCCTCGGTGACGTACTCCGACGACCGCATCGCCGGGCTGGACGCCATCGTCCTCATGGAGGTCGTCGAGCACGTGGACCCCGAGCGACTGCCGGCCCTCGAGACCTCGGTCTTCGCCGCCGCACGCCCCGCAGCCGTCGTGGTGACCACGCCGAACGCAGAGCACAACGTCCGCTTCGAACGGCTCGCGGCCGGCCGGTTCCGGCACCCGGACCACCGGTTCGAGTGGACCCGGGACGAGTTCCGGGCGTGGGCCACCGCGGTCGGCGACCGGCACGGCTACACGACCGAGTTCCGTCCGATCGGCGACGACGACCCCGAGGTCGGTCCGCCCACCCAGCTCGCACTGTTCCGCCGCCTGCGCGGCTCGGAGGCCGCCGCATGAACGACCGCACCAGCAGCACCGCCCTGACGATCCCGGAGATGTCCCTCGTGCTCCTCGTCGGCACGAGCGGCTCCGGGAAGTCGACCTTCGCCGCGCAGAACTTCGGTCCGTACGAGACCCTGTCGAGCGACGTGTTCCGCGGGCTCGTCTCGAACGACGAGAACGACCAGGCGGCGACCCCGGCGGCCTTCGACGCGCTGAAGCACGTGGCGGCGCAGCGGTTGCGCGCCGGGCTCCTCACCGTGGTGGACGCGACGAACGTCCAGCCCGAGGCACGTCGCGACTTCGTCAAGCTCGCCCGCGACCACGACGTCCTGCCGGTCGCGATCGTGCTCGACGTCCCGGAGTCGGTGTGCGTCGCCCGCAACGCGACCCGGTCCGGCCGTGACTTCGGGCCGGCAGTGGTGCGCCGTCAGCAGGGCCAGCTCCGGCGTGGGCTGAAGCACCTCGGCAAGGAGGGTTTCCGTCGCGTCCACGTCCTCCACGGCGAGGACGAGGTCGCCGCCGCGACGATCGTCCGGCAGCCACTGCTCAACGACCGGAAGGACGAGCACGGCCCGTTCGACGTCGTCGGCGACGTGCACGGCTGCCGATCGGAGCTCGAGTCGCTGCTCGGCCGGCTCGGCTGGACCCTGGTCCGCGACGAGCTCGGCCGCCCGGTCGACGCCGTGCACCCGGACGGTCGTCGGGCGCTGTTCCTCGGCGACCTGGTCGACCGCGGTCCGGACACCCCGGGCGTCCTCCGGCTCGTGATGGGGATGGTGCGGAACGGGCACGCGCTCGCCGTCCCCGGCAACCACGAGGACAAGCTCGTCCGGGCCCTGGACGGTCGGAAGGTGCAGACCTCGCACGGGCTCGCCGAGACCCTCGCCCAGCTGGCGTCCGAGCCCGAGGAGTTCCGTACCGAGGTCCGGGAGTTCTGCCGCTCGCTCGTCGGCCACCTGGTGCTCGACGGCGGTGCCCTCGTCGTCGCGCACGCCGGCATGAAGGAGCAGTACCAGGGCCGGGCATCCGGCCGGGTGCGGTCGTTCGCGCTGTACGGCGACACGACCGGTGAGAGCGACGAGTACGGCCTGCCGGTCCGCTTGCCGTGGGCGGACTCCTACCGGGGTTCGGCGACGGTCCTCTACGGGCACACGCCGACCGTCGACGCCGAGTGGATCAACGGCACGATGTGCCTGGACACGGGATGCGTCTTCGGCGGGAAGCTGTCCGCGCTCCGGTACCCGGAGCGCGAGGTCGTGCAGGTGGACGCCGAGCGCGTGCACTACGAGCCGGCCAAGCCGCTCGAGCCGCTGCGCGGCCCGGCCACGCCGTCGACGGACGGCGACGTGTCGGAGGCGGGGCGCGCCTCCAGGCCCACCCAGCAGGCGGACGGGAGGCGCGGTGCCGGTCCGTCACCACGTCGCGTCCCCGGGGTGCTCCCCATCGAGGACGTGACCGGCAAGCAGATCATCGAGACCCGGCACCACGGCCGGGTCGGGATCCGCGCCGAGAACGCGGCCGGCGCGCTCGAGGTGATGAGCCGCTTCGCCATCGACCCGCGCTGGCTGCCGTACCTCCCACCCACGATGAGCCCGGTGGCGACGTCGGCGCTGCCCGACCACCTGGAACACCCGGAGGAAGCGTTCGCGTACTACCGCGGACAGGGCGTGGCGCAGGTCCGGATGGAGGAGAAGCACATGGGGTCCCGGGCAACGGTGCTGCTCGCGAGGGACCCGGCCCGCTTCGAGGCCCCCGCCGACTGGCGCGGCGTCGTGTACACCCGCACCGGACGGTCGTTCTTCGACGAGACCACCACCGCCCTGTTCACCGAACGACTGTCGGCGGCGTTCGAACGGGCCGGGCTCTGGACCGAGCTCGAGAGCGACTGGGTCCTGCTCGACGGTGAGGTGCTCCCGTGGGCGGTGAAGGCCGAGGGGATGATCCGTGACTGGTACGCCGAGGTCGGCGCTGCCGCGGCCGGGGCGTTCCCGAGCGCGCTCACTGCGCTGGAGTCGGCACGCGACGCCGGGGTCGACGTCGCCGCGCTGCTGGACCGCACCCGGCAGCGGGCGGCGGATGCGGAGGCCTACGTCACCTCCTACCGGCGGTACGCGACCCCTGCGCCCGGCATCGACGACGTGCGGTTCGCGCCGTTCCAGGTGCTCGCCGCCGAGGGCCGCACGTTCGCCGATCGGGCGCACGGGTGGCACCTCGAGGTGGCGGACCGGCTCGCGGCGACCGCCCCGGACGTCGTCCGGGCCACTCGGTCGGTGCTCGTCGACGTCCACGACGAGTCGAGCCGGGCGACGGGGACCGACTGGTGGCAGGACATCACGGGCGTCGGCGGTGAAGGCGCGGTCGTGAAGCCCGAGGAGAACCTGACGCGCGGGCCGAAGGGGCTCGTGCAACCGGGCGTGAAGGTGCGCGGGCGCGAGTACCTCCGGATCATCTACGGGCCGGAGTACACCGAGCCGGGCAACCTCGCGCGACTGCGGGACCGCGACCTCGGGCACAAGCGGTCGATGGCGCTGCGCGAGTACGCGCTCGGGCTGGAGTCGCTCGAGCGCTTCGTGGCCGGTGAGCCGCTGTGGCGCGTGCACCAGCCGGTGTTCGGCGTGCTGGCGATGGAGTCGGAGCCGGTGGACCCGCGCCTCTGACAACTGCCCGGCGCCGAGCCGTCGATCAGGCAGCCCCTCGACGGCAGCCGGACGACGGGTGGACGCGAGCCGAAGGCGACGGGGTGAAACTCTCCCGACTCTCATCTTCGGCGTCGACCTCCCAGCCCGTGCCGGGTCTGCGGCGTCCACCGGAGACCAGGCTGGCCGCATGACGACAGGGGAAGCGCCGGTTCGTCGGCGCAGGGGAACGACGTTCATCAAGTTGCTCGGCGGCCTGGCCGTGGGGACACTGGTCATCGCAGGGGCTGCGCTGACCACCACGACGCCCGCTTCGGCGGCGTCGGGCGGCAGCGGGGCACTCTCGTACGCCGCCATCGAGGGGTTCTGGGTCGACGCCGGCGGGACGGCCGCCAGCGCACGCATCGCAGCCGCCATCGCCATCGAGGAGAGCGGGGGCAACCCGGGCGCGATCCAGCAGGGGGTCGGGTACTGCGGGAGCGGGAGCGACCGGGCCGGATGGGGACTCTGGCAGATCACCTGCGGCGACTCCGTCCCGCAGTACGGCCAGGACTTCCAGATGCTGGACCCGTGGAACAACGCCGAGGCCGCGTTCGCCAAGTACGTCGCGGCCGGTGAGTCCTTCACCCCGTGGACGACGTACAACGACGGTGCCTACACGAGCGCACTGCAGTCCGTCGCACCCGCCTTCATCGCCGACCCCGGCCAGTGGACCCCGCGCGGGTCCGCACCGGCGGGGACCCACAACACCTCACAGCCCGGGGTGACGTCCGGCCCGGGCATCCCGAACGCACCGACGCCGACCGGTTCGTACGTCACCGCGGCCCACGTGAAGCAGACGGGGCTGTGGAGCATCACCGCCGGCAAGGCGGCGACGTCGTTCCCCGTCGGTGTGGCAGCGGGCACGAGCCCGGCGATCGCGAGCCTGTCGAGCAACTCGTACGTCATCGCGTTCCAGGCGACCGGTGGTGACCTCTGGTCCATCACCTCGGACGGCGCGGCGACACACTTCCCGGTCGGCATGGCCGCCGGGACGAGCCCGTCCGTCATCCCGACCTCCGGCGGCGGGTACGTGATCGCCGCCCAGACCAACGGCGGCAAGCTGTGGACGATCACGAACACGAAGGCCGCAACGGCGTTCGACGTCGGGATGGCCGCCGGGACGAGCCCGTCGATCGTGGCGACCTCGGGTGGCTACACCGTGGCGGTCCAGACCAACGGCGGCAAGCTGTGGACGATCACGAACACGAAGGCCGCGACCGCCTTCGACGTGGGGATGGCCGCCGGGACGAGCCCGTCGATCGCGGCGACCTCGGGTGGCTACACCGTCGCGGTGCAGACGAACACCAACGCGCTGTGGACGATCACGAACACCAAGGCGGCCACGGCCTTCCACATCGGGATGCAGGCCGGCACCAGCCCGGCGATCCTCGCCACGTCGAGCGGGTACGTCGTCGCGGCCCAGGCGAACAACGGCGACCTGTGGAGCGTCACGAACGGCAACGCGGCGACGCACTTCTCGATCGGGATGGCCTCGGACACGAGCCCGTCGATCGCGCCGGTGGGCAGCGGCTACGTCATCGCGGTGCAGACGAACTCGAGTGACCTGTGGACCGTGACGAACACGAACGCTGCGACGTCGTTCGGCGTCGGTCTCGCCAGCGGGACCAGCCCGGCGATCCTCGCGCGCTGAGCAGGTCGGACGGGGCCGGGTCGCACTGCGGCCCGGCCCCGTCCCGTGTCCGGCGAGCGGCACGATCACCGACCCTGCGGTTCGGATCCGGTGATCCGCCGCGCGGGCAGGTCTGCGCCGAGGCGCCTACTCGCCTGCGATCGTCGTGTTCAGGGCGATCTGGAGGGGAAGCCATGGAGAGGCAACGGCCACCAGGATCGCCAGCATGGCCCCGATCGGTCGTCTTCCGCGGCGGACGACGAGGAGCGCGGTCGCGAGGGCGATGGCCGTGCTGGCTCCGACGACACTGACCGTCGCGGCGGTGTCGACGAGAGCCCTGGCACACGCGGTGTCATCTGGCGTGACGGGGCCGATGGCGGTGGTCGCGGCGAGGAGCCAACACCAGATCACGCCGACGACGCACCCGACCCCCCATGTCGGCCAGATGGCGATTCGCAGCACGGTGTCCCACCGTCGAACCGTCCTGCTCTGCGTGAACTGCTCGTGCCGCACGTTGTTGCCCTTCGTCGCGTGGACCTCCGGGAAACGTAGCGATGACAACACCTCCGGACGAAAACATTTCACATGATCGTTGTCCTCTCGTGACGAGCCCGCCCGACGGGTGAACGCCGCCTACGATGGACGGGTGCTGCTCGCGATCGACACCTCCGCCGGGACCTCCGTCGCCGTCGTCGACCCGACGACCGGCCAGGCGCTCGCGACCCGCGACACCGAGGACAGCCGCCGGCACGCCGAGGTGATCGGCCCGTTCCTCGCCGAGGTCTTCGCCGAGTCCGGCACCACCCCCGCCGAGGTCACCGGCGTCGTGGCCGGCATGGGCCCCGGCCCGTTCACCGGCCTCCGCGTCGGCATCGCCGCCGCCCGCACCTTCGCCGCGGCACGCGGCGTCCCGTTCCTGCCCCTCGTCAGCCACGACGCGGTCGCCGCCGACCAGCGCGCGGCCGGCCTGGCCGGCCCGTTCGTCGTCCTGACGGACGCCCGCCGGCGCGAGGTCTACTGGACCGCCTACGACGCGACCGGCACGCGGGTCGCGGGTCCCGGACTCGCGAAGCCGGCCGACCTCGACGAGGCGATCCGCGCCTCCAGGCCCGAAGCGGTGGGCTGGGACCGCGTGACCGTCGCGTCCATCCCTGCCTGGAGGCTCGGGGCGATCGCCGCGGACCGGCTCGCCTCCGGCGCGCCCTTCGCCGACGACACCCCGCTCTACCTGCGCGACCCCGACGTGACCGTGCCGGGCGCGCCGAAGCGGGTCAAGCAGTGACCCTGCCCGACGGGCTGCGCCTGCGGCGCGCCCACCCGCAGGACCTCGACGACGTCATGTGGCTCGAGCACGCGTCGTTCCCGACGGACGCGTGGTCGGCGTCGCAGATGTCCGGCGAGCTGTACTCGCCGCACGGGTACTACGTCGTCGTGGAGACCACCGAGGGTGGGGCTCCGTCCATCGTCGGGTACGCCGGCCTCTCGTCGCTCGCCGGCAACCCGGTGGCGGACGTGCAGACCATCGCGGTCGCGGCCGACCAGCGCGGGAAGGGCATCGGACGGGTGCTCTTCACCGAGCTCCTCGACGAGGCCCGGCGCCGTGGCGTGCACGAGGTCTTCCTCGAGGTCCGCGCCGACAACCCCGTCGCGCAGGCGATGTACACCGCGTTCGGCTTCGAGCGGATCGCGGTCCGCCCCCGCTACTACCAGCCGGACGGCGTCGACGCGTGGGTGATGCGGGCGGAGCTGCCGCAGCGGGCCACGGACGGCCCGGGACCGATCGGACAGGAGACCCTCGGTGGCTGAACCACTGGTGCTCGGCATCGAGACGAGCTGCGACGAGACCGGCATCGGCATCGTGCGGGGCAACACCCTGCTGGCGAACGTCATCGCGTCGAGCATGGAGGAGCACGCGCGGTACGGCGGCGTCGTGCCCGAGGTCGCCGCGCGCGCCCACCTCGAAGCGATGACACCGACGCTCGAGGCCGCGCTCGAGCAGGCGGGCGTGACGCTCGACGAGCTCGACGCCGTCGCGGTGACGGCGGGCCCCGGGCTGGCAGGTGCGCTCATGGTGGGCGTGGGTGCCGCGAAGGCGCTCGCCGTCGCGACGGGCAAGCCCCTGTACGGCGTGAACCACCTCGTCGGGCACGTCGGGGCGGACGTCCTGCGGGTGGACGGCAGCGAGATCGACCTGCCGACGGTGGCGCTGCTGGTGTCCGGCGGGCACACGTCGCTGCTGCTGGTGCGCGACCTGGTCGGCGACGTCGAACTCCTCGGTGAGACCATCGACGACGCCGCGGGCGAGGCGTTCGACAAGGTCGCGCGATTGCTCGGTCTGCCGTACCCCGGCGGGCCGCAGATCGACCGGGCGGCGGCCGACGGCGACCCGACGGCGATCCGGTTCCCCCGCGGCCTGACGCTGCCGAAGGACATGGCCGCGCACCGATACGACTTCTCGTTCTCCGGGCTGAAGACCTCCGTTGCACGCTGGGTGGAACGCTGCCGCGACGAGGCGCGCGAGGTCCCCGTGGCGGACGTCGCCGCGAGCTTCCGCGAGGCCGTGGTCGACGTGCTCGTCACGAAGGCGCTCAACGCCTGCCGGGACACCGGGGTGAACCGGCTCCTGCTCGGCGGCGGCGTCGTGGCGAACGCGCGGCTCCGGACGGTGGCCGAGGAACGCTGTGCGGCGGCCGGGGTCGAGCTCCGGATCCCGCCGCTCGACCTGTGCACCGACAACGGCGCGATGATCGCTGCGGTCGGCGCCCGACTCGTCGCCGAGGGACACGCGCCGAGCGACCTCGGCATCGCGGCGGACTCGACGCTGCCGGTGACGACCGTCCAGGTCTGACCCGCGGCCGGGCCCCGGCGTCCGCGCCGACGTCCGGCGCAGCGGTGGGTCGTCTGTGGGAGGATTCACAGGGCACCGACGACCGAGGTGCCGAGAGGGGTGGACGGTGTCCGATCAGAACCAGTGGCCGAAGCCGGGCGAGACGACGCCGGAGGGCGGCGCGTCGACGAACCAGCCGGAGCAGGGCGCGCAGCCGTCCGGACAGCCCCAGCAGTACGGCGCCTCCGCCCCGGAAGCCCCGGCATCCGCACCCGCCCCGGCGCCGAACGACCCGTGGGCGCAGTCCGGTCAGGGATCGGCGGCGCAGGGCGTCTCAGGCGGGTACGCGGCGCCGCAGAACCCGTACGCCGCACCTGGCCAGGGCAGCCAGTACGGCCAGCCGAACGGGCAGTACAGCCAGCCGAACGGGCAGTACGGCCAGCCGAACGGGCAGCCGGGCTCCGGCGCCCAGCAGAACCCGTACGCGGCCCCCGGCCAGCAGTACGGGCAGCAGGGCGGCCAGTACGGCCAGCCCGGGTACGGCGCCCCGCAGAACCCGTACGCGGCGTCGGGGCAGCAGAACCCGTACGCGGCCGGCCCGCAGAACCCCTACGCCGCCACCGGCTACCAGCCGTACGCCCAGCGCCCGAAGACGAACACGCTCGCGATCCTCTCGATCGTCTTCGCGTTCGGCGGCATCATCATCTGGCCGCTCGTGATCCTGGCGAGCCCCGCCGGCGCGATCATGGGGCACATCGCCCTCGGCAAGATCAAGCAGTCCGGTGAGGGCGGCCGCGGACTCGCGCTCGCCGGTGTCATCGGCGGATGGGTCCTGACGGGCCTGTTCATCCTCATCGTCGGGCTCTTCGTGGTCCTCGGGGCGATCTCCGGGTCGTACTCGTCGGACTACGACTACAACGGCTACGACTCCGGCGCCTTCATCCTCTGACGCGGCCCGCCGGCCGGCCGGCCGGACCGTTCGCACAACCGAAGTGGCCTCGAACCGCGGAATCCCGCGGTTCGAGGCCACTTGCGTTGTGCGGATGCGGCGCGCCCCGCGCCCGACCCGGCCACGTCGGCGCCCCGCGCCCGACCCGGCCACGTCGGCGCCCCGCGCCCTACCCGGCCACGTCGGCGAGCCGCTCGCACAGGATCGCGGTGTGCCGTCCCTCCAGGCGGGTGAGCACGAGCGTGACGCGACCGCTGCCGCGGAGCCGCAGCCGCTTGCGGAACTGCGCCGGGTCGACGTCGACGCCGCGCTTCTTGATCTCCACCGTGCCGATGTCGTCGGACGCCAGGCGTGCCGCGAGCTTCTTCACGTCGAGCGGCATCGTGTCGAGCACCCGGAACCCCTGCGCGAACGGGGTGACGACGGCTCGGTCGGAACTGACGTACGCGATGCCGTCGGAGAGCATGCGGCCGTCGAGGGAGCGCGCGAGGTCCCCGATGAGCCGCGCCCGGATGACGGCGCCGTCCGGCTCGTAGAGGTAGGCGCCGAGCGGGCCGACCTCGACGTCCTCGGCATCGGCGGCCCCGACGAGTTCGGCGATGCCGTGCGACCCGATCACGGTCGCGGCACGGCGGACGCCCGGTCGGGCGAGGGGGCCGAACCAGAGGGCGAGCTCGACGACCTCGCGGTCGACGGACGTCCACTGCGCCTCGGCGGTGTCCGGGATGAGGTCGCGGTCGACGCCCGGGCCGAGCTTCACGCCGGTGGGGGTCGTCGTCGCGGCTGCGAACACCGTGTCGAGCGAGGGCGACCAGTCGTCCGGGTCGGCGAGCCGTCGGGTGTCGGAGTGGCCGGAGGTCCGTCGTGCCGGGTCCATCCAGACGCCGTCGACGGTGGACAGGTCGAACGACGCCGCGTCGCCGAGTTCGACCCGGGCGTTCGGCCAGGGCGAGAGGTTGTGCGTGGCGACGGCCGCGGTCACCTCGTCGCGGTCGACGGCGGTCACGTCGAGGTCGAGCGCCGCCATCGCCAGCGCGTCCCCGCCGATCCCGCACCCGAGGTCGGCGACCCGGGTCAGTCCCGCGGCGGCGAACCGTCCGGCGTGCTGCGCGGCGACCTGCAGCCGGGTCGCCTGCTCGAGGCCGGCCTCGGTGAAGAGCATGCGGGCCGCGAACTCGCCGAACTTCCCCCGCGCCTTCTGCCGCAGCTTCGCCTGCGTCAGGACCGCCGCGACGAGCCCGGGGTCGTGCCCCTCGGCCCGCAGCCGAGCGACGACCCGCACGATCTCACCGCCGTCCGAGACGGCCGGGGTACGGTCGAGCAAGGCCATCCCCGCGGGGGTGAGCAACTGGGCGAGGTCGGCGGCTTCCACGCGTCGATCCTCCCAGGTCGCCGAGAGGCTCGACCTGGGTTGGCACTCGGATTGACCGAGTGCCAACGACCTCCTAGAGTTGGCGTTGGCACTCTCCTGTGCGTAGTGCCAACCCGGTTTTCATCAGTACCGAGTCTCCACCGAGAAAGAAGAGGTCACCGTGGCCGTCAGCATCAAGCCGCTCGAGGATCGCATCGTCATCCGCCAGGTCGAGGCGGAGCAGACCACCGCTTCCGGTCTGGTCATCCCGGACACCGCGAAGGAGAAGCCCCAGGAGGGCGAGGTCGTCGCAGTGGGTCCGGGTCGTATCGACGACAACGGCAACCGCGTCCCGCTGGACGTCGCCGTGGGTGACAAGGTCATCTACTCGAAGTACGGCGGCACCGAGGTCAAGTACTCGGGCGAGGACCTCCTCGTCCTCTCGGCCCGCGACGTCCTCGCGGTCATCGAGCACTGAGTCCCGTACTCACCGAGAACGCCCCGCTGGCTCTGGCCGGTGGGGCGTTCTCGCGTCCGGCTCGTGGTCGCGTTCCGGCGGCCGGGAGGCACGGTGCGCCCCCGCAGCGTCGGTCCGGCTTCCTAGGATGGTTCCGTGAGTGAACCGAGTCCGACGCGTCCGCCCCGCAGCGAGGCATCCGTCGGTGTCGTCCAGGGCATCGTCGCGTACGGGCTCTGGGGCCTCATGCCGCTGCTCTTCGCGGCGATGGCCCCCGCCGGCGCGTTCGAGATCGTCGCGTGGCGCATCGTCTTCGGGCTGGTGTTCTGCGCGATCGCCATCGCCGTGACCCGCTCGTGGCTCCGGACCCGCACCCTCATGGCGCAGCGGCGGGTGATGCTCGTGATGGGGCTGGCCGCGGTGCTCATCCTGGTGAACTGGACCGTGTACGTCGCGGCGACGACCACCGGTCACACGGTCGAGGCGGCGCTCGGGTACTTCATCAACCCGCTCGTCACGATCGCGCTCGGCGTGCTGGTCCTGCGCGAACGGCTGCGGCCCGCGCAGTGGGTGGCGGTCGGCATCAGCGTCGTGGCGGTCGTCGTGATCGCGGTCGGCTACGGCCGGATGCCGTGGATCTCCCTCGCGCTGGCGTTCTCGTTCGGTCTGTACGGCCTCGTGAAGAAGCGGGTCGGCGGCACCGTGGACGCCCTCAGCGGCCTGACGATCGAGACCGTGTGGCTGCTGCCGATCGCCGTCGTGGCGCTGGTCGTGCTCGGCACGACCGGCCTCGGTGGCGGGCTGACGTTCACGAGCGAGGGCGGGGTGCACGTCCTCGTCACGCTGCTGACCGGGCCGGCGACGGCGGTGCCGCTGCTGCTGTTCGCGTCGTCGGCGCGGCGGGTGAGCCTGTCCACGCTTGGGCTGACGCAGTACCTCGCGCCGATCATGCAGCTGCTCGTCGGTGTGGTCGTGCAGCACGAGCCGATGTCGGGAGCACGGTGGTTCGGCTTCGGCATCGTGTGGCTCGCGCTGGTCATCCTGACCGTCGACTCCTTCGCGGCGGCTCGGGCATCCCGGCGCCGGGCGCTCGCACCCACGGCGGCCGAGCCGGTCTGACGGGCCCGACCCGCGCCTCCAGGCCGCCCGCCGCGCCCGCGCCCGCCCTCCCGCCCTCCCGCGCGCCCCGCGCCCGCCCGCCCGCCCGCGCCCGCCCGCCCTCGCAGCCCTGCGCCGTACCAACGCGAAAGCGACAGTTCTCCACGGGGGATCCGCGGAGAACTGTCGCTCTCGTGAGGTGGTGCCCGGTGTCTACTTCTTGATCGAGCCCTGGATGGCGCTCTGGTAGACGGGCTTGTTGTCGCCGTCGAACTTGTAGATGCCGATGTAGGCGCTCGACGGGTCGTTGTTGTCGTCGAACGGACCGATGCCCGACGGACCCGTGTAGTGGATGTCCTCACCCTTGTCGAGCAGGGCGACGCAGTCCTTGAACGTCGAGCACTCGGTGCCGCCGTCGGCCCCGGACACCTTCGCCATGTTGGCCTGGATGGTGCCCGAGTCCGTGCCCTTGCCCTTCACCGCGGCCAGCGCGGCGAGGACGGTGGCGTCGTAGGACTCGGCCGCGTACGAGTAGTCGGCGAGGTCCTTGCCGGACGACTTCTTGTAGAAGTCGGCGAGCTGCTGCTTGAACTCGTCCTTCGGCGAGGCACCGGGGATGGTGCCCTGCGCGCCGGTCAGCGTGCCCTTGTCGAAGTCCTTCGAGTAGTCGGCCGTGTTGCCGTCCGACATGTAGATCTTCGCCTTGTTCCCCTGCGAGACGAGCTCGGGGATGATCGACTTCGTCTCGTCGAAGGCCAGGACGACGATCGCGTCGGGCTTCGTGGCCAGCGCGGCCGTCACCTCGGACGAGAACGTGGTCTGTCCGGGCGGGAACTCCTGACCCTTGCCCTTGCCGCCGTAGACGACCGAGCCGCCGGAGTCCTCGACCGCCTTCTGCACGGTGTTGCGGAGGCCCGTGCCGTAGGTGTCGTTGAAGACCAGGAAGGCGACCTTGGCGTTGCCGTCACCCGTGACGAGCTGGCCGAGCGCCGAGCCCTGCACCGAGTCCGGCGGAGCGGTCCGGTAGTAGTACGACGAGTAGCCCGAGAGGTCGGCCGCCGTGTTGGCGGGGGAGATCTCCACGATGCAGTTGCTCGTCAGCTGGTCGATGACGTTGAGCGTGACGCTCGAGGACTCCGCGCCGATCGCGACCGGCACCTTGGCGTTGACGAGCTTCGTCGCCGCCGAGCTGGACACGGTCATGTCGTTGCTGTCGCCCGAGTCGGTGGCCGGGTCGATCGTGACGTCCTTGTCGAGCACGCCGCCGGCCGCGTTGATGTCCTGCACCGCGAGGCCGACACCGGACTCGGCGGGCGGGTTGAGGTACGCGAGCGAACCGGTGAGCGGCAGGATCGTGCCGATCTTCAGCGCCTCGGTGCCGGGGGTGTCGGGGGCCTTGCAACTGGCAGCCGGGTCCTTCTTCGCGCCGCTCGACGCCGAGGAAGACGGTGAAGCACTACCTGTGGTGGAACACGCGGCGAGCAGGAGCGCCGCCGCTCCCGCCACTGCCAGTGCCGTGGTGGCACGGGTGGTTCTGATCATCCGTGGAGCCCTTTCTCTGCGCGGAGGCCGAGCCGCATCGGGTCGAGCGCGGCGTCCTCCACGTGGGATGTCGAGAAAGCTAGATCGGATGTGTTTCGCCCGTGTGTCGATCGTCCACCCCTGGGGGTTTCGTTACAGACCCGTGATGAATCTGAGCAGACACACAAACGCCCCGCTCCGGTTCGTCCGGAGCGGGGCGTGTCGTGTCGAGCGGGTCAGCCGCGGTAGTTCGGCGCCTCGACGACCATCTTGATGTCGTGCGGGTGCGACTCCTTGAGCCCGGCCGCCGTGATGCGGACGAACTTGCCGCGCGCCTTGAGCTCCGGCACCGTGCGGCCACCGACGTAGAACATCGACTGCCGCAGGCCGCCGACGAGCTGGTACACGGCGTTCGCGACCGAGCCGCGGTAGGGCACCTGGCCCTCGATGCCCTCGGGGATGAGCTTCTCGTCCGAGGGGACGTCGGCCTGGAAGTAGCGGTCCTTCGAGTACGAGGTCTTCTCGCCGCGGGTCTGCAGTGCGCCGAGGGAGCCCATCCCGCGGTACGCCTTGTACTGCTTGCCGCCGACGAACACCAGGTCGCCCGGGGACTCGTCGGTGCCCGCGAGGAGCGAGCCGAGCATGACGGTGTCGGCACCGGCCACCAGGGCCTTGGCGATGTCGCCCGAGTACTGCAGGCCGCCGTCGGCGATGACCGGCACGCCGGCCTCACGCGCGGCGAGCGATGCCTCGTACACGGCGGTGACCTGCGGGACGCCGACGCCGGCGACCACACGGGTGGTGCAGATCGAACCGGGGCCCACGCCGACCTTGACGGCGTCCACGCCGGCGTCGATGAGCGCCTGCGCGCCCTGACGGGTCGCGACGTTGCCGCCGATGACGTCCACGCCGTCGAAGCGCGGGTCGGCCTTCAGGCGACGGACCATGTCGAGTACGCCCTCGCTCTCGCCGTTCGCCGTGTCGACCACGAGCACGTCCACGCCGGCGTCGAGCAGGGCCTCGGCACGCTGCCAGGCGTCGCCGAAGAACCCGATGGCGGCACCGACGCGCAGGCGGCCCTCGTCGTCCTTCGTGGCGTCGGGGTACTTCTCGCTCTTGTCGAAGTCCTTCACCGTGATGAGGCCGCGGAGCTTGCCGTCGGCGTCGACCAGGGGGAGCTTCTCGATCTTGTGCTGCGCGAAGATCGCCACCGCTTCCTCGGGGTCGATCCCCTCCATCGCGGTGATGAGCGGCGCCTTCGTCATGACGTCGCGGACGAAGGTCGTCGCCATCTCGAACGGGGCGACGAAGCGCATGTCACGGTTGGTGATGATGCCGACGAGCGTGCCGTCGCGCTCGACCACCGGCAGGCCGGAGACGCGGAACTGACCGCAGAGGGCGTCCACCTCGGCGACGGTGGCGTCGGGACGGGTGGTGACCGGGTTCGTGATCATCCCCGACTCGGAGCGCTTCACCTTGTCGACGTACGCGGCCTGGTCGTCGATGGACATGTTGCGGTGCAGGATGCCGATGCCGCCCTGCCGGGCCATGGCGATCGCCATCCGGGCCTCGGTCACGGTGTCCATGGCCGCGGACAGCAGCGGCACGTTGACCGAGATCCGCTTGGTGAGCCGGGACGTCGTCGACGCCTCGCTCGGGATGACGTCGGTGTGCCCGGGGAGGAGCATGACGTCGTCGTACGTGAGTCCGATGAATCCGAACGGATCCGGCTGGTCCATGGGTCCCCTTCGTGGGCGAGGTGAAGTGGTTGCGCGAACACCGGGACGCAGCGGCGGGTTCCGGATAGACCATGCTAACGCGCACCGGTCGCGCGCCATTCCTGCGCGGGGCGTGCGACGTCCCTCCTGCGCCGCGCGCCCGTCCTCCCGGGGAGCGCGCTCACCGGATGACGGCGGTGTACCGGCCGGACGGCCCGATCCCCGGGGATCCGGGCCTGCGCTTCCTGTGGAGCATCACGGTTGCGGCACGATTTCTCCAGGGAACGTGATGGAAACACGGGGGACACAAAAAATCCATAGGGTCCTCGACTATCCGAACGAGAGGCTCATCCGTGGGTTCCATCACTCCGCCGGGGTCAGCGCTGCGGCGCCGGTTCCGCCGAGGAGCGCCAGGTCGCAAGCGCCTGGTCCTCGCCGCAGTACTCTTCCTCGCTTTCCTCGCCACCTTCGCGATCGACTGGGCAGTGGCGCCCGCGGCGCACGCGGCGACGAGCAGTCCGTCCGCCAGCAGCAGCAGCGCCCCGGCGTCGTCGCAACCGTGCACGGTGAGCCCGACCAACGGGTGCATCCAGGGCACGATCCTCGACTCGGAGCGGAAGCCGGCCGAGGGCGTCGACGTGGACGTCACGGGCCCCGGTGGCTTCGCCCAGACGGCGACGACCACCGACACCGGTCGCTGGTCGGTCCGGGTCGACCAGGCCGGCAGCTACACCGTGCGCGTCGACCAGGACAGCCTGCCGAAGGGCCAGTACCTGACCGACGCGAAGGACGCCGACCGCACGGTGAACGCGTCGCTCAACGCGAACTCGGGACAGATCTTCCAGCTGTCCGACCAGCAGGGAGCGACGACGTCGGACGCCACCTCGAGCGTCAGCGCCGCCCGCGTCTGGCAGCAGTTCGTCTCCGGGATCCGGCTCGGGCTCCTCATCGCCCTGGCGTCGGTGGGACTCTCGCTCATCTACGGCACGACCGGCCTGTCGAGCTTCTCGCACGGTGAGCAGGTGACCCTCGGCGGGCTCCTCGCGTACCTGTTCGCGAACCAGCTCGGCTGGAACATCTGGCTCACCGGCATCGTCGTCACGCTGCTGTGCGCCGCGACGGGCTGGCTGCAGGACGCCGGCATCTGGCGGCCGTTGCGACGCAGGCGTATCAGCCTGACGCAGCTCATGATCGTGACGATCGGCCTCTCGATCGCCGCCCAGTACGCGTTCCAGTACTTCTTCGGCGCCTCGACGGTCCGCATCCAGCAGGGCAACCCCGAGACGGTCACGTTCGCCGGCATCACCCTCACGGTGCAGTCCTACGTGGCCATGGCGATCGCGCTCGTGGTGCTCGTCGCCACCGGGTTGTTCCTCGCGAAGACGCGGTTCGGCCGGGCGACCCGGGCGGTGTCCGACAACCCGGCACTGGCCAGCGCGTCCGGCATCGACGTCGACCGGGTGATCCGGTTCGTGTGGACGCTCGCCGCCGGCCTCGCGGGGCTCTCCGGCGTGATGCTCGGCCTCGTGCTCAACGGCGTGAACTGGCAGACCGGCCTCCAGCTGCTCCTGCTCATGTTCGCCTCGGTCACGCTCGGCGGCCTCGGCACCGCGTACGGCGCGCTCGTCGGCTCGATGATCATCGGCATCGTCGTCGAGCTCACGAACCTCGTGCTCCCCGGTGACTTCAAGTACGCCACCGCCCTCGTGATCCTCATCCTCATCCTGCTGTTCCGGCCGCAGGGCATCTTCGGTCGCGCCGAGCGGATCGGCTAAGGAGCGCCGCCATGGACTACATCCTCAACCTGCTGTCCTCGCTCACCCAGGAGGCACTCGCCCCGACGACGGCCGCGTTCGCGCTCGCCGCGATCGGCCTGAACGTCCACTTCGGACTCACCGGCCTCATCAACATGGGCCAGGCGGCGTTCCTGCTGCTCGGCGCCTACGGCTTCGCGATCTCGATCACCAACGGGCTGCCGTTCGTGATGGCGGTCCTGGTCGCCCTGCTGGTGGCCATCGTATTCGCGATCATCCTCGGCATCCCGACCCTGAGGCTCCGCGGGGACTACCTGGCGATCGTGACGATCTCAGGCGCCGAGATCATCCGCATGGTGGGCCGCTCGAGTCTGCTCACCTCGACGACCGGCGGCTCGAACGGCATCACCGGGTCGAGCTACCGCGACCCGTTCAACGCCCTCAGCCCGCTGCCCGACGGCACCACGACGATCCTGTGGTTCACGTACTCGAACAACGGGGTCAACGGCTGGTGGATCCGCATCGCGGCGTGGGGCCTCGTCGCCCTGTTCACGCTCGTGCTGTTCCTGCTCATGCGCAGCCCGTGGGGCCGTGTGCTGAAGGCCATCCGCGAGGACGAGGACGCCGTGCGCTCCCTCGGCAAGAACGTCTACTCGTACAAGATGCAGGCGCTCGTGTTCGGTGGTGCGCTCGGGGCGATCGCCGGGATCATCTACGTCCTGCCGAGTTCGGTGCAGCCGGACGCGATGGGCCGGTCGATGACGTTCTTCATCTGGACGGCGCTCATCCTCGGTGGCGCCGCGACGGTCTTCGGTCCGGTGCTCGGATCGGTGCTGTTCTTCGTGCTCCGGCTCCTCATCCGCACCCTGGCCGGTGACTTCATCCCGAACTCGATCATGAACGCGCAGCAGGCGGAGCAGTTCTCCTACGTGCTCGTCGGCGTCGCGCTCATGCTCCTCATCGTGTTCCGTCCACAGGGACTCCTCGGCAACAAGAAGGAGCTGACGTTCAGTGTCTGAGTACAGCCACCCCAAGGCCGACCCGATCCTGGTGGTCGACGACGTCACCCGCCACTTCGGCGGCATGACCGCGGTCGACGTCGACCACCTCGAGGTCCAGCGCGGCTCGATCACGGCCCTCATCGGCCCGAACGGTGCCGGCAAGACGACGTTCTTCAATCTGCTGACCGGGTTCGACAAGCCGAGCCCCGGCGCGAAGACGCGGTTCGACGGTGCGACGCTGCAGAAGACGAGTGCGACGCACATCGCGAACAAGGGCATGGTCCGCACGTTCCAGCTCACGAAGGCGCTCAGCCGCCTGACCGTGATGCAGAACATGCTGCTCGGTGCCCGCGACCAGCCGGGGGAGAACTTCTTCGCCGCGCTGATCAAGCCGGTGTGGGCGAAGCGCGAGCGGGAGATCACCGCCAAGGCCGAGGAGCTCCTCGCCCGCTTCAAGCTCGACGACAAGGCCGACGACTACGCCGGCTCGCTGTCCGGCGGCCAGCGGAAGCTCCTCGAGATGGCCCGCGCGCTCATGTCCGACCCGACGATGATCATGCTCGACGAGCCGATGGCGGGCGTGAACCCGGCGCTCACCCAGTCGCTCCTCGGGCACATCAAGTCCCTCCGCGACGACGGCATGACCGTGCTGTTCGTCGAGCACGACATGCACATGGTCCGGCACATCTCGGACTGGGTGGTCGTGATGGCCGAGGGCAAGGTCGTGGCCGAGGGCCCCGCCGACACGGTGATGGACGACCGTGCGGTCATCGACGCGTACCTCGGTGCGCACCACGACACCGACCTCGGTGACGACTCGCTCCTGAACGAGGAGACCTACGAGGAACTCGCCGAAGAAGTAGCCGAAGAAGACGAGCAGGAGGCGACCCGATGACGGACGCGACGGACCCCACGAACGCGAGCAGTGCCTCCAGTCCGGACGTGACGCAAGCCGGCACGGCCACGCTGGACCGCGAGCCGGTGCTCAGCGCCAAGAACCTCGTCGCCGGGTACCTGCCGGGGGTGAACATCCTGAACGGCTGCGACCTCGACTGCTACCCGGGCGAGCTCATCGGCATCATCGGCCCGAACGGCGCGGGGAAGTCGACGCTCCTCAAGGCGCTGTTCGGCCTGGTGTCCATCCGTGAGGGTTCGGTGACCCTGCAGGGCGAGGACATCACGAACCTCAAGGCGAACAAGCTCGTGCAGGCCGGCGTCGGCTTCGTCCCCCAGACGAACAACGTCTTCCCGTCGCTCTCCATCGAGGAGAACCTGCAGATGGGGCTGTACCTGCGGCCCCGGAAGTTCGCCGAGCGGCTCGAGGTCATCTACGACCTGTTCCCCGTCCTCGGGCAGCGCAAGGGCCAGCGGGCCGGGTCGCTCTCCGGCGGGGAGCGGCAGTCGGTCGCGATGGCACGCGCGCTGATGATGGACCCGAAGGTGCTGCTGCTCGACGAGCCCTCCGCGGGGCTGTCGCCGGTGCGCCAGGACGAGACGTTCATCCGCACGCGCCGGATCAACAAGGCCGGTGTGTCGATCGTCATGGTGGAGCAGAACGCGCGACGCTGTCTGCAGATCTGCGATCGTGGGTACGTGCTCGACCAGGGGAGGAACGCGTACTCGGGCACCGGGAAGGAGCTCGCCGACGACCCGAAGGTCATCGAGCTGTACCTGGGGACGCTCGCCAAGGACGTCGACTCCGCTCGCTGAGCGGGAGTCGACCCGAAGACGTCGACCCTGTCCGCTGAGCGGGCAGGGTCGACCGTGGGTGCCGCTGTGGGGGCGACATCCGCACCGAGGAGGGTCGTGCGATTGACGCTCAGCGCCGCACGGCCCTCCTCCTCACGCAGCGACCCGCCTCCCACAGGGCGGCGTGCGTCCGTCCCACCCCGTCGACGGCCTGGAGGCGCGGCTCGTCCCCGCAGGGTCGGTATCGTTCCGGACGTGCGCACCCCCGGACCCCTCGTGCTGGACGCCCTCGTCTGGCTGGTCTTCGCCGTGCTCTTCGTCGGTGCCGCACTGCTCGTGAAGGTGGCTGCGGCGCTCCTCGGGGTCCTGGTGGTGCTGGCGCTCCTGCTCGGCCTGGTGCTCCGGGCGCTGCGGAAGCGCCGCGCCCGCGCTCCTCGCCGGTAGCGCGTCGCTCGCGCACGTCGGCGCACCCGTGCGCTGTACCGGCCGCCCGTGTCACCCGGGGGACACGACCGCTAGGCTTGCCGGGTGAGTGAAGTCGAGATCGGTGCTGGCAAGCGCGGACGTCGGGCGTACGCGTTCGACGACATCGCGGTGGTCCCCTCGCGACGGACGCGTGACCCGCGCGACGTCAGCGTGCAGTGGTCGATCGACGCGTTCACGTTCGAGTCGCCGATCCTCTCCGCCCCGATGGACTCCGTCGCCTCGCCGGCCACGGTCATCCAGATGGGCAAGCTCGGCATGCTGGGCGTGCTCGATCTCGAGGGGCTCTGGACCCGGTACGAGGACCCAACGCCCTACTACGACGAGATCAGGGCGCTCACCGACGGCAACGTCACCAAGCGCATGCAGGAGATCTACTCCGAGCCGGTCAAGGCCGAGCTGATCTCCGCGCGCCTGGCCGAGATCCGCGCCGCCGGGGTCCCCGTCGCCGGCTCGCTCAGCCCGCAGCGCACGCAGGAGTTCTCGCAGACGGTCGTCGACGCCGGTGTCGACCTGTTCGTGATCCGCGGCACCACGGTGTCCGCCGAGCACGTGTCGCAGAACACCGAGCCCCTCAACCTCAAGAAGTTCATCTACGAGCTCGACGTCCCGGTGATCGTCGGCGGTGCCTCGACCTACACGGCGGCGCTGCACCTCATGCGCACCGGTGCGGCCGGTGTCCTCGTCGGCTTCGGCGGCGGTGCCGCCTCGACGACCCGTGCGGCGCTCGGCATCCACGCCCCGATGGCCACGGCCGTCGCGGACATCGCCGGCGCTCGCCGCGACTACATGGACGAGTCCGGCGGCCGGTACGTGCACGTCATCGCCGACGGCGGGCTCGACACCGCGGGTGACGTCGTGAAGGCCATCGCGATGGGCGCCGACGCCGTCATGCTCGGCACCGCCCTGGCCCGTGCGGCCGAGGCGCCGGGCGGCGGGTTCCACTGGGGTGCCGAGGCGCACCACCCGGAGCTGCCCCGTGGCCGCCGGGTCGAGGTGGGCACGATCGCCCCGCTCGAGAACGTCCTGCACGGCCCGACCCCGACGTGGGACGGCCGCGCGAACATCGTCGGGGCACTGCGTCGGTCGATGGCGACGACCGGATACTCCGACGTCAAGGAGTTCCAGCGAGTAGAAGTGGTCGTGGCGCCGTACCACCAGCACTGACGGTGGCACCCGTGCAGCGTCACGGGTGACGCCTCGGCGCCGACGCTGACACGGAGGCGACGATGGCGACGACCAGCAGCACCAGTACGTCCAGCGCGACCAGGCCCGCACGGCCCGGACGAGCCGCACCGGGGGTGGGGTTCGACCCGTCGGCCAAGCTCGGCCCGGACGAACGCGAGGCCGCGATCGAGGCGCTGAAGACCAAGGAGCTCGACGTCCTGGTGATCGGCGGCGGGATCGTCGGTGCGGGCAGTGCGCTCGACGCCGTGACCCGTGGCCTGAACGTCGGCATCGTCGAGGCCCGCGACTGGGGCTCGGGCACGTCCAGCCGGTCGTCGAAGCTCGTGCACGGCGGCATCCGCTACCTCGAGCAGCTCAACTTCGCGCTCGTGCGCGAGGCCCTCATCGAACGCGGCCTGCTCCTGCAGCGGATCGCGCCGCACCTGGTGAAGCCGGTGCGGTTCCTCTACCCGCTCAACCACCGCGTGTGGGAGCGGTTCTACATCGGCATCGGCATGGCGATGTACGACGTGTTCAGCTGGAGCGGTGGACGTCCGCCGGGGGTCCCGCACCACCGGCACCTCAGCCGGTCGCAGGTGCTGAAGAACATGCCGGGCCTGAAGAAGGACGCCTTCGTGGGTGGCATGACCTACTACGACGCCCAGGTGGACGACGCCCGCTACGTCGCGTCGCTCGTCCGCACCGCGGCGTCGTACGGCGCGCACGCCGCCGCCCGGGTCCGGATCGAGGGCTTCATCCGGGTCGGCGAGCGGGTGGTCGGGGCGCACGCGCACGACATCCAGACCGGAGAGAAATTCGACATCCGGGCGAAGCAGGTCGTGAACGCCACGGGCGTCTGGACCGACGACACCCAAGCGATGATCGGCACGCGCGGGCAGTTCAAGGTGCGGTCGTCGAAGGGCGTGCACCTGGTCATCCCGCGTGACCGCTTCCAGTCGAACACGGGCATGATCCTCCGCACCGAGAAGAGCGTGCTGTTCGTGATCCCGTGGGGTCGGCACTGGCTCGTCGGCACCACCGACACCGACTGGTACCTCGACAAGGCGCACCCGGCGGCGACGGCGGCGGACATCGACTACATCCTCGAGCACGTCAACAAGGTGCTCGCGGTCCCGCTCTCCCGCGAGGACGTCGAGGGCGTCTACGCGGGACTCCGACCGCTGCTGGCGGGGGAGTCTGAACAGACCTCGAAGCTCAGCCGCGAGCACGTCGTCGCGCACACCGTGCCGGGGCTCGTGGTGGTCGCCGGCGGCAAGTGGACGACCTACCGCGTGATGGGCAAGGACGCCATCGACGAGGCCGTCGCGGCGATGGACGGCAAGATCCCCGCGTCGACCACGGAGGACATCCCGCTGCTCGGCGCCGAGGGCTACCCGGCCGCGTGGAACCGACGGGGCCGCACCGCGCGGAGCTTCGGCGTGCACAAGGTCCGGATCGAGCACCTCCTGAACCGCTACGGCACCCTCGCGACCGAGGTCCTGCAGCTCGTCCAGCAGGACCCCTCCCTCGCAGAGCCGCTGCCCGGGGCCGACGACTACATCGGGGCCGAGGTCGTGTACGCCGCCTCGCACGAGGGAGCCCTGCACCTGGAGGACGTCCTCGCCCGCCGCACCCGCATCTCGATCGAGGCGTGGGACCGCGGCGAGTCCGCTGCCCCCGTCGCTGCCCGGCTGATGGCCGACGTGCTCGGCTGGGACCAGGAGACCACCGAGAACGAGGTGTCGAACTACCTCAAGCGGGTCGCCGCCGAGCGGGAGTCGCAGCTGCAGCCCGACGACGAGTCCGCCGACCGGGTGCGGCTCGAGGCCCCGGACATCGCGTTCGGCTTCGACGAGGACGACGTCGTGGTCGGAGGCGGACGGTCCAGCGGCGCGGAGGGTGCGAAGGCATCCGACGACCAGGTGGTCGGCGAGAAGACGACCGAACCGGAGTAGGGCCGGCCCCGCTCGGACGCGACCAGCGTCGACGACGGGTGTCGCGCCTCCAGGCTGTCGACGGCCTGGAGGCGCGACCCGCGTCCGTCAGGCGACCAGCGTCTCCGACGTGGCCCGGAGGGCGCGTCGCCGCTCGCCGAACACGATCACCACCGGGATCGCGACCAACGCAACCAGGCTCGTGACGTACAGCACACCGGCCCAGGGGGTGTGGGCGCCGCCGCTGACCCCGTAGCCGTCGGCGACGTCCATGCCGAGCTGGAAGCCGGCGGCGAAGAACGGGACCGCACCCGCCGCGATGATCCCGAGCATCCACGCGACGACGAAGTGCGGTTCCACGCGCCGCCACAGCGTCACCGCGGCGACCACGATCGCCAGCGCGACACCGATCGCCGCCGTCACGAGGACGGCGACGATGTCACCGCGGACGTCGAACCCCTGCCCGTCGAGGTGCGCGTGGATCGCACCCAGCGAGGTGCCCGGCACCGCTGCGAGCGGATCCAGCACGAGTTGCTGCACCGCGAGCAAGGCCGCGTAGAGCGTCACGACCAGCACCCCGACGACGGCCACGACGATCCGTGTTCTCTCCATCCACAGAACTCTAGTGAGCGGAATGCGCGGGCGGTCCTGGTGGTTATCATCGGGGTACTCGAAAAGGGAGCCATCATGGTCGACGTCCATCGCGTCAAACTCCCCGGAGTCGGCGTGCTGCACAGCTTCTACACCGACGACGGTGGCAAGTGTGGTGTCATCACGCACCGGTCGGGGCACTCCGACCTCATCTCGTTCGCCGACGTCTCCGACGGCGCGGACAAGTCCGAGAAGGTCTCGCTCCGCCTCAGTGAGGACGAAGCGCACACCCTCGCCGAACTGCTCGGCGGCACCCGGATCACCGAGGGCCTCGACAAGCTCGACGAGATCCCGGGTCTGTCGATCGACTGGTTCTCGGTCGACTACGACGACGCCATCGCGGGCAAGCCCCTCGGCGACCTGCACGACTCGGGCTTCATCGGCCTGACCGTCGTCGCGGTGGTCCGCGGCGACAGCGCGAACCCGGCGCCGTCCTCGGACTTCGTCGTCTTCCCCGGTGACACGATCGTCGTCGCCGGCGCCCCGGAGAAGGTCGCCAAGGCGTTCTCGTTCTACCGCAGCGGACAGCTCGCGGCCGCGGCCGCCGAGGCGCCGCCCAGGAGCTGACCCCCGGTGCACCTGGGTGGTGAGCTGCTGACCATCGGCGGCCTGTTCCTCATCGCCTACGTCCTCGGACGACTGGGCAAGACCATCGGCCTGCCCGCGATCCCGATCTACATGATCGTCGGGCTCATCGCGAGCCCGCACACCCCGTGGATCGGGCTGAGCGTCGAGTCGCACACGATCGAGCTCATCGCGACGTTCGGGCTCATCCTGCTGCTCTTCAACCTCGGGTTGGAATTCGACCAAGAGGAGTTCTACGGCAACGCCGGCAAGCTCCTCGTGTCCGGCGGCACCTACGTCGCGATCAACATGGGCGTCGGGTTCGCCTTCGGGTTCTCGCTCGGGTGGGGGACGCGCGAGGCCCTGATCATCGCGGGCATGACGGCGACCTCGTCGAGCGCGATCGTCACGAAGCTCCTCATCGAGCTGCGACGACTCGCCAACGACGAGACGCCGATGATCCTCGGCGTGACCGTCATCGAGGACGTCTTCATCGCGATCTACCTCGCGATCGTCTCCGTGGTGCTCTCCGGCGACACGAACATCTGGGCGGTGGTCGGCAAGCTCGGGCTGGCGTTCGGGTTCCTCATCGTGATGTTCACCCTCGCCCGGTTCGCCGGCAAGTGGGTGTCGAAGATCTTCGCCACCCGCGACGACGAGCTCTTCACGGTGCTGTTCTTCGGCCTCGCGGTGATGTTCGGTGGCATCGGCGACCTGCTCGGCGTCACCGATGCGATCGGCGCGTTCGTGATCGGCCTGCTCTGCGGTGCCACGCGCTACCGCGACCGCATCGAACAGCTGGCGCTCCCGATGCGCGACGTGTTCGCGGCGTTCTTCTTCGTGAACTTCGGCCTCGGGCTCGACCTGTCGACGTTCGGCGAGGTGCTCTGGCCCGTGCTCGGTGCCATCGGCATGACCGTCGCGCTGAACGCCATCGCCGGACAGCTCGTGGCGCGCATGAACGGCTTCAACGTGCAGCAAGGCATCAACACCGCGGTCATCCTGGTGAACCGCGGCGAGTTCGCCCTGATCCTCGCGACACTCTCGGCCGCCGCCGGGCTCGAGGCACGGATCACCGCCTTCGCGGGGCTCTACGTCCTCGTGATGGCCATCCTCGGGCCGCTCCTCGCGGTCAACTCGGACCGCATCGGTCGCCTCGTGGTGCGCCCGGCGCGTGTCTCGCGGCTGCGCTCGCGCCTGCGTGCCCGGCTCGGCCGGTCCAGCGTGGGACTGCCGGCCGGACCGTCCCTCGACGAGGCCGTCGACGCCGCGGCCGAGGCCGGCGTGGCCGATCAGGACGCCGCAGCCGCCGCCCGTCGGGCCGAGCGCGACCGGCAGTTCGCCGAGGAGTTCGCCCTCGTGGAGGCAGCGGGCAGGGAAGACCGGGACAATGGGTCACCGGAGCCGGACGACGAACCCGTGACGTCGTCCGTCGAGATCCCCGCCGAGCGTCCCGAACGCCCGGTGCGACAGCGCGATCCGGAGTACTGATACGAATGTGGGCCGTAGCCCGACGACCGAGGTGGATCGCGCTGCTGTTGCTGGCGCTCGTGCTCGCGGCGGTGTTCGCGGGGCTGGGCAAGTGGCAGCTCGAGCGCAGCATCGCCAACGGCAGACCGCTGCCGGCGACCACCGAGACCCGCAAGACGCTCGACACCGTGACGAAGCCGATGCAACCCACGACGGAGACGCTCGCCGGCCAGAAGGTGACCGTCACCGGTACTTTCGTCGCCGGTGACACCACCGTCCTGACCGGGCGCAGCGGGGGCGGGACCTACCAGACCGTCGGGCACCTGGTCGATGCCGGCAGCGGCGCGAGCGTCCCCGTCGTGATCGGCTGGTCCGACCAGCGGCGCGACGCCGTCGCCGGAGGGGACCGCCTCGCCGACGGCGCACGCGTCACCGTCGAGGGGCGCTACTACCCGGCCGAGTCGCCCGACCAGGACACCTACGACAAGGGCGAGTACTCCGCCGTCGCACCGGCGCGGTTCGTGAACACGTGGAAGTCCTTCGACGACCGGATGTACCTCGGGTACGTGGTCGCCGACAGCACCACCGCGAAGGCCGCCGACCTCGGCACCATCGCCGACCGCGCCCCCACGCGCGAGGTCCAGTTCGACTGGCTCAACCTCTTCTACGCGATCGAGTGGGTCGTGTTCGCCGGGTTCGCCGTCTTCCTCTGGTACCGGTTCGTGAAGGACGCCTGGGAGCGCGAACAAGAGGACGCACGCGATGCCGCCCTCGCCGCCGAAGCCGCCGCGCTCCGACGGTAGGATGGCCGATATGGCTCTGACCGTCCGAACCCGCGACATCCCGAAGATCCCGGGCGCGGTGAAGTGGTACCGCGTCTCCGCGTACATCACCGGTGTGCTGCTGCTGGCCCTCGTGATCGAGGTCATCATCAAGTACACGCCGCTCCAGCTCGAGATGCAGCTCGGCAACGGTCCGTTCTTCGTGCCGAACGGCACCGCCGGTGAAGCCCCGGGCACGTTCAACCTGTCGATCGCGATCCTCATCGCGCACGGCTGGCTCTACGTCCTGTACCTCTTCACCGACTTCCGCCTCTGGAGCATCATGCGCTGGAGGCCGTCCCGCTTCCTGCTCATCGCCCTGGGCGGCATCATCCCGTTCATGTCCTTCGTGGTGGAGCACCGCATGCAGCAGAAGGCCATGGACACCTACCACGAGCTGACCGCTGCCCAGCAGCGCGAGAAGGAGGCCGCTCGGTGAGCGAGACCGAACAGCGTCCCGTCCTGGTCGTCGACTTCGGGGCCCAGTACGCGCAGCTCATCGCGCGTCGGGTCCGCGAAGCGAACGTCTACAGCGAGATCGTCCCGCACTCGATCACTGCGGACGAGATCCGCGCGAAGGACCCGGCAGCGATCGTGCTGTCCGGTGGCCCGTCGTCCGTGTACGAGGACGGGGCGCCCGCGCTCGACGGCGACATCCTCGAGCTCGGTGTCCCCGTGCTCGGCATCTGCTACGGCTTCCAGGCCATGGCGACCGCCCTCGGCGGCGAGGTGGCGAACACCGGTCTGCGCGAGTACGGCGCGACGTCGGTCGACGTCAGCGGCACCGACAGTGTCCTGCTCGGTGGCCAGCCGGAGTCGCAGGTGACCTGGATGTCGCACGGCGACTCCGTGGCGAAAGCGCCGGAGGGCTTCGAGGTCCTCGCGTCGAGCCCCTCGACGCCGGTCGCCGCGTTCGCGTCCGACGAGCGCAAGCTCTACGGCGTGCAGTGGCACCCCGAGGTCAAGCACTCCGTGTACGGCCAAGCCGTGCTCGAGAACTTCCTGCACCGCGCCGCCGGGCTCCCCGGTGACTGGAACTCCGCGAACGTCATCGAGGAGCAGGTCGAGCGCATCCGCTCGCAGGTCGGGTCCGCGCGGGTCATCGCCGGGCTCTCCGGTGGTGTCGACTCCGCCGTCGCCGCAGCCCTGGTGCACAAGGCCGTCGGTGACCAGCTCACCTGCGTCTTCGTCGACCACGGGCTCCTCCGCGCCGACGAGCGCAAGCAGGTGGAAGAGGACTACGTCGCCTCCACCGGTGTGCGGCTCATCACGATCGACGCCGAGCAGCAGTTCCTCGACGCCCTCGCCGGCGTCAGTGACCCGGAGCAGAAGCGCAAGATCATCGGGCGCGAGTTCATCCGCACGTTCGAGGGCGCAGCCGAGGCCCTCGTGCTCGAGGCCCGCGCCGAATCGGCCGAGGGGTCCGATGCCGGCGAGGTCAAGTTCCTCGTGCAGGGCACCCTCTACCCCGACGTCGTCGAGTCCGGCGGTGGTTCGGGCACCGCGAACATCAAGTCGCACCACAACGTCGGCGGACTGCCCGACGACATGACGTTCGAGCTCGTCGAGCCGCTGCGCACCCTGTTCAAGGACGAGGTCCGTGCGGTCGGTCGCGAGCTCGGGCTGCCCGAGGTCATCGTCGGACGCCAGCCGTTCCCCGGCCCCGGGCTCGGCATCCGCATCGTGGGTGAGGTCACGAAGGACCGGCTCGAGCTGCTCCGCGCGGCCGACAAGATCGCGCGCGAAGAGCTCACCGCGGCTGGCCTCGACGACGAGATCTGGCAGTGCCCGGTCGTCCTGCTCGCCGATGTCCGGTCCGTGGGCGTCCAGGGCGACGGCCGCACGTACGGGCACCCGATCGTGCTGCGTCCCGTCTCGTCCGAGGACGCCATGACCGCCGACTGGACCCGTCTGCCGTACGACACCCTCGCGAAGATCTCGAACCGCATCACGAACGAGGTCAAGGACGTCAACCGCGTCGTGCTCGACGTCACGTCGAAGCCGCCGGGGACGATCGAGTGGGAGTGACCCTCCCTCGCTGAAGGGGCCCGGCACGCGTCACGCGTGCCGGGCCCTTTCGCGTCCGGCCTGCTCGCCGGCGCCCGTCGGCGCCCGTCGGCGCCTGGCGTCGCCGCGTCGGCGCCTGGCGTCCTGCCGAGGTCGCACAATCGGTCACTCTCGGCGTCGTTCGGCGGCACCTCGTGCGACCTCGGCATCCCGCACGCGGCGTGTTGTGCGACCTCGAGCTCGACACTCGTGCTCCGACGCGGCGCCACGCCCGCCCCATGCCCGCCCCGCTCACGCCGGGGACGACGAAGGGCCCCGGCGTGTTCGCCGGGGCCCTTCGGGTCGGAGCCGTTGTTGCGCTGGGCCGCTAGTTGCGCTGGCTGCTCGCGATGATCGCGAGGATGCGCAGGATCTCGAGGTAGAGCCACACGAGGGTGACGATCAGCCCGAAGGCCGCCGTCCACGCGTAGATCCGGGGAGCACCACGGCGGACACCCGTCTGGATCTGGTCGAAGTCGAGGATCAGCGAGTACGCCGCCATGATCACGACGAAGATGCCGATGAGCACGCCGAGCGGGATGCCGAAGAGTTCGATGCCGAGGGCACCGAACGCGGTGTCTGTCACGCCGGTCCACATGAGGACGAGGTTCACGAGCGAGAACGCCATGTACCCGACCATCGCGATGAGGAAGAACCGGGTGGCCTTCGGCGTCGCACGGACCTTGCCGGAGCTGAAGAGCGCCAGCGTGATGGCGAACACGGCGAGGGTGCCGAACACCGCCTGGGTGACGATCCCGCCCCACATCGAGTTGTAGACGCCGGAGATGCCACCGACGAACAGCCCCTGCGCGAAGGAGTACGCCAGGACCAGACCCGGCGACGGCTTCTTCTTGAAGGTGTTCACGAGCGCCAGGACGAACCCGACGACCGCGCCGATGATCCAGACGATCGGGGGCAGGTTCCAGCCGGCCACCGCACCGACGACGAGCACGCCGAACGCGAGCAGCGTCTTGACGATGGTGTCCTCGTACGACATGCGGTCGGTGTCGACCGTGCTCGCTGCCGGACGGTCGTACATGTGCTGCAGCTGGTCGGGGGTCATGCCGCCCTGCGCCTGCTGCGGGGTCTGTCCCCAGCCGGCCTGCTGCTGACCAGCGCCGCGCCCACCCCAGGTGTTGGGCCCCTGGTTGTTGAAGGCGGGGGACTGGTCGAAACCGGGCTTGAAGGCCATGGTGTCCTCTTCCTTGGAGATTCGAGTCCTCTCAGCCTAGGGGCGCTCGGTCGCGGAAGGCTGAGGATTCGCGGCGAGCGGAAGGGGCCTCGGGGGACCTCGACTCGCCGAGCCTATGGGGATCCGCTGCGCGCGCGCCGCGAAGTCGACGAGAACCAGCCGACCGCGGGGCGGAAGGCGCGGGACGGGGGCGATCCGCGCCTCCAGGCCCGGTCGTCCCGACCCGACCGACGGGCCCGGTCGTCCCGACCCGACCGACGGCCCCGGTCGTCCCGACCCGACCGACGGGCCCGGTCGTCCCGACCCGACCGACGGCCCCGGTCGTCCCGACCCGACCGACGGGGCCGGTCGTCCCGGCCCGACCGATCGGCCCGACCGGCGGGTACAGCCACGTGACCAGCGCGACCGAGATGACCATGAGCAGCAGCCAGGCCACGATCTTCGTGGGCGCGACCGGCTGCCAGGCCGCCGCCTGCGCGGGGTAGGACCACGCCCCCGCCCAGGTGGCGACGTTCTCGGCGAACCAGATGAACAGTGCGACGAGTCCCATCGCGAGGAGCACGGGCGTCCGGAGTGTCGCGCGGTGGATCCGCACGTGCATGGTCGTCCTCGCGAAGAGCGCCACCACCGCGGCGAGCAGTACGTACCGGGCGTCCCACACGACGTGGTGCGCGAAGAAGTTGAGGTAGACGGCACCCGCGACGACGGCGAGCACCCACTGCCGCGGGTACCGGTCGAACCGCAGGTCGAACAACCGGTACACCCGCACCAGGTACGACCCGACAGCGCCGTACATGAAGCCGGAGAAGAGCGGGACGCCGAGCACGACGAGGACCCCTGACGGCTCGTAGGTCCAGGAGCCGACGTGGGTCTTGAAGACCTCCATGACGGTGCCGACGACGTGGAAGAGCAGGACGACCCGCAGTTCACGGACGGTTTCGAGGCCGAAGACGAGCATGCCGACCTGCAGCAGCACGGCCGCGATCGTCAGCACGTCGTTCCGGGCGGCGACGGGCACGGTGAGGTGCACGACCGCCATCGTCGCGAGCAGGAGCGCGCCGAACGTGCACGCCCACGCCTGCTTCGCGCCGAACACCAGGAACTCCGTGACGGACAGCCGGACGGGCCGGTGCGGCTGGTGCCCGGCGTCGAGCAGTCGTCGCGCGGCCCGGTCGATGCGGTGCTCGACGGCGGTGGAGAGGGAGCGGACGGAGCGGGAGCGCGCGGTCATGGGGCGATCGTCAGCGCGCCAGCTGGGAACCGGGGCCTGCGAACACCCGCATGTGACTCGGGACACACACCACTCCGGGTCGTCATCCGCGGACAGTAGGGTCGGCCCATGACCCTGGTGATCGCCCACCGTGGCGCGTCCGGCTACCGCCCCGAGCACTCCCGGAGCGCGTACGAGCTCGCGGTCGAGCTCGGTGCCGACGCCATCGAACCGGACCTGGTGCCGACGAAGGACGGCGTGCTCGTCCTGCGGCACGAGAACGAGGTGTCCGGCACGACCGACGTCGCGGACCACCCGGAGTTCCGGCACCTGCGGACGACGAAGACCATCGACGGGCAGACGCTGACGGGCTGGTTCACCGAGGACTTCACGTGGGCCGAGCTGCAGACCCTGCGGACGCGGGAGCGGCTGCCGGCCCTCCGCCCGTCGTCGGCCGAGCACGACGGCGAGGAGCCGATCCTGCGCCTCGAGGACCTGCTCGACATCCTCGACGCCGCACCGCGTCCGGTCGGCCTGGTGGCCGAGGTCAAGCACGCCGACTTCTTCGACCGCGCCGGGTTCCCGATGGGCCAGCTCGTCGACGCGGCGCTCGGCGATGCGGGCTGGCGCGGGGACGAGCGGCTCACGATCGAGTGCTTCGAGAAGGGCGTGCTCCGCGATCTGCGCGAGCGTCGCGTGGGCGGCCGCCTCGTGTACCTCCAGGAGGCGCGGGGCAGCGCCGCGGACGAGGTCGCGTCCCACGGCTCGCTGGCTCCCACGTACGCCGCCGAACGGTCCGACGACGCGCTCGCGTCCCTCGCCACGGAGTTCCACGGGATCAGCGTGGACCTCGGGACGCTGATGGCCGGGGTGGACAGCGTCGCGCTCGAGGACCCGGCACCGGTGCGGAGCGGGATCGTCGACCGGGCGCACGAGTCCGGGCTGGCCGTGTACACGTGGACGCTGCGGCCGGAGAACCGGTTCCTGCCCGGGCCGCTCCGCCGGGGTGGCGAGGTCGCGGCGTTCGGTGACTGGGAGCGCTGGTTCACGTCGGTGATCCGGACCGGGGTCGACGGGGTGTTCGCGGACCACACCGACCTGGCCGTGCTGGCCCGCTCTGCCGTCGGGGGTCGCGCCTAGGCCGTGCTGGCCCGTTCGGCTGTCGGGGGGTCGCGCCTAGACTGTCGCGGACATGACGATCGTGCTGGACCCCTTCGATTCCGCGCCCGACCAGGGTGCGGGCTCTCGCGCCTACGAAGACCCCTTCACCGCGGGTCTGAACCCCCAGCAGAAGGAAGCCGTCGAGTACCGCGGCGAGTCCCTGCTCATCGTGGCCGGTGCCGGTTCCGGCAAGACGAGCGTGCTCACCCGCCGGATCGCGCTGCTGCTGGCCAACCGTGAAGCCTGGCCGTCGCAGATCCTCGCCATCACGTTCACGAACAAGGCCGCCGCCGAGATGCGCGAGCGCGTCCGGGCGCTCGTCGGGCAGGAGTCCGACGGCATGTGGATCTCCACGTTCCACTCGGCGTGCGTGCGGATCCTCCGGCGCGAGGCCGAGCGCTTCGGGTTCCCGCAGTCGTTCACGATCTACGACTCCGCCGACTCGCGGGCACTCCTCAAGCGGATCATCAAGGAGCTCGAGGCGGACACGCTCGGGCTGACCGTCGGTGCCGCGGCGTCGAAGATCTCGAAGCTCAAGAACGAGCTGCAGGACATCGACACGTACGCGCGCAACATCAACGTGAACGACCCGCAAGAGGTCATGTTCACCGAGGTCTTCCGCCGGTACACGAACGAGCTGCGACGGGCGAACGCGTTCGACTTCGACGACCTCATCGGGCAGACGGTCTTCCTGTTCCGTGCCTTTCCGGACGTCGCCGCGCTCTACCAGCGCCGCTTCCGGTTCATCCTGGTCGACGAGTACCAGGACACCAACCACGCCCAGTACGCCCTCATCCGCGAGCTCACCCGGCCGGTCCCCGTCGAGCAGGTCGACAAGCTCGAGGACTCCGGCCAGCACGTCGCCCGGATGCGCGAGGCCGACGGCTCGATCGCACCGGCGTCGCTCACCGTCGTCGGTGACTCGGACCAGTCGATCTACGCGTTCCGCGGTGCGGACATCCGGAACATCGTCGAGTTCGAGCGGGACTTCCCGAACTCGAAGGTGATCCTGCTCGAGCAGAACTACCGGTCGACGCAGAACATCCTCGACGCTGCGAACGCCGTCATCGCGAACAACTTCGACCGGCAGGCGAAGAACCTCTTCACGGACGTCGGCGCCGGCGACAAGATCGTCGGCTTCACCGGGTACACCGGCCACGACGAGGCGCAGTTCGTCGCGGACGAGATCCAGCGGCTGCACGAGGACGGCATGTCCTACCGCGACATGGCCGTGTTCTACCGGACGAACTCGCAGACCCGTGCGCTGGAGGAGATCTTCATCCGTGCGGCGATCCCGTACCGGGTGCTCGGCGGCACGAAGTTCTACGAGCGCGCCGAGATCAAGGACGCCATGGCGTACCTCATCACGGCGGCGAACCCGGCCGACCCGATGGCGCTCCGGCGGATCCTCAACGTGCCGAAGCGCGGCATCGGCTCGGTCACCGAGACGACGCTGCAGCGCTACGCGGACGAACACGAGACGACCATGCGAGACGCGCTCCGGCACGCCGGTGAGCTCGGGTTCGGTCCGAAGGTGCGGAACGCGATCACCGCCTTCGCCGAGCTGCTCGACTCCGTGTCCGAGAAGGCGGCGACGCAGCCCGTGGTCGACACGCTCACGCAGCTGCTCGACGGCTCCGGCCTGCTCGACAACCTGCGGAAGTCGCCGGACGCGCAGGACGCCGCCCGCGCCGACAACATCGACGAGCTCGTCGCGGTGACGCGGGAGTTCCAGAAGAACAACCCCGAGGGCACGCTGTCCGACTTCCTGACCGAGGTCTCCCTGGTCGCCGCGGCGGACGAGCTCGACGACTCGTCGGGCACGGTGTCGCTCATGACGCTGCACACGGCGAAGGGCCTGGAGTACGACGCCGTGTTCCTCACCGGCGTCGAAGAGGACCTGCTGCCGCACCGGATGTCCGCGAACGAGCCCGGTGGCCCGTCCGAGGAACGCCGGCTGTTCTACGTCGGCATCACCCGCGCCAAGAAGTCGCTGTTCCTGTCGCTGGCGATGACCCGCGCGCAGTTCGGCGACGTCAACGTGGCGATGCCGTCGCGCTTCCTGCAGGAGATCCCCGAGGGGCTCATCGAGTGGAAGCAGTCCCCGGGCATGGCGAACAGCCGTGGCGGGACCGAACCGCGGGCCATCAACGCGCGTCGTGGCATGGGCGGCCCCGGCGGCGGACCCGGCTCCGGCGCTGGCGGCTCCGGCGGCGGTGGCTACCGCGGCGGTGGTGGCTGGGGCGGCGGCTCGTACGACCGGGCGACGGCCGCGGCGAAGACCCGTCCGAAGACCGAGTGGGCGAACCGGGTGTCCGGGCAGGTCCGCGACAACGGCGACATGGAGCTGGTGCCGGGCGACCGCATCAAGCACGTCGACTTCGGCGAGGGCACGGTCTCGGCGGTCACCGGCCAGGGCGCCAAGCGCATCGCGGAGATCGCGTTCGACTCCGCGGGCCGCAAGAAGCTCCTCATCAAGATCGCCCCGATCGAGAAGCTCTAGGAGCGCGCGGCGCTACGGCTGCAGGCGCTCCACGGCCCACCCGTCGCCGCCGAGCCGGTACTGCAGACGGCGGTGCATCCGGTCGCGGCTGCCGTGCCAGAACTCGACGGTGTCCGGCTCGAGTCGCCACGCGCGCCACGAGCCGGGCCGCGGGACGTCGTCGCCGTGCTCGTCGAGCAGCGCGTTCGCGTCGTCGATGAGGTCCTGCAGGGTGCGCGGCTCGAGGACGGCGGACTGGGCGGCGACGGCGGTGGCGGCGCGGGACTTCGGCGACCGGTCGGCGAACAGCGCGTCGGACTCGTCGTCGGAGGGCTGCACCACGCGGCCTTCGAAGCGGAGCTGCTGCATGGTCTCCCGCCAGTAGACCTGGAGCGCCGCGTGCGGGTTCTCGTCGAGCTGGCGTCCGGTGGGGCTGTCCGACGAGGTCCCGAACACCAGGCCGGCGTCGTCGAGCCGCTTCACGTCGACGGTCCGGGCGTGCACCCGGCCGTCGGCTCCGGCGGTGGCGAGGGTCATCGACAGCGGTTCGGCCACGTCGCCGTCCTGCGCGTCGTCGATCCAGGTCCGGGCGACGGTGAACGGGGACGCGGGCGGGTCGGCGAACTCCGGGAACGAGAACGACGTGTCACCGGACAGCGGGGCGGAGGGCATGCGCCCAGCCAACCGCGCGTCGAGCTGCGACGCTCAGGATGCGGGTCGGTGGTGCGCGTACCGACGCATCGCGCGGAGCAGCAGCGGCCCCGGCAGGCGGAGTGCCCAGCCCGGCACGACGGCGCGGACGGTCCGGACGAGGTGCACGGCCCGGCGGAAGCGCCGCTGCTCGCGCGGCCCCCACGGGAACCGGTACTGCGTGCGCAGGGCGTCCGGCAGCATGCCGACGGTCACGATGCGGACGAGCGGCATCGCCGCGCGCACCCACAGCGGCGCGAACCGCGGGTGCAGCAGGTCACGGACGACCCCGCGCGCGTCGTCGGTGACCACGAGCGTCTCGAGCGTCGTCGCCCAGTACGCGTCGAACGCGGCGACCGAGGCGGGCCACCGGTCGGCGGGGACCCGCAGGGCCGTGCCGATGGGTGCGTAGGCGGCGAGGACCGCTTCGGCACGGTCGGCTGCGACGGGGTCGCCGAACAGGTCGTGCGCGCGCCGTGCGGAGTCGAACAGGGTCGCGGCCACCCAGAGCTGCCGGTCCGCGTCGTCGGCCCCGGTGACCGGTCGGTGCGCGCGGTCCACGAACGACGCGGCGACGGCAGCGTCCGCGTCGGTGCCGACCACGACGGCGTAGACGAACATCAGGGTGTGGGCGAGCCGCTGCTGCGGCCGCCGTGCGAAGTCGGAGTGCCGTCGGACCCCCGCGGCGACGACGGGGTCGGCGATCTGCAGCAGGATGGCGAGGCCGCCCGCGGCCACGGGCGTGCTGTCGGCGAGGAACCGACGCAGGTCACGGTCTGCGACGCGACCGGGGGCCGGACTGGAGGCGCGGTGCCGGTGGTGCGCCGCGCCTCCAGGCAGTGGACGGGTCACGTCCGCGCCCGTCGGTGGCGGTCCCGCAGGACCGGGACGACGTCCGCGGCGACGGCCGCGACCAGCGCGACGCCACCGGCCACCAGCGACGGTGTGAGGACCGCGGCGTCGACGGGGACGCCCGTCGTCGTGACGAGGAGCGTCGCGACGAGCCAGATCGCCGGGAGCGGCCACAGTCGGGTGGGAGCGCCGGCGACCACCGCACCCACGACGGCGACCACGAGCAGGGGCAGCCACCGGCCGACCGGTTCGGACCGTGCGGCGAGGTTCGCTGCGGCGGCGACGAGCAGGAGCGCCGCGATCGCGATGAGTCGAGCCGCCGCGGGCATGCGGCGGACGGCGGCACGGACACGGCGGAGCACGGCCCGATGGTACCGAGCCGTGCTCCGCGCAGGCCGTGCCGGGCCCGGGCCGGTCAGAGGGGGCCCGAGCCGTCCTCCGTCGCGAGGTCGCGACCGTCGTCGTCATCGTCGTGCTCGTACGTGTCGGGGGAGCCCTCACGGGGTGCCCCGCCGGTCGGGCCGTCGTCGGTGCCGTCGCCGGGCTGCGGTTCGACGGTCTCGCCGGCGACCGCGTCGTTGGTGACGGTCTCGAGGGCCTCCTCGCGGTCGTCGACCTCGTACGGGCCGGTGTGCTCGGTGTCCACGTCGTCGTCACGGAACTCGTCGGTTCCGTCGTTCGGGGTGATGCCGGGGTCGCTCACTGCGCGCTCCTCTCGGTTCGGGGAGTCCTGTCTACCCCGCGGGGCTGCGGACGCGTCCGGGCGAGCGGGGCGCACGGGGCGACCGGTCGCGGGCCACGTGCGTGCCGGGTTCGCACGGTGGACACCGTTCACCTGGCGGACACCTCCGGGTCACACCGGCGAGGCACACTCGCCGTGCTCGGGGGAGTGGAGCGCGGTCGCCGACGGGTGGTCGAGCGACCGCGCCTTCCCCCGCGGGAGCGGCGGCGCTGTCCGCGCCGGGTCAGACCCGCTTGAGCAGCTTCCGCTGCACCACGTCGGCGAGGCCGAGCGTGCGGTACCCGGCCGACTCGAAGAAGACCGTGATGCGGTCCTCCTCCGTGCTCATCACCACACCGGTGCCCCACTCGGCGTGCTCCACGCGGGCGTCCGGTGGCCAGAGGTCGTCGTTCGCGCCGTCGGCCACGTGGACGCCGCCGTCGAGCGCCGTCCCGGACGAGCAGGTGTCGCAGTTGCCGCACGGCTCCGGCAACTCGTCCCCGAAGTACCCGAGCAGGAACTGCCGGCGGCACCCGGTCGTCTCGGCGAACTCCCGCATCATCGCGATCCGCGACTCCTCGACCCGTTCGCGTTCTGCCGCACGGTCCGCCGCGGCACGGGCCGCGACCGCCGCGGTGTCCGGACCGCCGGGCACCCGGGACACACCGTCGACGTCGTCGCGCAGGACCCCGGCGTCGAGCAGGGCGTTGAGCGCGCGGCCGGCGGTGCGGGCGGACAGGCCGGAGGTCTCGGCGAGCTCGGACCGGGCGATCGCGCCGGCGGCCGGGACCGCGTCGAACACGGCTCGGACCGATGCGGGTCGGGGTGCGCCGGACGCGAAGAACGTGCGCAGCCCGAAGTCCTCGGCGCGGTAGTGCAGGGTCGCGCCGGCCGGCTCGGCGTCACGCCCCGCACGGCCGATCTCCTGGTAGTAGGCGTCGACCGACTCCGGGACGTCGGCGTGCACGACGTACCGGACGTCGTGCTTGTCGATGCCCATGCCGAAGGCGCTCGTGGCGACCACCACGTCGACGTCCCCGTCGAGGAAGCCGGTGTGGACGCGCTCGCGCTCCGCCACCGGCATGCCGGCGTGGTACGGCCGAGCCCGACTCCCGCGGGCGACCAGGGCATCGGCGTACTCGGTCGTCGCGGCGCGGGTGGCGACGTAGACGACGGTGGCCCCCTCGAGCCCGGCGACCTGGTCGACCACGGCGGCTCGCTTCTCGGTGTCCTCGCTGTGCCGGACCACCTCGAGCCGGATACCCGGACGGTCGAAGCCCGAGGCGAGCACGAACGGGTCGCGCATGCCGAGCCGTTCGACGATGTCGTCGCGCACCGGGGCGGAGCCCGTCGCGGTCAGGGCGAGCACCGGCGGGCGACCGAGACGCTCCGCGACCTCGCCGAGCGCGAGGTAGTCGGGGCGGAAGTCGTGCCCCCACGACGAGATGCAGTGCGCCTCGTCGACGGCGAGCAGCGCGACCCCGGCGGCGCGGAGTCGTTCCAGCACGTCGTCCTTCACGAGCTGCTCGGGCGCCAGGAACACGTAGCCGACGTCGCCCGCCGCGAGCGCGTCCCAGGCATCGGCGACGTCCCGCGCCTTCCTCGTGGCGTTCATCGCGACGGCGCGGGGAGCGTGCACGTGGTGCTCGAGTCCGACGACCTGGTCCTCCTGCAGCGCCACGAGGGGAGAGACCACCACGACGACGCCCGCGAGCTCGAGGCCGGCGACCTGGTAGATCGCGGACTTCCCCGAGCCGGTCGGCATCACGGCGAGTGCGTCACGGCCAGCGAGCACGGCGTCGATCACCGACTCCTGGTCGGCGCGGAGGTGCCAGCCGAACACGTCGGCGGTGCGGGTGCGGAGTGCGTCGTTCACCGATCCACTCTGCCGAACGGACGCTGGGGGTCGGACCCGGCGGCGCGCGCGGCGGCTGATGCCCACCGGACGCGACCCGCGCCTCCAGTCCGACACCGGACCCGACCGTCCGCGCACCGGACGTCCACCGACCAGCGCTAGGCTCGGGTCCGGCCGTTGTCTCGACATCGAGCGACCCTCGATGGTGAGTGCGCGACCGGGAAACCGATGCCGATCGCACGAACCGTGCGGGAAGAAGAACAGCGTGGATCTTTTCGAGTACCAGGCCAGGGACCTCTTCGAGTCCTACGGCGTCCCCGTCCTCCAGGGCATCATCGCCGACACCCCGGAAGAAGCACGGGCCGCCGCCGAGAAGATCGGTGGCGTCGTCGTCGTCAAGGCGCAGGTGAAGGTCGGCGGTCGCGGCAAGGCCGGCGGCGTCAAGGTCGCGAAGACCCCCGACGAGGCGTTCGAGCACGCGCAGGCGATCCTCGGCCTCGACATCAAGGGCCACACGGTCAAGCGCGTCATGGTCGCCCAGGGCGCCGACATCGCCGAGGAGTTCTACTTCTCGGTGCTGCTCGACCGGGCGAACCGCTCCTACCTCTCGCTCACCAGCGTCGAGGGCGGCATGGAGATCGAGCAGCTCGCGGTCGAGAAGCCCGAAGCGCTCGCCCGTGTCGAGGTGAACCCCCTCCTCGGCATCAACAAGGAGGCCGCGCTCGACATCGCGGCCCAGGCGAACTTCCCGTCCGAGCTGCAGGACGCCGTCGCCGACGTCTTCGTGAAGCTCTACGACGTCTACGCCGGCGAGGACGCCACCCTCGTCGAGGTCAACCCGCTCGTCCGCACGGGCGACGGACGGATCCTCGCGCTCGACGGCAAGGTCTCGCTCGACGAGAACGCCGACTTCCGCCACGAGGGACACAAGCAGCTCGAAGACACCGCGAGCGAGGACCCGCTCGAGGCCAAGGCGAAGGCACACGGCCTCAACTACGTGAAGCTCGACGGCGAGATCGGGGTCATCGGCAACGGTGCCGGTCTCGTGATGTCGACGCTCGACGTCGTCGCCTACGCCGGTGAGCGACACGGCGGCGTGAAGCCCGCGAACTTCCTCGACATCGGCGGCGGCGCGTCGGCGGAGGTCATGGCCAACGGCCTCGACGTCATCCTCGGCGACCCGCAGGTGAAGAGCGTCTTCGTGAACGTCTTCGGCGGCATCACCGCCTGCGACGCCGTCGCGAACGGCATCGTCGCCGCCCTCGGGATCCTCGGCGACGCGGCCACCAAGCCGCTCGTCGTGCGCCTCGACGGCAACAAGGTGGAAGAGGGTCGCGCGATCCTGGCGGAGGCGGCACACCCGCTCGTCACCGTCGTTGCGACCATGGACGATGCGGCCGAGAAGGCCGCCGAGCTCGCCGCAGCGGCGTAAGGAGCGGAAGCAACATGTCGATCTTCCTCAACAAGGACTCCAAGGTCATCGTCCAGGGCATCACCGGCGGCGAGGGCACCAAGCACACCGCACTGATGCTCAAGGCCGGCACCCAGGTCGTCGGCGGCGTGAACGCGCGCAAGGCCGGCACGACCGTCACCCACGACGACGTCACCCTGCCGGTCTTCGGCTCGGTGCGCGAGGCCATCGACACCACCGGTGCCGACGTCTCGATCGTCTTCGTCCCGCCGGCGTTCGCGAAGGACGCCGTGATGGAGGCCATCGACGCCGAGATCCCCCTCGTCGTCGTGATCACCGAGGGCATCCCGGTGCAGGACGCCGCGGTGTTCTGGGCGCACGCGAAGGCGCTCGGCGGCAAGACCCGCATCATCGGCCCGAACTGCCCCGGCATCATCACGCCCGGTGAGTCCCTCGTGGGCATCACCCCGGCGTCGATCACCGGCAAGGGCCCGATCGGCCTCGTCTCGAAGTCGGGCACGCTGACCTACCAGATGATGTACGAGCTGCGTGACCTGGGCTTCTCGACCGCCATCGGCATCGGCGGCGACCCCGTCATCGGGACGACGCACATCGACGCGCTCGCCGCGTTCGAGGCCGACCCCGAGACCGAGGCCATCGTGATGATCGGTGAGATCGGTGGCGACGCGGAGGAGCGTGCGGCCGACTACATCAAGGCGCACGTCACGAAGCCGGTCGTCGGGTACGTCGCGGGCTTCACCGCCCCCGAGGGCAAGACGATGGGGCACGCCGGCGCGATCGTGTCCGGATCTGCGGGCACGGCCGAGGCCAAGAAGCTGGCGCTCGAGGCGGCTGGCGTCAAGGTCGGCAAGACGCCGTCCGAGACGGCCGCGCTGCTGCGCGAGGTGGTCGCCGCGAAGTAACGGCACACGTCCCGACCGGGGACGGACTGGAGGCACGGTGCCAGCTGGCACCGTGCCTCCCGTCGTTCCCGGCGCGGTCCCGGCGGCGGGGCGCGGCGCGGCGCGCGGCGCGGCGGGGCGCGGCGGGCGGGGCGCACAACCGAAGTGCGCCCGCGCCGTGGAAACGCACGGCGCGCGGTGCCTTCGGTTGGTCGGACGGTACGGGAGCCCGTCCGCGCGTTCTCCACAGGAGCCGCGCGGCAACGCCGCGCGCGGTGGATCGCACCGTATCCTCGCTGCGATGAACCGCCTGGGAACCGCACTGCTCGCCGCGATCGAGGCGGTCGTGACGGTCGGCGTCGGCCTCGGGATCGCCCTCGTCCCGCTGACCCTGCTCTGGGGCTTCGAGTACGGCCTGCAGATCGACTGGGACGTCTTCTGGAAGGCCACGGGGAGCGTCTGGCTCGTCGGGCACGGCGTCGACGTGTCGTTCCTGCTCGGGGCCGCGCTGGCGAAGTCCTCCGGGGTGAGCGGCGCCGCCGACCCGATCCACGTCACCCTCGCGGCGCTGGGCTTCGCGATCGTGACCGCGTGGCTCGCCGCCCGCGCCGGCCGACGGTTCGCCGAGACCGAGCACCGGACGACGGGTCTGCTCGTCGGCACGGCGGTCGTCGCGGCCCTCGGGCTCCTGGTCGCGCTGTCGACCCGCTCCGCTGCCACGCACCCGACGATCTGGCAGGCGATCGTCCTGCCGGCGCTCTGGTTCGGGATCCCGGCGCTCGTGACCTCCGAGGTGTGCCGTCGTCGTCGCGGCCTCCCCGCGGACGTCCTGACGCAGCGGGTGCTGGACCAGCTCGACCGGATCCCCGCGTCGTGGCGCGCGGTGGCGGCGTTCGGGCTCCGCGCGGGGACCGCGGCCACCGCGGCGGTCGTCGCCGTGGCCGGGATCGTCGTCGCGCTCCTGCTCTTCACCTCGTTCGCCGAGGTCATCTCGCTGTACGAGCGGTCGCACGCCGGCGTCGTCGGCGGCATCGCGCTCACGGTCGGACAGCTCGCGTTCCTGCCGGACTTCGTCGGCTGGGCGACCTCGTGGTTGATCGGGCCCGGGTTCGCGATCGGCACCGGGTCGAGCGTGTCCCCGATCGCGACGTCACTCGGACCGATCCCCGGCCTGCCCGTGTTCGGCGCGCTGCCGGCGTCCGGCCACACGTTCGGACTGGTCTGGGTGCTCGTGCCCGTCGTCGCCGGGTTCGCCGCCGGCGGGCTCCTCCGGCCCCGGCTCGTGGCGGCCCTCGGCACGGCGAACTCGGCACTCCACCGGGCGCTCGGTGGTGTCGCCGCCGGCCTGGTCGCCGGCGTGCTCACGGGGCTGGTCGCCTGGCTGACCTCCGGCTCGTTCGGCCCCGGACGGCTCGCCGACGTCGGCCCGCACGCACTCGTGGTCGGTGCCTTCGCGGCGCTCGAGGTCGGGGTGCCGGCGGTCGTGGCGCTCGCGGCCGGGAGCGACCTGGTGCGGATGCCGGAGCGCGGCTGGGGTCGTGAGCGCTGGCACGAGGCTGAGTCCGGGTCCGAGGCCGATGTCGACCGGGTGGCCGAGCACGAGGGGTCGCTCCTCGCCGCACTCGACGAGGCCGGTCGGACGACGAACGCGCACCGGTTCGTGGTCGAGGAGACCCACGGCGCGACCGAGCCGGCGGCGCGACGGACGACGTCGACGACCGACGACCAGCTGACCGAACCGATCGGCGACGAGCACGGCCCGTCGGGGGATCGCGATCTCGCGGGCGATCCCGACCTCGCGGGCGGCGGAGACCGGCCGGCCGCACCCGACCGCAGTGGGACGGGACCCGGCCACCGTGAGACCGGACCCGGCCGCCGTGGGACCGGCCCCGTGGCGGAGCCGGAGGTGCCGGAGGTGCCGAGCCGCGCCTCCAGGCCGACGGCCGATGCGCGTGCCGGAACGGACCCTGACGCGCGTGCCGGATCGGACCGCGATGCCGGCGTGGACCCCGATGCCGACGTCGCCCTGCCGGACTGGGCACGCACCGACGTCGTGGCGGCGGACCGCGTCGCCGATGCTCCGCGCCCAACACGTTCCGGAGGGGTCGGCGCGATCCGCGACCGACTGCGCGGCGCGGCGGACGGCGTGCGCGAGCGTGCCGGCGAGCTCCGCGACCGCGTCACCGGCGCCGACGCCGAACGCGACGACCACCGCCCCGCCGACGCGGAGCCGGTGCCGACCGCGCCCGGCACCGAGGCGCAGCCCGCGTTCCCGTGGAGCACCGAGGAGTTCGTGGCGGGCCGCGACGACGTCGACGAGGACGCTCCCGAGACGGATGCGCGCCCCCGGGCCGCTGCGTCCGGACCGAGGTGGGACGCGACCGACCAGATCCCCGAGGACGAACTCCCGTGGTGGCGCCGACCGAAGGACGATCGGTAGCGACGACCGGGTGCGGCGACCGGTGAGCGCGACCGGTGACCGCGACCGGTCGCGAGGCCCCGTCGACCGACGTCGCACGACGAGCTGGCCGGTAGGGTTGGTCCCGTGCTCGAACTGGTCGTCCTGATCTCCGGTGCCGGCTCGAACCTCCGGGCCCTGCTCGAGGCGACCCTCGACGCGGAGTACCCCGCCCGGGTCGTCGCCATCGGTGCCGACCGCGACGCCGAGGGGCTCCAGCTGGGCGAGGAGTACTCGATCCCGACGTTCACGGTGCCGTTCTCGCGGTTCGACTCGCGCGAGGAGTGGGGTCGTGAGCTGGCCGCGCAGATCCGCCCGTGGACGCCCGACCTGCTCGTGCTGTCCGGCCTGATGCGCCTGCTGCCGCCCACCGTGGTGTCCGAGTTCGCACCCGGCATCATCAACACCCACCCCGCCTACCTGCCCGAGTTCCCCGGCGCGCACGGCGTGCGGGACGCCCTCGCGGCCGGGGTGACCGAGACCGGCGCCAGCGTGATCAAGGTCGACGACGGCGTCGACAGCGGTCCGATCCTGGCGCAGGAGCGCGTCCCGGTGCTGCCGGGCGACTCCGAGTCGACGCTGCACGACCGCATCAAGCCGGTCGAGCGACGCCTGCTCATCCAGACCATCCTCGACATCGCCAACGGCACCACCGACCTGAAGGGCACCCCGAGCGCATGAGCGTGCACGCAGCCGACCCCAGCCTGTACCGCGACCGGGACGTCGTCCCTGTGCGGCGGGCGCTCATCTCGGTGAGCGACAAGTCCGGGCTGCTCGAGCTCGCCGGGGCCCTCGCCGAGTCCGGTGTCGAGATCGTGTCGACCGGGTCCACGGCGCAGACCATCCGCGACGCCGGCTACGCGGTGACCGACGTCGCCGCGGTGACGGGGTTCCCGGAGTCGCTCGACGGCCGGGTGAAGACCCTGCACCCGTCGGTGCACGCCGGGCTCCTCGCCGACCTCCGGCTCGAGTCGCACGAGCAGCAGCTCGGCGAGCTCGGCATCGAGCCGTTCCAGCTCGTGGTCGTCAACCTCTACCCGTTCGTCGAGACGGTGGCCTCGGGCGCCGACACCGCCACCGTGGTCGAGAACGTCGACATCGGCGGCCCCGCGATGGTCCGCGCGTCAGCGAAGAACCACCCCAACGTGGCGATCGTCGTGTCGCCCGCCTCCTACGCCGAGGTCGTCGAGGCCGTCCGTGCCGGCGGGACCACGCTCGAGCTCCGGAAGCGCCTCGCCGCGCAGGCCTTCGCCCACACCGCCGCGTACGACACCGCCGTCGCGTCGTACTTCGCCAGCGACGTGGTCGCCGCCGCCGAGCCGACGACGGTGCGTGACATCGAGACGCCCGGGTCCTTCGACGAGCACCTCGCCGTCACCGCCGACCTGTCCAGCACGCTCCGCTACGGCGAGAACGCCCACCAGGCCGCGGCGCTGTACACGAGCGAGGGCGGCACCGGGATCGCCCAGGCCACGCAGCTGCACGGCAAGGAGATGTCGTACAACAACTACGTCGACGCCGACGCCGCCGTCCGTGCCGCGTACGACTTCGACGAGCCTGCCGTCGCGATCATCAAGCACGCCAACCCGTGCGGCATCGCGATCGCGTCGGCCGACGCCGCCGACCCGATCGCCTCGGCGCACGCGGCCGCCCACGCCTGCGACCCGCTGTCCGCGTTCGGCGGCGTGATCGCGGCGAACCGCCCCGTCACGGTCGGCATGGCGGAGACCGTGAAGGACATCTTCACCGAGGTCGTCGTCGCGCCGGCGTTCGACCCCGAGGCCGTCGAGATCCTGTCCCGCAAGAAGAACATCCGCCTCCTCACGCTGCCGGCCGACTTCGCCCTCGCCCCGCGCGAGGTCAAGCAGATCTCCGGCGGCTTCCTCGTGCAGGACGCCGACCGCTTCACCGGGTTCGACCAGTCGACGTGGAACCTCGTCGCCGGCGAGCCCGCGGACGACCAGACCCTCGCCGACCTGGCCTTCGCGTGGAAGGCGAGCCGCGCGGTCAAGTCGAACGCGATCCTGCTCGCGAACCAGGGCGCCAGCGTCGGGGTCGGCATGGGCCAGGTCAACCGGGTCGACTCGTGCCACCTCGCGGTGACGCGTGCCGGCGACCGAGCCGCGGGCAGCGTCGCAGCGTCCGACGCCTTCTTCCCGTTCGCCGACGGGCTGCAGGTGCTCCTCGACGCCGGGGTCCGTGCGGTGGCGCAGCCGGGCGGCAGCGTCCGCGACGAGGAGGTCATCGCCGCGGCGGCCGCAGCGGGCGTGACGATGTACTTCACGGGCGAGCGGCACTTCTTCCACTGACGCTGCTGCGGGGCCGACCGGCTCGGACCTCCCTTCCGGCATGTGGGAATGTCCGGCACCCTATTGCGCGCTGAGAGTCACTGAGAATAGTCTGTAAGGCTCCGCGACAGGCACGCCGACGGCCCCGCACCACTGCACAACCACGGGTCGGCGGCACCGCGGACACAACGGTGACGAAGACGACGACTGGAGTGACGATGAACACGACGACCGGAATCGTGGCGACGGATGCCCGTGCGGATGTCGTGTCCCTCGTGGGGACCGCTCCCGACGCACGACCGTTCGGGGGTGCGCTCGTCACACGAGACCGCTCCGCCGAGCCGGCCGTCGCGCCGCACCCGTACCGGGGTGCGCCCGCCGTCACGGCACCGCTGTCCGCGTAGGGCTGTCTCCCACAGCCACCGGACGGTGATCGCCGGCTCAGCCGACGACACCGACCACGGGCCCGCGCGAGCCCACGCCTGAACCCGGGGGACGACTGTCTCCCGGTGCACTCCGACCGAACCGACGCCGCTCGACCAGCGGCGGCGGGCGACCGCGACGAGACCGCAGCGCACCCGACCAGGGTGCGCACGGCCCGAGTCGCGACCGACCTGCTCGGCCGACGACCACCACGCAACGGACACCGAGCCTCCGGACCGGACCTGCCGCGACAGCGGCTCCCGGCCGGGAGGCCCCGGCACGACGCACGAGGACGCAACCGCATGTCCAAGACGCCAGACCAGGCGCGCCCGTCCACCGACCGCCCATCGACATTCCGCGCGATCGCGCGGATCTACCCCTACGTGAAGCCCTACCGGGGCCGCCTCATCGCCGGCATGGCCGCGGCGATGGGAGCCTCCCTCGTCGCGCTCGCGATCCCCTACGTCCTGCAGTGGCTCGTCGACGGCCCGCTGTCCTCGAAGGACTCCGCACAGATCTGGCCGGCCGGCCTCGGCGTGCTCGCCCTCGGCATCCTCGAGGCGTTCTTCATCGCCTCGCGCCGTCGCATGGTGATGCGCCCGTCGACCCGCATCGAGACGAGCATGCGGAACGCGCTCTACGCGAAGCTGCAGGACCTGCCGGTCGCGTTCCACGACCGCTGGGAGTCCGGGCAGCTGCTGTCCCGGTCGGTCTCCGACCTGTCGCTCATCCGCCGCTGGCTGGCGTTCGGCGTCGTGCTGCTCGTCGTCAACATCGTGACGATCGTGGTCGGCTTCGTCGTGCTGTTCACCTTCGGGTGGCTGCTCGGCCTGGTCTTCCTCATCGCGTCGATCCCGCTCTGGATCAACGGGCTGCTGTTCGAACGCCGGTACTCCGTCGTCGCGCGCCGCAGCCAGGACCAGGTGGGTGACCTGGCGACGAGCGTCGAGCAGTCGGTGCACGGCATCCGCGTGCTCAAGGCGTTCGGTCGCGGCGGCCACAAGCTCGAGGAGTTCAGCGAGCAGGCCGAGGCGCTCCGCGGCACCGAGATCAAGAAGGCGAAGGCCATCGCGAGCATCTGGCTGTGGCTGCTGCTCGTGCCGGACGTCGCGTTCGCGCTCTGCCTGCTCGCCGGCATCTACCTGGCGTCGCAGGGGCAGCTCTCCGTGGGGCAGCTGTTCGCGTTCTTCGCGACCGCGACGGTGCTGCGGTTCCCGATCGAGTCGATCGGCTTCCTGCTCTCGATGACGTTCGACACCCGTACGGCGGTCGACCGGTTCTTCGAGGTCATGGACTCCGAGAACACGATCACGGACCCGGAACACCCGAAGACGATCGCCGAGCCGCACGGTGCGCTGTCGTTCAACGCGGTGCACTTCCGGTACCAGGACTCCGCGCCGCAGTACCCGGACCTCATCAACGGGGTCGAGCTGCGGCTGGAGCCTGGTGAGACCATGGCGCTCGTCGGGCTCACCGGCTGCGGCAAGACCACGTTGCTGTCGCTGGTGCCGCGGCTGTACGACGTGACCGGTGGATCGGTCACGATCGACGGCGTCGACATCCGTGACCTCACCCGCGAGGAACTGCGGCGCCACGTCGGCGTCGCGTTCGAGGACGCCACCCTGTTCTCGACGACGGTGCGCGAGAACGTGCTGCTCGGCCGTCCGGACGTCACCGGTGCCGAAGCGGACGCACTGATGCGCGAGGCGCTCGACATCGCGCAGGCGTCGTTCGTGGACGACCTGCCCGACGGCGTCGACACGCGCGTCGGTGAAGAGGGACTGTCCCTGTCCGGTGGGCAGCGGCAGCGGCTCGCACTCGCCCGTGCGATCGCGGCCCGGCCGTCGGTGCTCGTCCTCGACGACCCGCTGTCGGCGCTCGACGTCGACACCGAGGCGCGGGTCGAGGCGGGCCTCCGCCGCGTCCTCGCCGAGACCACGTCGCTCATCGTGGCGCACCGTCCGTCGACGGTGACGCTCGCGGACCGCGTCGCGCTCATGGAGAACGGCGTCGTCACCGCCGTCGGCACCCACTCGGAGCTGATGGCCACCAACGACCACTACCGCTACGTCATCTCGTCGCTCGACGAGGACGACGTGACCGCACGAGAGGAGGCGATGGCATGAGCCAGCAGGAGAAGAACCTGCCGGTCGACACGTCGGCCGGGCCGGGAGGCGCGGATCCCGTCGTCGACGACATCGCCGACACGCAGTCTGCCGCGCCCGTCACCGCATCGATCACCACCCTGGGCGTGCGCGGCGAGGAGCGTGAGGACTTCACCAAGGCGGAGAGCAAGCGCCTGCGGCGTCGCTCCCTCGCCCTGCTCGGGTCGCTCGCGGCCCCGCTCAAGATGCGCCTGGTGCTGCTCGGCATCGTCGTGGTCGTCTCCACGGCGGGCACCGTCGCGGGTCCGGCGCTCATCGCGTGGGGCATCGACAACGCCCTGCCGGCGGTGCTCGACCGGAACGACTGGGTGCCGGCGTTCGCCGTCGTCGCCACGTACATCGTCGTCGCGGTCCTCGGTGCGGTGCTGACCGCCTGGTACACCGTGCTCGCGGCGCGGATCAGCCAGGCGATCCTGTTCGACCTGCGCAAGCGGGTGTTCCTGCACACGCAGCGGCTGTCGCTCGAGTTCCACGAGACCTACACGTCCGGTCGGATCATCTCCCGCCAGACGAGTGACCTCGACTCCATCCGGGAGCTGCTCGACTCCGGCCTGAACCAGCTCATCCAGGGCGTGCTCTACATGGTGTTCACCGCCGTGGCCCTGGTGCTGCTCGACCCGACGTCCGGGCTCGTGCTCGCGGTGTCGCTCGTGCCCCTGTGGTTCCTGATCCGCTGGTTCCAGAAGAACTCGCAGACGCTGTTCCGTGCCACCCGTGTCACCTCGGCGCGCGTGATCGTGCACTTCGTCGAGACGATGACGGGCATCCGGGCGGTGCAGGCGTTCCGCAAGGAGTCCCGCAACCGCGACGAGTACGGCGGCTTCGTCGAGGACTACCGGGTCGCGAACACCAAGGTGTTCAACCTGTTCGGGACGTTCGACCCGGTGCTCGTCCTCATCGGCAACGCCACGCTCGCGGCGGTCGTCATCGTGGGCGGCTTCCGGATCGTCGGCGGGACGCTCGAGGTCGGTGCGCTGCTCGCGGTCGCGCTGTACGCCAAGCGCTTCTTCGACCCCGCGCAGGAACTCGCGATGTTCTACAACGGGTACCAGTCCGCCTCGGCGGCGATGGAGAAGATCTCCGGCGTGCTCGAGGAACGGCCGAGCGTGCCGGACCCCGCGAAGCCGGTGAAGCTCGCCGACGCCACCGGGAAGATGGACTTCGACGACGTCGTGTTCGCCTACAACAAGGGCAAGGTCGTGCTCCCGGAGTTCGACCTGCACATCCCGGCGGGGCAGACCATCGCGCTCGTCGGGTCCACCGGTGCCGGCAAGTCGACGCTCGCGAAGCTCATGGCGCGCTTCTACGACCCTTCGCAGGGCTCCGTGCGGCTCGACGGGGTGGACCTGCGCGACATGGACCCGAAGGACATGCGCCGCGCGATCGTCATGGTCACGCAAGAGGCGTACCTGTTCTCCGGCACCGTCGCGGACAACATCGCGCTCGGCAAGCCGGGGGCCTCCCGCGCCGAGATCGAGGCGTCGGCGAAGGCGGTCGGCGCGCACGAGTTCATCATGGCGCTGCCCGACGGGTACGACACCGACGTGAACAAGCGCGGCGGGCGCGTTTCGGCGGGCCAGCGGCAGCTGCTCTCGTTCGCGCGGGCGTTCATCGCGGACCCGAAGGTGCTCATCCTCGACGAGGCGACGGCGTCGCTCGACATCCCGTCCGAGCGGCTCGTGCAGGAAGGGCTGGAGACCCTGCTCGCGGACCGCACGGCCGTGATCATCGCGCACCGCCTGTCCACCGTCGCGATCGCCCACCGGGTGCTCGTGATGGAGTACGGCCAGATCGTCGAGGACGGCACGCCGGAGGACCTGATCTCCGGCACCGGGCGGTTCGCCCAGCTGCACGCGGCCTGGCGCGACTCGCTCGTGTAGCGGCCATCGTCGAGCGGCCCGGACGACGAACCACGAATCCGACGTGGAACCACGCACTCGCGCTGGTTCCACGTCGGATTCGTGGTTCCACGTGGTTGGCTTGACCCATGAGCAACGACAGCGTGCAGCCCGGCGGCGTCGCCCTGCGCGACCCCTTCTACGGGGCACCCTTCGCCGAGGCCGTCCGACGGTTCTGGCGGAAGTACACGGTCTTCACCGGACGGGCGTCCCGCTCCGAGTTCTGGTGGTGGTGGATCACGTCGTTCGCCATCGGGCTCGTGCTGCAGCTCGTGCCGCAGGTGTTCACACCGAACACCCCGGTGCTCGAGAACCCGGTCGGGTCCTACCTGTTCATGCTGTGGGTGCTCGCGACGCTGATCGGCTCGCTCGCCCTCGGCGCCCGACGCCTGCACGACGCGAACCTGTCCGGCTTCTGGCAGTTCCTGCACGTCCTGGTCGGCATCGGGTCGCTCGTGCTGTTCGTCATGTTCCTGCTGCCGTCGAACCCGAAGGGCGCCCGGTTCGACGCCTGAGCCGCGTCGATCTGAGCCGCGTCGATCTGAGCCGCGTCGACCTGGGCCGCCTCGTTCGGTGAGCGGTCAGAACGGGTCGTCCGCATCCGTGGCGGGCGACCAGCGCGCACGACGCATGTCGATCCTCCAGGCGGTCGTCCCCTGCACGAGCGGCGTGCCCTCGGCGCGGTAGTGCTCGTGCGCCCGGGCCTCGTGGTGGACCGGTGGCAGGCCGCCGGACCGGACCACGCGCCACCACGGCAGGTCGGCACCCTCGTGGGCCATCACCTTGCCGACGGCACGGGAGGCGCGGGAGCCGAGCGCCGCCGCGACGTCGCCGTACGTCATGACGTGTCCGGCCGGGATGAGCCGGACCACCTCGGCGACGGCGGCGCCGAAGTCGACCGGAGCGCCGTCGCCCTGGTCGACCGAACCGCCCTGGTCGACCGCGCCGCCCTGGTCGACCGCGTCGTCCTCGGGCACCGCTAGAGCGTCAGGACCGCGAAGTGGTCGCCGTACTGGGTCTCACGGACGACCTCGAACCCGACGGCACGGAAGAACGCCTCGGGGCTGTCGTCGCCACCCGGCTCGTACACGACCGTCAGGCGCTCGAGCCCACGGCTTCGTGCTTCGTCCGCCAGGCCGTGCACGGCGAAGCGCCCGACGCCACGACCCTGCGCCGTCGCGGACACGTTCACGCGCCAGATGGCGCTGCGCAGCTCTTCTTCGGAGTTGTCCTGGTCGAAGGTGCCGATGATCATGCCGACGACCTCGTCGCCGTCGAGCACAACACGGGTCCACGCGGAGCTCGGCTTCACGTCGGACTCCGCGACGCCGTAGGTCGTCGGCTGGACGAACTGCTCCTGCCCGGGCTTGAGCGTGAGGGAGTTGGCCGCGGCAGCGGTCGAGGCGGAGAGTTCTTCGAGGCGGAGGTCCGTCATGCCGCTCAGGCTAACGGTGCGACCCGTCCGGGGGCCAGCGTGACGGGGAGACCGATACCGCACCGTTGCGGCGACGACGGCGCGGTATGGTCGCGGCATGGCAGAACATCGGCGTGGGGCGAACCTCCCGTCGATCGGCGGGTTCAACCGCACCGTCGTGCTCGACGCGGTGCGCCGCTCGCCCGACGGGCTCAGCCGTGTGGAGCTCGCGTCGCGCACCGGCCTCAGCGCGCAGACGGTCTCGAACGTCACGCGGTTCCTCATCGAGGCGGGGATGATCGCGGAGTCCGGCACGGTCGTGTCCGGGCGCGGCAAGCCCCGCACCATCCTCCGGCTCGAGGCCGGCAGCCGGTACGCCGTCGGGGTGCACGTCGACCCGGCCGTCGTCACCTACGTGCTGCTCGACCTCGCCGGCACCGTCGTCGCGTCGTCGACGACCTCCACGCCGACCGCGGACGACCCGTCCGAGGTGGTCCGGACCATCGCCACCGCCGTCGACCGGCTCGTCACCGACGCGGAGATCGACGTCGACGCGGTGCTCGGCGTGGGCATCGCCAGCCCCGGCCCGATCGACGTCGACGCCGGCGTGGTGCTCGACCCGCCGTTCCTGCCGCGGTGGCGGGACGTCCCGCTGCGCGACGCGCTCGCCGAGGCCACCGGCTACCCGGTGCTGCTCGAGAAGGACGTCACGGCCGCGGTCGTCGGCGAGATGTTCCTGGCGGGGGAGTCCTCGGCGCGGAACTTCGCCTTCGTGTACTTCGGCACCGGGTTCGGCGTCGGCCTCGTCGTCGACCACGAACCCGTGCGCGGCGTCGGCTCGAACGCGGGCGACGCCGGCCACATCATGGTCGACCAGGGCGCCCTCGCCGGCACCCCGGACAGCGCCGGGACCCGGGGCGAGGTCGGGGCCGCCGTCGCACCGGACCGGCTCGTGCAGGTCGCACGCTCGCGCGGTCTGGCCCTCTCCGGCGAGGCCGCCGGTGACGGGGTGGCCGAGGTCGACCGGGCGTGGGACGAGCTGTCGGCAGCGATCGAGGCCGGGGACCCCACGGCCATCGGTCTCGCGCAGGACGCCGGCGTGGTCATGGGCAACGCGGTCGTCCTCATCGTGAACCTGCTCGACATGGACCGCGTGGTCTTCGGCGGTCCGTTCTGGTCGCGGGTGTCGAGCGTCGCGCTGCCGGCGGCTCGGACGGCGATCGTCGACTCGCCGCTGCTCGTCCCGAAGCACCCGGTGGTGGTCGACGAGAGCGACCGCGGCGCCGACGTCGCCGCGGTGGGTGCGGCGTGCCTCGTGCTCGACGCCGCGCTGTCCCCCCGCGCGAGCGCACTCCTCATCCGGCGCTGATCCCGGGGGCCGCCGCGGTGGGCCCGCGGCGGGGCGGACCCGACCACCGTCGGGCCGGACCCGCGGCGGGGTGGACCCGGCCACCGTCGGGCCGGACCGGCGGCGGGGTGGACCCGACCACCGTCGGGCCGGACCCGTGGGGCGGGGCTGCGCCGCGCCTCCCGGCAGCCGTGGGCAGCACCTGTCGTTCACCTGGACGCCACCGTCCGGACGCCCGGATGCTGAACAGTCGTGCAGGTCCCCCCCCCGATCTGCCCGAGAAGGACCCTGCATGCGTTCCCGTGCCCTGCGCTCCGTCGCCTCAGTCGCGGCCGGCCTCGTCGTCGCCGCCGGCGTCATGACGGCCTCCCCAGCCACCGCTGCCGTCGGCGACGACGACCCGAGCGTCGGCACGACCGCCGCGGACGGCCTCGTCGTCAACGAGGTCGAGTCGAACGGCGACGACACCGACTGGGTCGAACTGCGGAACACGAGCGCCGCCACGATCGACCTGTCCGGGTACGCGTTCCTCGACGACGACAGCTCGCACGACGCGTACGTCCTGCCTGCCGGGTCGACGATCGCCGCGGGCGGGTACTTCGTCGTCGACCAGGAGTCCGCCACCGCCCCCGGGTTCGACTTCGGGCTCGGCGGCGCGGACACCGTGCGGCTGTACGACCGTGCGGGCGACCTGGCCCTGCGGTACTCGTGGACGGCCCACGCCGCGGTGACGTACGGCAGCTGCCCGGACGGCTCCGGCGTGCTCGTCGACACCACCGCCTCCACCAAGGGTGCGGCGAACGACTGCTCCTCGCCGGTGCGCATCAACGAGGTCGAGTCGCAGGACGGCACCCCCGGCGACTGGGTCGAGCTGACGAACACCGGCACGACCGCGGTGTCCCTCGCCGGGTACGTGCTCCGTGACAGCGAGGACACCGCCGACCACGCGTACGCGATCCCGGCCGGCACGACCGTGGCGCCCGGCGGCTTCACCGTGCTCGACGAGGCGGACTTCGGCTTCGGCCTCGGCAAGGCGGACTCGGCGCGACTGTTCGACCCGCGCGGGCAGCTCGTGGACGCGTACTCGTGGACCGCGCACGCGGCGACGACGTACGGCCGGAACCCCGACGGCACCGGAGCCTTCGCTGAGACGTCGGAGCCCACCAAGGGCACGGCGAACCGCTTCGCCGGCGTCGTGACCGCCGAGCCCTGGCCCGGCGGCCCGGACGAGACGGTGCTCGACGACGAGGACACCTTCACGGGCGACCTGAGCGGCCTCGACTGGACGACGTCGCCGACCTCGGCCGACGGGCAGCTGTGGGCCGTGCAGAACGGCGACGGGCTGCTCTACCGCATCGTCTCCGACGGGAAGGGCGGCTGGAGTCCGACGAACGCCGCCGGCACGGAGCTCCACTACGCCGACGGATCGGGAACGCCCGACGCCGAGGGCGTGACCGTCACGGCCGACGACCCTGGTGCGGTCTACGTCTCCACCGAGCGCGACAACGACGTCTCCAAGACGAGCCGCCCCGCGGTCCTGCGCTTCGCCACCACCGACGGCTCGCAGCAGACGTTGAACGCCACCGACGAGTGGAACCTCGCGGCGGACTTCCCCGGGCTCGGCGCGAACTCCGGCCTGGAGGGCGTCACCTGGATCCCGGACTCCTGGCTCACCGCGCACGGCTTCGCGGACGAGCACACCGGCGCTGCGTACACGCCGTCGACCTACGCCGGGCACGGTGGCGGGCTGTTCTTCGTCGGGGTCGAGGGGACCGCGAGCGTGTACGCCTACGCCCTGATGGACGACGGTTCGTCCCAGCGGGTGGCCACCATCGCGACGCCGTTCGCCCTGGTCGCCGACGTGCAGTTCGACCCGACGCTCGACGCGCTCTGGGTGGTCTGCGACGAGGCGTGCTCCGGTCGCACGGCGCTGTTCGAGGTGCGCGACGGGGCCTTCACCGCGACGGCCGTCCACGAGGCACCGTCCGCGGCCGACCGCACCCTGGCGAACGAGGGCTTCGCGATCTCCGGGGTCTGCACCGCGGGGGCCCGTGCCACCTTCTACGCCGACGACAACGACACCGACGGCTTCTCGTTGCGGACGGGGACCTACCCGTGCACGGACGAGGGCACGGACCCGACGCCGGGCGACGGTGGGTCGACGCCGGGTGGTGGCGGGACCGGCCCGACCCCCGGGCCGACGCCGGTGCCGACCCCCGCGCCGGTGCCGTCGGGCTCGCCGTCGTCCCCGCCCGCGCCGGTCGCCCCCTCGGAGTCGTCGCTCACCGACGGCACCCGCGGCTCGGTCTCCGCGCCGACCTCGGCCCGCCCGGGAGCGACGATCACCATCGGCGTCGGCACCCAGTACGCCGGTGACCGGGTCAGCGTGTGGCTGTTCTCGACCCCGACGCTGCTCGGCACGGTGACGGTCGCCGCCGACGGCACGGTCTCGGTGACCATCCCCGAGGATGCGCCCGCGGGGCTGCACCGCATCGTGGTCACGGCTGCCGACGGCTCGGTGCTGGGCTGGACCACGATCACGATCGACCCGGTCACGGGGGAGCTCGCGTTCACGGGCGCCGACCTGTCCGCCGGGATCGCGGCGGCGCTGCTGCTCCTCGCCGCCGGTGTCGGGGTGCTCGTGGTGCGTCGCCGGCGCACGGTGCGCGCGGCGTAGTCGGAGCGCCGACTCCGAACGACGTCCCCGTCGTCGCACGACGACGGGGACGTCGTCCGTTGCGCGCGCGGGACATCGCGCCCCGTGAGGAGCGACTCCGTCGCTGTCGTCCGACGACGACGCTGTCGTTCCAGGTGCGCGCGCGTCGGCCCGGCGCCCTGGGGGTGACCGGCTGACGGCCTGGAGGCGCGGTGCCAGCCCGCCCCGCGCCTCCAGGCCGTCGCCCGTCGCGTCGTGACGTTCCTGCCCATCGCACGCGGGATGGAAGGCCGAATCGGGCATGGGAGGCAGGAACTCCCGTCCTCCCACGCGCGGAACGTCCTCCCACGCGCGGTACGTCCTCCCACGCGCGGAACGACCCCGGCGCCCGGGCGCGCCTGCGGGCCACGCGCGGGGGATCGGCACGCGCGGCGGCTCGCCCGGCGGCGGTAGCGTCGACGGGTGAGCATCGAGATCCTCCGGTACACCGCGTTCGCCTCCGAGCCCGGGGGAGGGAACCCGGCCGGCATCGTGCTCGACGCCGCGGGGCTCTCCGACGACGAGATGCTCGAGATCGCCCGACGGGTGGCCTACCCCGAGACCGCGTTCGTGGTCGGGCAGACGCCCACGGGCCAGCGCGTCCGGTACTTCTCGCCCGCTGCCGAGGTCCCCTTCTGCGGCCACGCCACGATCGCCACCGCCGTGGTGCTGGCGGAGCGGGAGGGCCTCGGGCGTCGGGTGTTCACGACCGCTGCGGGCAACGTGGCCCTCGACGCCACGAGCGGCCCCGACGGCGGCGTGCAGGTCGCGATGACGAGCGTCGAGCCGTCGACGCGGCCGATCGACCCGGACCTCCGCGACCGGTTGTTCGCGCTGCTCGGGCTCACCCTCGACGACGTCGCGGAGGGGTTCCCGGTCCTCGAGTCCTTCGCCGGGAACTGGCACCCGGTGATCGTGCTCGACGACGAGGAGCTGTTCCACCAGTTCCGGTTCGCGCCGGCGCCGCTCGCCGCGCTCAACGCCGAGGCCGGCTGGTTCGGCACCGTCACCGTGCTGCACCGGACGTCGGCGCTCGAGTACGAGGCGCGCAACCTGTTCCCGGTCAGCCGCATCACGGAGGACCCGGCGACCGGCTCGGCTGCGGCGTCCACGGGGGCGTACCTGCGCGAGGTCGGGGCCGTCGAGCCGGGGGACCGGGTCGTGATCCGGCAGGGGCGGCACGTCGGACGGCCGAGCATCCTGCTCGTCGACGTGCCGGCGTCGGGAGGCGTCACCGTGACGGGGAGTGCGACCCCGGTCCGCTGACGGACAGACGTTCCTTCCCATCACGTCTGCGATGGGAGGTCGAACTGCGCGTAGACGGTCGAAAGTTCTGACTGCCTATGCGCGATTCGCCCTCCTATGCGCGATTCGTCCTCCTCCGCGCGGTTCGACACGGAAAACTCTTGACACCATTAAGTCAATACGGTGGACTAACTGCGTGCGCGGGCGACGGAGCCCGCGGTCGTCACCCGTGCAAAGGAGCACCGATGAAACGCACCCGCATCATCGCCGGACTCGCAGCCGTGGCCGTCGCCGCGGTCGGTCTGGCAGGCTGCTCGAGCTCGGGGTCCGCCTCGAGTGACACCATCAAGATCGCGTACCAGAAGTTCGGCGCCTTCCAGCAGCTCGACGCCCAGATGAAGGTCGTCAAGAAGGAGTACGAGAAGGACAACCCGGGCAAGAAGGTCACGCTCGTCCCGATCCAGGCGCAGGGCAACGACTACTACACGAAGCTCGCGCTGATGAACAAGGCGCCCGCCACCGCGCCGGACGTCATGTACGAGGACACCTTCCTCGTCAAGGCCGACGCCCAGGCCGGGTACCTGCTGCCGCTCGACAAGTACACGGCGAAGTGGAAGGACTGGGACCAGTTCTACGACAACGCCAAGCAGGCGGGCGAGGGCGTCGACGGCAAGACCTACGGCGTCCCGATGGGCACCGACACCCGTGCCCTCTGGTACAACAAGGACATCTTCAAGAAGGCCGGCCTGCCGGTCCCGTGGCAGCCGAAGACGTGGGACGACGTGCTCGCGGCGGCGAAGACCATCAAGGAGAAGCAGCCGGACGTCATCCCGTTCAACATCTACTCCGGCAAGGCGCAGGGTGAAGCCTCGACCATGCAGGGCTTCGAGATGCTCCTGTACGGCGCGGACGGCTCCGGCAACACGCTCTACAAGGACAAGAAGTGGGTCACCGGCTCGAAGCAGTTCGAGGACTCGCTCAAGTTCGTGAAGGACGTCTACCAGGGCGGCCTCGGCCCGACACCGCAGCAGGCGCTCGACACGAACGTCGGCACGACCATCGCCCAGACGTGGCTGCCCCAGGGCAAGCTCGCGATCGACCTCGACGGCTCGTGGCAGTCCGGCACCTGGCTGAAGTCGGGGACCGCTCCGTGGCCGGAGTGGAACGACGTGATGGGTCAGGCACCGATGCCGACGCAGAACGGCCAGGACCCGGGCTACAACTCGATGTCCGGTGGCTGGACCCTCGCGGTGGGCAAGAACTCGAAGAACCCGCAGGCGGCGTTCGACTTCATCACGAACTTCCTCGACAAGGACGGTTCGCTGAAGTACGACACCGAGAACAGTCAGATCGCTGTCCGGAAGGACGTCGCCGAGGACCCCGCCTACACGGACGCCAACCCGACGTTCAAGTTCTTCTCCGGGCTCGTGGAGCACACGAACTTCCGCCCGGCGACGAGTGACTACTCGCAGGTCTCGAACGCCATCCAGGTCGCGATGGAGGCGGTGATGACCGGGCAGCAGACGCCGAAGCAAGCGGCAGCGGCCTACGACACCGCCGTCGTCCAGACGGTCGGCAAGAAGAACACGGTCTCCGCGAACTGACGGAACCAGTGACGGACGGGCGCGGACCGCTGAGAGATGCCGCGAAGCGGTATGCGGTCCGCGCCGGTCGAGCCTGCGAGACCGGACGTGGCGGCGTCGCCACGCGCCTCCAGTCCGGTCCCCCCCACCTTCGGAACCCCCTCCGCACCCGGAAGGCAACCACCTTGTCCAGCACTCCCCTCGCGCCGACGCTGTCGGCGCCCGGTGCGCCGAAGCGCACCGACCCGCCGGTTCCGCGCAAGCGGAAGCCGCTGCGGAACGTGGGTCGAGCGGTCCCGCTCCTCCCCGCCCTCGTCCTCCTCGTCATCTTCCTGCTCGGCCCCGTCATCTCGTCGTTCTACGGGTCGTTCACCAACTCCGCCCTGACCGGCGCCGGCGCTGCGGACCAGCAGTTCGTCGGCATGAAGAACTACGTCGAGCTCTTCCAGGACCCGGACTTCCCGAAGTCGGTCATCCTGACGATCGTGTTCCTGCTCGCCTCCGCGGTGGTGGGGCAGAACGTGCTCGGGCTCGGCCTCGCGCTGCTCATGCGCACCGCGAACAAGGTCGTCCGCTCGATCGTCGGCACCTTCGTCGTCGCGGCGTGGGTCCTGCCGGAGATCGTCGCCTCGTTCGCCGCGTACGCCTTCTTCAACGACGACGGCACGCTCAACGAGTTCCTGAAGTCGATCGGGATCAGCGGGCCGAACTGGCTCTACACGTACCCGATGCTCGCGATCATCCTGGCGAACATCTGGCGCGGGACCGCGTTCTCGATGCTCGTCTACTCGGCCGCCGTGCAGGAGGTCCCCGAGGAGATCACCGAGTCCGCCGAGGTCGACGGTGCCACCGGTTGGCAGCGGCTCGTGTACATCACGCTGCCCGTCATCCGCCGGAGCATCTCGACGAACCTCATGCTGACGACGCTGCAGACCCTGTCGGTGTTCACCCTCATCTTCGTGATGACCGGCGGTGGGCCGGGCACGAACTCGTCGACCCTGCCGATCCTGGCCTACCAAGAAGCGTTCAAGTTCTCGCAGCTCGGATTCGGGACCGCGATCGCGACCATCCTGCTCGTGGTGGGGGCGGTCTTCTCGATCATCTACATCCGCGCGCTCAAGCCGGAGGTGGACTGATGGCCATCACTGCCCCGTCCCTCGACCCGACCACGACCCGATCGGTCACCGCTCCCGGGTCGCTGCACATGACCTCGCCGCGCGGCCGGACCATGCGGTGGGTGTCGAACGTCGTGCTGCTCGTCATCGCGGTCTGCTTCGCGGTGCCGCTCCTCTGGCTGGTGTTCGCCTCGCTCGATGCGCAGGCCTCGCTGTCCGTGAAGCTGCCGTCGCAGTTCACGCTCGACAACTTCGCGAAGGTGCTCACACCCGAGCTGTCGTTCATCCCGCTCGGCAACAGCCTGCTGCTGTCCGGCGGCACCGCGATCGTGACGGTCGTCGTCGCGATCCTGGCGGCGTACCCGCTGTCCCGCTACAAGATGCGCGTGAACAAGCCGTTCCTGTACAGCATCCTGTTCGGCACCGGCCTGCCCATCACCGCGATGATGGTGCCGGTCTACGCGCTGTTCGTGTCGCTCAACCTCATCGACAACGTGTGGGGGTGCGTGTTCTTCCTCGCCGCGACGAGCCTGCCGATGGCGATCTGGATGGCGAAGAACTTCATGGACTCGGTGCCGATCTCGCTCGAGGAAGCGGCCTGGACCGACGGGGCGTCGATGTTCACCACGCTGTGGCGCATCGTCATCCCGCTCATGCGCCCGGGCATCGCCGTGGTCTTCATCTTCGTGTTCATCCAGGCGTGGGGGAACTTCTTCGTCCCCTTCGTCCTGCTGCTCTCGCCCGACAAGGTGCCCGCCGCGGTGAGCATCTTCAACTTCTTCGGGCAGAACGGGGCGGTGGCCTACGGGCAGCTCGCCGCGTTCTCGATCGTGTACTCCGTGCCGGTCATCGCCCTCTACGTCCTCGTGTCCCGAGGCCTCGGCGGCGGCAACGCCCTCGCCGGTGGCATCAAGGGCTGACGCCCGACACGGCTGACCGTCGCCGCTGATCGTCCCCGCTGATCGTCGCCGCTGAACGTCCTCGCTGACCGTCCCCGCTGGAAAGGAACCACCTCCATGCACCACGACGAACCACTCGTCGAAGCCCGGATCGCCCGCCTCGTCCGGGACCGCATCGACCCCGCGGTCCACCGCAGGTCCGCACCCGTCGAGATCGCGGCCTGGACCGTGCCGGACGAGCCGGTACCGTTCTCGGTCGCGGTGGACGCCGCGTACGAGCCGTTCACGGTCGGCGGGTCCTGGGGCGGCCGCCCGTGGGGCACCACGTGGTTCCGGATCCGCGGCACCGTGCCGTCGGACTTCGGGACCGCTCCCGGCACGACCGCCGAGCTCCTGGTGGACCTCGGGTTCACCAAGCGGCACCCCGGGTTCCAGGCGGAGGGTCTCGCCTGGCGTCCGGACGGCTCGACCATCAAGGGCATCGAGCCGAAGAACGACACCGTGCCGCTCGAGGTCGGTCCGGGGGAGTCGTTCGAGCTCTACGTCGAGGCCGCGGCCAACCCGGACATCGGCGGCGACAGCTTCCAGGGCGCGACACCGCTCGGCTCGCGCTCGACCGCCGGGACGAAGCCGATCTACAAGGTGCACCGGCTCGAACTCGTCGAGCGCGACGACACCGTGTGGGAACTCCAGCAGGACTTCTGGGTCCTGCGCGGCCTGATGGCCGAACTGCCCACCGACGGCACCCGGGGCGCGGACATCCTCCGCGCGCTGGAGCGGGCCGCCGACGCCGTGGACCCCGACGACGTCGCCGGCACCGCTGCCGACGCCCGCGCGGTCCTCGCGCCGGTGCTCGCCGTCCCCGCCAGTGCCGCAGCGCACCGAGCGGTCGCCGTCGGCCACGCGCACATCGACTCCGCCTGGCTCTGGCCCGTCCGCGAGACGATCCGCAAGTGCGCCCGCACCTTCTCGAACGTGCTCGACCTGATGGACCGCGACCCCGACTTCACGTTCGCCTGCTCGTCCGCGCAGCAGTACGCCTGGATCCGTGACGGCTACCCGTCCATCTGGGCACGGATCAAGGAGCGCGTCGCCGAGGGCCGGTGGATCCCGGTGGGCGGCATGTGGGTCGAGTCCGACACGAACCTGCCCGGTGGCGAAGCGCTCGCCCGGCAGTTCGTCGCCGGCAAGCGCCTGTTCCTCGAGGAGTTCGGCATCGACACCCCCGAGGCGTGGCTGCCCGACTCGTTCGGCTACACCGGCGCCCTGCCGCAGATCGTCCGCGCCGCCGGCTCGAAGTGGTTCGTCACGCAGAAGCCGTCGTGGAACGAGACGAACGTCATCCCGCACACCTCCTTCCACTGGGAGGGCATCGACGGCTCACGGGTGCTCACCCACCTGCCCCCGGCGGACACCTACAACTCCGACGTCTCGCCCGCCGACCTGCACCGCGGCGAACGGGGCAACAAGGAGCGCGGCGTCGCGAACACGTCGATGCTCCTGTACGGCTTCGGCGACGGCGGCGGTGGACCCACCCGCGAGATGGTCGCTGCGGCCCGACGCCAGCACGACCTCGACGGCTCGCCGCGGGTCGACCTCGGCACCCCGGCCGAGGTGTTCGAGGAGCTCGAGGCAGCGCTCCCGACACCCGCCGTGTGGTCGGGGGAGATGTACCTCGAGTTCCACCGCGGCACCTACACGTCGCAGATCCGCACGAAGCAGGGCAACCGGCGCTCCGAGCACCTGCTGCGCGAGGCCGAACTGTGGGCGGCCACGGCCGCCGTGCGGCTCGGACTCGACTACCCGTACGAGGAGCTCGAGGAGGTCTGGCACACCGTCCTCCTGCAGCAGTTCCACGACATCCTGCCAGGCTCCTCGATCGCCTGGGTCTACGAGAACGCCGAGGAGAACTACGCCCGCGTCGCCACCGTGCTCGAGGGCCTGATCGGCAACGCGACCAGCGCGCTCGCGAACGGTGGGGCCGCGGCGCTCGCCGGGGTCGGGGCGTCGTCCACGTCCCTCGCCGGTGGTGGGAGCGCGCTGCTCGACGCGCCGTCCGACGCGTCCGGCACCGGCAGCGCCGTCGGTGGCAGCGCCACGGTCGGCACGGTCGTGCGGTTCAACGCGTCCCCGGTCTCGGCGGACGGCGTGACCGGGCTGGGTGGTGCGCCGGTCGACGCGGCGCGACCCGTGCCTCCCGTCCGGAACGGCGACCGCTTCGTCTTCGACACCGGCGTCGTCACCGCGACCATCGACGCGGGTGGGCACGTCGTGTCCCTCGTCGACCACGCGACCGGCCGTGACGCCGTCGCGCCCGGCGCCGTCGCCGCGCAGTACACCGTGTTCCGGGACACCCCGAACCAGTGGGAGGCGTGGGACATCGACCGCGCGTACCAGCGCAGCGGGACCGTGCTCGACGCGTCGTCGGTCGAGGTGTCCAGCGACCAGCTCGTCGTCACCCGGCCCTTCGGGTCGTCGTCGATCACCACGCGGTACTCGGCCGTCGCCGGGCAGCCGGAGCTCACCATCGAGACCGAGGTCGAGTGGCACGAGAAGCAGAAGCTCCTCAAGCTGGCGTTCCCGCTCGACGTGCGTGCGGCCTCGGCCTCGAGCGAGATCCAGTTCGGGCACATCGACCGGCCGACGCACCAGAACACCTCGTGGGACATGGCGCGCTTCGAGACGTCCGCGCACCGCTGGGTGCACGTCGCCGAGCCCGGGTTCGGGGTCGCCGTCGCCAACGACTCGACGTACGGACACGACATCACCCGCTCGACCCGTCCGGACGGCGGGACCACCACGCTCGTCCGTGAGTCGCTGCTGCGCGCACCGACGTTCCCCGACCCGTCCGCCGACCAGGGGCACCACGTGTTCCAGACCGTGCTGCGCGTCGGACCGTCCGTGCTCGACGCCGCCGACTCCGGCTACCGGCTCAACCTGCCGGTGCGTGCGGTGCAGGGGTCCTCGCCGGTGGAGCCGCTCGTCGTGGTGTCGTCGCCGCAGGTGTTCGTCGAGGCCGTGAAGCTCGCCGAGGACCGCTCCGGCGACGTCGTCGTGCGGCTCTACGAGGGGTCGGGAGGCCGGGCGTCCGACGTTGGCGTCGACTTCGGGTTCGACGTCGCCTCAGTCGCGGCGGTCGACCTGCTGGAACGCCCGCTCGGCGATCAGTGGGAGTCGGGGGAGCCGGTCGTGCTCACGCTCCGGCCCTTCGAGATCGTGACACTGCGGGTACGTCGGGCCTGAGGCAGCGGGCCCGCCGGAGAGACCGCGGCGCCGGACGGGACACGGGTGCGTTCCGTCCGGCGCCGTGTTGCGCGCGGGGCGGGGTGGGGGGCGGGTGCTGGCCTGGCGGATTCGGGCGTACCGAGTGGAATCGGGCGTGCCTGGTCGAAAGTTCTGACCAGGTACGCCCGATTCCGCTTTCCATCGCGTCCGTCATGGGAAGGAACGTCCGTCCTCCACATGCGGGCGGGCCTGGAGGCGCGTCCACAGTTTCGGTCGCCGGCCCGGTTCGCGCGTGGCTGAGCGGGCATCGTCGCGTGCATGAACGAACCGCTTCCCATCCTGCGTGCATCGGCAACGCGCGAGGCCGGACTCGACGCCACCACCCTTCGTCGACGGACCCGACTCCACGGACCGGGTCGCCTCGTCCGGGCTGGACCGAACGCCTTCGTCGAGGGCGCAGCGTGGGACGCAGCCGGGCCACGGCAGCGCTACGTGACCCGCGTGTACGCGCGGCTCGGGCGGATCGGCACCCGGGCCACCGCGTCGCACCTGTCCGCCGCAGCGGTCCACGGACTCCCCTCGCTCGGCGGCTGGGACGTCCCGGTGCACGCGACCGTGCCCGAGTCGATGTACCGCGCCAAGAGCGCGGAACTGGTCCTGCACACCAGACCGGTGTCATCAGCGGAACGTGTCCGGGTCGGCGGCATCGCGGTGACCGCCGTTCCCCGGACGGTGATCGACATCGCGATGAACGGTGACCTGCGCGCCGCGGTGGTCGTCGCCGACGCCGCGCTCAGTCGGGGCATCAGCCCTCGTGACCTCCGCGCCGCAGTGCAGGCCTCTGCTCGCGGGCGTGCCCTGGCCGCCCAGGTCCTCGAGTTGGCGGACGGCCGGTCGGGGTCGCCGGCGGAGTCCCTGGCCCGGGTGGTGTTCCGTGAGCTCGGGCTGCCCGCGCCGGTGCTGCAGCAGGAGTTCGTCGTCGGGGGTCGTCGCGCACTCGTCGACTTCTGGTTCCCGGGCGAGGGGGTCGTCGTCGAGATCGACGGCCGCGCGAAGTACACGCAGGAGCGGTACTTGCGGGGCCGGAGCCCCACCGAGGTCTTCCTCGAGGAGAAACGACGGCACGCCGACCTGCTGATGGTGCCCGGCGTGCGGGTGGTCGTCCGGCTCGAGTGGCGCGACCTGTGGGACCTCGAGGCCCTGGCGTTCCGGCTCCGCGCCGCTGGGCTGCCCTGCGCTGTCCGACCACTGCGGAGCGCCCATCCCGCGGCGTCCTGACCACGTCGGTGAGCCGGTACAGCGCGGCGTGGCTAGCGTGGCGGCATGGCAGTGCAGGAGATCTGGCTCGTCCGTCACGGTGAATCGGTCGCGAACGTCGCGGCGGCCCGGGCCGAAGCGGCGGGCGAGGACCTCATCGACGTGGGGTACCGGGACGCCGACGTCCCGCTCAGTCCGCTGGGGACGGAGCAGTCACGTTCCCTCGGGCAGGAACTCGCCGACCGCGGGATCGACGACGTCCCGGTCACGCTGTGGGTCTCGCCGTACCTCCGCGCGCAGCAGACGATCGAGATCGCACTCGAAGCCGGCGGCCTCGACGAACCGGACGGCAGGGTCGACGAGCGCCTCCGCGACCGCGAGCTCGGGGTCCTCGACCTGCTCACCCTGCAGGGCGTCCGCAACCGGTACCCGGACGAGGAACGCCGCCGGCAGTGGCTCGGCAAGTACTACCACCGGCCCGCGGGTGGGGAGTCGTGGGCGGACGTGATGCTGCGGCTCCGCTCGCTGCTCGTCGACGTGGACCGTCTCGAGGGTCCGGAGCGCCTGGTCATCGCCGCGCACGATGCGGTCGTCATGATGACGGTCGCCGTGTGCCTCGACCTCGACGAGCCGGCGTTGATGGAGTTCGCGCAGACACACGCCGTGGCGAACGCGTCGCTCACACGGCTTCGACGAGACGGCGTCGCTGCGCCGTGGGTGCTCGAGGAGTTCTCCTCAGTCGGACACCTGGACGACGACGAGGTCACCGAGCACACCGGCCGGAAGGACGACGAACATGTCCGCTGACGCGATCACCCCGAACTTCCTCCGCGGCTGGCCGCTCCCCGAGGTCGGCGCCGGCAAGTACGGCCGCGGGCAGGTGCTCGTCGTCGGTGGCGCGGCGCGGACGCCCGGTGCCGCGATGCTCTCGGCGTCCGCCGCGCTCCGGGTCGGCGCGGGCCGTCTCACCCTGGCCGTCGGGCGGAGCGTGGCGAAGGAGGTCGCGGTGGCCCTGCCGGAGTCCGGGGTCGAACCCCTCGACGAGGACCAGGACGGACACGTCGCCGTGGGCGCGCTCGAGGGGATCGCCGCCTCGGCGTCGAGCGCCGACGCCGTGCTCGTCGGGCCGGGGCTGGACGAACCGGACGGCACACGCGACCTGGTGGCCGGTCTCGCTGACGTGGTGGGCCCGCAGACGACAGTGGTGCTCGACGCCTTCGCGCTCGGCGTGGCCGCCGACGTGCGGGACCGGTTGGCGCCGCTCCGGGACCGTCTGGTGATGACCCCGAACAGCGGCGAAGCCGAGCGGTTGCTCGGCCGAGAGCCCAGCGACGACACCGTGGCCGACGCGATGGCGATCGCCCAGCGATTCGGCGCGGTCGTGGCGCTCGGTGACGCCATCGCGACGCCCCGCGGGCGGACCTGGCTGAAGGGCACCGGCTCCGGTGGACTCGGCACGAGCGGCAGCGGAGACGTCCTCTCGGGTGCGGTCACCGGCTTGCTGGCCCGCGGTGCAGAGCCGGCGCAGTCCGTGGCCTGGGCGTCGTACGTCCACGCGGCGGCGGGGGATCGCCTCGCGGTCCAGGTCGGGTCGCTCGGCTACCTGGCGAGCGAGCTCGTGACCGAGATCCCGAGGGTGCTCGTCGAACTCGGGGCCTGAGCGGCCGGCGTACCTGGTGGATTCGGGCGTACTGACCGGGAACTTCCGACCAGGTACGCCCGAATCCACCAGGTACGCCCGATTCGACCGGGCACCCCTACCCGCGCAGCGCCTCCACGGCCTTCTCGATGCGCCGGGCCCGGGTCTCCGGCGCCTTCGCCTGCTCCACGGGGTCCACGAGCGCCCGCTGCCGTGAGTTCGAGAGCGTGTCGAACGCCGCCCGCACCCCGGCAGCGCTCAGCGCCGCGTCGAGGTCGTCGGGCACGTCGACCACCCGCGGCAGGGCATCGATCTCGAGCGTGACCTCGACGGTGTCCCCGGCCGCGATCCCGGCGGCCGCACGGTGCTCGGCGGAGAGCGGCACGAGGAACTGCTCGTTCATGACGCCGACGGTGGACCGGTAGGTGTACCTGCCGTTGATCGTGACCACCACGGACGGGCGCTTCCCGGAGCCGAGCGCCTCGATGACGGAGGACGGGACGGGCAGTCCGGTAGCCGTCTTCCGTGCTTGCAGGACCGTCGTCGTGAACCGCATGCGTGCCTCCAGAGCGAACGAACGAAACCACACGACCGAGCCGAGCCGTAATCACACGACCGGGCCGAGCCGAAACCACACGACCGAGCCGAAACCACACGACCGAGCCGAGCCGAACCACACGACCTGAACCGAGCAAACCGCACAGCCGCACCCGCTGTTCCGTCTCCGTTCACCACCGCAGCACTGCCCGGAAACCGGGCACGTCCACGATCATCCCGAGCCCGGACCCGGGCCGAAGTCCCCACAGCACCCGAAGCACCCGAAAGGCACACCCCGTGCAGCACAAGCGCACCCTGGCCGGCCTCGCCCTGGCCGCCGCCGCGATCGTCACCCTCGCCGGATGCTCGGCGACGAGCTCGGCCACCGCTGGCTCCGACAGCGACACCGACTGGAAGACCGCCACGAGCGCCGAGTCCTCCGGCGGCATGGACGCCCTCGTCAAGGCCGCCAAGGCCGAGGGCCAGCTCAACGTCATCGCCCTGCCGCCGTCGTGGGCCAACTACGGCAAGATCATCGACGGCTTCACCAAGAAGTACGGCGTCAAGGTCAACTCCGCGAACCCGAACGGCTCGAGCGCCGACGAGGTCGCCGCGGTGAAGTCGCAGAAGGGCCAGTCGACGGCTCCGGACGTGCTCGACCTCGGCAACGCGGTCCTGCAGGAGAACCTCGACCTGCTGACCGACTACAAGGTCGCCAACTGGGACGACATCCCCACCGACCTCAAGCAGTCGGACGGCAAGTGGACGCGTGACTACACGGGCCTGATGTCGATCGGCTACGACTCGTCGAAGATCTCGGACGCCCCGAAGGACCTGAACGACCTGCTCGGCTCCGAGTACAAGGGCAAGGTCTCCATCTCGGGCGACCCGACGCAGGCGAACCAGGCCGCGTCCGCCGTGTACCTCGCCGCGCTCGAGAACGGCGGCTCGGCCGACGACATCACGAAGGGCGTCGACTACTTCGGCAAGCTGAAGCAGGCCGGCAACTTCCAGAACGTGCTGCCGACGCAGGCGACGGTCGCCTCGGGCGAGACCCCCGTCGTCGTCCAGTGGTCGTACAACAACCTCGCGTGGGGCCCCGCAGCGGGCGCGAGCGGCAACAAGAACTGGAAGACCGTCGTCCCGAAGGGGCAGGCGCTCGGCTCGTACTACTCGCAGGCGATCAGCAAGGACGCACCGCACCCCGCGGCCGCACGCCTCTGGCAGGAGTACATCGCCAGCCCCGAGGTGCAGAACCTGTACCTGCAGGCCGGCGCCTTCCCGTCGACCCTCGCCGCCCTCGAGAAGTCCGGCAAGGTCGACCAGGACGCCCTCGACGCCGCCGGTGGCGCGCCGAAGGACTACGTCGAGCTGACCGACGAGCAGGTCGCGGCTGCGGCCAAGGTGCTGTCGGCCAAGTGGTCCGCCACGATGGGGTCCTGAGCAGCATGACCACCGCATCGGCGCCGGCCGCGCCCGGCGCAGCACCCGCCACGGCGACGGCGGGCCCCCGCACCGCGGGCCCCGCCGCCACCCGCGCCGCGCTCGGCCCCGCCGATGCCACCGCCCGCCGCGTCGCCGGACCCCGTGTCCGGCGCCGCGGCGGCGTCGCGTGGCTCGGTCTCACCCCGTTCGCCGCGTACGTCCTGCTCTTCCTCGCCGTCCCCGCGGTCATCGCGGTCGGCAGTGGCTTCTTCGACGGGTCCGGCCGCTTCACGTTCGCGAACCTCGCGGCGTTCGCCGATCCGTCGGTCCTCCGCGCGTTCGGTGGGTCCTTCGGCCTGTCCGCCGTCTCCGCGGTGATCGGTGCCGTCATCGGAGCGGTCGTCTGCTGGGCACTCGCCGCACTCCGCCCCGACGGCGTCGTCCGGTCGATGATCGACTCGGCCGCGAGCGTCCTCGCCCAGTTCGGCGGCGTCATGCTCGCGTTCGCGTTCATCGCGACGATCGGTGCGCAGGGGCTCGTCACCACGTGGCTCGTCTCGGCGTTCCACGTCGACCTCAACGCGAACGGCACCTTCCTCTACACGGTGCCCGGGCTCGTCATCCCCTACGTCTACTTCCAGGTGCCGCTGATGGTCCTGACGTTCATGCCCGCCCTCGAGGGCGTGAAGACCCAGTGGGGCGAAGCCGCCGCCACCCTCGGAGCGTCCCGCCTGACGTACTGGCGGCGCATCGGCCTGCCCGTGCTGGCGCCCGCCTTCTGGGGATCGCTGCTCCTGCTCTTCGCGAACGGCTTCTCGTCGTTCGCGACCGCTGCGGCGCTCATCTCGCAGGGTGGGATCGTGCCGCTCACCATTCGCACGCAGCTGACGAGCGAGACGCTCATCGGGCTGCAGAACGTCGCCGGGGTGCTCGCCTTCGGCATGGTGGTCGTGATGGCCGTGGTGATGGCCGGGTACTCGCTGCTGCAGCGCCGGGCCGCCAGGTGGCAGCGATGAGCGCGGCCGTCGGCTCGCGTCCGGCGCGCACGACGTCGGCACGGCCTGGAGGCACGACTCGCGTCCCACGCTTCGGCGCGGCTCCGTCGCGGGTCACCGCCGCGATCGTGCTGATCGTGATCGGCCTCGTGTTCGCCGTCCCGCTGATCGCCCTCGCGCAGTTCACCTTCCGCCAGGGGACCGACGGCGGGTTGACGCTCGCGCACTACAGCGCCATCGCCGACCCGGTCAACACCGCGACGTACCAGCCGGTGTTCGACGGCCTCGGCGCCTCGCTCCTCATCGCGGTCATCACCGTGGCGATCGTGCTGTTCGTGCTCCTGCCGGCGCAGATCATCACCGCGCTCCGCTACCCGCGCCTCCGCCGCGTGCTCGATTTCGTGTGCATCGTGCCGATCACCGTGCCCGTCGTCGTGCTGGTCGTCGGCTTCATCCCCGTGTACCAGGTCGTCGCGCAGGTCTTCGGGTCGGGGGCGTGGACGCTGGCCTTCGCGATCGGCATCATCTCGCTGCCGTTCGCGTTCCGGCCGATCGCCGCCGCCATCACCGCGATGGACATGGCAGTGCTCACGGAGGCCGCGCGGTCGCTCGGCGCCTCGTGGTGGACGGTGACGTGGCGGGTCCTGCTGCCGAACCTCCGCCGGGGCATCACGGCCGCGTGCTTCCTCACCATCACGGTCGTCCTCGGCGAGTACACCCTCGCCTCGTTCCTCTCTCGCACGACGTTCCAGACGGCGCTCCTGCTCGTGCAGTCGACCGATCCGTACGTCGCCGCGATCTTCTCGCTGGGCGCACTCGTCTTCGGATTCGTGCTGCTCGTCGTCATCGGCCGGATCGGACGTCGCCGCACCGGTGTCCGTCCGCGCCGCCCGCGCACCCCGAAGGACCCCGCATGACCATCACCGCCCCCGCTGCCCCGGCGTCCATGTCCACCTCGGGAGCGACCGTCGAACTCGACGCCGTCGAGAAGCACTACGGCAGCCACCGTGCCCTCGCCGGGCTGTCCCTCCGCATCGAACCCGGCGAGTTCGTCTCCCTCCTCGGCCCCTCCGGCTGCGGCAAGACGACGGCGCTCCGCGCGCTCGCCGGACTGGAGGGCATCGACGCCGGCACCATCCGCATCGACGGGTCCGACGTGTCCTCGGTGCCGGTCGACAAGCGGGACATCGGCATGGTGTTCCAGCAGTACTCGTTGTTCCCGCACATGACGGTGCGGCAGAACGTCGCGTTCGGGCTCGAGATGCGCCGGGTGCCGGCGGCGTCGCGTCGGGAGCGGGTGATCGACGCGCTCGACATGGTCCACCTCGCCGACTTCGCCGACCGCTACCCGCACCAGCTCTCGGGCGGCCAGCAGCAGCGTGTCGCCCTCGCCCGGGCACTCGTCACCCGCCCTCGGGTGCTGCTGCTCGACGAACCGCTGTCCGCGCTCGACGCCAAGGTGCGGGTGTCCCTCCGCGACGAGATCCGGCGCATCCAGAGCGACCTCGGCATCACGACCGTGTTCGTCACCCACGACCAAGAGGAAGCGCTCGCCGTCTCGGACCGCATCGCGGTGATGAACGCCGGCGACATCGAGCAGATCGGCACGCCCGAGGAGCTCTACCGCTCCCCGTCGTCGGCGTTCACCGCGGACTTCGTCGGCCAGTCGAACCGGCTGCGCGGGGACCTGCGCGGCGACGACGTCTTCGTGTACGGGTTCCGCGTGCTCGCCCTCGACGGCGCCGTGCCCGACGGACCGGTGCTCGCCTACGTCCGCCCGGAGGACGTCGCCTTCGCGGCGGAGGGCGTCACCGGCACCGTCGTCTCGTCGAGCTTCCTCGGGTCGATCCGGCGCACGACGGTCCGGCTCGACGACGACACGGTCGTGACCGTCCAGCACGAGGTCGGCGACCGCCGCGCGGCCGGCGACGCCGTCGCCGTCCGCCTGCTCGGCGCGCCCGTGGCGGTCGCACCGCTCACGTAGTCGCGACGAGTTTTCGCGCCGAGCGACGGTTCACGCGCGACCAGATGCGTGGACTGTCGCTGTGCCCGAAACGTCAGGGGACGCGGACGGGAGGCCCGGGGCGGCCTGGCACCGCGCCTCCAGACCGGTGGGGTCAGCGCTGGAAGCGCGCCGCGGGCTCGTCGGACAGGGCCGCCTCGATGCGGGCGAGCATGTTCGCCGGCATCTCGGGCAGCGCGTCGAGCGGTGCCCAGAACGCCTCGGTGTTCTCGCCGTCGGCGGGGAACGGGTCCCCGGACACGTACCGGCAGGCGAACACCAGGTCGAGGTACTGCGCACGGTCGCCGTTCGCGTACGTCATCTCCGGCAGGACCTGCACCCACGCCAGCCGCTCGGCCACGGCGACGACGTCGGCTTCCTCGAGGACCTCGCGTTCGGCGGCGACGGCGGGCTCCTCACCGGGGTCGACGATCCCGGTCACCGGCGTGAACGCGGCGTTGTCGGCCCGACGGACGACGAGCAGCTCGCGGTCGGGTCCGGTCCCGCGGGTGACGACGGCGGTGACCCCGGTCAGCCAGAGCGGCTCGGTGCCGATCTTCGAGCGCAGGGACAGGACGAAGTCAGGCGTGGGCATGCCGCCACGCTACCCACACCCGGCCCGGCCCTGTCGCGGACTGGTCATGACCAGTAGGGTGGTGGCGTGGAGATCATCATCCTGCCCACGCCGGCTGAGGTCGGTCGCGTCGCCGCGGCCAAGATCGCCTCCGTCGTCGCGAAGAAGCCGTCCGCCGTCATCGGTGTCGCCACCGGGTCCAGCCCGCAGGGCATCTACGCCGACCTGCAGCGTCGCGTCGACGCGGGGGAGATCTCGTTCGCCGAGGCCCGAGCGTTCGCCCTCGACGAGTACGTCGGGATCCCGCTCGAGCACCCCGAGTCCTACGCCAGCGTCATCGCACGCGACGTCATCGCACCGCTCGGGTTCGACCCGTCGCGCGTGCGGGTGCCGGACGGCCGTGCCGACGACCTCGAGTTCGCCGCGAAGGAGTACGACGCCGCGATCCGTGCCGCCGGCGGGGTCGACGTGCAGATCCTCGGCATCGGTGCGAACGGCCACATCGGCTTCAACGAGCCGACGTCCTCGTTCGCGTCCCGCACGCGCATCAAGACCCTGGCCCCGTCGACGCGCGAGGCGAACGCGCGCTTCTTCGACTCGCTCGACCAGGTCCCGACGCACTGCATGACGCAGGGCCTCGGCACGATCCTCGACGCCCGCGAACTCGTCCTCGTGGCGCAGGGCTCGTCGAAGGCCGACGCCGTGGCCGCCGCGGTCGAGGGGCCGCTCAGCTCCTTCGTCCCCGGCTCCGCGCTGCAGCTGCACGAGCACGCGACCGTCGTCGTCGACGAGGAAGCCGCCGCCGGCCTGCAGCTCGCCGACTACTACAAGTACACGTACGCGAACAAGCCGGCCTGGCAGCTGTTCGAGTAGTCCCGCCGACCCGACCGATCAGCCGTCTGCCCGCCGCGACCACGCGGTGTGCAGGCGGCTGAGTCCTTCCTCGAGGGTCTCCGCCGAGCACCCGAAGTTGAGCCGCGCGAACCCGGCACCCTGCCGTCCGAAGTCCGGTCCGCTGCCGAGCGCCACCTTCGCCTCGTCGACGAGCAGCGCCGCGGGGTCGTCGCCCCACGGCAGCGCGCGCAGGTCGAGCCACGCCAGGTACGACGCCTGCGGCTGCCGGTAGCCGGTGCCGGGCAGCACGTCGCCGAGGCGTTCGGCGAGCGTGCGCCGGTTCGCCGCGAGCTCGGTGAGGAGCGAAGCGAGCCACGGCCCGCCCTCGCTGAACGCGGCGACGCTGGCGGTGTAGCCGAGGATCCCGGTGCGTTCGACGACCTCGGTGGGCATCCCGTCGAACCACGCCCGCGCACGGTCCGAGGCCCCGATCATGAGCGCGCACTTCGTGCCGGCGAGGTTCCACGCCTTGCTCGCACTCGTCAGTGCGACCCCGAGTGACGCGGCCTCGGGGCAGGAGTCGAGGAACGGCGTGAAGGCAGCGTCGGCGTGCACGAGCGGGGCGTGGATCTCGTCCGAGACGACCACGGCACCCCACTCGGCGGCGAGCTTCGCCAGGGCGACGAGCGACGAACGGTCGTGCACCAGCCCGAGGGGGTTGTGCGGGTTGCAGAGCAGCACGGTGCGGGCGCCGTCGGCGAAGGCGCGGGCGATGCCGTCGAGGTCCATCCGCCAGCCGGCCGTCGTGTCGAACGGGTCGACCGGCCCGGACGGCGGCAGCAGCGGGACCTCGGTCACGGAGCCGCCGGCCTCGGTCACGTACTCCCAGAACGGCGGGTACACGGGCGGCATGATGACGACCTGGTCGCCCGGCTCGATGACCCGGCGGAGTGTCTCCACCGCGGCGACGGAGACGTCCGTGGTCGTCCGGACGAGGTCGGGGTCGATCCGCCACGACCAGCGGTCCTCGGCGAAGTCGACGAACGCCTCGGGCAGGGCGCGGCCGTGGCCGACGTACCCGGTGTCCCCGTTCGTCACGGCTGCGACGAGGGCCTCCCGAACGGGCTCGGCGAGCATGCTGTCCATCTCGGCGACGAACATCGGCAGCACGTCCGGTGGGTAGGCCGTGTACTTCTCGCTGGTGCGGGTGCGGCGTGCATCGAAGAGGGAGACCATGACGCTCATGGGGTCATCCTCGCAGCCGTTGTCCGGTGCGCGCAGAAAAGGTGCGAGCCGCGGAACGCGGATCCTCGATGCTCGGATGCATCCGGGTCCGGAAAACCGACCCCGGCCGGTGCTTCCCCCGTGAACAGGGGGCTGGGCGGTTCGAGAATTACATCGCAGACTGACGCAGTTCTCGACCCGAAGGAGCGCCGTTGTCCGTCCAGCCACCCCAGCCACCCCGTATTCGAGCGCGGCGGCGGATCCCTGTCGGTACGTGGATCGGGTTCGTTGCGACAGCCCTCCTCGTGCTGGTCGGACTCGCGGCCAATGGTTTCTGGGGAACGGTGATGCTGGTGTCGCTGGTCGTCCTCCTCACGGCCGTCTACGGCGTGGTGTTCCGACGGACGACGTGGCTTCGGCTGCCCCGGAAGCGGTCGGCAGCAGCGCTCGGTGCGGGCGTCGCGCTCGTCGTGATGATCGGCTCCGGCTCGGCGTTCGGTGCGACACACCCGACGCCGTCAGAGCCCGTCGTCGCTGCCACCACCCACGCTTCGACGAGCCGGTCTCACGCCTTCGTCGCCGAACGGACGCCGACCGCGAGGCCCACCCACACCGCCACGCCGACGCCCACGCCGGTCGTCGTGACGAAGACGGTGACCCAGACGATCGCGGTGCCCTTCGCGTCGCAGACGGTCCAGGACGCAACTCGCGCGAAGGGGACGTCGGTCGTCACGACGACGGGCCGCGACGGCGTCCAGACGAAGACGTGGCGCATCACCACGACGGATGGCGTGGAGACCCGGCGCACGCTCGTCAGTGACACGGTCACGACGCCGCCGACTGCCCAGGTCACATCTGTCGGCACCTACGTCGCACCGCCGCCCCCTCCTGCACAGCCGGCCTGCACGAACGGCTCGTACGTCAACAGTGCGGGTAACACGATCTGCCGGCCTCAGGCTGCCGAGAGTGCCCCGAGCGGGGCGACCGCCAAGTGCGGCGACGGCACCTACAGCTTCAGCCAGTCGCGCAGTGGAACGTGCTCGCGGCACGGAGGCGTTGCCGCCTGGCTCTGAGACCCGAGGCAGGCATGCGTCGCGGTGCGCGCCGGGTCCTGACCCGGTGTGCCCCGGCCGGTCGTGGTCAGTCGTGGACGCGGGCGAAGGGGTGCAGGACGAGCACCGCCGGGGGCAGTGGGCCGTCCGGCGTCGGCGTGAGGGTCAACCCGTCCAAGGAGACCGCCCAGCGGACGCGGAAGACGCGCCCCTCGGACGTGATCGTGAGGACCGCGCCCGCTGCGCTGAACGTCATCTCCTCGATGCTCGTCGGGTCGACCCCGCGGCCGCCGAGCACGGTGAGACGCGATCGGTGGAAGACGAGCACGCGCCATTCGGGCGCCTCGCTGAGGCCGCTCTGGTTCGGCGGCGGTGTCGCACGACCGGACGGGGCGAAGCCGAGGTCCTGGCGTGAGAGCTCCGTACGCCAGGTGCCCTCGAGGACGTCCGCTCCGGGAGCCCGCGGCCGGGCCGTGTGCCCCGGGGTGGGGCGCGGCTCGGCGGACGGAGCCGTCGAAGCAGACGGAGCCGTCGTTGCGGCGTCCGTCGGTGGTCCCGCCCGGGACGTCTGGGTCACGGACGAGTCCTCGGTCGCGGGCATGGTGCAGGCGCTGGTCGCCGCCACCACGATGATGAGCATCGCGGTCGTGTCGAGCGCGTGGGATGTGACGAACGTGTGGTGCATGGCCGGTCCTTGTGGAGCCGAGCGGCCGACCCGGATCGCGTGATCGGATCGGGTGGCGGAGACCGCGGCCGTCATCGGCGTCTGCGGTCGTGAGTGAGTGAGTGGGTGGGTGCACTCCGGACCAACCGGTCCGAGGCGGTGCTCGACGGGGCCACGAACCCGTGCGGCCCCGACCCGTCCTGACGTCAGCGGGGTCCGGGCTGGGTGCTGCGAAGAGTACGCCCTGCCCGAGACGTCCACCAGTGTCAGCCGCGCATCGGTCGACGTGAACAGCGGGGGACCGGTCGGTGACCCGGCGCGCGTCCCCCGTCCGAGGGGTCTAGCGTCGCCGACGTGAACCGTTCTCGCGTGCACCGTCGCCCGCCCCTCCGTCACCCGATCCGGCCGCTGTCGCTCGCCGCGGTGGCCACGATCGCCGCGCTGCTCGGGACGGGGGTCGTCGCCGTGCCGGCCGTCGCATCGCCCTCGGGACAGGCAGTGCAGGCGGGGAGGACCGTCTCCGATCCGGCCCGGTACGTCGACCCGTTCATCGGCACGAGCGGCGACGGCAACACCTGGCCCGGAGCCACCGCGCCGTTCGGCATGCTGCAGTGGAGCCCGACCGGCACCGCGGGCGACCAGACCTCGACCCCGGTGGCGAACGGGTACTCGTACGACGTGAACCGGTTGCGCGGCTTCAGCCTGACGCACCTCAACGGCGCCGGCTGCGCGCCGGGAGCCGCGGGCGACGTGCCGATCATGCCGGTGACGACTCCCGTCACGACGTCGCCCTCCGCCGACAGCACCGACGCGGTCTACGCCGCCGGGTACTCGCACGACCAGGAGTCCGCGAGCCCCGGCCGGTACGGCGTCACGCTCGACAACGGCGTCCGCACCGACCTCGCCGTCACCACCCGCGCCGGCATCGGCGAGTTCGCGTTCCCCGCCGGGAAGGCCGCGAACCTGCTCTTCCGCACCTCGAACTCGATCAACGGCAGCGAGGCCGCCACCACCCGCGTCGACGCCCGCACCCGCACGGTGAGCGGCAGCGTCCTGACCGGCGGCTTCTGCAGCCGCCGCGCGAACGGCGGCGGCGCCACCAACCCGGACCGCCGCAGCTACTACCGGCTGTTCTTCACGGCCACCTTCGACCGCGCCTTCACGAGCACCGGCACCTGGAAGGACGGCACCGTCCAGCCTGGAGGCACGGCCTCCTCCGGTGGGGAGGGGTACCTCACCGGCGCCGACCGCGCCGGACGCGGCTCCGGCGCGTGGGTCGGGTTCGACGCGCGTCGCGGTGCCACCGTGCACGCGACGATCGGCATCTCGTACGTGAGTGCTGCCGGAGCAGCCGCCAACCGCGACGGCGAGGTGACCAGGCACTCGACCGTCAGCAGCGTGGCGGCGGCGACCCGCGCCTCCTGGAACCGGGAACTCTCCCGCATCCGCGTCGGCGGCGGGACGGACGACCGGACCACCCAGCTGTACACGTCCGTCTACCACGCGCTCATGCAGCCGAACACGCTGAACGACCGCGACGGCCGCTACCTCGGGCCGGACCTCCGCGTGCACCGGACGGACCGCGGACACCGCGCTGTCTACGGCACGTACTCCGGGTGGGACCAGTACCGGGCGCAGATCCAGCTGCTCGCGCTGCTGCGACCGGACGTCGCCGGGGACATGGCCCAGTCGATGCTGCGGTTCGCCCAGCAGAACGGTGGAGTGTGGGACCGGTGGCTGCACCTCGGCGCACCGACGCACGTGATGACCGGGGACCCCTCGGCCGCGACGCTCGCCACCTGGTACGCCATGGGCGTCCGGAACTTCGACGTCCGAGCCGCCTACGAGTCCCTGCGGAAGCAGGCCACGGTCGAGAACGCCGACGCCGAGAGCGACATCGGCTGCCCGGGCCAGTGCCTGGCGCAGCGACCCGCGCTCGACGAGTACCTGCAGCGGCACTACGCCGCGAACGACGACTGCGCGTGCTGGGGCGGTGCGGCCGAGACCCTCGAGGACTCGATCTCCGACAGTGCGCTCGGGTACTGGGCGGGTTCCCTCGGGCTGCGCTCGGACGCCCGGATGTTCGCGGAGCGGGGTACGTACTGGCAGAACACGTTCAACCCGGCGGTCGGGTACCAGGCCGCACGGCAGGCCGACGGATCGTGGACGCCCGACTGGTCGCCCTCGACCGGCGTCGGCTTCGCGCAGGGGACGAGCGCGCAGTACACGTGGCTCGTGCCGCAGGACGTCAGCGGGCTGTCGACGGCCCTCGGTGGCGACGCCGCCGCGGTCGCCCGGCTCGACGCCTTCTTCCACGACGCGTCCGGCAACTGGGCCGTGACCGGCGGCGACGCCACGAAGTTCGACCCGACGAACGAGCCCGACATCCACACGCCGTGGATGTACAACGCGCTCGGCCAGCCGTGGAAGACACAGGAGACCGTCCGGCAGGTCGTCGACGACGCCTACGGCACCGGCCCGGACGGGCTGCCCGGGAACGACGACCTCGGGACGATGAGCGCCTGGTACGTCTTCGCGTCGATCGGGCTGTACCCGCAGACGCCGGGACGGGCCGACATGCTCATCGGGAGCCCGACGTTCAGCACCGTCGACATCCGCCGGTCGAGCGGGCAGCGAATCGTCATCCGGTCTTCGGGGACGGAGCCGTACGTGCAGGGTGCGCGGTTGGACGGGCGGACGCTCGACCGGTCGTGGGTGCCGGCGTCGTTCGTGACGCGGGGCGGCACGCTGTCGCTGCAGGTCGGGGCCACCGCGGACACCGCGTGGGCGAGCGGGGCGCGGGGGCGTCCGGTCGACCGGTGAGCTGGTCGATCGCCGTGCGGGGTGTCTGTCCAGAGAACGTACGTTCCTGTTCTGGGGGTACCTCTCGTCGGTGACGCGCTGGTCGTATGTATGCATGCACATCGAATCGCCGCCGCACCCGTCGGATGCAGCGTCCCTCCGATCGACGGTCGTGGAGGGGATGATCCACGCGCTCCGGACCCGTCCGCTGCACGAGGTGACCCCGGCCGTCGTGGCCGCCGAAGCCGGTGAGCCGGTCGAGGTCGTCGACCGCACCTTCCCGAGCTGGGACGGCCTGCTGCTCGCGACCATCGACCGGTGGAACGACCAGCGGACCGCACCGCTCATGCCCCTCGCCGAGCAGCGCGGCACCGTCCCCTTCCTCCGGGCGATCGTCACCGCGAACATCGCCGACCCCTCGCTCATGCGGTTCCTGACCGCGACGCTGAACATCGCGGCGTCGCCGGAACACCCCCTGGCGCCGATGCTGCACGCTCGGTGGCGGCGGTTCCACGCGTTCGTGCAGCACTCCCTCGAGCGGGACGTCCTGCTCGGGCGGGAGCCGCGGACGATGGAGCCGGCGCGCGGGTCCGAGCAGCTGCTCGCCACCTACGAGGGGCTGCAGCTGCAGTCCATGGTCCGTCCGGACATGGACCTGCTCGAGGCGTTCGACCGTGCGGTCACACGGCTCCGCGAGGGGTGGTCGCGGACCTACGTCGCCCCGGTGTGGGACCTCGACTCCGTCGGCTGAGCCCGACGACACGGACCGCGGACAGGAGGGCTGTCCGAGGGCAGGCGCTCGCCGTCTGCGCGCGACACCACTCGATTCGGGTTCGAGTGACATCGCGCACCCGTGCCGCCGCTCGTCGGGTTCGAGCGGCGGCACGCATCCAGCACGACCACCCACCGACCCACCCGGCAGTGCGACGACGCACCGTCAGCGAGGAACGTCCCACGATGCAGCCCCTGCCGTTCTCGGTCACGGCCGACCGGTTCGACCACTACGACGCCGTGCGGCTCCGTGCTGCTGCCCGGATCGAGGTCGACCGGATCTACGGTCGTCCGGCAGACGTCGGTCGGCCGCTCACCGAGGCCACGGCCGCCGCGCACGTGCTCGCGCGGGACACGACGGGGACGGCGCTCGGCACCGGGTCGCTCACCGCCGCGGGCGACGGGGTGTTCGAGATCCGGCGGCTGTTCGTCCGGCCGGACCGGCGGGGCCGGGGCATCGGCGACGCCCTGCTGCTCGAACTGCTTGCGCAGGCGGAGGAACTGCAGGCGCCGGCGGTCGTGGCCGAGACGGGGGTCCTGCAACCGCACGCCGTGAACCTGTTCCTGCGGCACGGGTTCCAGCGGATCCGGCCGTTCGGCCCCTACCGCGAGCAGGCCGGTTCGATCTGCTTCGCGCGGCCGCTCTGATCGGCCTCAGGCGAGCGGGAGTCCCGCGCCCCAGACGCGCTGCACCTCGAGCGACGGCGACAGCGCCACGAGGTCGGCGGCGAACCCGGGCGCCAGACGGCCCAGACGGTCGCCGAGCCCCAGCGCAGCGGCCGGCACGCTCGTCAGGGCGGCCACGGCCTCGGGCAGCGTCCGCCCCGCACGCGTCACCGCGCTCCGGAGGGCCACGTCCTGCGTCAGCGTCGAGCCCGCGATGGTGTCCGTCCCGGCGACGTGCGCGACGCCGTCGGTCACCGTGACGTCGAGCGAGCCCAGCCGGTAGGAGCCGTCGGCAGCACCGGCGGCCCCCATGGCGTCGGTGATCAGGGCGACCCGGTCCGGTGCGGCGCGCATCAGCGTCGAGGCGACGACGGGGTGCACGTGCACCCCGTCGAGGATGAGTTCGAGCGTGACGCGGTCGTCGGCCACGGCGGCGCCGATCGGCCCGGGCGCCCGGTGGTGGAGCCCCGGCATGGCGTTGAACGCGTGCGTGAGCACCGTCGCGCCGGCGTCGAACGCGGCGCGGGCCTGGTCGTACGTGCCGACGGTGTGCCCCACGGCGACGACCACGCCGGCGGACACGAAACGACGGACGGCGTCGAGCGCGCCCGGCAGCTCGGGCGCGACGGTGACCTGGCGGATGACGCCCTCGCCGGCCTCGAGCAGGGCATCGACGGCGGCCGGCGTCGGCGACACGAGGAACGACTCGTTGTGGGCGCCCTTGTTGTGCGGGGAGAGGAACGGCCCCTCGAGGTGCACGCCGAGCACGAGCGGGTCGGTGGCCATCACGGCACGGACCCGTCGCAGCGACGCCGCCAGCGCGGGGATCGGGTTCGCGACGAGCGACAGCACCGAGCGGGTCGTGCCGTGCGACCGGTGCATCGCGAGTGAGCCGGCGAAGGACTCGTCCTCGTACGCCTCGGTCGCTCCGCCGTGCCCGTGCAGGTCTGTGAACCCGGGAGTCAGGACGGCGTCACCGAGGTCGACGACCTGATCCGCCGCGGGGGCATCGGCGCCGGAGCCGACAGCCCGGATGGTGTCACCGGCGACGAGGACCCAGCCGTCCGCCGTGGACCCGGCCCCGTCGACCAGGTGGGCCGACCGGATCAGGGTGCTGCGTGCCTCCAGGCCGTTCACCGGGTCTCCTTCCGGAACTGCACCACACCGGACAGAGCGGCGACGACGATGAAGACGAGCCCCACCACGGGGTGCCCGATCGAGATCCAGCAGCCACCGGCGGCCACCACCAGGGCGACCTCGACGATGGTCTTCCCGACCACGTCCGTCTCGATCGGCGAGGCGGGCGAGCGGAAGAAGTACCAGACCAGCGCCGCGAACACCGGCGCACCGATCATGAACAGGATCGCCGGCATCGGGAACGGCCACGCGAAGTAGCCCCACGTCGCCAGCGACAGCAGCCCGAACGTGCACACCAGGATGCGGAGCACGCGCCAGCCGTCGAGCCGGCGCGGACGGATGGCGTGCGGGTCCGGGGTCTCTCCCCAGTCGACGGGGGACTGCGGTGCTGACATGCGGGTCCTACTTGAAGATGATCGTGCGGGCGCCGTCGAGGAGGACTCTGTCCTCTGCGATCCAGCGCACCGCCTGGGTGAGCGTGCGGGACTCCTCGTCCTGCCCGATCGACACGAGGTCGGCGGGGTCCTTCGTGTGGTCGACCCGCACCACGTTCTGCTCGATGATCGGCCCCTCGTCGAGGTCGCTCGTGACGTAGTGCGCCGTCGCGCCGATGAGCTTCACGCCGCGGGCGTGCGCCTGCCGGTACGGGTTCGCACCCTTGAAGCCGGGCAGGAACGAGTGGTGGATGTTGACGGCGCGACCCTCGAGCGCCGCGCAGAGCTCCGGCGACAGGATCTGCATGTAGCGGGCGAGGACGACCAGTTCGATGTCGTGCTCCTCCACGGCGTCGAGGATGCGCTGTTCCATCTGCCGCTTCGACTCCGCGTCGGTGACGGGACGGTGCTCGAACGGCACCGAGTAGAACGACGCGAGCTCGGCGAGGTCGGCGTGGTTCGACAGGACGAGGGGCACCTCGATCGGCAGCTGCCCACCGCGCTGGCGGTAGAGCAGGTCGTTGAGGCAGTGGCCGGCCTTCGACACGAGCACGAGGGTGCGCAGCGGCCGGCCGACGACGTCGAGCTGCACGCGGGCGTCGTAGCGTTCGGTGACGGGCGCGAGGGCCTCCTCGAAGGCGGCGCGGTCGACCGGCGCCATCACCTGCAGGCGCATGAAGAACGTGTTCGTGTCGACGCTCGAGAACTGCTGCGACTCGGTGATGTTGCCCTGTGCGGCGACCACCGCTCCGGAGACGGCGTGCACGATCCCGGGCTGGTCGTCGCAGACCAGCGTGAGGGTCCAGTGCGTTGGGGTCGCGGGCGTCGGGTCGGTCACCGGATCAGGGTACCGGGGTGGGGCGGTGCGGCGCGGCGCGGAGTGGAGTCGCGCGGTCGAGGGAGCAGGAAACGTCGGGTGCGGCGTGTGGACCCGACGATTCCTGCTCCCTCGACGGGCCGGCGGGCTCGGGCGCGGGCTCGGGCTCGGGCGCGGGAGCGGGCGCGGCGCAGGCGGCGCTACACTGCGCGCCGCCCCAACGCCCGGTCCCCGATCGTCAGCACGCTCAGCAGCACCGCCACCCCGACGATCACCCACGCGAGCACGTGCAGGTCCGGCGTCGTCGGAGCCTGCCCGAACACGCCGCCGATCAGCGACGACGCCGCGATCGCCCCGATGTAGACGCTCGTCCGCGAGAGCCCCGCCGCCGTGCCGATGGCCTCCGCGGGCACCACGCGGTACAGCGCCGCCTGGTTCGACACGGACGCCAGGGCCTGCGGCACCCCGAACAGTGCCGGCGCGAGCAGGAGCAGCCAGACGGGCGACCCGGCGTGGAGCAGCAGCAGGAGCGCCCCGCCGACGATCGGCACGACGGCCGCGACGATGAGCGGCCCGCGCACGGCGGTCTTCCGCGCGACGAGGAACGACACGACGCCGGCGACGATCGCGGCCGGCAGCTGCAGGTACCCGGCGACGTCGCTCGAGTACCCCGCGACGTCCTGCACCCACTGCGAGAAGCCGTAGGTCACCGTGTAGGCCAGCACGTAGGCCAGGAAGAGTCGCACGTACGTCCGCGACAAGGCGCCGTTGCGCGCGAGCATCCGCACGTCGATGAACGGCTTCACGGCGCGCAGCTCCCACAGCACGAGCGCGACGAGCAGGACGACCGCGACGCCGAGCAGCCACCAGAGACCGGCCGACAGGTCGAGCAGGAACACGAGCAGCGCCGACACCGTGCCGGTCATCAGCAGCAGGCCGAGCGGGTCGAGGGAGGTCAGGACGGGCAGGCCCTCGTCGGGGCGCGGGCGCAGCCGGTCGGACGGCAGCCACAGCGCGGCCACGACGATCCCGAACACGGCGAGCGGCACGTTGACCAGGAAGATCGCGTGCCAGCCGAACGCGGCGATGAGCGCGCCGCCGAGGGGCGGCCCGGCCGCAGCGGAGACGAGCGAGGTGATGGACAGGGCGCCGAGCACGAGCGACGGCGTCGGCTTCCCGATGCGGAGCGAGTGCTGCCGGAGGGTCGTGAGCGCCGCCGGGTACGCCGACGACGTCCCGATGCCGATGAGCACCCGGGCGAACACCGCGCCGCCGAACCCGGTCAGGAACTCGGGCACCACGCCGGCGATCCCGACGATGACGAGCCCGGTCAGGAAGACCTTCTTCGGCCCGAACCGGTCGGCGAGCTTGCCCATCGTCGGCTGCGCGATCGCACTCGCCAGGTACAGCGCGGCGACGAGCCAGATCGCCTGCGAGGCACCGATCCCGAGATCACGCGAGATCGGGGCGAGCGCGACGGACACCATGGTCGTGTTGATCGGGTTGAGGAGCGGCCCGACCAGGACGGGGACGAGGAGCTTCGGGCCGAAGCCGCTCCCCGTGCTGCCGGAGGGGACGACGGGTGTCGGGGTGGTTGCGGTGGACGTGGTGTGCTGCCTTTGCGACGTGGTCGCGTCGTGACGGCCTGGAGGCGCGGCTCGCGTCAGGTGCGCGGGTCGCCGCTCCGGGTGGTCACGGTTCGACGAGGGTTTCGAGGATGGCGAGGGAGCGCGCGACGGTCTCGCGGTCCTCGGGGGAGAGCGTGCCGAGCAGCTCCGTCAGGACACGGCTGCGGGCGGCCCACGCGTCCTCGCGGGCGGAGGCGCCCGCAGGGGTGGCACGGACCAGGGTGCGTCGGCCGTCGGCGGGGTCCTGCCGGCGTTCGACCAGTCCGAGGTCGACGAGCGCCTGGATCGTCGCGCCCATGGACTGAGGACGGACACCCTCGGCCCGGGCGAGGTCGGCGGTGGTGCTCTCGCCGTGCCGGAGCAGCCGTCCGAGCGCGGCGGTCTGCGAGGCGGTGACCTCGTCGGACTTGCCGGTGAGCAGTGTCCGGCGGACGCGCCCGTAGATCGTCAGCAGGTCGCTGGCGAGGTCGGGTGCGCTCGGGGAAGCCATACCGCGACGGTACTACTTCAGCAGGAGAACTTGCAAGGCTTCCTGTCGATCAGGTGAGCCGATCCCGGAAGGTGAGTCGTGCCTCCAGGCCGGCGACCCACCGGACGCACGTCAGCGGACGGCGGTGAGCGTCTCGATCAGGTGCTCCTGCACGTACCCGAGCCAGTCGTAGACGTCCCGCAGCCCGACGCCAGAGTCGGACCGGTACGACCGTTCCTCGCTCGCCGAGTCCACGATGCCCAGTCGGTCCGCGATCGTCAGGCGGAGATCGGTCAGGCAGCGGAGCCAGGCCTGCTCGTCCTCCGCACCGAACGCGCCGTCGCGCGCACCGGTCAGCCACTCGTGGACCGTCGTGACGTTCGTGGTCTTCTGCGCGACCAGGTCCGACTCGGTCAACCGGCGGAACTCGGCACTCGCGTCCTCGTCCTGCGGGTACGCGTCCGGGAACATCCGGACCGCCACGGGGTCCGACGCCAGGTCGCCGGCGAGGACCTGCTGCAGCTGCTCGGTGAGCGACGTGAGGACGGAGCGCTCGCCGGAGGACATGCCGAGGTGGACGCCGTCGGCGCGGCGGACGAACGGGATCACGTGGTCGGGGCCTTGTCCACGGAGGCCTGCAGGCCGTAGCCGTGCATCGCCTCGACGTGGGCCTCCATCGCCTCGCGCGGGCCGGTCGCGACGATCGCCCTGCCCTCGTCGTTCACCTGCCGCATCAGCCGCTCCGCCTTCGGGCGCGGGAACCCGAAGTACCGCTGGAAGACGTAGGTGACGTACGACATCAGGTTCACCGGGTCGTCCCACACGACCGCGACCCAGGGGGAGTCCGGTCGGACGCTCGTGCGCTCGTCCACGTCGGGCGTCAGCATGGTCATGGAACCAGGGTGACACGAACGGGCGGCCTCGGTACGATCGTGGGGTCGCGACTGGCGTTGGATGGGTCACCATCGGGAAGCGACACCTGACACGGTGCGCGGCCGTACGCCTGGGCCGCGCCCCACCGTCCACCTCGTCGTGCACGCGCGCGACGGACAGACAACGAGGAGTCCCGTGTCCATCACCGATCTGCCCCCCGCGGCCGACACCACCACCTTCAACGCCCCCCTCAGCCAGGTCGACCCCGAGATCGCACGCGTCCTCGAGCAGGAGCTCGGCCGTCAGCGCGACACCCTCGAGATGATCGCGTCCGAGAACTTCGTGCCGCGTGCGGTGCTCGAGTCCCAGGGCTCCGTCCTCACCAACAAGTACGCCGAGGGCTACCCGGGCAAGCGCTACTACGGCGGCTGCGAGTACGTCGACGTCGCCGAGCAGCTCGCCATTGACCGGGCCAAGGCGCTCTTCGGTGCCGAGTACGCCAACGTGCAGCCGCACTCCGGCGCGACCGCGAACGCAGCCGTCCTGCACGCCATCGCCTCGGCCGGCGACACGATCCTCGGCCTCGAGCTCGCGCACGGCGGGCACCTGACCCACGGCATGAAGCTCAACTTCTCCGGCCGGATCTACAACGCCGTCGCGTACGGCGTCGACCCCGAGACGTTCGAGGTCGACTACGACGACATCCGCGCGAAGGCCATCGAGCACCAGCCGAAGGTCCTCATCGCCGGGTGGTCCGCCTACCCACGGCAGCTCGACTTCGCCAAGTTCCGCGAGATCGCGGACGAGGTCGGCGCGAAGCTCTGGGTCGACATGGCGCACTTCGCCGGCCTCGTCGCCGCCGGCCTGCACCCGTCCCCGGTGCCGCACGCCCACGTCGTGTCCTCGACGGTGCACAAGACCCTCGGCGGCCCCCGCTCCGGCATCATCCTGTCCAACGACGAGTCGCTGTTCAAGAAGCTCAACTCGGCCGTGTTCCCGGGCCAGCAGGGCGGTCCGCTCATGCACGTGATCGCCGCCAAGGCCACCGCGTTCCTGCTCGCCGGCACGCCGGAGTTCAAGGAGCGCCAGGAGCGCACCATCCGCGGCGCGCAGGCGCTCGCCGAGCGTCTGACGGCCGACGACGCGAAGGCCGCCGGCATCGACGTCCTCACCGGTGGCACCGACGTGCACCTGGTGCTCGTCGACCTGCGCACCTCCGAGGTCGACGGCAAGCAGGCCGAAGACCTGCTGCACGAGGTCGGCATCACCGTGAACCGGAACTCCGTGCCGTTCGACCCGCGTCCGCCGATGGTGACCTCGGGTGTCCGCATCGGCACCTCGGCGCTGGCCACCCGCGGGTTCGGCGACGCCGAGTTCGCCGAGGTCGCCGACATCATCGCGCTGACGCTCATGCCGAACCCCGACATCGCGGCGCTCTCGGCCCGGGTGAAGACCCTGACCGACGCGTTCCCGCTCTACGCGTGAGCGGCGCGCTCCCCCGTTCCCTCTGGGCTGGTGAGGGCAGTGCTGTCCGCATCGACGGCACCGCCCTCGCCGCCCGGACGCTCGACGAGCTCCGCGTCCGCATCGACCGGTTGCACGAGCACGGCATCCGGCCGGGGCTCGGCACGATCCTCGTCGGCGAGAACCCCGGGTCGCTGTCCTACGTCGCCGGCAAGCACCGCGACTCGGCGCAGATCGGGCTCGACTCGCACCGGATCGACCTGCCCTCCACCGCGTCCGCAGCCGACATCCGGGCCGCGATCCTGCAGATGAACGACGACCCCCGGGTCACCGCGTTCATCGTCCAGCTCCCGCTGCCGCAGGGGATCGACCCGACCCCGATGCTCGAGCTGATGGACCCCGCGAAGGACGCCGACGGCCTGCACCCGACGAACCTCGGTGAGCTCGTGCTCGCCGTGCCCGGTGGCGCCGGAACGATCGACGCCCCGCTGCCGTGCACCCCGCGTGGCATCGTCGCGATGCTCGAGGCGTACGACATCCCGATCCGGGGTGCGCACGTCACGATCATCGGGCAGGGCCTGACCGTCGGGCGTCCGCTCGGCCTGTTGCTCACCCGCCTCGAGGCCACGGCGACGCTCACGCACTCGCTGACCGCCGACGTCGCGGCCGAGTGCCGCCGTGCCGACATCGTCGTCGCGGCGGCCGGGGTCGCGGGCCTGGTCCAGCCGGACTGGGTGCGGCCCGGTGCCGCGGTCATCGACGTGGGCATCACCCGCATCGTGAACGAGGAGACCGGCAAGGCTCGCCTCCGCGGGGACGTCGACCCGGCCGTGGCGTCCGTCGCGGGCTTCATGTCGCCGGTCCCCGGTGGCGTCGGGCCGATGACGCGGGCGATGCTGATGAAGAACGTGGTCGAGGCCGCGGAGCGCCACCTGAAGTAGCGCGCGGGCGGCCGGCCGCGCGCTGCGTCGGCGCCGCGGCCGCGCCCCGAGCCTCGACGACACTGCCGCGAGACTCGGGGCGGTGCTACGGTCTCGCCATGGGGGAAGAACGACTGCTGACCGAGCCGGTCCTGCGACCGCGACCCGAACCGTCGCAGCTGACGAAGGACGCCCGCTGGCTCGTCGTCATCGTGCTGCTGTGCATCCTGTTCCAGCAGCCCGGGTCGACCTGGAGCCTGGACGTCGAGCACGCCGGGCAGCAGTACTCGTTCGTGTCCCACCCGTCGCTCGGGTGGACGATGCTGACGGTCGGGTTCGCGGTCGTCGGTTTCGTCGTGGCGATCGCCCGCCGCGGAGCCCGTCGGTTCGACGAGCACACCGTGATGGGCCTGGCGCTCGCGGGCGTGCTCGGGACGACAGTGCTCGTCTGGCTGCTCATGCCGGCGCAGATGGCGTGGCTGCAGTGGGCCGTCGAGCACGGTCGGACGCACCCGTTCGTCCTCGGGAACGTCGTGGAGCACGTCCGGTACGCGGACTACACCGGCTGAACGCGCTGCGACGACCGGTCCCAACAGGTCCTGCGGCCGGTCCTTTCGCGCTCAGCGACACCTCACGGGCGGTCGAGCGCGTGAGGTGTCGCTGCGCACGAAACCCCGCCGCGGGCGCGACTGCCACCGCGCCGGGCGCGACCGCCCCGCGCCGAGCGCGACCTTCAGTCGCGCCGGGCGCCCTGCGCGGCGTGCACGGTGAACACGTTCGGCTCGCGGTACCCGGCCGCCGCGAAGGCGGCGGTGACGGCCGCGGTGATCGCACCACGGGCCTCCCGGTCGACCAGCGCGATCGCCGCACCACCGAAACCGCCACCGGTCATGCGTGCGCCGACCGCACCCTGCTCGATCGCGGTCGCGACCGCCAGGTCGAGCTCCGGCACGGAGATCTCGAAGTCGTCGCGCATCGACTCGTGCGAGGCGACGAGCAGCGAGCCGATCGCGCGCGGGCCCTGCTCGCGGAGCGTGCGGACCGTGTCGAGGACGCGCTGGTCCTCGGTCACGACGTGACGGACGCGACGGAAGGTCTCGTCGTCGAGGAGCTCCTGCGCACGCGGGAGGTCCTCGACCGTGACGTCGCGGAGCGCCTCGACCCCGAGGACCTCTGCACCCTTCTCGCACGACGCCCGGCGCGCGGCGTACCCGCCGGTGGCGTGGGCGTGCTCGACGCGGGTGTCGATCACGAGGACCTCGAGACCGTTCGCCTCGAGCGCGAGGTCGACGACGGCCGTGTCGAGCGTCCGGCAGTCGAGGAAGACGACGGCGTCCTGCTCGCCGAGGAGCGACGCGGACTGGTCCATGATGCCCGTCGGAGCGCCGACCGCGTGGTTCTCGGAGTACTGGCCGACGCGCGCCAGCGTCTTCCGGTCGAGTCCGAGCTCCCACAGGTCGTTGAACGCGAGGGCGACGCCGCACTCGATGGCGGCGCTCGACGAGAGCCCAGCGCCGACCGGCACGTCGGAGTCGATGAAGACGTCGAACCCGGTCTTGCCGGTGAGGTCGGCACCCTGCTCGCGGAGCGCCCAGGCGATGCCGAACACGTACGCCGACCAGCCGCTCATCGCGTCGGGGGAGAGCTCGTCGAGCGAGAGCGACACGGGGCCGCCGGCTTCGTCGAAGGCCGAGGCGACCCGGAGCACCCGGTCCTCGCGCGGGGCGATCGACGCGGTCGTGCGGCGGTCGATCGCGAACGGCAGGACGTACCCGTCGTTGTAGTCGGTGTGCTCGCCGATCAGGTTGACCCGACCCGGGGCGGAGTACTGCACCGCGGGCTCGTACCCGTAGACCTGCTGGAACGTCATGCTCGTTCGATCCCTCCTCGGATGAACTCGGCCGCCTTCTCGGGCACGAGGTCCCCGATCCAGGCGCCCATGGCGGCTTCACTGCCGGCCAGGAACTTCAACTTGTCCGCCGCACGTCGCGGCGAGGTGATCTGCAGCATCAGGCGCACGGTGTCGCGGGCCGTGTGCACCGGGGCCTGGTGCCAGGCGGCGATGTACGGGGTCGGGTCGCCGTAGAGCGCGTCGAGACCACGGGTGAGCCGCAGGTGTATGTGCGCGAGCTCGTCCTTCTCGGCGTCGGTGAGCCCGGCGAAGTCCGGCACGTGCCGGTGCGGCAGCATGTGGATCTCGATCGGCCAGCGCGCGGCGAACGGCACGAACGCGGTGAAGTGCTCACCGGCGAGCACGACGCGCTCCGAGGCACGCTCGTTCGCGAGGTGCTGCTCGAACAGGTCCGGCCCGAACCGCTCGATCGACGCGAGCAGCCGCTGCGTGCGCGGGGTGATGTACGGGTACGAGTAGATCTGCCCGTGCGGGTGGTGCAGCGTGACGCCGATCGCCTCGCCCCGGTTCTCGAACGGGAACACCTGCTGGATGCCGGGCATCGCCGACAGTGCTGCGGTGCGGTCCGCCCAGGCCTCGACCACGGTGCGGGCCCGTGACTCGGAGATCGACGCGAACGAGCCCGAGGTCTCGGGGGAGAAGCACACGACCTCGCACCGGCCGACCGAGCGGAGCTGCCGGTTCAGGCCGACGTCGCTCAGGGACTCGAGCGAGGTGGGGGCGTCGTCCGCCTCGAGCAGGGGGCCGAACGACGGCGACCGGTTCTCGAACACGGCGACGTCGTAGCGGCTGGGGATCTCGGACGGGTTGGCCGGGGTCTGCGGCGCGAGCGGGTCCTGGTCGGCCGGCGGCAGGAACACCCGGTTCTGCCGCGACGCCGCGATGGAGACCCACTCACCCGTCAGGACGTCCTGCCGCATCCGCGCCGTCTCCGGCCGCGGGTCGAGCACCCGCTCGTCGATGCTGCGCTCGGCGGGCAGCGTCGAGTCGGCGTCGTCGAAGTAGATGAGGTCGCGGCCGTCCGCGAGCTTCGTCACGCGCTTGGTGATCATCGACCCACCCTAGCGCGCATCCGAAGCGTTGCGAAAGACTCCGGAAGCAAGCGAAACTGGGCCCATGACGGACGACGACCTCTCCTTCCTCGCCGGCGCGCTCCCCGCGCCGCTGCGCCAGGACCGCATCGTCTCCATCGTCGAGGGCGCACCCGGCCTGGTCCGGACGGCCGCCCTGGCAGCGGCGCTCGGAACGAGTGAGGTGACCGTCCGGCAGGACCTCGCCTCGCTCGAACTGGAGGCACGGATCCGGCGGGTGCACGGCGGTGCCGTCCGCCTCGGGGCCGGTTCCGGCGAACGGCCCTTCGAGGAGACCGCCGTGGAGCACCAGGTCGCGAAGGCGGCGATCGGCCGTGCGGCCGCGGCGCTCGTGCGCTCCGGCCAGTGCGTCGTGCTCGACGTCGGCACCACCCCGGCCGCCGTCGCCGAGGCGCTCGTGGCCCGGACCGACCTCGTCGACCTCACCGTCGTCACGAACTCCCTCACCACGGCGCTCGCACTCGAACGGGCCGTGCCGCGCTTCACCGTCGTCGTCACCGGTGGCACGCTGCGGCCGCTGCAGCACTCCCTCGTGGCGCCGTTCAACAACACGCTGCTGCCACTCATCGCCGCGGACGTCGTGTTCCTCGGCGGCACGGGCGTCGACGTCGAGCACGGACTGACGAACGTCAACCTGCCCGAGACCGAGGCGAAGCGCATGCTCGCGGCGACCGCTCGGCGTACGGTCGTGGTCGCGGACGGGTCGAAGTTCGGCCGGGCCCACATCGGGGTCGTCCGCGCGCTCGAGGACATCGACGTCGTCGTCACCGCCGAGACCACGGCGGACGCCGTCGCCCCCGTCCGGGCGGCCGGGGTCGAGGTCGTGGTGGCCGACGGCAGCGACCGTGCCACGGCAGCAGGAACCGGAAGGAACGAGACCCCATGACCGCAGCAGCACCCACCGGTGGCCAGTACCACCTCCGCCATGCCGGACCCGACGGGGTCGTCGAGGCGGTCGTCACCGAGGTCGCCGCGGGCATCCGGGAGCTCCGGGTCGCCGGGTTCGACCTGACCGAGCCGTTCCCCGTCTCGGAGCAGCCGCCCGGGGCGAACGGCATCGTGCTGGCGCCGTGGCCCAACCGCGTGGCCGGCGGGGTCTGGCAGCTCGACGGCAAGCGGCAGCAGCTCGACGTCTCGGAGCCGAAGTACGGCAACGCCTCGCACGGGCTGCTCCGGTTCGCGCCGTACCGGGTCGTGTCCCAGACCGAGTCCGGCATCGTGCAAGAGGCCACGATCCACCCGCAGCACGGCTGGCCCTTCACCCTCGAGACCCGTGTGCACCACGAACTCGTCGACGACGGCATCCGGGTCACGCACGAGGTCGTGAACCGGTCCGGCGTGCGCGCGCCCTTCGCGATCGGCGCGCACCCGTACCTCCGCGCCGGCGACACCCCCGCTGACGACCTCGTCGTGACGCTCGACGCCGCGACGGCGTTCACCGTGGACGAGCAGAAGGTGCCGAACGGATCGGTGCCCGTGGACGGAACCGGGTACGACCTGCGGCAGGGCCGTCGGGCGGGGGACTCCGACCTCGACACGGCCTACCGGGACATCACGCCCGACGCCGAGGGGCTCCGCCGCACGACGCTGCACGGGCCGGAGGGTGACGGTGTGCAGCTCTGGCAGGACGAGTCGTTCCCGTACGTGCAGGTGTTCACGTCGCGCGAGTTCCCCCGTGGCGACGGCACGGGGCTGGCGGTGGCGGTCGAACCGATGACGGCGCCGGCGAACGCGCTCAACTCCGGTGAGGGGCTGCGCTGGCTCGAGCCGGGCGAGTCGTGGACCGGCTCGTGGGGGATCCGCCGCGTCTGGTCCTGACCCGGTCGCTCCGTCGCACCCGGCGTGACGGAGGCCCCGCCGGTGTTCCGGCGGGGCCTCCGTTCGTCTTCCGTCGTCAGGCGCGACGCATGCGGAGCGCCTCGACCGCGAGCGACTCGGTGGCGTAGCGCCCGACCTCCTGCGCCCAGGCCGGATCGTCACCGCGGAGGGCGATGAAGTCCTTGCGCTGCCGGCACACGTACCCGAGCACCGCGGTGGCGGTGGCGACCTCGGCGAAGTCCTTGCGGATGTGGCGGGTCGTGACCTGGGCGTTCCGGCGGAGCGTGTCGAGCAGGAGCTCGTTGCTCATCGTCGTGTTGGTCGAGGCCGCGAGCTCGACGATGCGGCGCGCGTCACCGGTGGTGCTGGTCGGCGTGGCTTCGATGTGCTCGGTCACGGTGTACCCCGTTCGTTCTGCGGTGGTGCTGTGGTGCAGGACCCGGCGATCGGATCCGGGAACGACACTATCGGCGCCACGCCAACAGTCCGCTGAACGCCGACTGAACTGTGCGGTGGAACGGCCATGAACTGGCTGAGGGGGACTTGTACCCCGGTTGCCCCCGGACTGCTCGCCCACGGGGGCGTCCGTTTCCCGTGCAATCGGGACGGATGACGCAGGCGCGCGGATCGCGCACGGCGTTACGTTGAGAACTGCTCCGATCCTTCCGCCGACAGGGAGGCAGCGGCCAGCCCGCGTACGAGGTGGAGCACACGATCACGGAGGTTCAAGATGGCGTTCGTCACTGCCAGCGATGGTGCGGAGATCTTCTACAAGGACTGGGGGCCGCGTGACGCGCAGCCCATCGTCTTCCACCACGGATGGCCGTTGTCCGCGGACGACTGGGACGCGCAGATGCTGTTCTTCCTGGCGAACGGCTACCGCGTGATCGCCCACGACCGCCGCGGGCACGGACGGTCGTCGCAGATCGGCACCGGGCACGACATGGACCACTACGCGAGCGACACCGACGCGCTGGTGCAGCACCTCGACCTGCGGGACGCGATCCACATCGGGCACTCCACCGGTGGCGGACAGGTGGCACGGTACGTCGCGCAGTACGGCGAGCCGCAGGGCCGGGTCGCGAAGGCGGTCCTGGTGTCCTCCGTTCCCCCGATCATGCTGCAGAGCGACGCCAACCCCGAGGGCACGCCGATCTCGGTGCTCGACGGGTTCCGCAGCGCGCTCGCCGCGAACCGGGCCGAGTTCTACCAGGCCGTCGCCGAGGGCCCGTTCTACGGCTTCAACCGGCCGGGCGCCGACGTCTCCGCTCCCGTCATCGCGAACTGGTGGCGCCAGGGCATGATGGGCAGCGCGCTGGCGCACTACGAGGGCATCAAGGCGTTCTCCGAGACCGACCAGACCGAGGACCTCAAGGCCATCTCGGTGCCGGTCCTCGTCACGCAGGGCGACGACGACCAGGTGGTCCCGTACAAGGCCGCGTCGCTCAAGCAGGCCGAACTCCTCAGCAACGCGACCCTCAAGATCTACGAGGGGTACCCCCACGGCATGCTGACGACCCACGCCGACGTCATCAACCCGGACCTCCTCGCCTTCCTCAAGAGCTAGGCCAACCGGTCCGGAGGGGCGCGCACCGGCACCACGCCGGGCGCGCCCCTCGCTCGTGCGCGGCGACGTCCGCTCCGCGTCGCGGCACAGCGCCCGCACGGGCGTATGACCCCGCACGAACGAGTCGTTTGACCGATGAGCCGCGGGAGCGATCGGTCTAGCGTCCATCGACATGCAGACCGAGCAGCTGGAGCAGGCCGACCGGGAGCTCGCCGCGCTCCACGCGGGTCGGCGGGAAGCCGTCCGCGAGATCGTCGTCGACGCCGTGCACCGCGGTGAACTCACTCCGTCGAGTCGCGCGTTCATCGTCCGGGCGACCGGGTCGACGTTCCTCGCGGACGTGCTCACCGAGGCGATCGCCGAGCGCGCCGGAGCGCCGCGATCCGTCGAGGGGACCGCGGGGTCGGACGACCGGCTCGTGGGGTCGGACGAGCGAGTCGAATGACGCTTGGGGTCGGTCCCCGCCACCTGTTCCGATGGTGCTGACGCGCACACCGGCACGAAGGAGCAGACGATGACGGACCAACCCACCCCTCCGCACCACGAGACACCCACCGTCGGGGACCCCGACCTCCCCCAGGAGGGACTCGTCAACATCGCGGACGACAGCGCCGCGAACACGATGACGGGGCCGCAGAACCCGGTGCTCGCGGAGCAGTTCCCGAGTCAGCTCAACGCGCCGGCGACGGACATCAGCACCCAGGCGTTCTTCTGGTCCTCGTTCAACATCTCGCCCCGACGGGTCCAGCGTGGCGGGTGGGCGCGGGAGCTCACCCAGTCCGACTTCGCGATCTCCGACGAGATCGCCGGCGTGAACATGCACCTCGAGCCCGGGGGCATCCGCGAGCTGCACTGGCACCAGACCGCGGAGTGGGCGCTGATGACCCGCGGGTCCTGCCGGGTCACCACGTTGAGCCGTGAGGGGCTGCCGAGCGTGGAGGACGTCTTCGAGGGTGATCTCTGGTACTTCCCCGCGGGGCTCCCGCACTCCCTGCAGGGCCTCGGGCCGGACGGTGCGGAGTTCGTCCTCGCCTTCGACAGCGGCGAGCAGTCCGAGAGCAACACCCTGCTGCTGACGGACTGGTTCGCCCACACCCCGCCGGAGGTCCTGGCGAAGAACTTCGGCGTCGCGCAGGAGGCCTTCGCGGACCTGCCGCTGCACGACCTCTGGATCTTCCCCGGCGACGTCCCCGGTGACCTCGAGCAGGACCAGCTCTCCGCCGGCGTCGAGTGGGGCGGGACCGAGCCGGTCATCTTCCGGATGGCCAAGACGGCGCCCCGGTTCGAGAACAGCGGGGGCAGCATCCGGATCGCGGACAGCACGAACTTCCCCGCCGCGAAGACGGTGGCCGCGGCGCTGACGGTGGTGCAGCCCGGGTCGATGCGGGAGCTGCACTGGCACCCGAACGCCGACGAGTGGCAGTACTACCTGAAGGGCCAGGCGCGCATGACGGTGTTCAACACCGGGCCGCACGCGAACACCATGGACTTCAAGGCCGGCGACGTCGGGGTCGTGAAGCGGAACCTCGGGCACTACGTGGAGAACACCGGCACGGAGCCGCTGATCTACATCGAGACGTTCCGGAGCGACCACTACGAGGAGGTCTCGCTCGCGAACTGGCTGGCCCACCTGCCGCCGTCGCTGGTGTCGCAGCACCTGAACATCCCCGAGGAGGTGCTCGCGACGTTCCCGCGGCAGTCCCAGGGCATCGTCCCCCTGCGGTAGGAGACGGCAAAGACTGTGGGCTCGCGGTCAGGAGACTGTGGGCCCCGTGGGGCTCGAACCCACGACCCTCGGATGAAAAGCCGTGGTTCAGGAGCCTGTGGGCCCCGTGGGGCTCGAACCCACGACCCTCGGATTAAAAGTCCGGTGCTCTACCAACTGAGCTAGAGGCCCTCACCCGCAAGGCTAGCGGGTGAGGGCCTCCGGTTCGGAACCGTTGTCCTGGTGTCAGCTACGCCGACCCGTGAGCGTGCGGAGGAGCCACACGATCACCGCGACGATGAGCAGCACGATCCCGACCCAGAGCAGGAACTTCAGGCTCGCGGTGAAACCACCGACGAACAGCAGGATGACCGCGATCACGGCCAGGATGATGAGCAGGGCGTTCATGGAGAGTCCTCTATCTTCACGTCCGGGAGGGGTGCCTCCCTGGCGGTGCACGGTACCCGGATCCGGCCGGTTGCGTTCTCGGCGAACGGGGGACGAGAACGTCACCGGCCGCGCCTACACTGTCGCGGTGCCTCGCGATCACCACCGTCCCGTCCACTTCACCGACCAGGAGTTCGCCGCGATCCAGGGCGGCGAAGACCCTGCCGTGGTGAACCGTGTCGCCCACGAGACCGCGAACGCGCTGCTCCACCGCGTGCGGCAGGACCCGGACCCGGCGGTCGTCGAGCGTCTGGTGACCTACACGGACGTGCACGGCATCGACGCGATCGCCGAGCTGTGGGCGCGCGTCGGGGCGCACACGCTGCCGGGCGCCCTGTGGCGGATCTACCTGGTGCGCACGGTGATCCGGCAGAACCCGACCGAGATCGCGTACTTCTTCGAGCGGGGTGCGGAGCGGATCGGCACGATCGACCAGGCGGTCGCGGGTGCCGAGGAACCGACGGGGCCGGCGGAGATCCTCACCCTGGCGGACCGGATCCTGCACGGCCTGTACACGGGCGACCTCGCGGTGGCGCTCGACCGTGGGGCGGCGTTCTGCCGGCTCACCGCGGCGGGTGCGACGTCGGTCGCGGACGACTCCGACCTGACGGCGTCGGACCGAGCGAGCGAGCTGACGACGCGGGCGCTCCGTCTCACGGAGCTGGCAGCCGACCTGACCGAGGCGGCGGCGCTCTGGCGTCGCGACAGCCTGGACTGAGCGAGCGGCGGGGCGGAGCCGAGCCGCGCCTCCAGACCGAAGACGCACGACCAGGCCGAACCCGGAAGACCAGGCCGGGGCGGACGACCAGCCGAAGCTGCACGACCAGGCCGGACCCGGAAGACCAGCCCGAGCGGGCAGAGGAAAACCGGGCCGCAGAAGCGCCTCTCGGCGCGAGGCCGCTCGAAGCGGCGAATTTTGGAGCCCGGGGCTTGCTGCGGCCCGGCGAGATCGATTCTACGAGACGTCGGCCGTGCGCACGACCCGTGTTCACTCTCGGTGGACACGACGGGGTGCCGGGCGCGCCCCGGACAACCCACCGGGCGTGTCCCGGGCGCGCCCCGGACAACGCACCGGGCCCGCACCGGACGCGCCCGGACGGGGTCCGCAGCCGCCGAACGGAACGGGTTCGAGAACTCCTCCAATCCGACCGCCCGAGCGTGCCGAATCATCATCGTGGCAGGCGTCTTCGCCGGTCACGATGCGAGGGCCCCGTGCGACCCGGTCCGCTCCCTGGCGGTCAATTCCCTGCGGGTCACACGGGCCCTCGTCCGGCTCGCACCACACGACCCGAACGTGTGTGTGCGAGCCGAACTCACAGGCCAATCGCAACCGGGAGGAGGGAAACCTGCAATGCTTGCACTCGTGGAACGCGACACCGAGAGCTGGAGCTCAGCCGAGCCGGCTCAGGCGTCGCCTGACGACCTCCTCGCCCGGGTGGCGGCGGGCGACCAGGCTGCCTTCTCCGACCTGTACGACGTGCTGTCGGGCCGTGTGCTCGGTCTCGTGACGCGCCTCCTCCGGGACCGTGCGCAGTCGGAAGAGGTCGCACAAGAGGTCTTCCTCGAGGTCTGGCAGCAGGCCACCCGCTACGACCGCTCACGCGGCACGGCAGCGAGCTGGATCCTCACCATGGCGCACCGCCGAGCGGTCGATCGGGTGCGGGCCTCGCAGTCCTCCCACGACCGTGACACGAAGATCGGCATCCGCGACTTCGAGGCCGGTTTCGACCAGGTCTCCGAGTCGGTCGAGATCCGCATCGAGCACGAACGGGTCAGCCGGGCGCTCGGCAAACTCACCGAGTTCCAGCGCCAGGCGGTCCAGCTCGCGTACTACGGCGGCTACTCGCACAGCGAGATGGCCGAACACCTCGGTGTCCCGATCGGCACCGTCAAGACCCGTCTCCGTGACGGGATGATCCGACTCCGCGACGAGATGGGGGTGACATCATGACCGAGCACCACGATGACCCTGCACTGCTGACGGGCTCCCACGCCCTCGACGCCCTCTCCGACGACGAGCGCGCACTGCTCGAGGCCACGCTGTCCTCGTCTCCCGAACTCCGGGCCGAGACGGATTCGCTGCGCGAGACCGCGCTGCAGCTCGCCTACGCCGTCGACCCGATCGAGCCGCCCGCGTCGCTCAAGGCGTCGCTGATGGCCCAGATCGCCTCGACCCCGCAGGCTGCGCCGCTCGCCTCGGCGCCTGCTGCTCCGTCCGCGACGGCCCAGGCTGCTCCTGCTGTTCCGACTTCCCAGGCTGCTCCGTCTGCCCCGGCTGGTTCGGCGGCCCCGCTGCTGTCCACTCCCGTCCCCGAGACGGACGGTGACGCCGGCCAGGAGGCACGGTTCACCCCCGCCACGTCCGTCACCACCCGTCGTGGCCGGGCCGAGGGCGCCGCGCAGCGCCGCTGGTTCCAGCGTCCGGCAGCAGCCCTCTCCGCCGCAGCCGCGGTCGCGGTGGTGTTCCTCGGCGTCGGACTCGGCGTCGGCACGTCCTTCGCTCCGTCGAACGAGCCCGGCCCGGGCACGACGCAGGCGAGCAGCGGACTCGACCGGATCTACGCCGCGTCGGACTTCAAGCGGAGCACCGCGAAGGTCGCCGGCGGCGGGACGGCCACGGTCGTCTGGTCGAACGACCTCGGCAAGTCCGCGGTCATCCTCGACGGTGTCGCGCAGGCTCCGAAGGGCAAGACCTACCAGCTCTGGTACATCGGCTCCGAGGGCACGGGTGGCAAGATCACCGCCGCCGGCCTGCTCGACGGGTCGACCGACGGTGTGAACGCGGCGGTGCTCTCGGGCAGCCGCTCGCACGACGTGACGATCGGCATGACCGTCGAGCCCGAGGGTGGCTCGAAGCAGCCGACGACGACCCCGATCATGGCGGTCACCACGGCCTGACGGCCTGACAGCGCTCTCCCCTCGCGTGGCACGATCCGCGAGGGGAGTGTTGTGCGTGGGCGGCGGCGTGCGCGGCGCGGGCGGCCGGGTCGGGCGGCCGGCGGGCGCGTGCGGGTCGGGCGCCGGCGCGACTCGGGCGATGGGGACGCGGACTCGGAACGACTCCGTCGATGTCGTACGACGACTGCGATGTCACACTGCCGCGCCCGCAACGGTCCGCGCCCGCAACGAACGACAAGGCCGACGTCGTACGACGTCGGCCTTGTCGTTCGGGGTCGGTCCAGCCGCCCCCGACATCACCGCGAACTCAACCGAAGCGGCCCGAGACGTAGTCCTCGGTGGCCTGCACGGACGGGTTCGAGAAGATCGTCGCGGTGTCGTCGTACTCGATGAGCTTGCCGGGCGCACCCGTGCCGGCGATGTTGAAGAACGCCGTCTTGTCGGACACGCGCGACGCCTGCTGCATGTTGTGCGTGACGATCACGATCGTGAACTCCTTCTTGAGCTCCTCGATCAGGTCCTCGATGGCGAGGGTCGAGATCGGGTCGAGCGCGGAGCACGGCTCGTCCATCAGCAGCACGTCGGGCTGCACGGCGATCGCCCGCGCGATGCAGAGGCGCTGCTGCTGCCCGCCGGACAGGCCCATGCCGGGCTTGTCGAGGCGGTCCTTGACCTCGTTCCAGAGGTTCGCGCCCTGCAGGGACCGCTCGACGACCTCGTCCGCCTCGGAGCGGGACATGCGCTTGTTGTTGAGCTTCACGCCGGCGAGGACGTTGTCCTTGATCGACATCGTCGGGAACGGGTTCGGCCGCTGGAAGACCATGCCGACCTGGCGACGGACGAGCACCGGGTCGACCCCGGGGCCGTACAGGTCGTCGCCGTCGACCTTGACCGAACCCTCGACGTAGGCGCCGGGGATGACCTCGTGCATGCGGTTGAGCGTGCGGAGGAAGGTGGACTTGCCGCAGCCGGACGGACCGATGAACGCGGTCACGGTGCGGGGCTCGATCGTGATGTCGACGCCCTCGACCGCCTTGAACTTCGAGTAGTAGACGTTGAGGCCGTCGACCTCGATGCGCTTGGACACGTGATTCCTTCGGGGTGGGTGGTGACGCTGGTCGCTCGGGTGGCGGGGACTAGCGGCTGAGCTTGGGGGCGAAGAGGCGGGTGATGAACCGGGCGAGCAGGTTGAGCAGCATCACGATGATGATGAGCAGCAGCGCCGCGGTCCAGGCCCGGTCGACGAACGGCACCGGGTTGGCGCCCTGCTGCGAGTACTGCGTGTACGCGAACACCGGCAGCGTCATCATCGGGTCCTTGAACAGGTCGTAGTTCATGCTCGCGGTGAACCCGGCCGTGACCAGGAGCGGTGCGGTCTCGCCGATGACGCGGGCGATGGAGAGCATGACGCCGGTGGTGATGCCGGCGAGTGCGGTGGGGAGCACGACCTTGAGGATGGTGAGGTACTTCGGGACGCCGAGCGCGTACGAGGCCTCGCGGAGCTCCATCGGGACGATCTTCAGGACCTCTTCGGTGGAGCGCACGACGATCGGGATCATCAGCACGCTCAGGGCAACCGAGCCGACCAGACCGAAGCGGGCGCCCGGGCCGAGGAACAGCGCGAACAGCGAGTAGGCGAACAGGCCGGCGACGATCGAGGGGATGCCGGTCATGACGTCCACGAAGAACGTGATGCCCTTCGCGAGCGCGCCCTTGCCGTACTCGACGAGGTAGATCGAGGTGAGCAGACCGATCGGCACCGAGATGAGCGCCGCGAACAGCGTGATCTCGAGCGTGCCGATGAGGGCGTGCACGGCGCCGCCGCCCTCGGAGATGACGCCGCGCATCGAGTACGTGAAGAAGTTCGCGTCGAAGCGGGCGAGGCCGTCGGCGAGGACCGTCCAGAGCAGCGACACCAGCGGCAGCACCGCGATGACGAACGCCGTGACGACGAGCGAGGTGATGAGGCGGTCGACCGCCTTCCGCCCGCCCTCGACGATGCGGGAGACCACGACGATGAGGACGTCGAACAGGACCGTGCCGAGGAACAGCGCCGCGACGACGTTGAAGTCCTTGACGGCGCCACCGGCGTTGAGCAGGGCGAAGACGGCGACCAGGGCGACCCAGGAGCCGACGAGGAGGAGCCACGGCACCGACTTGTGCAGTTTGCCGTTGGCGTACGCGTTGCCGGTCATGCCGGTCTGACGGAGAGCGAGGGACATCGGGTGTGACCTCTCAGGAGACCCGCTTGCGCACGATGTAGCGCGCCAGCATGTTGATGACCAGGGTGATGACGAAGAGGATCAGACCCGAGGCGATGAGTGCGTTGAGGGCCGTGCCGGACGCTTCGGCGAACTGCAGCGCGATGTTCGCGGCGATCGTCGACGGGTTCAGCGAGGTGAGCATCTGGAAGGTGACGTTCGTCGACACCGACAGCACCAGCGCGATCGCCATCGTCTCGCCGAGCGCGCGGCCGAGGCCGAGCATGATCGCGGACACGATGCCGGACTTCGCGAACGGCAGGACCGACATCCGGATCATCTCCCAGCGGGTCGCGCCGAGGGCCAGGGCGGCCTCCTCGTTGAGGCGCGGCGCCTGCAGGAAGATCTCGCGCATCACCGCGGTCATGATCGGGATCGCCATGACGGCGAGGACGATCGAGGCGGTGAGGATCGTGCGGCCGGTGCCGGAGACCTGCCCGGAGAAGAACGGGATCCAGCCGAGGTACTCGTTGAGGAACCCGTAGAAGGGCTTCACGAACGGCGCCAGCACGACGATCCCCCAGAGGCCGTAGACGACCGACGGCACCGCGGCCAGCAGGTCGATCACGTAGCCGAGCACCGGGGCGATGCGACGGGGCGCGTAGTGCGAGATGAAGAGGGCGATCCCGAGCGAGAGCGGCACGGCGATCACGAGCGCGATGAGCGCGGACCAGACGGTGCCGAAGACGAGGGGGCCGACGTAGTCCCAGAAGTTCGCGGCGCCGTTCGGCAGCTCGCCGACCTTGGCGCTGAACGCCGGGATGCTCTGCCAGACCAGGAAGGCGGCGACGAGCACGAGGACGAAGAGGATCAGCCCGCCGGCGATGACCGAGGCGGCGGAGAAGACGCGGTCGCCGACTCGGACGACGGCCTTCGGCTTGGGGGCGACGGGGGCCACTGGCTGGGCCGGTGCGGTCGTCATGGGACTCCTGTCGGAGGAACGCCGGGGGAGGCGTCGGGTTGGGGGGTGTGTCCGGTGGTGCGACCGTCGGGGCTGCGACGGCCGAGCGCCCGGACGCCGGTCAGGTGGGTGGGACCGGCGTCCGGGCGATCAGGGTGCCTTACTTGATGGAGGCGACGGCCTTGGCGGCCTTCTCCGAGAGGTCGTCCGTGAGGGCGGCCGACTTGGCCTCCTTCGCGGCTGCCTCCTGCGCGTCCTTCGAGACGACGTAGTCGAGGTAGCCCTTCACGAGCGTGCCCTTGTCGGCGTCCTTGTACTCCTGGCAGGCGATCGCGTACGAGACGAGCACGAGCGGCCATGCGCCGTCCGCGGTGTCCTTGCGGTCGATGTCGATCGCGAGGTCGTTGTCCGCGCGGCCCTCGGCCACCTTGGAGTCCGACACGACCTTGGCAGCGCCCTCGGCCGAGATCTCGGTGGCCTTGTCGCCGACCATGAGCTTCGCCTTGTCGAGGTCACCGGCGCCGGAGTCGTCGATGTAGGTGATCGCGTTCGAGGCGCCGGCCATGGCCGAGGCCACACCCGAGGTGCCCTTGGCGCTGTCGCCGATCTGGAACGGGAAGGTCTGGCTGGGCTCCTTGGTCCAGACGTCACCGGCGTTCGCCGAGACGTACTCGGAGAAGTTCTGCGTGGTGCCCGAGTCGTCGGAGCGGTGCACGACCGTGATGGTCGCGTCCGGCAGCTTCGCGTCCTTGTTGAGCGACGCGATCTGCGAGTCGTTCCACTTGGTGATCTTGCCCGAGAAGATGCCCGCGATGGTCTTCGCGTCGAGCGTGAGGTCCTTGACGCCGTCGACCTTGTAGGCGATGGCGATCGGGGAGATGTAGACCGGGATGTCGATGGCCTTCGAGTCCGCGGCGCAGAGCGCGAACGAGCCGGAGAGCTCCTCGTCCTTCAGCGCGGCGTCGGAGCCGGCGAAGTCCGCGGCACCCGAGATGAAGTTCTTGCGGCCGGCGCCGGAGCCGTCGGGCGAGTAGTTGACCGTGAGGCCCGAGGCGACGTTCTGGATGCCGGCGGCCCAGGTGGCCTCGGCGGTCTGCTGGGCGGACGAACCCGAGCCGGTCAGCGTGCCGGAGAGCTTCGAGTAGTCCGTCCCGGCCTTCGACGTGGCGGAGGGCGCGTTGCCCGCGCCCTCGTTCGCGGCGCAGGAGGACAGCACGACGGCGCCGACGATGGCGATCGCCGCCACGGTACCGATTCGCTTGATGTTCACAGGGGTCCCTTCGGGAAAGTCAGTGCAGGTGGGACCGCTGTGGTGGTCCCGCGGGCCGGTGCCGACCCGGGAGCGACTGTAGGGACGCGAAGTGACGGGGTTCCCCCGCGCTGGTGAACGGGAGGTGAACGAGGGGTTGTGTCGGACGCGGCGCCGTGCGCGGGCGCGCCGACGGGTGCAGGATCGGGAACGTCGTGCACTCCGCAGGAGCATGCAGACGCATGCGCCCGACTGGCGGCTTCCGGCTCGGGGCGGGCACGTGCGGGCCTGGAGGCGCGGGTCGCCCCGCCGACGTCGGCCTACGCCGCGACGGTGTTGCGGTGCGTCTCCACGGCGACGAGTCGGCCGTCGGCGATGTGCATCACGGCGAAGTCGCCGACCGAGAGCATGGCGGCGCGACGGAGGTCGAACCGGCCGCTGTCGTCCGCCGTCGCCGTGGCGATGCGGGCGATGATGTCCGGCAGCACCGGGCCGTGTGAGCAGAGGACGGTCGACTTCGCCTTCTCGAGGCGCTTCTGCACGACGCCCTTCACGTTCGCCGCACCGAGGTCGTGGGCGTCCTGGCTGATGTCCGGCGTGCTCGAGACGCCGAGTCGGGTCTTCGCCGACAGCGGTTCGACGGTCGCGAGGCACCGTGCCGCCGTGCTGCTGATGATCTTCTTCGGGCCGAACGCGGCGACGGGCGACGCCACCGCCCTGGCCTGGCTCCGGCCGACCGGCAGGAGCGGACGGGTGGCGTCGGGGCCGTCCCAGTCCGAGCCGGGCACGGTCTTGGCGTGCCGGAGTGCGATGAGCGCGAAGGTCCGGTGCTCCCCGGCGGCGACGCGGTCGGCGAACCGGTCGAGGATCGCGACGTCGCGCTCGTACGTCAGTCGGGCGCGGGCGTCGTCGAGGGTGACCCACTCGACCGCGGCGACCTCGTCGTTCGGGTGGAACGTGCCGGCGCGCTCGAGCTCCTTCGTGGAGACCCGCGCAGCCCAGTAGTGCACGACCTTGTCGCGACCGCTCGGCAGCACGTACTCGGCCGTGCCGAGGGGCGCACCGAGGTGCACGCGGTAGCCGGTCTCCTCGTCGATCTCGCGCACGGCGGTCGTCGGGACGCTCTCGCCCGGGTCGACCTTGCCCTTCGGGAACGAGACGTCCTTGTGGTGGTCGCGGTGCACGAGCAGGACGAGCGGGACGCCGTCCTGTTCACGCCAGACGACGGCGCCCGCTGCGACGACCGGCCCGGATGAGCCGCCGCTCACCGAGTGGAGCGCTTCCGCGCCGAGATCTTCCGCATGAGGACATTCTGCACGTCGTCGAGGGGTCGGCCGTCCTCGTCGGTGGAGTGGCGCGTCCACTCGCCGTCGGACTCGAGGTGCCACGAGCTCGTGGTGTCCGCCATCGCGAGGTCGAACATCTCCTCGACCTCGTTGACGTGCGCCGGGTCGGACAGGCGCACGAGAGCCTCGACCCGACGGTCGAGGTTCCGGTGCATCATGTCCGCCGAGCCGATGAACACGGCCGGGTCGCCGTCGTTGTGGAACGCGAACGCCCGGGAGTGCTCGAGGTACCGGCCGACGACGCTCCGCACGCGAATGGTGTCGCTGACGCCTTCCATGCCCGGCTTCAGCGAGCAGATGCCGCGCACCCAGACGTCGATCGGCACACCGGCCTGGCTCGCCAGGTACAGCGCGTCGATGATCTGCTCGTCGACCATCGAGTTGACCTTGATCCGGATGCCCGAGGGACGGCCGGCGCGGGCGTGGTCGGCCTCGGTCTGGATCCGCTTGAGCAGGCCCTTCCGGAGGTGCAGCGGCGCGACGAGCAGACGCTTGAACTTCTTCTCGATCGCGTAGCCGGACAGCTCGTTGAACAGGCGCGTGAGGTCCTTGCCGACGACGTCGTCCGAGGTGAACAGGCCCATGTCCTCGTAGATGCGCGAGGTCTTCGGGTTGTAGTTGCCCGTGCCGATGTGGCTGTAGTGCTTGAGCGTCCCGCCCTCTTGCCGGATGACGAGCACCAGCTTGGAGTGCGTCTTCAGCCCGACCAGGCCGTACACCACGTGCACGCCGGCCTTCTCGAGCTTGCGGGCCCAGGTGATGTTGTTCTGCTCGTCGAAGCGCGCCTTGATCTCGACGAGCGCCAGGACCTGCTTGCCCGCGGCGGCCGCGTCGATGAGGGCCTCGACGATGGGGCTGTCGCCCGAGGTGCGGTACAGCGTCTGCTTGATCGCCAGCACGTGCGGGTCGGCGGCGGCCTGCTCGAGGAACGCCTGGACGCTCGTCGCGAAGGACTCGTACGGGTGGTGCACGAGGACGTCCTTCGCGGCGATCGCGCGGAACAGGTCGGGCTTGGTGTTCGGCTCGCCGGGCTGGAACTGCACCGGGGTCGTCGGCACGTGCTTCGGGTAGTGCAGGTCCGGGCGGGCGATCTTCGAGATCTCGAACAGCCCGCCGAGGTCGAGCGGCGACGGCAGCCGGAAGACCTCTTGCTCGGTGATGTCGAGCTCGCGCACGAGCAGGTCGAGCGTCACCGGGTCCATGTCCTCGGTGATCTCGAGACGGATCGGCGGGCCGAAGCGGCGACGGAGCAGTTCGCGTTCGAGGGCCTGGATGAGGTTCTCGGCCTCGTCCTCCTCGATCTCGACGTCCTCGTTGCGGGTGACCCGGAACACGTGGTGCTCGAGCACCTCCATCCCCGGGAAGAGGTCGTCGAGGTGGTTCGCGATGAGGTCCTCGAGCGGGATGAAGCGCAGACGGCCGGAGTTGTCGTCCGGCAGCTTGATGAAGCGCGAGAAGTTCTGCGGCACCTTGAGGCGCGCGAACTCCTGCCGCTGCGACTTCGGGTTGCGGACTCGGACCGCCAGGTTGACCGAGAGCCCGGAGATGTACGGGAACGGGTGCGCCGGGTCCACCGCGAGCGGCATCAGGACGGGGAAGATCTGCTCGTTGAAGTACTCGCGCATGCGCAGCCGGTCGGCCTCGTCGAGGTCGGACCAGTGCTCGATGTGGATGCCCGCGGCGTCGAGGTCCGGCTTGAGCGAGCCGATGAAGGCCTGCGCGTGGCGGTCCTGCAGCTCGTGCGCCTTCTTCGCGATGTCGCGCAGGACGTCGGAGGGCGCGCGGCCGACGTTGGTCGGCACGGCGATGCCGGTGTCGATGCGGCGCTTGAGGCCGGCGACCCGGACCATGAAGAACTCGTCGAGGTTGGACGCGAAGATCGCCAGGAAGTTCGCCCGCTCGAGGAGGGGCTGCGTGCGGTCCTCGCCCAGCTCGAGCACGCGCTGGTTGAACCGGAGCCAGCTGAGCTCACGGTCGAAGTAGCGGTCCGTCGGCAGCGACTCGTGCTCGATCTCCACGACCTCGTCGAAGTCGTCGAGGTCCGGTGCGACGGATTCGCCGTCGAGCTGCGGTTCGGTGTCCATGCCCACATCCTGCCACCCGCCCCCTGCGGCCGGGGCGTCCCGGGTGGACGCTGTGGAAACCGACGGTGAACGGCGCGGTGTGGAGGAGGGTCAGGGAGCGGCGTACTGCACGTCGATCGCGTGCTGCGCGAACCCGGACCGGCGGTAGAGCGCCAGCGCCGGCCCGTTGTCGCCCTCGACGTAGAGCGCCGCGGTGGCGAGGCCACGACCGGTCAACCGGGCCGTCCCCGCACGCATGAGCACCCCGCCGAGCCGCTGCCCCTGCAGGTCGGGTCGGACGGCCACGGCGTAGAACTCGCCGACGTCGCCCTCGACCTTGAGCCAGCACGACCCCGCCAGCGTGCCGGCCTCGTCGCGGAGCAGCAGCAGGTCGTCGCCGGAGAACCAGGCGTCGGCCTCGCGGGCGCGGAGGTCGTCGAGCGTCATCCGGCCCTGCTCCGGGTGGTGCGCGAACGCGGCGGCGTTGAGGGCGAGCCAGTCGGCCTCGTCCCCGGGGTCGCCCGCTCGGAACGACGACAGGGTGTACCCGGCCGGTACGCCGGGGTCGGGTGCGACGTCGGCGATCGGCGCGCGGAGCTGCAGCAGCGTGCGCACGGCGGTCCAGCCGAACCGCGCGGCGAGCGCCCGCGCCGCGGGGTGCTCCCCGTGCGCCCACGCGAGCCGGGGTGCCGACGCGAGCCCGGGCGCCGACGCGAGCCGGGGCGCCGACGTGAGCCCGGACTCGGAACCGGCCACGGGGGCGGCCCCGCCGTCCAGCCCGAGCACCTGCGCGACGAGGGCGGTGCCGAGACCCTGGCCCCGCGCCTCCAGGCCGACCGCCAGTTCCAGCTCGCCGTCGCGCACCACGGCGACCCCGCGCTCGTCCCCGACGACGGTGGCGCGTCCGGCGCGGACGTCGACCAGCGTCTGGTCCGAGAACGGCGGTGCCTCGCCCGGGACGGCGAAGCGCGACAGGTCGACGGCCACTACTGCGCCGAGAGCCGGTCGGCCTCGTCGTCGTAGACGTTGAAGCGGTACCCGACGTTGCGGACGGTGCCGATGAGGGACTCGAGGTCGCCGAGCTTGGCGCGGAGCCGTCGGACGTGCACGTCCACCGTGCGGGTGCCGCCGAAGTAGTCGTAGCCCCAGACCTCGCTGAGGAGCTGCTCGCGGGTGAACACCCGCGACGGGTGCGTGGCGAAGAAGCGGAGGAGCTCGAACTCCTTGAAGGTGAGGTCGAGCGGCCGACCGCGGACCTTCGCGGAGTAGCTCGCCTCGTCGATGACGACGCCGGAGGCCTGGATCTTCGACCCCGTCTGATTCTTCGACGCGCGGCCGGCGCTGAGGCGGATGCGGGCGTCGACCTCGGCGGGGCCGGCGCTCTCGAGCACCACGTCGTCGACGTTCCACTCGCTGTTCACGGCGGTGAGGCCGCCCTCGGTGACCACGAGGATGATCGGGGTCGTCGAGCCGCTCGTCGCGAGGATCTTGCACAGGGCCTTCGCGCTCGCGAGGTCGGTGCGGGCGTCCACGAACATGAGGTCGCTCTGCGGTGCGTTGACCAGCTGTGCGGCCTCGGCGGGGACGTGGCGGATCCGGTGGCTCAGCAGCCCGAGGCTCGGCAGGACGTCGCCGGGCGCGGCTGAGGTGAGTACCAGGAGCTGGGCCACAGGACCTCCAGGGCGTGGGGGAGTCGTGCACACATCCTAGTGATGCTCGGGAAGTACCTCTCCGACCGGACGGTCGGGACGGGGCCTCTGTCATGATGGAGCGCGTGACCGAGCCCGTGCCGCCCACCGATCAGCGTCGTCTCCGGCTGACGTCCGTGCTGCCGGTCTGGCTGCTCGCGGTCGTCGGCGCCGTGCTGGTCCTGACGCTCACGCAGAAGGACTCCTTCGCGTGGCTCCTGCTCGTCTACGTGCTCTGCGTGCTGGTCAGCTTCGTGCTGCAGCTCATCACGGCGACGAAGGACGGCCTGGTGGAGCGGATCAGCATCGCGTCGTCGGGGGCGTTCGTCGTCGTGCTCGTCACCGCGGTGGTGCTCCTGGCGCGGTGACGCGCCGCCACTCGCCTGGCGCCGTCAGGCGTGCCGCGTAGACTCGCACCATGGATTCGCTGCTTGCGCTCGAGCTCTTCTACGTCGGCCTCCTCGGCCTGGCGTCGCTCGCGATCGCGTTCGTCTCGGTGACCGTCGTCGTGAAGCTGTTCAAGGGTCAGCGTTGATCGAACTGCCCGAGGGTCTCGCCCCCGAACTCGTCCCGCTGTCGTGGCTCGTCGGTGTCTGGGAGGGCACGGGCGTGGTCGAGTACCCCGTCGGCGACGAAGAGGACCCCCGGAACTACGAGTTCGGCCAGCGCGTGAGCTTCAGCCACGACGGGCTGCCGTACCTCAACTACTCGTCCACGACGTGGCTGCTCGACGACGAGCGCACCCCGCTCGCGGCCGAGATGGGCTACTGGCGCATCGACCGTCCGGCCGAGCCCGGTGACCGCGGCCCGGCGATGCTCCTCGGCGAGGGACCGACGCCGTTCAGCACCGTCGAGAGCGTCGAGGCGCTCCGCAACAACAACGACGGCTTCGACGTCGAGGCGGCGATCATCCATCCGACGGGCGTCAACGAGCTCTACGTCGGGCGGGTCCGGAAGGGCCGCATCGACCTGGCGACGGACGCCGTGATGCGCTCGCCGAACGCGAAGGACTACTCGGCGGCGACTCGGCTGTACGGCTTGGTCGAGGGCAAGCTCTTCTGGGCGTGGGACATCGCCGCCCTCGGCCAGGAACTCACCTCGCACGCCTCGGGGCAGCTCGCGAAGGTCGACTGAGATGGCGTCCACGGCAGCGTTCGCGTCGCGGGCCGGCTTCGTCGCTGCGTCCGAAGCGACGGCCGCACCCGCCGCCCACTTCGGCAACCCGCTCGGCGAGCAACGTCTGCTCGCCCGCGGTCGCGCCGTCGTCGAGCTCGGCCTCGGCGTCGTGACGGTGTCCGGTCCGGACCGGCTGTCGTGGCTCAACTCGATCACGTCGCAGCTCCTGCTCGGCCTCGAACCCGGGGTCTCGACCGAGACCCTCGTGCTCGACCAGTCCGGCCGCGTCGAGCACGCCGCCCGCGTCGTGGACGACGGGTCGGTCGCATGGCTGCTCACCGAGGCCGCCGACGCGGCCCCGCTCGCCGCCTGGCTGTCGTCGATGCGCTTCATGCTCCGCGTCGAGGTGACGGACCGCTCCGCCGAGCTCGCGACCATCGGCTGGTTCGGGTCGTCCGCGCCCTTCGCCGCCGTGGAGCTGCCGGACACGCCGCTCGCCGAGTGGGTCGACCCGTGGTCGTCCGTCACGCCCGGTGGATGGGGCTACGCCGACCTGGAGGCGCACCCCGGCTCCGACTGGACCCTCCGCATCGCGGTGGTCACCCCCGGCACCGCGTCGGCGATCGCCGCGTCGGACGAACCCGCCGCGGGACTGCTGGCGTACGAGGCCCTGCGCATCGCCGCCTGGCGTCCGGCGCTGTCCGACGTCGACGAGCGCACGATCCCGCACGAGCTCGACTGGCTCCGCTCCGCCGTGCACCTGTCGAAGGGCTGCTACCGCGGGCAGGAGACCGTCGCGAAGGTCCACAACCTCGGGCACCCGCCGCGCCGGGTCGTGATGCTGCACCTCGACGGGTCCGACGCGGTGCTCCCGGCGCCCGGAACCCCGGTCGTGCTCGACGAGAAGGAGGTCGGTCGCCTCGCCGCCTCGGCCGTGCACCACGAGCTCGGGCCGATCGGGCTCGCGATCGTGAAGCGCTCCCTCGACCGCGCGGCGACGCTGACGCTCACCGCCGACGACGTGGTCGTGACCGCGACGCAGGAGACCATCGTCCCGCCCGAGGCCGGCGCGACCGCGAACGTGCCGCGCCTGCCGCGGCTCGGGGCGGTCAAGCGCGGCTGACCCGCCCTGCCGGCGGCGCCGACGGCCGGCGCCGACGGCCTGCGGCCGGCCGTTCGCACAACCGAAGTCACTCGGAACCGGACGAATCTGCGGTTCGGCGTGACTTCCGTTGTGCGACGGCACTTCGAACCGGGCCGCCGCGCGTGCCCACCGCCGCCGGTCAAGCCGGCTCGACGGCCGACCACGGGACGCTGAGCTCGCCGAGCCGCCAGCGCGTCACCCCGTGCAGCACCGGCCAGCCCCGGTCGCGCATGCCCTGGACCGCCGCGATCCACCGCTGCCGGGGCCCGTACGTGCCGAGCGGCGCAGCGACCGCCCACGCCAGGTCGAGGTCGCGCAGGAACGCGTGCACCCGCTCACCCGGGACGTTCCGGTGGATGAGCGCCTTCGGCAGCCGCTCCGCGACGATGCTCGGCACGTCGAGCCCGGCGAGCCGCAGCGACACCGTGAAGATCCGGGGAGCGAGCTCGTCGAGCGTCACCCACGACGCCACCCGGCCCACTTCGTTGCAGGTCCCCTCGACGAGCGCGCCGCCGGGCTGGAGCCGGTCCTGCATGATCCGCCACGACGCCGTCACCTCGGACTCGTCGTACTGCCGCAGGACGTTGAACGCCCGGATCACGACGGGCCGGCGGCCGCCCGGGGTCGGCGTCTCGAAGCCGCCGAGCCGGAACGTCACCCCGTCGCGCGTGCCGGCGTTCGCGAGTGCGACACGTGCTGGTTCGATCTCGATGCCGGTGACTTCGACGTCCGGACGGACCCGGGCCAGCCGGTCCCGGAGTTCGAGCGTCGTCGTCGGCCGCGCGCCGTAGCCGACGTCCGCGACGAGCGGGTCGGAGGTCCGCCGGAGGGCCGGCAGCGCGGCGATCCACCGGTCGACTCGGCGGAGCCGGTTGTACCCGGTCGTCCCGCGCGTCACGTTCCCGATGGGCATGCCGTCCAGCGTACGGGCCACGTGCCGCTCGGTAGGATCGGTGGCATGACCTCCACGCTCGTCCTGCTCCGTCACGGCAACAGTGACTGGAACCAGAAGAACCTGTTCACCGGTTGGGTCGACGTCCGACTCAGCGAGTTGGGCGAGAAGGAGGCGAAGCGCGCCGGCGAGCTCATCAGCGAGTCGGGCATCGTCCCGGACGTCCTGTACACCTCCCTGCTCACCCGTGCGATCCAGACGGCGGACATCGCCCTGCTCGAGGCGGACCTGGCCTGGCTGCCGGTGAAGCGCGACTGGCGCCTCAACGAGCGCCACTACGGCGCCCTGCAGGGCAAGGACAAGGCGCAGACGCTGGCGGAGTACGGCGAGCAGCAGTTCATGGAGTGGCGTCGTTCGTTCGACGTGCCGCCGCCCCCCATCGCCGACGACGCCGAGTGGTCGCAGGCCGGGGACCGCCGCTACGCCGAGCTCGGCGACCAGCTGCCGCGCACCGAGTCGCTCAAGCTCGTGATCGACCGTCTGCTGCCGTACTGGGAGTCGGACATCACGAAGGACCTCGGCGCGGGCAAGACCGTCCTCGTCACGGCGCACGGCAACTCGCTGCGGGCGCTGGTGAAGCACCTCGACGACATCTCGGACGACGACATCGCCGGCCTCAACATCCCGACGGGCATCCCGCTGGTGTACGAGCTCGACGACGAGTTCCGCCCGACGAAGCCCGCGTACTACCTCGACCCCGAGGCCGCCGCTGCCGGCGCCGCCGCGGTCGCCGCCCAGGGCGCGAAGAAGTAACCCAGCCACGCAGAACGCCCCGTCCGGTCTCCGGACGGGGCGTTCGTCGTCCGGCTGGGCGGGTTCGCGAGAGCGACAGTGTGCCGCGAACGTTCCGCCGACTCCTGTCGCGCTGCCGGGAGGAACGGATCACCGCATCGACGACGTGTCGCTTCGGCAGCGCGGTCGGCTCCTCGAGCCGCGGCTGGTCAGACGAAGTGCGACGCGATCTCCTGCACCAGGGCCCCGACGTCGTACGGCTTCGTCGTGTCGACCCGGACGACGGGGACGCCCGGTAGCGCGATCGGCTCGGCGACGGTGCCGTGCTCGTCCCAGAACGCCAGGACATCGGCGAGGTCGCCGTGCACCTCGTGCCGCGGCGGCACCGTGCCCGGGTCGTAGCGGTCCCGCAGCCGGTCCTCGGCGGTCGCCCGGTCGACGTGGCACCAGACCTCGACGGCGCGAGGCGACCCGGCGGAGGCGAGCCGCGCCTCCAGGAGGTCCCGATCACGCGACGGCAGCCAGACGGCGTCGAGGACGACCCCGTTCTCGACGGCCCCCGCCATCGACCACATCGTCTCCATCGCGATGGCGCCGAGCGGCCGCGAGGCGATCATCGGCCCGACGACGTCGGCGAGGGGCTCCTTGATGCGGTCCTTCGACAGGAAGGGGCAGCCGAGCACCTCGGCGAGGGCGGCCCCGATCGTGCTCTTGCCCGAACCGGGCATGCCGTTGACGATGATCGCGACCTGGGCCATGCCACGATCCTCGCAGACCGCAGCGGTGCCGCGCGCCGCGTGCCGCGTGCTCGCGCCGCGCCGCGCCATGCCCTGCCGCGTGCGCGCGCTCGCGCCGCGCACAACCAAAGTCTCCCCGAACCACGGCGAACCGCGGCGCGAGGAGACTTTGGTTGTGCGAACCCGACCGAGGCCGGGGGCGCGACCGAGGCCGCGGCCGGGGCCAGCCCGGGCGTCAGACCGCCGCGGTCGCGTTCGAGGCGCCGGTCCAGTCGCCCGTCGCCAGGTACTGCACCTTCTTCGCGATCGACACCGCGTGGTCCGCGAAGCGCTCGTGGTACCGCGAGGCGAGGGTCGCGTCGACCGTGTCGACCGGCGCACCCTTCCACGTCTCGCCGAGCACGAAGTCGAAGACGCTGGCGTGCAGCTCGTCCACGGCGTCGTCCTCGTCGCGGATCTCCTCGGCGAGCTGGATGTCCTCGGTGGCGAGCAGCCGCGTGAGCTTCTGCGCCATCGCGACGTCGTGGGCGCCCATCTGCTTGAAGGTGCCGCGGAGGCCCTTCGGCACGACCTTCTCGGGGAACCGCTGCCGGGCGAGCTGTGCGATGTGCTCGGCCATGTCGCCCATGCGCTCGAGCGAGGAGCTGACGCGCAGGGCGGTGACGACGACGCGGAGGTCGCGGGCCACCGGAGCCTGGCGCGCCAGGATGTCGATCGCGATCTCGTCGAGGCTGTTGGCGGCCTCGTCGATCTTGGCGTCGTCGGCGATCACCTCCTCGGCGAGCGCGACGTCGGAGTCGCTGAAGGCCTGGGTGGCACGGGTGATGGCGGACTCGACGAGCCCGGCGATCTCGGTCAGTCGCTCCTGGACGTCCTGGAGCTCCTGCTGGAAGACTTCGCGCATGGGGGAGTACCTCTCTCTGCGTACCGGTCGAGTGTCGTCAGCTCAGGTGAACGAACGGTGACGTGCGGCTGAACGCTTCGCGATCCGGAGCCGGAACCGCCGCGAACGGGGGTGAACGGCGCCCGAACCCCGTGTGACCACTCCTACACTGACGGCATGGACAACGCGTGGCTCGTGCCACTGTCGATGCTCCTCGGCGGGGTCTTCGGCGCGGGCGTCGTGGTGCTGATCATCACCGCCGAGCGCACGGCTCGTGCAGCCGACGTGGCGGAACGCACGCTGCCGGACGGCGTCGCCGCGGTCATCGCCACGATGCACAACCCGGCCGTGGTGGTCGACCCGTCGAACACGGTGGTCGCCGCGTCGCCGCAGGCACTGACGGTGGGACTGGTGGTGCGGCGGAAGCTCGTCCACCAGGAGCTCGCGGACCTGGTCGACCGGGTGCGGAAGAGCGGTGAGATGGGGTCGGAGGACCTCGAACTCCCGCGCGGCCGCCGGGGTGAGCTCATCGGCTACCTCAGCTTCCGTGCCGCGCAGCTCGGCAACCGGTACGTCCTCGTCACGGCGGACGACCTCACCGAGAGCCACCGCATCGACGAGGTCCGGCGTGACTTCGTGGCGAACATCTCGCACGAGCTGAAGACCCCGATCGGCGCCATCGGGCTGCTCTCGGAGACCCTCGTCGCGGCCGCCGACGAACCCCAGCACGTGCGGCGGTTCGCCGCGCAGCTCGTCACCGAGTCCGAACGACTGGCGGCCCTGACGAAGGACATCATCGAGCTCTCGCGGCTGCAGTCCGTCGACACGCTGGAGAACAGCGAGGAGACGTCGATCGACCGCATCGTGCAGGCCGCCGTGGACACGAACGAGATCGTCGCCCGTGCCCGGGACATCGAGCTCGTGCGGGCGAAGAAATCGAAGCTCCGGGTGATGGGCGACCCGGGCCTGCTGCAGATCGCGGTGTCGAACCTCATCGCGAACGCCGTGAAGTACTCGCCGGACCACACCCGCGTCGGCGTCGGCGTGCGGTCGTCGAAGGGCTTCGTCGAGATCGCGGTGACGGACCAGGGCGTCGGGATCCCCGAAGCCGACCTCGACCGCGTGTTCGAACGCTTCTACCGCGTCGACCCGGCACGCTCCCGCGCGACCGGCGGCACCGGCTTGGGTCTCGCGATCGTCAAGCACGTCGTGAGCAACCACGGCGGCGACGTCCGTGTCTGGTCGCAGCCGGGCAAGGGATCGACCTTCACCATCCGCCTGCCCGAGGCGGACCCCGAACTGACCACCGCACTCGAAGAGCAACTGGAAGAGCAGCAATCGTGACCAAGATCCTCATCGTCGACGACGAGCCGGCCCTGAGCGAGCCCCTGGAGTTCCTGCTGCAGCGCGAGGGGTATGACACCTCCGTCGCTGCGGACGGTGTGACCGCGCTGTCGAAGTTCGACGCGGAGAACCCCGACCTGGTGCTCCTCGACCTCATGCTGCCGGGGCTCTCCGGCACGGAGGTGTGCCGACAGATCCGCACCCGGTCGAACATCCCGATCATCATGCTCACGGCGAAGGACTCCGAGGTGGACATCGTCGTCGGGCTCGAGCTCGGTGCCGACGACTACGTCACGAAGCCGTACTCGACCCGGGAGCTCCTCGCCCGCATCCGTGCCGTGCTCCGGCGCCGCACCGAGGACGACCCGGCGGAGAGCGGCATCCTGCAGGTCGGCGGGATCCGGATGGACGTCGAGCGGCACACCGTGGCGGTGGACGGCTCCGAGACGCCGATGCCGCTCAAGGAGTTCGAGCTGCTCGAGCTGCTGCTCCGGAACGCCGGCCGGGTGCTCACCCGCGGGCAGCTCATCGACCGGGTCTGGGGCTCGGACTACTTCGGCGACACGAAGACCCTCGACGTGCACATCAAGCGCATCCGCTCGAAGATCGAACGCGTGCCGAGCGCGCCGGAGATCCTGGTCACCGTGCGCGGGCTCGGGTACCGCATCGAGGGCTGACGCCCGTCGGTCGCGCAACGCCTGGAGGCGCGGGGGGGGGGGCCCGGGCCCCGCCCCCCCCCCCCCCCCGGGGGGGGGGGGGGGGGGGGGGTTGGGGGGGGGGGGGGGGGGGCCCCGCGGGGGGGGGCCGCACACGGGGGGGGGGGGGTTCGGCGCCCCCCCCCCCCCCCTGGCAGTCGGGGGGGCCCCCCGGGGGGGGGGGGGGCCCCCCGGCCCCCCCCCCCGCGGGCGGGGGGGGGGGGGCCCCGCGGCCCCCCCGCCTCCAGTCCGTCAGGTGGTCGCGACTAGCGACCCAGGAACTTCTGGAGCGACGCCAGCTCTTCCTCGGTGGGGGCCTTGCCGCCCTTCGCACCGCCGCCGAGTCCGAGACCCGAGCCCTGCGGGGCCTGCTGCGGCGCCGCCGCGGCGCCGGCCGCCAGGGCCGCACGCTTCGCGGGGTTGCCCACCTTCGACTTCTTCTTGCCGCCGGACTGCTGCTGCTTCTTGCCGCCGTGCATGCCCGGGATCGGACCCATGCCCGGCATCTGCGGCACGCCACCACGGGCGACGGTCTTCATCATCTTCGCCGCCTGCTCGAACCGGTTCACGAGGGCGTTCACCTCGGTCACGGTCGACCCGGCACCCTTGGCGATGCGGAGGCGGCGGGAGCCGTTCAGGAGCTTCGGCAGCTCGCGCTCCTGCGGCGTCATCGACTGGATGATCGCCTCGGTGCGGACGATCTCACGCTCGTCGAAGTTGTCGAGCGCCTCGCGCATGCCCTTGGCACCCGGGAGCATGCCGAGCATGCCCTTGATCGAGCCGGCCTTGCGGAGCTGCTGCATCTGCTGCAGGAAGTCGTTCAGGGTGAAGTTGTCGGTCGCGATCTTGTCCGCGACCTTGCGGGCCTCTTCCTCGTCGAAGGCGCCCTGCGCCTGCTCGATGAGGGACAGGATGTCGCCGAGGTCGAGGATGCGGCTCGCCATGCGGTCCGGGTGGAACGGCTCGAAGTCGTCGAGGCCCTCACCGGTGGACGCGAACATGATCGGACGGCCGGTGACGCTGGCGACCGACAGGGCCGCACCACCACGGGCGTCGCCGTCGAGCTTCGACAGGACGACGCCGGTGAAGTCGACGCCTTCCTGGAAGGCACGCGCGGTGGTGACGGCGTCCTGACCGATCATCGCGTCGATGACGAACAGGACCTCGTCCGGGTCGACGGCCTTGCGGATGTTCGCCGCCTGCTTCATGAGCTCGGCGTCGACACCGAGTCGACCGGCGGTGTCCACGATGACGGTGTCGTACTGCTGGTCGACCGCGGCCTTGATCGCGTTCTTCGCGACCTTCACGGGGTCGCCGACGCCGTTGCCGGGCTCCGGAGCGAAGACGTGCACGCCGGCCTGCTCGCCGACGACCTGCAGCTGCTGCACGGCGTTCGGACGCTGGAGGTCCGCCGCGACGAGCATCGGGGTGTGGCCGTCCTTCTTGAGCCACTTGCCGAGCTTGCCCGCGAGGGTCGTCTTACCGGCACCCTGCAGACCCGCGAGCATGATGACCGTCGGCGGCCGCTTCGCGAACTCGAGGCGTCGCTGCTGGCCACCGAGGATGCCGACGAGTTCCTCGTTGACGATCTGGACGACCTGCTGCGCCGGGTTGAGCGCGCGGTTGACCTCGTCGGAGAGGGCACGCTCGCGGACGGCTGCGGTGAACGCCTTGACGACCTCGAGCGCGACGTCGGCGTCGAGGAGCGCCCGCCGGATCTCGCGGACGGTGCCGTCGACGTCGGACGGAGTCAGCCGACCCTTGCTCCGCAGGTTGCGGAAGGTCTCGGTCAGCCGATCGGAGAGTGAACCGAATTGCGCCATGATCCGTCGATTCTACAAGGCTCGCCCCGGACGCCGACGCCCGTTCACCGCAGGAGGACGCCCTCGGCGAGTTCGACGGTGTCGCCGAGCCCGATGTCGATGACGATCGGCGCGGTCGACGGGCTGCGGTCGAGCGTCGGGAACCACTTGCGGGTCGGGGACACCAGGACGAGCAGGCCGTGCAGGTCGCCGACGGGGGCGAAGTCCGCACTGGGGGCGTTGGCGTACGGGGCGAGGCCGTGCCGCCCGAGCTCCTCGACGGCACCGAGCACGTCCGGGACCGCGATGCCCACCTCGCTCACCGAGACGAGGAACGGCGGGCCGTCCGGGCGCGTGTCGCCCGCGCCGCCCGCGCCCGCGCCGCCCGTGTCGAGGTCGCGCCGCTCGATGAGCTCGAGGAGCTGCCGGTCGGGCCCCTCGAAGTACACCGAGCGCGAGTTCCAGTTCGGCGGCCCCTCGAACTCGTCGGCGTCGTCGGTGCCGAGCAGCGTCGCCACGCCGGCGATCCGTTCCTTCGCGGCGACGAACGACCCCGTCGGGATCGTGAACGCGAGGTGGTGTGCCCCGGTCATGCCCTCGAGCGGGCGGAACACGAGCTGCGTCGACCCCACCGTCACGCGGACCGCGTCGCCGTCCCGTCCGACCGGGCAGCCGAGCCGAGCGTAGAAATGCGCCGTCTCGTCGACCGAGCGCGTCGTGAGCTGTACCTGCCGGATCTCCATGCCACCATCCGACCCGGTCAACCACGGTTGAGGTCAAGCGTTCCGTCCCATCACACACGGAATGGGAGGCGGTTCCGCGCGTGGGAGGCCGAACCTTCCTGCTTCCTTCGCGCGATTCGTCCTCCTTCGCGCGGATCAGCCCACCACGCGCGGAACGGCCCCGCACCCGTTGTTGGACGGCGTCCAGAAACTGTCGTAGCCTGGCGCGCATGCCGGAACTCGAGATCGTCCGACGCACGGGGCTCCTCGACCACGCCGAGGGACTCGCACTGCAGCGGGACCTCCACGCCGCCGTCGTCGCCGGGCGCTCCCCCGGCGCACTCGTCCTCTGCGAGCACCCCTGCGTGTACACGGCGGGCCGCCGCACCGAGCCGTCCGACCTGCCGACGGACGGCTCCCCCGTGGTCGACGTCGACCGCGGAGGCCGCATCACCTGGCACGGCCCGGGACAGCTCGTCGCCTACCCGATCGTCCGGCTCGCCGAGCCCCTCGACGTGGTCGCGTGGGTGCGGGACCTCGAGCAGGTGATCATCGACACCGCGGCGGCCGTCGGGGTGCACGCCGAGCGGGTCGAGGGCCGGAGCGGCGCCTGGGTACGCGGAAGCGACGGCACCCCGGACGCCAAGGTCGGCGCGATCGGACTGCACGTGGCCGAGGGCGTCACGAGCCACGGCATCGCCATCAACTGCGACAACGCCCTCGACGCGTACGCCGCGATCGTGCCGTGCGGCATCGCCGACGCCGGCGTCACGACGCTCACCGCATCCGCCGGCCGACACGTCGGCACGGACGACCTCGTGCCGCTCGTGGCACGCCGCGTCCAAGAGGCCGTCGACGGCATGCACACCGGCCGCCGCATCAGCAGCACGCGCACCGCACGACAGGAGACCCTCGTATGACCCTCGCCCCCGACGGCCGGCGGATGCTCCGCGTCGAGGCCCGCAACGCCGAGACGCCGATCGAGACGAAGCCCGCGTGGATCAAGACCCGCGCCACGCAGGGCCCGGAGTTCCGCGAGCTCTCCGGCCTCGTCCGCGACCAGCAGCTGCACACGGTCTGCCAGGAGGCCGGCTGCCCGAACATCTTCGAGTGCTGGGAGGACCGCGAGGCCACCTTCCTCATCGGCGGATCCCAGTGCACCCGGCGCTGCGACTTCTGCCAGATCGACACCGGCAAGCCGGAGCCGCTCGACCGCGACGAACCACGCCGGGTCGCGGACTCGGTCGCGTCGATGGGCCTCAAGTACGCCACGGTCACCGGCGTCGCGCGCGACGACCTGCCGGACGGCGGCGCGTGGCTCTACGCCGAGACCATCCGCCAGATCCACGAGCACTCCCCCGGCACCGGCGTCGAGATCCTGGTGCCCGACTTCAACGGCCGCCCGGACCAGCTCGGCCAGGTGTTCGACGCGCGCCCCGAGGTCTTCGCCCACAACGTCGAGACGGTCCCGCGCATCTTCAAGCGGATCCGACCGGCGTTCACCTTCGAGCGTTCGCTCGACGTCATCACGCAGGGGCGGGACGCCGGGCTCGTCACGAAGTCGAACCTCATCCTCGGGATGGGCGAGGAGCGCGCCGAGATCGAGGACGCCCTGCAGCGCCTGCACGACGCCGGGACGGACGTCATCACGCTCACGCAGTACCTCCGCCCCTCGCCGCGCCACCTGCCGGTCGCCCGCTGGGTGCGCCCCGAGGAGTTCGTCGAGCTGCGCGAGGTCGCCGAGCGGATGGGGTTCGCCGGGGTCCTCGCCGGTCCGCTCGTGCGCTCCTCGTACCGCGCGGGACGCCTGTGGGCACGCGCCACGGTCGCACGCGGTGGGACGGTACCGGAGCACCTGTCGCACCTGTTGGCCGCCCCCGCGGGTCGGCAGGCGGTCTAGGACGCGACCACGGACAGACGGGAGGCACGGTGCCAGCTGGCACCGTGCCTCCCGTCCGTTGCTGCCCCTGTTCAGGGCGCCTGGTCGCTACGCGCGACCGCGGATGCTCCGGAGGAGCCAGCCGATGACCGCCAGCAGGATGAGCACGATGCCCACCCAGAGCAGGAACTTCAGGGCACCGACGAAGATGCCGCTGAAGAGCAGGACGAGGCCGACGATGATCGCGATGATCAGCAGTGCGGGCATGAGGGTCTCCAATCCCTGGAACGAGACCGAGCGGGTGCCCGGGCCGAAGGGGACACTACTCGCGCGGGGCGGACCGCGTTCGCCCCGGCGGGGACGGATTCAGCCGACGAGGTTCTGGACGAACACGTGCGGGGTGAACCCGGTGAGGTCGTTGATGCCCTCGCCCTGCCCGATGAGCTTGATCGGGATGCCCGTCTTCTCCTGCACGCTGAGCACGAACCCGGCCTTCGCGGAGCCGTCGAGCTTCGTGATGACGAGTCCGGTGACACCGGCACCCTCGATGAACGCCTGCGCCTGAGCGAGCCCGTTCTGCCCGGTGGTGGCGTCGAGGACCAGGAGGACCTCGGAGATCTCGGTCTGCTTCTCGACGACGCGCTTGATCTTCGTCAGCTCGTCCATCAGGCCGGCCTTGGTGTGGAGGCGGCCGGCGGTGTCGATGACGACGATCTCGGTGTTGTCGCGGATGGCCTTCTCGACCGTCTGGTAGGCCACCGACGCCGGGTCCTGCCCGGGCTGCGACGGCCGCACGACGTCGACGCCGGCACGCTCGGCCCACGTCGCGACCTGTTCGACGGCGGCCGCGCGGAACGTGTCCGCCGCGCCCACGAGCACCGTGCGGTCGTAGGTCTTGAGGAACTTCGCGAACTTGCCGATCGTGGTGGTCTTGCCGACGCCGTTCACCCCGACGACCAGCACGACCGCAGGCCGCGCGCTGAGCTTGAGCGTGGTGTCGAGCTTCGAGAGCCGCTCCTCGAGCACCTCGCGCAGCATGCGCTGCAGGTCCGCGGGGTCGGTCGTGCCGTAGCGGTCGACGCGTGCGTGCAGGTCCTCGATGATCTCGTCCGCGATGTCGGGGCCGAAATCCGCACCGATGAGCGCGGTCTCGAGCTCGTCCCACGTCGTCTCGTCGATCGTCTTGCGCTGGAACAGCCCGCGCAACCGGGAAGACAGTGACCAGGAACTCGCCATGCTCCCAGCTTAGAGCGCGGCGCACGTCCGCTGTGCCCGGTATGCTCGGGACCACGAAGGGGAGTATTCCTCCTCGGTGTCCCCGTCAGTACGGTCCGGAACGATCCGGACCCGGGGCGCCGGTCGTGACCGGGACATCGTGCCGGAGACGACGGAAGAGACCTTCAGGCCTCGGCGTACCCGCGTGTTCACGACGACACGCACCCGGTCACGCCCTCACCTGAAGGAACCCCGTTGGACGTCCCACTCCTCGTCTGGTTGATCACCATCGCCGGCATCCTCGCGCTGCTGGTGTTCGACTTCTTCTCGCACGTGCGCACCCCGCACGTGCCCCACATCCGCGAGTCCGCGTTCTGGTCCGTCGTCTACATCGCGCTCGCGATCGTGTTCGGCATCGGCATCTGGGTCTTCGGCGGCGGCCAGGCCGGCGGTGAGTACTTCGCCGGGTGGCTCACCGAGAAGGCGCTGTCGGTCGACAACCTCTTCGTCTTCCTCATCATCATGTCGAGCTTCGCGGTGCCGAAGGAGTTCCAGCAGAAGGTGCTGCTCGTCGGCGTCGCGATCGCCCTGGTGGCCCGTGGCGTGTTCATCGCCCTCGGCGTGACGATCATCGAGAACTACTCGTGGGTCTTCTACTTGTTCGGCGCGCTGCTGTTCTGGCTCGCCTGGTCGCAGGCCCGCGGTGGCAACGAGCACTCCGCCGAAGAAGGCGACTCCCGCCTCATCCGCATCCTGCGCCGCGTCATCCCGACGTCGAAGGACTACGACGGCGACCGTCTCACCACGAAGGTCGACGGCAAGCGCCTCTTCACGCCGATGCTCCTCGTCATGGTCGCGATCGGTCTGACCGACGTGCTCTTCGCACTCGACTCGATCCCGGCGATCTTCGGCCTCACGCAGGACGCCTTCATCGTGTTCACCGCGAACGCGTTCTCGCTCCTCGGCCTCCGCCAGCTGTACTTCCTCATCGCGGGGCTGCTCGAGCGGCTCATCTACCTCGGTCAGGGCCTGGCGGTCATCCTCGGCTTCATCGGTGTGAAGCTCGTCTTCCACGCCATGCACGTCAACGAGCTGCCGTTCATCAACGGCGGCGAGCACATCGAGTGGGCGCCGGAGATCCCGATCTGGTTCTCGCTCGGCTTCATCATGCTGACGATCGCCGTCGCGACGGTCGCGTCGCTGGTGGTCTCGAAGAAGCGCCAGGAGCGCGGGCTCACCCCGACGGGCTCGCAGCGCACGGTCGAGGCCGACGCGAAGTAGGCGTCGAAGCGACACATCCCGCCAGCGACACCACGTCCCGGTCACGAAAGCGACAGTTCACCGCGGAAGTCTCGCGGCGAACTGTCGCTTTCGCGTGGCCGCCGCGAACTGTCGCTTTCGCGTGGCCGCCGCGAACTGTCGCTTTCGCGTGGGCCCGCGCGTGCGCTCCGCGCGGCTACGCGACCGCGTCGGCCGGCTCGCGCTGCTGCACCCGCTGGCCGACGACGGCGGACACGCCGTCCTGCCGCATCGAGACGCCGTAGAGGGCGTCGGCGATCTCCATCGTGCGCTTCTGGTGCGTGATGACGATGAGCTGCGACGACGCCCGGAGCCGCTCGAAGACGGTCAGCAGCCGCCCGAGGTTCGCGTCGTCCAGCGCCGCCTCGACCTCGTCCATGATGTAGAACGGCGACGGCCGGGCGGTGAAGATCGCGACGAGCAGCGCCACGGCCGCGAGGGACCGCTCTCCGCCGGACAGCAGCGTGAGGCGGTCGATCTTCTTCCCCGCGGGCTTCACCTGCACCTCGATGCCGGTGCGCAGCAGGTCGTCGGGGTTCGTCAGCGTGATCGACCCCGAGCCGCCCGGGAACAGGATCGGGAAGATGACGTCGAAGGCCTCCTTCGTGTCCGAGAACGCCGAGTCGAAGATCGACTGCATCTTGGTGTCGAGCTCGTCGATGATCGTCATGAGGTCGGTGCGGGTCTTCTGCAGGTCGTCGAGCTGCTCGGCGAGGAACGCGTGGCGCTGCTCGAGGGCCTGGAACTCCTCGAGCGCGAGCGGGTTCACCTTGCCGAGCTGTCCGAGGTCGCGCTCGGCCGCCTTGAGCCGCCGCTCCTGCTCGGCGCGGACGTACGGGACGGTCTCGACGTCGGCGGGGTCGACCTCGTCGGTGGCGTCGAACTCGGGCAGCGCCGGGCCGCCGGGGAGCGTGGACTCCGCGTCGACGAGCGCGGGGAGGTCAGCGGCGTCCGCGTCGTCCGCAGCGTCGGTGTCGGCGGCGGCAGCGTCGGCGTCCGCGTCGGTGTCGGTTTCGCCGTCGGGCTCGACCGCCGCCGCTGCCTCGGCCGCCACGCGGGCACGTTCGGCCTCGCGGTGCTTCCGGGCCAGCACCCGGGGGTCGACCAGCACGTCCACGGGGACCGGCACGTCCGGCCCGTACTCAGCCACCAGGACGGCCTCGCCGAGTCCGAGTTCGCTCTGCGCCCGGTCGAGCACTCCCGACACGTGCAGCTTCTTCTCGTAGATCTCCATCTCGAGCGAGTGCACGCCGTCGGTGATCGTCTGCAGGCGCTCTCGGAGCTCCCGTTCCTCGTTCCGGATCGTCTGCAGCTCAGTGTTGCGCTTCGACCGCTCGGACTCCTCCGTCGCGAGCTGCACCCGCGCCTCGGCGAGCGAGCGGTCCACCGCGGCGAGCAGGCCCGGCAGGTCGGCGAGGACCTTCTCCGCCACGGCGATCTGCCCGCGCCGGATGACCGCGAGCCGCGCTGCTTCCTCGGCGGCGGCACGCTCGGCCTCGAGCTGCCGTTCCAGCTGGACGGCACGGTGTCGTTCGGACCGCACCCGCTCCCGGACGGTCTCGACCTGGATGCGCTGTTCGATCTCCGCGGCGCGCGCGGCCTCGAGCGCGTCCTGCAGCGCCGGCCGTTCGGAGGCGTCCACCATCGGACGCGGGCGCTCGGTGAACTCCTGGTGGCTGCGCTCGGCCTCGGCCAGCGCGGCGTCCGCTGCCTCCACCGCGCCGTCGGTCTCGGCGAGGGCGGCGCGCAGCCGCTCGACCTCGGCGGCCGCGTTCTCCGCCTTCGCCCGCGTCGACGCACTGGTCCGGTCGTACTCGGCCGTCGCCTTCGCGTACGCGCGCGACCGGGCGTCGGCCTCGTCCGCCTGGCGTCGTGCGACCTCGACGGCGGCACGGGCGGCCTGGAGGCGCGTGGCCGCGTCCTCCGCGTCCCTCGCGATGGCGTCGCGGCGCGTCACGGCGTCGTCGCGTTCCGCGACGAGCTCGATGCGCGAGGTCACGCGCTCGCCGCCACCCGTCACGCGGACGGCGCGGACGAGGTCACCCGACCGCGTCACGACCGTGGCCTGCGGGGCGGCGGTGAGCACTGCCTCCAGGTCGACGTCCTCGGTCTCGGCGACGAGCGTGTCGCGCAGGATCGCGGCGATGGCCGGCGGTCCCTGCACCAGGTCGAGCGCACGGCGGACGCCCGCCGGCAGCCCTGCCGGCAGGCCCGTCGACGGGCCGGAGGCGTCGGCGACGACGACGTCGATGCGGCCGATGTCCTCGCTGCGGGCGTGTGCGACGGCGTCGAGCGCGACCGACCGGTCGTCGGCGAGGACCGCGTCGGCGAGTCCGTCGAGGGCGATCGCGATCGCGCCCTCGAACCCCGGTGCGACCGTCAGCGCGTCGGCGAGGCGGCCGACGATGCCGGCGCGACCGGCGTCGATGAGCGCCTGCGAGCCGTCGCGGACGTCGATGGACATGCCGAGCGCCGCCACCCGGGCGTCGAGGGCGTCACGTTCGCGTTCGAGGGCGTGCAGGCGGTCGCGGTGTCCGTCGCGGGCGGCCTGTGCGGCCTCCTGCTGCTCGCGGGCGGCCTCGAGCGCGGTCGCGAGGGCGTCCTCGTCGACGCCCTCGGAGGGGTCGGTGCCGAGCTCGGCGAGGGCTGCGGCCGCACGGTCGGCGCGCTCGCCCGCCTCGGTGAGGGCGCGTTCACGGCGTTCCCGGTCCGCCACCGCGGCACCACGCTTCGAGCGCGCGACGTCCACCGCGGAGGCGAGCCGCTGCGCCTCGAGGTCGTGCTGGGAGACGAGGGCGGCCTGCGCGGCGATGTGCTCGTCGAGGGCGTCGAGGGCGGCACGGGCGTCCTGGACGACGCGTGCGGCACTCGCCATCCCGCCGGCCATCGCCGACGCACGTGCTTCGAGCCGGTCCGCTTCGTCGCGCACGCCCTGCACGCGCTCCGGGGTGATCGTGGGGCCCTGCTGCGGCGCGTCGGCCTGCTGGGCGAGGAACATCAGCCGCTGATTCGCCAGGCTCGACAGCCCGCGGAGCCGCTCCTGCACGCTCTCCAGCCGGTGCACGACGGTGCGGGCCCGGTCGACGTCGTCGCCGACCATGCTCTGCTCGACGTGCTGCTGCCGGATCCGGGTCTGGTCGAGTCGCTCCTGCAGGACGATGCGCTCGGACTTCCGGCCGGCCTCGACCTCCTGGTGCTCGTGCAGCTCGCGACGCAGCCGGACGACGTCGTCCGCCAGGATGCGGGCCTTCGCATCGCGGGCCACGGCGGCGACGGACTGGGCCTTCCGGGCGACCTCGGCCTGCCAGCCGAGCGGCTTCAGCTGCCGCCGGATCTCCCCCGCCAGGTCGGACAGGCGCGTCAGGTTCGTCTGCATCGCCTCGAGCTTGCGGAGGGTCTTCTCCTTGCGGCGGCGGTGCTTGAGGATGCCGGCCGCCTCCTCGATGAAGCCGCGGCGGTCCTCGGGGGTGGCGTGCAGGACCTTGTCGAGCTGACCCTGGCCGACGATGACGTGCATCTCACGACCGAGTCCGGTGTCGCTCAGCAGCTCCTGGACGTCGAGGAGCCGGCAGTTCTCCCCGTTGATGGCGTACTCGCTGCCGCCGTTCCGGAACAGCGTGCGGGAGATCGTCACCTCGGAGTACTCGATCGGCAGCAGGCCGTCGGTGTTGTCGATGGTGAGGAGCACCTGCGCACGGCCGAGCGGGCCGCGCGTCGAGGTGCCGGCGAAGATGACGTCCTCCATCTTGCCGCCGCGCAGCGTCTTCGCGCCCTGCTCCCCCATCACCCAGGCCAGCGCGTCCACGACGTTCGACTTGCCCGAACCGTTCGGCCCGACGATGCAGGTCACGCCGGGCTCGAACGCGAACGTCGTCGGCTGCGCGAAGGACTTGAACCCCTTGATGGTCAGGCTCTTCAAGTACATGCGGTCTCCGGGTGTGCTCGCTCGCGTGCTGGCGGCTGTGCTGCTGGGTGGTGCTCGCTGCTGCTGGGCTGTGCTGCTGGGCGGTGCTCGCTCGGCGTCAGGCTAACGCCTGCGCGGCCGTGGAGCGGGTTGGCACACGGGGCAACGGTGGCTGGACCGGTTCATGAAGGCCTCGCGCACGATCGTCGTCCCGCAGCGCGGGCACGGCTTCCCCTGCTGCCCGTAGACGTTCAGCCGCTGCGAGAAGTACCCGGACTGGCCGTTCACGTTGACGTACTGCGCGTCGAAGCTCGTCCCGCCGTCCTCGAGGGCACGGCGCAGGACGCTCCGGACCTCGGCGAGGAGCCCGCTGAGATCGGCTCGGGTCAGGCGCTCCGCCGGCCGGTCGTAGTGGAGCTTCGCCGCCCACAGCGACTCGTCGGCGTAGATGTTGCCGATGCCGCTGACGACGCCCTGGTCGAGCAGGACCCGCTTGATGCCACTCGACCGCTTCCGCGCCATCGCGGTGAACCGGTCGTCGTCGAACGCGGGGTCGAGCGGGTCGCGGGCGATGTGGGACACCTGCTTCGGGATGCTCCGACGCCACACTGCGTTCGGGTCGGTCTCGTCGACGTGTCCGGCGGACCCGGCGGGGGCGCCGTCGATCGTCGGCACCATCGGGTCGATCGCCATCGAGCCGAACGTGCGCTGGTCGACGAACTCGAGCTCGACCGGGGGTTCGGCCGCGCCGTCACGATCGGTGCCCGCAGGCTGCACGTCGAGCAGGATCCGCCGGTGCTTGGCGGCCTCGCGCCCCCGACCGAGCAGGATCTGGCCGCTCATGCCGAGGTGGGCGACGAGGGCCTCCGGCTGGTCGCCGGCGTGCCGCGGCTCGAGGGGCATCCAGAGGAACTTGCCCCGGCGGACGGCGGCGGCGATGGTCCGGCCGGTCAACCGGTCGGCGAAGTCCTCGGCGGGGCCGTCGTGGCGGGTGAGGGCGCGCTCGTCGACGACGTCCACGTGCAGGACCCGCGCGCCGCTGACCGCGGGTTCGAGGCCGGCGCGGACGACCTCGACCTCGGGGAGTTCGGGCACGCGGTCAGGCCGCTCGGCCGGAGAGTCGCGTCCACGCCTCGAGCGCGGCGGCCATCTCGGCGGTCTTCTTGCTCGACCCGGAGCCGGTGGAGACGTCCTCACCCTGCAGCACCACGGTCGCGTGGAAGGTCTTGTCGTGGTCCGGACCGGCTTCGGTCACGCGGTACGACGGGTTGCCCAGGGACAGGCTGGACGCGAGCTCCTGCAGGCTGGTCTTCGGGTCCATCGCGGCGCCGAAGCGGTCCGGGTCGACCAGCAGCGGGTCGACGAGCCGGAGGACCAGCTCGGTCGCGGGATCCGGGCCGGCCGACAGGTACGCCGCACCGATGACGGCCTCGACGGTGTCCGCCAGGATCGACGACTTGTCGCGACCGCCGGTCTGCTCCTCGCCCTTGCCGAGGCGGAGGTACTTGCCGAGCCCGATCATCCGGGCGATCTCGGCGAGGGCCACGGTCGACACGAGGCTCGCACGACGCTTCGCGAGGTCGCCCTCGTCGAGGTCGGGGAAGGACCGGTAGAGCTTCACGGTCACGGCCTGGCCGAGGATGGAGTCCCCGAGGAACTCGAGGCGTTCGTTGTGCCCGATGCCCCCGTGCTCGTACGCGTACGAGCGGTGCGTCAGGGCGAGCTGCAGCAGCTCGAGGTCGATGTCGGCCCCGAGGCTGTCACGCAGACGAACGACGTCCGACCCCACGGGGCGGGACCCCGTGGCGCCGGACGTCGCTGTCATGCGTGCTGTCCGATCAGACGTCGGCGACCTTGCGGCCCTTGTACTCCATGTACAGGGGCGTGCCGGCGGAGTCCTCGACGACCTTGGCGCGGTGCGGGAGGCTGTAGGTGACCTTGCCACCCTCGATCGTCTTCACGAGCTGGACCGGCGCGGCCTTCCACTGCGAACGACGGGCGTGCGTGTTGGCACGGGACTGCTTGCGCTTGGGAACGGCCATGGTGGTTCTCTTTCGGTTGGTCGGTGGTCAGTGGCGAGGGACGGCGGTCAGTCGGCCTGGTCGGCTTCGGACCGCTCCTGACCCTCGGTGGTCTGGGGCGTTGTCGTGCTGGCTTCGTCCTCGTCGAGGACGGTGAGTCCGCTCAGGGCGGCCCACCGGGGATCCAGGACCTCGTGAGCACGGGACTCACCGATGTCCGCCAGTCGCTCACCCGTCACGGGATCGAGGCCTGGGCAGTCCGGTCGGCAGACCGGCTGGAACGGCAGCGCCAGCACCACCGCGTCTCGGACGACCTCTTCCGTGTCGACGAGGTCGTCGTGCACGAAGAAGTCGAATTCCTCCGAGGCATCATACGCGAAGAGCTCGGCGAAATCGACCTCGACGGGTTCGCTGATGTCGATGAGGCAGCGCGAGCACTCGCCCACCGCCTCGGCCGAGGCGTGCCCGGAGACGAGGACGCCTTCGTGCAGGCCCTCGAGCCGGACGTCGATGTGCATCTGCGCGCCCTGGCGGACGGCGATGACGCCGGCACCCATCGCGTCGGGCACCTCGATGTCGAGCGTGTGCTCGCGCATCTCGCCCGGCCGGTGCGCGAGGTCGCGCACGCGCAGGGCGTAGGGGCTGTTCACGTGGGAAGACACGATCGACGAGCCTACATCCCGAACGCTCGTGAGTCGAGGCGAGGGCAGGCGTGTCCCGGCTCCGGGCGCCGAGCGGCACGGCTGAGCGGCGCGGTTCAGCGGTGCGGGCCGGCGGTGCGGGCCGGCGCGGATCAGCGCCCGGTGTGCTCGTGCAGCGCCGCCGCGACCACCTCGGGCACGTACGGGGCGACGTCGCCGCCGAGGGACGCGACCTGGCGGATGAGCGAGCTCGACACGTGCGCCCGCGATGCCTCCGGCAGGAGGAACACCGTCTCGACGTCGGCGAGGTGCCGGTTCATGATCGCCATCGGGGTCTCGTAGGCGACGTCCTCGCCGGAGCGCACGCCCTTCACCAGGACCGTCGCACCGACCTGGCGGCAGTAGTCCACGAGCAGCCCGGAGGTCCACTCGCCCACCCGGACGTTGTCGGAGACGCCGGTCTCGACGAGTGACTCCTCGATCAGACGGACACGGTCGACGGCGTCGAACATGGCCGGCTTCTTGTCGGGGTTGTGCACGACGAGCACGTGGACCTCGTCGAACAGCTGCGCCGCACGGCCGATCACGTCGAGGTGCCCGAGGGTCACGGGATCGAAGGAACCGGGGACCACCGCGATCTGTGCCATGCCCGCGACGATACCGGTCGAGCGCCGGGCGTCTGCTCGCCGGTCGGGTCAGTTCTTGCCGAGGAAGGCGGCGTCGGACTCGTCGAGCCGGCGCGCCAGGGCCTCGCGGAGTGCCGGGTGACCCTCGAGCTGCGGGTCCGGCTCGAGGACGCGCTCGGCTTCCTCCCGCGCGTCGACGATCAGGTCGGCGTGCTCCACGACGCGCAGCAGGTTGAGCGACGAACGTCCGCCGGACTGTCGTTCGCCGAGGACGTCGCCCTCGCGCCGGAGCTCGAGGTCGACCCGCGCCAGCTCGAAGCCGTCGTCCGAGGCCGAGACGGCGTCGACGCGTTCACGCGAGGTGGTCTCGAGCTCCGCACCCGTCACGAGCAGGCAGACGCCGGCGTACTGGCCACGGCCGATGCGACCGCGGAGCTGGTGGAGCTGGGACACGCCGAACCGGTCGGCGTCGAGCACCGCCATCATCGAGGCGTTCGGCACGTCGACCCCCACCTCGATGACGGTGGTCGCTACCAGGACGTCGATGCCGCCGGCTGCGAAGGAGGTCATGACGCGGTCCTTCTCCTCCGCCGTCATGCGCCCGTGCAGGACCGCGATGCTGCGGCCGTCGAGCACCGGCATCGCACGCATCCGTTCCGCCGTCGCCAGGACGGTCGCCGGCAGCCGCTTCGGAGCGTCGTCCTCGGCCTCCGGCTGGGGCTCGCCGTCGTCCTCGGCGTGGGCGTCGTCGATCGCCGGGCACACCACGAACGCCTGTCGGCCGGCGCTGAGCTCCTCGGCCATCCGGGTCCAGATGCGGGACTCCCAGCCCGGGTGCTCGGCGAGCGGGACCGTGAACGTCTCGACCCCGGCGCGGCCCGAGGGCAGCCCGGTGATCGTCGAGACGTCGAGGTCCCCGAACACCGTCATCGCCACGGTTCGCGGGATCGGCGTCGCCGTGAGCACCAGCACGTGCGGCGGGGTCGCGCCCTTCGTCCGGAGCGCCTCGCGCTGCTCGACGCCGAACCGGTGCTGCTCGTCCACCACGACGAGTCCGAGCTCGGCGAAGTCGACGCGGTCGCCGAGCAGGGCGTGCGTGCCGACGACCAGCCGAGAGCTGCCCGACGCCGCCGCGAGGAGCGCCCGGCGTCGTTCGTCCGTCGACTGCGAGCCCGTCAGGATCACCGGTCGCAGTTCGGCCGCCAGGTCGGGGCCGAGGAACTTCACGATCGACCGCAGGTGCTGGGCGGCGAGCACCTCGGTCGGGGCGATCAGGGCGGACTGCCCGCCGGACTCGGCGACCGTGAGCATCGCACGGATCGCCACGAGCGTCTTGCCGGATCCGACCTCGCCCTGCACCAGGCGGTGCATCGGCCAGTCGCCGGCCAGGTCATGGTCGATCTCGGCGCCGACGGTCTGCTGGTCATCGGTCAACGTGAACGGCAGGGTGGCGTCGAAGCGCTCGAGGATGCCACCGGGGGACGCCGATCGAGGCGTGGCCGCCGTCGCCCGGGAGGCGATGCGCCGCTGGACGAGTGCGGTCTGGAGCACGAACGCCTCGCGGTAGCGGAGGGCGTCCTGCGCGCGCTTGAAGTCGGCGACCTTCTCGGGACGGTGCAGGAGCTCGAGTGCGCGGCGGAACGGGACGAGGTCGAGCCGGTTGCGGACACGGGCTGGGATCGGGTCGGGGACGTCGGGGAGCGTGTCGAGCACGATGGCGATCGACTTCGCGATCTGCCACGAGGTCAGGGTCGACGTCGCCGGGTAGATGGGGATCGGCTGGCGGGAGAACCGGATGGCCTCCTCGGACTCGGGATCCGCCGCCGCACGGGGGTCGTCGCGATCGAACAGCTCGTAGTCGGGGTGCGCCAGCTGCCGAGCGCCCCGGTAGTCCCCGACCTTGCCCGAGAAGATGCCGCGGGCGCCGGGCACGAGGTCCTTCGTGCGCCAGCCCTGGTTGAAGAACGTGAGGGTCAGCAGCCCCTTGCCGTCACCGATCTTCGCTTCGAGGATCGACCCGCGCCGGGCGCGCATGGTGCGTTCGCGGACGTCGACGACCTCGGCCACGATCGTCACCGACTCGCCGATCGCGAGCGAGTCGAGCGCGGTCAGGGCACCGCGTTCCGCGTACCGGCGGGGCGCGTGCTCGAGGAACTCGCCCACGGTGCGGTACCCGAACGCCTTCTCGATCGCGCTCGCCGTCCGTCCGCCGAGGACGTTCGCCAGCCGCGCGTCGAGCGGCGCGGGACCGAGGTCCGGCACCGCCGGCTCGGTTGTCGTTCCGGTCGTGACCACACGTCAACGGTACCCGGCGGGACCGACGCGCCACGCGCCTCCAGGTCGGCTGTGGACAACTCCAGGAGGCGGCCCGCGGCCCGCTACGGTGGCTGCATGACCCGCATCATCGCCGGTGCCGCCGGCTCCACGACGCTCCGCGTGCCGAAGTCGGGCACGCGGCCGACGAGCGACCGCGTGCGCGAGGCGCTGTTCTCGTCGCTCGAGGCACGCGGGCTGGTCGACGACACGTCCGTGGCGGACCTGTACGCGGGCACGGGGGCCCTCGGGCTCGAGGCGGCGTCGCGCGGAGCGGTCGAGGTCGTGCTCGTCGACCGGGCCTCGGCGGCGGCGCAGGCGTGCCGGGCGAACGCGAAGGCGGTGCAGCAGCGCGTGCCCGGCGTGCGGATCGACGTGCAGCCGCAGCCGGTGCTCGGGTACCTGCGGAGCACCGTGCGGACCTTCGACCTCGTGTTCATCGACCCGCCGTACGACGTCACCGAGCACGAACTGGCCGAGGTGCTCGAGGCGCTGGCGCCGAAGCTGACGCAGCACGCCGTGGTGATCGTGGAGCGGAGCAAGCGCTCCCCCGAGCCCGCGTGGCCGGCGGGGCTCGAGCCGTTCAGCAAGCGGAGCTACGGCGAGACCGTCGCGTGGGAGGCCGTGGTCCCCGCGGCCTGACCCGCGCACGACGCCCGCGCACGGCGTCAGCCGGCGGCGCCGTCCCAGTCGGCGTAGGGGTCCCACCCGGTCGTCGGCACCGGTGAGCCATCACGCACGAGATCGGCATCGGCGCGCTCCCGGACGACGCCGATGCGCCGGAAGCCTCCCGGCAGCACGGCATCCGCCGGGAACGTCGCGAGGAGGCCGTGGTCCTCACCCCCGTGCAACGCGACCTCGTCGAGGTCCCCCTCGAGCGACAGCGTCACCCGGCTCGCACGGGCGAGTCGTCCGGCGTCGATCGCCAGCCCGTCGGACAGGTCGAGCATCGCCGTCGCCCCGGCACCGGCGGCGAGCGGTCCGTCGGCGATCGGCGGAACGGGTCGGCGCTGCCGCAGCACGTCCGGGTCCGCGTCGGCACAGCTCGCGAGCACCGCGGCGCGCGAGGGTTCACCGTGGTCGTCGACGCCCTCGCGGAAGAGCCGGGACAACCCCCGCGCGGCCGCACCGAGCTCCCCCGAGACCGCGAGGACGTCCCCGACGCGGGCACCCGACCGGAGCACCGGCGGCCGCCCCTCGAGGTCGCCGAAGGCCGTCACCGAGACGGTGAACGTGGCGGAGGTCGACAGGTCGCCGCCGACGACACCGCACCCGGGTGCCAGGGCCGCGATGGCGAGGCCGACGCCGTCGGCGAAGGCCTCGAGGACGGCGACCGGGGTGTCCTGGGGTGCGGCCAGGGCGATGACGAGGCCGCTCGGGACGGCGCCCATCGCGGCCACGTCGGAGAGGTTCGTCGCCGCGGCCTTCCAGCCGACGTCCTCCGGCGAGGACCACGCCCACCGGAAGTCCGGGCCGTGCACCATCATGTCCGTCGTCACCACGAAGCGACCGTCCGGAGCGGCGACCACCGCGCAGTCGTCACCGGGGCCGAGGACCGGCGTCCCCGCGGGCAGCCGCCGGACGATGCGGTCGAGGACGACGAGTTCGCCGAGGTCCCCCACGGTCGGTCCGGCCCAGGCGTCGTGCGTCGCGTCCACACGAGAACGGTAGCCTGGACGTCGATGGACACCGTGCGCCGCCCCACCCGGAAGATCGCGATCGCGGCCGTCGTGGTCGCCGTCGCCGCAGGACTCACGGGCTGCACGAACGCCGTCGCGATGTCCCCGGCACCCTCGGCGAACGCCGCGGCGTGCGCGGACGTCCAGGTGCGCTTGCCGGCCGCGGTCGACACCAAGTTCGACCTGCGGAACACGAACGCCCAGTCGACGGCCGCGTGGGGCGACCCCGAGGTGGCGGTCTACCACTGCGGCGTGGCCGTCCCCACGGTGTCCGACCTGCCGTGCTTCTCGTTGGGCGGGGTCGACTGGATCCGGGACGACCGCGGCAAGCAGGTCGTGTACACGACGTTCGGCCGCTCCCCGGCGGCGCAGGTCGTCATCGACTCGACGAAGACGACGAGCCAGGTGATCCAGGACGTCACCGACGCGGTGTCGAGCCTGCCGAAGGACGGGCACAAGTGCCTCGACCCGTCCGACGTGCAGGGCTGACCGGCGCGGGACCCGGCGCGCGTCAGCGGACGGCGGCCCGCCCCAGCTCGATGAGCTCCGTCACGAGCTCGCCGTAGGACACCCCCGACGCCGCCCAGCAGCGCGGGTACATCGACAGCGGCGTGAAGCCCGGCATCGTGTTGACCTCGTTCACGACGAACCCGTCGTCCGTCAGGAAGCAGTCGACGCGGGCGAGCCCGGCGCCACCGATCGCCTCGAACGCACGCGCGCCGATCGACCGGACCTCGTCGGTCTCCGCCTCGGTCAGGGGCGCCGGGCAGAGCAGCGACTCGTCCCCGCCGAGGTACTTCGACGCGAAGTCGTAGAAGCCGTCCTCCGCGACGACGATCTCGCCCGGCAGGCTCGTGCGCGGCACACCGTCGCGGCCCTCGAGCACGGCGACCTCGACCTCGCGGCCGATCACCCGCGGCTCGACGATCACCTTCGAGTCGTGCTCGAACGCCAGGTCCATCGCGGCGCCGAGCTGCGACGGCTCGTCGACGCGGGACACGCCCATGCTCGAACCGGCGCGGGCCGGCTTCACGAACAGCGGCCAGCCGTGCGCGGCGATCGTCTCGGCGATGTCCACCGGGTCGGCCGCCCACTCGCGGCGGAGCACGGTCGTCCAGGGCGCGACGCGGAGCCCGGCGTGCTCGAGCACGGCCTTGGCGACGTGCTTGTCCATCGCGAGGGCGCTCGCGAGCACCCCGTCACCGACGTAGGGCAGTCCGGCGATCTCGAGGAGCCCCTGGATCGTGCCGTCCTCGCCGAACGGACCGTGCAGGATGGGGAACACCACGTCGACGGGGATGCCCGCGACCGTGCCGTCCGGGTACGACACGACGAGCTCGTTGCTCGCCGGCGAGGTCGGGAACGCCACGCGGGTGCCGTTGTCCGGGACGGTCGGGAGCACGCCGTCGCGGAGGGTCCACTGCGTCGGGTCGTCGGACTGCAGCGTGAACGCGCCGTCCTTGGTGATGCCGATGGGCACGAGGTCGTACTCGGCCCGGTCGACGACGTCCATGATGCCGCCGGCCGTCACGCAGCTGATCTCGTGCTCGCTGGAGCGCCCGCCGAAGAGCACGGCGACGGTGGTCGTTGACATGGGTGTCCCCTCGGAGATCGTCGGCACGGTCGGACCGTTCACTCGCCCTGGGGCTCGTCGGTCTCGGTGAGGTGCGGCGCGATGTTGCGCGGATCGAGCCTACCGGCGAGGACCTCGGCGACCTGCCCCACGATGGGCATGTCGACGCCGTTCGCCGCGGCCAGCTCGAGGATCGGCGCGACCGACGCCAGGCCCTCGGCCGTCTGGTTCATCTGCCGCACGACCTCGTCGAAGCGGTACCCCTGCCCGAGCAGTCGGCCGGCGGTGTTGTTGCGCGACAGCGGCGACTGGCACGTGGCGATGAGGTCGCCGAGGCCCGCCAGGCCGGACAGCGTGGACGGCTGCGCGCCGAGCGACACGGCGAAGTCGGTCATCTCGGCCAGGCCGCGGGTGATGATCGACGCCTTCGTGTTCTCGCCGTAGCCGACGCCGTCGACGATGCCGATGGCGACCGCGATGAGGTTCTTGAGCACACCGCCGAACTCGGTCCCGATCACGTCGGTGTTGATGAACGACCGGAAGTACGGGTTCGTCGCGACGGCGGCCACCGCGCTGGCGGTCTCGGCGGACGACGAGGACACGACGGCGGCGGTCGGCTGCCGACGGGCGATCTCGAGCGCGAGGTTCGGGCCGCTCGCGACGGCGATGCGGTCTCGGTCGATGCCGAGGCCCTCGAGCAGGACCTCGCTCATCCGGAGGCCGGTGCCCTTCTCGACGCCCTTCATGAGGCTGACGACGGGCACGTCCGGGCCGAGCAGTGCGCGGATCGCGGCGAGGTTCGAGCGGAGCGTCTGGGACGGCACCGACACGTAGACCTGCGAGGCACCGTCGAGCACCCGCTCGAGCGACGTCGAGGCCGTGAGCGTGCGGGGCAGGTTGATGCCCGGCAGGTACTCGGAGTTGCGCTTGGTCTCGGTGATCTCGCGTGCGACCTCGGGGCGACGGGCCCACACGACGGTGGTCGCGCCGCCCTCGGCGAGGACCTTCGCGAACGTCGTCCCCCAGCTGCCGGCACCGATGACGGCCACGCGCGGCTTGTCGGTGGACTGCATGACGACGCGGATCGCAGCCGTGTCGAACGCTCCGGGCGCCGCGACGGCGGGGTCCGGGTGGTCCTCGTGCGGGCGGAGGCCCGGTCCCTGATCACTCAAACCGGCCGGTCTCCTTCTGGTTGTTCGCCGCCGGGTCCCAGCGGGTCGCGGGTGCCTGCTCGCCGCGCAGCTCCTCGAGCAGTGCGGTGATGTGGCGCATGACGAGTTCGGTGGCCTCGCCGAGCATCTGCTGGTCGATCGGACGCCCGCGGTAGACGGAGAGGTCGACCGGGTCGCCGACGATGACGTCGACCCGGGACGGCGGGAAGAGCCGGAGCTTCTTGCCGTACCGCGCCATGATGTTCTGCGTGCCCCAGTGGGCCATCGGGATGAGCGGCACGTCGTTCTCGAGCGCGATCCGGACCGCGCCGGTCTTGCCGCGCATCGGCCACAGGTCGGGATCGCGGGTGAGCGTGCCCTCGGGGTAGACGATGATCGCGCCGCCCTGCTCGACGAGCGACCGTCCGCCACCGAGCGGGTCGCTCAGCCGGGTCCGCCCCGACCGTTCGACCGGGATCTGTCCCATGCCGGACATCAGCTTGCCGACGACCGGCACCCGGAACAGGGACGCCTTCGCGAGGAACCGCGGTGCCCGCTTGCTGAGGTACACGGCGGTGCCGACCACGAGGGGGTCGATGTTGGTGAAGTGGTTCGGCGCGAGCACGAACGCCCCGTCCGCCGGCAGGCGGTTCGGGCCGTGCCAGTGGTAGCGGGCCGAGAACCGGAAGGTGGGGATGACCACCGACGCGACGATGCGGAAGGCGGTGTTCAGCTCACCGCGTCGCCACCGGCGCCCACGCACCGGCACGCCGGTCGCGACGTCCGAGGCGGACGCACGCCGCGCCTCGAGGCCGTCACCTTTTCCTTCAGCCTGCACCGCGCTCAGCCTGCGAAGTCGAAGTCGGCCCCGAGCTTCCGCAGCTTCGGGATGAAGTGCTCGTAGCCGCGGCTGATGATCCCGACGTTCGTGATGTGCGACTCGCCGTCGGCGGTGAGCGCCGCGATGAGGTGGCTGAAGCCACCGCGCAGGTCGGGGACGCGCACGTTGGCGGCGTGCAGCTTCGTCGGACCGGTGATGACCGCGGCCTGCTCGAACGGGCGACGGGCGACACGGCGGTCGTGCCCGGGCAGCCCCTCCTTGTGCACGACGATCTCGGCACCCATCTCGTTCAGCGCGTCCGTGAAGCCGAAGCGGTTCTCGTACACGGTCTCGTGCACGATGCTCTGGCCCTCGGCCTGCGTCAGCGCGACGATGAGCGGCTGCTGCCAGTCCGTCATGAAGCCGGGGTGCACGTCGGTCTCGATGACGACGGGCTTGAGGGTCTCCAGCTCGCGGTAGAAGCGGATGCCGTCCTCTTGGATGTCGAACCCGCCGCCGACCTTGCGGAAGACGTTGAGGAACGTCATGAGCTCCTGCTGCTTCGCGCCCTCGACGAAGATGTCGCCGTTGGTCGCGAGTGCGGCGGAGGCCCAGCTGGCGGCCTCGTTGCGGTCGTTGATCGCCCGGTGCGTGTAGCCGCGCAGGGACGTGACGCCCTCGATGAAGATGACGCGGTTCGGCTCGACGGACACGATCGCGCCCATCTTCTGCAGGATCGCGATGAGGTCCATGATCTCGGGCTCGATGGCCGCGTTCCGGAGCTCGGTGACGCCCTCGGCGAGGGTCGCGGAGAGCAGGACCTGCTCGGTCGCACCGACGCTCGGGTAGGGCAGCTCGATCGAGGCACCCTTGAGGCCGTCCGGAGCGGTCAGGTGGATGCCGTTGACCTGCTTGTCGACGACCGCACCCATGGCGCGGAGGGCGTCGAGGTGGAAGTCGATCGGGCGGTCGCCGATGCGGCAGCCGCCGAGGTCGGGGATGAACGCCTCGCCGAGCTTGTGCAGCAGCGGACCGCAGAACAGGATCGGGATGCGGCTCGACCCGGCGTGCGCGTCGATCTCGGCGAAGTGCGCCGACTCGACGTTCGACGGGTCGAGGATGAGCTCGCCTCGTGCAGGATCGGTGATGCGCACGCCGTGCACCTCGAGCAGTCCGCGGACCACCTTGACGTCGGAGATGTCCGGGACGTCCTTGAGGATCGACGGGGTGTCACCGAGCAGCGACGCCACCATGGCCTTGGTCGCGAGGTTCTTCGCCCCACGGACCTCGATGCGCCCCACGAGCGGCTTGCCCCCGCGGATGACGATCTCGTCCGACTTGAGGCCCACGCGCGCCCCTGCAGCCGCTGCGTCCTGTACGAGAGAGTTCACTACTTCACCGGCAATGTCTTCGGCCGCCATCTGGAGCGGCGGGATTCGAACTCCGTGATCGAGGTCTCGTCACGGAGGGTGAGCCCGATGTCGTCGAGCCCTTCCATCAACCGCCAACGAGTGTAAGCGTCGATCTCGAAGGGGACGTCCACATCCCCCAGCGACACGCGCTGCGCCACGAGGTCAACCGTCGCCTCGACCCCCGGGGTCGCCTCGATGGTGGCCCAGAGACGCTCGACTTCCGATTCGGTCACGATCGCGGTGACCAGTCCCTGCTTGCCCGCGTTGCCCTTGAAGATGTCCGCGAACCGGGGTGAGATGACGACCGCGAAGCCGAAGTCGCGGAGCGCCCAGACGGCGTGCTCGCGGGACGAACCGGTGCCGAAGTCGGGGCCGGCCACCAGGACGGCAGCGCCCTGGTACTCCGGCTGGTTGAGCACGAACGAGGGGTCCTGCCGCCACCCGGCGAAGAGGGCGTCCTCGAAGCCGGTCTTCGTGACGCGCTTGAGGTAGACGGCGGGGATGATCTGGTCGGTGTCGACGTTCGACCGCTTCAGCGGGGCGGCGATGCCGGTGACGGTGGTGATCTTGTCCATCAGAAGGTCCCCTCGGTGGTCGTGCTGGCAGTGCTGGTCGCGGTCGCGCTGGTCGCGGCCACGCTGGTCGCGGCCGCGCTCGTCGCCGCCGCGATCTCGTCGTCCGTCGCCAGGTCCCACGGGCTCGACAGCGTCCCGCGCACCGCGGTGGCCGCGGCGACGAGCGGCGACACCAGGTGGGTCCGTCCGCCCTTGCCCTGACGTCCCTCGAAGTTGCGGTTCGAGGTGGAGGCGCAGCGCTCCCCCGGCGCGAGCTGGTCGGGGTTCATGCCGAGGCACATCGAGCAACCGGCGAACCGCCACTCGGCGCCGAACTCCTTGATCACGACGTCGAGCCCCTCGGCCTCGGCCTCGAGCCGGACCCGAGCGGACCCCGGGACGACCATCACGCGCACGCCCGGTGCCTTCTGGCGGCCCTGGATGATCGACGCGAAGGCCCGGAGGTCCTCGATGCGCGAGTTCGTGCACGACCCCATGAACACCGCGTCGACGGCGATGTCCTTCATCGGCGTGCCGGCCTCGATGTCCATGTACTCGAGCGCACGGCGGGCCGCCGCCTGGTCGTTCGGGTCGTTGTAGCTCGCGGGATCGGGGACGTTCTCGGACAGCGAGACGCCCTGCCCGGGGTTCGTGCCCCACGTGACGAAGGGCTCGAGCTCGTCGGCGTCGATGAAGACCTCGGCGTCGAACACGGCGTCGTCGTCGGTGCCGAGCGTGTCCCAGTACGCGACGGCGTCGTCCCAGTCCGGGCCGGTCGGGGCGTGGTCGCGGCCTTGCACGTAGTCGTAGGTGGTCTGGTCGGGTGCGACCATGCCGGCGCGGGCGCCCGCCTCGATCGACATGTTGCAGATCGTCATGCGCCCCTCCATCGAGAGGGCGCGGATCGCGGAGCCGCGGTACTCGAGCACGTAGCCCTGTCCGCCGCCGGTGCCGATCTTCGCGATGACGGCGAGGATGATGTCCTTCGCGGTCACCCCCGGGCGCAGCGTGCCCTCGACCGTGATCGCCATCGTCTTGAAGGGCTTGAGCGGCAGGGTCTGCGTCGCGAGGACGTGCTCGACCTCGGACGTGCCGATGCCGAACGCCATGGCCCCGAACGCGCCGTGCGTGCTGGTGTGCGAGTCGCCGCAGACCACCGTGATGCCCGGCATGGTCAGGCCGAGCTGCGGGCCGACCACGTGGACGATGCCCTGCTCCTTGTCGCCCAGCGAGTGCAGACGGACCCCGAACTCCTCGCAGTTGCGACGGAGGGTCTCGATCTGGATGCGGCTGGTCGGGTCCGCGATCGGGCGGTCGATCGCGAGGGTCGGCGTGTTGTGGTCCTCGGTCGCGATCGTGAGGTCGAGGCGGCGGACGGGTCGGCCGGCCTGGCGCAGGCCGTCGAACGCCTGCGGGCTGGTGACCTCGTGCACGAGGTGGAGGTCGATGTAGAGGAGGTCCGGGTTCCCGTCCTCGCCCTTGACCACGACGTGGTCGTCCCACACCTTCTCGGCGAGCGTCTTTCCCATCGGCTCGGCCTCCTCGTTCTCGTCGTCGGACGCCGCTGCTGCGGCGCGTCCCGGTGACTCTACCAGGTTGGTATACCAACGCGGTGTCGCGTCCGGCGGGCGGTGCGACGGACGGCCTGGAGGCGCGGGTCGACTCGACGACACCCGTCGCGGTGGGAAGATGGTCACGACATGACCACACCTGCGCACTCGACCCGGACCGTGAACCTCGAGGGCGCAGCACGCGCCGCGATCGCCGGCGGTGCCCCACTCGCGCTGCTCATCGCCCACGGGATGCCCGGGTACGCCGCGTTCGCCATGTTCGCGGGGTTCACCGCGATCTTCGGGGCCACCGAGCCCTACCGACAGCGGGCCGTCACCACCGGGATCGCCGGCGCGCTGCAGGCACTCTGCATGTTCGGCGGGATCGGGGTCGCACTGCTCGGCTCCCCGCTCTGGCTGCAGGCGGTCGGTCTCGTGGTCGTGCTGGTCGTCGCGGTGTGCACGCTGAGCGCCCTGCAGACCATCCCCGCGCAGCCGATCTTCCCGGTGTTCGCGTTCGTGGTCTCCGCGCTCGTGCCGCTCAAGCCCACCGACGTCCCGCTCGTCGCGACGATCATCGTCTGCTCCGTCGCGTGGGCGTGGCTCGTGGCGATGTCCGGCTCGGTCCTCCGCCGGGTGTTCCATCCCCGCGCACCCCACCGGTTCCGCCCGCTCGCGCAGCGGAAGCACCGCTCACTTGCCGTCCTCCGCACCGCGGCGCTCTGGGAGACCGTCGGACTCAACGTCGTCGGGTCGCTCGTCGCCGGGGCCGTCGCCTCGACGATCCCGTGGCTCGGGCACCCGTACTGGGCCGTCATCGCCGTCGTGTCCACGCTGCCCGCGCTCCGGCAGCGCCACACCGTGATCCGGGCGTTCCAGCGCTTCATCGGCACGATCGGCGGGACGGTCATCGCCGTCGGCATCCTGCTGCTCGAGCCGTCGGCGTGGTGGATCGTCGTCATCGCGGTGATCGGGCAGTTCTTCGCGGAGATCTTCGTGGCGCGGAACTACGCCGTGACGCTGCTGTTCCTCACGCCGCTCGCGCTCGCGGTGTCGTGGCTGAGCCTGCCGGAGGCGCCGGAGCTCCTCGCGCTCGACCGCGTCGCGCAGACGACGCTCGGTGCCCTGGTGAGCGTGGCGCTCCTGTTCGTGGGGCGCGCCATCGAGCGCCGCCGGGGCCGGGCGCTCGGCGCGACCACCGGCATCCGCACGGTCTGACGGGCGCCCGGCGACGGCGCGCCCGTCGCCCTCGCGCCCGGCGTGACCTCGCACGGTGCGAGGTCACGGCGCGGGTCAGTCGCGGGGCTGGATGTTCCAGGAGTCGATGACGGGGCGGCCGTGCTCGTACCCGAGGGTGCTCACGGTCGCGGTGCCGAGCTTCAGCACGGCACCGTCCTGGGGCGCGAGGCGGATCCACGCGGCGCCGAGCGCCCGGAGCACGTGCCCGTGGGCCACGACCAGCGCGTCGTCCCCCTCGGCCAGCACCGGTCGGACGCGGTTGAGGATTCGCTCGACGCGGACGCGGACCTCGGCGGCGTTCTCACCGGGGGTCTCCCCCGCCGGCACGCCGTCGGTCCAGAGGTCCCACGGCCCGTGGCGGAGCACCTTGATCTGCGGCGTCGTCAGGCCCTCGTACGCGCCGTAGTCCCACTCGTACAGGTCCTCGTCGAGCTCGGGGTCGACGCCGACCAGCCGCGCGGTGTCCTGCGCACGCTGCAGCGGGCTCGACAGCGCGAGCGCGAACGAGCGGTCGGCCAGGTAGCGGCCGGCCCGCCGCGCCTGCTCGATCCCGTTCTCCGTGAGGGGGATGTCGGTGCGGCCGGTGTGCTGCCCGCTCTTCGACCACTCCGTCTCTCCGTGACGGACGAGGACGAGTTCGCCGGGGCGTTCCGAGGTCATGAGTTCCTTCCGAGCCAGAGGCCGAGCGCAGCTGCGCCGACCGAGACGACGAGCATCCCGAGGCCGTTCAGGACGGCGAGCCGGGGTCTGCCGGTCCGGAGGAGCTGTACGGTCTCGACGCTCGCCGTCGAGAACGTCGTGTACCCACCCATCATGCCCGTTCCGAGCACCGCGACCGCGGAGAGCGGGATCGTGCCCGCCTGCGCGAGCCCCGTCAGGAACCCGAGGACGAGCGACCCGGTGACGTTGATCACGAGGGTCCCGACGGGGAAGGCGCCGAGGCGAGAACCCTCGACCCGGGCCTTGACCACCCCGTCGAGCAGGAACCGGAGGGCCGCCCCGATGCCACCGCCGACCGCGACGAGGAGCAGTTCGAGCGGGTTCACCGCGCGCTCCCCTCGGGCGTGGCCGACCGCGGCCGGAACCGCCCAGCGATCCAGATCCCGGCGGCGACGGCGAGCAGGCCGAGCACCACGGAGAGCAGGGCGTACCCGCTGCCGGCACCCCACCGGCCGACGTCGAGCAGCCGTGCGGTGTCGTCCGCGAGCGTGCTGTAGGTCGTGAAGCCGCCGAGGACACCGGTGCCGACGAACAGCCGCACGGTGCGACGTCGCCCGACGTCGGGCCCACGGTGCGCGAGGGTCTCGAGCAGGAGCCCGAGGCAGAACGCCCCGACGACGTTGATCGCCAGGATCACCCAGCTGATGCCGTCGTGTGCGGGGAACGCGTCGGCGAGGACCGCGCGGACGCCGGTGCCGATCGCGCCACCGAGCGCGACGAGACCGAGGAACCCCCAGCGGAGGTGCGGTGGGCGATCCGACTGCGCGTGCTGGTGCGTCGACATCGTCAGTCCGCCACGGCGGCGATCGCCTCGACCTCGACGAGCTGGTCGTCGTACCCGAGGACCGTCACGCCGAGCAGGGTGCTCGGGACGTCGTGGTCGCCCATCGCGGCGCGGACGACCTCCCACGCGGCGACGAGGTCGGCCTGCTGCGACGACGCGACGAGCACGCGCGTCTGCACGAGGTCCCCGAGGTCCGCTCCGGCGGCCGAGAGGGCGGTCCGGAGGTTCGCGACGCACTGTTCGGCCTGACCGCGGACGTCCCCCACGGCGACCGTCCTGCCGTCGACGTCGATCGGGCACGAGCCGGCGAGGAACACCAGGCGGGTGCCCGCGGGGACGGTCGATGCGTAGGCGTACTCCGCGACGTCACTGAGCGCGTCGGACCGGATGAGTTGCACCGCACTGGTCATCGCTCCACCTTGGCAGACCGGAGACCGTCACGGTGTACCGCGTGGGACGAGGGGACAGCCGGATACGACGAAACCCCCGGCGAGCCGGAGCTCGTCGGGGGTTTCGTGGTGGTGACCCCAGCGGGATTCGAACCCGCGTTACCGCCGTGAGAGGGCAGCGTACTAGGCCGCTATACGATGGGGCCGTCACACATGGGAATCCCCCGCCCGGGAGCGGGGGCTCATGCTCGTTGTCGGACTCGGAGGCTAGCCACCTGTGGTGACCCCAGCGGGATTCGAACCCGCGTTACCGCCGTGAGAGGGCAGCGTACTAGGCCGCTATACGATGGGGCCGTTCCGACAACTCGACAAGTATTGCACAAGCCGTAACGCTCTGCCAAAACGAGGCGTGTCGCCCGGGTGTGCCGTCATGCCGCGACGGGCATACGGCGACAGGCGGCGGGCCGACCACCGCCGGACGAGGGCCGACGGGGCAGGGTGATCCGTGCCTCCAGGCCGTCGACCGCACCGACTCAGATCGTGAGCGACTCGCCGGGCGCGAGGACCACGAGCGACCCACCGGGCTCGACCACGTCGCGGAGGCGACCCGTGTGCATGCCGTACCCGACGTCGGAGAGGGTGGCCTCGTGGACGGGGTACGCGTGGCGGGGTGCGAGCGCGGCGACGTAGTCCATCATCTCGGCGACCTTGAGCCACGGGGCCCCGACGGGTGCGGCGAGGACCTCGACCGGCACTCCGGGGTCGGTGTAGGAGTCGCCGGGGTAGAACAGTGCGCCGTTGACGAGCACGCCCGTGTTGTCGACGACCGGGATGCTCGAGTGGATGACGTTGTGGCGGGTGCCGTGGAAGGCGAGGTCGAACGGGCCGACGGTGCGGTGATCGCCGTCGGTGACGACGTCGACGGGGATGTGCGGGGCGGACTCGGCGAGCGCGGCGGCGACTCCGGCCGGGCCGAGGACGACGGCGCCGGGGTTCGCGGCGAGGATGCGGTCGAGCTGCTCGGGTGTGACGTGGTCGGGGTGCTCGTGCGTGATGACGACGGCGACGACGCCGGTGACGTCGACGGGGCGGGTGAAGTTGCCGGGGTCGATGACGAGGCGGGCCTCGCCCTCGGTGAGGACCTGGCAGGCGTGTTCGAGCTTGGTGACCTCCATGGGGGCGACCCTACGCGGCGGGGTGGCGGGGTGGCGGGCCGGCTCGGCGCTTCGCTCGGGGCGGTGTCGAACCACGCGGACGACATCGAACCGGGCGTCACCCCCGGTTCGGTGTCGCTTTCATGGTTCGAACCGGGCGTGCGCCGCGGTGACGCCGGGCCGGCGCCGCGGCGGCGCCGCCGCGCACAACGCAAGTGCGTCCGAACCGCGCGTCGGCGCGGTTCCGCGTGACTTCGGTTGTGCGAAGCGGCCGCACCCGCACACCGCGCCCACCCACGCCGCACCGTCCGCCCGCCCGCCCCGCGCTCACCGCGGGGGCGGCGCCGTCGTCGCCCGCACCACGAGGTGCGCCGGCGCCGCCGGCAACGGCCCCGCCGCCGCACCGTCCACCTCGGCGAGCACCGCCCGCGCCGCGATCCGCCCCTGCGCGACGGGGTCCTGCGACACGGTGGTGAGTCCCACGACCTCGCCGTACTCGTGCCCGTCGATGCCCATCACCGAGACGTCCTCGGGGACCGAGAGCCCGGCCTGCTGCGCGGCGAGCACCACCCCGAGCGCCATCTCGTCCGAGGCGCAGAACACCGCGGTCGGCCGGCGCGGGCCGGTGGCGCGCGCGGCGCCGGCAGCACGCGCAGCGCCAGCGTCACCAGCAGCCCCAGCGCGGCCAGCAGCGCCGGAGACATCGGCAGCGCGCGCCGCACCAGCGCCACCCCCGCCGAACAACGCCCGCCCCGCGTCCGCCCCGCCCGCGAACGAGAACCGCCCGTCGAGCACCCACTCCTCGCGTACGGACAGCCCGTGCGCGCGCATGGCCAACGCGAACCCGTCCCGGCGCAGCCACGGCACGGCGACGTTCATCCCGGCCTCGTCCTGCCCACCCACGTAGGCGACGTCCCGGTGTCCGAGCGAGCAGAGGTGGTCGACCGCGATCCCGGCCACCACGACGTCGTCGACGCCGACGTTCCGGAGGCCCGGCGCCGGCCCGCCGATCACGATCATCGGGTGCCGGGTGAGCTCGAGCTCGGCCCGTTCGGTCTCGTCGAGCACCAGGGACAGCAGGACGAGCGCGTCGACCCGGTGCCGCAGCATCGATCGCCGGAACGCCCGGTCACGGTCTCCCCCGGGCCCGCCGAGGTTGTACAGCACGAGGTCGTACCCGGCCCGCCGCAGCTCGGCGTCGACGCCGCCGAGGGCCTTGACGTAGAACCACCGGTCGATCACGGGCACGACGACCCCGACGGCCCGCTGCCGTCCGGTGGCGAGGCCGGCCGCCGCCGAGCTCGGCACGTACCCGAGTTCGTCGGCGACCCGCCGCACCTGGTCGATCGTGGTGTCGGCGACGTTCGGCATCCCGCGCAGGGCGCGGGACACCGTCGACTTCGACAGCCCGGTGACGGTCGCGATCTCCTGGATGCCCATGGGCATGCCGGGAGGCCCGTCAGCCGTCCGACGGCCGCGTCACGTCACCGACGGCGCCGGTCTGCGCTGGCGCGGGCGTCGGCCGGGTCGTGTGGACCTGCCGGCGTCCGGCGGGGGCGAGTTCGTCCCAGCCGACGTGGCGGTGGACGCGCCCGTCCACTGACGGAGCGGTGGCGGCCCGCCGGGACGGTGCGGCAGCGGCACCGGCACCGGTAGCGGCACCAGCAGCAGCGCCCGCACCGGCCGGAGCACCGGCACCAGCCCGCCGGACCGGCGCCGCGGGGACTCCCCCGACGCCGTCGGCCGAAGCCGTGCGCCGGAGCACCGCGACCCGCCACCGGTCGAGCGCGACGACGCCGAGCACGCACACCAGCAGGGTGAGCGCCCAGCCGAGTGCCGGCCGTCCGGTGACCTCGCAGAACACGGTGACGCCGAGGAACAGGACGCCGAACATCCCGACGAAGCCGAGGGCCTCCTCGATGCGGGCGGTGGGACGGGAGGGTCCGCGCTGTGCCACGGCCGTCAGCCCTTCACTCCGCCGGCGGTGAGGCCGGCCACGATGCGCCGCTGGAACACGAGCACGAGGATCACGAGCGGGATCGTCACGATCGTCCCGGCCGCCATCACGGCGGTGTACGGCTCCTGGTGCGGCTGCGAGCCGGCGAAGGACGCGATCGCGACGGTGACCGGCTGGGTGGCGTCGCTCGAGAGCTGGGACGAGATGAGGTACTCGTTCCAGGACGAGATGAACGCCAGGATCGCGGTGGTGAACACGGCGGGTGCGGCGAGCGGCATGATGATCCGCCGGAACGCCTGGACCCGGGTGCACCCGTCGATGCGTGCGGCCTCCTCGAGGTCCCACGGCATCTCGCGGAAGAAGCTCGCGAGCGTGTACACGGTGAGCGGCAGCACGAACGAGATGCTCGGCAGGATGAGCGCCTGGTACGAGCCCATCCAGCCGATGTCGGTGAACAGCTGGAACAGCGGGGAGATGAGCGCGACGCCCGGGAACATCGACGCGGCGAGGATCGCGCCGGCGATGAGGGACTTCCCCTTGAACTCCAGGCGGGCCAGGGCGTACGCCGCACTCGTGCCGACGAGCAGCGCGATGATCGTCACGACGCCACCGATGAGCAGGCTGTTCGCGAGCGCCCGTCCGAGGTGGTTGCCGAGCGACGTGGAGAACGCCGTCGCGTAGTTGTCGAGCGTCACGTGGGTCGGCCAGGGTGTGGCGTCGAACGTGAACCCGACGTCGCGGAAGCTCGTCACCACCATCCAGTAGAACGGCAGCAGGCACCAGACGGCGATGATCGTCGCCTGGATGCCGGTCCGGAACCTGGGTCCGGTGTGGCGTTGGACGCGTACCTGCGAACGGTCGACGGCGACGTCGCGGGAGCGCGCGGAGGACCGGGGTCGGTCGGCTGCGAGGGTCACTTGAGTTCACCCTTCTGCTGGGCTGCCTGCGTCTGCACGACGTTCGCGCCGAGGAACCGGACGAACAGGAACGCGACGACGAAGATCACCAGGAACGTGATGGTGGAGAGTGCCGACGCGGAGTTGAACCCCTGCCGGATCTGTTCGACCACGAGGATCGAGAGCGTGGTGGTGGCGTTGCCCGAACCACCGCCGCCGCCGGTGAGGATCGCGGGCAGGTCGTACATGCGCAGGGCGTCGAGCACGCGGAACAGGATCGCGACCATGAGCGCGGGCTTGAGGAGCGGCAGGGTGATGAGCATGAAGCGCTGGATCGTGGAGGCGCCGTCCATCTTGCCGGCCTCGTAGACCTCCTCCGGGATGAGCTGCAGTCCCGCGAGGATGAGCAGCGCCATGAACGGCGTGGTCTTCCAGGTGTCGGCGATGATGACCGCCCAGCGGGACGCCCACTCGCCGCTCGTCCAGAGGATCTGCTGGCCGAGCACGTGGTTGAGGACGCCGTTCGCGTCGAAGATGAAGTACCAGAGCTTCGCGGTGACGGCGGTCGGGATCGCCCACGGCACGAGGATCGCGGCACGGACGAGCGCGCGGCCCTTGAAGTTGCGGTTCATGATGATCGCCATCCAGACGCCGATGAGCGTCTCGGCGAGCACGGTCACGACCGTGAAGAAGAACGTGTTGCCCATCGACACCCAGAACTGCGAGCCGATGCTGCCGGGCGGGCAGGTGGTGTTGCCGCACTGCTGGCCGAGCCAGTGCACGTAGTTCGTGAGTCCGGCGAAGCCGCCCTCGACGAACAGGCCGGTCGCCTTGTCGAGTCCGGCGTCGAGCTGGAACGACTGGATGATCGCGCTGACCACCGGGTAGCCGATGACGACGGCGAGGAGCACGATCGTCGGGCCGATGAGGTACACGGCCCAGCGGCCGTGTTCGGCGTTGAGTCCGCCCTTGCGCCGGGGTTGCTTCGGCTCCAGGCCCTGGGGGTTCGGGATGGCGGCGGGGATCTCGGTTGCTGCTGACACGTGACGGCCTCCTTGCCGGGGGTGTCGGAACGCAAGTGGATGGCGGACTGGAGGCGCGGTGCGGGATGGCACCGCGCCTTCAGTCCGGCAGGTGGTGACGGCTAACTGCCGCTGCTGGTGGCCGTCTTGAGGGCCGCCTGCATGTCCTTCATGGCTTCGTCGACGCTCTTCGAACCCTTGAGGGCCGCGTAGGTGTTGTCCTGGATCGCCTTCGTCACGGCCGGGTAGAACGGCGTGACGGGGCGCGGCTCAGCCGACTCGATCGACTTGAGCAGCGTCGGCAGGTAGGGCAGCTTCGCGGTGAGCTCGGAGTCGGTGTAGAGGTCCCCGACGACCGGGGCGAGCGAGCCCTGGGTGGCGAAGAACTTCTGCGTCTCGTTGGACTCGAGGAACTCCAGGAAGTCGTGCGCTGTCGCCTTGTGCTTCGAGTACACGCTGATCGCCGCGTTGTGGCCACCGAGCGTCGACGCGCCGGTGCCGTCGGCGCCGGGGATCGGGGCGATGCCGAAGGTGTCCTTCACCTTCGACGAGCCGTCGGTCTTCGCGAGGCTGTACACGTACGGCCAGTTGCGCAGGAACAGCAGCTTGCCGTCCTCGAACGCCGTGCGGCCCTGCTCCTCCTGGTAGGTGATCGCCTCGGCCGGGATGTTCCCGTCCTTGAACGCGTCGACCAGGTTCTGCAGGCCGGCCTTGGCGTCGCTCGTGTCGACGTCCGGCGTGCCGCTCTTGCTCAGCACGGAGCCGCCCGAGCCGTTGATCGCCTCGGAGGCGTTCACGGTGAGGCCCTCGTACTTCGCGAACTGTCCGGCGTAGCAGCCGATGCCGGCCTGCTTCGCGATGTCGCAGTCCTTCATCATGTCGGCCCACGTGGTCGGGGGCGTCTTGACGAGGTCCTTGCGGTAGTACAGCAGCGCGCCGTCGGAGGTCTGCGGCGCCGCGTACAGCGTGTTGTTGTACGTCGCCGTCTTCACCGTCGCCGGCAGCAGCTTCGAGGTGTCGATCTTCATCTTGCCGGTCAGCGGGGTGAGCCAGCCCTTCGCGGCGAACTCGGCGGTCCAGACGACGTCGACGTCCACGACGTCGTAGTTCTCGTCCTTGGCCTGGAAGTGCTGCACGAGGTCGTCGTGCTGCTGGTCGGCCTGGTCGGACTGCTCCTTGAAGGTGACCTTCTCGTCCGGGTGGGCCTTGTTCCACTTGGCGATGAGCGGGCGGACGACGTTCGAGTTGTCCTTGCCCTGCACGTACGTGATCGGGCCGCGGCTGTCCTGCCCGTTCTTGGAGTCGTCCGAGGCCGAGCTGCCGCTCGAGCAGCCGGTGAGCACGAGGCCGATGACGGCGACCCCGGCGACCGAGGCGAAGCGCACCCTGGCGCGAGTTGTCTTCAAGGTTGTCTCCTCATCGAGATCACCAGGGGGCGCCGATCGGGTGCGACGACGCGGCCTGGAGCAGGCGACGCTGCCCGCTGGAGGAGGAACGTACGCCCGCTCCCGGCGTTCCGCAACCGGTTGCATCAACTCCGTGACCTGAGCGTGACCTCGGGAGTTCCGGTGACTTCCTGGGTGAGCGCTCACATGCCGCTGCGGACGTCGACGCCTGGGCGTGCGGGGTTCCGCACGTTCACCGCCAGTGGGCGCGGTGCCCGTTGTCGGTCGTCGGTACCCGCACCTACCGTCCAGCCATGGCCATCACCAGCACCGCTCGTCCCGTCCCCGCGCCCCGCCGCGTGATCGACGTCGACCTCGACGCGCCGCTCCCCCGCCTCGTCGCGGACGAGACCGGTTCGTCCGCACTGGTGATCGGCTACCGGGGCGGCCACCCGACCGGCACGCTCGACGTCCTGCTCACCGACGACCCCGCGGACGCGACCCGCGCGCTCGGGACACTCCGCGAGACCGTGCTCGCCGACCTCGAACCGGTGGCCGACGACCGTCTGCCGGTGATCTCCGTCGTCGTGTCGACCATCGTCGACCGGGTCGAGGACCTCGGACGACTGCTCGACGTCCTCGAACACCTCGACTACCCCGACCACGAGGTCATCGTCGTCGACAACCGGGTCCGGGTGCCGGCGGACGACCGGCTGCCGGCGCTGCTGGCCGGCCGCGACGTCCGGCTCGTCACCGAGCGGCGACCGGGCCTGTCCGCCGGTCGGAACGCCGGGGTCCTGGCCGCTCGCGGCGAGGTCGTCGCGTTCACCGACGACGACGTCCGCGTCGACCCGCAGTGGCTCCGCGCCCTCGGGGCACGGTTCGTCCGCGAACCCGGACTCGACGCCGTCTCCGGCGTGATCCTGCCGACCGAGCTCTCGACGCCGGCGCAGATCTGGTACGAGGCCTACTACGGCGGGTTCAGCGGCGAGCGCACCTTCGCCCCCGTCACGATCGTCCCCGACGACGTCACCGGCACGATGCGGCACGCGCGGGTCCGGGCCGTCCGCCCCGACGGCTCGGTCGCGAAGCACTTCGCCGTGTACGGCATCGGGGCCTACGGCGCCGGTGCGAACATGGCCTTCCGACGCTCGGTGATCGACGCCGTCGGCGGGTTCGACACGACGCTCGGCGCCGGCTCCCCGGCGCGTGGGGGCGAGGACCTGGCGATGTTCGTCGAGACGCTGTGGCGCGGCGGACGCATCGGCTTCGAGCCCCGCGCCGTCGTGCACCACCGGCACCGCCGGAGCATCGAGGACCTCCACAAGCAGCTGCACGGCAACGGAGTCGGCTTCACCGCGCTCATGTGCGCGCTCGCGGCGAAGGACCGTCGCCACGTGGCGGTCCTGGCGCGACTCGTGCCGACGGCCGCGCTGGTGAAGGTCCGCGAGACCGTCGGTCGCCTGCGGACGGGGAGCGCCCCGGTCGCGACCCCGCAGTCCGACGTGCCGACGGTGCCGGACGCCGGCGTGCCGCGGTCGCTGGCGTACCACGAGCTCCGCGGGTTCCCCGCCGGGCCCGCGGCGTGGTTCCGGAGCCGTCGCCGGTGGCGCGACGTCGAGGCCGGCCGCTTCGACGCGCGCTGACCCCCACGCGGCTGACGGCTCTCCGAGCGTCGGCTGTGCGCGCTCCCTGCCCGTAGGATCGGTGCAGTGGCCCGTACCGGACGGGCCGAGGAGGACGCATGTCGCTGGGGCCCACACCCGTGCTCGACGCCGCCGCACCGCTGCTGCTCGTCACCACGGCGACGGCCGTCTGCGTGTGCGGTCACGCGCAGGACGCGCACGAGCACTACCGTCCCGGCACCGACTGCGCCCTCTGCGACTGCCCCAAGTACCGCCGCGGTCGCTGAGCGCAGGCACGACCTGCACGCACCGACCCGCACGCACTGACCGCCCCCCGCCGCCCCGCGCGCGGACCCCTGCGGGAAACCGCCGCTTCCCCGCACCCGGTCGGGGCCGCCTTGTCGGCCTCCGAGCGGCCCTGTTCACTCGGAGCATGGCCAACTCCCCCGCGGCGCTCGCGTGCATCGTCCTCGCCCACGAGGACCCCCAGCACGTCCGCCGACTCGTCGAGGCGCTCGACCCGTTCCCGGTGTTCCTGCACGTCGACGCCCGGACGCCGGAGACCGTCCACCGCGCGATGACGGAGGGGCTGCCGGACCGCGTCCGGCTCCTCCCGCGGCTGCGGACCGGATGGGCCAAGTGGGAGAACGTCGCCGCCGAGGTCTCCGGCTACCGCGCGGCACTCGCCGAGACCGGGGCGTCCCACGTGGCGGTGCTCACCGGCAGCGACTACCCGCTCGCGAACCCCACCGAGATCACGGCGCTGCTCGAGGCCCACCGCGACCAGACGTTCCTCATCCCGCACCCGCTCCCGCACGCCGCCTGGGGTGCCAGCGGCGGTGTCGCCCGCATGCGGTACCCGCACTGGGCCTGGCGGAAGCACATGCTGCGGCTGCCGATCCCGCGCCGCATCCCGCGCGACGTCGTCCTCACCGGCGGGTCCCAGCTCAAGGTCCTCAGCGCGAAGCACGCCGCCGCGGTCGTCGACGTCGTGGACACCCGTCCCGACCTCGTCCGCTTCTGGCGTCGCACCTGGATCGCGGACGAGTCCTTCGTGCCGACGGTCCTGAACTCGCCGGCGCTCGTCGAGGGCTTCGCCGAGGAGCACGTCGAGCACACCCTGTGGTTCATCGGCTGGGACGGCTCGAAGATGAAGAGCCCGCCGTGGCTCCGCATCGCGCACGCCGGACGCCTGCTCGAACGGTGGACCACGGACCCGACCGCCATCCCGCACCTCTTCGCCCGCAAGTTCTCGACGGCGACGAGCTCGGACCTGCTCGACCTGGTCGACCAGGCGTTCGAGCTCCGGCCGCACGCGCACACCCCGGAGGTCGGCGTCTCGTGACCGTTCCCCAGACCCGCCGCGAGGCCCGGCACGCCGCCGAGGCCGCCGCCGCGACCGCGAGTGCTGCGACCGCCAGCACCGACGCCACCGCAGCGGTGGAGGCCGGCGAGGCCGCCGCCGCGGTCGAGGCAGCCGCCCACACCGTGCCGGACACCGGCAGCACCGCCGTGCAGAAGGGCGCCTCGGTCCTGTTCGGGCGCGGCCTGCTGTACGTCGTCGTCTGGTCGATGCAGCTCGTCGTCAGCTCGCTCATCTCCCCCGTCCTGGCGCACCTCATGCCGCTGACGGAGTTCGGCCTGCTCGCGTCCGCGATCGCCCTGTACCAGGCGCTCGTCGTGCTCGCCGTCGCCGGACTCGACCAGGCGTCGGTCCTGCAGCGCGCCGAGGACGGCGACGACCGGAAGGCCCGCGGCCTCATCGCGGTCGGCATCGTCCTCGCCGCCGTCGTCACCGCCGTCGCCCTCGCCACGATCCCGCTCTGGGGCGACGCGGCCGGCTTCGTCGGCGAGCACCCGATCCTGCTCGTCGCCGTGCTCTGGATCTTCCCCGCCGCCGTCGTCCAGCTGTCCCTCGCGATCCTCGTCGCGCAGGACCGCATCCGCGTCTTCGCGGTCACGAGCCTGCTGTCCTCGGTGGGCGGCTCGATCATCGGCCTCGGCCTGCTGACGTTCGTGCACGCCGACGCCACCACGTACGCGTGGGGCGGCGTGTTCGCACAGGCCGCGGCGATGGTCATCGGCTTCGCGGCGACGCGCCCCCGGCTCGCCGGCCTGTTCGACCGCCGCACCGCCGTCCGCGCGTTCAAGCTCGGGATCCCGATCGCGCTCGGCAACCTGTCCTACTTCGTGCTGAACGCCGGCGACCGCATCATCGTGCAGCGGATGCTCGGCCCGGACGAGGTCGCCCGCTACCAGATCGCCTACGTCGTCGGGTCCGCCGTGATCCTCCTGCTGACGTTCACGAACCAGGCCTGGGCACCGCACTTCGCGGCTCTCCGTGACGCCGTCGCCCGACGCCGCCTCGCCCTGCACGCCCGCGACCAGCTGTACCTGCTGCTCGCCCCCGTGCTGCTCGCCGTGACCCTGGTCTCCCCGGTCGCGCTGCCGATCCTCGCCCCCGCCTCGTACCGGGTCCACGAGCTCACCGTGGTGGTCTTCGTGGTGGCGCTCACGGCGTTCCCGGTCATCGCGAGCGGTGCCACCGGTCGGCTCCTGCTCGTCGAGCGTCGCGGGGTCGCCGTCGGTGTGATCGCCGCGATCGCCGGTGCCGTGAACATCGGTGCGAACATCCTGCTCGTCCCCCTGCTCGGCATCCTCGGCGCCGCGGTCTCCACGGTGTTCGCCTACGCGGTGCTCGCCGCCCTGCAGCAGCGCTCGCTGCCGGACCACCGCGAGTGGCGCGGCCCACGGGCCCGCACCGTCCTCGTCCTCGTGGCCGTCGTGCTCGTGGCCGGCGCCTCGGTGTTGGTCCCGCAGGACACGGTGTGGAACGTCGTCCGGATCGTCGGCGTCGTCGGCTGCCTGCCCTGGTTCGTCCGCCGGCTCCGGATCGCCCGGGGAGGCACGGCGTGACCCGGCAGACACAACACCGCGGGCTCCGGATCGGCGTCGTCACGAACGACCTCGCCCTCACCGGGGGCGTCGAGCGCTGCGTCCTCGAGGACACCCGCGAACTCCTCCGCGCCGGCCACGAGGTCGAGGTCTGGCACGGGGAACCGTCTCGGCGAACGGACACGACTCGACCCACGGACGCACCGCTGCCCGCGGGCACGACGCGGCCCGTCGAGACGCGGCCCGTCGAGACGTCGCCCGGCAGCGCCGAGTACGACCGGCTCGCCGTCCCCCTGCACCAGACCGGCGACCGCGCGTTCGGCGTCGGCAGCGCGCTGCGCGACGCCACCCGGTTCGTCCGTGACGGACTCCGCCTGCGCGGGTCGCACCTCGACGTGATCTGGCTCAACCGCCCGGAGCACCTGCCCTGGGGGCGCGTCGCCTCCGTGGTGTCGGGCGTCCCGCTCGTCGTGCACCTGCACCACGCGCCGAACTACCGCCGCCTCGGTGCGATCGCCGGCGGCCGGACGCACTACCTCGCGGTCTCCCACGCGATGGCGCGTGCCTGGGCCGCCGTCGGCATCCCCGCCGACCGGATCACCGTCGTCCCGAACGGCGTCGACACCGCGCTCTTCCCCGCGGCGTCACCGGCCACGACCCAGCGCGCACGCCGCACCCTCGGGCTCGACGACGACGCCCGCGTCGTCCTGTACTACGGGCGCCTCTCCCACTCCAAGGGGGTGTTCGCCCTGCTCGACGCGTGGCGGATCGTCCTCGAGCAGGACGCCGAACGCGAGCACGCCGCCGCGCTCCTCCGAGCCGTCCACACCCGCACCCCAGCGCTCACGCCCGCACGCGGGCCGGTCGACGCGGACCCGGCGGCCGACACACGACGCCCCCCGGTGCTCGTCCTGGCCGGTGCGGTCGCACCGGCCGACGCCGAGGAGCTCCGCCGCGCCGTGGCAGCGCTCCCCGCCGGCTCCGTGGTGGTCCTCCCCGAGCGCGACGACGTCATCCCGCTCCTGCACGCCGCCGACATGGTCGTCGCCCCCTCCATCGAACCGGAGGGCTTCGGCCGGGTCGTCGTCGAGGCGATGTCGACCGGACGACCGGTCGTGGCCGCCGCCGGCGGCGGCACCGGCGAGATCCTCTCCGGCGAGTGGGCGTCGTCCACCGTCGACCCGACGGACGCCGACGCGCTGGCCACCACGGTGCTCGACACGCTCGACCGTCTCGACCACGACCCCTCCCTCGGCGACCGGTGCCGCGCCTGGGTGCGCGACCGCTACGGCCGCGGGCCGCACGTCAGCGGTCTCGTCCGCGCCCTGCTCGAGCACGCACGCCGCTAGCCGGCACCGTCGGTCCGTCCGTCCGTCCGTCCGTCCGTCCGTCCGTCCGTCCGTCCGTCCGTCTGTCTGTCTCATCGGTCCGGATCCGCCATCCGCGCGGACGGATGCGGCCCGCCGGCGCCGATCCGGCGGATCGCCCGGACCGGACGCGCGCGCGTCACCCGGCGATCGCCGTGCGGTGACGCCACGACGGACGGGAGGCGCGGTGCCAGCTGGCACCGCGCCTCCCGTCCGTCAGGGGGGTCGTCCACCGCCGGCCCGGCTCGATCAGCCCGTGTACGCCCGCATCTCGGCCAGCCCGGCGTTCCGGGTGCTGGCCGACACCCCGGTGACCGTGAACCGGACCCAGGTGACGTTCCGCGAGGCGAACGTCACGGTCGTCGGCGTCGCGTCGTTCGGGAGGGTCCCAACCTGCACCTGGCTGCCGTCGGAGAACGTCAGCGTCCCGCTCGTCACCTGGTCGTCGGTGTTCGGACGGTCGGAGAGGACGATGCGGCCCAGGGACTTCGCGGACGTCCAGTCGAGCTGCAGCCAGACGCCGGTCGTGCCCCACGGGGCCACCCACTCGGCCGAGGGGTTCGCGGGGTAGCCGCTGACGACGCCGTCGATCGCCTTCGCGGCGGTCTGCCCGGTGGAGGGGTCGTCCCAGGCCGCGGTGGCCGTCGCCGATCCGGTGACGTCGGTCCCACCCGGTGTCGGCGTCGGCGTCGGGGTCGGCGTGGGCGTCGGGGTCGGGGTCGGCGTGGGCGTCGGCGTCGGCGTCGGCGTCGGCGTGGGGGTGGACGTCCCCGGCGCGAACGCCCGGATCTCCGCCAGTCCGACGTTCCGTGTCGTCGAGCTCACACCGGTCACGGTGAGCCGCACCGAGGTGACCTGCCGTGACGAGAACGCCACGCGGGTGAACGCGCCGCCGTTGTCGAGCGACGGCACGGCGACGGTGGTGCCGTCGGAGAACGTGAGCGTTCCGGCGGTGATCCGGTCGTCGGCGTTCGGCCGATCGGCGAGGTCGATCGCGCCGAGCGTGACCGGGCTCGACCAGGTGAGTTGGAGCCACGAGCCGGTCCCGCCGCCGCGGGTCGCCCACTCGGCGGTCGGCGCGTCGGGGTAGCCGCTGGCCACGCCGTCGACGGCCTTCACCGCGGTCTGCCCGTCAGCCGGGTTCTCGCTGCTCGCGGTGACGGCCGCACCGGAGGTGACGTCCGCACCCACCGTGCCGCTCCCGGTTCCGGGATCGGTCGGCTGCTGCGGCCCGACGGTGTACTCGCGGCTGAGCCACGAGCCCTCGGGGCGCGACGAGCACGACGCGACGGACGCGCACGTCTCGGCGTCGTGGGCGGCGTAGACGAAGAACGTGTTGCCCTTCGCCTGGGTCTGCGCGGCGGTGAGGTTCGACGGGCGGTCCGCGATCGGGTACCCCATGTAGCCGGTCAGCGTGCTCGCCGAGGTGAGCTGCTGCTGCGCCGCCTGGGTCAGGTAGGCGACCGTGTGGTGGTCGCTGTGGTCCCCGTCGCCGTAGGTGCCGACGTGGTCGAGCGTGTGCACGGCCTGCGGGGCGTACCCGTTCATCAGCGCGAGCAGCGTCGCCTTGAGCTGCGCGAGGGTGTACGTGGTGGCGTAGTTCGCGCCCGACACGGTGTTCATGCTCGTGATCGAGCCCTGGTACAGCTTCTGCAGGCTCTGGTACCGCGTGGCGGCGAACCCGGACCCGTCGATGTTGCCGTCCGGCAGCTGCAGGTACACCAGGCTCAGCCGCGGCGCCGCCGTGAGCGTCCGGGTGACCACGGTCTTGCCACCGGCGCTGACCGACGACGAGGTCCAGGCGTTCGTCACGCCGGCGAGGTTCGCGTACGCGGCCTCGAGGCCGGTCTGCCGGCCCTTCCAGTACGTGGCGTTCTTGCCGGCGTCGCCCGCGGTGACGATCACCGAGCGGACGCACTGGCCCGATGAGATGTCCTTCCGGAGCTCGGTCCCCTCGAACAGCAGGTCGTCGTCGGCGTGCGCGACCACCGTCAGGACCTTGCCGGCGCTGCAGTCGGCCGTGGTCGCCGCCCCCGCACTCGACTGGGCGAGGAGGCTCGGTGCGGACACCGTCCCGCCCATGACGACCGCTGCCGCGACCGCGAGTGCCACCCGCCAACGTCGTCGGAGGGTGGAACTCGGGGTCGGGGTGTCTCGCTGCATGTCGTTCTTCTTGTGCGTGGGTGTGCGGGTGGTGGTCGACGCGGGAGGATCCGCGTCAGGGTGCTGCGACGGGCAGCTGCACGGGCGCCGGAGCCGGCGCCGGAGCCCGGACGACGACGGTGCCGAACACGCGTCCGACGCCGTAGCCGAGGACGGTGGAGACGGCGGAGGTCACGATCGCCAGGGCGCGCAGTCCCCCGCCGCGGCCGATGGCGCCGAGCTCGCGGAGCACCGCGCCGGGGAGCACGCGGGTGAGGTACGTCGACTCGCTGGAGAGCGAGTCGCGGGCCCCGACCCGACGGCTGAGGACGGCCTTCGAGATGCCCTCGTAGTAGCTCCGTCGCCGCAGGTACCGCATCGTCACGCGGTCCGGGGACACCCGGTGCGAGACGTTCGAGCGCGGCTCGAAGCGGATCCGGGCGCCGGGACGGATCCGGGCGATGCGGATGCACAGCTCGGTCTCCTCGCAGCCGAGCGGGTGGTTGCCGACCCGACCGATGCCGGACCGGAACCCGCCGGCGGCGAGGACGACGTCACGGTGGAACGCCATGCTCGAGCCGATCACGTTCCGGACGTCGGCGGACTCGGTGGGCAGGCCGGCGTAGCTGCAGCCGACGATCCAGAGGAGCTCGTCGGGGTACGGGCCGGCGCCGGTCGCGGTCGGCCACGACGGGGTCGCACGGCCGCCGACGCCGACGACGTCGGGTTCCTCGAGCGCGTCGACGAGGTGCACGAGCCAGTCCGGGTCGGCGGTGGCGTCGTCGTCGAGGAACGCGACGACGTCGGCGTCCGTCAGGGCCACACCGGTGTTGCGGGCGCCGGAGAGCCCACGGTCCTCGGCGTTCTCCACGACCCGGAGCTCCGGCCACCGCGCCGCGGCACGGCGGAACAGCTCGGGTTCGTGGTCGATCACGACGATCACCTCGGTCGCGGCCGGCTGGCGCTTCGCCGACTCGACCGAGTCCTGCAGGTCGCCCCAGCGCTGCTGCGTGTACGCGCAGATGACGACGGCGACCGTCGGGAGGCTCACGCCGCTTCCTCGTCCATCGCCGGGACGGCGGCCGGGACGACGAGGCCCTGGACCGGGGTCGGCATGAGGCGCATGCGGGCCTTCGCCTCGCGGGCGCGGCGACGCTCGTGCATGATCGACTTCAGGACGCGGATGCCGTCGCTGACCGCGTTGAGGTTGCTGGTGCCGTGCACGCGGAGCTTCTCGTGGCTCGGCACCTCGGTGATCGCGAACTCCGCGGCGGACCAGCGGCAGGTCAGGATGGTCTCGATCTCGAACCCGTCGCCCCATCGCATCGAACCGTCCGACGGCTGCGGGAGCGTCGAGGACAGCAGGCCGATCGTCGGCAGGGTGTCCGCCCAGAAGGCGTTGTACCCGTAGCAGAGGTCGGTGTACTTCGCGCGGAGCAGCAGGTTCGAGACCATGTTGAGCCCCTTGTTGCCGAGGCCACGGATGATCGTGATGTCGTCGCTGCCGCCGCCGGGTGCGTACCGCGAGCCCTTGGCGACGTCCGCACCGTCGACGAGTGCCTGCACGAAGCGCGGGATCTCGGCGGCGTCCGCGGAGCAGTCCGCGTCGAACATGACGACGACGTCGCCGGTGACGGCCTCGAAGCCGCAGGCGAGCGCGTTGCCCTTGCCCTTGCGGGTCTGCTGCACGACCTTGATCGTCGGCATCAGGCGCTGCGCCGTCGCGATGGTGTCGTCCACCGAGTTGCCGTCGACGAGGATGACCTCGTACACGGGCGGGAGCATCGGGAGGATGATCTCGAGGTTTCGGGCCTCGTTCCTCGCGGGGATGACGACCGAGACGCGGGGGTCTCGGGGCCGGGCTGTGCTGGCGGACATGGTGCTCCTGTCGGGTTCAGGCTGCATGCGGGAGTGGTCTCGTGGTGGCCCCGGCGCTGGGTGGGCGACGGAACGGGGGAACACCGTTCGCTGGGCTGTGACCACCATCGTCCGGGGGACGAAGCTGGTCAATGCGGTCGGCCACTGGTTGCGGACCCCCCACCGGGGATACGGGAACCCGCAAGCCGCACCGCACGGGTGTGTCGGGGTGTCGGACGGACTGGAGGCGCGTGGCGGGGTCGCCACGCGCCTCCAGGGAGCCCTGTGGTCGGGTCAGGAACCCGGTCGGTCCGTCGTGAAGGCGGTCCGGAGGGCGGCGGCCAGCTCGGCCACGTGGGGTTCGCGGAGCAGCGAGCTGTGCTCGCTCTCGATCCGCACGGTCGCGGTCGTCCCGCGGAGCACGTCGCCCCAGCCGTCGACGTCGGGGTTGCCGTCCGCGAGCACGAACGTGGCGGCCCCGGCGTAGGGCGTGGGCGTGTGGCGGCGCGTGACGATGCTCGCCTGGTCGAAGAGCGCGTCGAAGTCCTTCTGCCCGCCGTAGCGGAGCACACCGGCGCCGTACGCGCGGACCCGCTTCGCGAACTCCTCGCCGACGGGGACGCCGGCCGGCAGGATCCGCTTGGCCATCCGGTCGAGGCCGTGCTTGACGGCTCGGAGCGCGGGGTTCCGGATCGGGGTCGGCTCCATCCGGCCGAAGTGCAGCTGCGCCTGTTCGGCGCTGCTCCGCGGCAGGTAGGTGTCGAGGATCGCGACGTGTTCGACGTGTTCGCCGCCCTCGGTCAGGAGCTTCGCGACCTCGAGTGCGACGAGGCCCCCGAGGGAGTGCCCGACGAGCAGGTACGGGCCGCGGGGCTGCACGATCCGCATGAGCTCGACCGTGCGCCGCGCCGTCCGCTGGATGCTCCAGTCCGGGACGGCCCGTCGCTCGAGGCCGTGCTGCTGGAACGCGTACACGTCGTGCTCCGGCAGGTAGCGGGAGAGCGGCAGGAACGTCAGGCCGAGGGCACCGGCACCGCTCAGGCAGAACACCGGCGGTCGTCCGGGTTGCCGCGCCTCGGAGACCTTCACCACGTCGGGGTGGCTCGGGAGCGACTTCGCGCCGACCCGCACCCGGCGGGCGAAGGCGCGCAGGGTGGGCTGTTCGAGGAGCTCGGAGGCACGGAGGTCCACGCCGAGCCGAGCCTGCACGATCGCGAGCATCTCCTCGGCCGACAGCGAGTCGCCGCCGAGCGCCGTGAAGTCCTCGTCGAGGTGCACGCCGCGGAGTCCGAGCACCTCGGCCCAGATCTGCCCGACGACGAGCTCCCACTGGTCGTACTCGCCCTCGACCATCTCGACCTCGAGCGACGGGGCGCCCGGCAGCTTCGCCCGGTCCACCTTGCCGCGCTCGTTGCGGGGCAGCTCGGGCATCGGGACGATCGCCGCCGGCACCATGTACTCGGGCAGTCGTTCGCGCAGTGCACGCCGCAGCGCCGCGGGCGCCGGGGTGCGTCGACCGGGACGGCCGACGACGTAGGCGACGAGCCGGGTGACGGCGGGCGGTTCGACGAGCGCGGTCACGACGACGTCGTGCACGTCCTCGACGGCGCGGAGCGCTGCCTCCACCTCGCTCGGTTCCACGAGGTAGCCGCGCACCTTCACGGCGTCGTCGTCGCGACCGAGCAGGACGAGGCAGCCGTCCGCCTCGAGGCGTGCGAGGTCGCCCTGCCGCCAGAGCGGCGTGCCGTCCTCGTCGACGCCGAGGTGCTCCTGCGTCTTCTCGGGCGCACCCCAGTAGCCGGCGGTCATGCCGTCGGAGACGACGACGAGCTGGCCGGTCTCCCCCGCGGCGGCGGCGGATCCGTCCTCGCGGAGGACGCGGGCGGTCTTGCCCGGAGGCGTGTACCCGGCGGGCACCACGCCCGTCGGGACGTCGTCGTCGGGTCCGACGGGGAAGTACGAGACCGCACCCATCTCGCTCGACCCGAAGCCGTTCCACAGCACCGTCCGGTCGCCGAGGACCGGGCGGGCCGCGTGCACGTCGGTGCCGGTGATCGGCTCACCGACCGTCATCACGAAGCGGAGGCGTGCGAGTGCCGGGTGCCGCACGTCGTCGCGCGCGGTCCGACGCGGGTCCACCGTCGCCAGGCCGTGGTCGCTCACCGTCGAGACGATCGACCGCAGGAGGTGCGGGGTGCACACGACGGCCGTGACGTGCTCGGTGTCCATGCCCTCGAGGAGCCGTTCGGTGCCGAGGTCACGGGCGTCCAGCAGGACCGCCGCGGCACCGCTGAGCATGCTGTCGAGCGTGGTCAGGATGCCGGCGGCGAAGGAGAGGGGCAGGACGACGCCGACCAGGTCGCCGGGGCGGTAGGCGGCGCTCACGGCGCTCTGCTCGACGTTCCGGAGGAGCTGCCGGTGCGTCATCGCGACGCCCTTCGGCAGGCCGGTCGACCCCGAGGTGAAGACGATCGCCGCCGGGTCGGCGCCGCCGGGGCGTCGTGTCGCGGTGGCGCTGTCAGCCGCCGTGCCGGCGTTCGTCGGTGTGCCGGCGTTCGTCGGCGTGGTCGTGGCCGTGGCCGCGTCCGTGTCCGTGTCCGTCGCCGCGTCGATCAGGGTGTCGAGGTGGTGGACGGTGCCGGCGGTGCCGGCCGTGCGCATGACGGCCGCCGCGAGGTCCGTCCGCGCCGCGTCGGCGAGGACCTCGGTGATCCCCGCCAGCGACACCACGTGCTGCAGGCGAGCCTCCGGCAGGTGGTCGTCGAGCACGACGACCGTGCGGCCCGCGGCGAAGAGCGCGAGCATGCCGACCACGGTCTCCGTGGTGTGCCCGGCCATGATCCCCACCGGGACGGACGCGCCGGTCCGCTCGGGTCCGACCCCGGCGCCCGACCGGTCGTCGGGGCGGAGCACCTCGCCGAGCACGCGGGCGAGCGAGCGGACCGTCCGGTCCGTCTCGCGGAAGGTCCGTGCGGTCCCGGCTCCGGCGAGCGCCGGGGCCTCCGGCACCGCGGCGACGACCCGTGCCCAGCGATCGACGACCGAGTCGTCGTCGGCGGGCGGGATCACCGGTTCGGTCGTCCGGTGGTGCACTGTCGGGCCTGTCTGCATCGGGACTCCCCTGGGTCGTGCGTGCCGGCGGCGCGCGTTTTCGAGGACCGTACGCGGAGGGACCGCGTGCGATCGAGGCCGGTGTGGCCGGGGTGCGGGGAAGCTGCGGTTTGGCGCATCCTCGCGATCTGCTGTGCTGCGGCGATGACGCTGCTACTGGTCCGCTGAGCGTTGCCGGACGCGGACCGTCCGTCGTGAGCGCCCGTAGCGGACGACTCCGCGGCCGACGGACCAGAGCTCGATCCACCGCATCCGCCCGACCTCGCGGAGGAACGCGGCGTCGTCGAGGGGCGCGTCGGCCACCGGTGCGGGTGCGGTGTCCACTGGCGCGGTCTCGGTGGCGGAGCCGACGACGAGGTGGCGGACGGCCCGCGGGGCGCGCTGCAGCGCCATGCCGAGGGTGCGCGGCCGCAGCGCGATCTTGGTGAGCCACGCGCCGAGGCCCGTGCCGTAGCCGCGCGCCTGGACCCGGAGCGCCTCGAGGTCCGCGCGGTGCCGGTGCCAGACGAGCGCCGCGGGCTCCACGGCGAGGGCACCGCCGGAGAGCACCACGCGGGAGAACATGTCGATGTCCTCGCCCCCGCCGGTGACGGTCCCGACGCCGAGGGCCTCGTCGAAGCCCCCGAGCTCGAGGATGGCCGAGCGGCGCATGGCGAAGTTCGCCCCGGTGCCGTAGTCGCCGACGGCGAACGGGAAGAGCGGGCGGTCGGCGGGCGGAGCCGAGAGCCGGTGCATGCGGGGGACGAGGTTCCGTGACCACGTCACGCGCTCGTCGAACCAGCGCTGCGTGGGCGTGCGGAGTTCCCCGCTCGCGACGAGCCCGCTGACGCACAGGACGTCGTCGCCGCGGGAGAACCCGGACGCCACGGCACGGAGCCACGACCGGTCGACCACGACGTCGTCGTCGGTGAACGCCACGATGCCGTGGTGTGCTGCGCGCACGCCGGCGTTGCGGGCGCTCGAGAGGCCGGGGACGGGTTCGCGGACGTACCGCACCCGCGGGTCGGTCAGGGCGGCGACCAGCTCGCGGGTGGCGTCGTCGGACGGGGCGTTGTCGACGATGACGACCTCGAAGTCCGGGTGGTCCAGGGCGAGCAGCGAGTCGAGGGCTCCGCGGAGCTGGTCGGCGCGGTCGCGGGTGCACAGGACGACGCTCGTGCTCGGCAGCCGGACCGGCACCGGCGGCTGCGGCACCGGCGGGAGCGCGGCGACCGCGGCACGGAGGGCGTCGACCGCGACGGTCTCGCCCGTCACCGGCAGGTCGACGAAGCCGAGGGGCGCGACGCCGTCACGCACGAGGAGCCGGGCCGCTCGGTGTCCGGCAGCGTCGCGCAGGCCGATCGTGCCCGCGTCGTCGCCGGGGACGTCCGCGAGGTCGATCGCGCCGACCCAGACGGCACCGCTCCAGGTCGGGGCCTCGGTGCTCGACATGGGTCGTTCGAGCACCACGCGGGGCGTGCGTGAGCGCGGGATGGTGTCGGTCATGGGGAGAGCCTGTCTCGTGTCGGGGACGTGCACGGGCGGGGCCGGCGACTCCACCGTCGCCGGGGACGCGGCGGGCGTCAACGAGCATCGGGAACGGTGCGGTTTCGCCCGCACGGGGGCTCCGACGCGTGCGTGAACCCGCAATGCCGCAGGGCCTCCGCACTTCCCGGGGGACGGCCTCCCGCGGCCCCGACCGCCGCGGCTATCGTCCGGAACATCCGCAGGCCGCCGCCACTGTTCGGCCCCGACCCGAAGGGACGCTCGATGCGTCAGCCGATCGCGGTGGTCGTACCTTGACCGCCACCACGACCCCCACCAGGATGTCGCTCCGCCACGGTTCCCGTGCGCTGCCGACGTCGCCGCTGCCGTCCCTCGTCGCCGCGGGACTCGGCTTCGCCGGTGCCGCCCTCATCGCGGCCGACGCGTCCGGCCCGCTCCGGACGGTCGTCGTCCTCGTCGCGCTCCTGGTCGTGCCCGGCCTGCCCGTCGTCCGGCTCCTCGGTCTCCGTGAACCGATCGGTCGCGCCGCGCTCGTCGTCGCCGCCAGTGCCGCGATCGACGCGGCCGTCGGCCTCGCGATGCTGTGGACGCAGCAGTGGGTCCCGCTGCCCGCCGCCGGCCTCCTGCTGCTCGTCGCCGGGTGGGTGTCGCTCGGCCAGGGCGTCCAGACCGCCCGCGTCGGACGGCGTCCGGTCCGGGTGCGGGCGGTCCTGCCGACCGCGGTGCTCGTCCGCACCGTCGCCGCGTCGGGTGTGCTCGTCACCGGCCTCGCGCTCTGGGCGGTCGGGGTCGCGCAGACCGACTCGACGGCCCTCGGCGAGTGGGGGCTGCTGACCGCCCTGCCCGCGATCTGGTGGGCGGGTGCCGGCATGGTGTTCGTCGTGGCCCTCGTCACGCTGGTCGACCGTCGCCACCACGTGGTCATCCGCGCGGTGTCGTCGGGTCTGCTCGTGCTCGTCATGTACGGCACGACGAACCTGGTCGCCGCGGAGCCGCGTCCGCCGTGGGTGTTCAAGCACATCGCGGTGACGGCGTACATCCTGCAGCACGGCTCGGTCGACCCCTCGATCGACATCTACAACCGGTGGCCGGGCTTCTTCGGGTTCAGCGCGTTCCTCGGCGCCGCGACCGGTCACCTCGACGCAGCCGACCCGGTGCGCTGGACCGAGCTCGCGTTCGCCCTCGCCGGCGGCGCACTCGTCCTCGGCATCGCCCGGGCGCTCGGTGCGACCGGCCGCTGGGCGGTCGTCGCCGCGGTCCTGTTCAGCGCGGCGAACTGGGTCGGGCAGGACTACTACTCCCCCCAGGCCTTCGCCTTCTTCCTGTTCCTCGCGGCCGTCCTGGTCGCGCTGACCGTCCTGCGCGGCACGCCGAACGCGGTCGGCCGGTGGGCCGCGACGGTGACCGGCAGGGTGTTCCGCGCACGCCGGGGTCCCGTCGCCGCCACGATCGCGCCGCGCACCCGCACGGCGGTCGTCTCGGCCGCGGTCCTCGTCGTCCTGATGCAGTTCGTGATCACCGCGTCGCACCAGCTCACGCCGTTCGTCGTCATCGCCGCGTTCGTGCCGCTGCTCGTCCTCGGCTTCCTGCGGCCCTGGTGGCTGGCGGTCCCGCTGACGCTGCTGCCGCTGCTGTACCTCGTCCCGAACCTGGACTACATCCAGGAGCACTTCGGGCTCATCACCGGCTTCGACCCGGTGAGCAACGTGACCGCCGCCTCGACCTCGATCGCGATCCCGTCGATCGCCACGACCCTGCAGAGCCGGGCCGTCCTGGCGATCACGGCACTCGTGGCCGTCTGCGCGCTCGTCGGTCTCGTGCGCATGGTCCGGGCCGGGCATGCACGGCGTGCGCTCGTCATCCTGTGGCTCGCGGCGTGCCCGATCGTGCTCGTGCTCGGGCAGAGCTACGGCGGTGAGGCGAAGTTCCGCGTCATCCTGTTCTCGGCGCCGTTCCTCGCGATCGCCGCCGTGCACGCGTTCCACGGACGCCGTCTCCGCCTCGCGGCCATGGCCCTCGTGCTGACCGTCACCACCGGACTCTTCGTCGGGGCGACCTTCCAGACCGAGCAGGCGAACCAGACGGCTCCGTCCGACGTCGCCGCGGCCCGCTGGCTCGACGGCCGGTTCGCCGCCGACGACAGCCTCACCACGGTGGGCAGCTTCCCGTCGATCATCGGCGGGAACTACGAGAACTACCTCCGGCACTGGGGCCAGGTCGACTCGCTGCAGAGCGAGGCCGCGTGGTTCCCGAAGGGGATGACCGCGAAGGACCTCACCGGCGTGCTGCAGGACCGCGACTTCGGCGGCGACGCCTGGCTCGTGTTCTCCGCGACCCAGCGCGCGGACGCGGTCACCCGGGGCACCCTCACCGCGGAGCAGATCGACGCCATCGAGCGGTCCGTGGCCGCCGAGTCGACGCTCCGGTACGACCGCGACGGTGTCCGGATCTACGAGGTGAACGATGCAGCATGAGCCGGGGGCGCGCCACCGGATGACGACCCGACGGTCGTTCATCCGGAGCGGCGCGACCATCGCCGGCGTCCTCGGGGTGGCGGCCGTCGCCGGGACCGCGTCGGTGGTGCTCCCCATGCGCTCCGGCGGGTCGAACGCGCGGGCCGAGGCGATGCCGACGGGTGCCCTCGAGTCCGCCGGCACCCGGTGGGTCCCCTACCTCGCGCAGGACTTCGACCTCGACGCCGGACTCGGCGAGCTGCTCGCCGTCTACCCGCGGATGGCGGAGTACAGCGGCATGCGGGACACCTCGGGCAAGGGCCTCTACGCGCCGGACCAGGTGGTCTCCGTGCACGATTCGGTGCTCGACTTCCACCTGCGGAGCAGCGGGTCGCAGCCCCTCGTCGCCACGGTGCTGCCGGCTGGCTACCGCGCGTACACGCACCAGCGGGTGTCGATCCGCTACCGCGCGGACGAAGTACCCGGCTACAAGTTCGTGATGATCCTCTGGCCGCTGTCCGGCGACTGGAACGAGGGCGAGATCGACTGGCCCGAGGGCGACCTGTCCGGTGACGTCCGGCCGGTGTCGGCCATCCCCGGTAGCTACGACCCCGACACCGAGGCGATGACGTTCCTGCCGGAGGACCCGCCGGTCGTCCCGGGCGGGCAGACGGACTGGCACGTCGCGACCGTGGAGTGGACCGCCGACGCCGTGCGCTTCTTCTGGGACGACGAGCTGCTCGACACGGTCACCGGCGCGGTCCCGACCACCCCGATGCGGGTCACCCTGCAGGCGGAGACGATCATCCACGACGACGAGGTCCCGACGAACGCGTCCGGGCACGTGCAGGTCGACTGGGTCGTGGCGTACCGGCAGAGCCGCGCGCGTTCCTGATCCGGATCGGCGGCGCTGGTCCTGATCGGCGCCGTCGGCGTGTCGTGCTGGGCCCGACTGCGACGGAAGTGAACGAGAACGAGGCTGGAAACGGAACAAGCCCCCGGGGATCCCGGGGGCTTGTTCTCTGAGTGCTGGGGTACCTGGACTCGAACCAAGAACGACGGTACCAGAAACCGCTGTGTTGCCAATTACACCATACCCCAAAGGCCCGGAGGCCTTCGGTCCCGGTTGCCCGGGGCACGATCAACTACTGTACAGCATCCCGAGAGTCCGTGAGACCACCCACGAGGTCTCGGTGCACCGCGGCCGCCGTGACGGCTCCGTGACCGGCGGCGACGATGAGCTGCTCCGGCCCGGGCGGCGTCACGTCACCCACCGCGTACAGCCCGTCGACCGCGGTCCGGCCCGAGCGGTCGACGACCACCAGGCCCTCGGCGTCGCGCACGAGGTCGGCGTCGACCCAGTCGAGGTCGGCGGACCAGCGCGGGCGGACGAACCCGCCCGTGCGCGGCTCCACGTGCCCGTCTGCGAGGCGAACGCCCGTCATCCCGGACCGGTCCCCCTCGAGGTCGTCAACGCGCCGCTCGTCGACACGCACGCCCTCGGCGGCGAGCCGCGCCCGGCCCGCGTCGTCGAGCACGTCGGCACCGTTGGTGTACACGATGAGGTCGTCGGTCCACGCGGCGATGAAGAGGGCGCGGTCGACGACGTCGTCGGTCTCGCAGATGAACGCCAGCGGCTCACCGGCCTTCTCGTACGCATCGCACTCGACGCAGCTGTGCACGGCGGTGCCGTAGAACGCACGGAGCGTCGGCAGCGCGGGGAACTCCTCGCGCAGCCCGGTCGCGAGCACCACGGCCCGGGCGGATGCCTCGACCTCGGCCCCGCGCCAGGATCCGTGCACGAGCCAGCGGTCGCCGTCCGGGGTCACCCGGTCGACGACGGCCTGCACGACCGTCGCCTCGTCGTACCCCTCGACCTCTGCGCGCCCGAGCTTCCGGAGCTCGAGCGGCGAGACGCCGTCTCGCGTGAGGAACCCGTGCGACCGGAGCGTCGCCGCGTTCCTCGGCCGGTTCGAGTCGACGAGCAGGACCGTCCGCCGTGCCCGCACGAGGTTGAGCGCGGCGCTGAGGCCCGCCGGGCCGGCACCGATCACGACGACGTCGACCGTCAGCCGTGCACCGGCGTCCGGCGCTCCGGGGTCGGCAGTGGGAGCAGCGTCCACCGTGCGGTCCGTCAGCGGTCCGCGAGGCGGCGGAGGCGGGTGACGGTGGAGTCCTTCCCGAGGATCTCCATCGACTCGAACAGCGGCGGGCTGATGCGACGGCCGGAGACGGCCACACGCAGGGGCCCGAACGCCAGACGGGGCTTCAGGCCGAGACCGTCGATGAGTGCCTCGCGCAGCGCGCCCTCGATCGCCTCGGTCGTCCAGACGTCGAGCGGCTCGAGCGCCGTGATCGCTGCCCGGAGCACGTCGCCGGCATCGGCCTTCAGCGTCGCGAGCGCGTCGTCCTCGACCACGAGGTCGTCGTCGGCGGTGAACAGGAAGCCGAGCATCGCCGGTGCCTCGCCGAGGAGCTGCATGCGCTCCTGCACGAGCGGCGCCGCCTTCGTCAGGACGGCCTGCTGCTCCGGCGTGATCGGATCGGACACGAAGTCGGACAGGTACGGCACGAGCCGCCCGCGGAAGTCGTCGGCGTCGAGCAGCCGGATGTGGTCCCCGTTGATCGCCTCGGCCTTCTTGTGGTCGAAGCGGGCCGGGTTCGGGTTGACGTCGGTGACGTCGAACGCCGCGACCATCTCGGTGATCGAGAACACGTCGCGGTCGGGACCGATCGACCAGCCGAGGAGCGCGAGGTAGTTCACCAGGCCCTCGGGGATCATGCCGGCGGCACGGTGGTGGAACAGGTTCGACTCGGGGTCGCGCTTCGAGAGCTTCTTGTTGCCCTCGCCCATGACGTAGGGCAGGTGCCCGAAGACCGGGATGTACTCGGTGATCCCGACCTCGTACAGCGCCTCGTACAGGGCGATCTGCCGCGGCGTCGACGACAGCAGGTCCTCGCCGCGGAGCACGTGGGTGACCTGCATGAGGGCGTCGTCCACCGGGTTGGTGAACGTGTAGAGCGGCTTGCCGTTCGGGCGCACCACGACGAAGTCCGGGAACGTGCCCTGCTTGAACGTGATCTCGCCACGGACGAGGTCCTGGAAGCTCAGGTCACGGTCGGGCACTCGGAGCCGCAGCGCGGGCTCGCGCCCCTGGTCGCGGAAGGCCTGACGCTCCGCCTCGGTGAGGTCGCGCTCGTGGTTGTCGTAGCCCTGCTTCGGGTCACGGCCGGCGGCCCGGTTGCGGGCCTCCATCTCCTCGGGGGTGACGTACGACTCGTACACGTGCCCGGAGGCCTTGAGCTTCGCGATCACGTCCTCGTAGACGTCCGCGCGTTCGGACTGCCGGTACGGGCCGTGCGGTCCCCCGGCCTCCACGCCCTCGTCCCAGTCGAGCCGCAGCCAGCGCAGCGCGTCGAGGATCTGCTCGTACGACTCCTCGCTGTCACGAGCGGCGTCGGTGTCCTCGATGCGGAACACGAGCTTGCCCCCGGTGTGGCGCGCGTACGCCCAGTTGAACAGGGCGGTGCGGATGAGTCCGACGTGCGGCGTGCCCGTCGGGCTCGGGCAGAAGCGGACACGGACGTCGGAGCCGGAGGCGGTGGTGAATGGCGCAGTCATGACTCGTCGATCCTACCGGCCGTGCACCGGCCACCACGAGGCTGTGCAGAACCGCCTCGAGCACTCTGCTTGCGCCCCGAAACGCAGAAAACCCCTGACCACGGATGGTCAGGGGTTCCCTGGTGTTGCACGTTGAGTCCGGCGGCGTCCTACTCTCCCACAAGGTCCCCCTTGCAGTACCATCGGCGCTGAGAGGCTTAGCTTCCGGGTTCGGAATGTGACCGGGCGTTTCCCTCTCGCTATGACCACCGGAACACCTTCGACCCGAACGGATCCGAAAGCTGTCCCGGCTGACACCCCAAAGAATGCGGGTGTAGCGGTATTCAGTTTCATGTTCCCGATCGTCTGTCGGGAACCACAAAGTGGACGCGAGCCCCACACCCGAAAGTGTGGGAAAT
>NZ_SNVW01000002.1 GCF_004361695.1 Curtobacterium flaccumfaciens | reverse complement strand
TGCGCCGGTCGTTGACGTGGGATCAGGGCACCGAGCTTGCCCGACACAAAGACATCACTCTCGCCACGGACCTCGCGATCTACTTCTGCGACCCGCACAAGCCCTGGCAGCGTGGCTCGAACGAGAACACCAACGGGCTGCTCCGGCAGTACTTCCCGAAGTCCACCGACCTCAGCGTCCACAGCCCGGAACGGCTCCTCGAAGTCACTGCTGAACTCAACGGCCGCCCCCGCAAGACCCTCGACTACCGCAGCCCTGCAGAAGCATTCGAACAGCTACTCTCGGACCCGAAACAACCACCCGTTGCAACGACCCCTTGAAACCGCCATCGGCTACCGAGACACTTGCTGTACACGCAACAGTCCCCCTCGATCCGCGCCGTGTGATCGTCCGGGTTGGGGGTGGAACGTCCCGATAGACGGATTGCCTATGCAGGTGTATTAGGCGTTTCGGCAGGAGGCCAGAAGGTCGTGGATAGATCCACGAAGTCGTGCGAGGTCGTCGGAGAGAACGTCGTGTCTTGCGGGCTCCAGGAGAGGGTGGAGGTGCGGCTTAGCGAGATGTCCGTGACGCCGGCAACGGGGTTTAAATACCCCTCAGTGCTGACAATCTGGCTAACGGTGTCGATAGTGACGGCTGTACCGGCGGCGATGTTCACGATTCCGGGGATGGTTTCTATCGGGGTCGCAATCTCGCCAGCGACGGACAGAGTGCCATCGTTGTGGTCTACGAACGCACCAAGGGTCCCGGCGAGGACGAGGCGCGCTCCGGTCTTAATGACGAGAGAGCCCCGGAGGTGCCCATAAAGGAAGAGGGTGCGTCCTTTCTCCAGCGTCAGCCCGTCATTAAGGGTCCCTTGAATGGCCAGGTCCTCTTGGGCAGTGAAGGCGAACGGGAAATCGCCGATAATTTTCTTCATGCAGGGGGTGCTCTTTTCGACGGTCGAGACCGCGTTGATGAACGCGGGGCCTGTGCAGACCGACACGAGCCTCCACGTACATACGATGAAGTCCGTAGACGCTGCCTGCTCACGAGGCGACGCAGGCCGTAGAAGCGCCATTTACGGAATGGATCGAGTTGACGTCTGCGGATTCGTCAGGAACCCGAAGAGTCAAGCTGCCGGAACGTCCCGAGCAATACCGCCTTCTCTTCGGCGGAGCTTGGGACGCGGCAAACATCGACGACAGCGAACTGATCGAACGCGAGGAACGGCGAAACATCGGCCAGGACGCTCTACTCGTCCTGGCCGATGCAATAGCCGCCGCTTCGGTTGCGGGCTCGTCGTCAAGTACTGATCCGAGGAGCGATGCCGCCGCGCTGTGGGTCGGTCTTCACGGACTAGCGACACTTCGCCGCGCGACGCCACTGTTTCCTTGGCCCACATCGATTGAGCACGACCTCATTTACGCTCTCGCGCGACTTCAAAAGTGACGTCGAGATGTCTTCGGTAAATGCGGCTGTCGCCTAATTCGTGTTCGGGTCTGGCGTACGCCGCCAAGTCCGACTGCAGCCCTAGGGGAGGTCAGCAGAATGCGCAAAATGATGACATAAGACGGTGTCATCCAAGACGGCGGGTCGGCCATCGAGCCAGGTCGTCGTCCCAGGCGTTCGGGTCCCGTGTTACGGGCATCTCATCGAGGATTTGGAGGTCAGTAATCCGCTCGATGCGAAATCCTCGAACGGCATTGCGGAGACGGCACCACCCCGCAAGGAGCCACGAATCACCTGCTCGGAGGAGGCCCATCGTCTCGACATCTCGGACCGTGCTGCTGGACGAGTCGGGTCTACCATCGGCGTGTTCACCCAAATAGGTGAGTCGGACCACGCGGCGTGCCGCAATTGCATCCGACAGTATCCCGAGCGACACGGGGGCGGTGTCTTGGGAGGCGACGGCATCGATGACGCGGATCATGCCGAGGGCTTCGTGCACAGGGCCGCGGTGCTCTTCGCGCATAACGGCCTGAATTTTCGCGGATGCCCTCATTGCGGCCGCCTGGTAGGGCGATGACTCTAGTAGACCTAGCCCAGCGAGCACGGCGAGGGACTCGCCAGCTGACAGATTCAGGGGCGGAAGCGAATAGTCGCGAAGGATCGAATACCCGCCCGATGCTCCTCGGTCGGCATAAAGCGGTACTCCGACAAGTTGCAGTGCCGAGATATCTCGTTCGATGGTTCGCCGTGAGACTTCAAAGTGGCGGGCGAGCCGAGCGGCGGACCAGGGGGAATGCGCCCCCCGCAGTATGTCGACGAGCGCATATTGCCGCTCGGCTCGCTTCATGGTCAATCCTCCCCGAAATGCCGGTATGTGCCGCGGGTGGTTCAGCTCCGCATGCTGCGCTGACCTCCGGCAGACCAGACCCTTCGAACCCGCCCATCCTCGTCGAAATCGAAGACGTCGACACCACCCACGTGCACGTCGCCAGCTTCCATGTCCCAAATCAATCGACCATGATCACCGTCGATGGCGGAAGCGATGCTCGTGAACACCGCGCCAGGATGCTGTCCGCGCCACCACTCAAGGTAACGGGCAAAGTCCTCAGCGGTTCGGATTTCGTCCGCAGGGGTTGATCCGTCGGGTTCCGTGACGGCGAAGCGGATCCGGAAGTCAGTGGAACAGATGTTGTGGGCGAGCGCACCGTCGCGGTTCCACATGACCAGCCACTGGTCCAAAGAGGTGCGGGCAAGGGAGCTTGAGGGGGCCTTGGGTGACGCGTTGTTGTCGTTCATGCCTCTACTGTCTGTCGTCACCGCGACAACTGTATGTCGGCATTCCAGACATGTTCCCTTGCTCTCGTGGCCGATGCGATGACGAGGCCGCTGCCCCGGCCCTAGCTTCGCCGAGGACCACGCCACGGACCCCTTGTCGGGCACGATCAGTATTCGCTCTCCGACGTGCTGCTTCATGCCCAGCTGCTGCGTCACCGGTGGCGAAGCAGTCCATGCGGCCACGGTACCCAGCGGGCCGGCGCCGGGGAAGAGCCCGCCTGCCGATCGACTTATGGGACGGCGACTAGCGCCTTCGAGTTGCGGCGAGACGCAGCCGCCCTCACGCTAGCGTCTGGTGCCCCGGTCTCGGGCGAGAAGCGGATGGAGCTCGCCCCGCGCCGCACACAGGTGGTTGTGTCGTTGACGACCTAAAACATCAGGACGCGTCTCCGCCCGGTGTGGATGATGATCTGACGTCTCGTGGACCACGTCGCAGTCGGCGAAGGACTAGGCCGGTGACGCTGGCCACGGCCGTGCACAGAGCTGCTCCAGCCCCAAGGGCAACCGGCAAGAATGCCCATAGAACGCGGATTGCAAGAACTGTGATTCGAGCGAACACCGGTACGGCCCAGATGGCGAGACGCACGAGCAGAAACCCGAAACGCATGGTCAGCGCCATCAACTGCACGAGCAGGTTAAACATGAGCGTCACGAGGCTGAAGACGAGTCCAAGCATCGATTTGACTCCCAAGGACCGAAGCTAGATGTGCCATCGGAGCCTAGGGCTTCGGTGGCATCATGCGCTGCCCCAGTTCTAGGCTCGTGCCACCGCGGGGCTGCACCGTCGCCTTTGCGGCGATAGGGGATTGGCTAACGAACCCACCTGGAGACCGTCCTCCACCCAGTTGACAGTGAATGTCGCTCGTCTTTCCTATGCTTCGAGCATGAGTGCAGAAACACGACAGTCCCTGGACGACGCTGAACGCGAGTACGACGAGGCGAAGAAGGCTGAGCACCGCGCCGGCCGCGAGCTACTGGGTGAGCTGGCGGCCGCGCTTCCGGCGAGGGTCGAGCGGCTTACGCGAGACATGGTGGGAACCGGCCCGGAAACGGCACGGGCGCTTGGCAAGGAAGGCGTGAAGGAGCTACGAGCTTCGCTGCGAGCAGCAGCGGAAGAACTTGCAGAACAGGTGCGCACGAAACCGGGAACCCCATGGCGTGGGACCTACGCGCTGAACTTCGGCGTGAACGAATACGCAGTCACGTCGTCCCTCGTAGCGCTGTTTGGCCCCCCTGAGCGGAGGAAGCTGGTATCGACGCTGCGGGACGCGGGATTCAATCCCCGCGAACCGTTCCCATCCGAGCGGTTGGCGGAGACCGTGGCGCATCTGGACAAGATCAACGCTCTTGTGCGCGCAGCCGAAGTGGCAGATGAAGCGGGCAGTCTGGCCGCCGCAGCTCGCAAGGCGAATGACTACGATGATGTAGCAGACCTCTGGGGTGACTAGTTCGCTGCTGTGATGGAGCTGGTAGAACGGGCGCCCGAACAGTCAGCCTCAGGCGTGTCCGGAAGCGCTGGCGATCGCCAGGATCGTTTGCGGCGCGGCGCCCAAGGCGGAGGCTCCGGCGTCGAAGAAGAACCGCTTCATGGCGTCCGCCCAAAGGTCCTTCTTATGCGACTGAGCCTGAGCCGCAAAGAGAGACAACCAGAGGCGCTGAGCAGCGTCCTCATAGTCGAAGCGCTCGTCGAGGACCTCATCATCAAAGGCAGCTTGAATCTCTCGCAGGAGACGGCTGATGTATGCGCGGAGCTTAGGTGACAGCGACGGGTCCGCCTGCAACAACCCTTCGACCGTATCCACCGCCTCACGGAGGAGTCGTTTGCCGTCGTCTGATAGCGATGGCCGCCTGTCCTCCCAACGGTCGGCCAGCGTGTCGAGGTGGTCGATCGCGTCCGATGGGTACGCTTCCTCGCGGCCGATCGCAGTCGTCCAGCCGTGCGGGTACGCCAACACTATGCGCGTCCACAGCGGCAGGTTCCTGCGGTATGCACTGACTCTCACGTTCGCGGCTTCTAGCTCATCGAGGCCCTCCGCAACGAGGCGGAGGTCATCGAGCGCGAGCATTTGTGCCTGCATCCCCTCGGCCGTCTCAAGATCGCGCGCGATCGCGCGAGATGTATTTCCGCCGTGCCGCTCCTTCCAATCCGTGAGAGTGTCGTGCAGCCGCTGGGCAGGGTTCATAGCGGAACTCTATGCGACCGAGACTCACGGCACGACGCCAGTCTGCTTCGACCCTGACTAGTCAGCCGCATCGCCGCGTGCGCTGACGATTCGATGTCGTCATTCACGAGACGGCCCATCGCTTGGCGGAGGACCACGAAAGACCTATACGGTTAAGCCGAAATCGCGCGAAGCAGGTGACGCTGGGCCCGGCCGAAAGGCGGCGGCTGCTCCGACAACCCAGTTGCGCTGATGATTCGAGAGCCACGGCGGGACCGCGATCCCTCACTGCCTCATCACCCCGCATCCCGTGCCGCACGCGGCCCGTCGGGCGTCTCTATAGCCGGTCGTCCATCGCTACACGTTCCAGCATCGACAAACACGACAACTCGGCGGTGTCCCCACTGACCAGGGGATTCCCGTTTACGTGTTCCGCAAAGATGCCCGATGAGGGGGCGCCGAACGCTCCACGATTGAGCGGCCTCCGAAAGCTGTCTCGACCATGAAGAGGGCATGGAGCGGGGCGGTGGGCATGGAACCCGGAACCGGAACCGGAACCGGAAACGTCATCGGCTGGCAGATGACAGGGCGCTCACGCTCCGCGGAACGCACGCAGACCCGGGAACTGACGGATGTCCACTCACATGTGGATGCTCCTGTCCGCCGAGCTGGACGCGCTCGACTTCCTGACGGTGGGGCATCGAGTGCTGGCCAGCCCGCACCCGGCAACGGCCGAGTGCGGACCGCGCCTCAGCCCCGGGCGATCGGCGTCAGCCGCGCGAGCTGGGTGACGTGCCCCGGCTCGAGCTCGTCGAGGGTCGCGACGCCGAGCAGCCGCATGGTCCGCTCGATCTGCTCGGACAGGATCTGGATCATCCGGTCGACCCCGGCTTCGCCGCCCGCCATCAGGCCGTACAGGTAGGCACGGCCGACCATCGTGAACTTCGCACCGAGGGCGACCGCGGCGACGATGTCGGCGCCGGACATGATGCCGGTGTCGAGGTGCACCTCGGTGTCGTTCCCGACCTCCTTCACCACCTGGGGCAGGAGGTGGAAGGGGACGGGCGCGCGGTCGAGCTGCCGGCCGCCGTGGTTCGACAGCGTGATGCCGTCGACGCCGAGGTCGGCCAGGCGCTTGGCGTCCGCTAGGGACTGCACGCCCTTCACGACGACCTTGCCCTTCCACTGGTCGCGGATCCAGGCGAGGTCCTCGTAGGTGACGGTCGGGTCGAACATGTGGTCGAGCAGTTCACCGACGGTGCCGGACCAGCGGTCGAGCGACGCGAACGCCAGGGGCTCGGTCGTGAGGAAGTCGAACCACCACCACGGCCGCGGGATCGCGTTGACGATCGTCTTCGCGCCGAGCTGCGGCGGGATCGAGAAACCGTTCCGCTTGTCACGGAGACGTGCCCCGGCGACGGGGACGTCAACCGTGACGAGCAGCGTGTCGAACCCGGCGGCCTCGGCGCGGGAGACCAGCGCCATCGACTTCTCGCGGTCCTTCCACATGTACAGCTGGAACCAGTTCCGGCCGTGCGGGTTCGCGTCGCGGACGTCCTCGATCGCGGTGGTGCCCATCGTGGAGAGCGAGAACGGGATGCCGGCGCGACCGGCCGCACGGGCTCCGGCCCGCTCACCCTCGGTCTGCATCATCCGCGTGAAGCCGGTCGGCGCGATGCCGAACGGGTACGCGACGTTCCCGCCGAGGACCTGCCGCGAGGTGTCGACCGAGGAGACGTCGCGGAGGATCGCGGGCGTGAACTCGATGTCCTCGAAGGCCTGCCGGGCTCGGGCGAGGGAGATCTCGGCCTCGGCGGCACCCTCGGTGTAGTCGAAGGCGGCCTTCGGGGTCCGGCGGGCGGCGATCTTCCGCAGGTCCCAGATCGTCAGGGCGGACTCCAGGCGGCGGCGCCGCGCGTTGAGGTCCGGCTTCTTGAACTGCATGAGCGGGGCGAGGTCGTGCACGGTCGGCAGCTGCCGCTTCACCCGGGCACGCGCGGTGGACGCGGGACCGGTCGAGGCAGCGGGGGCCCCGGTCGCGGGGTCGACGCGGTGCTGGTCGTCGGTCGTGGTCATGCGGTGCTCCTGACGGTGGTTCGATCGGGATCGGCGCGCGACGACGCCGAGGGTGTGTACCGCACGGGCTCGACGGTCCGTGCGACGGTGCTGCGGAGTGCCTCCAGTGAAGCCCCTCCGAGCCCCGCGAGTCCAGCGGCGCGCGCCTGCACCAGGACGTTGCCCAGCGCGGTCGCCTCGACGGGGCCCGCGAGCACGGGCAGTCCGGTGCGGTCGGCGGTGAGCTGGCAGAGCAGTCGGTTCTGCGATCCGCCGCCGACGACGTGCACGACGCGGATGTCCTTGCCGGTGACGTCGCGGATGGTGTCGAGCGTCGAGGCGTAGGCGGTCGCGAGCGACTCGAGGATCGACCGGACGAACTCGGCGCGGGTGGCCGGTGCGCTCAGGCCGTGCGCCGTGCACCACGTCGCGATGCGCGACGGCATGTCGCCCGGCGGCGTGAACGACTCGTCCGCGGGGTCGAAGACGGGGACCGGGGCGGTGACGGCCGCGGCGGAGGCGAGCAGCGCCTCCAGGTCGATGTGGTCGCCACCACGCTCCCAGGTGCGGACGCTCTCGGAGAGCAACCACAGTCCGGACACGTTCTTGAGGAACCGGACCCGTCCGTCGACCCCGCCCTCGTTGGTGCAGTTGGCCCGTCGTGCCGCGTCCGACAGGACGGGGGCGTCGAGTTCGACGCCGACGAGCGACCACGTGCCGGAGGAGATGTACGCGAAGTCCGGTTCGGTCGCGGGGACCGCGACGACCGCGGAGGCGGTGTCGTGCGATCCGACGAGCGTGACGGGTGCGTTGCCGCCGACCTGGTCGGCGACGGCGGGCAGCAGGGGACCGAGTCGGTCACCCGGGTCGCGCAGGGTGGGCAGGAGTCCGGACGGGAGGCGCGCAGCAGCCCGCAACGCCGGGTCCCACCCACGCGTGGTCGCGTTCAGGAGCCCGGTGGTCGACGCGTTCGTGCGCTCGGCCGCCTCGACGCCGGTCAGCCAGTGGCCGAGCAGGTCGGGGACGAGCAGCGCCCGCTGGGCGAGCGGCACGGTCGGGTCGGCGGCGAGCTGGAACACCGTGTTGAAGGGCAGGTGCTGCAGGCCGTTCCGGGCGTACAGCTCGGCGGCGTCGAGTCGTCCGTGCACGGGTGCGACCCCGTGCTCGTGGCGCTCGTCGCGGTAGTGGTACGGCAGCCCGAGCAGGCGGCCCTCGCGGAGGAGCCCGTAGTCGACCGCCCACGAGTCGATCCCGATGCTGGCGATGCCCGGGTGCCGTCCGAAGGCGTCGCGGAGGCCGTCGACCACCTGCCGGTAGAGCTCGACCACGTCCCAGTGCAGGGCCTGCCGGTCGTGCTCGTGCACCGACACGGGGCCGTTCGGGAACCGGGCGACGTGCTCCATCCGGACGCCGTCGGTGTCGACGTGGCCGACGATCACCCGGCCGCTCGTGGCGCCGAGGTCGACCGCGGCCACGCTGCCGCTGGTGCGCATGTCGTTGCTCGCTTTCCCGGTCAGCGCAGGAAGGCCGCGGCGACGCCGGCGTCCACCGGCACGTGCAGGCCGGTGGTGTGCGAGAAGTCGGCGGTGCAGATCGCGTAGACGGCGTTGGCGACGTTCTCCGGTACGACCTCGCGCTTGAGGATCGTGCGCTGTGCGTAGAACTTGCCGAGGTCCTGCTCGTCGATGCCGTACGTCTTCGCGCGGTTCGCTCCCCAGCCGGAGGCGAAGATGCCCGAGCCGCGGACGACCCCGTCGGGGTTGATGCCGTTGACACGGACCCCGTGTTCGCCGAGCTCGGCCGCGAGGAGCCGGACCTGGTGCGCCTGGTCGGCCTTCGTCGCCGAGTACGCGATGTTGTTCGGGCCGGCGAACACCGAGTTCTTCGACGAGATGTAGACGATGTCGCCGCCGAGCCCCTGCTCGATGAGGACCTTCGCCGCCGCCTTCGACACCAGGAACGACCCCTTCGCCATGACGTCGTGCTGCAGGTCCCAGTCCTGTTCTGTGGTCTCGAGCAGGCTCTTCGACAGGCTCAGACCGGCGTTGTTCACGACGAGGTCGAGACCGCCGAAGTGGAGCAGGGTCTGCTGGATCGCCTGCTCGATGTCCGCTGCTGAGGTCACGTTCGCCGCGACGCCGATGGCCTGGTCCGGGCCGCCGATCTCGGCTGCCGCGGCGGTGGCCTTGTCGGCATCGAGGTCGGCGATGACGACCGCGGCCCCCTCGGCCGCCAGGCGCTTCGCGATGGCCTTGCCGATGCCGGACGCGGCCCCCGTGACGAGGGCGATGCGGGTCGCGAGCTGCTTCGGCGCGGGCATCCGCTGGAGCTTCGCCTCTTCGAGCGCCCAGTACTCGATGCGGAACTTCTCGGCCTCGTCGATGGGGGCGTAGCTGCTCAGCGCCTCGGCGCCGCGCATCACGTTGATCGCGTTGACGTAGAACTCGCCGGCGACGCGGGCCGTCTGGGCGTCCTTGCCGTACGAGAACATCCCGACGCCGGGGACCAGCACGATGAGCGGGTCGGCGCCGCGGATCGCGGGGGAGTCCGGCGTCGCGTGGCGGTCGTAGTAGGCCTGGTAGTCCGCGCGGTACTGCTCGTGGAGCTCGCGCAGGCGCTCGATCTGCTCGTCCACGCTCGCCGTCACCGGCAGGTCGAGGATGAGCGGCTTCACCTTGGTGCGGAGGAAGTGGTCCGGGCAGCTGGTGCCGAGGGCCGCGAGTTCTTCAGCGCGCTCGCTCGCCAGGAAGTCGAGCACGACGTCCGAGTCGGTGAAACGACCCACCACGGGCTTGTCGTGCCCGGCGATGCCGCGGATCGTCGGCGCGAGGGCCGCGGCGCGTGCGCGACGTTCGTCGGTCGGCAGTGCTTCGAACCCCGCTCGGACGCCGCCGAACGGGTCGGCCGCGCCGTTCGCTGCGATGTACTGCTCGGCGGTGTCGATGATCCAGCGCGAGTTGCCTTGCGCCTCGTCGCTCGTGTCGCCCCAGGCCGTGATGCCGTGACCGCCGAGGATCGTGCCGATCGCTTGCGGGTTGTCCCGCTTGATCGCGGCGGTGTCGAGCCCGAGCTGGAAGCCGGGTCGGCGCCACGGCACCCACACCACCCTGTCGCCGAAGACCGTCGACGTCAGGGCCGGTCCGTCCGCCGCCGTCGCGATGGCGATGCCGGCGTCCGGGTGCAGGTGGTCGACGTGCGCGGCGTCGACGAGGGCGTGCATCGCGGTGTCGATCGACGGCGCCGCACCGCCCTTGCCGTGCAGCGTGTAGTCGAACGCGGCGACCATCTCGTCCTCGCGCTCCACGCCGGGGTAGACGTCCTGGAGGGCACGGACGCGGTCGACGCGGAGGACCGCGAGGCCCGCTGGGGTGAGGGTGCCGAGGTCGCCCCCGGAGCCCTTCACCCAGAGCAGCTCCACCGGCTCGCCGGTCACCGGGTCGGTGTCGGTGCCCTTCGCCGAGGTGTTCCCGCCGGCGTAGTTCGTGATCCGCGGATCCGAGCCGAGCGCGTTGGAACGTGCGATGAGGGCACTGATCGTCGTGTCCGCGTCGGTGCCGTGCGTTGCGGGGTCCACCCGTGCCTCCAGGTCGTTGATCGTCATCTGTCTACGCGCCCCAACCGGCCTGGACGCCGCCGACGCGGTCCTCGGCGATCGACTGCTGGTACCCGGAGTCCAGGTACGCGCGCATCGGGTTCGCCGGCAGGCCGCGGGATTCGCGCCAGACGGCGAGGTCCTTCCGGACGTCCGTCTGGTACGCGTCCATGAAGATCTCGTTCGCGCCGAGGACGTCGTGCGCTTCCTGCGCGGCGGTCAGCGCCACGCGGTCGAGGAGCAGCGCGCGGGCCGTCATCTCCTGCACGTTGAGCACGGAGCGGATCTGCCCCGGGATCTTGTCCTCGATGTTGTGGCACTGGTCGAGCATGAACGCGACGTCGGGGTTGTCGTAGCCGCCACCGCGGACCACCTCGACCAGGATGCGGAAGAGCTGGAACGGGTCCGCTGCGCCCACGATCAGGTCGTCGTCGGCGTAGAAGCGCGAGTTGAAGTCGAAGGAGCCGAGCTTCCCGAGACGCAGCAGCTGCATCACGATGAACTCGATGTTCGTGCCGGGAGCGTGGTGGCCCGTGTCCAGGCACACCATCGCCTTGTCGCCGAGGGCGCTCGTCTGCACGTAGCTCGTGCCCCAGTCCGGCACGTCGGTGTGGTAGAACGACGGCTCGAAGAACTTGTACTCGAGCACCAGGCGCTGGTCCGCGCCGAGGCGGTCGTAGATCGTGCTGAGCGACTCGTGCAGGCGGTCCTGGCGGGAGCGCATGTCCTCTTGCCCGGGGTAGTTCGAGCCCTCGGCCAGCCAGATCTTGAGGTCCCTGCTGCCGGTGGCGTCCATCACGTCGATGCAGCGCAGGTGGTGGTCGATCGCCTTCTGCCGGATCGTCTCGTCGACGTGGGTGAGGGCGCCGAACTTGTAGTCGTCGTCCTGGAAGGTGTTCGAGTTCACGGTGCCCAACCGGACGCCGTGCTCTTCCGCGTGGCGGCGGAGGTCGGCGAAGTCGTCCACGAGGTCCCACGGGATGTGCAGCGCCACCGTGGGGGCGAGCCCCGTGTACTTGTGCACCTGGGCGGCGTCGGCGATCTTCTCGTAGGGGTCGCGCGGGGTGCCCGGCGTGCTGAACACCTTGAAGCGGGTGCCGGAGTTGCCGAAGGCCCAGCTGGGCAGCTCGATCTGCTGTCGGGCCAGCTGGTCGGCGATGCCGGCGAAGCTCGGGGTCGATGTCATCGTGTCACTTCCTCGTGTGCGATTGAATCGTTTCATACGGTACGCGCTGCGCGGGTTCCGCGCAAGCGGGGTGGTGCGGGTGGTGCGGTGCGGGCGGCTGCGGTGGTGTGGTGTGGCGTCGGCGGTTGGTGCTGGCGGGCGGCTGGTGGCGGTGGCGGGCGGGCGGCCGGTGGCGCTTCGCACAACCGAAGTGGCGCCGAACCGCGCAATCGCGCGGTTCGTCGTGACTTTGGTTGTGCGCCGGGCCGGCCGGCCGGCGGCCGGCCGGCCGGCGGCCGGGCCGGCCGGCGACCGGGCCGGCAGGGCCGGCCCGGCCGGCGCCGCCGGGCCGGCCCGCCGCGGGCGCCGCGCGCGCCCGCCCCGCGGCCGGCGCTACGCCGCGGGGACCGCGGCCGGCGCGCGGAGCTCGTGCGTCCCTCCCGACACACGCTGCTCGGGTGCCCCCGGCAGCCGCACCACGGCCGTGACGCCCTCGGGGACGGACGCGTGCACGACGAGCTCGCCGTCGACGAGCTCCCACCGCACCGCGACGTGCCCGTGCACCGTGTCGAGCGAGGTCGACGCCCAGGTCAGGCCACCGCCCGGCTGCGGCGCGATCAGGACGGCCGAGTACCCCGGTTCGAGCGGCGCGAGGCCGCCCACCACCCGGTGCATCCAGTCCGCCACGGCTCCGAGCGCGTAGTGGTTGAACGAGGTCATCTCACCCGGGTTGATGGTGCCGTCCGGCAGCATCGAGTCCCAGCGCTCCCAGACCGTCGTCGCGCCCATCGTCACCGGGTACAGCCACGACGGGCACTCGGTCTGCAGCAGCAGCTCGTACGCGTCCGACAGGTGGCCCGTCTTCGTGAGCGCGTCGGTGATGAACGGCGTCCCCGCGAAGCCCGTCGAGATCCGGTACCCGGACTGCTCGGCCAGCTCGGCGAGGCGGTCGCCCGCCCTCGCCTCCTGCTCGGCGTCGAGGATCCCGAACACGATCGCGAGCGTGTACACGGTGGTCGCGTCGGACAGGACCCGTCCGTCGTCCAGCAGGTAGTGGGCCCGGAAGGCAGCCTGGAGGCGCGCGGCGAGTTCCCGGAACTCGGCTGCCTCCGCCTCGTGGCCGCCCAGGAGCTCCGCCGCCTCCGCCACGATCGTCGCGGACCGGAAGGCGCAGATCGTCGCGACGACGCCCTTGTCGGCCTTCGCGTCCGCCGGGTTCTCCGGCGGGGCGTCCGGGTCGAGCCAGTCGCCGAACTGGAACACCGTGTCCCAGAGGTCCTGCGGGGACAGGTGGTCGCGGATCCGGCGGAGGTGCGCGGCCATCGAGTCGAACTGCTCCTCGAGGACGGCTGTGTCGCCGTACGCCTGGTACAGCGTCCACGGCACCCAGACCCCGGCGTCCGACCAGATGGCGGTGGCGTCGGGCTTGCCGAAGTCCTCGGCGGGGGAGTACTTCAGCACGTCCGGCACGACGAACGGGATGACCCCCTCGGCGTGCTGCTGCTCGAGCCACACGTCGCGGAGCCAGTCGCCGAGGAACGTCCTGGTGTCGAACAGGTACGACGCCGTCGGCGCGAAGGCCGCGATGTCGCCCGTCCACCCCAGGCGCTCGTCGCGCTGCGGGCAGTCGGTCGGCACGCTGAGGAAGTTGCCCTGCATGCCCCGGATCACGTTGTCGTGGAAGGTGTTGAGCAGCTCGTGGCTCGACGCGAACGTGCCGGTGCGCGTCAGGTCGGAGCCGACCTGCACGGCGGTGATCGCGGTGCGGAGCTCGTCGAGGGTGCCCGGCCAGCCGTCGACCTGCGCGTAGCGGAAGCCGTGGAAGGTGAAGCGGGGCTCGAAGCGGTCCTCGCCCCCGCTCAGGGTGAAGTGGTCCGTCGCCTTCGCCGTGCGCAGCGGGCGGGTGCCGAGCTCGTCGTGCTCGAGGACCTCGGCGTGCGTGAACGTCAGCACGGTGCCGGCGGGACCGGAGGCGTCCACACGGAGCCAGCCGACCAGGTTCACCCCGAAGTCGACCAGGGTCGCACCCGACGGGCTCGTCCAGACCTCGACCGGCGCGATCTCGGCGAGGGGCCGGACCGGCGGCACGGTGTCGGCGACGAGTGCGCGGTCGCCGATGTCGACGGTGTGCACGCCGCTCGTGCGGCCCTCGTGCCCGTCGACGCTCGGCACTGTGACCTCGCCCGGCGTCAGGAACGAGCCGTCGCGGAGCCGGGCGTCGATGTCCTCGCCGTCGTACAGCTGGTCGGCGGTGATCGCACTCGACAGCGCCTGCCAGTCGGCGTCCGTCACGACCCGCTGCTCGTGGCCGTCCTCGAAGGTGATTCGGAGCTCGGCGAACCCGGCGCGCTCGTCCGTGTACCAGCCCCCACCACCGCCCCACGCGAGGCGTCCGGCGGCCCAGCCGTTGCCGATCACCAGTGCGAGGACGGCGGCGCTGCCGGGAGCCGTCTCGGCCAGATGCGCGGTCACGTCGTGCGACGCGACGCGGATGCGCCACTCGTAACTCGTCCACCCCGGTTCGAGCAGGTGGTCGGAGACGCGCTGCCCGCCGAGCCAGCCCTCGACGACGCCGAGGGCGCTGAGGTCGAGGGTCGCCGCGGTGACGGGGCCGTGGCCGTCGTCGAGGGTGAACTCCCGGCGCAGGATCGGTGCGCTCCCGAGGTCGTCGTCGCTCGCGATGAACGATGCGGTCCAGGTGGTCATGTGGTGTGGTCCTTTCACGCGACCGGTCGTCGTCGACCGGAGCGGGGGTCGTGGGCCCGGCCGTCCCGTCGAGGTGGGACGACCGGGGGAGGCGAGCCGCGCCTCCAGGCCGGGGTCGGGCGTCAGCCCTTGACGGCGCCGCTGGTCATGCCGGCGACGATCTGACGGTTGAAGAAGATGTAGAGGATGAGCGGCGGGATCGTGATGAGCAGCACGTCGGTGAACAGCAGGTTGAGCTGACTGACGGACTGGCTCTGGAACGAGTACAGCGTCTGCTGGACGGTGGCGTTCTCGGACCCGGGCAGGAAGTACAGCGGGTTCGTGAAGTCGTTGAACACCGTCACCGACTGCACGAGCACGACCGTGATGATGACCGGCTTGAGGAGCGGCAGGACCACCCCGAAGAACAGCCGGATCGGGCCGGCGCCGTCGAGGACGGCTGCCTCGTCGAGCTCCTTCGGGATCGTCGCGACGAACGCCCGGAAGAGCAGGATGCAGAACGACAGGCCGAAGGTCGCCTCGATGAGGATCATCCCGCCCATCGTCTTGAACAGGTTCAGGCCCTGCAGCACCCAGATCGTCGGGACGATCGCGGGCGGGACGATGAGCCCGGCCAGGACGAAGAAGTTGATCAGGCCGTTCCACTTGCTCGGCCGCCGCTGCAGGACGTAGCCGACCATCGCGGAGAACACCACCATGATGATGACGCTGCCCACGGTGAGGATCGCGCTGTTCCAGAAGGCGCGGAGGATGCCGCCGTCGCCGGACTGGAACACGGTCTGCAGGTTCTGCCACAGCTGCCACTCGGTCGGCAGGCTGAAGCCAAGCTGGTTCGCCTCGGCCGGGTTCTTCGCCGCCTGGAACAGGACGAAGACGAACGGCACCAGGAAGACCACGAAGCTGACGACGATCGCGATCGAGCCGATGATCCACTTGCGGGTGGTGTTGCGCTTGGGGCGCCGGGGTGTCGGGGTACCGACGCGGGGGCTGGTCAGGGTGGTCACAGGTCCGCCTCCTTGCGGTTGATGAGCCAGGAGATCGGCACCATGATCGCCGTGACGACGATGAAGAGCACGACGTTGCCGGCCGTCGACAGCCCGTAGAACCCGGCCTGGTACTGCTTGTAGATCACACTCGCGATGACGTCGCTGGTGAACCCTGGTCCGCCGCCGGTCATCGCCCAGATCAGGTCGAAGGACCGCAGGCCGCCGATCAGGGACAGGATGATGACCGTCCCCATCGCCGGGCGGGACAGCGGCAGCGTGATGTTCTTGAAGATCGTCCACGCGCTCGCGCCGTCGACGCGGGCAGCCTCGAAGTACTCCTGCGGGATCGCGACGATGCCGGCGATGAAGATGAGCGTCGCGATGCCGACGCCCTTCCAGACGTCCACCGCGGCGACGCTCCACAGTGCGAGGGCCGGGTCGGTCAGCCACCCCGGGGTGGGGAGGCCGACCGAACCCAGGACGCCGTTGATGATCCCGTGGAAGGGGTCCATCAGCGCCTTGAACGTGATGCCGATGCCGATGGTCGACACCAGCACGGGGAAGAACACCACCGCTCGGAGGTACCCGCGCCCGAGCACGGGGCTCGTGAGGAGCAGGGCGAGGGCGAGTCCGAGGACCACCTTCGCCGCGCTCGTCACGAACCCGTACTCGAACGTGTGCACGAACCCGGAGACGAGCTGCGGGTCCTGGAAGAACCGGACGAAGTTGTCGAAGCCGATGAAGGTCTGGTCGAACAGCGTCCAGCGGGTGAGCGAGAAGTAGAACCCCGCGAAGGTCGGGACCGCGAAGAACACGACGTACAACGCGATCGCCGGGATGAAGAACCACGCCGGGTAGAACGAGCGCATCCGGCGGCGTGCGGGGCCCGGCCCGGCCTTGAGGGTCTGCGGCGGGGCTGCCGCCGTCGTGAGCGTCGCGGTCACCGGATCACCAGCCCTTGATGCCGAGCTGCTGCGCCTGCTGCACGACGTCCTGGTCGTACTGCTTCGCGCCGACAGCGGCGGACGAGATGCCCGAGCCGACCTGCACGCAGATCTTCTCGAGGTTCGGGCCCTTGATGGGGGAGACGAACTCGAGCGCCGGCGATGCCTTGCCGTCGTCGAGGTACTTCTGCAGGTCGCCGATCATCGGCGGGACGGAGTCGGGCAGGGTGCAGGTGGAGATGACGTACGGGCCACCGGGGGTGCCGGTGTCGTTCTGCACCTTGCAGCCCTCGGTCGAGTTCGCGAAGGCGATGAACTTCTTCGCCGCCGCGAGCTTGTCACCCGTCGACGTCTTCGGGATGTAGAGGCCGTTCGGCTCCCAGATCGTCAGGTTCGTGTCGTCCGCGTTCTCCGCCGGCAGGGCGAAGGCGCCGATGTCGTTGACCGCGTCGGGGCTGTCCTGCTGCAGGGTCGAGATCGCGTTCGTCAGCATCGGGTACTGCGCCCCGGTGCCGTCGGCGAGCATCTTCAGGCCGTTCGCCTGCGTCGCGGACGCGTAGTCCTTGTTCACGAGGCCCTTGTCCTTGACCTCGGCGAGGTGCTCGAACCCGGCGAGTGCCGGCTGCTTCGCGTAGGACTCCTTGTTCTTCGTGTACTGCGAGCCCCAGTTCTTCTGCTGCGCCGTGATGTTCGCGAAGTCGCCGAGGACGAACAGCTGGCTGGTCCAGGTGTCGCCGTACGTCTGGATGATCGGGTCGACGCCCGAGTCCTTGATCTTCTCGCTGTTGCTGATGAACTCGTCCCACGTGGTCGGGACGCTCAGGCCGAGCTTCTCGTAGACCTTCTTGTTGTACATGACGCCGCCGCCGAAGCTGGTGCCGAACGGGGCGCCGTACATGCCCTTGTCGGTGCTGACGACCTTCGAGAACTGCGGGTCGACGTCCTTCGCCCACTTCTGGTCGGTGAGGTCGACGAGGGTGTTGTCCGGGTTGAGGGCCTGCATGAGCGAGCCCGAGTTGTAGTTGAACACGTCGGCCATCTCGCCGGTGGACAGCTGCGTCTTCACCAGGTTGTCGCCGTCGGTGCCCTGCGGGCGGGTGTCGAACTTGACCGTGATGTCCGGGTTCGCCTTCTCGAACGCGGCGATGAGTGGCTTCGCGGTGGCGGCCGTGGCGGGCGAGTTGTCGGCCTGGTACGTGATCTGCACCTTGCCGCCGCCGCTGCCGGTGTCGGCGGAGCCGCCCGACGAACAGGCGGCGAGGCCGCCGATGAGGACCGTGGCGCCGCCGATGGCGATCAGCCGGGTGGTCAGGGAGCGAGCTGACATTCCTTACCTCCTCGTAAGGCCCGGGGCGGGGTACCCCGGGGTGAAACGGACCCGGATCCCGCTCCGCTGCGGGGCTCCGGTGCTGCTGTTTAGAACGTTTCAATCGGAATGGAACCACGGCGATTGAAGCGTGTCAATCGTCCGCCGCGATTCGTTACGGAAGTGCGTGCTCGTGGGGTGGGGTGCGGTGCGGTGCGGGTGGGCATCGGCATCGGGCCCGGTTTCGCGAAAGCGACAGATGGGCGCGAACATTCGGCGGCGTTGTGTCGCTTTGCTGGTCGGGTCCGCGCGGCTTCGGGTGCGACTGTCGCTTTGCGGTTGCGGTTGCGGTTGCGGGCAGGTGCGGCCCGAGTTTCGCGCTCAGCGACACATCACGGGCTCGTCGGCGCGTGAAGTGTCGCTCACCGCGGGTCTTGGGTGCGGCCTGGCCCGGCCCGGCCTGGCCCGGCGCGGTGCGGTGCGGCGCGGTGCGGTGCCGCCGTCGCGCACCTCCGCGGTCGCGCACCTCCGGCAGACGGGAGGCGCGGCCCACCTCCGCCCCGTGCCTCACCGCCCGGGGTGGTCGCCACCAGGGCCGCCGGCCGGCTTTCGCGCTCAGCGACTCTTCACGCGCTCGTCGGCGCGTGAAGTGTCGCTCACCGCGAAAGTCACCAGCGGCGCCCGCCGCACCGGCACGCAGCGCGCGGCCAGCAGCGCCCGCACCCGCGCCGCAGCGCGCGGCCAGCGGCGCCCGCCGCCGCGCCCGCGCCGCGGCCCGCGTCAGCTCTCGCGCAACCTCGGGTCGCTCGGCCTCCGGCCCCGCGCCGCCGCCGCAGCAGCAGCCCTGCCGAGCGTGCTCTCCCGCGCCACGAGCTCGCTGCCGATCACCACGGTCCGGTGCACGTGCTCGCCCGGTGCGTCCCGCAGCTCGTCGAGCAGGAGCCCGACCGCCGCCGCGCCCATCTCCGCGCCGTGCATCGTCACCGAGGTGAGCGGCACCGCACCGCCCCACGCCACCGAGTTGTGGTCGCAGCCCGACACCGGGATGTCCTCCGGCACGCGGAGCCCCGCCGCCCGCAGCTCGGTGACGACCGCCATCGCCAGGAGGTCCGTCACCCCGAGCACCCCGTCCGGCCGCTCGGACGCCGGCATCCGCGCGATCCGGGCCCCGGCGTCCGTGCCGCCGACGGGGTCGATGTCGCCGGCGTCGACGTCGACGAGGGCGACCCCGGGGTGTTCCGCGAGCGCCCGCAGCACCCCCGCGCGCCGTCGGTGCACCGGCTGCAGCTCGGGCCGCGCGCTGACGAAGCCGATCCGCTTGCAGCCGCGCTCGATGAGGTGCGTCGTCGCGATGTACGCCGCCTGCTCGTTGTCGACCACGACCGAGCACGCCTCGACCTCGGACGGTTCGTAGTTCACGTACACGACGGGGTGCCCGTGCCGCCGCGTGAGGTCGACCTGCTCGCGTGACTCGGTCATCGTCGCCAGCAGGATGCCGGACACCCGCGTGCTCTCGAGGTACGCCAGGTGGTCGGCCTGCGCCTCGAGGTCGTCCTCGCTGCTCGCGATGAGCAGTGCGTGTCCGCGCTTCCGCGCCTCGAGCTGCGCACCGTTCACCATGTCGCTGAACAGGGAGTTCCGCAGCGACATGACGACGAGTCCGATGGCGCGCGTGCTCCCGGACACCAGGGCGCGTGCGTTCCGGTTCGGCGTGTAGCCGAGTTCGTCGATGGCGGCGTGGACGCGAGCGGCGGTGCGCTCGGCGACGCGCTCCGGGTGGTTGAGGACGTTCGAGACCGTCGCGAGCGACACGCCCGCCCGGGCGGCGACGTGGTGCACGCTCGGCGGTCCGTCGCGCCGTGGGACATGCACCATGCTCTGATCGTAGGCGGCAGGTGGGGTGGTGCCGACACGCGTCGGCCTGGAGGCGCGGTGCGGGGCCGCCACGCGCCTCCAGGCCGTCAGCCGGTCACCGCACGGGCCCGGTGGCGGTCGACGGGGCAGCGAGCGTGCGGCGCGGCGCGCCGCGCGTGTCAGCGCTCGACGGCGGGGGGCTCGGCGACGGTGGACTGCCGCACGACGAGCTCGGGCGTGAACTCGACGTGGAGGGTCTCGACGTCGTGCCCCTCCTCGACCTGGGCGAGCAGCAGTTCGATCGCCCGCCGGCCGAGGTCCTGCGCCGGCTGCCGCACCGAGGTGAGGGGGACGACCGCGGCCTCGGCGAAGGCGATGTCGTCGTAGCCCACGATCGCGATCTCGTCCGGCACGCGGATCGATCCGCGCATGATGAACGCCTGCTCGAGTCCGACGGCGAGCAGGTCGTTCGCCGCGAACACGGCGTCCGGCCGGTCGGCTGCCGGGCGTGCCTGGAGCTCCTCGCCGATGCGGCGCCCCTCGAGGACGGACAGTGACGACGTGGTGAGCACCTCGAGCTCGAGGCCGGCGGCTGCTGCGGCGGCGACCGCTCCGGCGTGCCGGTCGGTGACCTGCCGGATGCCGAACGGGCCGCCGACGAACGCGATCCGGCGCCGGCCGATCGCCGCGAGGTGCGACACCGCGATGTGTCCACCGGCGACGTCGTCGACCGAGACCGAGGCGAAGTGCTCGTCGTCGGCCCGGCGGTCGACGAGGACGACGGCGGTGCCCTGGTCGCGGAGTCGGGCGAGGCGTGTGAGGTCGTCGCCGGCGGGGGAGATGAGCAGGCCGGCGACGCGGCGCTCCTCGAAGAGGTCGACGTAGGTGTGCTCGCGGTCGACGGACTCGTCGGAGTTGCCGACCAGGACGGCGAGGCCCTTCTGCATCGCGGCGTCCTCGGCGCCGCGTGCGACGTCGGTGAAGAACGGGTTGCCGCCGTCGAGGACGATGAGGCCGACGGTGGAGCTGCGGCCGGCCCGGAGCTGGCGGGCGGAGTCGTTGCGGACGAAGCCGAGCTGGGCGATCGCGGACTGCACGCGTTCGACGGTGCCTGGGGCGACCTTGTCGGGGCGGTTGAGCACGTTCGAGACGGTGCCGAGGGACACGCCGGCGAGCGCTGCGACGTCCCGAACGCTCACTGCCATGGGGTCATCCTGGCATCCCGGTGCCCGATCGGGGCGTCGTGGGGGCGGTGTCGGGTCCGGATCGTGGCGCTTCCTTCCCATCGCGGGTGCCATGGAAGGCGGAATCGCGCGTGGGATGCAGGAACTTCCGACCTCCTACGCGCGATTCGGCCTCCTTCGCGCGGAACGACCGCGGCGGCCGGCGTGCATGCGCGCGACTTGCCCTCGAGCGCGGCGACGAGTAACGTCCTCGCAGCACCGTTGAAACGATTCACCGACGAACGCACGAACGGAGGACCAATGGCGGTCCGCATCGGAGCCCGGAACACCACGGGCTGGAAGGCGACCATCTCGGTCGCCATGTCGAACTACATCGAGTCCGGGTCGATCATCGCGATCGCCACGAGCCTCAGCCTCTGGCAGGCGCAGTTCCACATCGGGGACCTGCAGGTCGGGCTCCTGGCGAGCCTGTCCGCGAACGCGTTCGGCGCTGCCGCCGGCGCGATCATCGGCGGGCCGCTCTGCGACCGCTACGGCCGGAAGTTCATCTACACGTACGACCTGCTGCTCTACATGCTCGGCATCCTGCTCGCCGTGTTCGCCGGCAGCTACGGGATGCTCCTCGTCGGGTTCATCCTGACCGGCATCGCTGTCGGCGCGGGCGTCCCCGCCAGCTGGACCTACATCGCCGAGCAGGCACCGGCCGACAAGCGGGCCGCCCACGTCGGCACCGCGCAGCTCGCCTGGTCGATCGGCCCGATGGTCGGGTTCGCCCTCGCCATCGCCGCCGCGCCGCTCGGGCTCCTCGGCAGCCGCCTGATCTTCGCGCACCTGTTCGTCGTCGCCGCGATCGTGTGGTGGCTCCGGCGCGGCCTGCCCGAGTCGACGATCTGGAAGGACGAGCGCGCGGCCACCGGCAGCGCCAACTTCTTCCACGGCTTCTCGCAGCTGTTCAGCCGCCGGAAGAACCTCACGGCGATGCTGTTCCTGTTCGGCGTCTACGCGCTCTGGAACACGGTCGCCGGGCAGGCCGGCATCTTCCAGCCGCGCGTGTACTCGGCGACCGGCGTCACGAGCGTCCCCGAGCAGTACGGCCTGCAGATCCTGGTCTGGGGCTGCACGGTCGCCGCGACCTACTTCGGCTTCATGCGCTTCGCCGACCGGATGAGCCGCCGGGTCCTCTACGCGATCGGCGCGATCCTCGCGATCATCGCCTGGACGGTCCTCATCTACGCGCCGGCGAACCTCGGCACCCTGCTGTTCTTCGCCGTCGCCTGGGGCATCTCGTCCGGCATCGGCGCCCAGGCGTTCTACGGCCTCTGGACGTCGGAGCTCTTCGCCACCCGCTACCGCGCCAGCGCCCAGGGCGTCCTGTTCCTCGCGGCCCGCGTGATGGTCGGGCTCCTCAGCATCTGGTTCCCGCTGCTGCTGTCCGACATCGGCCTGCGCGGCCTCGGCGGGCTCATCATCGGCCTGCTCGCGCTGTCGTTCCTGATCGGCACGATCTGGGCTCCGGACACGCGCGGCAAGACGCTCGAGGAGATCGAGACCGAGCGCTACGGCACGGTCACCAGCACCACCGGCACGGTCCGCACCCCCGAGGAGCACGCCGCGCGCCAGCAGGCGCTGCGGGGTGCGCAAGACGAGCGGACGCCCCGGTGAGCGACGCGGACCAGCGTGCGCCGCGCCTCCAGTCCGGGCCTGGAGGAACGGATCACGTGACCCGCGTCTGCTTCCGTCTGCAGGTGGCGGCGGAGCACATGGACGCCTACCGGGAGCGCCACGCCGCGGTCTGGCCGGCCATGCTGCGGGCCATCGCGTCGGCGGGGCGGCGGAACTACTCGCTGTTCCTCGACGACGACGGCCTGCTCATCGGGTACTACGAGACGGACTCGGTGGCCGATGCCGATGCGTCGCTCGCCGCGTCCGAGGTCGCGGGTGCGTGGGAGTCCCACATGCAGGACCTCTTCGACGGCGCGACCGGTCGGGCCGACCAGACGGCGCGGGTGCTGCCGGAGGTCTTCAACCTCGAGGACCAGCTGGCGGCCGCCGCCGACTGACGGGGCAGCGAAGGGCGGCACCAGGCAACGCTCATGCGCGCGGATAGCGTGGCCGCATGCAGCCGCCCGCAGCGGGGACCCTCCGCGTCCTCCACCTCTCCGACACCCACCTGACCGGTGACGGCGCCCTCCACCAGGGCTCCGTCGACACCACGGCCGCGCTCGACAGCGTCCTCGCCCGGGTCGACGGCGTGCCCGGCGTGGGGCTGGTCGTCGTGTCCGGCGACGTCTCCGAGGACGGCTCCGCGGAGTCCTACGCCGCGGTGCTCGAACGCGTCGGCGGGTGGGCGGAGCGCCACGGTGCAGCGCTCGTCACGGTGCCGGGCAACCACGACCTCCGCGATGGGTTCCGCCAGGTGCTGGCGAACGGACACGTCCTCGGCGAGGGCGGGACGCGGCTCATGCACACGATGGAGTACCACCCGCCGACGGTCCCGGTGTGGGGCCGGTCCGACGTCGCCGGTCGGCGGATCGTCACGGTCGACACGAGTGTCCCCGGGGCCGGGTACGGGGAGATCGACGAGACCTCGCTCGAGCGCCTGCGGACGGTGCTCGCCGAGGCGCCCGCACCGCACGGCACCGTGGTGGTCCTGCACCACCCGCCCCTGCCGGCGCCGACCGCCCTGCACGACGCGCTGCGGCTCCGCAACCCGGACGCACTCGCCGACGCGATCCGCGACTCGGACGTCCGCGTGGTCCTCGCCGGCCACTACCACCACCACTTCGCCGGGTCCCTCGCCGGGGTGCCGGTCCTCGTCGCCCCGGGCGTCGCGAACGACACCGACGTCGCCGGACCGTGGTCCGAGGAAGCCGCGTTCGTCGAATCGGGCGCGCTCGTCGTCGACCTCGCCGAGGACGGCTCCGTCTGGTCGACACCGGTCCGGGTCCCGCGGGCGGACGCCGACCGGCTCGCGTTCCGCTTCGACGCCGAGACGGTGACCCGCATCATCGAGGCGTCCACCGGGCGCTGACCGGTACCCCGCGCGCTCGGGTTGCATCCGGGAACTCCGAGTAGGCCGGTGGCACATCTCCAGCGAAGGAGCACCCCATGCGGATCGGCAGTGCAGTCCAGTACGACCGGTACGGCGACTTCGACGTCGTCGAGCTCGTCCCCCAGGAACGTCCGGAGCCGGGCCCCGGCGACGTCGTCGTCGAGATCATCGCGGCCGGTCTCAACCACGTGGAGCGCTTCCTCCGCGAGGGACGGCTCCGCGACCACATCGAACTCGAGTTCCCGGCGCACCAGGGTGTGGACTTCGCCGGCATCGTCCGTTCCAAGGGCAAGGACGTCAAGGGCATCCGGGTCGGCGACGAGGTGATGGGCCACGCTCCCGACGGCGGTGCGCACGCCACCTGGATCCGGGTGCCGCGCGAAGCCGTCATCACGAAGCCGACGCACGTCGGGTGGGAGGTCGCCGGCGGCCTCTACCTCGCCGGCTGCACCGCGGTGACGATCGTCCGCGACCTCAAGCTCGGCCCGGACGACACCGTCGTGATCAGTGCCGCCGCGGGTGGTGTCGGGCACATCGAGTGCCAGCTCGCCCACGACGCCGGCGCGACCGTGATCGCCCTCGGCAGCGCGCGGAACCACGACTACCTGCGCCAGATCGGCACCCTGCCGGTCGTGTACGGCGACGGCGAAGAGGCCCGCATCCGCGAGATCGCCGACGGCCGGCCGATCACCGCGTTCATCGACAACCACGGCGACGCGCCCTCGAAGGCACTCGCTGCGGCGCTCGGCATCGACGACGCGCGGTACGTGTCCTCCGAGGAACGGCGCGACGTCGAGATCCGGTACCTCCGCGCACCGGCGGACGACCAGGAGGCGATGGAGAACCTGACGATGCTCGCCAAGGCCGTCGAGGACCGGCGCGTCCAGATCCTCATCTCCGGCTACTACCCGTTCGAGTACATCGTCGACGCGTACGAGGACCTCGCCGAGATGCACTCGCGCGGCAAGGTCGTCGTCGGGATGCAGCCCGTCGAGACCGGGGCGCGGCTGGACTGGTACCGGTCCGAGAAGGCCCGCGACCTGCGTGACCGGTACGCCGACGAACGCGGGAGCGACACCGAGACGATGGCGGGCGGGTCGGCGAGCCCGGCGAGCTGACTGCTGCCGGCGCAGGCGGCGACCGGGCCGGGCCGTCAGCCCCGGCTCAGCTCAGCTCAGGATGTCCTTCGTGGCGAACCGGCTGTACGCCAGCGCGCCGAACACCACGACGTAGCCGAGCTGCAGCAGGGCGTTCGACCCGAACGAGTCGAACGCGATCGGGTCGCGCAGCAGGTCGCCGAACCCGAGCCACTGGTGTGAGAACAGGAACGGGTGCAGCCAGTCGAGCTGCGGCAGCTGGTCGAGCACCTGCGACGCCCCGGCGAGCACGACCGTCGCCGCCATCGCCCCGACCGGCACGCTCGTCAGGGTCGAGGCGAACAGGCCGATCGCCGACAGCCCGAGCATCGACAGCGTGGCGTAGAGCGCGAGGAGCAGCGCGCGGCCGGCGTAGGACCAGCCGTCGACCTGCGTGCCGGACAGCAGGGTCACCGGGCCGATCGGGAACAGCACCGCACCGATCGCCGCACCGACGAGCACGATGAGGAGCGTCGCCGCCAGACAGAACGCCACGGCGCCCGCGTACTTCACGAGGATGAACCGGACGCGACCGGTCGGTGCGACGAGCAGGTACCGGATGGTGCCGTGGCTGGCCTCGCCCGCGACGGTGTCACCGGCGACGACGCCGACGGTGAGCGGCAGGAACAGGGGGATCGACACCGTCAGCGCGGTGAACGACACGAACAGGCCGTTGTTCGTGATGTCGCCGAGGAACGCGGGGCCACCGCTGTCGTCGCCGGTGGTGAGACGGACCGCGACGGCGATGAGGATCGGCACGAGCGCGAGGGCGCCGAGCATCGCCCAGGTGCGGCGACGGCGGAAGACGAGCGCGAGTTCGGAGCCGAGGAGCGCGAACGGGCGCTGCCGACGGGCGACGGGGGAGTCAGGCTGCGACATCGAAGCCCTCCCCGGTGAGTGCGACGAACAGGTCCTCGAGGGTGCCGCCCCCGACGGTGAGCCCGCGTACGCGGACGTCGGCGCGCACGAGTTCGGCGGTGATGGTCTCGGCGAGGACCGTGTCCGGCAGGTCGGCGACGAGCACGTCGGCACCGCCCTCGTGCCGCGGGGTCAGCCCCAGACGGGAGAGGACCGAGCCGGCCTGCCCGAGGTCGGGCGTCCGGACCGTGACGGTGCGGGCACCGGCCGAGCGGAGTTCGTCCATCGCCCCCTGCGCGACGAGCTTGCCCGTCCGCATCACGGCGGCGTGCGTGCACACCTGCTCGATCTCGGCGAGCAGGTGGCTCGACACGAACACCGTCGTGCCGTCGTCGGCGAGGGAGCGGATGAGGTTCCGGACCTCTCGCGTGCCCTGCGGGTCGAGGCCGTTCGTCGGCTCGTCCAGCACGAGGAGGTCCCGCGGGGCGAGGAGCGCGTTGGCGAGGCCGAGCCGCTGCTTCATGCCGAGGGAGTACGCGTGCGCCTTCTTGTCGGCCGCGTGCGTCAGCCCGACCCGGTCGAGGGCGCTCGCCACGCGGTCCTTCCGGGTGCGCGGGTCGGACGTGGGGTCGGCGGCGTCGAAGCGGAGCAGGTTGGCCCGCCCGGACAGGTACGGGTAGAACGCCGGTCCCTCGACGAGTGCGCCGACGCGGGGGAGCACGGTGTGCAGGGCCTTCGGCATCGACTCCCCGAGCACCTCGATGGTGCCACCGGTCGCGCTCGAGAGCCCGAGGAGCATCCGGATCGTGGTCGTCTTGCCGGAGCCGTTCGGGCCGAGGAAGCCGAAGACGGCGCCGCGGGGGACGGCGAGGTCGATGCCGTCGACCGCCCGCTGCTTGCGGAAGACCTTCTGGAGGCCCGTGGTGCGGATCGCGAGGTCGGTCGCCGGCGCCGGGGCGGTTGCGTCCACGGCGCCGGGTGCCGTCGTGCTCACCGGGTGGTCGTCCGCGCTCACTTCGCGGCGGCGACCAGGGCGGACACCGGCACGGCGCCCGCCAGGACGCGGCCGTCGTCCGTGAGGTAGACCGACACGAGCGAGGTCTGGACCGCGCGACCGCCGTCGACCGCCTTCGTCACCTGGCCGAGCAGGCCGGCGGCGTCGTCACCGAGCGAGGACTGGTCGACCGTGCCCGCGGGGAGCTCGGCGATGGTGGCCCAGCCCTTCCCGGTGAACGTCGGCTCGTCGCCGGCGACACGCTTGCCGTCGGTCCGGTGGTGGTCGGCGTCGCCCTTCGCGTGGCTGCCGGCGTCGCCCGTCCCGTGGCTGCCGGCGTCCGAGAGGTCCTTCGTCTCGACCTTCGCGCCCGACGGCGGCGTGAAGTCGAACAGCCGCGCGGCCGGGGCGCCGTAGGACAGGCTCGTGAACCCGACCTGCACGGCGGGGTCGTCCTGGCCCTTCGCCTCGACCACGGCGCGGAGCGGGAGCCCGGTCTGCTGGTCGACCGCCAGGCGCACGGCTCCGACGAGCGTGCCGGAGGACTTCGGCGTCAGCGTGATCTGCCAGGCGTCGTGCCCGGCGACACGGACCTCGGTCGGCTTCGAGACCGTCGTGGTGGGCGTGATGCCGTCGACGGCCTGCTTCGCGATCTCGGCCGGGGTGGTCGTGCCGTCCTGCGGCGTCGCGGCGTCCTTCGGCAGGGTGACGTGCGTGGCCGTCCGCTCCTTCGAGTCCCAGGTCCAGACGTCGGAGCCGTTGCGGACGAGGTCCTGTTCGGCGAGCTGCTGCGTCAGCTGGACGCGCTGCTTGTCGGCGCCGTCCACGTAGAGCCGGGCGGTGTGCGACGAGGTCAGGAGGCCGAGGACGTCCGAGGCGTCACCCTCGAGCGAGGACCCGCCGGACCCGGTCGGGAGCTCGGGGAGCCCGAGGTCGCTCGTCTGCACGAGCTTGCCGGAGTACTGCGCGTCGGAGGACTTCGCGATGCTGGCGATGACGTCGGCGGCGCTCGGGTTCGTCCCCGCGATCGGGTCGTTCGCGGCGTTCGCGATCATCGGCGCGGCGACGGCGCCGGCGACGACGACCGGAGCGATGACTGCTGGCAGCCAGGCTGACTTCTTCATCGGTTTCCCCTCGGTGGAGCATCGGAGTCGGGAGAACGGTACGTCCGGCCCCCGACAGGAGGCTGGGCGTCGCCGTTCCTGCAACGATCGCTCCTGCTCGACCCGACCGGCGTCCGCCGCGAGGATGATCCGCCGGTCCGCGGGGATGAACCCGCTAGACCTGGGCGTCGACCCCGGCCGGAGCCGAACCGTCGTAGCTGCAGATCGCGGCGACCTTCTCGGCACTGGCGCTCGACGTGTCGAACTCGTAGCCGAGCCACTCCTTCGCGAGCCGACGGGCGAGCTCGACGCCGATGACGCGCTGGCCCATGCAGAGCACCTGCGCGTCGTTCGACAGGACCGAGCGCTCCACGGAGTACGAGTCGTGCGCGGTGACGGCACGGATGCCCGGGACCTTGTTCGCGCTGATCGCGACGCCGAGCCCGGTGCCGCAGATGAGGATCGCGCGGTCGGCCTCGCCGTTCGCCACGAGCCGGGCGGCGTCCACGGCGATGTGCGGGTACGCGGTGTGGCCGTCGGCGTCGACCCCGACGTCGGTGACCGAGGACACCCGCGGGTCGTCGGCCAGGTCGGCCTTGATGATCTCCTTGTAGTCGAACCCGGCGTCGTCGGACCCGATCACGAGACGGTACGTCATGCGTTCCACCTTCCGGTTCTGCCGCGGTCAGCGGCTCCACCGACGAGGGTACACCGCTGAACATCCGTCCAGAACAGCATTTCCGATGGTCGCCCGGACTACGATCACGGTGTCCGAACGAGCCTCCGAGCGCGCCTCCGGACGAACCCCGAAACGAACCGAAGGGTCCCGCTCCATGTCCTCCGAGACCGCTGCCGGCACGGAGGCTGCCCGGACCCGTTTCCCCCTGGACACCGTGTACCAGGCGGCGCGGATGTACTACCTCGAGGACGCCACGCAGGTCGAGATCGCCGCGCGGCTCGGGGTCTCCCGTCCGACCGTCAGCCGGCTCGTCGCCGAGGCCCGGAAAGCCGGACTCGTCCGCATCGAGGTCGTCGACCCGTTCCAGGACGAGACCGTCGCACTCGCCGAACGGTTGCAGGTCGTGCTCGGGCTCCGTGCCGTGCACCTCGCCGCCGTGACGCACGCCGCCACGCTCGGCGCCGACCTCGCCGCACCGGTCGCGGCCGCTCTCGAGGGGATGGCCCTGGTGCCGGGCGACGCCGTCCTGATGTCGTCGGGGCGCACCGTCCACGACGTCGCACGCTCCGGCATGCCCCCGCTCGCCGGCGTCCAGCTCGTCCCCACCGTGGGCGGGCAGGCCGACCCGATGCCGTGGTTCCAGACGAACGAGATCACCCGGACCGCCGCCGAGCACTCGGGAGCGATCCCGGCGTTCCTCTTCGCGCAGGCGCTGCCCTCGCCGGCGATGCGCTCCTCGCTCGACGAGGACCCGGCGTTCCAGCACGTCGTCGGCCTGTGGTCGCGAGCCAAGGGAGCGATCCTCGGCATCGGTGCGCCGACCCCGACCCGGGATGCCCTCGCCCGCGGGGTCCCCGTCGAGGATGCCGCGTTCGACCAGGCAGCCGGTGACGTCTGCCTCAACTTCTACGCCGCCGACGGCTCCGCGATTGAGTTCCCCGGCAGCGATCGGATGGTGCGGACCTCGCGCGCGCTGCTCGCCGACGTGCCGCACGCCGTCGGGGTCGCGGTCGGCGCCGCGAAGGTCCCGAGCATCATCGGTGCGGTCCGTGCCGGGCTCGTGAACGAGCTGGTCACGGATGCCGCGACCGCGCGCGCCCTGCTGGACGCGCTCGCCTGAGCGGTTCCCGCCGTCGGCCTGGAGGCGCGGGGCGGGCCCGCCCCGCGCCTCCAGGCCCGAAGATGGGGACGTCTAGTGCGTCCGCCGCACGTCCCACAGGTGGTGCACCGGGTCGTGCGCGTAGTAGGTGGCGAGGGTCGCGACCGTGAAGGCGCTGCCGTCGGACCGGAGGCCGGTGCGCTCGAGCTGGTCGGGGTGGACGTCGTCGAACGCCCGCGCCGCGCGGTGCGCCGCCTCGCCGAGCTCCCGGGCGACCGTCGCCGGGTCCTGTTCGCCGTAGCGGTCCTCGACCGCGGTGGCGTCCTGGTCCCAGTTCGGGAACGTCGGGGCGTCCTCGGCGAGCATGAGCGCGAGCCGTTCCGCCATCTTCCGGTGCACGTCACGCACGTGTGCGCCGTACTCCAGCGGTGACCATGTGTGGTCGTCCGGACGCTCGTGCACGTCGTCGCGGCCGAGCACCGCGGGCCACGCGGCGGCGTTCGCCTCGATGATGCCCGGCACGTCGCCGATGGTCACCGTGCTGCCGTCGTAGCCGCACTCGGGGCACGCGGCCTCGATGACCCACGTCCAGTTCTTCGTCTCGGGTTCGATCGCCATGGTGCCGATGTTATGACCTCGTTACCGTCGCGCCGCTTCCGCGCGGGGAAGCGGATCGGGCATGACCCCCGTCCGGGTGACACGCCGTTCCCTGAGAATCACCGGCCAATGACATTTCGGTTGCTCGGTAACGTCGCTCGCTGTTCCCGGGCCGGTACCCGTCGGCCCGCCGATCCACCGAGGAGAGATGCATGGGTTCCGATCCCAGCAGTACCCACACCCGACCGCACCGACGACTGCGCGAGAGCGACGTCACCGTGGTCGACAAGAGCATGATGCGCCGAGCCGTCAGCGGCATGGTCGTCGGCAACACCATGGAGTGGTACGACGTCGGCGTGTACGGCTACCTCGCCGTCACGATGGGGAAGGTCTTCCTCCCCACCGCCGAACCCGCGGTGCAGATCCTGTTCAGTCTCGGTGTCTTCGCCGCGACCTACGTCGCCCGTCCGCTCGGCGGCATCGTGTTCGGACGGCTCGGTGACCGCATCGGCCGCCAGAAGGTCCTCGCGACGACGCTCATCATGATGGCGGCGTCGACGTTCCTGATCGGAGCGCTGCCCGCCTACGCCACGATCGGGGTGTTCGCACCGATCGTCCTGGTCGTGCTGAAGCTCGCGCAGGGCTTCTCGACCGGCGGTGAGTACGCCGGGGCGACGACGTTCGTCACCGAGTACGCCCCGGACCGTCGCCGCGGGTTCTTCGCGAGCATCCTGGACTTCGGCAGCTACCTCGGCTTCGCGCTCGGCGCCACCGTCGTCTCCGTGCTGCAGATCACCCTGGGCGAGGAGGCGATGACGGCCTACGGCTGGCGCTTCCCGTTCCTCGCCGCCGGGGTCATCGGCGTCGTCGCGATCTGGTTCCGCCTGCGCATCGAGGAGTCCCCGGTGTTCCAGGCCACCCAGGCCGCGCAGGAGGCAGCGACCTCCACGCGGGTGACGCTCTCCGGCGAGCGTCCCGCGAACGTGTTCGTCATGGTCCGCGACCACTGGCGCCCGATCGTCATCGCCGTGATGCTCGTCGCCGCGTCGAACACCGTCGGTTACGCGCTCACCTCGTACATGCCGACGTACCTCACTGACGCGCTCGGGTACTCCGCGCTCGACGGCACGCTGCTGACGATCCCCGTCCTCGTCCTGCTCGCGCTGATGCTCCCGCTCACCGGCAAGCTCTCCGACCGCCTCGGCCGACGGGTCGTGATGTGGATCGGGGCCGCCACCACCGTCGTGCTCGTCGTGCCCGCGTTCCTGCTCATCGGCCACGGCGAGCAGTGGTCGACGCTCGCCGGACTCGGCCTGCTCGCGCTGATGACGGCGCTGTGGGTGTCGAACCAGGCTGCGTCGCTGCCCGCGCTCTTCCCGACGTCGACGCGGTACGGCGGGATGGGGTTCGCGTACAACATCGCGATCGCGGTGTTCGGCGGGACGACGCCCCTCATCGTGCAGGCGCTGCTGACCGCGACGGGCGACGACCTCGCGCCGGCGTACTTCCTGATGGCGATGAGCGTCGTCGGCGCGATCGGGGTCTTCTGCATGAAGGAGTCCTCGAAGCGTCCGCTGCCCGGGTCGATGCCCGCGGTGGAGACCGAGGACGAGGCCCGCGAGCTCGTGCTCACGCAGGACACGAACCCGCACCTCGACCTCGGGGACCTGCCGTTCGCCGCGCAGGACGCCGTGACCGAGGCCGCGCGCGACGCCGCCGATGCCGAGGCCGTGCCGGCGCGCTGACGCGGGCCGTGCCGGCGCGCTGACGCGGGGGTGCCGGGGCGCTGCGGGGCGCTGCGGGTTGCTCGACTCGGAACGACGAGGTCGTCGTCGTACGACATCGGCCTCGTCGTTCGTTGCCTTCGCGGTGCGTCGCGCCCCGCGAAGAACGACACCGTCGTGGTCGTACGACGTCGCCGCTGTCGTTTCGCGTCGACGCACACCGGGGTGACGTCGGCGGTGGTCCGTAGGGTGGATCCATGCGACTGCTGCTCATCCGCCACGGCCAGACCCCTGCGAACGTGAACGGCGTCCTCGACGCCGAGGTGCCCGGGCCGGGCCTGACGGAGCTCGGGCAGCGGCAGGCCGACGCGCTCCCCGAGGCCCTCGCGGACCGGGGGATCGAGCGGCTCTTCACCTCGACGATGGTCCGGACGCAGGTCACCGCGGCACCGCTCGCCGCCGCGCTCGGGCTCGAGCCGGTGGTGCTGCCCGGCCTCCGCGAGATCGAGGCCGGCGACACCCAGGGCAAGAGTGACCGGGTGTCCGTGCAGATGTACATCTCGACGGTGCACGGCTGGTCGGGCGGCGACCGCAGCACCCGGATGCCCGGAGCCGAGAGCGGCGAGGAGTTCTTCGCGCGCTACGACGAAGCGGTCCGGCAGATCGAGGCCACCGGCGTCGACGTCGCGGCGGCCGTCAGCCACGGCGCAGCGATCCGGACGTGGGCGAGTGCGGCCGCGCACAACACGCCGGACCACTTCGGCACGCAGCGGCACCTCGAGAACACCGGGATCGTCGAGCTCGAGGGCTCGTTCGCCGACGGCTGGCGCCTGGTCGACTGGGAAGGCGAGCCCGTCGGTGGCGAGGAGCTCATCGACCGGACGGCGCCGGACCCGACGGGCGAACGCTACTGAGGCGGTCGACGCGACCACGGACGGACGGGAGGCACGGTGCCAGCTGGCACCGTGCCTCCCGTCCGTCGTGTCGTCGCGTCGACTACGCGGGCTGCGACGCGGACGCCGGAGCCGATGCCGTCAGCGGCACGATGACCCCGTGCGACTCGCGCAGGACGTCGAGGGTGCGCTGGACCTCGTCCGCGCGCTCCTCCGGCGTCCAGCCGAGGGTCTCGGCCATCACGTCGGCGAGCTCGTCGAGCAGGTCGATCGTGACCCCGCCGACGAACGCGAGGTTCGTGCGACGCAGCACCACGTCGACCAGGTGCACGGCCTGCTCGTGGCGGGCGAAGTACGCGACCTCGGCTCGGGTGAGGGTCGGCTCGGACTCGAGCGCCTCGACCGGGCCGTCCACCAGGACGTCCACGACCTCGGCGGCACGGGTGCCGTAGCGCTCGAGCAGCCCGTCGACGATCGACTCGTCGAGGCCGTCACGGTGCGACTTGATCCACAGCGCACGCTGCGCGTCGGTGGTCGGGTACTCCTTGCCACCGCCGATCGGCATGCCGGTGGTGTCGACCTTGCGGGCCATCCCGAGCTTCGTGGTGGCCTCCGTGGAGAGGTGTGCGGCGAGGGCACGGAACGTCGTCCACTTGCCACCGACGAGCGACAGCACGGTCGACTTCGGCAGTCCGGCGATCGGGGTGTCCACGATCCGGTAGTCACGCGACACGAAGCCGGGGGCGGTGTCCTCGTGGCGGGGGAGCGGGCGGATGCCGGAGTAGCTGTAGACGATGTGGTCGCGCGTGACGTCGATCTGCGGGAACACGTGCTTGACGAGCCCGAAGAAGTAGTCGATCTCCTCGTCGGTCGTGGTGACCGGCTTCGACGGGTCGGCGTCGATGTCGGTCGTGCCGATGAGCACCCGGCCCTTGAGCGGGTAGATGAGGACGATGCGGCCGTCGTTGTTCTCGAAGAACAGCTCGCGGCCCTTCGTCGCCTCGAGGAGCTCGGGGTTGTCGACGACGATGTGGGAGCCCTTCGTGCCGCCCATGAACTTCGTCTCGCCGCCGAACGCGCCGTTCGTCAGGTCGGTCCAGGGGCCGGAGGCGTTGATGACGACGTCCGCCGTGAAGACGAACTCGTCGCCGGTCTCGCGGTCGCGCAGCACCACGCCGCCGTCGCGGGTGCCCGCGGCCTCGACGTAGTTGACTGCGCGTGCCTTGTCGCCTCCCGCGGCGAGGCCGTCCTTGAGCACGTCGAGCGCGAGCCGCTCGGGCTCGTGCACCGAGGCGTCGTAGTAGGTGCCCGTGTACTTGAGGTCCTTGTTGAGCGCCGGCATGTCCTCGAGCGCGGCCTTCTTGGTGCGGAAGACGTGCTTCGGGACGGAGCCGCCGTCACGCGAGAAGGAGTCGTAGATCGTCATGCCGATCTTGATGAGCATCGCGCCGCGCTCCTTCGTGGAGCGCTGCTTGTGCGTGAGCATCCGCAGCGGCGCGTTCATGATGCCGGAGAACGTGGAGAAGATCGGCATCGTGGTCTGCAGCGGCTTGACGTAGTGCGGGGCGATGCGGATCAGGCCGTTGCGCTCCTGCACGCTCTCGCGGACGAGTCGGAACTCGCCGTTCTCGAGGTAGCGGATCCCGCCGTGGATCATGTGGCTCGAGGCGGCGGAGGCGCCCGAGGCGTAGTCGCCGCGCTCGACGAGGGCGACGTCCACGCCCTGCAGGGCGAGGTCGCGGAAGGTGGCGATGCCGTTGATGCCGCCACCCACGACGAGGACCTGTGCGTTCGGGCGCTCCGTGAGCGCGTTCACCGTGTTCCGGGGCTGCGTCTTCTTCGACATCTGCTGCGTCGCTTCCTTGATCGGTTCGTTGTGTTCGACACCGATCGTGCGCCTCCCGTGAGAGGCCGGGCAACTCGCGTGCACGAACGTGCAGCACACGTGTCGCACGGGCTCCAGAGCGGGTCTGGAGGCGCGACAGGGGTTGCAGAGGCCGTGCACGTCCGTGCATGGTTGCGTTCTACCGATCGGAGCACGATGAGCGATGCGGCTCAGCCCATGCGCACGCAGCAGGCGCTGCGCGCCGCCCACCTGTACTACCTGCAGGACCTGACGATGGACGCGATCGCCGACGAACTCGGCACCTCGCGCTCGTCGGTGTCCCGCCTGCTCAAGTACGCCAGGGACACCGGGCTCGTCGACATCCAGATCCGCTCGCCCCTCGACCAGGCCGCCGCGCTCAGCCGGAGCATCCGCTCGCGCTTCGGGGTGCACGCGCACGTCGTACCGGTGCCGGACCACACGAGCGACGTCGACCGGCTCGAACGGGTGGCGCTGTCCGCCGCGCGCATCCTGACGCAGTACGTCGAGTCGAACATGGTGATCGGCATCTCGTGGGGGTCGACCGTCAGCGCCGTCAGCCGGTACCTCGTGCCGAAGACCACGCACGGCTCCACCGTCGTGCAGATCAACGGCGCCGCGAACACCCGCACCACGGGCATCGTCTACGCGTCCGAGATCCTCCGCCGGTTCGGCGAGGCGTACGGCGCGTTCGTGCAACAGTTCCCGGTGCCCGCCTTCTTCGACGACCCGGCGACGAAGGAGGCCCTGTTCCGGGAGCGCTCGATCCGCCGCGTGCTCGACCTGCACGAGCGGATGGACCTCGTCGTGTTCGGTGTCGGCGCGCCGCAGGCCCCGGTCCCCTCGCACGTCTACTCGGGCGGCTACCTCGACCCCGAGGACCGCGACGAGCTCACGAAGGCGAAGGTCGTCGGCGACGTGTCGACCGTGTTCTACCGCGCCGACGGGTCGTGGAAGGACATCAGCGTGAACGCCCGTGCGGGAGCTCCGGACCTCGACACGATCAAGCGCGCACCGCGCCGGGTGTGCGTCGTCGCGGGCCGTTCCAAGGCGGCGTCGCTCCGCGGGGCGCTGGCCGCCGGACTGGTCACGGACCTCATCCTCGACGAGAGCGTCGGACAGGCGATCCTCCAACCCTGAGTCACGATCCGACCTAGTTTGTCGGTGGTGCCGCGTACGTTCTGGTGCATGTTGCCCACGAGCGAGACCCGGACCGACGAGCGGTACTTCCGACGCCTCGTCGGCAGCGACGTCGACCAGGCACTGACCTTCTTCGGCGGCGACTACGACTTCCGTTCGCCCCGTGTCCGCCGCACCCGTGCACAGTCGCACTGGGACTTCGCGGGCGTGGGCGACGGCCGGATGTCGCTCCGGTCGTCCCGGTTCCTCGTCGACCTGCAGACCGACAGCCGGGTCGACGACGAGTTCCTGGTCGTCTGGATGCGCGGCGGCACGAGCACGATCACCCACGCCGGCGAATCGGTCCACCTCGAGCCCGGCGTCCCGGTGGTCCTGCCCTTCGCCGACACGTACGAGCTGCACCACCGCGACATCGCCCTGAACCTGGTGCACCTCGACCGCGACTTCGTCCGCTCCGTCTCGGGCGACGACGACTTCGCGTTCGACGCGCTCCGGCGGCCCACCGCCGAGGGGATGCGCACCTGGCAGTCCGTCGTCCACGGGTACGCGTCGACCTGGCTCGACGTCGACACCGAGATGACCCCGACGATCCAGCGCGACATCGCCGAGGCGTTCGCCACCGCGGCGATCGCGGCCTTCCCGGAGCGCAACCGCTGGCGGTCGACGGTGGCCGGCGGCGGCCCCGAGCACGAGCGGCTGCGGCGGGCGCTCGAGTTCGTGCACGAGCACGCGCGCGAGCCGATCGGCACGCCGGAGATCGCGGCGGCCGCGGGCCTCAGTCCGCGCGGGCTGCAGCAGTCCCTCCGCCGCCATCTCGACCAGACGCCGGGCGAGCTGCTGCGCGGCGTGCGGCTCGACGGTGCCCGGGCCGACCTGGTCCGCGGTGACCGCGACGACACCTCGGTCGCGGACGTCGCCCGGGCGTGGGGCTTCGGGCACCTCGGACGCTTCTCGGCCACCTACCGTGCACGCTTCGGCGAGCTGCCGAGCGAGTCGCTGCGCTCGCGCTGACGGCGGTGCTCGGTAGCGTGGCGGCATGGACACCGTCGTCACCGCCCTCCGGTCCGCCCTCGACGACCAGGACGGCACGCTCGTCCTGACCGACCCGTCCGTGCTCGACGCAGCACGGACCGACAAGTCCGGCTGGACCGCACCCGGCGGGCCCGTCGCCGTCGTCGAGTCCCGGACGGTCGAGCACGTCCAGGCCACCCTCCGCACCTGCACCGAGCTGCGCGTACCGGTCGTGCCGCGGGGCGCCGGCACCGGACTCGCCGGCGGCGCGAACGGCACCGAGGGCACCGTCGTGCTCAGCGTCGCCCGGATGGACCGCATCGTCGGCGTCTCGACCGAGGACGAGTTCGCGATCGTCGAACCCGGGGTGCTCAACGGCGACCTCAACGCCGCGGTCGCCGAGTTCGGCCTGCGGTTCGCGCCGGACCCCGCGAGCGCGGCGATCGCGAGCGTCGGCGGCAACATCGCCACGAACGCCGGCGGACTCCGCTGCGTGAAGTACGGGGTGACGCGCGAGGCCGTGCTCGGGCTCGACGTGGTGCTCGCCGACGGTCGGCTGATCTCCACGGGCCACCGCACCGTCAAGGGCGTGACCGGGCTCGACCTGACGGCGCTGCTCGTCGGTTCGGAGGGCACCCTCGGTGTGATCGTCGGCGCGACGGTCCGGCTCGTGCCGATCCCCGCGGGCGAGCCGGCCACGCTCGGCGCCGTCTTCCCGTCCGTCGAGTCGGCCGCCCGGGCCGCGGCGCTCGTCGTCACCGGAGCCGACCGGCCGTCGACGGTCGAACTCCTCGACGCCGCCGCGCTCGAGGGCATCGCCGCCTACCTCGGGCCGGACGTCATCGCCCAGACCGTGGGGAGCACTGCGGCGGGCCAGGTGTTCCTGCTCGTCGAGTACGACGGCCCGGGCGCGACGGAGGCGGCGCTGGGAGCCGCGCCGCGCCTCCAGTCCGAGGGCGGCACCGTCCACCTGGCCGGCTCGGCGGCGGAACGCGAGCGCCTGCTCACCATCCGTCGGTCGTTCCACCCGGCCATGGAGGCACGGGGCCGGGTGCTCATCGAGGACGTCGCCGTGCCGCGCAGTCGGCTCGCCGAGATGTTCGCCCGGGTCGAGGCGATCGGTCAGGAGTACGGGGTCGCGATCCCGACCGTGGCCCACGCGGGCGACGGCAACCTGCACCCGAACTTCGTGTTCGCGGGCGACGAGGTCCCGCCGCACGTGTGGCAGGCGGCGGACGCGATGTTCCGTGCGGCGATCGAGCTCGGCGGGACCCTCACCGGGGAGCACGGCGTCGGCGTGCTCAAGCGGCGGTGGATCGGCGACGAGCTCGGCGACGACGTGCTCGAGCTGCAGCGTGGCATCCGGCGGGTGTTCGACCCGGCGGGGATCCTCAACCCGGGCAAGGTCTTCTGAGCGGCCGACCACCGAATCTCATCGCACGGATGTGCCGTGCGTCGTCCGGATGTTCGGCTGTAACGTCCCCGCAACGAATCCGGCGCTGAATGGTGTGGACGAGAGCACCACCCACGAAGGAGTCTGCGATGCGCATCGGCGTCCCCACCGAGATCAAGAACAACGAGTACCGCGTGGCGGCCACCCCGGCCGGCGTCGCCGAGCTGGCGCTGCACGGCCACCAGGTCCTCGTGCAGGCCGGAGCGGGCGAGGGCTCGTCCTTCCCGGACGCCGAGTACGCCGCCGCGGGGGCGACCATCGTGCCGACAGCGGCCGAGGTCTGGGAGCGCGCCGAGATGGTCATGAAGGTGAAGGAGCCGGTGGCGTCCGAGTACGCCTCGATCCGCCCCGGACAGGTCCTCTTCACCTACCTGCACCTGGCAGCCGACCGGCCCCTGACCGACGCGCTCATCGCGTCCGGCGCGACCGCGATCGCCTACGAGACGGTGCAGCTGCCGGACCGCTCGCTGCCGCTGCTCTCGCCGATGTCCGAGATCGCCGGACGGCTCTCCGCGCAGGTCGGCGCGCACCACCTCATGCGCGTGCACGGCGGCCGCGGGCTCCTGCTCGGCGGGGTCCCCGGGGCGCCCAAGGGCCGCGTCGTCGTGATCGGCGGCGGGGTCGCGGGTGAGCACGCCGCCACCATGGCGCTCGGGCTCGGTGCCGAGGTCACCGTGTTCGACATCAGCCTGCCGCGGCTCCGGGCACTCGACGCCCGGTTCGACGGGCGGATCACGACGCTGCGGTCGTCGGCGCACGCCATCGCCGAGGCACTGCGGGACGCCGATCTCGTGATCGGGTCGGTGCTCATCCCGGGGGCCTCGGCGCCGAAGCTCGTCACCGACGCCATGGTCGCGGACATGCAGCCGGGGTCGGTGCTCGTCGACATCGCGATCGACCAGGGCGGCTGCTTCGAGGGCTCGCACCCGACCACCCACGACGACCCGACCTTCGCGGTGCACGACTCGGTGTACTACTGCGTGGCGAACATGCCCGGGGCGGTGCCGCGCACCTCGACGATCTCGCTCACGAACGCGACGCTGCCCTACGCCGTGGCGATCGCCGACCGCGGGTGGGAGGCCGCGACGGCGGCGGACCCGGCCCTGGCGCTCGGGGTGAACGTGCACGCGGGCCAGGTCGTGAACGAGGCCGTCGCCGCGGCGCACGGGCTGGTGGCCGCGGGGCGCTGAGCGCCGCCGGCGCCGCCGGCCGCCGCCGGGCCCGCCGACATTCGGGCTGAGCGACACTTCACGCGGCCACGACCCCGAGAAGTGTCGCTCAGGGCGAAACTCCGGTCGCGCCGGGCGCCGGGCGAGACTCGCGGCTCGCGGCTCGGGGCGAGCGGCTGTCAGGACATCTGTCGCTTCGGCAGCACGGAGGCGCCGCGCCCCGCACGCCCGGCGACCCACCCGACGCGCGCCCGCACCACGAGCGTCACGACGACCGCAGCAGCCGCCGCGACCACCGCCGCCACGGCCGTCGGCGTCGATACGAGCGGCCCGTCGAGCCGCGCGACCGCCACCCACGCCAACCCCCACGCGAGCGCGGCGGTCGGCGCCAGGCGCCCGCGGCCCCACACGGCGAGCAGCACCCCGACGAGCCCGGCCACCGCGGCGACGAGCACGCCCCAGACGTCCTGCCCGAGGCCGAAGCCCCGGAAGCCCGCCGCCGTCAGGACCGCCGCCGTGTTGGCCGCCGTCGCGACGCAGACCCAGCCGAGGTACAGGCCGAAGGTCCCGTCGGTGACGATCGCCGCCACGATGCCGGACGGTCGGGTGCGGCGCAGGATCACGAAGACCCAGACCAGCACCGCGAGCAGCGCCACGATGATCGGTTCGCTCAGCCACAGGAACCCGAACTGCACGGACAGGATCCACGCGGCGTTGAGGAGCAGCGAGAGCACGACCGGCACGGCGAGGCGCGCGTGGCGGTCGTCGTCGGCGGTGCGGAAGCACTGGCGGACGGCGTACGCCAGCAGCCCCACGTAGACGACGCTCCAGATCGAGAACGCCGGGCCGTCCGGCGCGATCGCGGTCGAGGACGCCGACAGCGCCCCGCCGGCGGCGTCCTGGATCGGGGTGCCCCCGGCAGCACCGGAGCCCACGAACGCGCCGACGACCGCGACGACGGCACTCACCGCGACGGCGATCCGCTTCCAGATCCTCTTCATGTCAGTCCCTTTCGTCAGCATGCTGATGACCTGCACGGTAGGCGCGTGGTCACCACCGGCGCGCAGCGCACGTCCAGCCAGCCGGGGGACGGCCTGGAGGCGCGTGGCGGCGCCGCCACGCGCCTCCAGGCCGGAAACCGCGCACCCTGCGTACGGTGGTGGCGTGACCGTCGAGCTGAACACCGTCTACGTCGACCGGATCGCCCCGATCCCGAGTCCCTCGCTCGACGACACCTTCCGGATGCTGGAGGACCAGGGCGCCAGCGCGTGCATCGTGCTGCACCAGCCCGACGCCGAGGAACTCGGCGACGTGGCGGTCGCCCTCGGCCTGCACGAGCTGGCGGTCGAGGACTCCGCCGAGGGGCACCAGCGACCGAAGCTCGAGCGCTACGGCTCGACGCTCTTCGTCGTGCTGAAGCCGGCGCTCTACAACGACCGTGCCGAGGAGGTCGAGTTCGGCGAGGTTCACGCCTTCGTCGGGGAGAGCTTCTTCCTCGTGGTCGTCAAGGCCGATCCCCGCGGAGCGCAGACCGTGCCGCGAGCCCTGCAGCGGATGAGCGGCAAGCCCGGGCTCGTGACGGTCGGCCCGCAGGCGCAGCTCTGGGCGCTGATGGACACGATCGTGGACGGCTACGTGCCGGTCATCGACGGCCTCGAGGAGGACATCAACCAGATCGAGGACCAGCTCTTCGCGGGCGAGGCGGGGGTCTCCCGGCGCATCTACGAGCTCTTCGGCGAGGTCGTCGACTTCCAGCGTGCCGCCCGACCGCTCATCCACATCATCGAGAACCTGCACCGCGGCGCCGAGAAATACCACCTGCCGGTGGAGATGCAGCGACGGTTCCGCGACGTCCTCGACCACGCCATCCGGACCGTCGAGCGTCTGGACACGTTCCGGCAGCTGCTGCAGAACGCACTGACGGTCGACTCGACTCTGGCGGCGCAGAAGCAGAACGACGACACGAAGAAGATCTCCGGCTGGGCGGCGATCCTGTTCGCCCCGACGCTCGTCGCGGCGATCTACGGCATGAACTTCACGCACATGCCCGAGTTGCAGTGGCCCCTCGGGTACCCGCTGGCGATCGTGGCGATGGTGGTGTTCGCGGCGGTGCTCTGGGTGGTGTTCAAGGTCAAGCGCTGGTTCTGAGGGAGACTCGGTCCGTGACCACGAACGACTTCGTCCACCTGCAAGCCGGGGGAGTCTCCCTGGTGCTCGACTGCCGTGACCGCGCCCTGCCCGCCGTGGTGCACTGGGGCGCGGCGCTCGGACCACTCGACGACCAAGCGCTCGCGGCGCTCGCCGAGGCCGACGTCGCACCGGTCGCGAACAACGAGGTGGACGTGCCGGTGCGGTTGGCGATCCTGCCCGAGCCGCACCGCGGGTGGACCGGGCGACCGGGGCTCGCCGGGCACCGGGACGGCCGCGACTGGTCCCCGGCGTTCACGGTGACTGCGGTGGACGTGCGGCCGGGCGCGGGCGCGGGTTCGGTCACCGTCCACGCCGTCGCCGCCACCGCCGGGCTCGCCCTCACGCTGACCGTCGAGATGCTCGTCTCCGGGCTCGTCCGGACCCGTGCCGCCGTCACGAACACCGGGGCGGGCGTGTACACGGTCGACGACCTCACGCTCGTCCTGCCGGTGCCGTCCCACGCGCGCGAGATCCTCGACTTCGCCGGTCGATGGGGCAAGGAGCGCACCCCGCAGCGCCGGGAACTCGTCGTCGGCACCCACGAACGCGAGGGCCGGAAGGGCCGCACCGGGGCCGACGCCGCCACGGTGCTCAGCGTCGGCACGCCCGGGTTCGGTTTCGCCCGCGGCGAGGTGTGGGGCGTGCACACCGCCTGGAGCGGCAACCACCGGCACGTCGCCGAACGCCTGGCGACCGGTCGGCAGGTCGTCGGCGGCGGCGAGCTGCTCCTGCCGGGGGAGGTCCGGCTGGCCACCGGCGACACCTACGCCGGGCCGTGGCTCTACGCGGCGTACGGCGACGGGCTCGACGACCAGGCCCGGCGCTTCCACCGGTGGGTCCGCAGCCGTCCGCAGCACCCGACGCGACCGCGCCCGGTGACGATCAACGTCTGGGAGGCCGTCTACTTCGACCACGACCTGGCGCGCCTGACCGACCTCGCCGAGCGGGCCGCACGGCTCGGGGTCGAGCGCTACGTCCTCGACGACGGCTGGTTCCGGGGCCGCCGCGACGACCACGCCGGGCTCGGCGACTGGTACGTCGACGAGGACGTCTGGCCGGACGGCCTCGGCCCGCTCGTCGACCGCGTGCGTGCGCTCGGCATGGAGTTCGGCCTGTGGTTCGAGCCGGAGATGGTCAACGAGGACAGCGACCTTGCGCGGGCCCACCCGGAGTGGATCCTGCAGGCGGACGGTCGGCTGCCCGTGCGGTCCCGGCACCAGCAGGTCCTCGACCTGGCGGTCCCCGAGGCGTTCGCGTACCTGCTCGAGCGGATGACGGCGATCATCGGCGAGTACGGGATCGAGTACGTCAAGTGGGACCACAACCGCGACCTGGTCGAGGCCGGTCACCCCGGCGGCGGCGCGGCGGTGCACGAGCAGACCCTCGCCGCGTACCGGTTGCTGGCGACGCTCAAGGAGCGGTTCCCGGCGCTCGAGATCGAGTCGTGCTCGTCCGGCGGCGCCCGCGTGGACCTCGGGGTCCTCGAGCACACCGACCGGGTCTGGGTGTCGGACGACATCGACCCGCTCGAACGGCAGCAGATGCACCGGTGGACCCAGCAGCTCCTGCCGCCGGAGCTGCTCGGCGCCCACGTCGCGAGCGGGCGGAACCACACGACGGGCCGGGTGCACGACCTGGCGTTCCGCGCCGGCACGGCGATCGTCGGGCACTTCGGCATCGAGTGGGACCTCGCGCAGGCCACGCCCGACGAGGAGTCGGCGCTGCGGCAGTGGATCGCGCTGCACGTGGCGTGGCGCGGACTGCTGCACGGCGGCGACCTCGTGCGGATGGACGAGGTCGACGACACCCGGCTGGTGTACGGCACCGTCGCGCCCGACGCCCGCGACGCGGTGTTCTTCTTCGTGAGCACGGGCCGGTCCGAGGTCTCCGGCACCGGACGGATCCGGTTCCGTGACCTCGACCCGGACGCCGTGTACCGCGTCGACCCCGTCCTGGTCGGCGCGGGCGAGGGCATCGAGGCGCCGGACTGGTGGGCAGGGGACCGCGTGTTCGGCGGCCGCGTGCTCGGCACGGTCGGCCTGCAGCCGCCCCTCGTACCGGCGGACTGCGTGGTGCCGTTCCGCCTGACGGCCGTCTGACGGCAGGTGGGACGAACGGGAGGCCCGGTGCCGGTGATCGGAGCCGCTAGGGTTTTCGACATGCCGCGCTCCGGACACGCGACCCCCGTCTGGGCGCTCAAGCTCGCCGTCATCACCGCACTCGTGGGGATCGCCGGGGGCATCGCCGGCATCGCCGTCTGGCTCGCGCTGCAGCTCATCCAGTTCGTCGCGTTCGGGTACCCGTTCGGCGGGCACCTCGAGGCGGCGGACGCCCCCTCGCCCCTGAACCGCTTCCTCGCGCTCGTCGCCGCCGGCGTCCTGACCGGGTTCGCCTGGTGGGCGCTCCGCCGGTGGGGTCGGCCGATCGTCTCGGTGCCCGCGGCTGTGGGTGGCAAGCGGATGCCCGCGCTCGCGACGGTCGCCAACGCCGGCGTGCAGATCCTCGCCGTCGGACTCGGCGCCTCGATCGGCAAGGAGGTGGCGCCGCGCGAGGTCGGAGCCTGGCTGTCCCAGCTCGTCACCGCCCGGGCCGGCCTGACCGCCCGCGAGACGAAGATCCTCGTCGCGTGCGGTGCGGCCGCCGGTCTCGCCGCCGTGTACGACGTCCCGCTCGGCGGCGCGCTCTTCGCGGTCGAGGTGCTGCTCGGCGAGATCAGCTTCGCCACCGCGCTGCCGGCGTTCGCGACGAGCGCCGTCGCGGCCTTCGTCGCGCGCCTGGTGATCCCGGACGAGGTGCTCTACCACGTGCCGACGACGCACCTCTCGCCGTCCCTGCTCGTCTGGGCCGTGGTCGTCGGCCCGGTGCTCGGCTTCGCCGGCGTGGGGTTCGTGAAGCTGACGAACCGGCTGCAGGGCATCGCGCCGAAGGGGTGGCACCTGCTCGTGGTGCTCCCCGTCGTGTTCGCGATGGTCGGCCTCATCGCGGTGCCGTTCCCGGAGATCCTCGGCAACGGGCGGGCGCTCGGCCTGGTGGCGATGAACGCCTCGCTCGACGACGGCACCGTGGCCGGCCTGACGCCGATCGTGCTCCTGCTGGTCCTCGGCGTGATCCGCACCATCACGACCTCGGCGACGATCGGTGCCGGTGCGGTCGGCGGCACCCTCACGCCGTCCATCGCGATCGGTTCGGCCGTCGGCGGTGGGCTCGGCGGGCTCTGGCTGCTGCTCTGGCCGACCGACTCGCAGAGCCTGACCGCCTTCGCGTTCATCGGCGCCGCCGCGTTCCTCGCGACGACGATGCGGGCGCCCTTCACCGCCCTCGTGCTCGTGGTCGAGTTCACGCAGGAGGGCACGGACATCCTCATCCCGGCGCTCCTGGCGGTGTCCGGCGCGGTCGCGGTCGGGTACGTCCTCGCGCGACGCCGCAGCGCACAGATGGTCTGATCGGCCTACCATCGGCTCCACGACGGAGCGACGGGCTCCGCACGACGCGAGGAGCAGGCGATGGCGGGGTTCGACGACATCACGAAGAAGGCGCAGGAGTTCCTGAAGGACGGCAAGGTCCAGGACGCCCTGAAGAGCGAAAAGGCCGAGGGGGTCAGCGACAAGGTCCTCGACGGCGTCGCGGACGCCGTGAAGAAGGCGACCGGCGGCAAGTTCGACGACAAGATCGACGGCGCGCGTGACGCCGCCGACAAGCAGGTCGGCAACCAGTAGCGCACGACCAGCGCAGCACGACCAGCACAGGACGACCAGCACGACGTGAACGGCCCCGGACGACGTCGTCCGGGGCCGTTCGCCGTGAGCAGGTGCCGGCCGACTGGACGCCGGGCCGCCGACGGACCACGATTGTGAGGTGACTGTCGTGGCGCCGAACCAACCGCTCACCGAGTCCGAGGTCGAGGCGATCAAACAGGACTTCCCGATCCTCCAGCAGGAGGTGAACGGGTTCCCCCTCGCCTACCTCGACTCCGGGGCGACCGCCCAACGACCCCGGCAGGTGCTCGACGCCGAGCGCCGGTTCCTCGAGCGCGACAACGCCGCCGTCCACCGCGGTGCGCACACCCTCGCCGCGCTGAGCACCGACGCCTACGAGGACGCCCGCGCCACCGTCGCCGGCTTCATCGGCGCAGCAGCCCCGACCGAGGTCGTCTGGACGTCGAACGCGACCGACGCCCTCAACCTGGTCGCGTACGGCATCGCGAACGCCAGCCGCGGCCGCGGGGGCGCCCCCGCCGCGCGCTTCCGCATCGGCCCGGGGGACGAGGTCCTCGTCACCGAGGCCGAGCACCACGCCGACCTCGTCCCGTGGCAGGAACTCGCCGCCCTCACCGGTGCGACGCTCCGCTGGGTCCCGGTCGCCGACGACGGCACCTGGACCGCCGCGGACGCCGTCGCCCTGGTCTCCGAGCGCACGAAGGTCGTCGCGTTCGCGCACGTGTCGAACGTCACCGGGATGATCGCGCCGGTCTCGGCGGTCGTCGCCGCGGCCCACGCGAACGGTGCCCTCGTCGTCCTCGACGCCTGCCAGTCCGCTCCGCACCGGCCGCTCGACGTGCAGGAGCTCGGCGTCGACTTCGCCGCGTTCTCGGGCCACAAGATGCTCGGACCGAACGGCATCGGCGTGCTCTGGGGACGGCAGGAGCTGCTCGACGCCCTGCCCCCGTTCCGCACCGGCGGCTCGATGATCACCACCGTGACGATGGAGCACAGCGAGTTCATGCCCGCGCCCGAGCGGTTCGAGGCGGGGACGCAGCCGGTGTCCCAGGCCGTCGCGCTCGCCGAGGCGGTGCGCTACCTGCAGGGCATCGGCATGGAGCGGGTGCGCGCGCACGAGGAGCACCTCGCCCAGCGCCTGCTCGACGGCCTCGCGGCGATCCCCGGGATCCGTCCGGTCGGCCCGCCCGCCGGGGTGCCCCGGTCCGGTCTGGTGTCGTTCGACGTCGACGGCGTGCACGCGCACGACGTCTCGCAGTACCTCGACGCGCAGGGCATCGCCGTGCGCTCCGGCCACCATTGCGCGCAACCCCTGCACCGCCGGCTCGGGCTGACGGCGACGAGTCGTGCCAGCACTTACGTGTACACGACCGAGCAGGACGTCGACCGCTTCCTCGTCGCGGTCGGCGAGATCCGCGGCTACTTCGGAGCGGCCTCGTGAACGGCCTCGACTCGCTCTACCAGCAGGTCATCCTCGACCACGCCAAGGCCCGGCACGGCGACGGCGAACTGCCCGACGCCGATGCCTCGCACTTCGAGCGGAACCCGACCTGCGGCGACGAGATCACCGTCCGGCTGCGGCTCGAACCGGGGACCGACCGCATCGCGGCACTCGCCTGGCAGGGCGACGGCTGCTCGATCTCGATGGCGTCCGCGTCGGTCCTCACCGACATGGCCGTCGGACGCACGGTGTCGGAGCTGCAGACGCTCACCGAGGAGTTCCGCACGATGATGCGGTCCCGCGGCGCCGGCGACCCCGACGAGGACGTCCTCGAGGACCTGGTCGCCTTCCACGGGGTCTCCAAGTTCGTGATGCGCGTGAAGTGCGGCATGCTCGCGTGGGTCGCGGCCGAGGCCGCCGCGCGCGAGGCGACCGTCCGCCCGTGACGTGACCGGGTGCCGGCGTGGAGGCGCGGGTCGGCTCCGCACCGCGCCTCCAGTCCGGCAGTCCGGAAGTCCGGCAGCCCGTGCGGACGTTCGCACAACCGAAGTTCGTCCGCGCCGCGCGAACCTGCGGTTCCGGGTGCGTTCCGTTGTGCGGCGCGCGGGCGCGTGCGCGACCGGGTGCCGGCCTGGAGGCGCGGGGCGGCCCCACACCGCGCCTCCCGTCCGGCAGTCCGGCAGTCCGTCAGTCCGTCAGTCCGTCAGTCCGTGCGGACGTTCGCACAACCGAAGTCCGTCCGAACCGCGCGAACCTGCGGTTCCGGGTGCGTTCGGTTGTGCGGCGGGCGCTCGCGCGCCCGTGACGTGACCGGGTGCCGGTCTGGAGGCGCGGGGCGGGCCCGCACCGCGCCTCCGGGCCGGCGTGACTCGCGGACACGGCCCCGCAACGCTTGAAACGTATGCCTATTGTAGGGACGCGCGATGATCTGCACGACGGAGCGCGGCGACGTCGCAGCCCCTCAGTTCGGGCAGACGGCCTGCGTGACCGACTTCGTGTCGTTGATGACGACGGTCGTCACGACGTCGTGGGCGGCGTCGCCGCCCGTCGTGTCGAAGTGCAGCCAGTGGCCGTCGGCCGTGGGGGACACGTACTCGCGGTACCCGCCGCCCGACGGCTCCCACGTGTCGACCGTCTTGACGAGGCCCGGGTAGGCGGCGCGGACCTCGTCGGCGGTCGACCCGAGCGCGATGCCCGTGGTCGTCAACGCTGGCGAGGAGAACGCGCCGGCGTCCTCGGCCTGGCCGGCGACGCGCACGTACCGGACGCCGGGGCCGGAGTCGTCAGCGGCGACGAGGATGCGGTAGCCGTTCCCGCTCGACGCCGTCAGGCCCGGTGACGTCCACTCGTAGGAGCTGACGCAGTCGGTGGCGGGCTGCCGAGCGAAGCCCGCGGCGGGCAGGACCGTGCCGGCGTCGGTGGCGCCGAGCGTGACGGGCCCGAACGACGAGGCGCCGAAGACCCAGGTCGACGGGCCTCCTGGCGTCGCGGTCCCCGACGGGGCCGGTGTCGATGCCGGTGTCGGAGTGGATGCCGGTGTCGGCGTGGCCGAGGCGGCGGACGCGGTCGCGCCCGTGGGCGCCGGGATCGGTGCAGCCTGGCCGGACGTGGTGGCGCAGCCGGTGATGCCGACGATGAGTGCAGCGGCCCCGAGGACCAGGGCGGTGGTGCGGTGTGCGGTCATGAGCAGACCCCCTTCACTCAGTGGTGTCGCCGTTCCGCCGATCCTGACAGAACCGTCTGACGGAGGTGACCGTCGTAGGGTGGACGGGTGATCGGTTCCTCCTGCGTCGTGCGTGCCGCGACCCAGGGCGAGGCCGAGGCGTGCGTCGACCTCTGGACGGCGGCGGTCGCGACGCGCGACGGCGTCCCGGAGTCGGACGCCGTGCGGTCCCGGGCGCGCGCGAAGTTCGCCGCGGAGCGGGTCGCGCTGGTCGTGGCGGCGGCGTCCGAGGCGAGCGACGCCGCGCTCGTCGGGTTCGCCCTGGTGACCGCGCCGGGGACCGGCATGCCCGACGACCCGGTCGATGCGGCCTACCTGTCGCTCCTCGCCGTCGACCCGCGCGCGCAGGGGCGAGGGCTCGGCCGCTCCCTGCTCCGCGCGGCCGTCGCCGAGGCCGGACGCGCCGGCCACCAGCGGTGTCTGCTGCACGCGCTCGAGGACAACGAGCCCGCGCTCGCGCTCTACCGGAGCGCCGGGTTCCGTCCGGTCGGGCCGGTGTTCCCGCACGCCCTGCACGGGCGACCGACCCGCGCGTGGCTGACCGGCGCCGATCGCTGACCGGCGCCGACCGCTGACCGGCGCCGACCGCTGACCGGCGCCGATCGGGGTCGTCAGCTGACGGGGACCGTGCTGCCGGCGCTGCGGACGGCGTCCGCCGTGGTCGGCCACGGCGCCCACTTAGCCCGGGGCGCCTGCAACAGGTACGGCTGCGGGGTCGGGTAGCTGACGAGCTCGAGCGTCGACCCCCACGGCGTGCGGGTGTAGACGAAGCGGTTGCCCTCGCCGGCCTCGAGCCCGCGGAGGTCGCGGGGGTCGGAGTTCCGGCTGCCACCCGCGGCCTCGACCCGGGCGAGTGTCTCGTCGAGGTCGTCGGTGTAGATCGCCAGGTGCTGCCACCCGAGGTCCGAGGGGAGTGCCGCACCGTGCTGGTCGGCGCCGAGGTACTCGAACAGCTCGAGCCCCGGCCCCTCGGGGAGCGCGAGCATCCGGAACGCGCCCTGCGCCATGCTCCGTGGGATCCCGAGGTAGCGGTGCGCCTCGGGGGAGTCGTTCGGTGCCTCGGTCCTGCACCGCATGTCGTACAGGACGACGGCGTCGAACGCCGCCTCGAAGAACGCCGTGGCTGCGTCGATGTCCGGCACCGTGACGCCCACGTGGTCGATCCTGATTCCCCTGCTCATTGCTGTTGTCTAGCAGCGTCGCCGGGCGCAGTCGCAGCTCGGGTCGCACGGTGCGACATCCCTGCGGCATGCCGCAGCAACGCCGGGCCTGTGCTGATGCTCAGCCACGCGGGGCGTTCGGTGTGGCAGTCGTCCACTCCGGGAACGTCGCAGTCCGGCCGTCGCCGGAGGAACGGCGGGTGACCCGGCGTCCCACCCACGGCAGCACGTGCTCGCGGTAGTAGCGGGCCTCGTCGCGGAAGCGTCGTCGCCCGGCCGGGGCCTCTGCCGGGACCACCGGGGCGGGGCCGTCCACGACGGCGTGCAGGGCGAGGTCGGCGACGCGCTGGTGGCCGGTCGCGTTCATGTGCAGGCGGTCCTCGGACCAGAACTCGGCCCGGCGCAGGTGGTCGTCGCGGGAGACGTCGACGAAGGGCAGGCCGTGCCGCCGGGCGAGGTCGCCGAGTGCCTCGGCCCAGGCGTCGCCGCGGCGGTTGATGAGCGACCCGAGGGGGAGCCGGGCGCTCGGGTCGGCCGGGCTGAGCAGGGCGATCCGGACCCCGCGGTCGAGGACCGTGGTCACCGCGGCCTCGAGTCGCCCGATGAGCTGGTCGACGTCGAAGCGCGGACGGAGCAGGTCGTTGCCGCCGCCGCAGAACGTGATGAGCGTCGGCGCGGGGTCGAGGGCGAGTGCGGCGTCGAGCTGCTCGTCGAGGACCCCGGCCAGCAGCCGACCGCGCACGGCGAGGTTGGCGTACGAGACGGGCACCCCGAGGTGGTCGGCCATCCCGCTCGCCAGTCGTCCGGTCCAGCCGGGGAACGGAACCGCGCCGGCGTCGCCGATGCCGCCGGTCCCCTCGTCGCCGATGCCCTCGGAGAAGCTGTCGCCGATGGCCACGTACCGGGTGCTGTGCTGCATCCTGCCATCATCGTGCACAAGCCTGTGCAAGTTCCTCGCGCACATCGCCGGCCGGAACGAGCGTTTCACGCCCGCTGCTCCGACACACGACCGTTACACGGGGGAAACGGGCGCATCGAAGAGGCTCCGTAGCGTCGTGGCCAGAGGCGGGTACCGCTCGCCCTTCCCACTCCTCGGAGGACGCCATGGCTACAGAGATCCAGGCCCCGGTCGCCGCGCCCCACGCCCCCCTCACGACACCGGCCCCCGCCGGCGCCGGTGTCGTCAAGCCCGGGTACGACCCGGCGCTCACCAACGAAGACCTCGCACCGCTGCGGAAGCAGACGTGGACGAGCTACAACATCTTCGCGTTCTGGATGTCCGACGTGCACTCGGTCGGCGGGTACGTCACCGCCGGGTCGCTCTTCGCCCTCGGCATCGCCAGCTGGCAGGTGCTCATCGCGCTGGTGGTCGGCATCCTCATCGTGCAGGTGTTCGCGAACCTCGTCGCGAAGCCGTCGCAGCGCACCGGCGTGCCGTACCCGGTGATCAACCGCGCGGTGTTCGGTGTCCTCGGCGCGAACGTCCCGGCGATCATCCGCGGCCTCATCGCGATGGCCTGGTACGGCGTGCAGACCTTCCTCGCCGCGCAGTCGCTCAACATCATCTTCCTGAAGTTCATCCCGGCGTCAGCGGTGCTCCTCGAGCACTCGTTCCTCGGACTCTCGGCGCTCGGGTGGATCTCGTACGCGATCCTCTGGGTCGCCCAGGGCGCACTGTTCTGGATGGGCATGGACGCCATCAAGAAGTTCATCGACTGGGCCGGCCCCGCGGTCTACGTCGTGATGATCGCCCTGGCGGTGTACCTCGTCAGCCAGGCCGGCATCAGCAACATCTCGTTCACGCTCTCGGCGGGCGAGCCGCTCTCGTTCGGTGCGAGCATCCCGGTGATGCTGTCGGCGATCGCCCTCGTGGTGAGCTACTTCTCCGGCCCGATGCTCAACTTCGGCGACTTCTCGCGCTACGCGAAGTCCTTCGACGCGGTGAAGCGCGGGAACCTCTGGGGGCTGCCGATCAACTTCCTGTTCTTCTCGGTGCTGACCGTGCTCTGCGCCAGCGCCACGGTGCCGGTGTTCGGCAAGCTCATCACCGACCCGATCGAGACCGTGCAGGCGATCGGTGCGCCGTTCGCGATCCTGCTCGGCGGCCTGACCTTCGTCACGGCCACCGTCGGCATCAACATCGTCGCGAACTTCATCAGCCCCGCGTTCGACTTCTCGAACGTCGCCCCGCGGCGGATCAGCTGGCGAGCCGGCGGCATGATCGCCGCGGTCGGCTCCGTGCTCCTCACCCCGTGGAACTGGTACGGCAACGACCAGGCGATCCTCTACACGCTCGGTGTTCTCGGCGCGCTGATCGGGCCGTTGTTCGGCATCCTCATCGCCGGCTACTACATCGTCGCGAAGCAGCGGGTCGCGGTCGACGACATGTACACGAAGGACCCGACGGCGCGGTACTGGTACGCGAAGGGCTTCAACCCGAACGCGATCTGGACCCTCGTCATCACCGGTGCCGTCTCGGTCGCCAGCGCGGTCCTGCCGCCGGCGCTCGGCGTGCTCCCGTGGCTGTCGAACTACAGCTGGTTCATCGGCTGTGGCCTCGGGCTCGTGGTCTTCTGGGCCCTCGAGCGGGTCCGCCCGAGCATGCCCGTCCTCGACGCGGACGACCCCACGGTCGACGACGGCGCCGCCACCGGCCGCGCCTGACCCCGTCGCGGCGACCCGTCCTCCACAGGCGGGTCGCGGCGGCCGGCCGTCCACCGACCACGGTCACGGCCTGGAGGCGCGGCTCGCCTCCGCCACGATGGTCACCACCCAGCACCCCGCACCACCGGAAGGACCCCGATGCGCATCCGTGTCGTCAACCCCAACACCACCGCGTCGATGACGCGGACCATCGGAGCCGCCGCTGCGGCGGTCGCCGGCCCCGGCACCGTCGTCGAAGCGGTCAACCCGACGATGGGGCCGGCCTCGATCGAGAGCCACTACGAGGAGGCGCTGGCCGTCCCCGGACTCCTCGAGCAGATCGCGATCGGGGAGCGCGACGGGGTGGACGCGTACGTGGTCGCCTGCTTCGGCGACCCCGGGCTCGACGCCGCACGCGAGGTCGCCGGCGGCCCCGTCATCGGCATCGCCGAGGCCGGCTTCCACGCCGCCGCGATGCTCGGCCGGCGCTTCGGTGTCGTCACCACGCTCGCCCGGACCACGGGTCGTGCCCACGAGCTCGCCGAGCGCTACGGCTTCGCGTCGCTCGTCACCGAGATCCGGGCGTGCGAGGTGCCCGTGCTCCGACTCGAGGACCCGACGTCGGGCGCGCGGGAACTCGTCGTCGAGGAGTGCCGTGCCGTGCTCGCCGGGGGAGCGGACGCGGTGGTGCTCGGCTGCGCCGGGATGGCCGACTTCTGCGCCGAGGTCTCCCGCGAGATCGGGGCACCGGTGGTCGACGGGGTGGCTGCCGCAACGGTGCTCGCCGAGTCGCTCGTGCGCCTCGGCCTGACGACGGGCAGACGCGGCGAGTACGCCGCACCACCAGCCAAGCCGATGTCGGGACTGCTGGCGGGGTTCGAACGTCTCCCGTCGGCGGCCGTGACGGTCGGGGCGGGCGCATGACGCGCCTCCAGGCCGACCTGGTCCTGCGCGCCCACCGCGCGTGGGTCGACGGAGCCTTCCGTCCCGCTGCGGTCGTCGTCCGCGACGGCCGGATCGACGCCGTCCTGCCGGTCGACGCCACCGTCGACGCGACCGTGGACCGCACCGTCCCCGACGACCAGGTCCTGCTCCCCGGGCTCGTCGACACCCACGTGCACGTCAACGAGCCCGGCCGTACCGAGTGGGAGGGCTTCGCGTCCGCCACCCGCGCGGCCGCGCTCGGCGGGGTCACCACCGTCATCGACATGCCGCTCAACTCGATCCCCGCGACGACCACCGTCGAGGCGCTCGCCGTCAAGCAGGCGAGCGCCGCGGGCCGGGTCGCGGTCGACGTGGGCTTCTGGGGCGGCGCCGTGCCGGCGAGCCTCGGCTCGCTCGACGCGCTGCACGACGTCGGCGTCTTCGGCTTCAAGTGCTTCACGGCACCGTCCGGCGTCGACGAGTTCCCGCACCTCGACGCCACGCAGCTCCGGGCCGCCATCGAGGAGGTCGCCCGCATCGACGCGCTCCTCATCGTGCACGCCGAGGACCCCGCGTTCCTGGTCGACCACGAGGCCCTCGGCGGCCACTACGCGGACTTCCTCGTCACCCGCCCGGTCGACGCCGAGCGGTCCGCCATCGCCCGGGTGATCGACGGCGCGCGGGCGACCGGGGCGCGGGTGCACATCCTGCACCTGTCCGACGCCGGCGCGCTGCCGATGATCCGGGCCGCGAAGGACGACGGCGTGCGGATCACGGTCGAGACCTGCCCGCACTACCTGTCGTTCGAGGCCGGCACGATCCCGGACGGCGCGACGGAGTACAAGTGCTGCCCGCCGATCCGCGACGACGCCAACCGGGACGCCCTCTGGCGGGGGCTCCTCGACGGCACGATCGACATGGTCGTGTCGGACCACTCGCCCTCCACCGCGGACCTCAAGGTCGACGACTGGGGGCTGGCCTGGGGTGGGATCGCGGGGCTGCAGGTCGGGTTCCGTGCGGTGTGGACCGAGGCGTCACGTCGTGGCGTCCGGCTCGAGGAACTCCTCCCGCTCTTCACGACCGGACCCGCGGCGCTCGCCGGCTTCGCCGACCGAGGTGTGGTCGCCCCCGGCGCACTCGCCCACTTCGCGGTCTTCGACCCGTCCGCCACGGCCGTCATCGACGTGGCCGGTCTCGCGCACCGCAACCCGGTCTCGGCGTTCGCCGGCCTGGAGGCGCGCGGCCGCGTCACCGAGACCTGGTTGCGCGGTCGGCTGGTCGCCTCTGCTGAGGACGGCGTCACCGCCGTCGCGGGAGAGCTCGTCCCACGACCGGTGCCGTCCACCGCGTCGGTCCGTGCCACGGCTGCCCCGTCTGTCCCCGCAACACGTCTGTAACGAACGTTCCGGTACGCTCGGATCAGGAACGGAGGAACCACCATGCTCCCAGTGAACCCGCCCGCACGACTCCTCATGGGGCCGGGGCCCATCACCGCCGACCCGCGCGTGCTCCGTGCGCTGTCGACCCCGCTCGTCGGGCAGTACGACCCGTGGATGACCACCACGATGAACGAGACGCAGGCGCTCTACCGGCAGGTGTTCGGCACCGAGAACGAAGCCACCGTGCTCGTCGACGGCACCTCCCGCGCCGGCATCGAGGCCGCGCTCGTCTCGCTGCTGGCTCCCGGCGACCGTGTCCTCGTGCCGGTGTTCGGCCGGTTCGGGCACCTGCTCGCCGAGATCGCGGGTCGTGCCGGCGCCGAGGTCCACACGATCGAGACCGAGTGGGGACAGGTCTTCACGCCGTCCGCCGTCGAGGACGCGATCGTCCGCGTCCGGCCGAAGGTCCTGGCCATCGTGCAGGGCGACACCTCGACCACGATGAACCAGCCGCTCGACGAGCTCGGTGCGATCTGCGAGCGGCACGGCGTGCTGTTCTACACCGACGCGACCGCCACGATCGGCGGCAACCCGCTCGAGACCGACGCGTGGGGGATCGACGCCGTCAGCGCCGGGCTGCAGAAGTGCTTGGGCGGGCCGTCCGGCAGCGCGCCGCTCACCCTCTCGCCGAGGGCGGTGGCGGTCCTCGACGGCCGCCGCAGCGTCGAGGCCGGCATCCGTGAACCCGGCGACGCCGTCGCGGACGAGCCCATCCGCTCGAACTACCTCGACCTGGCGATGATCCTCGACTACTGGGGTCCGCGCCGGCTCAACCACCACACCGAGGCCGCCTCGATGCTCTACGCCGCGAACGAGTGCGCCCGCATCCTGCTGGAAGAGGGCCGCGACGCCGTCGTCGCCCGGCACGAGACCGCGGGCCGCGCGATGCTCGCCGGCGTGCAGGCGCTGGGGCTCGGCGTCTTCGGCGACGTGGCGCACAAGATGCACAACGTCGTCGCGGTGGAGATCCCGTCCGACGTCGTCGGCGACGAGGTCCGTGCGGCGATGCTCGACGACCACGGCATCGAGATCGGCACGTCGTTCGGTCCGCTGCACGGCAAGGTGTGGCGCATCGGCACGATGGGCTACAACGCCCGGAAGGACACCGTCGTGACGACGCTCGCCGCGCTCGAGCAGACGCTCCGCCGGGCGGGGCACGCCGTTCCGCAGGGTGGTGGCGTCGACGCCGCGCTGGACGTCTTCCGTGACAGCACCGTCGCCGCTGTCCCCGCCGCGGTGCTCGCGTGAGTGCCGCACCCGTCGTCGGCGCCACCGACCTGGCCACGACCGACGCCGAGCTCGTGGCGCGCTGGTGCGACGAACTCGCCCTCGTCACCGAGGAGACCGGCCGGATCACCCGCGTGTACCTGTCGCCCGAGCACGCCCGGGTGAACGCGATCGTCGCCGAGTGGATGCAGGACGCCGGACTCCGCACCTGGCAGGACGCCGCCGGCAACCTGCACGGGCGGATCGACGGAGCGGAGCCGGACGCCCCCGTGCTGCTCCTCGGCTCGCACCTCGACACCGTGGTGGACGCCGGCCGGTACGACGGCATCGTCGGGGTCCTCATGGCGATCCGGACCGCCGCGCGCCTCACCGCCGACGGCCCGCTGCCGGTGGCGCTCGAGGTCATCGCGTTCTCCGACGAAGAGGGCACCCGCTTCGGCAAGGCCCTGCTCGGGTCCTCCGCGGTCGCCGGGGTCTGGGACGAGTCGTGGTGGGACCTGGCCGACGGCGACGGGGTCACCCTCCGCCGCGCGTTCGAGGACTTCGGGCTCGATCCGGCGCGGGTCGGCGACGCCGCAGCGGACCCCGGCACGCTCGTCGGCTACCTCGAGGCGCACATCGAGCAGGGGCCGTACCTCGAGCAGGCCGGGCAGGCGCTCGGCGTCGTCACGAGCATCGCCAGCGCCCGCCGGTTCACGGTCGAGGCCGTGGGCGAGGCCCGGCACGCCGGCGGCACCCCGTACGAGCGCCGCCACGACGCCCTGCTCGCCGCCGCCGAGGCCGCACTCGCCGTCGAACGGATCTGCCGGGCGTCGCACCACGTCGGCACGGTCGGCACCATGACCGTCGAGCCCGGCTCCGTCAACGTCGTCCCCGGTCTCGCACGGTTCTCGGTCGACCTCCGCGGGGAGTTCGACGAGGGACGCGACCGGGTGTGGGACGAACTCACCAAGGCCTTCACGCTCATCGGGGAACGTCGCGGGGTCAGCGTCGCGCCGACCGAGGTGCACCGTGCCCCCGCCGTGTTCTGCGCGCCGCGGCTCATGGACGCCGTCCGTGCCGGGATCGAGTCGACGGGCGAGGCATCTCCGATGGAGCTGTTCTCGCGGGCCGGGCACGACGCGATGTCGCTCGGCCTCGTCACCGACGTGGCGATGCTGTTCCTCCGCAACCCGGACGGCATCAGCCACCACCCGGACGAGTTCGTCTCGACGGAGGACATCGCCCTCGGGCTCGACGCCCTCGCCGTCGCCGTCGACCGGGTGGCCCGCGCATGAGCACCGCCGGACCCGACGTCCGCGCCCGCATCGACTCCGTGTGGGAACAGCTCTCCCCGGCCGAGCGTCGCGTCGCGGCGATGGTCCGCCACGACCCGGAACTCCTGCTCGTCGGCACCTCCGCCGAGCTCGCCGCCGAGTCGGGCACCTCGAAGGCGACCGTCTCGCGGCTCGTCCGGTCGCTCGGGTTCCAGGACGCGGCCGAGGTCCGGGCGAACCTCATGTCGGCGCGTGGATCCGGACTGCCGTGGGCAGCGGAGGACGCCGCCCACGTCGACCAGCGCGCCGTCGAGTCGCGCAACCTCGACGCCGCCTTCGCCTCGCTCGCCCGTGCCGACCGGCCCCGGCTCGCACGGCGGATCGTCCGGGCGCGACGCGTCCTGGTCATCGGCGAGCGTGGCGCCTACCCGATCGCGCTGCAGCTCCGCGCCCAGCTCGCCCAGGTCCGGCCGGACGTCCGGATCGGTCCGGCGCCGGGGCAGCGCCTCGGGGAAGAGGTCGCCGACCTCGACCGCCGCGACCTCGTCGTCATCGTCACCGTGCGGCGGCACGCGTCCGGGGTCGGACGGCTCGTCCGGCACTGCGTCGCGACGGGTGCCGACGTCGTCGTGCTCGGTGACCCCACGGCGGCGGTCATCGCGGCTCCGGCCGCCACCGCGATCCTCTGCCCGGTCGACTCACCGTCGGCGTTCGACTCGATGGCCGCGCTGTTCGCGGTGGTGGCGGCGATCGCCAACGACGTGTACGAGGCGTCCGGGCCGGGTGGGCGGACGCGCGTGGACGCCGTCGCGAACGCCTACGAGGCGCTCGGCGAGCTCACCGCCCCCTGACCGACGCCCCGCGGCCGGCGGCGTCGTGCGTGTGGGACGCCGAGATCGCACTCCGGCGGCCGACGCCGACGCCGATCCGGCACGAAGTGCGATCTCGGCGCCTGGTCAGTCCTCGTCCGAGGCGCGGAGTTCTGCGGCGAGGGAAGCGTTGCGGTCGGCGATGAGCCGCGGCAGGTAGCGCGCCAGCGCGATCCGTTCGGCCAGCCTGCCCAGCAGTCCGAGCGGAGCTCGGAACTCGATCTCGTCCACCATCCGCGTGCCGCGCGCCGACGGCTCGAAGCGATGGACGTGGTGGAACCGGGCGAACGGCCCACGCACCTGTTCGTCGACGAACCGGTGGGGGGCCTCCAGGGCGGTGATCCGACTCGTCATCCGCCACACGATCCCGAAGTGCCGCGCGCGCCACGTGACGGTCTCGCCCAGGCCGATGGTGCCGGACGTCGTGCCGGCCACGGCGCGCTCACTGCTGGCGGCCATCGACCGCTCGTGCGCACCGATGTCGAGGGAGAGTGCGAAGGCGCGCTCGGGCGGCGCGTCGAGTTCGGTGACGACGCGGAACGCGACCGTCACGCGGTCGGCCAGACCGTCGGTGTGGAGCGGTCGTCGTCGCGGAGGACCGCCGCGATGAGCTGGTCGTGGCGCGCGCCGCGGTGGGACACGCCGGACCGGAGCCGTCCCTCGTAGCGCAGGCCGAGCCGCTCGGCGATCGCGACGGACGGGGTGTTCGTCGCGATCGCGCGCCACTGCACCCGGACGAAACCGAGTCCCTGCGGCGCCGGGGCGAACGCCCAGTCGAGGACGGCGCGTGCTGCCTCCGTCACGAACCCGTGGCCCCGGCCGTCGGGGTGCACGGCGTAGCCGATCTCCGCGGCGCCGTCGATGAAACCGAACAGGCCGACCGTGCCGAGCAGCCGCAGGTCGTCCGCGCGCCGGATGCCGAACTCGTAGCGGGTGTCCGCCGTCCAGCCCGACCCGACGACCTCGGTGATCCAGTGCCGCGCCTCGGCGTGACCGTACGGCACCGGCACCGGCGTGTACGCGATGACGTCCGGGTCGTTCGCGTACGCGACGACGTCGTCGGCATCGGCCGGCACGGGGACGGAGAGCACGAGCCGGTCGGTGCGGAGCGTGACGGGGTCCATGGGGGCGAGCCTACCGACGGCGGGGCGGCCGGTAGCGTCGTCGCATGACGTTCGACGCGCTCCCGTTCCCGGTCATCGACGGCCACAACGACCTGCCGTGGGAGCGCCGGGACACGCACGCCTCCGGGGTCGAGGGGATCGACTCCGAGGAGGGCTCCCTCCACACCGACCTGCCGAAGCTGCGTGCCGGCGGCGTCGTCGGGCAGTTCTGGTCGGTGTTCGTCCCCGCCGACGATCCCGACCCGGTCCGCACCACCCTGCAGCAGGTCGACGTCGCGCACCGGATCATCGAGCGCTACCCGGAGTCGCTCGCGCTCGCCCGCACCGCGGCGGAGGTGCGGGCGGCGATCGACTCCGGCCGGATCGCCTCGCTGCTCGGGGCCGAGGGCGGCCACTCCATCGGCAACGACCTGGCCGTGCTCCGGACCCTCGCGCGGCTCGGCGTTCGGTACATGACCCTGACGCACAACGACGACACCCCCTGGGCCGACTCGGCGACGGGGTCGCACCCGCACGGCGGACTCACCGACCGCGGCCGCGAGGTCGTCGCCGAGATGGAGCGGCTCGGCATGCTCGTCGACCTCTCGCACACCGCTCCGGCGACGATGCGGGACACCCTCGACGTCGCGACGCAGCCCGTGGTCTTCAGCCACTCCTCGACGGTCGCCGTGAACGACCACCCGCGGAACGTGCCCGACGACGTGCTCGCCCGGTTGGCGGACAACGGGGGCGTCGTGATGATCACGTTCGTGCCGCAGTTCGTCTCCGCGGCGTTCGCGGAGTGGTTCGCTGCGGGGTCGCCGGGGTCGCCGGGGTCGCCGGGGTCGCCGGGGTCGTCGGGGTCGTCGCTTGCGCCGGGGTCGGCGCCGCTCGTGACGGTGTCCGACGTCGCGGACCACGTCGAGCACGCGCGGGACGTCGCGGGCGTGGCGCACATCGGCCTCGGCGGCGACTACGACGGCACGCCGGTGCTCCCGCCGGACCTGCGGGACGTGTCGCGGTACCCGGTGCTCGCATCGGAGCTGCGGCGGCGCGGGTGGGGTGCTGCGGACCTGCGGGCGCTGGCGGGCGGCAACGTGCTGCGGGTGCTCGAGGCGACGGACGGCCGCTTCGCGCGTACGGCGTTCGTGCGCTGACGGCTGCTCGTCGGGGTTTCGCGCGCGGGTTTCGCGCTCAGCGACACGTCACGGGCGGCCGAGCGCGTGACGTGTCGCTCACCGCGAAAGCGACAGACCGACGCGGGGCGGTCCGGTTCCAGACGCCAGAGCGACAGCTGGCCGCCGGAGTTCCGCGGCGAACTGTCGCTTTCGCGAGGGCGCGCCAGCGCCCGCGCGCCGCGCCTGCCGCGCCGCACCGCGCCCGCGCCGCGCCGCCGCACCGCGCCGCGGATCAGCCGTACGTGGGGTACTGCGGCCAGCCCTCGGGGCTGTCCTCCCAGTCCTGCTGCCGCCCGTACACGGTCCGGTCCATGATGTGCGCGACCGGCAGGATCGCCTCGGTGCCCCGCGAACCGGTCGCGTAGGTCAGGTACGGCACCCCGTCGCGCAGCAGGTAGTACGAGTACCCGGGCACTGGGCCGTCGAAGTCGTCGTGGTGGATCGTCCACCCCCAGTCGTCGTGGTAGCTCGTGGCGCCCGAGGACACCCACGCGTGCGGCCACCCGTGCTGCGCCCGCCAGGCCTCGAGCTTCTCGATCGGCCCCTCCGAGATCATGGCGAACGCGATCCCTTCGTCGTCGAGCCGGCCCATGTCGGCGGGCAGGTTGTCGACGGCCCAGGTGCAACTGGGGCAGCCCGCGTCCCAGTCCCGTCCGTACATGACGTTCTGGACGAGGAGCAGGTACTTGTCCCCGAACAGCTCGGTGAGGCGGACCGGGCCGTCCGGTCCGGCGAACTCGTAGTCGTCGACGCGCACCATCGGCAGCCGTCGGCGGGCGGCGGAGACTCGGTCGCCGTGTCGCGTGAGTTCCTTCTCGTCCTGCACCTGTGCGGCGAGCGCTTCGTCGAACGCGGCGCGGTCGACGACCCGCGGGGCGACGTCGGGTTGCTGTTCCTTGGACATGACGACCTCCTCGTCGTTGCGGAGCACGGTACGCGCGGCTGGGCGCGTGGGCAACGGCCTGGAGGCGCGGCGCGCGTCCGGCGCGCAGCGCACGTCATCGGACGCGGCGCGCAGCGCACGGCGTGCGTCCGGCGCGCAGCGCGCGTCATCGGACAGGGACACGCCGGGTGCGCTCGCTAGGATCGCAGCGCACGCCGTGCCTCCAGAGGGGTGGGCACGCGACCTGACCCGATGAGGACGGAACCGATGAGCGGCACCATCTACGACGACATCTCGCAGGCGTTCGGCAACACGCCGCTGGTCCGGCTGAACCGCCTGCCCAAGGCCGGCGGAGCCGAGATCCTGGCGAAGCTCGAGTTCTACAACCCCGGTGCGAGCGTGAAGGACCGGCTCGGCGTCGCGATCGTCGACGCGGCCGAGGAGTCCGGCGAGTTGCAGGCCGGCGGCACGATCGTCGAGGGCTCGTCCGGCAACACGGGCATCGCCCTGGCGCTGGTCGGCGCGGCCCGCGGCTACCGGGTCGTCATCGCGATGCCCGAGACCATGAGCGTCGAGCGTCGGGCACTCGTCCGCGCGTTCGGGGCCGAGATCGTCCTGACCCCCGGGTCCGAGGGCATGAAGGGCGCGGTCGCGCGGGCCGAGCAGATCGTCGCCGAGACGCCGGGTGCGATCCTCGCCCACCAGTTCGAGACCGCCGCCAACGCCGCGATCCACCGGAAGACCACGGCGGAGGAGATCCTCCGCGACACCGAGGGCCACGTCGACGTGTTCGTCGCGGGTGTCGGCACCGGCGGCACGATCACCGGCGTCGGGCAGGTGCTCAAGGAGCGCGTGCCCGGGGTGCAGATCGTCGCGGTGGAGCCGAAGGACTCGCCCCTCCTCACCGAGGGCAAGGCCGGCCCGCACAAGATCCAGGGCATCGGCGCGAACTTCATCCCCGAGGTCCTCGACCGCAGCGTCATCGACGAGGTCTTCGACGTCGAGCTCGACGACGCGCTCCGGGTCGCCCGCGACCTCGGGACGCAGGAGGGCATCCTCGCCGGCATCTCGTCCGGCGCGATCCTGCACGCCGCGATCGAGATCGCCGCTCGGCCCGAGAACGCCGGCAAGCGGGTCGTCGCGATCGTGTGCGACACCGGGGAGCGCTACCTGTCGACGGTGCTCTTCGAGGGACTCACTGCGTGAGACGACCCGCCCGACGAGGCGTGCTGCGGACCGTCCGCGAGGACCTGGCCGCAGCACGCCGCGGTGACCCCGCATCCCGCGGTGACCTCGAGAACGCGATCGTCTACTCGGGGCTGCACGCCATCTGGACCTACCGGCTGACGCACCGGCTGTGGATCGCCGAGGGCCTGCCCGGCTCGCGGTTCGCCGCACGGGTCGTCGCCCAGGTCGCCCGGTCCGTCACGGGGATCGAGATCCACCCGGGAGCGCGCATCGGCCGCCGCTTCTTCATCGACCACGGCATGGGCGTGGTCATCGGCGAGACCGCGGTCGTCGGCGACGACGTCGTGCTCTTCCACGGGGTGACCCTCGGCGGACGCGGCGGCGAGCACGGCCCGGGAGCCCGCCGGCACCCGGCGGTGGGGGACCGCGTGGTCCTCGGCGCCGGGTCGTCGCTGATCGGGGCGATCACGGTCGGGGCGGACTCGGTCGTGGGTGCGAACACCGTCGTCACGAAGGACGTCCCGGCGGGGTCGGTGGTCACCGGGGTCGCCGGTACCGCGCGCCCGCGGTCCGGGCACGAGGGCGTTCCGCCGCTCTGAGCGGTTCGGCCGCGGAGCGCGACGCCGTCGCGCCGGAGCGCGTGACGCGCGGCGTCAGCTCTTCTCGCAGGCGATCCCGTCGGCGTCGGCGTCCATCTTCTTGTTCGCGTTGTAGAGCGCGTCGTCCTTCTTCACCGTGCCCTTGAGCGCCCGGTACTCGACCTTGCCCTTCGAGGTGACACGGTTCTTCGTGACGGACTTCTTCGCGATCCCGCCCGAGTACACCTTCTGCACGGCCGTGCAGTTCTTGTAGACGGTCGGAGCGGCCTGCGCGGTGGACGCGCCGCCGACGACGACGGACGCCGCGAGGACGACGGTGGCGGCGGTGATGCCGAGGGTACGGGTGAGACGCACGGGTTCTTCCCCCAGGGGTGGTCGTGGCCACGGGAGCGGCCGCCGCGTCGGGTGCGCGGCGCGTCGATCGTACGACGGGACGTGCGGCCGCTCCCGCCCCCAGAACGAGGCGCGCGTCGGCGGTGTGCGGCATGCTGGGCGGATGGACGGCGAGGCGTTGCACGAGGTCGCGGTCCGCACCGCGATGGGACTGCCCGCGGTGGCGGAGACGCAGCCCTTCGGCGAGGGCGCCGTCGTCTACAAGGTCGTCGGCAAGATGTTCGTGATGACGTCCGAGCTGCGTGGCGTGCCGATCGTGAACCTCAAGTGCGCGCCGCCGCACGGGGCTGCGCTCGTGCAGGAGCACGACGAGATCGCCCCGGGCTGGCACATGAACAAGCGGCACTGGATCACGCTGTCGCCCGGGGACGGGATCGACGAGACGCTGGTGGAGGACCTGGTCGGCAACGCGTACGACCTGGTGGTGGCGGGCCTGCCGCGGGCGAAGCGACCGATCGACCCCACCCGCGGCGCCGCTGGTGACTGAGCGGGCCTGCACGATCGACGGGTTCTGCGCCATGATCGTCTCGTGACCCAGAACCTCGAAGACGAGCAGCCCACGGTCGTCGCCGTGAGCCGTGACACCGCCCACCACTTCACCAAGCCCGTGGTCGACGAGGTCGTCCTGGTCGAGGGCTGGGGCATCGAGGGCGACGCCCACGCCGGCACGACGGTGCAGCACCGCTCCCGGGTCGCCCGCGACCCGTCGCAGCCGAACCTGCGCCAGGTGCACCTGCTGCACGCCGAGGTCTTCGACGAGGTCGCCGACGCGGGGTTCACCGTGGCGCCCGGCGACATGGGCGAGAACGTCACGACGCGCGGCGTCGACCTGCTCGGGCTGCCGACCGGCACGCTCCTGCACCTCGGCGACGACGCGTGCGTGCGGGTGACCGGACTGCGGAACCCGTGCCAGCAGATCAACGACTTCGAACCCGGGCTGCTCCGCGCGGTCCTCGGCCGGGCCGACGACGGGTCCGTCGAGCGGAAGGGCGGCGTCATGTCCGTCGTGGTCGCCGGCGGCGTCGTCCGCGCGGGCGACCGCATCCGGGTCGAGCTGCCGACGGGGGAGCTGCAGCCGCTCAGCCCCGTCTGACCCACATGCCGGACGGACTCCGGCCGCCGCCTCAGCGGTCGAGGACCCGGCCGCGCGCGAGCACCTTCGACACGTCGCGCACCACCGTCGGCGCCAGACCCGTCCCCGAGTCGAGCACCGCGCGCGCCTGCTCCGGCGACAGCCCGGCGAAGAGCTGCCCGATCGTGACCCCGTGGTCCGGCCGGTGCGTGACGACGATCGGATCACCGGCGGCGACGGGGCCGGAGCGCAGTACCCGGAAGTACGCCCCGGGGCGCCCCTCCTCGGCGAACCGCTTCACCCACCGGTCCACCTGCATGCGACGGGCGAAGGTCCCGCACGGCGTGCGCGGGACGGTGACCTCGAGCTCGAGCTCGAGGGCCTCGCCGATGCGCCAGCGCTCCCCGGTGACGGCGCCGGTGACGTCGATGCCGCTCGTGCGGAGGTTCTCGCCGAACAGGCCGGGCGGGACGTCGCGGCCGAGCGACTCGGCGAAGAACGCGGCGTCCTCGTCGGCGTATGCGTACACGGCCTGGTCGACACCGCCGTGGTGCTTGCGGTCGGCCTGCACGTCGGCGTGCAGCCCGAGCGGCCGGACCCGGACGGGCCCGTCGACGGGGCGCTTGTCGATCGCGGTGATCCCGATCGTGCCGGAGTCGCGGTGCAGGCGGTCGACGCGGCAGACGGCGGTGACGAGGGGCATGCACCCACTTTGCCGCAGACGTGTGACGAATCCCGTCCTCACCACGTCTCATCGGTGCAGGGCCACACCCGACGGCCCTCCGGAACGCTCCGAGGAGACCCCATGACCGACACCGCCGCACAGCAGCAGCCGTCGCACGACCGCGTCGCCCCCGGGCACCTCCTGGCGACGGCACGGGTCCGTTCCCTCTCCGCTCGGCCCGCCGGTCCGTTCCGGGTCCGCCGCGCACCGGGGCGCCGCACCGACCACGAGTGACGCCCAGCAGACCCCCATCCACCACCAGTAGAAGGAATCCGTGCCACACCCGCCCCTCACCGACCTCGACGATGCCGTCCTCGCGGATCGGTCGTCCGACGGCGACGTCCGTGCGTTCGAGGTGCTCATCCGCCGGTACACCCCGCTCCTGCGCGCCTACGCCCGCCGGACGCTCGGGTCGACGGACGAGCTCGACGACGTCGTGCAGGAGACGTTCATCACCGCCTGGAACCGGATGGACCGACTCGACGACGGGGCACGCGTCAAGGCCTGGCTGATGCGCATCCTCAGCCGCAAATGCCTCGACCGCATCCGCGCCCGGCGTTTCCACGACGACGTGACCGAGCTCGAGGTCGAGGCGCCTGCCGACGACGCCCCGGACCGCGTCGCCGAGGCGCGCTCGCGTGAGGAAGCGGTGGAGACGGCGCTCGCCGAACTGCCGGAGGCGCAGCGGCGGTGCTGGCTCATGAAGGAAGTCCTCGAGTACTCGTACGACGAGATCGCGGAGGAACTGGACCTCCCCGCCTCGACCGTCCGCGGACTGCTGTCCCGGGCACGGAAGAACATGATCCGTCTCATGGAGGGATGGCGATGACCGAACCCGATCCCGTCCGGCTCGACTCCCTCGAACCCGACGACCTCGACGGCCACACGATCGACGAGCTGGCCGACTACCTCGACGCGGGCATGCTGCCCGCCGACCCGAGCATCGACGAGTCCGCGGCGTGCCAGAACGCGCTCGCGGCGATCGTCCGACTCCGGCACTCGTCGCTCGGTTCCCTCGAAGAGGCGGCGGCGAACGAGGCCCCGGCCGACGAGTCGTGGATCAGCGGCGTGCTCGCCAACATCTCGATCGAGGCGCGGTCCGGTCGCGACGTCCCGCTCCGCCCGGAGGCGCCGACCGAACGGCCGGTCATGACCGAGGGCGCGATCCGTTCCCTGGTCCGCAGCGTCGGCGACGGCGTGCCGGACGCCCTCATCGCCCGGTGCCGGCTGGAGGGCGACGTCGTCGAGCTCGGCGCACCGGTGCGGGTGGTGGTGGAGATCGCCGTCCGCGCCGGTGCGGCGATCCCGGCGGTGGCGTCCGAGGTGCGCGAGGCCGTCGCAGCGGTGCTCGCCACGCAGACGGACCTGCTCGTCGACTCCGTGGACGTGGTGGTCCGTGACCTGCTGCCCCCGACGACCGACGACGAGGAGGACCGCGCATGAGCGCCGACGACGACGTCCTGACCGCCGTGGAGACCGCCGTCCTCGCGGTCCCCGGCGTGTCCGAGCTGTACCACGCCCGTCCCACGCTGGGCGGGACGATCGACACCGCGAAGCGGCTCGCGACGCGCGCGGCGCTGGCCCGTGTCGTCCTCGACGACGACGTCCTGCGCGTCGTGATCGGCACCGACGGAGCCCGTCCGGCACCGGAGACGGCGCGCGCCGCGCACCTCGCGGCTCTCGCGGTGGCCGAGGCCCACGGCCTCACCCTCAGCCGGGTGGACGTCCGGGTCGCACGCGTCGGCTGACGGTCCCGACCGTCGGCCTGGAGGCGCGGGGCGGGCCCGCACCGCGCCTCCAGGCCGTGACACGGTCACCGTCTCGGACCGCCACGGGTGCGCGGACCGGGCCACCCCACCCGAGTGATGCGGCCGCGTCATCCGCAGAGCGCAGCCGTCCCCGACGGCCCGCCCATCGCACGGTCCGGGTGAGATGCCCCCGATCCGGGTGCGACCGCCGGGCTCACCCCCGCCGGTCCGCCACCTCCAGCACGACCACGATCGCCACGACCAGCACCGCCGTCGCGACGAGCGACACCGCGGGCACGGCGATGCTCGCGAGCACCGCCAGCGCGAGCAGCACGACCACGACGTTCCACCCGGTCGTCAGCGACGGGCGGAGCGCGAGCCACCAGATCGCGAGCACGAACAGCGCGACGGGCACCGCGATCGTGCCGGCGACGGAGGCGTGGGACAGCTCGGCCTCGCCCGCGTCGGCGCTGACGGCGACCTCGATGCCCGCGGGCAACGCCCCGGCGGCGGCGAACACGAGGTAGTGGCCGTAGCCGAACACGAGGGCGGTGGGCAGCGACCGGATGTGGGCGTGCTGCTCCCGCGAGAAGTAGATCCACCACATGCCGACGACGATGACGAGACCGCACGCGGCGAGCACGAGGAGCGACGCCAGGTGGTCGGCGTGCGCGATGCCGTCGATGACCGCGTTCGCCGACGCGACGAGCCCCTCACCGAGGACGATGAGCGTGAAGAGGGAGTAGCGCTCGGCGATGTGCCGGGTGTGCCACGGAGTGGTGTGGGCGCCGGCCTCCGCGAACGGCGGCACGAGGACCTCGAGGAGGATGAGCACCGGGATGACGAACCGCTCGACGTCCCAGGGCAGCAGCACGGCGAGCACCCAGAGCACCTGCACCACGATGATCCCCGCGGCGTAGCGGAGCGCCGTCCGCCGGTACTCCGGCGACGAGACCGCGACCCGCAGCCACTGGCCGACCAGGGCCAGGCGCATCACGACGTACCCGATGACGACGACGAGCGTGGAGCCGTCGACCATCACGGCGTGCACGCCGGCGGCGAGGACGAGCACGCCCGCCATCTGCACGACGGTCATGACCCGGTAGAGCCAGTCGTCGGTGTCGAACGAGGTCGCGAACCAGGTGAAGTTGATCCACGCCCACCAGATCGCGAAGAAGACGAAGGCGTAGGCGATCACGGCGGAGGTGACGTGCCCCTCGGCCTCGATCTCGTGCAGGTTCGACGCGGCGAACCCCACGGCGACGACGAAGACCAGGTCGAAGAGGAGCTCGAGGGGGCTGGCGGCACGGTGTCCCTCGGTGGGGTCCCGGGGCGCCATGCGGCGGAGTCCGATGGTGGTCACCCGGCATGCCTACACGACGAACGGCCCCGGGAGCGATCCCGAGGCCGTTGACGTCACGTGCTCAGTAGAAGTTCGACGCCTGCGAGTGCGCCCACGCAGCGCACGGCGTGCCGTACGACTGGCTGATGTACTGCAGCCCCCACGTGATCTGCGTGGTGGCGTTGGTGCGCCAGTCCGCCGCGATCGTGCCCATCTTCGAGCCGGGGAGCGCCTGCGGGATGCCGGTCGCGCCGCCGTTCGCGTTGACGGCCTGGTAGTTCCAGCCGGACTCCTTGGTCCAGAGGTTGTCGAGGCACTGGAACTGGTCGGAACCCCAGCCGTACTTCGACGCGGCGAGCGAGCTGGCCGTGGCCTTCGCCCCCGCCGGGGTGTTCGCGGCTGCCTGCTTCCGCGCGGCCTCGGCTGCGGCGGCCCGCTCGGCTGCTGCCTTCTGCGCTGCCGCCTCGGCTGCGGCCTTCGCGTCGGCGTCCCGCTTGTCCTGGGTGGCGCTGGCGTTCGCGACCTCGGTGCTGGCGTCGACCGTCGAGGAGATCCGCGAGGTCAGTGCCGCGCCGGAGAGCTTCCGGTAGTCGTCGAGTGCGTCGATGCGGCGCTCGAGCGCGGTGGTGTCGGTCTTTTCGTTCGCGGTCGAGATGACCGTCTGCGCCGTGGAGATGGTCGCGGCGGCCTGTGCCCGGTCGAGTGCGGTGCCGTCGAGGGCCGGAGTGGCCGAGGCGCTCGCGGTCGGCATGCCGAGTGCCTCGCCGATCGCGGGCTGCGTCCCGACGGTCGCGATGCCGCCGGCGACGGCGAGGACCGCGGCGCCGCCCACGATGAACGTGGTGGGGCGGCGGAGCGCCCGGCGGAGGCGCCGGTCGCGGGTGTTCAGGGCCTCACGTCGGGTCGAGGCAGTGGTGGTGGGGAGGTCGGTGGTGCTGTGTCCTGTCATCGATTCCGGTGGTCGGCCGGCTCGTGGTGCGTGGCTGTCGACGCTGCGCGCGGGGGTGGGGGAGCGCGCAGGTGTCCGTGACGTGGGGACGTCCGTCGTCGAGAGCTCGCGAGCCGGGGGAGGACCGGACGGTGGTGTGGGGCCCGTCCGTCCGCCGGCCGGCAGCCGTGGGGTGGCCGCCGATGGGCGAAGCCGACACGATGACTCGCGAGCCTGGACGGCGCGTCCAGGGAGGCTGGCAGAACCGTCCGTCCACCCGTCGGTAACGGTTCGGTAACGGCGGGATCAGGCCGGCGCGCTGTGCGCTTCCTGGGAGCGATCGTGCCGCTCGCCCTGGGCCACGCGCTCGAGGGCTTCGAGTGCGGCGGCGATGGCGTCGACGTCGTGGTCGGGCAGTTCGGCGATGAGCTCGGCGACGATGCCGGTGCGGTCGGCTCGGGCGCGTTCGACGGCGGCGATGCCCTCGGGTGTCGCGGTCACCATGAACGCCCGTCCGTCGCGCGGGTCGGCCTCGCGCTCGATGAACCCGCGCTGCTCGAGCTCGGTCAGGATGCGGGTCATCGTCGGCTTCGTGACGACCTCGATCCGCGACAGGTCGCCGGGGCGCAGGGGGCCCTCACTCTGGATCGTCGCGAGCGCGGACACGATGCCGTACCCGAGTGCGGCCGAATCGGTGCGGGCCCGGCGGTTGATCCGGCCGACGGCGGCGGCGAGGCGCGCGGCGATCTCGGTGCGGTCCGGCTGGCGGTGGCTCATGCGGTGCTCCGGGTCGTCCGACAGGTGGTCGGAGCGATGCTACCGGCTTCCGTCAGCGCGTGACTGCGCGTGCCCGGCGCGCTCGGTCGGGGACGGCCGGGAGGCGCGGGGAACGCAGACCGCCCGCCTCGCGTGGGCGAGACGGGCGGCTTCCTGTGCACCTGTTCAGATGGTGTCAGCGCTTTTCCCCGGGGAGCAGGTGGATGGCCTCGGTCGCGAGCTCGGCGGCGACGTTGTCGCCCTGCTCGGTGGCCGCGCGCAGCCGACGGAAGTCCGCCGTCATCCGGTCCCAGTCGACGAGCTCGTCGAGGTTCGGCAGGCGGAGACGGAACGCCAGGCCGTCCATGGTGTCGCGGCAGACCCGCTGCAGGTTCTCGTTGCCGCACTCCGCGACGTACAGGGCGAAGACGCCGAGCGCGTCGCGGTTCACGGCCGCGACGTCGTGCGCCTCGAAGTCCGCGATGGCGGTGTCGAGCTGCGCCAGGATCTTCTTCTTCGACGCGGCGCCGAGCCGCGGGACGGCCAGGCGCACCACGCCGCCGAACAGCACGCCGAGCGTCTGCATCGCCTCGACGACCTCGGTCGGGTTCGGGGTGGTCACCCGGGTGTACCGGTTCGGCGCCATCTCGATGAGTCCGGCGCGGGCGAGCTGGCTGAGGGCTTCGCGGATGGGGGTGCGGGAGACGCCGAGCCAGGCGATGAGTTCGTCGTCGTTGAGCCGTTCGCCCGGTTCCAGCGTGCCGTCCATGATCGCGTCGTGGATCTTCTCGCGAACGGTGTCGCGGAGCAGCTGGTGCTCGGTCGGTGCGCTGCTGGGGACCGGCATGCGGGTTCCTCCGGAGTCGGGGTTGACGGGCAACGGGGTGCGCGGCCGACCGGTCGGTGCGGACGCATGGTTCACCGTACCTGATATACGAACGGCGTCCGGATCGGATCGAGGCGTGTCAGTCGTCGAGGTGCAGCAGGCGCACCGTGACCGGGTCCTCGGTGCCGCCGTACCAGCGGTCGAGCACGGCGCGGAAGGGCGCCGCGTCGGCCGAAGCGTGCGCGAACAGGGTCATCGAGGACCGCAGCTTCAGCGCGTCGATTCCGCCGAGCAGGTCGTCCGCCGAACGCGCCGGAGCGGCGGCCACGACGGCGGTCGCGTCGAGCAGCCGCGGGCCGAGCACCGGGTGGTCGAGGTACGCCCGGGCCTCGGCCGTTCCGTCGAGGGAGTAGCGCTGCGCGGTCGCACTCCGACCCAGCCCGGCGAGCTGCGGGAACACGAACCACATCCAGTGCGAGGTCTTCCGGCCGGCGCGGAGCTCGTCGAGGGCCCGGTCGTGGACGCCCTCCTGCGCCTGGACGAAGCGGTCGAGGTGGTGCGGATCGTCGGTCACCGGACCACGTCCCCCCACGCGTACCGGACCGTCGTGCCGTCCACCACGAGCAGCGAGTCCGGATCGCGGTCGAACAGCCCGGGCATCCCGACGGCGTCCGGCAGGTCGCCGTCCAGGCGTTCGAGCTGCGCCGACCGGACCGTCAGCGGCGGGTGCTGCCGCTGCCAGAACAGCGTCTGCGCGAGCAGGCGGGCGTGGATGCCCTGTCGTGTCGTGAGCTCGGCGGCCAGCGGGGTGTCGACGACGGCGCCGGCCACCACCCGGACCGAGGCGTCGTGGCGGGGCGGCACCGCGCCTCCAGTCCGTGTTCGCACCCACCGGACCGGGTGGAGCGCGCCTGCCCGGGCGGGGTGCCGGACCGAGTGGTGCGCGATCGTGTCGCCGCGGCGGCGCGCTCGTGCGTGCGCGAACGTGTACGGGACCCCGAGCAGCGCGTGCGCGGCGACGATCGCCGGCACGTTCGCGGTGTCGACCGTGCGGTAGGCGACGCCGCGTCGACCGCGGTCGTCGACGGTGAGGACCTCGATCGTGACCTCGGTCATCGAACCGAGCCGGCCGGACGGCGGGAACGGCGGGACCCGGGTCTCGCGGAACACGTACGCCGACAACCCCGCCCAGGCGCTGCCGTCGATCACGTCGGGGCGGGTACCGGGCGGGACGAGCGCGGCGAGCGACGCCGGGTCGTGCCGCCAGTGCGCGAAGACGATGTCCTCCCAGGCGTGCACGGTCACCGGGCGGTGCAGCAGCGGCACCGCGGCGCGGTCCCGCGTCGCCCCGGTCACCGCTTCGGCGCGTGCCGACCGACGCGCACGGCCCAGGCGACGAGGGGTGCCTGCAGCGGCAGGCGGAGGACGGAGCCGAGCCGCATCCCGCGGGTGGACCGCGGGCTGTCGAGCAGGTCGTTCGCCATCTTGACGTTCGCGGGGAACACGGCGAGGAAGAGCGCGGCAGCGGCCCACCCGGCCGCACGACGGGTTGCCGGGACCAGCAGCCCGGCGGCGATCCCGAGCTCAGCGGCGCCCGAGGCGAGGGTGGTGATCCGCGGGGGCAGGGCGTCCGGGACGATCCGGTCGTAGCCCCGCGGGCGGAGGAAGTGGGTCACACCTGCCCCGCCGAGCACCACGGCGAGGAGGGTGGCGGTCCGGGTGGCGCGTCGTGCACGCTCGCGTCGTCGCATGCCCCCATCGTGCCCGGCGCGCACCGCGCACGCACGGAGACCGCTCAGGTCGGCGGCTCGGCCGGCTGCTCGGGCCGGCAGCTCAGGTCAGTGCGGTCGCCACGAGGTCGAGGACCGCCGTCGCCACCTCGGCCTTGCTGCCCGAGGTCTCGCGGACGACCTCGCCGCCGGGCACGAGGACCTCGATGGCGTTCTCCTCGCGCTCGAACCCCGCCGACCAGCCGACGTGGTTCACCACGAGCAGGTCCGCCGGCTTCCGGGCGATCTTGGCGCGGCCGAGCTCGATGCGTGCGGCCCGGTCGGGTTCGGTCTCGGCGGCGAAGCCCACGATGATCTGCCCCGTCCGGCGTGCGGCGACGAGGTCGGCGAGGACGTCCGGGTTCCGCACGAGCTCGAGCGTCATGGTGTCGCCCTGGGACTCCTTCTTGAGCTTCTCGGCCCGGACCTCCGCCGGTCGGTAGTCCGCGACCGCGGCGGTCATCACGACGACGTCGGCGTCGGCCGCGGCGGCGTGCACGGCGTCGGCGAGTTCGAGGGCGGAGCCGACCGGCACGACGGTGGCGTCGAGCCCGGCGGTGAGCGACGACTCGACGTTCGCGGCGACGACCGTGACGCTCGCACCGCGTCGGGCGGCGTCGGCGGCGATGGCGACGCCCTGGCGGCCGCTCGACCGGTTGCCGACGAAGCGGACGGGGTCGAACGGCTCCCGGGTCCCGCCGGCGCTGACGACGACGCGGACACCGGCGAGGTCGCCCTGTTCGCCGCGCGCGCCCGTGCCGGCGATGTCGGTGGTGCCGGCCTGGAGGCGCGGCTCGGCCCCGGCGGACCGCTCGCCGTCGGCCCGCGGTGCGGTCACGCCCGCCCGGCCGGCGGTCGGCGCGTGGTCCAGCACGGCGAGCGCCGCGGCGACGATGTCCTCGGGCTCCGCCATCCGGCCGATCCCGGCGTCGTCGCCCGTCAGCGCCCCGACCACCGGGCCGACGAAGCGGACGCCGCGCTGCCGCAGCGTGGCGACGTTCGCCGTCGTCGCGGGGTGCTCCCACATCTGCGGGTGCATGGCGGGGGCGACGACGACCGGGGCCTCTGTCGCGAGCAGGGTCGTGCCGAGCAGGTCGCCGGCCAGGCCCGCCGCCATCCGGGCGAGCGAGTCGGCGGTGGCGGGGGCGATGACGACCAGGTCCGCCCGGCGCCCGAGGGAGACGTGTCGCACCTCGGCGACGTCCTCGAACACGGTCGTGGTGACCGGGTTCCGGCTGAGCGCCTCGAGGGTCGGCAGGCCGACGAAGCGGAGCGCGCCCTCGGTCGGTACGACGTGCACGTCGTGGCCGCGCGTGACGAGGTCGCGGACGACCCCCACGGCCTTGTAGGCGGCGATGCCCCCGGTGATCCCGACGACGACGGTCAGACGGCGCTCTGCTGCTGCGTTCACGCCGGTCACGCTACCCGGGGCACCGTGCGAGGATCGATCCCATGTGCACCGTCGTCGTCCGCGTCGATCCCGGTTCCGAGTGGCCCGTCACGATGCTCGCCCTGCGCGACGAGTCGCCGGAGCGCCCGTGGGACCCGCCGGCCGCCTGGTGGCCGGAGCGCGACCCGTCGGTCCGCGGCGTCCGCGACCGTTCGGCGGGTGGCGCCTGGCTCGCCGCCTCGGACGACGCCGGGCTCGCGGTGGTCCTCAACCGTGCCGAGCCGGTCGCGAGCGCGGACAGCACCTGGACCACGCGCGGGGTCGTCCCGCTCGACGCCGTCGACGGGGTGCTGCCGGGGCACGACGGCACGGTGCCGACCACGCGGGCGTTCAACCTCGTGCGTGCCACCGCCGACGGCGCCGAGGTCGTCACGTGGGACGGCGCGGAGGTCCGCACCACCGTCCTCGACCCGGGCGTGCACATGGTGACGCACGGCGAGGCCGACGACCCCGCCGCACCGCGCATCGGCCGCTGGCTCGAGGCGTTCCGAGCGGTCGACGCCCCGGTCGGCCCGCCGGAGCTCGGCCCGTTCGACGAACTCCGCGCCGTGGACGCCGGCGGCGACGCGGGCGACGGGTGGAGCGGGTGGTTCGGGCTCCTCGCCGAGTCGGCCGCGCTGCCGGCGGACGACCCCGACGCGATCCTCCGCGACGCGCACGAGCACGAGGGGCACGTCGCGACGCTCTCGATCGTCGCCGCAGCGGTCGGCCCGTCGCGCACGGTGCTGCAGCACGCGCGGCTCACCCAACCCGGACGCCTGGACGGATCGGTCGAGCTGCACCACTCCTGAGCCAGACCTCAGCAGGACCGCGGTCCGTCCATCGAGACGCGGCGTACCGTCCCCGTCGTGACCTCCCCCCACCTGGTCAGCAGTGCCCGTGCAGCTGCGGCGACCGCTCTGGCGCTCGCCGTGTCGCTCGGGCTCGGAGCCTGCGCCGAGAGCTCCGCGTCGGCGGACGGCACCGCCACCACGAGCCGGGCGAGCACCGCCAGCGGCCGACCGTGGAACGCCGCTCCCGGTGCGCGGGTCGTCGTGATCGGCGACTCGATCAGCGGCGGGCACGGACTCCCCGCCGAGCAGGCGTGGCCGGCGGTCCTCGCCCGGACCGAGCGGTGGCAGCTGACGAACCTGTCGTGCGACGGCGCGGGCGTGCTCACCGAGGGCGACCCCGACTCGTGCGCGAGCGCGTACGAGGGGCTCGTCCAGAGGGCGGTCGCGCTCCGGCCGGCGGTCGTGCTCGTGCAGGCCAGTTCGAACGACCTCGGGCAGGACGAGGACGAGGTCGACGGCGCCACCGAGCAGCTCGTCGCCGACGTCCACCGGCTGCTGCCGCGTGCGCGGGTCGTCGGGCTCAGTGCGATCTGGAACGAGGACGCCCCACCCGCGCAGCTCGGGGCGGTGTCCGCGGCGCTCCGGACCGCGATCGACGAGGACGGCGGCACCTACGTCGACATCGGGCAGCCGCTCCGCGGGCACGCCGACTGGATGCAGTCGGACGACGTGCACCCGACCGCCCGGGGGCAGCGCGCCGTCCTGGCGGCGGTGACCGCGGCCTTCGAGCGCGACCACGTGCGGTTCTGACGGCCGGGCCGGCGGGGGTGCGCCGCGCCTCCAGGCCGAACCGGCGGACCCGGCGGACCAGGCGGACCCGGCGGACCAGGCAGGACCGCTGGACCGGGCTGACCCGGTCGACCAGGCGCGACCGCTGGACCCGGCGCGCTCCCGCGGGTCAGACCGGCGGACGCGTCCCGGTCAGGTCCTCGGCGACCGCCCACAGCGAGCGGGCGAGGTCGGCGCTCCGCGCGGACCGCGGGATCGACGCGACCGTCGTCGGGCCGGTCAGCCCGAACGCGCCGGACGGGCCGTAGTAGGCGCCACCCACCGCTGCCGGCCCCACGGCGGCGTACAGCAGCGGCTCGGAGCCCTGCTCGACCGCCTGCGTGAACGGCAGTGCCCGGTTGCTCGGCTTGGCCTGCTTGGCCTTCCCGAGCGAGCGTCCGGCCGACTGCAGGTTCGTCCGCGTGTACCCGGGGTGCGCCGCGGTGCTCATCACCGGCCAGTCGAACTCGACCGTCAGTCGGTGCAGGTGCAGCGCGAGGAGCAGGTCGGCGAGCTTCGACTGCGCGTACGCACGCCAGCCGTTGTAGCCGTGCTCCCACTGCAGGTCGTCGAACCGGATCCGGCCGGGGACCGCGGCGATGCTCGACATCGTCGCGACGCGGGCGTCCGGCGACCGGAGGAGCGCCGGCAGCAGCAGGTTGGTGAGGGCGAACGGGCCGAGGAAGTTCGTGCCGAACTGCAGCTCGAAGCCGTCCACGGTCTCGAAGCGCTTCGGCGGTGCCATCACGCCGGCGTTGTTGACGAGGACGTCGAGGGAGCGGTCGTCGGCGAGCACCCCGGCGGCGAAGCGGCGGACGCTCGCGAGGTCGGCGAGGTCGAGCTCTCGCACCTCGACGTCGGCACCGGGGTGGGCGGCGCGGATGCCGGCGGCGGCCTCCTCGCCCTTCGCGATGGTGCGGACGGCGAGCACGACGGAGGCGCCCGCGGCGGCGAGCCGGGTCGCGGTCTCCTTCCCGGTCCCGCTGTTGGCTCCGGTGACGACGACGCGGCGTCCGGTCTGGTCGGGGATCTGCGGCATGCGGGCGACCGTACACGCGGGCCCTGGCCGCGCCGCGTCGGTCGTGCTATCTTTATGCAAACGCATTGATCTGGGAGAGCAGCATGAGCAACGCATTCGGCACCGACCGCCCCTCGGACGTGCCGCCGCCCGCACCCGAGCGGATCGGCCCCGTGCAGCTCGGCCTCGACACCTTCGGCGACGTCACCGAACTCGCCGACGGCAGCCTGCAGTCCGACGCGCAGAGCATCCGCGACGTCGTCGACCAGGCCGTCCTCGCCGACCAGGTTGGCGTCGACTTCATCGGCGTCGGCGAGCACCACCGCGCCGACTTCGTCGTGAGCGCACCCGAGGTCGTCCTCGCCGCGATCGCCGCCCGCACCTCGCGCATCCGGATGGGCTCCGCCGTCACGGTGCTGTCCTCGGACGACCCGGTCCGCGTCTACGAGCGCTTCGCCACCGTCGACGCGCTGTCGAACGGCCGCGCCGAGGTCATCCTCGGCCGCGGGTCCTTCACCGAGTCGTTCCCCCTGTTCGGCTACGAGCTGTCCGACTACGAGGTCCTGTTCGAGGAGAAGCTGCAGCTCTGGGCGTCCCTCCGCGGCGGCGACGCGGTCACCTGGTCCGGCACGAAGCGCGCCTCGCTCACCGACCAGGACGTCTTCCCGAAGCTCGAGCACGGCCCCATCCCGACGTGGATCGGCGTCGGCGGCTCGCCCCAGTCGGTCATCCGAGCGGCGTCGTACGGGCTGCCCCTGTTCCTCGCGATCATCGGCGGCCAGCCCGCCCAGTTCGCCCCGTTCTCCCGCCTCTACCGCCAGGCGCTCACGCAGCTCGAGCTGCCGCAGCAGCCGATCGCCATGCACTCGCCCGGCTTCATCGCCGCGACCGACGACGAGGCCGCCGAGCGCTACTGGCCGTACCACAAGGCCGTCACCGACCAGCTCGGCCGGGAGCGCGGCTGGCCGCCCCTCGACGTCGCCGGCTACCGTGCGGGCCTGTCGGCCGGCGGGTCGCTCTACGTCGGGTCGCCCGAGACCGTCGCGCGGAAGATCGCCCGGAACATGCGGATCCTCGGGGCCTCGCGGTTCGACATGCGGTACGCGACCGGTCGCCTCCCGCACGAGGACATGATGCGGTCCATCGAGCTCTACGGCACCCGGGTCGCGCCGCGCGTGCGCGAGCTGCTCGCCGAGCCCGTCCCCGTCCCGTAGGCAGTCATCCCGGCGGGCCCACCCGCGAAAGCGACAGATCGCCGCGGAACGTTCGCGGCGATCTGTCGCTTTGGCGCACCTGTCGGCCGGGAGGCGCGGGTCGGCTCCGTCGGTCCGCCTCACGGGCGCGCCGGGTACGGTCCACGGCATGCCGTCACGTCCCAGCATCCCTCCCGTCGAGCGCCGGTTCCGCGGCCGGATCATGGGCGTCGGCACCACGTCGGGCGTCCGGATCGTCGTCGGGATGTGGGACCGCTCGCCCTTCGGGGCGTTCACCGACGTGTTCCTCGAGCTGCCCGACGGCACCAGCGTGCTGCTCGCGCCGGACGAGATCGTCGCCGCCTACGTCTCCGGCACCTACCGGTTCGACACCGTGTCCGTGGTCGACGTGCGGGCTCGACGGACGGCCCGTGGCCTGGAGCTCGACGCCGGCGCGCTGCAGGTGTCGGTCGACGTCGGCACGATCTCACCGCTCGGCCGGGTGCTGCGCGTGGTCCCGAAGCCGATCGCCCGCGACCCGCGGTGGCTCGCCGCGATCGACCCGATCGCCCGGCTCGTCGCTCCCGGATCCGGCACCGCCGGCTCGGCGGGGAACGGCCGCCGCGAGTACTACGGCGTGACCGGGGCGCACGACGTCACCGGCGTGCGCGGGACCTGGGCGGGGGAGCCGCTGGGGTCCCTGGCGCCGCTCGACCCGCCCGTGGCGTTCGGCTTCGCCTCGATGCCGCGGGTCCCGCAGGTCGTCGACGTCGAGACGACCATCCGCGAACCCGCCTGACCCGGGCGCGCCGGTCCGCCGGCGAGCCGTCCGTCCGCGCGCCCGTCCGCGCCCGTCCGCGCCCGTCCGCGCCCGTCCGCCCGCGCCCGCGCCCGTCCGCCCGCGCCCGCGCCCGTCCGCCCGTCGACTGAGCAGAAAACGTCGGGTCGCCCGCGCGCACCCGACGTCTTCTGCTCACTGAACGACACCGAACGGCACTGAACGACACCGACCGACACCGACCGACGCCGACCGACGCCCACCCGAACGGCGCCGACCCGGACGCGCCCAGCATCGAGGGGCACACTGGCGGGAACGGAACGCGCCCCGGGGAGACCCGGCCGCACGTCGGGCACAACAGGGCGCACGACGCGAGAGGAGCACCATGACCGACACAGAGGCAGACCAGCGCGCAGCCATCTCGGACATCGTCCACGGAGCCCACACGGCCCTGCTGACGACCGTCAGCGAGGACGGCCAGCTGCACGCACGGCCCCTCGCCGTGCAGGACAAGACGTTCCACGGCACGCTCCGCTTCCTCGTGCAGGACGGCAGCGAGAAGGTCGAGGACATCGCCCGGAACCCGCACGTCAACGTGGCCATCGAGTCGCAGGGCGGCTACCTGTCCATCGCCGGCACCGCCACGGTGACGCAGGACGACACGGTGATCGACGAGCTGTGGTCACCGTTCGCAGAGGCCTGGTTCCCCGACGGCCGCGAGGACCCGACGATCCGACTGCTGACCGTCGAGGGCGTCTCGGTCGAGTACTGGACGCAGGACACCGGCCCGGTGGGGAGCCTCGTGCAGACCCTCAAGGCCGCGCTCGGCAAGCAGAGCCGGCCGGACACCGGCGACCACGGGACGGTCGAGCTCTAGCGCACGACCCGGGCGCTTGTCTGACGGGGCGACTGAACTAGGTCGCCCCGTCAGGCTTGTTGGACAGTACTCACCAGCTGTTCACGCATTTGATCGGTTGAACCTGCGTCGATCCCTGGTCCCATCGGCACGCGATGCTCGGATTTTTCTTCTTTGCATACGACACGATGATGGACCCGCCTGATCCGTTGCTGACGTAACCGTTGACCCGAACTCCTACACGAGTGACGAAGACAGTCAATCCCCACGCGTTGACCTTGGAGCTGTACGGTGTCCCGGCGCTCACCCAGGTGCCCTTCTGCGAGTTACCGTTCCATATCGAGGACGACGCAGCCATCGCGTGCGAGGGGCTGCCCAAGACAGCGCCGAGTGCGAGGAGGATCGCCGCGGCCGATAGTGCGAAGCGTTGCGGCGTCACTGAAGCACGGTGCGGATTGATTCCCCTCACTCCTGGAGCTCCGTGATCGAGTCGAACGGCAGGAGTTCCAGCGTGGCTCGCGATTGCGTCGATTTTGCACGCTGGTCACGCGCCGAGTCGTCCTCTTGCGGAAGTTCGACCGGAGCTTCTTGGCTCTCGGTCGGGTCACCTTCGAGTAGCTGCGGCGCAACCTCCTCCAGCCCGGCGTCAGCGTCCGCACCGTAGCCTTCCGGCACGAAGTACAGGCGGGCGGACTCATCCGATGTCGCAGACTGCAAGCCGATGCCGTGTGCCGCAAAGTCAGCTGGGGTGGCGCAGGTCGAGCTTGCCCACTGCTCACTCCCCGCGAGGAGGGTGACCAGACACACTTCGGCGTTCGAGTTCAGGGCAGTCCACGCCCGCGTTCCATCCGTTGCGCCAAGGAACCTGCTGCTCGTGAAGTCGAGTCCATCGAGCGCCTGCTCACCCTCCCTCAGGAAGGGTGGAAGTTGGTCCGCAGCGGTCTGCTTGCTGGCGAATTCGGTGAGGATCGCTCTCGCTTCTGTGGCTTTCAATGTGGCACCAGCGGAGTCAGCTTCCGCCCGATGGTCGGGCGCAATCGCCGCGGCACCGACGATGCCGGCCGCGAGCACCAACCCGCCGACCATCGGATAGGCCAAACGCCGCATCCTGATCTGTTGCACGAACCCCTCGTTTCTCTCGGGCGACGTCCTATTCATGGAGGCCGCAGCCGATCGTAGTCACAGATCGCCGTCCAGCGGCAACATTTTTTTTTACAGATGATGAACTTGTATTTCGACCGGGTACATCGCTAGGGTCGCCCGAAGCGGAGCAGCTTGCTCAGAACGGTTGCTCACAGAGGATCGGGGAGAACATGAAGAAGACTAAACTTGGAGCGGTTGCCCTCGGGATGGGGGCAGTGATGATCTTGGGCTCAGCGGTGCTCGATCCCTCGGAGGCGGAAGCTGCGTCATTCACGTGGTACAACGGCAGGCCGACGGCTGGAGTGTGGAAGGGCATCTCGTCAGGAGCGAACTACAGCAAAGCGCGAGCGACTACCCATCCCAACGCGGTAACGCACGCGTATCTGAGTGTGACCGGGGTCGGCACCGCGTCAGGATCGGCCTCTATCACAACGTCGTTCTCGCCTCGGCGAGTCAACGCGAAGTGCAAGTGGGACTGGTACCTGCACAACAGCACTGCCCCTCTGACGTGCGTCTTGAGTTGAGGCCGCAGTGGCGACTGGCGATGTTGAGGGAGGTGGGTGATGAGCGGTAGCGATCGGAACCGGCCGTATGGCGACGATGCGTTTGAGGACCCGCGGCGGAGTGGGTGGGTGAAGACCGTGCTTCTCGCAGTACTCCGATCCGTGACAGCGGTCGTCCAAGGTTCGCAGGGAGGCCAGTGGCCCAGACAGCGTCCGCTCGATCCTCCATCGGAAAACAAGGACTACCGCCCCTGACGGCCTCGCCGTGGCGACCGAGTTTGACCTGATCGACCCTGAGTACTACTGCCCGGTGGGCAGCAGCGTGTCCGGAGCGCAGTCGGAGCGGTCACGGCGGGCCGAGCAGCCACAGCACGGCGACGAGCACCGGCTGCCCGAGCACCGCGCACACCACCAGGGTCCACCGCATCCACGGCTTCGCCACCAGCTCGGGCGACCCGAACAGCGGCGCGAGCGGCATCAGGATCCGGGGGGTCGAGGCCATCGGCAGGGACACCGCGAAGACGTAGAGCGCGTACGACGCCGAGAACACCACGGTCGTGAACCCGAGCTTCCGCGTCGACTTCCGGAGGAGCCACACCGGGTACGACACGAGCAGGAACACCACGATGAGGACCCCGCCGACGCCGAGCCAGCGCGCCGCGATGAGGAACCACGGGGTGAGCGGCATGAAGTCGACCCGCCCGATGAAGTTCACCCACCAGGACATCTCTGTCTCGAGGTAGGCGTTCGGCGACCCGGTCGCGTGCGAGGCGATGACCGGCCACGCCAACCCGGCCACGACCATCGTGAGGCCCGCGGCGACGACCCGCACGCGTTCCGCCACCGGGAACGCGTCGATGGAGCGGACCCCCTCGGTCCTCCGGGCGCGGACGTACCGGACGAGCGCGAGGACCCCGAGCACGAGCGGGATCGCCAGGGCTCCCGGCCGGGTGAACGCAGCGACGACACCGAGGACCGTCAGCAGCCCGTACCGCCGACGTTCGAGCGCGAGCAGCGCGCCGAAGGTCAGCGCGAGGAACATGCTTTCCGCGTACCCGACCTGCAGCAGGAAGGACAGCGGGCCGCACGTGAAGAAGAAGACCGCCCACATGGCCGCCGCCGACCCGGCACGGTCGCGGACCAGCCGGTGCAGCAGGTAGGTCGCGATCAGCCCGGCGACGAGGGCGATCGCGGGTGCACCGCCGTCGAAGGGCACCCCGGTCGACGCCGTGAGCATGCGGATCGTGAACGGGAACGCGGGCAGGAACGCCCAGGCGTTCTGCGCGACGTTGCCCGTCGCGTCGAGCGGCAGCGTCGTCGGGTAGCCGTGCACCGAGATCTGCTCGTAGTACTGGCCGTCCCACGCCGTCAGGAAGTTCAGGAAGCCGTGGCCGTTGCCCCAGATGGCGTTCTCCGGCAGGGCTCGCCCGATCAGCGGGAACGCCAGCGCGAGCCAGAACGTCGACACGATGCGCCCGCCGGTCCACACGAGCAGCACGGCCGCCCACGCGGGGAGGCTCGTCGCGACGTCGAGGACCCGACGACGGCTGCTGGCGATCGACTCCGGGAGGGTCCCGTCCAGTCGACTCACCGCAGCACTCCGCGATGTCCGGGCAAGGCAGGGGGCACGCTGGCAGCGTAGTCGGGCGCGGCTGGTGGGACCCTCACCGTTCCGGCGCGGTCGGCGGCCACGGCCTGGAGGCACGGCTCGCGTTGTGCAGGACGGAACGGCTCCGGCAGACGGCCGGGTCCAGTGCCGGGCGCGCGCCTAGCCTGGAGGTCGCGTCCGGCGGTCGCGGATCCCTCGCGGACGCAGTCGCCGGCGCGGACGACGTGACCGCAACCACGACCGCGACGACATCGTGACCACAACGACGTCGCCACCACAACGACCCCGAGGAGCACCGTGCCGAACAAGACCGCCATCGTGACCGACAACGCCCCGAAGCCCGCCGGCCCCTACAGCCAGGGCATCGTCGCGAACGGCTTCCTCTACACCGCGGGCTTCGGCCCGCAGGACCCGGCCACGGGTGCGATCGCCGACGACGTCGCAGGGCAGACGGCCCAGGTGCTGGCGAACATCGCGGCGGTCCTGGCCGAGCACGGCGCCACCCTCGACGACGTCGTGAAGTCCACAGTGCACCTCGAGCACTCCGACCGAGACTTCCCGGCGTTCAACGAGGAGTACGCGAAGCACTTCTCGCAGCCGTACCCGGTGCGGACGACCGTGCAGTCGCACCTCGCGAACATCCTCGTCGAGATCGACGTCGTCGCCGTGCTGCCCGCCGCCTCCTGACCGTCGCGGCTGGCTGAGTGAAGCCTCACCGACCCCCGTTGCCCCGATCGCCTCGCTCCGGCTGGGCTCGGTGGAGTCCGCCCCGGCGGAGTCCGGCACCGGGGGTCGCGTGCGTCAGGACGCCGTCGGCCAGCACCGGGACGCCGGCCACCAGGACGTCGTCGACGCCCTCCGCGAGGCGCATCGGGTGCTCGTAGGACGACCGTGCGGCGACCCGAGCAGGATCGACCACGGCGAGGTCCGCGATCGCGCCGGGCCGGACGGTGCCGCGGTCGCCCAGCCGGTACCGCTCGACGCTCGTGGTGGACAGGTGGCGGACGGTCTCCGACCAGCCGAGGCGGCCGGTCGCGCCGTACTCCTGCAGGTAGCGCGCGAAGGTGCCGTACGCCCGCGGGTGCGGATGGGTCCCGACGAAGATGCCGTCCGACCCCGCCGTGTGCCCCGGCAACCGGAACAGGGGTGCGAGCTCGTCGGCCGTGCGCGGACGGGGCACCCGCATCACGACGGTGACCTGCAGCGCCGAGTCGACGAGGACGTCCAGCGCGAGGTCGACCGGGTCCGTCCCCGTCGCGGTCGCTGCCTCGTCGAGGGTGCGGCCCTGCAGCGCGTGGAACTCCGCGGCGGGCACGTGCGACAACGTGATCTGCTCCGCCCACCCGGTGCCGAGGTCCGCCCGACCGAGCACCCGTTCGAGCACGGCAGCACGGACGCGCCGTCGACCCGCCTCGTCGGCCAGCGCCCGGGCGAGGTCGTCCGTGCCGGGGCGTGCCAGCTCGGCCGGCAGGAGCAGCATCGACAGGATCGTGCACCCGCGCGAGTACGGGTAGGCGTCGAAGGACATCGGGGCGCCGTCGTCGGCGAGCGCGGTGAGCGCGTCGATCGCGAGTCCGACCGGGGCGTGCAGGTGCGAGACGTGCGCCCGGACCCCGGAGCCCCGGACGATGTCGGCGATCTCGTCGAGCCCCGCCCGGGCGTTGCCCTCGTACCCGCCGCGCATGTGCGAGACGTAGAGCCCGTCGGCCGCGGCCACCTCGGTGCAGAGCGCCGTGAGCTCCGCCGTGTCGGCGTACAGACCCGGCACGTAGTCGAGCCCGGTCGCGAGACCCACCGCCCCCTCGGACAGCCCCTGCCGTACCAGGGCCCGCATGGCGTCGAGCTCCGCCGGGCTCGCCGTCCGGTCGTCTTCGCCGAGGACCTCGTGTCGTACCGTCCCGGCGGGCACCAGGGTCGCGACGTTCACCGGCGTCGTGCCGTCGTACGTGCCGAGCAGCGCACCGATCCCGCCGCCGTGGTGGTGCGGGTGCGGGCCGTCGATCGCGGCGAAGGACGTGTTCGCCCAGCAGCCGTCGCCGGGAGCCGGGCCGACGCCGTCCTGCCCGGTGACGATCGTGGTCACGCCCTGCCGAAGGAGCGCCAGCTGCACGCCCTCGTCGAAGACCAGCGAGCCGGCGTGCGAGTGAGCGTCGACGAAGCCGGGCAGGACGAGGCGCTCGCCGCAGTCGATCGTCGCGGTGTCGGACGGTGCGTCGAGGTAGGTACCGATGGCCACGATCCGACCGTCGGCGACGAGGACGTCCGCACGCACCGGCTCGTCGGCCAGCACCGAGCCGCCGCGCAGCAGGATCGGCTGCGTCCGGTCGGTCACCGGGGGAGTCCGGCGACGAGCCGCTCGGCGCGGGTCCGGAGGGCGTCGAGGTCGCCGCTCGTCAGGGCGTCCCCGACGAGCGGTGACCCGAGACCGACGGCGACGGCCCCGGCCGCGAGGTACTCGGCCGCGTCCTCGACGCCGATGCCCCCGGTGGGGATCACGTCGACGAAGTCGAGCGGCGCGAGGACCTGCTTGAGGAACCCCGGCCCGCCGAGCGGCGCCGCCGGGAACACCTTGACCGCGCGGGCACCGAGCTGCCAGGCGCGGACGATCTCGGTCGGCGTCGCGGCGCCGGGGTACCAGCCGAGGCCACGCTCGTGCGCGCGCTCCCCGATGGCCGCGTCGAGGTGGGGACTGACGGCGAAGACCGCACCGGCGGCTGCGGCCTCGTCGAGCTGACGCGGTTCGAGCACGGTGCCGACGCCGATCGACGCGGACGTGCCGTAGCGCTCCGCGGCCCAGGCGATGCCCTCCCGCCAGCGTGGCGTGTTCGTGGTGATCTCGATCGCGCGCACCCCGGCCTCGACCAGGGTGGCGATGACGTCCTCGACGTGGTCGCCGGTGCCGCCGCGGAGGATCGCGATCGCGGGCCCGGCGGCGTGCCGGTGTCGGGCGGGCGACGCCCCTGCCGCCGCCGCGGTGTCGTTGCTCGCGGTGTTGGCGCTGCTGGTGTTCGTCATGTGCTCGTTCCTCGTGCTCGGCGGACGTGGCGGTGGATCGCGGTGCGGTGCGTGGCGGTTGGTCGCGGTGCGGTGCGGTGCGGTCGCGGGTCAGCGGTCGACGCGGTCGTGGACGGCGTGGTCGACGTCCGAGGGGATGGTGGGGTCGTGCAGGGCGGCGGGGTCGGGCCGCCGCCAGTCGCTCTCGACGGTGCAGGCGAGGGCTCCGGCGTCCGCGGCGCGGTCGAGTGCTTCGTCCGGGGTCGCACCGGACAGCGTCGCTGCGAGCCACCCCGCGACGAAGGCGTCTCCCGCTCCGACCGGGTCGACGACGCGCACCGGGGTCGCGGATCGCCGCAGGAAGCGTCCGTCGATCGACGCCACCGCGCCGCGCGACCCGAGCTTCACCACGGCCCGACCGCGGCCGAGTGCGGCGAGTTCGTGCGCCAGCGTCTCGTCGTCACCCTCGTCGTCGGCGAGTCCGAGCACCAGGCGTGCTTCGTCGTCGCCGGCGAACACCACCGACGAGTGCGCGGCGGCGGTCCGGTAGCGCTCGCGTGCGGTGTCGGCGTCGATGAGCTTCGGACGGTGGTTCACGTCGAACGAGACCGGCACGCCCGCGACGTCGGCCCGCTCGATCGCGGCCTCGACGGCGTCGCGCGCCGAGTCGGAGAGCGCGAGGGTGATGCCGGTGACGTGCAGGAGCGTCGCGCGCTCGACCGCACTCACGGGCAGGTCGTCGGCGCGGAGCGCGGAACCCGCCGATCCCCGCCGGTGGTAGGTCACCCGCGTCCGGCCGTCGGCCAAGCGCTCCTTCATCATGATGCCGGTCGAGTGGTCGGGGTCCGGCACGGCGACGACGTCGACGCCCTCACCACTGACGTCCCGCGTGACGCGGTCCCCGGCGGGGTCGGTGCCGACGCGGCCGATCCACGTCGTCGGCACGCCGGCGCGGACGAGTCCGATCGCGACGTTGCTCTCGGCGCCCCCGGTGTCGACGCGCATGTGCTCGAGGTCCGGGACGGCTCCGACGTCGCGCCCCGTGAGGAGCAGCATCGTCTCACCGAAGGTGAGCACCCGGCCGGTCACCGGGTCCCCTTCGACAGGGCGAGCTGGGCGGACGACGAGCCGAGCGCGACCGAGATCTCGAGCGCGGTCCGGACGACCCCGTCGCCGAGCTCGCGGACGGCCGCCGCGGGGAAGCGGGAGGCGAGTCCGGAGATGCTCATCGCCCCGACGACCTGGTTCGCGTGGTCGAGCACGGGAGCGGCCACGCAGCGGATGTCGGGCTCGTTCTCGCGGTCGTCGATGCCGTACCCGCGGCCGTGCGTCCGGTCGATCTCGACACGCCACCGGTCGTCGTCGACGATCGAGTGGTCGGTCATCGCCGTGGCCGGTTCGGCCAGCACGCGGGCGAGCAGCTCCGGTTCGCCGAACGCCACCATCGCCTTGCCCGACGCGGTGTTGCGCATCGGCAGGCGGTTGCCGATCCGGGAGCCCATCCGCACGGTGCCGCGGGTCTCGACCTTGTCGACGTAGACGATGTCGGTGCCGTCCGGCACGACGAGGTGGCACGTCAGCCCGGTCTGCTCCGCGGTGCGGCGGAGGAACGGTGCGGCGGCGGACCGGAGGTCGATGCCCTCGAGGTAGCTCTGCCCGAGCAGCAGGGCCCCGAGGCCGAGCGTGAAGCCCGCGTCGGCGGTGCGGCGGAGCAGGTCGTTCTCGAGCATCGGCGCCGTCAGCCGCAGGACGGTCGACTTCGAGGTGCCGAGTTCGTCGGCGAGCGTGGTGAGGGACACCGAGGACTCGCCGTTCCGCGTCCGGTCCGCGATGCAGTCGAGCAGGCGCAGACCGCGGCGGAGGGAGAGCGCGGCGTTGCGCGCCGGGGCGTCGTCGTCGGCGGACACGACCGGTGTCGTCGCACGCATCAGAACCACGTCGCGATCGTGTCGAGGACGGTGTCGTCGTCGTCGAGGACGACCACCTGCCGCCACTTGTCGAAGACCGTGCACGGGTGCGAGATGCCGAACACGACGACGTCGCCGGGCGTCAGCCCGCCCCACCCGTCGCCCTCGGCGACCCCGTCGGCCCCGTCGGCCTCGTCGGCCCCGTCGGCCTCGTCGGCCCCGTCGGCCTCGTCGGCCCCGTCGGCCTCGGCGGCCCCGTCCGCCAGCGCGAGGTAACAGTGCTGGTCGTCGAGGCGGGTGACGATGACCGCCCCTGGTGGCGGGACGACCTGCGCGACGTCGGCCGCGCCTCCAGGCCGGACCCCGCGCACCACCGGGAGTCCCTCGTCGAAGGAGATGTCGCGCTTGCCGACCGCGACCAGGGCGAGCCCGGGTTCCGGGCAGGACGTGACCCGGCCCCAGACCTCGATGGCGGGGACGAGCGCGCCCTCGTCCGGGTGGCGACCGAAGGGCGTGCGTTCGGCGTAGAAGCCGTCGTCGTGGGTGAGGTACGCGCCGGAGCGCAGCAGGACGTCGAGGTCGTCCGGGCGCGCGGCGACCGCGTCGACGACGCCGTCGAACCAGGCGCTGCCGCCCATGCTGAGCAGGGCGCGCGGCCCGTCGACGAGCGGACGGACGGCGACCGCGACGTCGAGGACGCCCTCGACGTAGGCGCGGGCCGCGTCGACCCCGGGCAGGCCGCCCTCGTACCCGGAGACCCCGCGGAGCGCGAGACCGCCGTCGTGGGCGAGTTGCGCGAGGTCGCGTGCCGCGGCGGCCGTGCGGACGCCGGTGCGACCACCGGGGAAGCCGACCTCGACCAGCACGTGCAGCGTGCCGTCGACCGCGGCCTGCGCAGCCCGTCCCGCCGCGACGCCGGCCGGTGAGTCGACGTAGCAGAGGACGTCGGCCTCCGGGTCGGCCGCCCGTCGTGATGCGAGCCACGCGAGGCCGGTCGGGTCGAGGACCTCGTTCGCGACCAGGATCCGGTGCACGCCGTGCTCCCACGCGACCATCGCCTGCTGGACGGACGCGACGGTGACGCCCCATGCGCCCGCGGCGACCTGGCGCGCTGCGAGGGCCGGTGCCATGTGGGTCTTCATGTGCGGCGCGAACAGCAGCCCGTGCCGCTCGACGTAGGACTGCATGACCGCGGTGTTGTTCGCCAGTGCGGACTCGCGCAGCGTCATCACGGGCAGGTACGCGTGGTCGAGGACGTGCCGCGTGGACGGTGCGGCCGGGTCCGGAGCGCCCTTGGCCGTGACCGTGCCGGGGACGGGTGTGGTCGTCATCGAGCCTCCTGGTGCGTCGTGTGCGGTCCCACGTTCCCCGAGCCGAGAGCGGCGGAGCAACGTCGTCGTCTCCCTCATTCTGCAATGCAGAAGTCGCCGGCGGGGATGCGGAAGCCGACCGGTGGGGATGCGGAAGCCGACCGGCGGGCGCCGCCGCGGGCATAGCATCGGAGACGACATGGCGACGATGACGACGACACGACGACGGGGGAGCACGGCGGTGGCGGTGCTCGTCGCCGGGACCTTCTTCATGGAGCTCCTGGACGGCACGATCCTGGCCACCGCGGCCCCGGCGATGGGCCGCGACCTCGGGGTCGACTCCGCGGCCGTCGGCGTCGCGATCACCGCGTACCTCGTGACGCTCGCCGTGTTCATCCCGGTCAGCGGCTGGCTCACCGACCGCATCGGCTCCCGCACGGTGTTCACCGGCGCGATCGCGCTGTTCACGATCGCATCGGCGCTGTGCGCGCTCTCGACCGGGCTCGTCGACCTGACGCTCTGGCGGATCGTCCAGGGCCTCGGTGGGGCGCTGATGGTCCCCGTCGGCCGGCTGGTCGTGCTCCGGAGCGCGGGCCGCGAGCAGCTCGTCACCGCCATCGCGATCCTGACCTGGCCGGCCCTGGCTGCGCCGATCATCGCGCCCTTCGTCGGCGGTGTGCTCGTCGACACCCTGTCGTGGCACTGGATCTTCCTCATCAACATCCCGCTCGGGATCATCGCCTTCGTCGCGGCCCTCGTGCTCGTGCCGCAGGAGCGGGCGGCCGAGCGCGTGCCGTTCGACTGGTTCGGATCGCTCCTGGCGTGCTTCGGCCTCGGGTCGCTCGTCGTGATGGCGTCGCTGCTCGCCCTCGACACGGTGCCGGTGCTCGCGGTCGTGCTGTCCGGGATCGTCGGCGCCGTGTGCTGCTGGCTCGCCGTGTGGCACTTCCGCCGGGCCCCGCACCCGATCATGGGGCTCGACTCCTTCCGGCTCGAGACGTTCCGGGTGTCCCACGCCGGCGGCAGCCTGTTCCGCCTGGCCGTGTCGGCCGTGCCGTTCGTCCTGCCCCTGCTGTTCCAGGACGCCTGGGGCTGGAGCGCGGTGCTCGCCGGGTCCGCCGTCCTCTGGGTCTTCGTCGGCAACCTCGGCATCAAGCCGATGACGACGCCGTTCCTCCGCTGGTTCGGGTACCGGCCGGTGATCGTCGTGTCGAGTGCGGTGGCGGCCCTCAGCGTGGTGGCGATGGTGTTCATGACCGAGGACACCCCGTTCTGGCTCCTCGCCGTGCTGCTCGTGGTGAGCGGCGCCGCGCGGTCGGTCGGCTTCACGGCGTACAACACCATCGCCTTCGCCGACGTCGAGCAGGCGGACATGACCCCGGCGAACACCCTGTCGTCGACGCTCCAGCAGACCGCGGCCGGGTTCGGCGTCGCCGTCGCCGCCGTCGTGATCCGTGCCGCCGCGGGGCTCGGCGGGACCGGTCCGTACGACGCCGCCTTCTGGGTGATCGCCGTCCTGCTCGTCGTGGCGTGCGTCGAAGGACTGCTGATGAGCCGCACCGCGGGGGAGACGGTCCGCCCCGCTCGACGGGTCCGCGCCTGACACGTGCAGCCGTTCTCCGCACGGTCACACGCACGAAACCCGGCCCGCGCTACAGTCTCAGCAATCGTTTGCGATCGCCGAGTACGGTGACCGCGGCAGGGTGACCGGAAACACCCGGAACAGGAAGGCAGCATGGCCGCGCCACAGCAGCAGGGGACGATCGCAGCCGAGACGGCAGCGGAACCGACCGGGCTGCGTGTCGTCAGCTACAACCTCCGCGAGCACACCGCGAACGGCGAGCTCGCCGCCCTGGCCGAGGCCTCCGACGCCGACGTCATCTGCGTGCAGGAGTGCGACAGCAACGACCTCGCCCCCTCGGTCGCCGGGCTGTCCCTGGCCGCCTCCACCAAGGCGAACCGCCTCGGGCTCGCGATCTACAAGCGCGACGACCGGTTCGAGGTGCAGGACTTCAGCATCCACTCGCTGCAGAAGTCCCTGCACGACCGGGTCCTCGCACCCGCGCACGAGCGGCTCATCGCGATGCACCTGCGCGACACCGAGGCCGACGCCGAGGTCATCGTCGCGTCCTTCCACGCCTCGCCGCTGACCGCCACGAACTCCCTGCGCCGCAAGCAGATCGAGGCCGCGCACCAGTTCCTCCGCGAGCTCTCGAAGGAAGCCCCGGCGATCATGGTCGGCGACTTCAACTACCCGTGGTTCCAGACCAACCTGCGCCGGAAGATCGAGCAGCACGGCTTCGCGCTGTCGCTCTCCGACCAGCCGACGTACCTGCGCTACCGGAAGTTCACCGGGCACTTCGACTTCGCCACGAGCGTCGGCCTGCACATCGCCGGCGTCGAGACCCTGCCGGCCGGCATCTCCGACCACCGGCCGATCCTGGTGCGGGCACACTACGAGCACGACGGCGCGACCGGCACCGTCGCCACGGTCGAGTCCCCGGCCGCCTGACCCGCCGCGCCCGCCCGGCGAGCGGGCCCGCCGGGCGCCGAGCGGGTGCAACGCGCCGCGCGTTGCCCGCTGAGCAGGCGCGACGCGCGGCTCGCGCACGCCGAGCGTGACGAATCGGGCCCGCTCGGGGAGCGCCCCGCGCCCGGCCGGCTCCGCACTGGAGGCGCGGTGCCGGTCCCGCGGACGGGCACCGCGCCTCCAGGCGGTCGCGTCGACCACCGGGGCTGAGATCGCACTTCGGCGGCCGGCCACGAGACGGACCCGCGCCGGAGTGCGATCTCACGCCGGCGAGCGTCCGGCGGATGCGCGCCGGAGTGCGATCTCGACCGGCGACCGGGGACCGGCGACGGCCGCCGGCCGCCGGCCGCCGGCCGCCGGCGACCGAAGACCGGCGACCCGGCCGCGTCAGCGACGCAGGGTCGCGCGAGCCAGCCGGTTGCCGACGAACTGGCCGAGCTGCACGATGATGACGATCGCCGCCACCGAGACGTACACGATCCACCAGTCGTAGCGCTGCGACCCGTAGGTGATCGCGTACTCGCCGAGACCACCACCACCGATGAGCGCACCCTGCGCCGTCATGTCGACGATGCCGATGTAGATGAAGGTGTAGCCGAGGATGAGCGGCCCGAGGCCCTCGGGGATGAGGACCGTCAGCAGGATCGACACCGGGTGTGCGCCCGATGCCCGCGCCGCCTCGACGACTCCCGGGTCGACCGCGAGCAGGTTCTGCTCCACGATCCTCGACACCGCGAACGCCGCCGCGAGCGAGATCGCGAACGTCACCGCCGGCACGCCGATCGTCGTCTGCACGACCACGCGCGACAGCGGTGCGATCGCGGCGAGGAAGATGACGAACGGGATCGGGCGGACCAGGTTCACGACCACGTTGAGGATCGTGTACGCCGCCCGGTTGCCGAGCAGGTTGCCGGGGCGGGTGGCGTACAGCGCGAGGCCGAGCGCCAGGCCGATGATCCCGGCGATCACGAGGGAGACGAGCGACATCACGATGGTGTCGCGCACCGAGGCGAGGAACACGTCGAACGTGTCGATCACGCTCTGGAAGGAGTTGTTCACGCGGCGTCCTCCTCGTCGGTCGTGACGCTCGCGGCGCGGAGCGCGTCGATCGCGTCGTCGATGCCGGTGGGCGACGACGAACTCAGCTCGTAGGTGAGCGAGCCGATCCGGCGCTCGCGGATCTCACCGACGCCGCCGTAGACGAGTTCGGCGGTGACCCCGGCAGCCCGGAAGGCCGCGTCGATCCGGTTCTGCAGCCCGGCCTCGTCGGTGATCTGCACCGTGACGAGCCGACCGGGGTGCCGTTCCCGCAGCCGCGCGAGGGTCTCGGCGGACGGCCGGTCGTGCAGCGCGGTGCGGACGAAGCGCTGGGCGGCGTCGGTCTGCGGCGCGGAGAACACGTCGTAGACGTCCCCGACCTCGACGACGCGACCCTGCTCCATCACGGCGACACGGTCGGCGATCTGCCGGACGGCGTCCATCTCGTGCGTGATGACGATGATGGTGACGCCGAGCTCCCGGTTGACCCGGCGGAGCAGCCCCAGCACCTCGGAGGTGGTCTCCGGGTCGAGGGCGCTGGTCGCTTCGTCGGCGAGGAGCAGCTCGGGGTCGGCGGCCAGCGCGCGGGCGATGCCGACGCGCTGCTTCTGCCCGCCGGAGAGCTGCTCCGGGTAGGCGTGGGCGCGCTCGAGCAGACCGACGAAGTCGAGGAGCTCGGCGACCCGGCGGTCACGCTCGGCCTTCGGCACGCCGGCGACCTTGAGCGGGTACGCGACGTTGCCGGCGATGGTGCGGGACCGGAACAGGTTGAACTGCTGGAAGATCATCCCGATGTTCCGACGCGCCAGACGGCGGTCCCGCTCGGGGATCGCCGTCAGCTCCTTGCCGGCCACCGTTACGGAGCCCGAGCTCGGCAGCTCCAGCGCGTTCACGAGACGCACCAGGGTGGACTTGCCCGCACCGGAGTACCCGATGACGCCGAGGACCTCTCCCTGGTGCACGTCCAGGGAGACGTCCTCGACGGCCACCACGGTCTCGCCGGTGTCGGCGCGGCGGTAGTGCTTCGAGACGCCGCGGAGTTCGACGAGGACCGGCACTACTGCTTGGCCGCCTTCGCGTCCTTCTCGACCTTGCTGAGTTCGTCCTGCAGCGACGAGGCGCTCTCGTCACGGACGACCGCGTCGGGGTTGTCCTTGAGGAAGACCTTCTGCACGGCATCGTCCTGGAACAGCTTCGCGAGTGCGAGGTAGGTCGTGTTGCCCTTGTCCTCGTCGCGCGCGGCGAAGACGTTGACGTACGGGGCGGCGTTGGCGCTGGACGGGTCGTCCTGGTAGACGACGTCGCTCGAGGGCAGGCCGGCGGCGGTGGCGAAGTTGTTGTTCACGACGGCGGCGGCGACGGAGCCCTGCTGCAGCGCGTTCGCGGTCTGCGAGGCCTCGAGCGGCTGGACGTCGACCTTCTTCGACTCGATGTCGGACGTGGTCGAGAACGCCGACCCGCCGTCCTTCAGGGTGATGAGCTTCGCGCCCTGGAGCACGAGGAGCGCCCGCGCCTGGTTGATCGAGTCGTTCGGGATCGCGATCTTCGCGCCCTCGGGGATCGCCGACGCCTTGTCGTACTTCGTCGCGTAGAGCGGCAGCGGGTACACGGCGGTCGAGCCGATCGGCTGCAGGTCGTCGTCCGAGGTGACGTTGTAGTCGGCGAGGTACTGGATGTGCTGGAACTGGTTGAGGTCCAGCTGCTTGTCCTTGAGCGCCGGGTTCGGCAGCGAGTAGTCCGCGAAGTTCGTCAGCTTGACGGTGACGTTGAGCTTCGACTTCGCGAGCTTCGTGTAGGTGCTCCAGTAGGAGAGGGACTTGTCCGCGACACCGATCGTGACGGTCTTCGGTGCGTCACCGGACGCGCCGGCTCCGTCGTCGTTGCTGCCCGAACGGACGGCTCCGACGATGAGGGCGACGACGATCGCGACGACGACCACCGCGGCGGCGATGATCCAGCCGATCGGACGCTTGCCCTTCGGCTTCTCGGGCAGGGCGGGTGCTGCGGACATGGTGGTGCTCCTCGTGGGCCGTGCTGTGTGGGGGACCGCGGGGCCGCGGTGGTGGCCGCGGTGCTCCGCGGCGTGCAGTCGAGTGTGACGGGCCGTCCGGCGCGGTGCGAGTTCCGTTCCGCTGTGTTACATCGCGGCAGGGCCCGGACGCAGATGGAGGCGTGGCGCACGGCCACGAGCCTGGTCGGTGCCACCTGTCGGGTGCGCTTGGTTCACTCGGGGTGTGCGCAGCATCGAACTCCTCCTGGACCCAGCGTCGGACGCCGCCGTGCGGCAGGCCTGGTCCGCGCTCGTCGACGCCGACCTGCCGAGTCTCGGTCGACACCCCTCCCCGTCGAACGCCCCGCACGTGACCCTCGCCGCCGGCCCCGACCTGCCGGTGCCGACGGGAGTCGCGGCACCCGTGCCCACCGACCTCCGGCTCGGCGGACTCCTGCTGTTCCCCGCCGGTCCCGGACGGTCGGTGCTCGCCCGCGCGGTCGTGGTCGACGCCCAGCTCGCCGCGTTCCACCAGGCCGTGCACGCCGCGGCGTCCGGTGGCGTGGAGACGTCGCTGCCGGGCGCGTGGTCGCCACACGTCACGTTCGCCCGCCGAGTGCGGGACGAGGACCTACCCCGCGCCGTCGCCGCGCTCCGGACGGCGCCGCTGCCGGAGTCGCTCGGCGTCGCCGGCGTCCGGCACTGGGACGGTGCGGCGCGGACGATCACGCCCGTCGTCTGAGCGGACGGCACGTCGGCTGGTCCGGTCGGGTCTGGTCCTGACGGAAGGCGGTCGGGACGGCGGCCGTTCCGGTCCGGTCCCGACGGCGGCGGTCGGTGCGACCGGTCCGGTCGGGACGGTGCGGTCGCGACGGCGGGCCTGGAGGCGCGGGTCAGCTCCCGAGCACCCGCTCACCGAACGCAGACGCGAACGTCCGGTCCGGGTCGGCCGCCGCCACGAGGGCGCGGAAGTCCGGCAGCCGCGGGTACAGCTCGGCGACGGCGGCGCGGTCGAGCGAGCTCATCTTGCCCCAGTGCGGGCGCCCGCCGAGCGGGGCGAGCCGTGCCTCGAGGTCGGGCAGCAGCGCAGCGACCTCGGTGGGGTGCTTCTGCCACGTGAAGGCGATGCAGAGCACGTCCTCGCCCTGCGTCGGGCTGAGCCAGAACGGGTCTGCGGCCATGGTGCGGAGCTCGCAGACGTGCAGGTGCGGCTGGATGCGGTCGGCCATGCCCCGGACGGCCTCGAGCGCGGCGGCCGCGTGCCGGAGCGGGACGAAGTGCTCGCTCTGCACCTCGGACCCGTGGCTCGGCACCGACTGGATCGGGAAGTGCGGCAGCCGGTCCCACCACGGGCCGACGGACCCGTCACGCGCGGTGTGGTGGTCGTCGCCGGGGGAGCCCGGAAGCCGTGGTGCGCCGACGAGGTCGTCCGGCACGGCCACGTCGTCGGCGCCGTCCGGCACGCGGGACTTCAGCAGCACCTCGCCGATCTCGTCGCCGAACACCGTGTACGAGCACACCGAGTACGCGGCGGCGTGGACCTCGGCGACGTTCGCGGTGAAGGTGTCCCAGGGGATCGGGCCGTAGGAGTCCTGGCGCATCCGGTAGGTCGGCTCGACGTCGACGGTCACCCGGGTGACGATGCCGAGCAGCCCGAGGTGCAGCACGGCGCCGTCGAACGACGGGTCCTGCCGGTCGATCGTCCGCGCGGTGCCGTCCGGCCCGAGCACCTCGAAGGAGCGCACGGCGGTGCTGAGCGAGCCGAGGGTCGTGCCGGAACCGTGCGTGCCCGTCGCGATCGCGCCGCCGAGGGAGATGTGCGGCAGCGACCCCTCGTTGTGCAGGGCGAACCCGGCGCGGTCGATGTCCGGCGCGACGACCCCGTACCGGGTGCCGGCGCCCATCGTGGCGGTGCGCCGTTCGGCGTCGACGTGGAGGTCGGTCGGGATCGCGGTGAGGTCGAGCAGGACACCGGGAGCATCGGCGGAGTCGTTGAACGAGTGCCGGGTGCCGAGGCCGTGCACGCGGGGTTCGCGTGCGACGATCTCGGCCGCCTCGTCGATCGACGTCGGACGGAGGACCCGCTCGGCCGTGTAGGTGACCGTGCCGGACCAGTTCAGCTCGCTCGTCGTCGACCGCATGGCGTCCACGATGCCACGCGCCGCCGACGCCTGCGGCGTCCGACGAACCACGAAACCGACGTCGAACCAGGCACGCTGGCCGGTTCGACGTCGCTTCCGTGGTTCGACCCGACGATCGCGGAGCCCCGGCGATCGCGGAGCCCCGACGATCGCGGAGCCGCGACGACCGGCGTCAGTGCATCGACGGCGTCGGCGCGCCCGCGGGGACGTCCGGCTTGCGGACCAGCGAGGACGTCGCGATGCCGAACAGCGAGATCACCGCGCCGACCAGGAACGCCGTCCGCACGCCGGAGGCGGTCGCCTCGGCGAGGCCGTCCGCACCCGAGCCGGCGGTCGCGGTGGCTGCACCGATGGTCAGCAGCGTGACGAACAGCGCCGTCCCCGCCGCACCGGCGAGCTGCTGGGCGGTGCCGAGCACGGCGCTGCCGTGCGAGTACAGCCGCGGTGGCAGGCCGCCGAGCGCCGCGGTGAAGAGCGGCGTGAAGGTCAGGGCCAGGCCGATGCTCAGGACGACGTGTGCGCCGAGCACGAACCACACGCTGGTGTCCACGCCGACGGTGGAGAGCGCCCACAGCACGGCGCTGATGATGATCGACCCCGGGATGAGCAGCACGCGCGGTCCGCGGCGGTCGTAGACGCGACCGACGATCGGCGAGAGCAGCCCCATGATGAGGCCACCGGGCAGGAGCAGCAGGCCGACGTTCAGGACGTCGAGCCCGAGCACGCGCTCGAGGTAGATCGGCAGCAGGATCAGCGTGCCGAACATCGCCATGAAGCTGAGCCCCATCGCGACGATCGGGATCGTGAAGCCCTTCGTCTGGAACGTGCGCAGGTCGAGCAGTGCACGGTCGGCGCGCTGGAGTCGCGTCTGCCGGACGATGAACAGGGCGAGCGCGACGGCACCGACGACGAGCGCGGTGATCGGCACGACGGGACCGGTCGCGCCGGCCTCGCCGATGCTCGACAGGCCGTAGACGATCCCACCGAACGCGAACGCCGAGAGCACGACGGAGAACACGTCGAGCGGGGCCTTCCGCGGCGTGGACACGTTCCGCACCTTCACCATGCCGAGCACGAGGGCGGCGAGGGCGATGGGCAGGACGAAGCCGAACAGCCAGCGCCACGAGAACGCGTTGAGGATGAGGCCGGAGATCGTCGGGCCGATGGCCGGGGCGACGGAGATGACGATCGAGATGTTGCCCATCACACGCCCGCGGTGGGCGGGCTCGACGAGGGTGAGCACCGTCGTCATCAGGAGCGGCATCATGATCGCCGTCCCGCTCGCCTGCACGATGCGGCCGAGCAGCAGCATCGTGAAGCCGGGCGCGAGCAGCGCGATCAGGGTGCCGGCGGAGAACAGGCTCATCGCCCAGACGAACACCGGACGCGTGTTGAAGCGCTGCAGCAGGAACCCGGTGATCGGGATGACGACCGCCATGGTCAGCAGGAAGCCGGTGGTGAGCCACTGCCCGGTCGCGGCGCTGATGTCGAGGTCGTCCATCAGGCGCGGCAGGGCGACACCCATGATCGTCTCGTTGAGGATGACGACGAACGCGGAGACGAGCAGCAGCCCGATCACGAGTCGGGTCTCGCCGGGGGAGGGCTGCGAGACGCTCCCGGTGCGGGGTGCGGAATCGACGGCCTGGGTCATGCGGGGCTCCTGGTGGATCACGACTGGTGGAACGAGGGGGCGCAGGACGCGCAGACAGGGCAACCGCCTGAGTGGATTCGATTATTCCGCTTCGCACCGACATCCGCAGGTGAACGGTCGGTGCCGGGGTCAGTGCAGGATCGCGAACCCGTCGACGTCGCCGTGCGGCACCACCGGTCGGCAGGCCACGTCGGTCACCGTCGCGGACGGGGGACCGGTGCGGATCCAGGTCATGAGCGCGTCGACCGCCGGAGCCGGTCCCTCCGCCTCGACCTCGACCGTCCCGTCGAACAGGTTCCGCGCGTAGCCCGCCAGGTCCAGCCCGTCGGCCTTCCGCGCGGTCCAGTACCGGAACCCGACCCCCTGGACCGTCCCCGACACCACGGCGTGCATCCTCGTCACCGTCGTCATGCGCTCAATGTAGGCGCGCGGTCCGACCGGGAGTTTTCGGCGCTGTTTCGGTCTCGTGAAACCCGGTGATAGTGTCATCTCAACCCGAACACTTCGAGTCACCATGACACTATCTCCTGAACCCCACGAACCAGCCATCCGCGTCGCGGTCTCGACCGTGATCGTCGCGCTGCGCCCGCACCCGGACACCGGTGCGCCGGCGCTCTGGATGCCGCTCGTGCGCCGCGTCGCCGAGCCGTTCGAGGGCTCCTGGGCGCTCCCGGGCGGCTGGGTCCGACCGGACGAGGGGCTCGAGGACTCCGCCGCGGCACGCCTCCGTGAGACCACGAACGTGCAGCCGCGCTACCTCGAGCAGCTCTACGCCTTCGGCGACGTCGACCGCTCCCCGAGCCGCGTCGTGTCGATCGTGTACTGGGCCCTGGTGCACCCGGACGAAGCGTCGTCGGTGCCGGACGACTGGAACGTCCGGTGGTTCCTCGCCGACGAGCACCCGCCGCTCGCGTTCGACCACGACCGCATCGTGGACTACGCCCTCTGGCGGCTGCGCAACAAGATGTCGTACTCCCGGATCGCGCAGGCGTTCCTGGGGGACCGGTTCACCCTCGCCGAACTCCGCGGGGTGTACGAGGCGGTGCTCGGGCGAGCGCTCGACCCCGCGAACTTCCGCCGGCAGGTCGAGAAGACCGACGCGATCCTGCCGACCGACGAGACCACGAGCGGCGGGCGGCACCGACCGGCCCGGCTCTACCGCTCGAACCCCGACCTGGCCTACGCGGACAACGGCCCGCTGCAGACCGGCACCCCACAGCAGCGGAACCGATAGGAAAACCGTGTCCATCGCCACCACGATCGAACTGATCTCCAACGGCCAGGCGGCCGGCAGCACCTGCACGCCCGACCTCGCCGCGCCGACCTGGGACTTCGACTCCCGACCCGGCTACGGCCCCGGCTCGTCGATGTCCGACGTCATCCCGACCTCTGCGCCGCGCCAGGGCGTCCTGCCGGACGAGTACAAGCACGCACCGGTGGACGAGCTCCACGAGCGGATCGAGCGCGCGAAGGCCACCCTCGGCGACCGTGTCGTCGTGCTCGGGCACTTCTACCAGCGCGACGAGGTGGTCCGGCACGCCGACTTCCTCGGCGACTCGTTCCAGCTCGCCAACGCCGCCCTGACGAAGCCCGACGCCGAGGCGATCGTGTTCTGCGGGGTGCACTTCATGGCGGAGACGGCGGACATCCTCGCCCGTGACGACCAGCGCGTGATCCTGCCGAACCTCGCCGCCGGGTGCTCGATGGCCGACATGGCGGACATCGACAGCGTCGAGGCGGCGTGGGCCGAGCTCACCGCGCTCTACGGCTCGGAGCCCGACGCCGACGGCCGCGTGCCGGTCATCCCCGTCACCTACATGAACTCGGCGGCGGACCTCAAGGCGTTCTGCGGCCGGAACGGCGGGATCGTCTGCACGTCGTCGAACGCCGCGACCGTCCTCGAGTGGGCGTTCGAGCGGGGGCAGCGCGTGCTGTTCTTCCCGGACCAGCACCTCGGCCGGAACACCGCGAAGGCGATGGGCATCAGCACCGATCTCATGCCGATGTGGAACCCGCGGCTCGCCGGCGGCGGCAACACCGCCGAGGACCTCGAAGCGGCGAAGGTCATCCTCTGGCACGGCTTCTGCTCGGTGCACCGTCGCTTCACGGTGGACCAGATCGACCAGGCACGCCGCGAGCATCCCGGTGTGCAGGTCATCGTGCACCCCGAGTGCCCGATGGCGGTCGTCGACGCCGCCGACCACGCCGGCAGCACCGACCTCATCCGGAAGACCGTGGCCGCGGCGACCGAGCCCACCACGTTCGCGATCGGCACCGAGATCAACATGGTGAACCGGCTCGCAGCCGAGTACCCGCAGCACACGATCTTCTGCCTCGACCCCGTGGTGTGCCCCTGCTCGACGATGTACCGGATCCACCCGGGCTACCTCGCCTGGGTGCTCGAGGCGCTCGTCGACGGCGAGGTCCTCAACGAGATCGTCGTCCCCGCCGACGTGCAGGCCGACGCCAAGGTCGCCCTCGAGCGGATGCTCGCCGCGAAGCCGCGTCCACTCGCCGGCCAGACCGCACCCGCGGCCCGCTGACCGGTCCGCACCCCGGAAGGACCGCACCGTGCACGTCGTCATCGTCGGCTCCGGCATCGCCGGACTGACCGCCGCGATCCGCGCGAGCGCCCGACACGACGTCACCCTGGTGACGAAGGGCGCGCTCGCCGACAGCGCGACCGCGTACGCCCAGGGCGGCGTCGCGGTCGCGCTCGGGGCGGACGACTCGTCGTCCCTCCACCAGGCGGACACCCACGTCGCCGCCGCGGGCAGCGCCGACGCCCGCGCCGTCGAGGTGCTCTGCACCGACGGGCCGGCCCGGGTGCGCGACCTGCTCTCGCTCGGGGTGCCGTTCGACCGCACGGCGGACCCGTCGAGCCTCGACCGGTACGGCGACGACCTCGCGCGCGGCCGTGAAGCCGCCCACGGCCGGTGGCGCGTCGTGCACGCGGACGGCGACGCGACCGGTGCCGCGATCGAGCGCACCCTCGTCGACGCGCTGCACCGCCGGCACGTCACCATCCTCGAGCGCACCTGCCTCACCGACCTCGTCGTCCGCGACGGAGCGGTGGTCGGGGTCGACGTCCTCGACCTGCTCGCTGAACCCCGGCGCGTCGACGCGGACGCCGTCGTGCTCGCCTCCGGCGGCGCCGGCCACCTCTACCGCGAGACCACCAACCCGCTCGTCGCGACGGGCGACGGTGCCGCCGCGGCCTGGCGTGCCGGAGCCGTCCTCGCCGACCTGGAGTTCGTGCAGTTCCACCCGACCCGCCTCGCCGTCCCGGACGGTGGGCTGGTGTCCGAAGCCGTCCGCGGCGAGGGCGCCGTCCTCCGCGACGCCCGCGGACGCCGCTTCATGACGGCGGTGCACCCCGACGCCGAACTCGCCCCCCGCGACGTCGTCGCCCGGGGGATCGCACGTGCACTGCGCGACCAGGGCGGGGAACCCGTCCTCCTCGACGCGACCGGCCTGGACCCCGCGTTCCTCGTCCGACGCTTCCCCGGCCTCACCCGCGCCACCCGAGCGGCCGGGTTCGACTGGACCCGCGAGGGCGTCCCGGTGGCACCCGCCGCCCACTACGCGATGGGCGGCGTCGCCACCGACGCCGAGGGCCGCACGAGCCTGCCGGGCCTCCTCGCGATCGGCGAGGTCGCCTGCACCGGCGTGCACGGCGCCAACCGCCTCGCCTCCAACTCGCTCCTCGAGGGACTCGTCTTCGCGGTCCGCGCCGCGGACGCACTCGACGCACCGCGACCCGACCGGGTGCGCCTGCGCGGTGACGCGGGTCTCCACCCGACCACCGTGTGCGATGCGGCGGACGTGATCCGCGCCTCCAGTCCGACACTGCCTGGAGGCACGGATCACCGCACCGACGTCGCCGACGTCCGGCAGGCGGTCCAGTCCGTCATGACGGACCGCGTCGGGCTGTTGCGCGACGCGAGCGGACTCGCGAGCGCCCGCCGCGACCTCGCCGCCCTGGCACTGCCGGAGCCGACCGGGGTGCGCGACCACGAGGACCGTGCCCTGCTCGACCTCGCACGGATCACGGCGCTGGCCGCCGAGACCCGCACCGAGTCGCGCGGCGCGCACGCCCGCACCGACCACCCCGACACCGATCCGTCCGCTCCCGCGTCGTACGCGTGGGTCGCACAGCACGCACCCGTCCCGCAGGAGGTACCCGCATGACCGTCGCCGCAGCACCGACCGACACCGCACCGACCGACACCACTCCGATCGATCCCGCACCGATTGATCCGGGGACCATCGCGCCGCACGCCCTGCGCCGCGTGATCGAGACCGCGCTGGAAGAGGACGCGCCCTGGGGCGACGTCACCAGCGAGACGCTCATCCCGGCCGACGCCGTGGCCACGGCGACCCTCGGCGCACGGGAACCCGGCGTGCTGAGCGGTGGCGGGGTCTTCGCCGCGGTCGTGCACGCGGTCGACCCGTCGGTCGACGTCGTCCTGCACGTCCCCGACGGATCCTCCTTCGCGGCGGGCACCCTGCTGGCGACGGTGACCGGCAACGCGCGCTCGGTCCTGCGGGCCGAGCGGGTCGCACTCAACCTCGCGCAGCGCATGTCCGGCATCGCGACCGCCACCGCCACCTACGTCGCGGCCGTCGCGGGCACCCGGGCGCGCATCGTCGACACCCGCAAGACGACTCCCGGACTGCGGGCGCTCGAGCGCTACGCCGTCCGGTGCGGCGGCGGGCACAACCACCGCACCTCGCTGTCCGACGCCGTGCTCGCGAAGGACAACCACCTGGCGGTGCTGCTGGCGAGCGGGATCGGGATCGGGGACGCGATCACCGGCGCCCGGGAACGCCTCGGGCACACCGTGCACGTCGAGGTCGAGGTGGACCGCATCGACCAGATCGAACCCGTCGTGGCGGCCGGGGTCGACACGATCATGCTCGACAACTTCACCCCGGAGATGCTCGAGACCGGCGTCGGGATCGTCGCCGGCCGGGCGCTCGTCGAGGCCTCTGGCGGGGTGTCGCTCGACACCGTCGCCGCGATCGCCGCGACCGGTGTGGACGTCATCTCGGTCGGTGCGCTGACGCACTCGGCACGAGCGCTCGACCTCGGACTCGACGTGTCCGTGGCGGCGCCCGCCGGATCCTGACCGTGTTCTACCTCGACCGGGCCGCCACGACCCCCGTCCGCCGCGAGGTCCTCGAGGCGATGTGGCCGTACCTGACCGGCACCTTCGGCAACCCCTCGTCGACGCACGGGGTCGGCGACGCCGCCGCCCGGGGGCTCGCCGACGCCCGCGCCACCGTCGCCCGCGTGCTCGGGTGCCGACCGGGCGAGGTCGTCTTCACCACCGGCGGCACCGAGGGCGCCAACACGGCGGTCAAGGGCATCGCGCTCGCCGCACCCCGGGGGCGACACGTCGTCACGAGCGCCATCGAGCACGAAGCCGTGCTCGAGAGCTGCCGCTACCTCGAACGGTTCCACGGCTTCGACGTCACGGTGCTGCCGGTCGGCCCCGACGGCCGCCTCGACCCGGCGGTGCTCCGGGCTGCCCTGCGGCCGGACACCACGCTCGTCTCCGTCGCGCACGCCGACAACGAGATCGGCACCGTGCAGGACGTCCCGGCGCTCGCGGCCGTCGCGCACGAGGTCGGTGCGCGCTTCCACACCGACGCCGTGCAGTCGGCGCCGTGGCTGCCGGTCCGCCTCGACGTGCTCGGCGTCGACGCGGTGTCGCTGTCGGGGCACAAGCTCGGCGCCCCGAAGGGCACCGGCGTGCTCGCGGTCCGGGCCGGCGTGCTGCTCGAACCGCTCCTGCACGGTGGGGGACAGGAACGCGGCCGTCGCTCGGGCACCGAGGACGTCGCCGGGGCCGTGGCGGTCGCGACGGCGCTGGCGCTGGCGGACGCCGGTCGGGCCGCGTCCGCCGCGACGGCGACCCGCACCAGGGACGCCGTGCTCGACGGTGTCCTCGCGGCGGTCCCCGGGGCGTTCGTCACCGGGTCGCGGAGCGCGCGGCTCCCCGGGCACGCGTCGTTCTGCTTCCCGGGCGTGAACGGCGAGACGGTGCTGCTCGAGCTGGAGCAGCGAGACGTCGTGTCGTCGTCGGGGAGCGCCTGCGCGGCCGGCAGCACCGAGGCGTCGCACGTCCTCACGGCGCTCGGGCTGCCGGAGGACGTCGCCCGGACCGCGGTGCGCCTGACGTTCGACGCGGGCCTCACCGACGCGGACGTCCCCGTCGTCGTGCATGCCGTCGCCGACGCGGTGGGGGCGGTCCGGGCACTCGCCTGAACGAGCTCCTCACCCACCGAGGGTGTACTAGACGTTCTACTCCATGAGTGGGGACGTGTCCCCCCTTTTGCGGACCGGAGAAGTGCGTCAGAGTACTCACATGGCAAACGCGATGACGACTCGGGTCCGGCAGGAGGACCACTTCCGGGCGGTCCAGCTCCTCCCGGCACCCGCGACGGTCGTCGCGCTCGTCCTGGCCGCACAGCACGACCTCGGCACCGCCCCACTCGGGCTGATCGCCGTCGTCGGGGCTCTGGCGACCATCGGGAGTGCCCTGCTCCCCATGGTCCGACCCGCGGCGGCTCGACGGTCGATGCCCGCACCGACCGAGACAGACCGGTACCGAGAGGACACCGAACACCCTTGAGGACCAGCATCGACGGGACCGTTTCCCCTGCGGGCCCGCCGGTGCGACGACCGGACGCGACCCCCTGATCTGCGTCCGGCGCGGGGCACGACACCCCCTGATTCGTCGTGCCCCGCAGCACTTGTGACCCGTCGTGGGCGCGAGCGTCGCTGCCCCTGCGCGACGCCATGTCCCCCCGCAGCCCACGACGGGTCCGGTGCGCCACGGCGGTGCCGCGATCGCTGCACTACGGTGTGGCCGTGCCCTCGTACCGCGTGACCCTCGCCGTCGGCGCACTCGCCGCCGGCACCACCCCTGACGCCGTCCTGCCCGAGGCCGCACGGCTCGTCGCCGAGCTCACCGTGGTCGAGGCGAAGGACGTGCAGCTGCTCCGCGGCGTCCCCTGCGCCGTCATCCGGTACGACGCGCCGTCGGACGAGATCGCCGAGGCGGTCGCCGAGCACACCGTCGACGGACTCGCCGGTGTCGTCGAGGTCCGTTCCGCTGCCGTCACCCGTCGTGACGGGGCGCGGTGGACGCCCGTCCGCTGACCGGCCAGACGTAGTCGAGGTCGTCCGGCACGTCCGGGAACAGCGGCCGGTAGTGCTCCGGGGCCTTCTGCACGAGCTTCGACCGGTGCGAGCGGTGCACCGCCGGGTCCTCGTTCCACGCAGGCACGACGTAGTCACCGCGCTCGTAGGCGTCGAGGTCCTCCGGCACGAGCCCCAGGTCGGCCAGGGTCTTCTCCAGGCAGGTGTCCGCGTGGCCGCGCTCCGCCCACACCCGGCACGTGGCGTCCTGGTAGGCCATCAGCGCGGGGCGGTACCCGCGCCACATCGCGACCACCGGGTGGTGCTGCCAGCCGTAGTCCGGCAGGGTCAGCGCCCGCATGACCTGCAGCGTCTCGACCCGCTGCTTGCCGAGCCGCCGGTCGTCGAGCACCTCGGCCGAGGCGCGGAAGTCCGGGTACGGCAGGAACGTCTGCATGCCGCGGACGGTACGCGGGAGCGCTGGCACCCGACACATGTCGTCACAACCGCACCCCGCCCGTCGCCGTCGTGTGAGCATCGACCGCATGAGCGGAGAACTCGTCGTCGGTGTCAGCGGCAGCCCCTCGGACCCCTCGCGGACGTCCACCCTGGTGGCTGCGACCGTGGCGCGCCTCGGCCAGGAGATCGAGGGCTCCCGGACGGAGACGATCGAGATCGGGCCGCTGCTGGCCGACCTCGGGGCGGCGCCGTCGCGTGAGGCGATGTCCGACCGCACCCGTCACGCCCTGGAGACCGTCGAGGCGGCGGACGTCCTCGTCGTGGGCAGCCCGGCGTTCCGCGCCGCGTACTCCGGCGCGTTCAAGCTGTTCTTCGACTGGATCGGGCAGTACGACCTCGTCGACACCCCGGTGCTCCTGACCGCGACGGGCGGCAGCGACCGGCACGCCCTGCTCGTCGAGCACCAGATGCGCCCGCTGTTCGGCTTCTTCCAGTCGACGACGCTCCCCATCGGGGTGTTCGGCAACGAGCGGGACTTCACGAAGCGCGAAGGTGGCTACGACATCGCGAACGTCGACCTCGAGCTCCGGATCGACCAGGCTGTCCTGCGGGCGCTGCCGCTGATCCGCGGAGGCTTCGCGACCGCCGGCGTCGCCGACGTGCGTCGCCCCGCCGACTTCTGACCCGCGCGGGCCCGGCGTCCGCTCGTCGGAGGCCGATCCGCGCGTCGGAGGTCGAACCGCGCGTAGGAGGACGAACCGCGCGTAGGAGGTCGCGAATTCCGTCTCGCTACGCGCGATTCTTCCTCCCATGTCACGCGCGATGGGCAGGAACGCGCGAGCCCGGCGCGACCAGCTGACGGACTGGAGGCGCGTGGCGGCGCCGCCACGCGCCTCCAGTCCGGACCGACCCAGTCCGGACCGACCCAGTCCGGACCGACCCAGCCCGGCAGTGACTCAGCCCAGCAGGGACGCGACGTGCGCGACCGCCAGGCGGTAGCCGTCGGCGCCCGCGCCGGCGATGACCGCCGTCGCGGCGGTCGCGACGTGGTCGACGTGCCGGAAGGGCTCGCGCTTCCACGTGTTCGAGAGGTGCACCTCGACGACGGGGACCGACAGCGCCTCGACCGCGTCGTGCAGCGCGACCGAGGTGTGCGCGTAGGCGGCGGGGTTGATCACGACGCCGACGAAATCGTCGAGCGCCTCGTGCAGCCACTCGACGAGCTCGCCCTCGCGGTTGGTCTGCCGGAAGTCGGCCTCGAGCTCGTGGACCGCGGCCTCGGTGTGGACGATCGCCTCGATCTCGGCGAGCGTCACCGTGCCGTACTGCGTCGGGTCGCGTCGGCCGAGGATGTCGAGGTTCGGGCCGTTGAGGACGAGGATGCGCGACTGCTCGGTCATGGCGAGAGCCTACCGAGGGCGTCGGGGGCCGTGACGAGCTCGATGCATACCCCGGCTATGTGAACGGTCACAATCGGTGTAACGTCTTCGTCCGGGTCGGCGGAGTTGTCGACTGCAACACATCGACGGAGAGTGTCAATGGTTCTCGCGGCAGCGAACAACGGGATCCGGCTCGACTTGGGCTGGGTCGACTACCTGATGGTCATCGTGTACTTCGCGGTGGTGATCGGGATCGGGTTCACGGCTCGGCGGCAGGTCCGCACGAGCATGGACTTCTTCCTCTCGGGCAGGTCCATGCCCGCGTGGATCACGGGCCTCGCGTTCGTGTCCGCGAACCTCGGCGCGACCGAGATCCTCGGCATGGCCGCCAACGGTGCCCAGATCGGCATGGCGACCCTGCACTACTACCTCGTCGGCGCGGTGCCGGCGATGGTGTTCCTCGGGCTCGTGATGATGCCCTTCTACTACGGCTCGAAGGTCCGCTCCGTGCCGGAGTTCATGCTCCGCCGGTTCGGCAAGGCCCCGCACCTGGTGAACTCGATCGCGTTCGCGGTGTCGAACGTCCTCATCGCCGGCATCAACCTCTACGCGATGGCGATCGTCATCGAGGCCATGCTCGGCTGGCCCGAGTGGCTCGCGATCATCGTGTCGGCGGGCTTCGTCCTCGTCTACATCACCCTCGGCGGCCTCTCCAGTGCCATCTACAACGAGGTCATGCAGTTCTTCGTGATCATCGCCGGGCTCATCCCGCTGACGATCGTCGGCCTGCACCGCGTCGGCGGCTGGGACGGCCTCAGCAAGGCGATCGTGCAGACCCAGGGCGTGCAGCACCTGCAGGCGTGGGCCGGCACCGGCTTCGGTGACGTGACCAACCCGATCGGCGCGAACTGGCTCGCCATCGTCCTCGGCCTGGGCTTCGTGCTCGGCTTCGGCTACTGGACGACGAACTTCACCGAGGTGCAGCGCGCGTTCTCGGCGAAGAACATGTCCGCCGCCCGCCGCACCCCGCTCATCGCAGCGATCCCGAAGCTCTTCATCCCCGCGATCGTCGTCATCCCCGGCCTCATCGCCGCGGCCGTCGTCGGCAACCAGTTCGCCGACGGGTCGCTGACCTACAACGACGCGATCCCGAAGCTCATCCAGATGTACCTGCCGACCGGCGTGCTCGGCGTCGCGGTGACCGGTCTCCTCGCCTCGTTCATGGCGGGCATGGCGGCGAACGTGTCCTCGTTCAACACCGTCTTCACGTACGACATCTGGCAGCGCTACATCAAGCCGAACATGCCCGACGTGCACTACCTGACGACCGGCCGCTGGGTGACCGTCGCCGGTGTGCTCGTCGGCATCGCGACCGCGTTCATCGCCGCCCAGGCGTCGAACATCATGACGTACATGCAGACGCTGTTCTCGTTCTTCAACGCGCCGCTGTTCGCCGTGTTCATCCTCGGTCTGCTCTGGAAGCGGATGACGACGCAGGGCGCCCTCTGGGGCTACGTGCTCGGCATCGTCACGCCGACCATCACGTGGATCGCCTACCTCGTGAACCCCGACCTCTTCGCGACCGCGACCGCGGAGACCCTGTACGGCGCGATCATCTCGTTCGTCACCGTGCTCGTCGTCGGGTTCGTGGTCTCGATGGTCACGAAGCCGAAGCCCGAGAAGGAGCTCAGCGGCCTGGTCTACGGCATCGGGAAGATCGACCTGCACGGCGACTCGGTCGCGACGGACACCGCCTGGTACCGCTCGCCCGCGCTGCTCGGCACCGTCGCGCTCGTGCTGTGCGTCGTCCTCTACCTCCCGTTCCTCTGAGCCCCGTCCTGTAGATCCGAAGGAGATCACCACACATGAGTGACACCACCACCGGCATGACGGACGAGCAGAAGGCCGCACTCGTCCGCTCCACCCGCCGCCTCGACCTGCGCCGCATCCTCGGCGGCCTGTTCGTGCTCTACGGCGTCATCACGACGATCGTCGGCATCGTGCACTGGAACACCGACCCCGAGAAGACCGGCGGCATCCACATCAACCTGTGGGTCGGGCTCTCGATGCTCGTCGGCGGGCTGCTGTTCTTCCTCTGGGACCGTCTGAACCCGGTGCCGGCCGAGGACATCATCGGCCAGGCCGAGGCCGAGGCGCACCAGAAGGCAGCGGGCGAGGGGCGCGAGCTGGCCTGACCCGCGAGCTGCGCTGCGCTGCGCGCGCGGACCCGGAACGACGAGACCGCTGTCGAACGACGGCGGTCTCGTCGTTTCCGCGTGGCCGCAACTGCGAGCGTGCGCAACTCACGACGAGTTCGTCGTCGTACGACCACGATCGTGTCGTCTCGGCTCGCGTCGGTCGTGTGGGCACCGCCGGCCTGGAGGCACGGTGCGAGCCGGTCGCGTGACTCCGGCCCGTCTCGGTGACGGTTGACAGTGGTACCGGCGCGGAACGGTTGCGGAGCGGAGGGACGTGCGCCAGGTTGAACCTGACGAAAGGACCTCCCATGGACACGATGGTCTTCATCAACCTGCCGGTCGACGACCTCGAGCGTTCGAAGGCGTTCTACGAAGCGCTCGGCTACTCGATCAACCCGGACTTCACCGACGAGACCGCGGCGTGCGTCGTGGTCAGCGACACGATCTACGTGATGGTGCTGACGAAGGCGAAGTTCGCCGAGTTCACCGACAAGCCCATCGCCGACGCGGGCACGATCGAGGTGATCAACTCCCTGAGCGCACCGTCGAAGGAGGAGGTCCACCGCGTGGTCGACGCCGCGGTGATGTCGGGCGGTAACGAGGACCGGCCGGAGATGGACCTCGGGTTCATGTACCAGCGGAGCTTCACCGACCCCGACGGCCACCGCTGGGAGTACGTGTGGATGGACTCCGAAGCGATGCAGGACAGCCCTCCCGCGGAATGACGGTGTCGGCGGGGACGGCCATGATGGGGGGATGAGCCCCGAGCCCGTCGCTGCACCCGCGTCCGACCTCGTCGTGGGGGACGACGGGCTCGCCCGTCCGGTGTGGGCATCGACGGACCCGCTGCTCCGTGACTACTACGACACCGAGTGGGGGATGCCCGTCCGCGACGAGCGGGGCGTGTTCGAGCGGCTCTCGCTCGAGGCCTTCCAGTCCGGACTCTCCTGGCGCACGATCCTGGCGAAGCGGCCGGCGTTCCGTGCGGCCTTCGCGGACTTCGACGCCGACGCCGTGGCGCAGTTCGGTGAGGACGACGTCGCCCGGCTGATGGCGGACGCCGGGATCGTCCGGAACCGCGCGAAGATCCTCGCGACGATCACCAACGCGAACGCCACGATCGCCCTGCGCGAGGACGGCGGCCTGGTCGACTTCGTGTGGTCGTTCCGCCCCGCGTCGACGCCGGAGCCGCAGTCCTACGCCGAGGTCCCGACGAAGTCCGACGAGTCCGTCGCGCTGTCGAAGGCGCTGCGGAAGCGCGGCTTCGCGTTCGTCGGCCCGACCACGATGTACGCGCTGATGGAGGCGCTCGGCATCGTCGACACGCACCTGGTCGGCAGCCACCGGCGGGGGACCTCGGGCGTCTGGGGCTGACCGACACCGTGCTGGTCGGGCAGGGCTATGGTCGCGACATGAGCTCCGAGAACCCGCGCGTCCACCCCGTCCACCCGGTCGACGCCGACGTGGTCGAGGTGCCCGTCGACGCCGAGGTCCCGACGCCCGACCCGGTGGACGACGCCGACGCGGTCACGCCGGAGCACGGCCCGGACGAGATCCGGATCTCGTTCCTGCTCTTCCCGGACCTGACGCAGCTCGACCTGACGGGCCCGGCGCAGGTGCTGTCGCGGGTGCCCGGCGTGCGCGTGGAGTACGTCGCCGCCACCCTCGACCCGGTCCCGAGCGACTGCGGGCTCGCCCTGGTGCCGACGACGACCATCGACGGGGCGGGCCCCGCGGACGTGCTGGTCGTGCCGGGCGGGGACGGAGCGTTCGACGCGATGCTCGATCCGGCGGTGGTCGCGTTCGTCCGGCGCGAAGCCGAGCGTGCGACCTGGGTGACCTCGGTGTGCACGGGGGCCTTCGTGCTCGGGGCGGCGGGGCTGCTCGCGGGCAAGCGCGCGACGACGCACTGGGCGTCGAAGCCGATGCTCGAGGCGTTCGGCGCGCAGCCGGTGGAGGACCGCGTGGTGGCCGACGGGTCGGTCGTCACCGCCGCCGGGGTGAGCGCGGGCATCGACATGGCGCTGTGGCTCGCGGCTGAACTCGTCGGTCAGCCCGTCGCCGAGGCGATCCAGCTGCAGATCGAGTACGACCCGCAGCCGCCGTTCGACGCCGGGTCCGTGCTGCGTGCCGACACCCGTGTCGTGGCCGACGCCCGGGCAGCTGCCGAGGACGCCCGAGGCGCGCGGGTCGCACGAGCGGCCGCCGCCGTCATGCGCTGAACTCGTCGGTCAGGCTGAACGCGTCGGTCAGGACGCGCCAGTCGGTCAGGACGAAGTCGTCCTCAGCGGTTGCCCTTCGAGCCGCGCTTCGGCTTGCCCTTCATCCCGCGCTGGGTCCGGCCGCGGCCGGTCGAGTTTTTCCCGCCGCCGCTCTTCGCGCCGGTGCCCTTCGTGGCAGAGCGCTTGGCGACGGTCTTCCCGTTGGCGGGCTTCGCCTTGCCGCCACCGCCACCGGCACCGCCACCGCCACCGCCACCGCCGCCACCGGCGCTCCCGCTGCCGCCGCCGTCACCGCCGGCCGAGCCACGCGACCGGTCCCCGCCACCTGACGGACGCGAGCCGTCCCCGGTGTCGCGATCCGTGCCTCCAGGCTGGTCCGTCTGGTTCCGGGAACTGTTGGCGGTCCGCCCGCGCACCACCCCGATGAACTCCTCCGTCGTGTCGGAGGCGTCCTCGTCGCGCCAGGCGAGCACGATCTGGGTGCCGGGTGCACCGACGAGCGGGCGGCCGACGAGGTCCTTGCGGCTGGCGGCGCGGAACAGCGACTGGGGGAGGACCGCCACGCCGACGTTCGCCTCGACCAGGTCGAGCGTCGCGTCGATGTCGGCGGGGACGGGACCAGGGTCGACGACGTGGACCTCGGCGTCGGTGAGGTCGACCTCGGCGAGGTCGGCGAGCGGGGAGTCCTTCGGCATCGCGACGACGGCGGTCTCGGTCCACAGCGGGATCGCGTTGTGGGCGTCCGAGACGGGGACCCGGGCGAAGACCATGTCGACCTCGCCGGCGAGCGCGTCGTCCACCTCGTCGGCGCCGATCGGACGGAGCCGGAGCTCGACGGAGGGGAAGCGTTCCCGCCAGACGCGTGCCCACTTGGCGGGGGAGACCCCGGGCACGAAGGCGATGGTGAGAGCCGCGGTCATGCAGACGAGCATAGGGGCCGTACCCTTGTCGGTATGGCGCAGGAACAGACCATGAAGCCCGAGACGGCCGCGAAGAAGCTCGGCATCCTGCTGGCGGCCGCCCCGGAGACCTTCCAGAGCGCGCCGATCAGCCGGACCGCGTTCGACGAACTCCGCACGGAACCCCCGACCTGGCTCGAGGACCTCCGTCGTGACGGACCGCATCCCCGACCCGTCGTGGCGCAGAAGCTCGGCATCTCGATCTCGGGGTTGACCCGAGCCGGGATCGACGATCCGCTGACCACGACCGAGATCAAGACGCTGCTCGAGCAGAAGCCCGAGTGGCTCGTCCGCGAGCGTGCGACGCAGGCAGCGGTGCACGCCGAGAACGCCCGCGTGAAGCAGGAGCGCGCCGCCAAGGCCGCTTCCCGCGCCCAGGACTGACCACCGCGCTCCACCCAGCGCTCCCGCCCGAGGAACCGCCGTGCACGAGACCGTCGCCGACGCCATGCTCGTCGTGCCGCAGTTCGCGTCGGTGTGCTGCATCGTCGGGGATCGGTACCGGCCGCGTCCGGCGGTGATCGTGCCCGCGGCGGTGATGCTCGTCGCGATGCTCATGCCCGTGGTGCACGCCGGCGCGTCGTGGACCCTGCTGGCGGCGACCGTTCTGCTGCTCCTCGCACCGCTGCCGGTGATGCGGCGGCGACGCGCCGACGGTCGCCGCGCCGAGCCGATGGACGTCCACCGGGCGCTGTCGGCGGTGGTGATGGCCGGGATGCTCCTGATGGGACACGCGACCGGACTCGCCGACGGACACGCCGGGCACGGCATCGCGCTCACCGCGGTCCTCGGGGCCGGGGTGATCGGCTACTGCGCGTTCAGCGGGTGGCTGCTCCGGTACGAGTGGGGGCGCGACGACCGTCGTGCGGTCCGGAGCGGCGAGGTCTTCGCGATGACGGTCGCCGTGGTCGGCATGACACTCGCGATGTAGTCAGACCGGCGGTCAGAGCGGCGGTCAGACCGGCTGTCAGAGCGGCGGTCAGACCGGCGGTCAGACCGCTTCCGTGTCCGTGTCCGTGCTGCTCGCGGAGTGGACCCGCTCCTTCGTCGCCTGGATCGTGTCGCGCGGCACCGGCGGCACACCGCGACGGATCCCGCGCACCCCGACCGCCAGCAGGATCGCGGTCACGACCGCGAAGACCACGACGGTGATCCCGGTGGCCGCCCAGAGCGGCAGCGCCAGGGCGAGGAGTGCGACCACGAAGCCGGCGAGGGCCACGAGTGTGGTCAGGGCGAAGGCCACGCCGACCCCGGTCAGCACGAGCCCGGTCTTCGCACCGCTCACGCGCTCGCCGACCTCGCGTCGGGCCGACGCGACCTCGTCCCGCACGGCACGGAGCACCGGCTCGAGTGCCTTCTGCACGAGTCCGGCGGTCATCGTGTCGCGGAACGACGGCTTGCTGCTGCGGCTCTCGTCGTGGTCGGTGCTGCTCATGGGGTCTCCTGTCCGGGGCGCGGCGTTCGCGCCCACGAGGTGGACGTCGTGGAGTCGATGATCGTCACGGCTCCTGCGACGGTGCTCGGCGGGTTCGCAGGTTCAGCAGCGCTCGCGGCGACGGCGGGTGGGCACCGCACCGGCCTGGAGGCCCGCCCCGCGTCGACGACGCAGGACGGGCCTCCAGGGGTGGTGGCGTTCAGGGCGTCAGGACGCGACCTCGTCGAGGTCGTCGATCCCACGGGCCGTGGCCGCTGCGCGGCGGGCGCGCATCGACGGGGCGATGAGGGCTCCGACGACCGCGAGGACCGCCACGCCGGTGCAGGCCCAGAACCCGATCGTGAACGCGTCGTCGGTCGGCAGCCCCTGCGCGGTGCTGTGCGACGTGATGAGGGCCGCGATGACCGCGGTGCCGACGCTGGAGCCGATCGTCCGGACGACGGTGTTCGCGCTGATCGCCTCGCCGGTCTGGTTCGCGGGGACGCTCTCGATGATCGCGTTCGAGCACGCCGCCAGGGCCATGCCGATGCCGATGCCCGTCAGGACGCCGGACACGACGACCTGCCAGAGCTCGGTGTGGCTGATCGCCGGGATGACGAAGGCGGCGACGATGGCGACCCCGCCGATGAGCATCGGTGGCTTCGGGCCGACCTTCCGCACGAGGATGCCGGCGATCGGACCGGCGATCACCATCATCACGACGGTCGGCAGGAGGAAGAGCCCGGCCTCGGTGACGTCCTTGCCGAAGCCGTACCCGACGGCGGTCGGCAGCTGCAGCAGGGTCGGGACGAGGACGAACGTGCCGAACATCGCGAAGCCGAAGACGAGGGCGACGACGTGGGCGGTCCAGACCCCGCGCACCGCGAAGAGCCGGACGTCGATCAGGGGTTCGCTGACCCGGAGCTCGACGACCACGAACGCGACGAGCGCGACGGCACCGAGCACGAGCAGGCCGACGGTCTTCACGTCGCCCCAGCCCCAGGTCTCGCCCTCGCTGATCGCCAGCAGGATCGCGACCAGGGAGACGCCGAGCACGAGGGTGCCGGCCATGTCGAGGCGCCCGGGCTTCCGGACGGGGGACTCGGGCATGCCGAACACCGCGCCGAGCAGGGCGATCACGACGAGCACGGCGGGCAGCCAGAACAGCCAGTGCCACGACAGGTGCTCGACGATCGGGCCGGCCGCGACGATGCCGACCCCGGCGCCGATGCCGAAGATCGCCGAGAGCAGTCCGATGGTGACGCTGACCTTCTCCTTGGGGAGCTCGTCGCGCACGATGCCGATCGACAGCGGCATGACCGCGCCGGCGGCGCCCTGCAGCGCACGGCCGACGATGAGCGTGCCGAGGTTCGGCGCGAGGGCTGCGAGGACGGCCCCGACGAGCAGGATCGACAGGACGACGATGAGGACCTTGCGCTTGCCGACCATGTCCCCGAGACGACCGAGGATCGGCGTGAGCACGGAGGCCGACAGCAGGTAGGCGGTGAGGACCCAGCTCGTCGCGCTGGTCGAGGCGCCGAGGTCCTGCCCGATGGTCGACAGGGCCGGGGCGACGAGCGACTGCAGCACCGCGAAGGACAGACCGCCGAGCGACAGGTAGACGATGATCGCCGTGCTGTTCGGCCGCCGGCCGTCGGTGGTGGGGTGGGACCCGGTCCGCGGGGTCGCCATGGTGTCGGTCATCGTGCTCCGTACGGTCGATGTAAACGCTTGCTGACTTGACGAGGGTACGCGGTTGTCGGCCGATGTCAACAATTGCTTACATCCCGGTCCGGGCCGGTACGCTTCGACCATGAGCAAGGACGCCGAGGCCACCCGTCTGCTGCTCGTGCAGGCCGCGCGACGTCGGTTCGCCTTCGACGGCTACCGAGCCACGACCGTGCGCGACATCGCTGCCGACGCCGGCGTCAACGTCGCGCTCATCAACCGGTACTTCGGGTCGAAGGAGGGGCTCTTCCGCGCGTGCCTCGACCGCGTCGTGCGGGACCTCGGGACCGAAGGGCGCGCAGCGGTGGACGCGCACCGCACCGTCCGCGACCTGATCGGACACGTCGTGCGGTCGCCGACCGACGAGGACTCGATGCAGCTCATGCTCCTGCTGCGGTCCTCCGGCGACGACGGCGCCGACGCCATCCGCCGCGAGACGCTCCGCCGCTACGCCGAGCGCCTGGCCGGTGCCGTCGCCGGCACGGTCACCGACGACCTGCTCATCCGCGCCGAGATCGCGCTCGCCGTGGTGCTCGGGATGACCATGCTCCGGACCTCGACCCAGGTCGAGCCGCTGGCGTCCGCGGAGCACGAGGCCGTTGCCGGCCCGCTCGAGGACGCCCTGCGCGCGCTCCTCACCGACGCCTCGGCACGGTAGCGTCGAGCCGTGTCCGAACGCCCCGTCCGCCGCCCCGATCCCGCCCCGCGCCTCGACGAGGTCGACGAGCGGATCCTCTGGACGCTCGCGGCCGACGCCCGGATCCCGAACAACCGGCTCGCCGCCGCGGTGGGCATCGCCCCGTCGACCTGCCTGACCCGGGTGCGGGCGCTCGAGGACGCCGGGGTCATCCGGGGGTACCGCGCCGAGGTCGACGTCGCCCGGCTCGGGTTCGCGATCGAGGCGATGGTCTCGGTGCGCGTGCACGCCGCCGCCCGGCACGAGCTCCGGGACTTCGCGAAGCGCCTGCTGCGGGTGCCCGTCGTGCAGGACGTGTCGTTCCTGGCGGGCGACAAGGACTTCCTCGTGCACATCGCCTGCACGTCGACCGAGCAGCTCCGGGACTTCGTCGCCGACGAGCTGAGCGGGGACCCGTCGGTGGCGACGACGCAGACGAACATCGTGTTCGAACGGCTCGTCGCCGACCGGGCACACCAGGGACGCTCGTTCGACGAGCTCCGCCGCTGGCGCGCCTGACCGAGCGCGCGCGACCGACTTCGCGCCTGGCGCGCGCCTGACCGACCCCGTGCGCCCGGCTGGTGCCGCGCCTCAGCGCGTGCGGGTCATCGGGAGGTGCGTGATCCCGTCCTCGACGAAGTCCTCACCGGAGCGCACGAACCCGAACCGGCCGTACCACTGCTCGAGGTGCGCCTGCGCGTCGATCGTGATGCGCGCAGATCGGGACTCGGCGATCGCGGCCTCGATGAGCTGCGCAGCCAGACCCTGACCACGGGAGGCCCGAGCAGTGGCGACCCGGCCGATGCGCTCGGTGCCGTCGGGCTCGCGGAGGAGTCGCAGCGTGGCGTCGACCGACCCCTGCCCGGCCCAGAACTGGACGGTGCCGGGCTCGAGGTCGCGGCCGTCGATGTCGGGGTACGCGCACCCCTGCTCGACGACGAAGACGTCCTGCCGCAGGCGGAGGATCTCGTGCAGCGTGACGATGTCCGTATTGCGGGTCGGAGCGTTGAAGATCGAGACCAAGACCGGCCTTTCCTGACGAATTCTTGAGAAACCTGGTGCGTTCTGGCGTGGACGGGCGTACCGTGCCGGTCAACCACTCTACGTGCGCAGCCGAGATCAGGAGGTGAGCGCATGGACCAGCCGTTGCGCGCACCCTGGCGCGCGATGACCCGGTACGCGCTGTACGGCATCGTCGTCGCCGCGGCCCTCGTGCTGCTCACCCTCGTGCTCGGCGCCCGTCCGGCCTCCGCGGCGACGTCCGATCCGCAGCCGTCGCAGCAGCGTGGGCTCGTCGGCGGGCTCGTGCACGGTCTCGGCGACACCGTGCAGGGCGTCACGAGCGGCGTCGGACACGTCGTCGAGCGGGCCGTCGACCCGGTCCGGACGGCAGTGGCACCGCCCAAGGCTCCCGTTCCGGCAGCGCCCGCTCCGGCAGCACCGGCTCCGGCAGCACCGGCAGCCCCGGCTCCGGCAGCTCCGGCCCCGGTCGCAGCCCCCGCGGCACCCGCCCCCACAGCATCGTCCCCGGCCCCGTCGAGCCCCGCCCCCGCGGCACCGGCTCCGGCGCCCGCGACGACCCCCGCAGCACCCACCGGCAGTGCGCCGACCGGCGCCACCGGCGGCCAGCAGCCGGCCACCGGGACCACCCCGGCCACCCCTGCGACCGCAGCCGACGGGACCGAGGCGAGCAGCGCCTCCAGGCCCGTCACGGACACCCTCGTCACCGTGCTCCGCCCCGTCACGGGAGCCGTCGAGCACCTCACCGGAGCACGCCCGGTGACCACCGTCGTCGGCACCCTCGACCAGGTCGTCGGCTGCCTGCCGGTCCTCGGGACCGTGCTCGGGGACGACACCCTCGGCACCGTCACCCGTCCGGTCACCGGACTGGTCGACGACACGCTCGGTGGCGTCGGTTCCGTCGTCGGGTCCGTCCCGGACGCGGTCGCCGGTCTGCCCCCGGTCGTGGGCGGCGGCCTGCCTGGAGGCACGGATCCCGTCGTCGACGTCCCCGGCACCCCGGTGGGCGGCGGCTCCACTGCCCCCGTCGGTTCGGCATCCGCCGGCGTGCGTCCGGACGCGTCCGCGGCGCAGACTCCGGGCTCGAGCGCCGTCGCGGCGGACGTGAGTGTCGCGCGCACGGACGCCGTGTCCTCCGAGGCCGCGACGGTCCTCGCTGGCGACCGGGTCCTCCGGGCCGACGCTGCCGCACAGGACGCCACCGTCGGCGGCCGCGCTCTGCTCGTCCCCCGGGGCGGCGGCACCGGCCACGGCGACGGCCCGCTCGACGGCCCGGTTGCGGGCGTCCTCGGCAGCAGCGCCTCCGGCTCGACCGGCTCGGCAGCAGCCGTCGGGATCGTCGGTTCCACCGGCGGACAGATCTCCCTCGCCGCGGGGTCACGCGGCACCCTCTCCGACGACGCGGTCCCCGCATCGGTCGTCGGCGAGCACGACGTCGCCCCTGACTGAGATCGGTGCGCCTGTCCGCCACGGCAGGCACGCACCTCCGGCCGCCATCGCGGTCGGCCAACGATCTCGATCAGTGAGGAACGACCATGAACAAGTACGTCTCGAGAGGGCTGTGGTTCACCCTCTTCGTCGGCGGGCTGACGCTCGGAGGGGCATGTGCTGCGAACGCGGCCACGACCTCCGGCGCGGACGGCACCGCTTCGGGCACACAGGTTGCCCCGTCCGTCTCCGTCCCCGTGTCGGCGTCCGGCAACGCGCTCGGCGTGCTCGGCGACGCGGTGTCGTCGGTCACGTCGGCCGTCACGAGCGCTCCGGCGCCGGCGGCTCCCGCATCCACGCCGGCTACCCCGGCCGCAGCACCCTCGACCTCCGGGTCGGACGGGGTCGCCTCGGGCACGCAGGTCGTGCCGCAGGTCGCCGCTCCCGTGCAGGTGTCCGGCAACGCGATCGCCGTCGGTGGGGACGCCACGTCGACCTCGGCTTCCGCGGCTCCTGCCGCTCCTGCCGCTGCTGCCCCGGCCGCTGCTCCGACCGCCGCTGCGCCGACGACCTCCGGGTCGGACGGGGTGGCCTCGGGCACGCAGGTCGCCGGTGATGTGACCGCTCCGGTCACGGCGACCGGCAACGCGATCGCCGTCGGTGGGGATGCCACGTCCTCCGCGCCGGCTGCGGCCGCGGCTGCTCCGGCGACGTCGGCGTCCTCCGCGCCGGCTGCCGGGGCTTCGGCTCCGACGACGTCGGGCTCGGACGGGACGGCCTCCGGCACGCAGGTCGCGCCGGTCGTGTCGATCCCGGTGACGGTGTCCGGCAACGGCATCGGGCTGCTCGGTGACGGGACCTCGACGGGGTCGACGACCCCGGCAACCGGCACCGGCACCGGCACGACCACCCCGGCTGCTGGTGGTTCGACCTCGGGGTCGGACGGCACGGCGTCGGGCACGCAGGTCACTCCGGTGATCTCCGTTCCGGTGACGGTGTCCGGTAACGGCATCGGCGTGCTGGGCGACGGCGCGTCGACCGGGGCGACGACCCCGGCGACCGGCACCGGCACCGGTACGACCATCCCTGCTGCTGGTGGTTCGACCTCGGGGTCGGACGGCACGGCGTCGGGCACGCAGGTCACTCCGGTGATCTCCGTCCCGATCACGATCGGCGGGAACGGCATCGGCCTCGTCGGTGACGGGACCTCGACGGGGTCGACGACCCCGGCGACCGGCATCGGCACGGGGTCGACCACCCCGGCAGCTGGTGGTTCGACCTCGGGTGACGGTGGACTCCTCTCCGGCACCCAGCTCACCCCGGTGATCAGCCTGCCGGTGACCATCGGCGGCAACGGGATCGGCATCGTCGGCGACGGCACCAGCACCACCACGCCCGGCACCGGGACCGACCCGGGCACGGGCACGGACCCCGGGGACGGCACCGACCCCGGTGACGGCACCGACCCCGGTGACGGCACGGACCCCGGTGACGGGACCGACCCCGGGGACGGCACCACGCCCGGTGACGGCACCAGCACCCCCGGCACCGGAACCGGTGTCGGCGACGGCACCACGCCCGGTTCGGTGACCACCCCGGTCACCGGTGCCGCCGCGGTCGTGGCGACCACTGCCTCCCGGGCCGTGACCGCCGACGCGATGACCGCCGGTGTCTCGACGGTCGCACAGACGGCGGCCAGCGCCGCGGCCGGCGCGGCCGCCCCGGGGCTCGCCTACACGGGAGCGAGCTCGCCGGTCCTGCCGGCCGGGTTCGCCCTGCTCCTGCTGCTCGCCGGAGCGGGGACGATGGTGCTGCGCAAGCGGCACTGACCACCGCGGTCACAGCGGGTCGGAGGGGCACCGGATCCGGGTGCCCCTCCGACCCGTGCGCGCGCACAGCCGGCCCAGCCGCACCGGCACCGCCCCACCGGTACCGCGAGCTGAGCTGAGCCGAGCTGAGCTGGACACACGCTGATGGCCGTCTGGGAGCAGTCGGTGGTGAACCTGTGGACAGCAGAAGCGCCTCCGGGGCTGCCCGGCAGCGGGGTACGGCCACGATGAGACCGTGCTCCACGACCTCCTGCGCATCCCGATCACCGGGCGCGACGTCCTCGTCCCCGTCGACGCCATCGCCCTCGTGCTCACCGTCTGGGTGGTCCTCGCACCACTCCTGCACCGGGGCGACCGGCGACGGGGACATCCCGTCCGAGCCGTCGTGATCCGGGTCGCCGCGCTCGTGGTGGGCGCGGGCGCCGGGCTCGTGGCGGTGTGGTGGACGGGCGACGTGCTCGACCTGTTCGGGGTGTCGTTCACGCCGGTGACCCGCATGTGGATCGCCTTCGCCTGCGCCGGCATCGCGCTGCTCGTGGTCGTGCTGGTGCAGGGCGGCTGGACGTTGCGCGTCGTCGCGCTCGGGGCAGCCGCGTGCGTCGCCCTGGCCGCCGGCCTCGGCGTCAACGTCGACTTCGGCTTCTACAAGAACGTCGAGCAGGCGGTCGCGACGAACCCGTACCCGACGCGGACGATCTCCACGCCCCACCGCGGCGTCGGGAACGGTGAGGTCGACCCCGCCGACTGGCACGCGCCCGCCGGGATGCCGCGCGAGGGCGAGACGATCAGCGTCCGGATCCCGGGGACGGTGTCCCACTTCCACGCCCGGAAGGCCGTGGTCTGGCTCCCGCCGGCGGCCCGGACCGCGCACCCGCCGAAGCTGCCAGTGCTCGTGTCGCTGTCCGGCCAGCCCGGGCAGCCGGCCGACATGTTCCAGACCGGTGACCTCGGCCAGTACCTCGAGCACTACGCCGAGACGCACGACGGGCTCGCCCCGATCGTCGTGGCGCCCGACCAGCTCGGCGCGCCCGAACGGAACCCGATGTGCGTGGACTCCCGGCGGCTCGGTCGGAGTGCGACCTACGTCATGACCGACACCGTGCGGTGGATCCGGCAGCACCTGCCGGTCGCGAGCGCGCCGAGCGCGTGGGGCGTCGTCGGGTTCTCCGAGGGGGCGACCTGCGCGATGCAGTTCTCCGCCGCGCACCCCGACGTGTTCGGCACCACGCTGGCGATCTCGAGCGAGCCCGGACCCCGGAACGGCAGCGTCCAGCAGACCATCGCGCTCGGGTTCGGCGGGTCGGCGGCGGCGTACCGGGCCGCGGCACCGGCCGCGATCATGACGGCGCACGGGCACTACCCGCACCACCTCACCGTCTTCGGGTACGGCCAGGACGACGCGCCGTACCACGCCTCGACGGACGCGCTCCGTGCGGTCGCCGAACGGGTCGGGATGCAGACGGCGCTCATCGTGTCCCCGGGGTCCGCCCACGACTGGAACACGGTGCGCTACGTTCTGTCCCACGGCCTCCCCGCGGTCATCGCGCACCTCGGGCTGCCGGCGACGAAGGGATCGCTGTGACCGAGACCGGCCCGGGGACGACGGGGTCCGACCCGAACGCGTCCGCGCCCGACCCGCACGCGCCCGACCCGCGCGCGCCCGGGCAGCCCGCGTCTGGGCAGCGTGCGTCCGAGCCGCACGCGTCCGGGTCCGGGGCCCCGCCCCGTGCCCCGCGCCCCGCGGCACCCGAACCCTCCCGCAAGCGGAACGCCTGGCGCGCCGTCGCGCGCACGGTCCGCCGGCACCCGGTCACGACCGCGATCCTCGTCCTCGTGCTCGCCACCTCGGCGACCGCCGTCGTCCTCCGCGTGGTGCACGGCACCGGTCCGGTCTCCTACGGCCCGTTCCGGGTGTTCGCCGCCTCGACCGGTGTCCTCGCGCTCCTGCTCACCCTCGCCGGCGTCGTCGTCCTCGTCGGTGCCGCCGAGCGCCTGATGGGTTCGTGGCGGACGGCGGTCGCGTTCGTCGTCACGACCGTGGTCGGCACCGGCATCGGGGCGTTGAGCGCCTTCGTCGACTCGGACGGGCGCGACGTCGGACCGCTGCTCCTCGGACGGGCGACGAGCTTCGACCCGTGGACCGCCATCGTGGGCACGATCGTCACCGCGAGCGCCTTCGCCGGACCCCTGTGGCGACGCCGGATCCGGGTGAACGCGCTCGCCGTGGTGGCCGCCCTGCTGCTGTACGCCGGGCACGCCTCGGACCTCTACGCCGTGTTGGCCGCCGGTGCCGGCTGGCTGCTCGGCGAACTGCTCCGCCGCACCCCGAAGCGGAACGGCTGGCTCCGGAGCTCGCACCGTGAGACCCGGGTCCTGCTCGGCACCGTGGTGCTCGTGTCGGCCGTCGGCCCGGTGATCGCCCTCGTCTCCCGCGCCCGGGTCGGGATCCTCGCGCCGCTCGCCGCCGTGGTCGGCGCCGGACCGGTGACCCCGGTGCACGGCTGCCGCGCCGACGGCATCGCGGGGGAGTGCCTGCGTGCGCTCCTGGCCTACCGCGCGACCGACCCCTGGACGGTGGTGCTGGCGGCGGCCCCGCTGCTCGTGCTCGTCGTCGCGGGACTCGGGCTGTTCCGCGGCAGCCGGTTCGCCGTGTGGCTCGTGGTCGTGGTGGACGTCGTCACCGCGGTGGCCGCCGCGGTCACCTACGGCGCCGTGCCCGGCCGGGTCGAACGGCTGCACGGCACCGAGGACCAGTTCATCGTCGACCTGTCCATCGCCGCCTCGATCGTCGTCCCCCTGGCGACCGCCGTCGTGCTGGTGGTGCTCCGCCGGTCCTTCACGGTGCTGGCCTCGCGCCGCCGCGTGGTGAGCTTCGCGGTGACGGTCGGGTCGGCCCTGGTCGTCATCGTCGCGGTCGTGCTGGTGACCGCGGCGTCCGCGCCCCAGCACGTCGAGGACCCGCTCCGGCTCGCCGTCGCCGCCCTCGGTCCGCTCTCCCCGGTCACCTTCTGGGACCGCCTGCCGTCCCTGCACCCGATGCTGCGGATCGTCCTCGGCCTGGCCGGACCGGTGCTCTGGTTCGTCATCGCCCTGGCGTCCGTGCGGCCGACCGGCGCCGTCGAACCGGACGCCGACCCGGACGGCACCCGCCACGACCGCGAACGCGCCCGCGCCCTGCTCGAGGCCGGCGGCGGCGACGCCTTCGGCTGGATGACGACGTGGCACGGCAACGCCTACTGGTTCGCCGACGACGGTCGCGCAGCGGTCGCGTTCCGCCGCAACGGCCGGGTCGCGGTGACGGTCGGCGGGCCCTTCGGCTGGCCGGACGCCCGTGCCGACGCGATGACGGCGTTCGCCCGCTGGTGCGACGACAACGGCTGGACCGCGGTGTTCTACGGGATCGGCGCCGACGAGGCCGGCGCCCTCACGGAGCAGGGCTGGGGCACGCTGCCGGTCGCCGAGGACGCGGACTTCGACCCGCGCACGTGGACGATGAGCGGCAAGAAGAAGCAGGACGTCCGGACCTCGGTGAACAAGGCGAAGCGTGAGGGCATCACGGCGACCTGGTCGTCGTGGCAGCAGCTGCCGAGCTCGACGACCCGGCAGATCGAGGCGATCTCCGAGGAATGGGTCGCCGAACGCGAGCTGCCCGAGATGGGCTTCACCCTCGGCGGGGTCGACGAGATGCGGGACCCGGCGGTCCGGACCCTCGTCGCGCAGGACGAGGCCGGCACCGTGCTGGCCGTCACCAGCTGGCTGCCGAGTCACCGCGAGGGCCGCGTCGTCGGCTGGACGCTCGACGTCATGCGTCGCACCGGCGCCGCACCGAACGGGGTGATGGAGTTCCTCGTCGCGAGCGCCGCGGAACGGATGCGCGAGGACGGCGTCGAACGCCTCAGCCTCTCCGCCGCACCGCTGGCGCAGGCGCCCGACACCGCGCCGGCGAACGAGGGCGTGCAGGACCTCCTCGACCTGGTCGGCGGGGTGCTCGAGCCCGTCTACGGCTTCCGGTCGCTGCTGAAGTTCAAGCTGAAGTTCGGCCCCGAGCTGCACCCGCTGGTGCTCGCCTACCCGGACCCGGTCGCGCTCCCGGCGATCGGGATCGCGGTGGTGCGCGCCTACCTGCCGGACCTGTCGCTCCGACAGGCGGTCGCCCTGGCGCGGGGGCGCGGCTGACGGGAGGCGCGGTGCGGGCCCGCCCCGCGCCTCCAGGCAGTCGGTGCGCACGTCGCGAGCCGCAGCCGGCACCGCGACGCCCCGTTACGTCCGCGCGGGCGGCGCAACGCGACCGTCATCCGTCTGGGGTATCGTTCCGACTACGCAAGCGCTCCGGGGTCGGTGCAAGTCCGAACCGGTGGTGACAGTCCACGAACTGATGACGGGTGCGAACCCGGCAGAGGTTGACTCGGTGAAACTCCGGGACCGACGGTGAGAGTCCGGATGGGAGGCGCGCTGGCGGACAGGACGCGACCACCCCTGCGGTGCCGCGACCCGTCCGTCGATGCCGACGATCGTCGAACGCCCCGGAGTCCCGTTGAGAGGACACCAGTGTTCACCGGCATCATCGAGGAACTCGGCACCGTCACCGCCGTCGAGCAGCACGGCGACTCCGTCGCGCTCACCGTCCACGGCCCGCTCGTGGTCGCCGACGCGCAGCACGGCGACTCCATCGCCACGAACGGCGTCTGCCTGACCGTGGTCGAACAGACCCCCGAGACCTTCACCGCCTTCGTCATGAAGCAGACGCTCGACATGAGCGCGCACGGCACCCTGGCCGTCGGCGACCGGCTCAACCTCGAGCGTGCTGCCTCGGTCGGGGACCGGCTCGGCGGACACATCGTGCAGGGGCACGTGGACGGCACGGCGACCGTGCTCGAGACGGCGGACGGTGACGGCTGGCGCCGCGTGCGGTTCTCGCTCGTGCCCGACCTCAGCCCGCTCGTCGTCGACAAGGGCTCGATCGCGCTCGACGGCGTCTCCCTGACGGTCAGCGCCGTCTCCGCCGAGGACACCCCTCCGGACGCGGCCTGGTTCGAGGTCAGCCTCATCCCCGAGACGCTCGCCGCGACCACCCTCGGCGCGCGGGTGCCGGGGGACCGCGTGAACGTCGAGACCGACGTGTTGGCGCGGCACGTCCGGCGGATGCTGCGGCTGGACGCGGCGGTGCAGTCGGCTGCGCCGGTCGGGTCGGCTGCGCCTGTCGGTCTGGAGGCCCGGTGATGGTCGCCGAAGCACCCGCCCTGGCCGACGGGGTCGGACTGTCCACCGTCGACGAGGCCGTCGCCGCCATCGCCGCCGGCCGGCCGGTCATCGTCGCGGACGACGAGCACCGCGAGAACGAGGGCGACGTCATCCTCGCCGCCGAACTCGCGAGCCCCGAGTGGATCGCCTGGACGGTGGCGCACTCCTCCGGGTTCATCTGCGCCCCGGTGAGCGTCGAGATCGCCGACGCACTCGACCTCCCGCCGATGGTGGAGCACAACGAGGACGTCCGCGGCACCGCCTACACCGTGACCGTCGACGCCGCCGTCGGGGTGACCACCGGCATCAGCGCCCACGACCGGTCCCGGACGCTCCGGGTCCTCGCCGACCCGGCGTCCGTCCGCGACGACCTGCACCGCCCCGGACACGTCGTGCCCCTGCGTGCACGACCGGGCGGGGTCCGCGAACGCGCGGGCCACACCGAAGCCGCGATCGACCTCGTCACCGCTGCCGGGCTCCGGCCCGCCGCGGCGATCTGCGAGATCGTCGACGAGGACGGCGGCATGATGCGCCTGCCGGGACTCCTCGCACTCGGGGCACGCGCCGGCGTGCCCGTCATCACCATCGCCGCACTCGTCGAGTGGCTCGACGCGGCAGACCGGGCGACGGCCGAGGCCGTGCCCACGGAAGGAACGACACGATGAGCGGAGCAGGCGCGGCGGACCGCGACCACGTCGACGGCAGCGGGATCCGGGTGGCGATCGTCGCCGGGCAGTGGCACGAGGCCATCGCCGGTGGGCTCCTCGCCGGGGCGCAGCGCGAGGTCGAACGCCTCGGTGCGTCGGCCGAGGTCATCCCGGTCCCGGGGAGCTTCGAGCTGCCCGTCGTCGCGAAGACCGCGCTCGAGGCAGGGTTCGACGCGGCGGTCGCGCTCGGCGTGATCATCCGCGGCGGCACCCCGCACTTCGAGTACGTCTCGGACGCGGCCACGAGCGGCCTGACCCGTGTGGCGATCGAGACCGGCAAGCCCGTCGGGTTCGGCGTGCTGACGCTGGACGACGAGCAGCAGGGGCTCGACCGCGCCGGGCTGCCGGGGTCGAAGGAGGACAAGGGCGCCGAGGCCGTGCACGCCGCCGTCGCCACCGCGGTCACGCTGCGGAAGTTGCGCGTGCTGGCGTAGCCGCCCTGCTGCGTGCGCCGGGCCGCGTGTGCCGGGCTCGGCTCGGCCCGCGGCTCGGCCGCGCCCGCGGCTCGCGGTTCGGACCGGCCGGCCGTTCGCGGCCCGGCCCGGCTCGGCTCGGGTCAGCCCGCGGTTCGCACAACCGAAGTCACCCGGAACCGCGTCTTCTCACGGTTCCGGGTGACTTTCGTTGTGCGGCGGTCGGCGGGCCGGCCGGCCGGGCGGTGGGTGGCCGGCCGGGCGGTGGCCGGCGGGCCGGCGGGCCGGCGGGCCGGCGGGCCGGCGGGCCGGGGGCGGCAGCCGGCGGGCGGCGGGGCCGAGCCCAACCCTGCCCAGCCGCGGGACGCAGAACGGCCCCGCACCTCTGCAGGTGCGGGGCCGTTCGGCGTGCGGTGTGGTTACCGCTTGCCGAACACGTGGATCGGCAGGAAGAAGGAGAGCGACATGAGCAGGAGACCGCCCATGAAGATGAAGGCCTGACCAGACTCCACCTGGAACGCGAAGCCGAACAGGTACATCGACACCAGCAGCAGCAGGATCGAGAAAACAGCGGCGATGACGCGGCCCACGGTGGTACCTCCGGAAGTCAGGCGGGTGGATCGGACCCAGTCTATCCCCAGCAGGGTCGGTGTCGGTTCACGCGCCGGGCCTGGTCGCGATGAGGCGGTCGACGACGCCGAGCAGGGCCTCCATGTCGACCGTGCTGCGGTTCGGCCGGACGTCGCTCGCGGCGCCGAGGGAGGCCTGGTGGTACAGCCCGTCGCCGAGCAGCTTCACGGCCTGGGCGGTGGGCTCGTCGCCGAGGGCGTCGACGAGCGTGGTGAGCCAGCCGTTCTCGGTCTCGTCGAGGGTCCGGCCGGCCTCTTCGTAGCCGGCCTGCTGCAGGCGGCTCGCCGCGAGGAGCGCGAGGTCGAGCTCGCTGCCCACGAACAGGCAGTTCCGCACGAAGTACCGCGCCGCGCCGTCCTCGGCGTCCCGCATCCGGTCGACGTCGATCGCGGAGAGGTCCGACAGGCGTTCGCAGAGCCCCTCGACCAGGGCGGCCTTCGACCCGAAGTGGTAGAGCAGTCCGCCCTTCGAGACCCCGGCACGAGCTGCCACGGCGTCGAGGGTCGCCGGACGCTCTCCTTCCTCGCACACGATGGCGACGAAGCTGTCCAGGACACGATCGCGGGCGCTTGCCATGGGCACGAGTCTAGGGAGTCGTGACGTGCTCCGGAGCCGTGGGCGGCGACGCGGTCGTCGCGCCGCCGCCCACGGTCCACGGTCATCCCTTCAGCGCACCGGCGGCGATGTTGGCGATGAAGTGCCGCGACCCGATGATGAAGACGCCGATCAGCGGGAAGACGCTGATCACCGCGCCAGCCATCACGGCGCCGAGGTCGGTGGCGTTCACCGAGCTCAGGCCGGCGAGGGCCACCTGGAGCGTCTGTCCCTTCGGGTCGATGAGCACGATGAGCGGCCAGACGTAGTCGTTCCAGGCGGTGATGAAGGTGAAGATGCCGAGGAACGCCAGTCCGCCTCGGAGCATCGGCACCGCGATCGACCACCAGGTCCGGAAGAACCCGGCGCCGTCGACCCGTGCCGAGTCGATCACCTCGTTCGGGATCGATCCGGTCGCGAACTGCCGGAGCAGGAAGATGCCGAACGCGTTCGCCGCTCCCGGGATGATGAGCGCCTGCAGCCCGCCGATCCACCCGAGGTGGGCCATGAGCACGAAGCTCGGCACGAGCGACAGGCTGCCGGGGACCAGGAACGTGGCGAGCATCACGGTGAACAGCGACCGCTTGAACGGGAACTCGTACTTCGCGAACGCGAACGCCGCGAGCGAGTCGAACAGCATGACCAGGACGGCCGTGCTGCCGGCGACGAGCACGGTGTTGAGGAGCGCCCGCAGCATGTCCACGTTGCTGAACACCGAGGCGACGTTGGCGAGTGCGTTGTCCCCGAACCAGAGCGACGGCGGGTAGCCGAAGATCTCCGCGTTGGTCGAGGTCGACATCACGAGCAGCCAGTAGAAGGGGAAGATCGACAGGAGCACCCCGACGATGAGGCAGAGGTGCGTGACGGCGGTGCCGAGCCATCCCCGGCGGAAGCCGTGGCCGCGGTCGTCGGTCGCTGCCCCTGGCCGTCCGAGGGCGGCGGCGGTGTTCGTGGTCGTCGTGGTCGGTGTCGCGGTCATGCGTCGACCCCCTTCGCGCTGGTGCGGGCCGAGTCCGAGCCGGCTGAGCCGTCCGAGCCGTCCGAGCCGTCCGAGCCGACCGAGCCGGCTGAGCCGTCCGAGCCGGCGGAGCCCGTCGAGTCGGTGCGGACGACGCGCGGGACCCGGAGGCGTCGTGGTGTCTTCAGGCCGTCGCGTTCACTGAGCAGGCGCCAGTTGATGATGGCGAACACCACCGAGAAGATGAACAGGACCCAGGCGATCGCCGACCCGTACCCGAAGTCGAACTGGTTGAACGCCTGCTCGTACTGGTAGAGCACGATCGTCATGCCGGCCTCGTCCGGGCCGCCCACCGCTTGCCCGTTGAACAGGATCTGCGGCTCCGTGAAGAGCCCGAGCCCACCGATCGTCGACGTGATGAGGGTGAAGAGGATGACCGGGCGGAGGAGCGGCACGGTGATCCGCGAGAAGATCTGCCACGCGTTCGCGCCGTCGACCTTGGCGGCGTCGTAGAGCTCCGTCGAGATCGACTGCAGCCCCGCGAGGTAGATGATCGCGTTGTACCCGGTCCAGCGCCAGATCACCATCACCGAGATCGTGATCTTGATGCCCCAGTACGACGACAGCCAGCCGACCGGATCCGCGCCGACCGCCCGCAGTGCAGCGTTCACCAGACCGAAGCCGTCGGAGAACACCGAGCCGAACACGATCGCCATCGCCACCATGCTCGTGACGTTCGGCACGAAGAACGCGACGCGGTAGAACCCCTTCGCGCGGATGTTGCCGTGCAGCAGGAACGCCAGGACGAGCGCCAGGAACAGCATCGGGATCGTCGACATGATCCAGATGAGGAACGTGTTCCCGACGGCGTTCCAGAACCGCGGGTCGCCGAGGAGGTACTGGTACTGCGCGAGCCCGACGAACGTGGGGGACCCGACCCCGTCCCAGTCGGTGAACGACAGCACGATCGAGAACACGATCGGGAACAGCCCGAACACCAGGAAGAGCACGTAGAACGGCGCGATCGCGACGTACTGCGGCCAGAACCGCCGGAGCCCGAAGCGCTTCCCGGTGGCGGCCGTGGTGATGGACGAGGTGGGGGTGCCGACGACTGCGGGGATGCTCGTGGTCGGGGGAGCCTGCTTGGTGCTCATGCGCGGACCCCGCGCTTCTCGAGGACCCGGTTGGTCTGGTCGACGGCGTCCTGCCAGGCCCGGTCGGGGTCCTTGCCGCCGGCCTCGACGTTGGTGATCTCGGTCGCGAAGGCGCCGATGAAGCGCTCGGAGTTCGAGATGTACGTCACCGGGACGTCCATCGCCGAGGCGTTGAAGAACGCGAGGGGGTCCTGGTCGCCGAAGTAGTCGCCGGGCTTCCGCATGATCCCGTTCGCGAAGGACGCGGGGGTCGACGGGAACAGCTGGATGTCGTTGTACGTGTGCGACTGGACCTCGGGCGAGGTGATCCACTGGGCGAACGCGACGGCGGCAGCGGGGTCCTTCGACGTCTTCGGGACCGCGAGGAACGAGCCGCCGCTGTTGCCGGGCCGATCCGGCTGCCGGGCGATCCGCCACTGTCCGGCGGCGTCGGGGGCGGTGTCGTGGATGACCTGCGTCCACCAGGCGCCCTCGATCTGCCCGGCGACCCGGCCGGACACCCACCCGGCGTTCTGGTCGGTGCCGGACTGCAGGTTGCCGGTCAGCCCGGACCGGACACAGGCGACGGCGTTCTCCCACGCCTGCCGGATCGAGCTGTCGTCCCGTTCGAACACCGGTCGGTCGTCGCGGTCGAAGTAGCGCGTCGGGCTCGCGGCGATGTACTGGTTGAAGAGCTGCGTGGCGGTGATCACGGTGGCGGCGTCCGCGCCCTTCCGGATCTTCGCGCCGAAGGAACGGAACCCGTCCCAGGTCGAGATCGCGTCGGAGACCTCGTCCGGATCGGTCGGCAGCCCGGCCTTCGCCAGCACGTCCTGCCGGTAGAAGAAGCCGGTGGGTCCGGTGTCGACCGGCCAGAAGCACTGCCGGCCGCTCGGCGTCCGACCGAGCGCGCTCTTCCAGTCGTAGTACTCACCCCGCTTCGCCGCGCCGCCGTGGTCGTCGAAGTCGGTGAAGAGGTCCTCGTCGGGGAAGTACAGCCAGCAGTTCGAGTTGACCATGAGGACGTCGGGGATGAAGGCGTTCCCGGCGAGCGCGGTCCGGAACTTGGTGTCGTAGGACGCTCCGCCGATGAGGTCGGGCCGGAGTCGCTTGGTGCCGTGGCCGCTGATGCCGCCGGCCGCCTGCCGCAGGAACTTCGGGTCGAGTGATCGGTTCCAGTACCAGAGGACGAGTTCGTCCGGGTCCTTCGAGATCGCGGTGCCGGTGGAACACCCGGCGAGGAGCGCCGTGGAGGCGAGGGCGCCGATGGCACCCGCACCGGCGAGGAACCCCCGCCGGCTGAGACTGATCGTTGGTGCTGCTGTCACGGAGTACCTGCTCTCGTCGTTGAGATCGGGATACCTGGAGCGTTCGACCGTGAACGCTCACGAAGTGGTGCAGAGCCTCCTCCCACGGACACGCCGTGTCAAGCACCTGCACCGTTGCAGGCTCGGCGTCGCGGCAGTACGGTCGTCGTGACCGTGAAGGTTCACGACGAGAATGGGTACCCGCATGTCAGCGCAGACCGCGACCACCGCCAGCAGCAGCACGGACGTGCAGCAGGACGTCCCTGGCTGGGCCGTCCTCGGCCCCGGCGGGATCGCTCGCCGCTTCCTCTCCCAGCTGTCCGCGAGCAGCGTCGGTGCGACCCTCGTGGCCGCCGGCAGCTCCTCGCCGGAGCGGGCGCAGGCGTTCGCCGACGAGGCCGCGGAGCACGGCTTCGCGGGCGTCGTGGCCGGCTCCTACGACCAGGTGCTCGCGGATCCCCGGGTGCACGCCGTGTACGTCTCGACGGTGCACACCGGGCACGCCGCCCTCGTGCTCGCCGCGCTCGAGGCGGGCAAGGCCGTGCTCTGCGAGAAGCCCCTGTCGCCGAACCACGGCACGTCGATGGCGCTCGCCGACGCCGCTCGCCAGGCCGGGCTGCCGCTCGTCGAGGCGTACATGTACCGCTTCCACCCGCAGACCGCGGCACTGCTCGAGCTCGTCCGCGACGGCGCGATCGGCGACGTCACGCACGTCGACGCCTCGTTCGCCTTCCGCGCCGGTGAACGGTCCGGCCGGCTGTTCGACGTCGACACCGCGGGCGGCGGCATCCTCGACGTCGGTGGCTACCCGGTGACGATGGCCGCCGCGATCGTGCAGGCCGCGACCGGCGTGGCCGTCGCCGAGCCGACGGAGCTCACCGCGACCGGCACCCTCGGGCCGACCGGCGTCGACGAGTGGACCGTCGCACACCTCACGTACCGCGACGGCATCACCGCCGACGTCCGGACCGGTGTCCGGGTGCAGGACGACAACGCCGTCCGGGTGCACGGCACGCGCGGGACGATCACGCTCTCCGACCCCTGGACGCTCGGCGACGACCCGACGATCGTGGTCCGCACCGTCGACGAGGACCCGCGCACGCTGTCCTTCGCCGGCGAACACCCCTACGCGCGTGAGGCGGACGCGACCACCGCGGCGCTCGCGGCCGGACGGGTCGACGTCCCCGAGTACACGCTGGACGAGTCGCTCGCCACCGCCCGCACGCTCGACAAGTGGCGTGCCGCCATCGGTCTCCGCTTCCCGTTCGAAGCGGAGACCGCCGACATCCCCACGGTCAGCGGTCACCCGCTCCGGGTGGCGGCGCACACCCCCGCGGCCGCGGACAACCCGATGAAGTACGGCGAGATCCCGGGCGTCGGCAAGCGGCTGTCCCGCCTGGTGATGGGCGTCGACAACCAGCCCGACCTCGCGCACGCCAGCGCGATCTTCGACCTGTTCGTCGAGCAGGGCGGCAACGTCTTCGACACGGGCTACATCTACGGCGGCGGCGTGCTCGAGGGGCGCCTCGGCAAGTGGATCCAGAACCGCGGGGTGCGCGAGGACGTGGTCGTCATCACGAAGGGCGCGCACAGCCCGTTCTGCGACCCGGAGTCGCTCACGAAGCAGCTGCTCGAGAGCCTCGAGCGCCAGGGCACCGACTACGCGGACATCTACATGATGCACCGCGACAACCCGGACATCCCGGTGGGGGAGTTCGTCGACGTCCTCGACGAGCACCGCCGCGCCGGCCGCATCCGCGTGTACGGCGGGTCGAACTGGACGCCCGCCCGCTTCGACGAGGCGAACGCCTACGCCCGTGCGAACGGCAAGCACGAGTTCGAGGTGCTCAGCAACCACTTCGGCCTGGCCGAGGCGTACGACGTGCCGTGGGCCGGCTGCGAGCACGCCACCGATGCCGCGTCGAAGGCGTGGCTCGAGGAGCGGCAGGTCCCGCTGCTGCCGTGGTCGTCGCAGGCGCGCGGGTTCTTCACCGGTCGTGCGACGCCGGAGGACACCAGCGACGCCGAGCTCGTGCGTTGCTACTACAGCGACGAGAACTTCGAGCGGCTCCGTCGCGCGCGTGAACTCGGTGAGCGGTTCGGGGTCCCGGCGACGGCGATCGCCCTGGCCTACGTCCTCAACCAGCCGTTCCCGACCTTCCCGCTGTTCGGACCGCGTACGATCGCCGAAGCCCGGTCGTCCATGACGGGCCTCTCCGTCGACCTCACTCCGGAACAGGTGGCATGGCTGGACCTCCGCGACTGACGCACTCGCCCCCGGACGGCCCGCACCCCGGCGGCCGCGCGACGATCATCGACGTCGCCGCGGCCGCCGGGGTGTCCCGGCAGACGGTGACGCGCGCGATGAACGGCATGTCCGGCATCAGCGCCGTGACGAAGCAGCGCGTGCTGGCCGAGGCGGAGCGGCTCGACTACCGGCCGTCGCGGTTCGGCCGTGGGCTCGTCACCGGCGGTGACCACCAGCTCGGGCTCGTCGTCAATGACCTGCGGAACCCGTACACCCCGCAGCTCGCGTCCGCGGTGTTCCGCCTCGCGGCCGAGCAGGGGTGGAACGTCATGCTCGCCGACGTCGACCTGGCGAGCGACGCGGACCGGATGGTCCAGGCGCTCGGTGCGCAGACCGACGTCGTCATCGGCTACCTCGGCTCCCGTCGGCACCGGTGGAGCGAGCTCCTCGGCAGCGTGCCGATGGTCGAGCTCGACCCGTCGTCCGACCCGCCGACCGCCGCGGTCTGGATCGACCCGGCGGATGCGATCGAGACCCTCGCGGACCACCTCGTGGCGACCGGGGTGCGGCACCCGGTCGTGCTCGACAACTCGTCGCCGGAGCACACGAGTGCTCGTGGCCTGCTCCTGATGGACGCCCTGCAGCGGCGCGGCTACCTGCCCGAGATCGTGCACGCCCCGCACGGCACGGCGGAGTGCGGCGCCGAGGAGACGACGGCGATCCTCGGGCGGCGCCGACGGCTCGACGCGATCCTCGCCTTCAACGACGTGATGGCGCTCGGCGTCCTGCAGGCGTGCCGACGCGCCGGCGTGGACGTCCCCGGTGACGTCCGGGTGGTCGGGGTGGACGGGCTCCCGCTCGGCGGGCTCGTGTCACCGACGCTGACGACGCTCGCGGTCGACCTCGACGCCGTCGCCCGCGAGGCGCTCGACCTCGCCCTCGGCATGCTCGCCGGCGAGCTGCCGCGACACGGTGACGCCGTGCAGCGCACGGTGCGCCACCGCCTGCTCCTGCGCGAGTCGGCCTGACGGGGTCCGTCCGGCTCCGGGGGTGACCGGCTGACGGCCTGGAGGCGCGTGGCGGGCCCGCACCGCGCCTCCAGGCCGCCATCTGGTTGCATTTGCAACCATTACCGTCCAGACGGTACACTAACGGAGTCCTGACGGGACGCGTGCAGACCCCGCGTCCCGTCTCGTCTGCACCGCCGTCGACCTGGTCCGGCTCGAAGTCCCAGGAGTCCTCCTTGTCCGCACTGCTCACCGGTCCCGTCACCACCGCCGTCACCGGCAGCCGCGCCCGCCGGTTCGCCGCGCTCGCGGTCCTCATGCTGCCCGTCCTGCTCATCTCGGTGGACAACACCGTGCTGAGCTTCGCGCTGCCGTCGATCAGCCGCGCGCTCGACCCCGACGCCACGACGCAGCTCTGGATCGTCGATGCGTACCCGCTCGTCCTCGCCGGCCTGCTCGTCGTGATGGGCAGCATCGGCGACCGCATCGGTCGGCGCCGGATCCTCGTGATCGGCGCGAGCGGCTTCGCCCTGTTCTCCGTCGCCGCGGCGTTCGCGACCGACGCCTGGATGCTCGTCGCCGCGCGCATCGCGATGGGTGTCTTCGGCGCGATGCTCATGCCGGCCACCCTGTCGATCATCCGCAACGTCTTCGTCGACGCGGGGGAGCGACGGATGGCCCTCGCCGTCTGGTCCACGATGTTCGCGGCCGGCAACGCCCTCGGCCCGCTCGTCGGCGGCGTCCTGCTCGCGCACTTCCACTGGGGTGCGGTGTTCCTGGTCGCCGTCCCGATCCTCGTGCTCATGCTCGTCGGGGTGCCGTTCTGCGTCCCGGAGTCCCGCGACCCGATGCCGGGCCCCGTCGACGTGCCGAGCATGTTCCTGTCCCTCGGCGCGCTCGCCCCGATCGCGTGGGCGATCAAGTCCGTCGTGCACCCTGAGGAGCGTGGCTTCGCGATCGCGATGCTCGCCGTCGGCGTGCTGTGCGGCATCGCGTTCGTGCGGCGGCAGCTCCGGTCGCGCACACCGATGCTCGACCTCCGGCTCTTCCGCAGCACGGCGTTCACCGGCAGCGTGCTCATGAACATGGCGGCGATGTTCTCGCTGACCGGGTTCCTGTTCTTCATCGCCCAGCACCTGCAACTCGTCGCCGGGCTCGACCCCTTCACCTCGGGCATCGTGCTCGTCCCCGGGTCGGTGCTCACCATCGTCGCCGGGCTCGTCGTCGTGCCGATCGTCGGCCGGGTCGCACCGCGCTGGGTCGTCGCGGTCGCCCTGCTCTTCTCGGCAGCGGCGTACGCGATGGTCGCCGTGCTCGGCCACCACGCCTCGATCGTGGCGCTCGCGTTCGCCTTCGTGCTGCTCGGCATCGGCATCGGCGCGTCCGAGACCGTGACGAACGACCTCATCATCTCGACGGCCCCGGCGGACAAGGCCGGAGCGGCGTCGGCGATGTCCGAGACCGCGTACGAGATCGGTGCGGTGCTCGGCACGGCCGTCCTCGGCACGATCCTGGCCACCGCGTACCGGGCGCACGTCGTGGTGCCGGACGGGCTGTCCTCGTCGGCGCACACGGCCGCGCAGGAGACGCTCGGTGGTGCGGTGTCCGCGGCGAGCGAGCTCGGCGGGTCCGCGGGGCAGGTGCTCCTCGAGTCGGCGCGGGCCGCGTTCGACTCGGGCGTGACGATGACGGCCGGGGTCGCGGCGCTCCTCATGGTGGTCGCGGCGGCCGGCGCGGTCGTCATGCTCAAGCGCCGCTGACACTGCCGGGGCCGCGTCACGCGAGGTCACACGGCGCGCCCGGGATCGGTCGAACCTGAGAATCGTTGACCTCAACCACGGTTGAGGTCCTACGTTGGGACATGGTCGCGGAGCCGCGGCCTCCCCTCCCCGAAGGAACGACCACGACTCCCATGCCCGACGAAGCACCGGCGACCATCGCGGACGCGTACAAGGCCGCCTTCCGCGGACACCCCGCCGGCGTCGCCGTCATCACCGCCGAGGGCCCGGACGGCCCCACCGGACTCACCGCCTCGAGCGTCGCGAGCGTGGCCATCGACCCGCCCGTGCTCGTGTTCTCCCTGTCCACGAACTCCGGGTCCGCCGGCGTCGTGCTCGGCGCCCCGCTGTTCGTCGTGCACCTGGTCGACTCGCTCGGGGTCGCCCTCGCCAAGCGCTTCGCCTCGACCGGCAGCCCCGCGGCCGACGACCCGATCTGGGGGACCCTGCCGTCCGGCGACCGCTACCTGCCGAGCGCCGCGAGCGCACTGCGCTGCCGGCCGCTGTCGACGACGCCGATCGGCTCCTCCACCGTGGTCGTCGCCGAGGTCCTCGACATCGTCGTCGGCCTCGAACGCGGCGAACCGCTGGTCTACCACAACCGGGAATTCCACTCCCTCACCGATCGTTCCCGGCTCTCGTGAGCCGCGGAGCACCATCCGCAATCCACTGATCGAAAGGAACTCACATGGCTGAGTACACCCTGCCGGAGCTGCCGTACGACTACGCCGCGCTCGAGCCGCACATCAGCGGCAAGATCATGCAGCTGCACCACGACAAGCACCACCAGACCTACGTGACGGGTGCGAACACCGCGATCGAGCAGCTCGCCGAGGCCCGCGAGTCCGGCAGCCTCGCCACCGTGAACAAGCTCGAGAAGGACCTCGCGTTCAACCTCGGCGGTCACGTCAACCACTCGATCTTCTGGACCAACCTCGGCCCGGACACGAAGGTCCCGGAGGGCGAGCTCGCCGCCGCGATCGACGAGTTCTTCGGCTCGTTCGAGAAGTTCCAGGCCCAGTTCACCGCCGTCGCCACGGGCATCCAGGGCTCCGGCTGGTCCGTCCTCGCCTGGGACACCGTGGGCCAGAAGCTCACCACGTTCCAGCTGTTCGACCAGCAGGCCAACGTGCCGCTCGGTGTCGTGCCGATCTTCATGCTCGACATGTGGGAGCACGCGTTCTACCTCGACTACCTCAACGTCAAGGCGGACTACGTCAAGGCCGTGTGGAACATCGTCGACTGGGAGAACGTGGCCGCGCGCTTCGCGAACGCGAAGTCGCAGAGCTTCGTCACGCTCTGACGGATCGTCGGCGGGTCGCCTCGGTGACCGTCTGACCGACTGGAGGCGCGGTGCCAGCTGGCACCGCGCCTCCAGTCTGTCCGGGGGTGCGTTCCGGCGGTCCGTCCGGGGCCGATCGAGGGTTGGTCCCGGTGGCGCGTCCGTGTCGGTCCGTGCCGATCAGGGGCGGGGGACGGCGACGTCGGCGACGTCGGCGAGCTCGCTCGCGATCGCCCGGAGCTCGGCGTCCACGTCGCTGTGCTCGTGGTCGACGATCGCGCCCCACTGGGCCCCGCGTGCGGCCAGGACGGCGTCGCGTGCCGATCGGTCGGCCTGGTCGGCGTCGACGCCGTGCTCGCGCGCCCATGCTGCGATCGCGAGGACCTGGTCCTGGTGGAAGGCGTGTTCACGGTCACGGCCGTCGAGGGACTCGACAGCGCCGAGCTCGAAGGCGAGCCGCGCGGCGAGTGCTCGGTCGGGGTCGTCGACGCCCCCGAACACCGCGACGAGGTACTCGGCCAACCCCTGCGGGTCCGTTGCGGGGTCGAGCGCGGGGGGCATCGAGTCGTCTGCGAGGTGTGCGACGACGGCGTCGATCAGGGCGTCGCGGGAGCCGAAGTGGTACACGATCGGGTACGCGCTGGTGCCGAGCACCCGGCCGAGGCTGCGGACGGAGACGTCCTCGATCTTGGTGTCCCGGAGGTGCTGTGTCACTTTCGCGATGATCGCGGGCTTCAGCGTCGGATCGGGCTTCCTGGGCATGGTGTCTCCGTGGGGGTCGTGTGGGGTGCGCGACCGTTCACATACGATCAGAGAGTATATTACCGTTCGATTCCGAGAAGAACCAGAGGGTCGAGTGACGTCACCAAACCGGAGATTTGCTCGGCTTCACGTAGGATGAGGTCGATGTCCACTCCGTCCGAGCGCTTCGACGCCCCGCCACGCCCCGGGGAGGCCCGTGCCGGACGGACGGTCGCGGGCCGACGTCGCGGGGCGGGGAAGCGCTTCCTGGTCGTCGGTGACGTCCTCGACGGGGTCCTCGTGCAGACCACCGCCGCGGCCCCTTGCGCGCACGACCCTGCCGCCGTGATCCGCCACCGCCCGGTCGGGGCCGCCGGGAACACCGCCACCTGGCTCGGGTGGCTCGGCGCCCAGGTCGACCTGGTCGCGCGCGTCGGGGTCGACGACGTGTACCGGCACGAGCGCGCGCTGGGCGACGCCGGGGTCCGTGCCCACATCCGCTACGACGCCCGGAGCGCCACGGGCGCGGTGGTGTCGGTCCGCAACGACGTCGGCCGGACGGCGATGTCCGACCCGGCGGCGAGCGGCGCACTGACCGCCGACGACGTGCCGGCGGAGCTCGTCGGCCGCGCGGACATCGTGCACCTCACCGGATCCGCGATGCTCGGCGGCGGCGGGGCCGAGCGCATCGCCGCCCTGGTCGCTCGAGCCCGCACCGGCACGGCACGGGTGTCGCTCGACCCGTCCGCCACGGCGGTCGTCCAGGCGGTGGGGCCGGAGCAGTTCGTCGAGGCGCTCGCGGGCGTGGACGTGCTCTTCCCGAGCGAGGCCGAGGCGATCGCGCTGACCGGCGCCGCCACGGTCGCCGATGCCGTGCGCCTGCTCACCGAACGGGTGCCGCTCGTGGTCGTCACGCGGGCACACGACGGCGTGCTCCTCGGGCGGCGGGGGCGGAGTCCCCAGCGGGTCCCGATCACGCCCGCGACCGTGGTGGACACCCTCGGAGCAGGGGACGCCTTCGCCGCCGGGTTCCTCCGGGCTTGGGCGACCGATCCGGTGCGGGTCGGCGCGGCTGCGCGCGAGGGCACCCGCGTCGCCGCGCGGGCGCTCGGCTTCGTGGGTGGGCGGCCGCCGGTCTGAGGTCGCCGCCTCGCTGTCGGCCGCGGTCTCGCTGTCGGCCGCGGTCTCGCTGTCGGTCGCGGTGTCTCGCGGCCGGGTCAGCGCTCGCTGGGCTCCGGCGTGACGGTGAGGGTCTGGACCCGACCGCCTGCGAGCGGGGCCAACCGGATCTCGACGCGGAGGCGTCCGGCGGTTCCGGGCAGCCACCACCGCAGGTGCGACGGAGCGGAGGACTGCTCCGCGACCGGCGCGGCGGTGAGGTCCGCGCCGACGGCGGCGACCGCCTCGGCGATCGCGCGGCGTCGACGCTCGTACGGCACGTCCTGGGCGACGTTCGGCGTGCAGATCGCATCGGCGAGGTCGTCGCTCCACCCGGCGAGCAGCTGCGTCACGGTGGCCTGCGCGGCGCGGGTCGCGGCAGCCGTTCGTCCGGTCGCACGGGCCTGGCCGGTGGCAGCGGTCCGGCCGGTGGCGGCGGGCTGGCTCGTGGCAGCGGTCCGGCCGGTGGCGGCGGCTCGGCCGGCGGCGGGCTGGCCGGTGGTGGCCGCGGTGCTCGTGTAACCGGCGAGGACGAGGTCGAGCGCGGTGTCGGCAGCGGCCGAGACCTTCGCCTGCGTGGCGTTCTCGAACGCCACGACGCCGAGGCCGTCCCGCACGGACCACCGCATGTGCGCGGAGAACCCCGGGTACCCGCCCGAGTGCGACACCAGCTCGCCGAACTCCGGGTCCTGCTCGACGAACAGCCCGAAGCCGTACGCGGTCGCTCGTGCCGCGCCCGGCAGGGTGGATGCGGGGACGACCCGCATCGCCTGCTGCATGAGGCGACGGTCGGCGGGGGAGACCGGGCCGGGTTCGGGGGAGCTGCCCTGACCGGCGGCGCTGTCCGGCGCGGTGTCGTCGTCCGGGGCGGTGCCTTCGTCCTGGGCGCCGCCGTCTTGCCCGGTGGCGTCGCCCGCTTCGGTGGCGAACGCCGAGGCGAGGTGCCGACCCCACCGAGCGAGGTCGGCGACCGTCGAGAACAGCCCGCCGATCGGCGAGAACGCGCCCGGACCGCTCAGCGGCAGCGGTTCCCACGCGCCCGCGTGCGGACGCACCCCGGTCACGACGAACCCGCGGGAGTCGGACGCGCGGAAGACCGTGTCGTCGAGCCCGAGCGGGCGGAGGACCGTGGCGGCTGCGACCTCGGTGTACGGCGCGCCCGCGACCACGGCGATCACGCGGCCGAGCAGCGCGTACCCGAGGTTCGAGTACGCGAACCGGGTGCCCGGCACCGAGTCGAACAGGAGCCCGGCGCGCAGCACGGCGTCGAGTTCGGCGTCGGAGATCGATTCCTGGCGGTCGGCCCACGGGTCGTCGGTGGGGAACCCGGCGGCCATCGTCAGCAGCATCCGGAGGGTCGGCACGGGGGAGTCCGACGTCGGCAGCTCGACCGCGGCGAAAGCGGGAACGAAGTCCGTCACGGGAGCGTCGAGCTGCACGCGGCCGGCGGCCACGAGAGCGAGCAGGGTGGCGGCGGTCACGCTCTTCGTGCAGGACGCGATCCGGTAGACGGTGTGCTCGTCCGGCGCGAGACCGTCACCGCGATCGCCGTGTCCGCCGGTGGCGACGAGACCCGTGCGGTCGAAGACGCCCCACACGCTGCTCGGCGCCGTGCCCCGTTCGACCCGCGCGCGGAAGACCGCGTCGACCTCGGCGAGGACGCGGTCGTCGACTCCGCTCACGACCGGCGCATCCGGTCGTAGGCGTCGAGGGCTCGCTGCCGCGTCGCCTTGAGGTCGACCATCGGCTCCGGTCGGAGCTCGTCGGACGGCACCCACCGGTGGACGTACTCACGGTGCGGGTCGAAGCGTTCGAGCTGCCGGTCGGGGTTGAACACCCGGAAGTACGGCGCGGCGTCGAACCCCGATCCGGCGACCCACTGCCAGTTGGCCGCGTTGTTCGCCGGGTCGGCGTCGACCAGGGTGTCCCAGAACCACTGCTCGCCGATCCGCCAGTCGACGAGCAGGTTCTTCACCAGGAAGCTCGCGGCGGCCAGGCGGACGCGGTTGTGCATGGCGCCGGAGTGCCAGAGCTCCCGCATGCCGGCGTCGACGAGGTCGAAGCCGGTGGTGCCGGTCCGCCAGCGGTCGAGCTCGTCCTCGGAGACGTCGCGCCACGGGAAGGCGTCGAACTCACGTCGGACGTTGACCGTGGCGATGTCGTCGCAGTGGAAGTACTCGTTCCAGTTGAACTCGCGCCAGGCCAGCTGGCGGAGGAACGCCGGCGCCTGCTGCCGCTGCTCGGGCTCGAGTCGGCCGTGCAGGCGGTGCCACACCTGGTACGGGCTCACCTCGCCCCAGCGGAGGTGCGGCGAGAGGTCGCTGGTCGCGGCCATCGCCGGCTCGTCGCGCTGGTCGTAGTCCTCGAGCGCGTGCTCGACGAAGCGTTCGAGTCGGCGGTGCGCGCCGGCCTCGCCCGGCTCCCACGCCTCGCGCAGACCACCGGCCCAGTCCGGCTTCGTCGGCAGGAGAGCCCAGTCGTCGAGGTCGTCGGACGCCACGTCGGACGCCGGGGGCAGGTCGCGCGGCTTCGGCAGCGGGTGCCGGGGTTCGGGCATCGCCTGTGCCGCGCGCCAGAACGGCGTGAAGACCTTGAACGGTTCGCCCTGTCCGGTCAGCACCGTCCACGGCTCCCAGAGCAGGTTCGCCGCGAAGCTGTGCGCCTCGGTGCCGGCGTCGGTGAGTGCGCTCTTGATGCCGGCGTCGAGGTCGCGCTCCACCGGGCCGTAGCGCCGGTTCCAGAACACCCCGTCCGCACCGGTCTCGGCGACGAGCCGGTGGACGACGTCGGCTGCGGGACCACGGCGGAGGACCAGGCGGGAACCACGGTCGCGCAGCTCGTCGCCGAGCGCGCCGAGCGAGTGGTGCAGCCACCAGCGACTGGCTGCGCCGAGCGGCCGGATGCCGGGGCTCTCCTCGTCGAGCACGACGACCACGGTCAGGTCGCCGCCGTGGTCGATCCCGGCTCGCAGCGCGGGGTTGTCGGCGAGCCGCAGGTCTTCGCGGAGCCAGACCAGCGCGCCGGTCACACCGTGGCCGGATCCGGCGTGACGGCCGAGCGCGGCTCGGTCCGACGTGGGGACGTCGCCGCAGCCGCCGTGCGGAGCTTCGTGCAGAGCTCGGTGAGGGTCCGGAGCTCGGCGTCGTCCAGCCCGGCACCGACCTGGTCCGCGATGGTCTGCGCGTGCTGCACCGCGACGGACCGGTAGACGTCGAAGCCGTGCGCGGTGAGGGCGACGATGACCCCGCGGGCGTCGGTCGGGTCGGGCTGCTTCTCGACGATGCCGCGCGCGGTGAGGCGGTCGACGAGGCGGCTGACGCTCGGCTGTGTGAGGAGCAGGTGGCCGGTCAGCTCGCGCATCCGGCAGCGGCGACCGGGCTGCGTCGACAGGTTGAAGCAGACGTCGTACTCGTTGAAGGAGATCTCGTCGGCGGGGAAGTCGGCATTGAGCGCTCGCATCACGGTGACCTGGGCGCGGAAGAGCGCTTCCCAGGCCGCCACGGCGGTCGCCTTCTCGGTGCGACGTGTCTCGTCCACGGTCGCGCTCCCTCCGGTCGTACGGTCATCCCACACTACCGACGGGCGGCGACACCGGACGCAACGCGGACACGTCAGGGCCGCGAGGGGTGGTCGCGGACGTGACGAGGGCCGGCCGTCACGGGGACGACCGGCCCTCTCCCTTGCACCAAGAGTGTCCTGCAATCACATTCCACAGCCGCTGCCACAGCAAACACCGACTGCACGACCGACTGTATAACGAACCGGTAACGGCGCGCCAGAGGGTGCAACCGCCGTTCGCTGCGAGTTCACCAAGAGCGCGCCGTGTGGATCAGAAGAGGTCGGGCGAGGGCGTGGACGCGTAGCGCACGGCGACGTCGGCGTGACGGTCGAACCGGTAGCCGACACCACGGACCGTCCGGACGATCTCCTCGAAGGCGCCGAGCTTCGAGCGGAGCCGGCGGACGTGCACGTCGATCGTGCGCTCGTTCGGCGTCTCGTCCTCGCCGTCGGACCAGAGCCCGTCGATGATCGCCGAGCGGTCGACGGTCTGGCCCTCGCGGAGGACGAGGAACTGCAGGAGCTCGAACTCCTTGTAGGTCAGGGGAGCGGCTTCACCGTCGAGCGTCACGCGCTTCCGCGAGATGTCGATGACGACCCCGGTCTCCTCGGGCTCGGGCTTCTCCGCCTGCTTCCGCGCGGCCACCGCGGAACGGTCCTGCAGTGCGAGGCGGACCACGTCGACGTCGCGGCCACCCGAGCCCTCGGCGGCGACCGCCACGGCGGCGTAGGTCTCCGACGACGGGACGAGCTGCGCGGTGAGGGCCTTGAGCTGCTCGACCACCGCGGCGAGCGTGGTGCCGGCGGCCACGGCCTTCGCCTCGTCGATGCCGACGTAGAGGGCGAACCCGCGGGCCTCGGTGCCCTCGGGGAGCGCACGGTTCCGCTGCGGCGCGACGACCGGGCTGGTGGGCACGCCGTTCGACGACGGCGGGGCGACGGGCTCGCGGCGGGGACGGATCGGCGTCACGGTGCCGAGGTCGGTGGGTGCCGGTGCAGCGGTGCGGAGTGCGGTGCGGGGCTGAGCGATGGTGAGCGACATGGCGGTTCTCCGGGCGATGTGGCTGCGGCACGATGTGGTGGCCGCGGCTGTGTCGAATGCGTCGGCCCGGGTACGGCGAGCGCCGTGGTGCCCTGCGGTCCTGCGAGGGACCGGGGCGGACCCGGGGGTGCGGGAGACGAGCCTCGTGACGTGGTGCGCGTCGTCGACGTGGTCGTCATCCGGGGATCACGCGCGCGCGACCGGGGTGGTGTCGCGGGGGATCCGGCTGGAACGGGTGCCGATCAGGCACACATTCGACAACGCATGACGGCCGTGGCCGGCATCATCATGCCGGCGGTCCCCAGTGCCTCGGAGAGGACGCGGGCGGACACGATTGCAGTCATGGGACGAGTATCAGCGGTATACCAACCCCGTGTCAACCGTCCGCGTGGACGGTGTGTTCTGCGTGGCCGCCCCGGACGCCGCACACCGCGCCCGTTCCTTCCCATCGCACCCTCGATTGAAAGTCGAATCGGGCGTACCGGACGGAAAGAACCGACCAGGTACGCCCGGAACGACTCGGTACGCCCGGAACGACTCGGTACGCCCGGAACGACTCGGTACGCCCGGAACGACCAGGTACGCCCGGAACGACGCGGTACGCCCGGAAGGGGCGGGTGCGGCCGTCGCGACGCGCGCCACGACGGACTGGAGGCGCGGTGCCAGCTGGCACCGCGCCTCCAGTCCGGAACGTGACCGGTCTGCGCTACTCGGCGAGCCCGTACAGGCGGTCGCCGGCGTCGCCGAGCCCGGGCACGATGTAGCCGTTCTCGTCGAGCTTCTCGTCGAGCGCCCCGAGGACGATCGACACGTTGCGGTCGCCGACGGCCTGCTCGACCATCGCGAGGCCCTCGGGCGCACCGAGGATGCACACGCAGGTGACCTCTTCCGCGCCGCGGGCGAACAGGAAGTCGATCGCCGCGGCGAGGGTGCCGCCGGTCGCGAGCATCGGGTCGAGCACGAAGCACTGGCGGCCGGAGAGGTCGTCGGGCAGGCGCTCGGCGTAGGTCTGCGGCTCGAGGGTCTCCTCGTTGCGCGCCATGCCGAGGAAGCCGACCTCGGCCGTGGGGACGAGCTTGACCATGCCCTCGAGCATGCCGAGCCCGGCACGGAGGATCGGCACGACGAGCGGACGCGGCTTCGCGATCGAGACGCCCATGGTGTGTGCCACCGGGGTGTCGATCGGCGTCGCGGTGACGCGCACGTTCCGGGTCGCCTCGTACGCCAGCAGCGTCACGAGCTCTTCGGTGAGGGCACGGAACGTGGGGGAGGGCGTCGTACGGTCGCGGAGCACCGAGAGCTTGTGGGTGATGAGCGGGTGGTCGGCGACGTGGACTCGCATAGGGTCGACCCTACCGTGCCGCCGACCGCCAGGAGGTCCCGTGGAAGAGCCCGCCGCCCGTCCGTTCGTCCCCGCGATGCGACGTGCGCTCGACGAGGCCCGCGCCTGCCTGGCAACCGGGGACGTGCCCGTGGGGGCCGTCGTGCTCGACCGGGACGGCGCCGTGGTGGCGGTCGGTCGGAACGAGCGCGAGGCGTTGCAGGACCCGACGGCGCACGCCGAGGTGCTCGCCCTCCGCGCGGCCGCCGCCGTGACGGGGGACTGGCACCTCGCGGACCACACCCTCGTCGTCACCCTCGAGCCGTGCCCGATGTGCGCCGGCGCGGTCATGGCCGCCCGGGTGCCGCGCGTCGTGTTCGGGGCCTGGGACCCGAAGGCCGGCGCGAGCGGGAGCGTCTACGACATCGCGCGGGACCGTCGGCTGCCGCACCGGTCCGAGGTGGTCGCCGGGGTGCTCGAGGAGGAGTGCTCGGCCGTGCTCGACGCGTTCTTCAGTCTGCGGCGCGGATGACGATCGCCTCGGTCGGCGGCCGCGGGCCCGTGCGGAGCACGTCGGGTTCGACGTAGATCACCCGGGCGATCGGCACGGCGGCCCGGATCCGCTGCTCGACGGTGTCGATGCCGGCCGCGACGTCGCCGAGCCGTCGGTCACCGTCGACCGCGACCTTCACGCCGACCATGAGCTCGTCCGGCCCGAGGTAGAGGGTCTTGATGTGGATGATCGAATCGACCTCCGGCCCGTCGAGCAGCGCCTGCTTGATGCGCTCGACGTCGGCCGCGGTCGCTCCCTCACCCACGAGCAGGCTCTTCGTCTCGATGCCGAGCACGACCGCGACGGCGATGAGCAGCGCCGCGATGAAGATGGTGCCGATCGCGTCGAACACGCCGTTGCCGGTGATCGCGGTGAGGCCGACGCCGAACAGGGCGAACACGAGGCCGAGCAGCGCCGCCGTGTCCTCGAGCATGACGACCGGGAGCTCCGGCGCCTTGGCCCGGCGGACGAACTGCACCCAGCTCTGCCGGCCCTTCTGCGGGCGGGCCTCGCGCAGGGCGGTGCGGAGTGAGAAGCCCTCGAGCCCGATCGCGATGACGAGCACCACGAGCGGCAGCCACCAGTTCTCGAGGGGGTGCGGGTGGGTGAGCTTCTCGATGCCCTCGTAGAGCGAGAAGACACCGCCGACCGAGAACAGGATGATCGAGACGACGAAGGCGTAGACGTAGCGCTCCCGGCCGTAGCCGAACGGGTGCTCCTCGTCCGCCGCACGCCGTGCGCGCCGGCCGCCGAGCAGCAGGAGGAGCTGGTTCGCCGAGTCCGCCAGGGAGTGCACGCCCTCGGCCAGCATCGACGCCGACCCGCTGATCGCCGCGGCGATGAACTTGACGATCGCGATGCCGACGTTGGCACCGAGTGCGGCGAGGATGGCCTTGGTGCCTCCGGAAGCGCTCACGGGTGTCCCTTCTCCCTGACGTGCGATCCGATCCTAGGCGCGAGCGCTGGATAGGGTCGGGAGCATGACGATCGAACTGCCCCGCACCGCCCTGCTCGGCGTCGGCTCCATGTCCGGCGCGGTCCTCGACGGGCTGCTCGCCGCCGGCCTCGACCCGGCCACGGTCACGCTGACGACGAAGTCCGAGGCGTCGGCCGCCGCGCACCGGCAGCGTGGCCTCGACGCCGCGGCGACCGACACCGACGCCGACGCGAACCGCGCGGCCGTCCGGGGTGCCGCGCTCGTCGTCCTCGGCGTCAAGCCGTACGCGATCGGCGACCTGCTCGACGAGGTCGCCCAGGACCTCGAGCCCGGCGCGGTCGTGGTGAGTGTCGCGGTCGGGACGACGACCGCCAGCATGGAGGCGAAGCTGCCCGCGGGTGTCCGCGTGGTGCGCGCCCTGCCGAACACGCCGATCGGCGTCGGGCACGGCGTGACGGGCATCAGCCCCGGCGCGTCGGCCGACGCGGACGCGGTGGCGCTCGCGTCGTCGGTGTTCGCCGCGTCCGGCGTGGTCATCGAGGTCCCCGAGTCGCAGCTCGACGCGCTGTCCGCGGTGTCCGGCTCCGGGCCGGCGTACGTGTTCCTGCTCGTGGAGCAGTGGCAGCAGGCGGCCGAGTCGCTTGGGTTCACCCACGAGCAGGCCGAGACCATGGTCCAGGGCACCCTGCGCGGCGCGGTCGAACTGCTCGCTGCGTCGGGCAGGGAACCGGCGGACCTCCGCCGCGCGGTCACGAGCCCGAAGGGCACCACCGAGCGCGCCGTCGCGGTCCTGCAGGACGCCGACTTCGCGGGGACCTTCGAGCGGGCGTCCCGCGCGGCGATCGAGCGGGCGGAGGAACTGTCGCAGGGGTAGACGGCGACCGGTGGCGGCCTGGAGGCGCGTGGCGGGCCCGCCACGCGCCTCCAGGCCGTCCCGTGGTCACTCCAGGGCCGCGAACCGCTCCAGGTCACCCTCGGTACCGGAGACGATGATGACGTCGTCCTGACCGATCACGCTCTCCGGGGTGGCCGGTACGAACGCCCGGCCCGGCGTCTTGATCCCGAGCACGGTGAGCCCGAAGCGCGTGCGGATCACCGTCGTGGCGAGGTCCTTCCCGCGGACCGAGGCCGGCGGGAACATCTTGACCACGGCGAAGTCGTCGTCGAACTCGATGAAGTCGAGCATCCGCCCGGACACGAGGTGGGCCGTGCGCTCGCCGGCCTCTCGCTCCGGGTAGACCACGTGGTTCGCGCCGATCCGGGACAGGATCGTGCCGTGCGAGCGGCTGATCGCCTTCGCCCAGATCTGCGGGATGCCGAGGTCGACCAGGTTCGCCGTGATGAGGACGCTCGACTCGAGGTCGCTGCCGGTGCCGACGACCGCGATCGGGAAGTCCTGGGCGCCGATCTGCCGGAGCGCGTCGATGTCGGTCGCGTCGGCCTGCACCGCGTGGGTGACCCGGTCCGACCACTTCTGCACGAGGCCGGCGTCGGTGTCGACGACGAGGACCTCGCGGTCCTGCCGTTCGAGCTGCCCGGCGGTGGCGGCACCGAACCGGCCGAGGCCGATGACGAGCACCGGGGCGTCGTGACTGACGGCACCCAGCGGGTGCGGACGATTGCGGTCAGCCAACGATCGGCCTCTCCTCGGGACGGCGGAACAGCTGCCGGCTCTGGCTGGCGGCCAGGGCAGCGGCGATGGTCACTGTACCGACACGGCCGAGGAACATCGTCGCGGCGAGCACGTACTTGCCCGACTCGGGCAGGCTCGCGGACACCCCGGAGGACAGGCCGCAGGTGGCGAACGCCGAGATCACCTCGAACAGCACCCGGTCGAGGGACTCGTGGGTGATCTGCAGCAGGACCACCGTGGCCACGGCGACGATGGTGGCGCCCCACAGCACGACGGCCACGGCGACGCGGAGCACGTCGCTCGGGATGCGTCGCCCGAAGGCCTCCATGCTCTGGCGTCCGCGCGCCTCGGCGACCGCGGCGAGGAACAGCACGGCCAGCGTCGTGACCTTGATGCCGCCGGCGGTCGACGCCGAGCCGCCGCCGATGAACATGAGCATGTCGGTGACGAGCAGGCTCGACCCGTTGAGCTGGTCGAAGTCGACGAGGGAGAACCCGCCGGACCGGGTCATCGTCGACAGGAAGAGGGCCTGGAACGCCGTCCGGCCCGCGCCCTCCTCGCCGAAGGTGGTCGGGTTCGACGCCTCGAGCGCGATGTACACGGTCGCGCCGCCGACGAGCAGGACCGCGCTCGTCGCCAGGGTCAGCTTCACGTGGATGGGCCAGCGGCGGGGCGTGCGGAGCTGCTTCGTCAGGGCGCGGATCACGGGGAAGCCGATGGAGCCCGCGACGACGCCGACCATGAGCAGCGACAGGAACCAGTAGTCGTGCGCGAAGGGGGCCAGGCCGCTGGCGTTCGGCACGAACCCGGTGTTCGTGAACGCCATCGCCGCGTAGTAGAACGAGTCGCCGACCGCCGTCCAGAACGGCATGCCCGCGATGAGGACCGAGGGCAGCAACAGCAGCCCGAGGACGATCTCGATCGACAGGGTGCTCACCGCGACGGTGGCGAGCAGGGTGCCGACCTCGCCGAGCCGGACCGCCTGGCCCTCGGGGACGGCGCCGTGGTGGGTCCGGAGCGGGTTCGAGTCGCCGGCGGCCATGAGCTTGGCGCGCAACCCGAGCTTCCGGGTCACGAAGAGCCCGAGGATCGAGGCGAAGGTCAGCACGCCGACGGCGCCGATCTGGGTGCCGATCACGACGAGCGTCTTGCCGAAGACCGACCAGTGCGTCGCCATGTCGACGGTCGCGAGGCCGGTGACGCAGACCACCGATGCCGCGGTGAAGAGGGCGTCCGCGAAGTGCGTCGACTGCCCGTCCGCAGCCGCCCACGGGGTCATGAAGAGACTCGTGAAGAGGAAGATCAGCGCGACGAAGACCGCGATCGCCAGCCGCGACGGGGACGAGCGGAGGGCCGTGCCGAGACGCGACGGGCGTCGGCGGGTCGCGCCCGCGGAGCGGGTGAGCGGCTCGTGCCGGTCGAGCATCGTATGCCTCCGGGGACATGGGCGGGACGGTTCGTCATGGTACATCCGTGGTGCCGCGGCTAGCCTTGCCCCATGGCCGACATCTTCAGCGTCGTGGCGGACCCCACCAGACGCGAACTGCTCGGGGCGCTCCTCTCGGCGTACGGATCCGACGTGACCGGCGGCGAACTCAGCGTCGGCCAGCTCGTCGAGAAGCTCGGCGTCAGCCAGCCGACCGTGTCGAAGCACCTCCGGGTCCTGCGGGACATCGGCCTCGTGACGAGCCGCGAAGAGGGCCAGCACCGCTACTACCGCCTCGATCCGGAGCCCCTCGTCGGCATCGAGGAGTGGGTCATGCCCTTCACCGGTGCGGTCGACGCGGACGGCACCCCGGCGACCACCGCGTGGACGATGGACGGCCAGCCGGTGTCGATCCGGCGGAACGGCGTGGCGGGCAAGGCCACCGTCGAGGTCGGCACCGAACTCGGCCGGGTGATGGCCGAGGCATCGCACCGTGCGACCGCGGCGCTGTCCGGCGCACAGCAGGGGTGGGAGCGCGTCGTCGAGAGCAGCCGCAAGCGCTTCACGCGGCGTGGCGACGAGGACTGAACCCCATCTGGACACCGGTCTCACCGGCCCCTACAGTGTCCAGTGACCACACAGGTCACACCGATCCCGAAGGCGGACCATGACCGGCAGTTTCGACGACGTGCGCTTCCTCACCGTCGCTGAGGTCGCCGAGATGATGCGCGTCTCCAAGATGACCGTCTACCGCATGGTCCACGCGGGGGAACTCCCCGCCATCCGCTTCGGCCGCTCGTTCCGCGTCCCGGAGTCCGCCGTCGCGGATGTCCTGCGCGGTGGCGTCGCCGACGTCGGCTAGGCGGGTCCGAACCGCGCCGTTCGACATCGCGTCAGCGCTCCGCTAGACTCGGCGGGGTTGTTTTTCCGCGGTCTCGTTGGCCCGGTGTCCACACAACATCAGTCCGAGTGAGGTCCGTTATGGGTTCTGTCATCAAGAAGCGTCGCAAGCGCATGGCGAAGAAGAAGCACCGCAAGCTGCTTCGCAAGACGCGCCACCAGCGTCGCAACAAGAAGTAAGTCGTACGACTTGCCGCTGAAGCCCCGGTTCGCCGGGGCTTTCGCATTTAACGGCACAGCCGTGTCCTGCCGGACGGGTGCCCGCTTCGACGCCGGATATGGTGGGGTCATGCCTGCCGTGACCCTGCTGACGAAGCCCGGCTGCCACCTCTGCGACGACGCCCGCCCGGTCGTCGAACGCGTCGTGGCGAGCCACCCCGGAACGACCCTGCAGGAGCTGTCCATCCTCGACGACGACGCCCTGCGCCTCGAGTACGCGGAGGACATCCCGGTCGTCCTGGTCGACGGGCGTGTCCACAGCAACTGGCACGTCGACGCCGACCGGCTCGAGCGTGCGCTCGAGAAGGCCGAGGCCCGCGCATGATCCACCACGTCGTCTCCTGGACCCTGCGCGAGGACCTCGACCGTGAAGAGTCGATCGGGCGCATCCGCGAGCTGCTCGTCGGCCTCGTCGGCACGGTCGGCTCGATCCGCTCGCTCGAGGTCGTCGAGAACGTGGCCTACCCGGACGGGAACCAGGACGTCGCCGTCGTCGCGACGTTCGACGACCTCGCCGGACTCGACGAGTACCAGGTGGACCCGCAGCACCAGGCTGCGGCAGCGGAGATCCGTGGCCTCGTCACGGGGCGGGCCGCCATCGACTGGCAGAGCTGAGCCGCGCCTCCAGGCAGACGCGAAGCGGCCCCCGTTCTCGGAACGGGGGCCGCTGTCGTGTGCCGGGTGTCGTGTGCCCGGTGACTACGGGGTGAGGCGCGTCGGGCCGCGGAACAGGTACGTGACCTCACGGATGGACGGCTCGTGCAGCGCGAGCATGAGCACGCGCGCGAGGCCCATGCCGAACCCGCCGTGCGGCGGCACGCCGTAGCGGAAGAAGTCGAGGTACCAGCCGAGCTCCTCCGGGTCGAGGCCCTTCTCGACGGCCTGGGCCGTCAGGGTCTCCACGCGGTGTTCGCGCTGCGCACCGGTCGAGATCTCGGCGCCGTTGAACAGCAGGTCGTAACTGTTCGTGAGCGTCGGGTCGTCGGCGTGACGCATGTGGTAGTACGGCCGGATCGAGGCGTCGTAGTCGGTGACGAAGACGAACTCGGAGCCGTGGTGCTCCTTCGCCCACGCGCTGACGCGACGCTCGCCCTCGGGGTCGAGGTCGCCGTCGGCGCGGACGACCTCGTAGCCGCTGTCGGCGACGATCTTCCGGGCCTCGGCCAGGGTGACGCGGGGGAACGGAGCGGTCGGCACGACGAACTCGAAGCCGAAGACCTCTTCGATGTCCTTGCCGTGCTTCTCCTTGACGGCCGTGAAGCCGGCGACGAGGAGTTCCTCGTGCATGGCCATGACGTCCTGGTGGGACTCGACCCACGAGAACTCGGCGTCGATGCTCGTGAACTCGGTGGCGTGACGGCTCGTGAACGAGGGGTCGGCGCGGAAGGCGTCGGCGATCTCGAAGACCGCACCGAAGCCGGCCGGCTGGGCCATCTGCTTGAAGTTCTGCGGCGACTGCGCGAGGTACGCCGTCGTCTCGAAGTACTCGAGCTGGAAGAGCTCGGCGCGGGACTCCGACGCCGAGGCCATCAGCTTCGGCGTGTGGATCTCGATGTAGTCACGCTCGACCCAGTACGTGCGGAACGCGTGCTCCATCGTCGTCTGGATGCGGAAGATGAGGTTCTGCTTGCGGTTCCGCAGGTCGAGGAAGCGCCAGTCGAGCCGCTTGTCGAGCGAGGAGTCGTCGGCGATCGGGGTCTCCGGGATCGCGGCGCTGATCACCTCGAGCGACCCGACCTTGACCTCGAGCCCGCCGAGCTTGACGCGCTCGTCGTGCTTCAGGGTGCCGCGCACGTGCACGAACGTGCCGTGTGCGAGGCCGGAGATCTCGTTGGTGATGCCGAGCGCGAGCTGGGCGGCGTCGTCGCCGTCCTCGGCCTCGCGCGTGGCGGGGTTGACGAGCTGTGCGGCGCCGGACTCGTCGCGGAGGACGACGAACTGCACCTTCTTCTGGTCTCGGACGGTCTCCACCCATCCGGCGACGGAGACGGGGCCGTCAGGGAGTGCGGCGAGGTCGGCGATGCGGGTGCGTTCGATCACGGTGGTCGAGTCTAATGCTCCGGCTCAGCCGGTGCTCGTTCCTCCACAGCTCGGCCCGGTCGGGGTGTTCTCCACGGGTCGGCCTGGAGGCGCGTGGCGGGTCCGCCGTGTCCGTAGCGTCGTCGACGTGGCCGGGTCGTGAGCTGGAGGGAGGCCCCGGATGACGGCAGGGGTCGAGGGGCTCGCGGCCTGGCCGCCTGCGGCGGTCGCGACGGTGGTCGCGGCGCTGGGGGCGGCGGCGTTGACGCTGGTGGTGGGGGTCGTCGGGGGAGTGTGGGCGGTGCTGCGGTGGCGGCGGGACGTGGCGCGCGAGGAGCGGGATCGCGCGTGGTCGCGGTTCGTGTGGACGGTGGAGCAGGCGTGTGACGGCGACGTCGGGCGGGCGGAGATCGGCTCGATGAGTGCCCAGGCGATGTACGACATGCGGATTCTTGGCGGCGATGACGCCGCGCTCGGCACGATGGTGCTGGGGCTGATCACGGGAAGGGAAGAACGATGACGGTGGAGGACCCGGTGCTGGCACTGGTGACGCGTCGGCAACAGGAGTGGCGCGAGCGCGTTCGGCGGCGGTACCGCTTCCGCCCGTGGAAGGCCCGCCGGATCATCTGGGAGCACGACGAGCTGATCCGCCGGAGCGCGGAATGGCGCACCGCGCGACGCGAGCGTGCGCGCCTCATCGACGCCGGAGAGCTCCCCGATCGCTGACGGCCCGATAGCCGACCGTCAGGGGAGCGAAGCGCGGAGTGAGCCGAGGGTCCCGATGAACTCCTCGGCCATGCCCGCACGCTCGACGAGCTTCGCGTGCCGGGCACGGGCGTCGAGCAGGAACTCGTCGAGTCGGGCGGCGAGTGCGGCTTCGTCGTCGGGGTCCTTCGCGGCGAGGCCGTCGACGACCCGGAGCAGCTCGGCCATCTCGTCGAGGGTGAACCCGAGCGGCTTCATCCGCCGGATCACCAGCAACCGCTCGAGGTCCTGCTCGGTGTAGACGCGGAACCCGCCCGACGTCCGACCGCTGGGCACGAGCAGCCCGACCTCGTCGTAGTGGCGGATGGTCCGGAGGGACATCGCCGCGCGCTCGGCCAGTTCCCCGATGTGCATGGTGGTGCTCACACGACCAACTCTACCCTCACGTGAGGGTAGAGTTCCCGGTGATGTCCGTGATCACCCACGCCCCCACCGCCCCGAGCGTCCTCAGCGCCCTGCGCTCGCCCCGGCTCCTCACGCGAGAGGTCCTGGCCGGCGTCGTCACCGCGCTCGCGCTCATCCCCGAGGCGATATCGTTCTCGGTCGTCGCCGGCGTCGACCCCGCCGTCGGGTTGTTCTCGAGCGTGGTGATCGCCGTCGTCATCTCCATCGTGGGCGGGCGCCCGGCGATGGTGTCCGCGGCCGCCGGCTCGGTCGCGCTCGTCATCGCCCCGCTCGTGCGGGACCACGGGATCGCCTACCTCGTGCCGACGATCGTCCTCGGCGGCCTCGTCCAGGTCGTGCTCGGGTTCCTCGGGGTCGCACGCCTGATGCGGTTCATCCCGCGGAGCGTCAACGTGGCGTTCGTCAACGCCCTCGCGATCCTGATCTTCACGGCGCAGCTGCCGAACCTCTTCGGCGGCGACGTCCCCGTCGTCGTCTGGCCGCTCACCGCCCTCGGGGTGGCGATCATCGTCGGCTTCCCCTTCCTGACGAAGGCGATCCCCGCGCCCCTCATCGCGGTCGTGGTGATCACCGCGATCACGATCGTGTTCGGCGTGGCCGTGCCCACGGTCGGCGACGAGGGCTCGCTGCCGACCGCGCTGCCCGGGTTCAACGGCATCACGGTCCCGCTCAGCCTCGGGACCCTGCAGCTCATCGCGCCGTACGCGTTCGGCGTCGCGATCGTCGGGCTCATCGAGACCCTCCTCACCGCGCAGCTCGTCGACTCGATCACCGAGACGGGGTCGAGCAAGTGGCGGGAGTCCTGGGGGCAGGGCGTCGCGAACGTCGCCTCGGCCTTCTTCGGCGGGACGGGCGGTTGCGCGATGATCGGGCAGACCGTCATCAACGTGAAGACCGCGGGCGCGCGGACGCGGGTGTCGACCTTCACGGCGGGCGTCTCCGTCCTGGTCCTGACGATCGTGCTGCACGACGTCGTCGCCGAGATCCCGATGGCCGCCCTCACCGCGGTGATGGTCATGGTGTGCGTCGCGACCTTCGACTGGCACAGCATCCGGCCGCGCACGCTCCGCCGGATGCCGCTCGGCGAGACCGCGGTGATGGTGATCACTGTCGTGGTCGTCGTCGCCACCGACAACCTCGCGACCGGGGTGCTCGTCGGCGTGGTCGTCGCCGCCCTCGTCTTCGCCCGCCGGGTCGCGCACGTGGTCACGGTCGTCCGCGAGCCGGTCGACGACCGCACGGTCCGGTACCGGGTGCGCGGTGCGCTGTTCTTCGCGTCGTCGAACGACCTGGTCACCCGGTTCTCGTACGCCGAGGACCCGGAGCACGTCGTCATCGACATGTCCGAGGCGCACGTCTTCGACGCGAGCACGGTGGCCGCGCTCGACGGGGTCGAGCAGCGCTTCGCGAAGCACGGGTCCACGGTCGAGGTGGTGAACCTCAACACCGGCTCGGTTGCGCTGCACCGGCGGCTGTCCGGGGAGCTCGGCTGAGCGGTTCCGCATCCGGTGAATCGGCTGTGCGGCCGGTGGGAACGGCTGGGCGACCTACACTGGAACCCATGCCCGCGACCCGAATCCACCTCGTCCGTCACGGCGAGGTGCACAACCCGGACCGTGTGCTCTACGGGCGACTGCCGGGCTTCGGCCTGAGCGACCTGGGCAAGCAGATGGCGCGCGCGTCGGCGACCGCCTGGAAGGACGCCGGGGTCGACGTGCGCCGGATCGTGGCCTCCCCGCTGCAGCGCACGCAGGAGTCCGCGGCGCCGTGGGCCGAGGCGTACGGGCTCGAGGTCGTGCTCGACGAACGACTCATCGAACCGACGAACCGCTACGAGGGACAGCCCCCGGGCTTCACGAAGCGCTCGCTCCGGCGTCCGGCGGAGTGGCCGTGGATCGCCAACCCGTTCCGACCGAGCTGGGGCGAGGCGTACGAGTCCATCGCGAACCGGATGCTCGCCGCCGTCGCGACGGCCTGGGAGAGCGTGGACGAGGGCGACGTCGTCCTCGTCAGCCACCAGCTGCCGATCTGGATGGTGCACCGCCGTCTGGCCGGCGAGCAGCTCTGGCACGACCCGAGGAAGCGCCGCTGCGACCTCTCCAGCATCACGACCGTCGAGCGTGTACCCGCCACCTCGTCCGGCCGTTTCACCGAGGTCGGGTACGCGGACCCGGCGCAGGCACTGCGCGCGACCGCGATCGACGAAGGAGCAGTGTGAGCGTCATCAGCAAGCGGTTCGCGGTCCTCGCGGTGACGGCCGTCGCCGCCGCCCTCGTCCTGTCGGGGTGCTCGTCCGACAGCGGCGGCCTCGCCAAGCAGTACGGCAACGGCACGACGCAGAACTACATCTCCGGCGACGGCGCGGTGACCGAGGTCGCCACCGACAAGCGCACCGACGCCGTCGACTTCTCGGCGAAGGACACCGACGGCGACACGGTGTCGTCGAAGGCCCTCAAGGGCAAGGTCGTCGTCCTCAACTTCTGGTACGCCGGCTGCCCGCCCTGCCGCGCCGAGGCGAAGTACCTCAACAAGGTCCACGACGAGTACGCCGGCAAGGACGTCCAGTTCATCGGCGTGAACGTCCGCGACGAGCAGGGCACGGCCGCCGCGTTCGAGCGGACCTTCGGGATCGACTACCCGACCGTGCTCGACGCGAAGTCCGGCGAGATGCAGCTCGCGCTGTCCGGGCAGATCGCGCCGAACGCCGTCCCCGCGACCATCGTGCTCGACAAGCAGGGGCGGGTCGCTGCCCGCGTGCTCGGCGCCGTCGACGGTCCGTCGATCCTCGACACGCTCGTCGGTGACGAACTGGCCGGCAAGGCCTCCTGACCCGTGTCCAGCAACCCCTTCGCCGACGCGATCCTCAGCGGGCAGATGGCCGTGGCGCTCCCCGTCGCGGCGCTCGCCGGGCTCGTCTCGTTCCTGTCGCCGTGCGTGCTGCCCCTCGTGCCGGGCTACCTCGGCTACGTCGGTGGCGTCGCTGAGGGTGGGCAGCGCCGGGGTCGCGTGGTGCTCGGGGTGCTGCTGTTCATCCTCGGCTTCACGGCCGTCTTCGTCGCCTACACGACGGTCTTCGGTGCGCTCGGGTTCTGGCTCGTCCGCTGGCGCGACCTCATCACCCAGGTCCTCGGCGTCGTCGTCATCGCGATGGGCCTCGTCTTCGTCGGCCGGTTCACGTTCCTGCAGCGCAGCCTGAAGCCGAGCTGGACCCCCGCGACCGGGCTCGTCGGCGCACCGCTGCTCGGCATCGTGTTCGGCCTCGGCTGGACCCCGTGCCTCGGCCCGACCCTCGCCGCGATCAACCTGCTCAGCGTCCAGTCCGGCAGCGCCTGGCAGGGCATGTGGCTCGGGGTCGCGTACTGCCTGGGTCTCGGCATCCCGTTCGTGCTCGTCGCGCTCGGCGCCGGGTGGGCCACGGGTGCGATCCGCGCCGTGAAGCGCCACATGCGCACCGTCAACATCATCGGAGGAGCGATCCTGATCGTCATCGGTCTGCTCATGGTCACCGGCATCTGGTCGGCCGTCATGTCGAGCGCGGGGGCGGTGATCCAGAGCTTTGTCCCCGCAGTCTGACCCGACGAACCCGGCCGACCCGACGAACCCGGCCGAGGAGCCCACCCCGACCGACGCGGCCGAGGGTGCCGACGCCGTCTCCGACCCGCAGCGACCGTCCGACCACGTCGACGGCTCGGGCCCCGGCGACTCCGGGGTCAACCAGCCGAAGCTCGGCCCGATCGGCTACCTCCGCTTCTTCTGGCGCCAGCTCACGAGCATGCGGACGGCGCTCTTCCTCCTCATGCTCCTGGCCCTCGCGGCCATCCCGGGCTCCCTGGTGCCGCAGCGCACCGCGGACCCGAACGGCGTCGTGCAGTACAAGGCGGACCACCCGCAGCTGTTCCCGGTCCTCGACAAGCTGCAGGTCTTCGACACCTACACCTCGGTGTGGTTCTCGGCGATCTACCTGCTGCTCTTCGTCTCCCTGATCGGCTGCATCGTCCCGCGGACGAAGCACCACTGGCAGGCGCTCCGCACCCGGCCGCCGAAGACGCCGGTGCGTCTGGCGCGCCTGGCGGGCTACCGCAGCGTGCCGGTCGGTCGCACGACCCTGGAACGCGACACCACGACGGGCGCGAGCGGCGGGACGGACGCGGCCACGGGCCTCCCGTCCGTCGAGCACGCGGTGACCCGCGCGATGGCGATCCTCAAGCGCTCCGGGTACCGCGTCGAGCGCTTCGGCGACTCGGTGAGCGCGGAGCGGGGCTACCTGCGCGAGACCGGCAACCTGGTGTTCCACGCGGCCCTGGTCGGCGTGCTCCTGGCGGTCGGCGTCGGCGGCGGGTTCGGGTACACCGGGCAGCGCCTCCTCGTCGAGGGGCAGACCTTCTCGAACGTGCTCGGCTCGTACGACTCGTTCAACCCGGGTCGCTGGTTCCAGCAGACCGACCTCAAGGGCTACAACCTGACGCTCGACAAGTTCGTCACGAAGTACGAGGAGCGGAACCTCGACGCCCTCGGACAGGCGCTCGACTACTCCGCCACCGTGACCACCCGGCAGCCTGGCGAGGCCCCGAAGACCGGCCGCCTCGGCGTGAACGACCCGGTGAGCGTCGGCGGTACGAACGTGTACCTGCTCGGCAACGGCTACGCGATGCAGATGACGGTGCGCGACGGCAAGGGCAACGTGGCGTTCCAGGACGTCGTGCCGTTCCTGCCCGAGGACGCGAACTACACCTCGACCGGCGTCGTCAAGGTGCCGGACGCGGTCCCGGACCAGCTCGGCATGGTCGGGTTCTTCTACCCGACGGCGACGAAGCTGGCGAGCGGCGCGTACACGAGCAACTACCCGGACGACCAGAACCCGCTGCTGACGCTGCAGGTCTACACGGGCGACCTCGGGCTCGACGACGGCGTGCCGCAGAGCGTCTACACGCTCGACACGAGCGGGCTCAAGCAGATCGCGGGCCGGCAGTCGGCCGCCGCGAGCATCGAGCTGAAGCCCGGGCAGACGAAGTCGCTGCCGGACGGTGCCGGCTCCATCACGTTCGACGGGGTGAAGCGGTACGTGTCGCTCGACGTGCACCACGACCCGTCGCAGCTCTTCGTCGCCGGGTTCGCCGTGCTGTCCGTGCTCGGCCTGCTCACCTCGCTCTTCGTGCCGCGGCGCCGGGTGTGGGTGAAGGTCGTGCCGACGAAGCGCACGGCCGGCCCCGACGCGGGCGGGTCGGATGCCTCGGGCGGCTCGGGCGGCTCGGACAGCTCGGACGGCTCGGACACCGAGTACACGCTGGAGTACGCGGGTCTCGCCCGCGGCGAGGACCCGAACCTCGAACGGGCCGTCGCCGACATCGCCCAGCGCCACACGTCGGACCTCGGAGTTAGGATGCCCCAGTGAACGACATGACCACGAACCTCGCGACCTACTCGGTCGTGCTGACGTACTCCGCGATGGCGGTCTACGTCATCGCGTTCATCGCGTTCGCGCTCGACATGGCGAAGCGCTCCGGCGACGTCGCGGCCGCCGCGGCCGGCACCGCTGCGCCGCAGGTCAGCACGGCGGAGAAGACCGTCGCGAGCGTCCGGGGCGGCACCGTCGTCCTCGAGAAGGTCGCGCAGTCCTCCGACGGCGACTCGGGCTCGCGTCGTGGCACCCGTTTCGAGCGGGTCGGCATGGCGATGACGATCCTCGCGCTCGTGCTGCACGTCGGCTCCGTCGTGCTCCGGGGCATCGCGGCCGACCGTGTGCCGTGGGGCAACATGTTCGAGTTCTCGCTGACCGGCACGGCGCTGATCATCCTGATCTTCCTGCTCGTGCAGCTCTGGCAGAACCTCAAGTTCCTCGGTGTGTTCATCACCGGCCTGACGATCATCCTGCTCGGCATCGCCACCGTGAACTACTACGTGCCGGTCCGCCCGCTCGTGCCCGCGCTCGAGTCGTACTGGCTCGTCATCCACGTCTTCGTGGCCATCGCCGGCACCGGCTTCTTCGCGCTCGGCGCCGGCCTGGCGGTCGCGCAGCTCGTGCAGACCTACCGGCAGGGCCGCGGTCCGACCGGCAAGCTCCGCTTCATGGCGACGCTGCCCGACGCCGACCGCCTCGAGGTGCTCACCTACCGCGTCCTCCTCGTCGGCTTCGTGCTCTGGACCTTCACCCTCATCGCGGGTGCGATCTGGGCCGAGCGGGCCTGGGGCCGCTACTGGGGCTGGGACACGAAAGAGGTCTGGACCTTCATCATCTGGGTCGTCTACGCCGGCTACATCCACGCACGTGCGACGCGCGGCTGGCGCGGTGCGCGGTCGTCGTGGCTGGCACTCATCGGCTTCGCTGCGGTGATGTTCAACTTCTCGGTCGTGAACGTGTTTTTCAAGGGCCTGCACAGCTACTCGGGTCTGTGAGTCGGGTGCGTCGCTGACGCGACCACGGTCGTCCTGGAGGCGCGGTGCCAGCTGGCACCGCGCCTCCAGTCCGTCTCCGGTCGCGTCTCGGGCCGCACCCGCGTCGTCCCCACCGGCGCCGGCCGGACTGCCGTCCGCGGCACGGCGGCCGCCGGCCGCGGGTGAGATCGCACTTCGTGGTGCCCGGGCCCCGGCGACACCGTCGGAAGTGCGATCTCGGCGAGGCGCGCAGCGCTCCGCGATGCGCGCGACGCGCGCGCCGCGCGCCCTCGGCGACGCGTCACGACGCGCCGTCGGCGTGATGCCGAGGTGGCGCGATGTGCGGTCCGCGACGTGCGAGCGTGACGGATTCGGACATCTCGGCGGACGCGAGCGGCGAGTCGTGCCACTTCGCGACGCGCGCCACGTGCGGGGCGCGCGCCGCGCGCCGCGCCCCCGGCGACGCGTCAGGCGGCGAGCACCGCGTGCACGCGCTCGAGCCGCGCGAGCCACCACGCGGTGCGCTCCGGCGACGCGGCGTTCCGGTCCAGCAGCTCCCGCGACACCGCGGCGCGCGCGACGGGGATGCGTCCACCGACGGGCAGGATCGGCGACGCGGAGACGTCCGAGGTGAACATCGCGGCCGTCCCGAGTCCCGCGGCGTAGCCCGGTGACATCGCCGCCGCAGCGAGGAACGCCCCCATCCCGAGCCCGACCGACGTGTCGAGCGCACTGGAGACCACGCAGGGCAGCCCGGCGTCCGCGACGACGGCGCGCGCGGCGGTGATGCCGCCGAGCGGCTGCGCCTTGACCACCAGGACGTCGGCGGCCCCGGCCCGGGCGACGGCGAGCGGGTCGGACGCCTTCCGGACGCTCTCGTCGGCGGCGACGGGCACGTCGAGGCCCGCGATCCGGTGCCGGAGCTCGGCCAGTTCCGGGACCGTGCGGCAGGGCTGCTCGGCGTACTGCAGGCCGAACGGGGCGAGACGCTCGAGGGCCTCGGCGGCCTGGTCCACCGACCAGAGCCCGTTCGCGTCGACACGGACGGCGGCGTCGGGGCCCATGACCCGTCGGACCTCGGCGACCCGCGCGACGTCGTCGTCGACCGTCGTGCCGGGTTCGGCCACCTTCACCTTCGCGGTCGTGCAGCCGGGGTACCGGGCGAGCAGCGGGGCGACCTCGTCGGGTGCGATCGCCGGGACGGTGGCGTTCACCGGGACGGAGTCGGCGGCGGGCTCGTGCTCGGTCCACCCGAAGTCGATGGTCCCGCGGAGCCACGCGGCGGCCTCGGCGTCGTCGTACTCGACGAAGGGCGAGAACTCGGTCCAGCCGGCCGGTCCGCGCAGGACCACTGCCTCGCGCACGGTGATGCCGCGGAAGCGCACGCGCATCGGCAGGGCGACGACGTGGGCGTCGGCGAGGAGGTCGGCGAGGTCGGGGAGCACGGTCCCATCCTCCCAGCCGGTGTCCGTCCGCGACGTCCAGGGCACCTCACACTTCCTCGGAGGGGACCGCCAGGGCAGGGCATTAGCATGCATCGGTCGGCTTCCGGTCGGCAGCACCGACAGGTCGGACGAGGGAGGCTCGGTGGCGCGGGATCCGCAGCAGCGCACGTCGGGACGTCCGTCGACGCCGGCGTCGAAGCCCCCGGTCACGCCTCCGGCCCAGCGCGCAGCGACGCCCCCGTCGCAGCGCGCGGCCTCACCCGCACAGCGTGCCGCGTCGCCCGCCGCATCCCCGGTCCGCGGCACCCCCGCTGCTGCCGCTCGTGCGCCCGGCCGTGGCACCGACGAGTTCGCCCGCCTCATGCAGCGCAACACCGTCGACGTCCGCCAGCAGGGCCAGGCGGCCCGGCGGAAGCGCAATCCCGTCGTCGGCAAGATCGCGCTCGGGTTGGCCGTCGTCTCGGCCGCGGTGGACGCCAGCGCCTTCGCCGTCTTCATGGGCGGCGACACCGACTTCGCGTTGGGCATCTGCTTCGTGGTCGTGTTCCTGACCCTCATCGCCGCGGTGCTCGGCTTCGTCGCCGCGGTCGGGTCGTTCGGCCGGTGGTACGGGGCCGTCGGCGTCGTCGTCGCGTTCTTCGCGAACCCGGTGATCCTCATCGTCCTGCTCGTGATCGTCGCGCCCGAGCTCCTCACCGACATGGGCGGCTCGGCGACGAGCGGGACGAGCAACTAGCCGGTCCGCCCCGGCGGTAGCGTTGGGGGCATGGCTGCTCCCGTCTCCGACCTCTTCGACCCCGACGTCTGGACCGCGGCTCCGATCGCGGAGCAGTTCACCGACATCACGTACCACAAGCACGTCTCGCAGGGCATCGTCCGCGTCGCGTTCGACCGTCCCGAGGTCCGCAACGCCTTTCGCCCGCGCACCGTCGACGAGCTCTACCGTGCCCTCGACGACGCCCGTCAGGACCCCCGCGTCGGTGTCGTCCTGCTGACCGGCAACGGCCCGAGCCCGAAGGACGGCGGCTGGGCGTTCTGCTCCGGCGGCGACCAGCGGATCCGCGGTCGGAGCGGGTACCAGTACGTCGGCGACGAGGGCGCTCCGCCCGAGGGGGTCGACCCGGCCGCGGCGCAGGCGTCGATGGGTCGGCTGCACATCCTCGAGGTCCAGCGCCTCATCCGGATGATGCCGAAGGTCGTCATCGCGGTCGTCCCGGGGTGGGCGGCCGGCGGCGGACACTCGTTGCACGCGATCTGCGACCTCACGATCGCGAGCGCGGAGCACGGGAAGTTCAAGCAGACCGACGCCGACGTCGGCTCGTTCGACGGCGGCTACGGCAGCGCGTACTACGCGAAGCAGATCGGCCAGAAGCTCGCGCGCGAGGTCTTCTTCCTCGCCGAGGAGTACTCCGCGCAGCGCGCGTACGAGATGGGCGCGGTGAACAAGGTCGTGCCGCACGAGGACCTCGAGCGCGAGGCGATCCGGTGGGGCGAGATCGTCCTGGGCAAGTCGCCGACGGCCATCCGGATGCTCAAGTACGCCTTCAACGCGGTCGACGACGGCCTGGTCGGCCAGCAGGTCTTCGCAGGCGAGGCCACCCGCCTGGCCTACGGCACGGACGAGGCCGTCGAGGGCCGCGACTCCTTCCTCGAGAAGCGGAAGCCCGAGTGGACCGCGTTCCCCTGGCACTACTGATGGTCGGGTCGGACCGATGACGCGTCCGCTGGTCACCCTGGGTGCGTCGGACCCGATGGGCGTGCTGCACGGCCTGGAGGCAGCACTCGCCGGCGGCCCCGCGCTGCTCCCCGTCGCCGAGGACGCTCCGGCGCTGCCGACACCGGCTCCGGCCGACGTCCCGCAGCGGGTCGCCCTGGTGGTCGAGACGAGCGGCTCCACCGGGACGGGCAAGCGGGTGGCGCTGTCGTCGGAGGCGCTCCTCGCCGGCGCCGCCGCCGCGGACGCGGCGCTCGGCGGACCGGGTGGTTGGGTGCTGGCGCTGCCGACGCACTACATCGCCGGCCTCAACGTCCTGACCCGGTCGATCGCTGCTGGGACGACGCCCGCCGTGGTGGCACCGGGGCACTTCGACGCCGCGGCCTTCGCGGACGCCGCGGACCGGCTCGACACCGGCCCCGCGGCTCCGCGGCGGTACACCTCGCTCGTACCGGTGCAGCTCGCCCGCGTGCTCGACGACGCCCGTGCGACGCGGGCGCTGACGTCCTTCGACGCCGTCCTGGTCGGGGGCCAGGCCACGCCGGCCCCGCTCCGCGAACGGGCACGGGCGGCCGGGGTGCGGATCGTCACCACCTACGGCGCGAGCGAGACGAGCGGCGGCTGCGTGTACGACGGCGTGCCCTTCGGCACCGTCCGGACCGCGGTCGTCGACGGCGAGCTGTGGCTGCACGGGCCGATGCTCGCCGAGGGGTACCTCGGCGACGACGCCCGCACGGCGGCGGCCTTCGTCGAGCGTGACGGGCTCCGCTGGTACCGGACCGGTGACGCCGCGGACACCGACAACGGGGTCGTCCGCGTGCTCGGACGCCTCGACGACGTCGTCATCTCCGGGGGAGAGAAGGTCCCGCTCGGGCTCGTCGAGCGGCTCGTCCGGGAACTCCCCGGGCAGGACGCCGCGGTGGTCACCCGACGCGTGTCGGGGGAGTGGGGCGAGGTGCCGGTCGTCGTGACGGCGCGACCGATCGACCTCGAACGCGTCCGTGAGCACGTCGGAGCGGCCCTCGGCCGAGCTGCCCGCCCGGCCGCCGTCGTCCTCGTGGACACCGTGCCGATGCTCGCGTCCGGCAAACCCGACCGCCGTGCGGCGCAGGAGCTCGCGGCGTCTTCGTAGCCGTCCGGGCCGTGGCGCCCGGCACCGACGAATAGGATGGACGGCCGTGGCACGAACGAAGAACTCGACGCAGTCCAAGCGCCGCTCCGGCAACCCGGCGAAGGCCGCGGCGCCCGCGCGCACGAAGCGGAAGGCGACGGCCCGCGACTGGATCGGCGGCGCGCGGCTCCGCACCCTGACGCTCGGCGTCGTGCCCGTCGTGATGGGCACCACCGTCGGCTTCGTCGGCAGCGGTGAGCCTGGCGACTTCGGCAGCTACCTGGCGAAGGACGGGCGCGCCCTCATCGCGGTCCTCGCCCTGCTCGTGGCGCTGTTCCTGCAGATCGGCGTGAACTACAGCAACGACTACTCGGACGGCGTGCGCGGCACGGACGAGTTCCGCGTCGGCCCGGCCCGCCTCACCGGGGCCGGACTCGCGAAACCCCGCACGGTGCTGACGGTCGCACTGACGTTCTTCGGCCTGGCCGCCGTCGCCGGCATCGTCATCGTCGTGCTCACCCAGCTGTGGTGGCTGCTCCTCGTCGGCGCCGCCGCGATCGTCGCCGCGTGGTTCTACACCGGTGGCAAGAAGCCCTACGGGTACAACGCCCTCGGCGAGGTCTTCGTCTTCGTCTTCTTCGGGCTCGTCGCGGTGCTCGGCACCGAGTACGTGCTCATCGGCGACGTCACGGCGAGCGGTTGGGCGGCCGCGATCGCCGCCGGCTTCTTCGCCTGCGCCGTCCTGATGGTGAACAACATCCGCGACATCGACGAGGACCGCCTCGCCGGCAAGCGCACCCTCGCCGTCGTGGTCGGACGGCCGGTCGCCCGGGTGCTGTACGGGCTGTTCCTGATGCTGCCGTACGTGGTGCTGCTCTGGTTCGTGCTGCTCTACTTCCGCACCGGCTTCACGTACTTCTCGCTGCTGCTGGCCCTGCCGGCGCTCGCGATCGGGGTGTCGTCACGGAAGCCGCGCGAGCTCATCACGGCGCTCCAGCTGTCGTCGTTCGCGTCGCTCGTGTTCGGCGTGGTGCTCGGCATCACGCTGGCGCTCCTGCCGTAGCGGCGGGTCAGCCCTCGTCGTGCTCGCGACGGGCCGCGTGCCGGTCGGCGTCGGAGACCGGACGGGCGACGGGCGCGTCCGAGTCGGCGGTGTCGACGAAGTCGTCCTCGAAGTCCGAGTCCACATCGTGCTCGGGCTTGCCACGGCGGTTCGCCAGGCTCGTCGTGACCTGCTCGCGCAGCTTCCCGAGTGCGATGTACGACACCAGCAGGCCGACCAGGGCGCCGACGATCACGGCCCAGTACCAGGGCATCGGGGTCAACAGGAGCAGCGCCACGGCCGCGGCGAAGATGCCGAGACGGGCCAGGGTGTAGACGAGCCACGCTTTCACCCGGCAAGTCTACGGAAGCGCAGGCCGTCGGGAGCGCAGGCGGAGGGACCCCACAGGCTCGGGACGTAGTGTTCACGGCATGGTCCGACTGTGGTTGATCGTCGTCGTGGCCGCCGTGGCGTTCACGGTGTACGCGGTGATCGACTGCGCCACGATGCCCCGCCAGCGGGTCCGCTCGCTCCGACGCGGCGTCTGGATCCTCCTCGTGATCGTCCTGCCCGTGCTCGGCGGTGTCCTCTGGTTCCTGCTCGGCCGTGCTCCGGCGACCGAACCCGGCGGTGGGTCCGGGTACCGTGGACCCGAAGACGACCCGGACTTCCTCGGTGGCCCGTCCGGCCCCGAGCAGCACCGCACGGACAAGGACCAGGACGACGAGACCCTCCGAGACCTCGAACAGCAGTTCCGCGACCGCGAGCGGGACCGCCGCCGCGAACGAGGCGAACGGGACCAGCGGCCCGACGAAGGCCGCACCGATCGCTGACGGGCCCGCCGGTTCCGGCAGCCCCGCGACCGACTTCGCCCTCGCGCTCCTGACCGAACTGGCCCGCGCCGGCGTCACCGACGTGGTGGTGAGCCCCGGGTCACGGTCGCAGGCCCTCGCCCTCGCTGCCGCCGCCCTCGAGCGCGCCGGCGGCATCAGCGTGCACGTCCGCCTCGACGAACGGACCGCGGGCTTCTACGCGCTCGGCCTGGCGGTCGAGTCCGGTCGGCCCGCCGCGGTCGTGACGACGTCCGGCACCGCCGTGGCGAACCTGCACCCCGCCGTGCTCGAAGCGCACCACTCCGGCGTCCCGATGATCGTCGTCAGCGCCGACCGGCCCGACGAGCTCCGGGGCATCGGCAGCAACCAGACCACCGTCCAGCCCGGCATCTTCGGCGCGGCCGTCCACTTCGTGCGCGACGTCGAGGCGCCCGCAGCGCACGGCGTCGACGCGAGCACGGTCGACACGGTGCGGACCCTCGTCCGGCAGGCCGTCGCCGCGGCCGCCGGTCACGAGGGACAGCCCGGTCCGGTACAGCTCAACGTGGCCCTCCGCGAGCCGCTCTCCGCCGGACTCCGCGACGAGGACGTCCACGCGGTCCCCGACGACGAGGTCGACCTCGCGTTCGCCACAAGTCGCGTGCACTCCGGACTGCCGGTCATCGAGCTCGCGCCGGACGACGAGCCCGCGACCGTGGTCATCGCCGGGCACGACGCCGGAGCCGACGCCGAGCGCATCGCGTGGGAGCTCGGTGCGCCGCTCATCGCCGAGGTGTCGAGCGGTGCGCGCTTCGGGCGGAACCTCGTCGTGACGTACCGCGAGCTCCTCCGCGACCCGGCGTTCGGCGGCGCGGTCCGCCGCGCCGTCGTGCTCGGCCACCCGACCCTCAGCCGTGAGGTCCCCGCGCTCCTGCAGCGCGACGACGTCGAGACGATCGTGGTCCGCTCACCGGCGGCCGATCCGTTCGACCCGGCCCGCGCCTCCCGGCCCGACGCCCCGACCACCTTCGTGTCCGACGTCCGCGTGACGGGCCGCACCCGGCCGGAGCACCGTGCGTGGGTGGGGCGCTGGGTGGCGACGAGTCGCGCGCTCCTCGGTGACGGCGACGCCGGACCGGACCTCGACGCGAAGCGGTCCGAGGACCGGGCAGAGCGCAACAAGTTCCTCCGCGACGAGGTCGCCCTCCGCCGCCGTCCCGTCGACCGGACCATGCTCGCCGACGCCGTGTGGGGTGCGACCTGGCCGCACGACCGGCTCGTGCTCGGGGCGTCGCAGATCATCCGCGCGGCCGACGGGCACGTCGCCGGCAAGGCGATCCGGGTGCACGCCAACCGCGGGCTCGCCGGCATCGACGGCACCGTGTCGACCGCACTCGGCATCGCGGCGGCGCTCGAACGGTCGTCGGCCTCGGTGGGGACGACCCGGGTGCTGCTCGGCGACCTCACCCTGCTCCACGACGTCGGGGCGTTCGTCACCGGCACCGAAGAACCGCACCACCGCGTGCAGGTCATCGTCGGGAACGACGCCGGCGGCGCGATCTTCCGGGGGCTCGAAGTGGCCGCGACCACGCCCGAGTCCGACATGCGCCGGATGATGACCACGCCGCAGCACGTCGACGTCGAGCGCGTGGTGACCGGCCTCGGGTGGGAGTACCGGCGGGCCGCGACGTGGGGCGACCTCGAGCAGGTGCTCACCGACCCCGCCGAGCGTGTCGTCATCGAGGTGCCGCTGGCCGAGTGAGCCGGCCGCGCGAGCAGCGCTGCGTCGGCGACCAGCGCTGCGTCGCCGACCAACGCTGCGTCGGCGACCCGCGCTGCGTCTGCGCCAGGCGCTGCGTCTGCGCCCCGCGCTGCGTCGGCGTCAGGCCAGCGCGTCGGCGATCGGGCGGAACTTCAGCGCGGTCTCCGCGACCTCGCGCTCGGGGTCGGACCCCGCCACGATCCCCGCACCCGCCCAGGCCCGGACCGCACCGTCCGCGCTGATCTGCGCGCTGCGGAGCGCGAGCATCCACTCGCCGTCCCCGTTCGCCCCGAGCCAGCCGACGGGGCCCGCGTAGCGACCACGGTCGGCGCCCTCGAGCTCGGCGACGAGCCGGACGGCGACGTCGGTCGGGGTGCCGGCCACCGCGGCCGTCGGGTGCAGCACGTCCGCGACGTCGAGCGAGGTCGTGCCGACCGGCAGCGTCGCCTGCACGTCGGTCGCGAGGTGCCACAGGTTCGGCAGCTGCAACCGGAACGGCTCCGGGTCGGCGCGGAGGTCCGTGGCGATCGGACGGAGCGCGGCCAGCAGGCTGTCGATCGCGAACGCGTGCTCGCCGACGTCCTTCGCGCTGGCGGCCAGGGCCTCGGCGGCGGCACGGTCGGACACGGCGTCCGCGCCGCGGGCCGCGCTGCCGGCGAGCACCCGGGCGGACAGCCGCGTGCCGTCGGTGCGGGCGAGGGTCTCCGGGGTGGCGCCGACCAGCCCGTCGACCGCGAAGGTCACGCACTGCGGGTAGGCGGCGGCGAGGTCGAGCAGGAGCGCCCGGTGGTCCGCGCCCGGTGGGAGCTGCCCGACGAGGTCGCGGGCGAGGACGACCTTCTCGGCGTCGCCCGCGGCGATCCGTCGGACGGCGTCGGCGACACGCGCGGCGTAGGCGTCGGGGTCGATCCGACCGGGGGTCAGCTGCACGGAGACGTGCTCGCCGACGCGGGGGACCGGGGCCGAGGTGCGGGTGAACGTCAGGGGTGTCGGGTCCGGGGTGGTGTCGATCGCGGTCAGCCACGCCTTGCCGCGACGCCGGCCGATCACGACGCGTGGCACGATGAGGACGCTGGTCTCGGCGGAGTCGTCCGCGAACGTGAACGCGCCGAACGCGACCAGGCCCGTCCCACGGAGCTGCACCGGGTCGTCGACCACGGCGTCCTGCACGAGCGTGCGCCAGACGGCCGATGCCTCGCGCATCCGCTCCGGGCCGCTGAAGGTGAAGCGGAGCGCCTCGCCGATCCCGACGATGCCGTCACCGTTCCGGACGAACGCGAGCGGGCTGTCCCGGAGGGTGTGGCGGAGGACGGCGCCCGGGTCGTCGAGGATCCGGGTCGAGACCGTCAGCGGTGGGGCCGCCGTGGTGGTTCGGGTCACGCTCCGATCGTACGCGTCACGCGATCGGACGACGGACCGGGGAACGCTCGGCCGGGACCTCTAGGATGTTGTGGGTGAGCAGAGCGGACCTGAACAAGCGGCCGGACGAGGTGGCGGCCATGTTCGACGACGTCGCCGCGAAGTACGACCTCACGAACGACATCCTCTCCGCGGGCAACGCCCCGCTGTGGCGTGTCGCGACGGTCCGTGCGGTCGACCCCCAGCCCGGCGAGCGCGTGCTCGACATCGCCGCGGGCACCGGCACGAGCGCCGCGGCCTTCGCCAAGAAGGGTGCCGAGGTCACCGCGCTCGACCTGTCGGCGGGCATGATCGCCGTCGGTCGCGAGCGGCACCCCGAGATCACCTTCGTCGAGGGCGACGCCGAGCACCTGCCCTTCGACGACGACTCCTTCGACGCCGTCTCGATCTCGTTCGGCCTGCGCAACGTCAACGACCCGATGCAGGCACTCGGCGAGATGCTCCGCGTCCTCAAGCCCGGCGGCCGCGTCGTCATCTGCGAGTTCTCCACGCCGCCGCTCGCACTCCTGCGCTTCGGGTACGGCGCCTACCTCAAGCGCGTCCTGCCCGGTGTCGCACGCCTGTCGTCGAGCAACCCGGCCGCCTACCGCTACCTGGCCGAGTCGATCGAGGCCTGGCCCGAGCAGCAGGTGCTCAGCCAGTGGCTCCGCGGTGTCGGCTTCACGATGGTCGCCTACCGGAACCTGACGGCGGGCATCGTCGCGCTGCACCGTGGTCGGAAGCCCGTGGCCGAGCCGGTCCGCGAATCAGTGGCCCGCCGCGCGAAGGCCCGTCGTGCCCACCAGCACACCGGCGAGCAGCCCAGCCTGGGCAAGCCGGTCGCCGGCCAGCCCAGCGCCGGCCAGCCCAGCGCCGACCAGCCCAGCGCTGAACAGCCCGACGCCGAGCCCACCGCCGGCTGACCGGTCCACCCCCGAACCACGGAGCAGCACTTGAACCCGAGCGTCCCGGTCGCACGTCGCGCACCGAGTCTCCGCGCATCGTTGGGCATCGGCGAGCGCCTGTTCGCGACCCCGGCGGAGCGTCGGTTCATCTCGGCCGTCGACGACGGGCTCGAGCTCGTCGAGCAGGGCCTCGAAGAAGCGATGCGCTCGACGGACACCCTCGCCGACACGACGAGCCGGTACCTGCTCTCCGCGGGCGGCAAGCGGATCCGTCCGACGCTGACCCTCCTCATCGCACAGCTCGGCGACGGCGTGACCGACGCGGTCGTGAAGGCCGCCGTCAGCATCGAGACCACGCACCTGGCGTCGCTGTACCACGACGACGTCATGGACGAGGCCCCGGTCCGCCGCGGTGTCCCGGCAGCGCACGTGACGTACGGCAACAACGTCGCGATCCTCACCGGCGACCTGCTCTTCGCACGCGCCAGCCTGATCACGGCCGACCTCGGTACCGAGGGCATCCGGATGCAGGCCGAGACCTTCCAGCGCCTCTGCATGGGGCAGCTCCACGAGACGACGGGCCCGCAGCCCGACGACGACCCGGTCGAGCACTACATCCAGGTGCTCAGCGACAAGACGGGCTCGCTCATCGCCACGGCCGCCCGTGCCGGCGTGATGTTCTCGGGTGCCGACCGGTCCTACCTCGACGCCGTCGGCACGTTCGGCGAGAAGGTCGGCGTGGCCTTCCAGCTGGTCGACGACGTCATCGACCTCGCGCCGGCCAAGGCGAAGACCGGCAAGATCGCCGGCAACGACCTGCGCGCCGGCGTCGACACGCTCCCGCTGCTCCAGCTCCGCCGCCTCGCCGCGACCGGCGCGCCGGACGCCGTCGCGCTCCTCGAACGGATCGAGCGCGACGTGAACGCGGCACCGGACGACGTGGTCGACTCCGCGCCGTACCAGTCCGCGGTCGCCGCACTCCGCGAGCACGAGGCCACCGCCGCCACCCGGGCCGTCGCGGTCCGGTGGGCGACGGAAGCGGTCGACGCGCTCGCACCGCTCCCCGACGGGACGGTGAAGCGGGCCCTGATCCGGTTCGCCGAGTCCGTCGTGGAACGCAGCCGCTGACCCGGACGCCCCGAGCGCCGGACCGAACACCACCCCAGCGAGACAGCCCATCGGGAGCAACCCGCCCGAACGAAACTGGAGACGATCAGTGCCCACCCTCCGAGTCGCCATCGTCGGCGCCGGCCCCGCCGGCATCTACGCCGCGGACATCCTGCTGCGCGAGGCCCACGGCCACGACGTGTCGATCGACCTGTTCGAGCAACTCCCCGCCCCCTACGGCCTGGTCCGCTACGGCGTCGCACCGGACCACCCGCGCATCAAGGGCATCGTCAACGCGCTGCGGGACGTGCTCGACCGCGGGGTCGTCCGGCTGTTCGGCAACGTCCGCTTCGGCGAGGACATCACCCTCGACGACCTCCGCAAGCACTACCACGCCGTCGTGTTCTCCACCGGGGCGATCAAGGACGCCGACCTCGACGTGCCGGGTGTCGAGCTCGAGGGCTCCTACGGCGCGGCCGAGTTCGTCAGCTGGTTCGACGGGCACCCCGACGTCCCGCGCACCTGGCCGCTCGAGGCTTCGAGCGTCGCGGTGATCGGCAACGGCAACGTCGCCCTCGACGTCTCGCGCATCCTGGCGAAGCACGCCGACGACCTCCTGCCGACCGAGATCCCGGCGAACGTCTACGAGGGCCTCAAGGCCTCGCCGGTGACCGACGTGCACGTCTTCGGCCGGCGCGGTCCCGCCCAGGTGAAGTTCACGCCGCTCGAGCTCCGTGAGCTCGGCGAGCTGCGCGACGTCGACATGATCGTCTACGACGAGGACTTCGACCACGACGAGGCCTCGAAGAACGCCATCGCGACGAACAAGCAGGTCATGGTGATGAACCGCGTGCTCGAGCAGTGGCGCACCCGCGAGACCGGGCAGGCGAGCCGCCGCCTGCACCTGCACTTCTACGCGAAGCCCCTCGAGTTCGTCGGCGAGGACGGCAAGCTCACCGCCATCCGCTACGAGCGCACCCGTCCGAACGGGCAGGGTGGCGTCGAGGGCACCGGTGAGGTCCGCGAGATCCCGATCCAGGCGGCGTACCGCGCGGTCGGGTACTTCGGCTCGCCGCTGCCGGGCGTGCCGTTCGATGCTCGCCACGGGGTCATCCCGAACCACGAGGGCCAGGTCCTCGACGACGACAACCAGCAGATCCCGGGCGTCTACGCCACCGGGTGGATCAAGCGCGGGCCGGTCGGCCTCATCGGGCACACCAAGTCCGACGCGATGGAGACCGTGCAGCACATCGTCAACGAACAGGCGAGCTGGTGGACCCCGGAGGACCCGTCCGACGGCGCCGTCCCGGCACTGCTCGCTGCGCGCGGCGTCGCCTACACCGACCTCGACGGCTGGCACAACCTCGACGCGCACGAGCTCGCGCTCGGCGAGGCCGAGGGGCGCGAGCGCATCAAGGTGGTCCCGCGCGACGAGATGGTCGAGGTGTCGCTGGGACGCACCGTCGACGCTGCGCACAGCGCCAGCGCCAGCACCGCCGACGCCGATGCCGACGCCGAGCACTCTGCCGACGCACGCACCAGCTGACGCCGACCGCCATGTCGACCGCACGCCCCGCACCGCCCACCGCGCTGCGGGGCGTGCCCGTCTCCGGCGTCCGTCTGCAGGGCGTCGACGTCGCGCGGGCCCTGGCGCTCCTCGGCATGATGGCGACACACGTCGGCGGTATCGCCGACCAGGTCGACTGGTCCGACCCGGGGACCTGGGCCGCCGTGGCGCACGGTCGTTCCTCGTCGCTGTTCGCCGTCCTCGCGGGCGTCTCGATCGGACTGACGAGCGGCCGGACCACGCCGCCGGGTCCGCCGACGATCGGCCGGATCCGTGCCCGGCTCGCGATCCGCGCGGCGGTCGTCGTCGCGATCGGCCTGCTCCTGATGGCGCTGCAGACCCCGGTCTACGTGATCCTGCCGACGTACGGCGCCCTCTTCCTGCTGGCCGTCCCGGTCCTGCGGGTCCGTGCCCGGTGGCTGCTCGTGCTCGCCGCGGCGTGTGCGGTGGCCTCGCCCGTCGTCGCGCTGGGCATCGTGCCGCTCTACGCGGACGCGGGCATGTGGGAGGTCCAGCTCGGACTGGTCTACCCCGTGGTCACCTTCATGGCGTACGTCCTGGTCGGTCTCGCGGTCGCGCGGGCGGGCCTGGAGGAACGTGGCCGCCAGGTCGCGCTCCTCGCGTCCGGCGCAGTGGTCGCCACCGCCGCCTACGTGGTCGGGAACCTGCTCGCCCCGGTGCCCGTCGACGCCGTGCAGGCGTTCCCCGGCGTGCCGTACGCCGGGCAGGGGAACTCCTCGTCAGCGGCCGTCGCGCAGCTCTTCCTGTCGCCGCGCGACCACTCGTCGTCGATCGTCGACGTGGTCGGCACTGCGGGTGTCGCGGTCGCGGTGATCGCCCTGTGCACGCTGCTCTTCGACGGGCGCCCACACGGGCACGAGCACGGGCACGGGCGTCTCGCGGAGCGGATCGCGTTCCCGCTCGCCGCGGTCGGGTCGATGCCGCTCACCGTCTACGCGGGGCACCTCGTCGTGCTGGCACTCCTGCCCGGGTACCCCGACTCCGGCGCGGCCTGGGCGTGGTTCGCCGTCGGGTCGGTGCTCTTCGCGATGCTGTGGAGGACGTTCCTCGGGCGCGGACCGCTCGAGCGGCTGACCGCGACGCTGAGCGGACTCGTCCCGCTGCGCTGACCCGCGCTGCCGAGCGGAGCACCCTCGCACGGTGCGAGGCGGGGCCGAGCCGCGCCTCCCGTCCGCCCGAACGGTGCGAGGGCGCGCACCGGCCGCGCGGGACCCTACTGCAGCGCCGCCGTGAGCCGCGCGACGTTGTCGAGCACCTGGGACCGACGCGGGCGACCGAGCCACGAGTCCAACCGGAGCTCGAAGCTGTGCTCCTTGTAGGCGTCCTGGACCTCACGCAGGGCGTCGACGAACCGCTTGCCGCGCACCATCACCGAGACCTCGAGGTTCAGGCTGAAGGACCGCATGTCCATGTTGCTCGACCCGATCACCGACACCTCGTCGTCGATCGTGAAGTGCTTCGCGTGCAGGATCGTCGGCGCCCGGTAGAGCCAGATCTTGACGCCGGCCCGCAGCAGCCCCTCGTAGTAGGAGCGCTGGGCGTGCCAGGTCATCGCGTGGTCGCCCATCTCGCCGACGAACAGCTCGACCTCGACCCCACGCTGCGCCGTCGTCGTGATGGCGTAGAGCATCGAGTCGTCCGGCACGAAGTACGGCGACGTGATCGACACCTTCTTCTGCGCCGAGTAGAGCAGCGCGTTGAAGAGGCGCAGGTTGTTCTCGCCGTCGAAGCCCGGGCCGGACGGGACGACCTGGCAGTCCAGGGCGTCGCCACGGTCGGCACGCTGGACGGGATCGCTCTCGCGCAGCAGCAGCTCGTCGGTCTCGCTGTACCAGTCGGTGACGAACAGGGCGTTGAGGCCGGCGACGACCGGGCCCTCGAAGCGGGCGAACAGGTCCTTGTAGACCATGCCCTTGTCGATGTGGGACTGCAGGTCGTACGAGCTGTCGATGAGGTTCTGCGACCCGGTGAAGGCCACCGAGCCGTCGATGACCATGATCTTCCGGTGGTTGCGGAGGTCGGGGCGCTGGAACTTCCCCTGCAGCGGCAACAGCGGCAGCATGAGGTGCCACTCGATGCCGGCGTCGTCCATGAACGCCAGCGTCTCCTTGTAGCCGGGGTACCCGCGGCTGGCCCAGTGGTCGAGCAGGAACCGCACCGAGACCCCGCGGGCCTGGGCGCGGGCGAGGGCGTCGAAGAACGGCCGCGTGGTGTCGTCGATCGTCGCGATGTAGAACTCGACGTGCACGAACCGCCGGGCGTCGTCGATCGCCCGGGTCATCTCGGCGATGGACTCCTCGTAGTCCGGGTAGAGCTCGGCGGAGTTGCCGCCGACGAGGGGCATGGCGCCGAGCTCGCGGTTCAGCGTCGTGATGCTCTCGAGCCACAGCGGCCACGGGTGGTCACGGCGGACCCGCTCGATGCCCTCGGTCTGCTCGAGGATGTACGCGTTGATCTCGGTCTGCTTCTCACGCCGGGCGTGCGGGAGCTTCGTCGACCCGATGACGAGGAAGACGATGAACCCGACGTAGGGGATGAGGAAGATCGCGAGCAACCACGCCGTCGCGGTCTGCGGCTTCCGGTTGATCGGGACGTAGATGATCGAGAAGACGCGGATCGCCAGGTCCAGCAGGACGAGCAGGACGGTGATGGTGACGCTGAGCCAGTGCTCCAAGGCGGCGGGCGGCGCGTCAGCGGAAGTTGATGAACTGCAGCGGCACGTCGAACTCTTCACCCTTGAGGAGCTGGATCGTGTTCTGCAGGTCGTCGCGGCTCTTCGACGAGACGCGGAGCTCGTCGCCCTGGATCTGGCTCTTCACCGTCTTGGGGGCGTTCGCACGGAGGAAGGCGCCGATCTTCTTCGCCACGTCCTGCTCGATGCCGTTCTTGAACTTCACCTCGATGCGGTACTCCTTGCCCGAGGGGTACGGGTCGCCGGCGTCGAGGCTCTTCAGGCTGATGTTCCGCTTGATCGCCTTGCTCTGCAGGACGTCGAGGACGGCCTTCGCGCGCTCCTCGGAGTTCGCCTTGATGAGGACGTCCTCACCGCTGAACGCGACCGAGGCGTCGGCACCCTTGAAGTCGTACCGCTGCTCGATCTCCTTGGAGGCCTGGTTGAGGGCGTTCTCCGCCTCCATCTTGTCGACCTTGCTGACCACGTCGAAGGAACTGTCTGCCATGCCGGACAGCCTAACGGCGGACGGGAGGCGCGGTTCGGCACCCACGGGTCGGCTCACGGTGGTCACGAACACCGTCTCCGATCCGCTATGCTTTCATGCGCGCCTTCGGTTGGTGACTACACGGGCCGGGTGCGCACATGGCAAGTTACCCAAGCGGCCAAAGGGATCTGACTGTAAATCAGCCGGCGTAGCCTTCGGGGGTTCGAATCCCTCACTTGCCACGCAATCGTCGAAAGCCCCGTCCTCGGACGGGGCTTTCGTCGTTCCTGGCAGGATCGGTGGATGACCTCCGTGCCGACCCCGTCCCAGTACGCCGACCTCGCCGCGTCGATCGCCCGCGAGGCCGCCGCCCTCGCCGCCCGCCGACGCGCCGAGGGGGTCGAGGTCGCCGACCGGAAGTCGAGCATCGTCGACGTCGTCACCGCTGCCGACCGCGAGGTCGAGGCCCTCATCCGCGCCCGCATCGCCGAGGCCCGGCCGGACGACGCGTTCTTCGGCGAGGAGTCCGGCACCGGGGCCGGCACGTCCGGCACGACCTGGGTGGTCGACCCCATCGACGGCACGGTGAACTACCTCTACGGCAGCCCCGAGTACGGGGTGAGCATCGGGGTCGTCCGCGGCGAGGCCGACCCGACGACCTGGGAACCCGTTGCCGGCGTCGTCGTGGCCCCGGCGACCGGCGTCGTCCACCGCGCGGTGGCGGGCGGTGGTGCGACGCGCGACGGGATCCCCCTGCGGGTGAGTGCTCCGGCCTCCCTCGCGGAGACCCTCGTCGCCACCGGGTTCGGGTACACCGCCGACCGCCGCCGGGAGCAGGTCGCGGTGCTCGCCGGGCTGATCGGCGAGGTCCGGGACATCCGCCGCGGGGGTGCTGCGTCGCTCGACTGCTGCGCGGTCGGCGCGGGCACGGTGGACGCCTACTACGAGCGGGGGATCAACCCGTGGGACATGGCCGCCGGGTCGATCGTGGCGCGGGAGGCCGGCGCCGAGACCCGCATCTGGGACGCCGGCGGGACGCGGTCCTTCCTGTTCGCGAGCCCCACGGTCGTCGACGAGCTGGCCGACCTGCTGCAGCGGCTCGAGGGGTCCGTCCTCGCCGGCTGACGCGGGAGGTCCCACGATCTGGGGGAGTCCTGTGGTCATGACCAGGACTGGAAACCCGGTAGGGCATTTGCTACCGTTCTCCAGTCCCGTTATCTGCTCGTTACCAACGAGCGCACTTCGCCCCGATCAGGATCCTCACCGACGCATGCCCCCCTCCTCCCTCTCGCCCGTGCAGACCGACGGCCCCGTGAACGCACCGACACCGGTCGTCCACCGCACCCGACGGGCACGCATCGAGGCGGAGCGAGCAGCTGCAGCAGCAGTCGCCGGGGGTGACCGTGTCGAGCAGGCGACGGTCGTGGCGGGGGCGGGCACTGCCTCCAGTCCGTCCTTCGACGACCTGGTGACGCCCACGCCGGTGACCCCCGTGACGCCGCCGGCCCCGGCGTCCCCGATCGACTTCGCGCCGTCGTCGCCGGCGATGCCGGCCGCGACCGCTGCGCCCGTGACGCCGCCGGCGCCGGCCTCACCCGTCGTCGCCCCGGCTACCGCTGCGACGCCGACCGCTCCGGTCGCGTCCTCGACCCGTCGGGTGCTCGGCCAGGTGCCGGCGTCGCGTCGCCCGGCACGCGCCGTCCGCACCGGCGGGACCGCGACCCTGCACGTCGACCGTGCCACCCGCCACCTCGGTGCCGGGCCGTCCGCCGCCACCGCACCGGTGGTCGCCCCGAAGAAGCAGGGTGCGTCCTTCCGTCGTGCCGCGTCGCGGGTGACGGCCGTGGGCGCGCTGCTGTTCGCCGCCGGACTCGTCGTCTCCACCTCGCTGCCGGCGCAGGCGTTCTGGATGCCGGAGACCGACGCCACCTCGGGTCGCAGCACCGCGGCCGGCGCGACCCAGTCCTTGCGAGTCGGCTCGGGCGCGACGGACGCCGAGACGAACCGCGACCAGTACTCGGTGTCGAGCGCGACGCAGTACAAGAACGTCGACTCGTCGAGCTTCACGAACGACCCGAACGGCACGATCCAGTGGCCGTTCCTGACGGGCGTGCCGATCACCTCCGGGTTCGGCGGCCGCCAGGTCGAGGGCTGCTCGTTCTGCTCGACGAACCACATGGGCGTCGACTTCGCCCCCGGCGAGGGCACCCCGATCCGGGTCATCGCGGCCGGCACCGTGACCAAGGTGCAGGCGGACGACGGCGGCTTCGGCAACGACGTCTGGGTCGAGCACGAGGTCGACGGCAAGCAGTTCACCAGCGTCTACGGCCACATGGAGGACAACTCCTTCAAGGTCGTCAAGGGCCAGCAGGTCGAGGTCGGCGACGAGCTCGGTCTCGTCGGCAGCACCGGCAACTCGACCGGCCCGCACCTGCACCTCGAGGTGCACGTCGACGGGGTCCCGGTGGACCCGCTGGCGTGGCTCAAGGCCAACGCGAACTAGCGGTCCGGCGCGGCACGCCCGGGCGTCGTCCCGGTTCCTGAGCACCGTCGCCGGTCTGCTATCCTCGTGTGGTGCCGTTCGCGGCACATGCCCCGATAGCTCAGTGGTAGAGCACTTCCATGGTAAGGAAGGGGTCGTCAGTTCAATCCTGACTCGGGGCTCCGACTCGGAGCGGTACGCCGCTCCGGATCCTTGGCGGGGTAGCTCAGTTGGTTAGAGCACACGACTCATAATCGTGGGGTCGCGGGTTCAAGTCCCGCCCTCGCTACTGCAAGCCCGGCGATCGGCTCGCCGGGCTTTCGTCGTTCCCGGGCGCCGCGCGCGGCTCATGCGCGCTGCGGCATGCGCGCGCGGCTCGAGCACCGGACCCCCTGCGCCGACTCCGGGTTTCGCGGTCAGCGACACCTCACGGGCTCGTCGGCGCGTGAGGTGTCGCTGACCGCGAAACTCGCGCCGTGCCCCGCGGCGCTCAGAACGGGCGGTGCTCCGTGCGCGCCACGAGGACCCCGGCGGAGCGGAGCGCCCGCTCCAGGGTCGCGTTCACGTGCTGCCACGCGGACTGCCGCCGACCGGCGCCGATGCCTCCGCCGGACACCGCGGTGCCGTGCCCCGCGTGCCGCAGCGTGATCGTGGTCGACGTCCCCGAGACGGTCGTCGAGAGCTCGTAGCGCCGGAACTCCCGCGAGGGGTGCACGAGCGCCCCGAGCAGGATCGTCAGCACCCGGCTGCCCGTCGTGGCGGTCAGCGTCCCGCCGGTCGACTCGACCTGGTGCCCGGTGCGGCGGAGTGCTGCGCCGGCGACCTCCATGGCGGTGCACCGGTCTCCCGTGTGCACGGCGAACTCGGTCGTCGCGTCCATCGTTCCTCCCCATCCCCGGAGTCGTCATCGGTTCGTGCGTCGCAGTGGTCCCCCCGAACCGCGCCCGCCGAGCATAGCCGATGCATGCTCAGCAAAGACAGACCCAAGAGGACAGACCCCAGAAGGCAGACCCCGGAGGACAGCACCCGAGGACGGGCCCCCGAGCAGCGTCGGTAGACTGCCGCACGTGTCTGTGAACCCCGAGCTCGTCGGCAGGACGTTCCCGCCGGCCCAGCCCTACCTGGTCGGTCGTGAGAAGGTGCGCGAGTTCTCGCGTGCCGTGTTCGCGACGAACCCGATCCACCACGAGCCCGAGGCGGCCCGTGCCGCCGGCTACGACGACGTCGTCGCACCGCCGACCTTCGCGGTCGTCGTGCAGGAGGCCACGCTCGCCCAGCTCCTCGCCGAGCCGGACGCCGGCATCGACTTCTCGCGGGTCGTCCACGGCGAGCAGGCCTTCACGTACGACCGGCCGATCGTCGCCGGCGACGAACTGACCGCGACGCTGACCGTCACGAGCGTGAAGACGCTCGGCGGCAACGCCATGGTGACCGCCGAGAGCACGATGCAGGACGCCGCGGGGGAGCACGTCGTCACCGCGACCTCCACCCTCGTGGTCCGGGGGGACGACGCATGACCGCCGCACCCGTGACCGCGCTCGAGGTCGGCACCGTCGTCGCCGAGCGCGAGGTCCACCTCACCCGTGACTCGCTCGTCCGCTACGCCGGCGCCTCGGGTGACTTCAACCCGATCCACTACCGCGACGACGTCGCCGCCTCGGTCGGACTCCCCGGCGTCCTGGCACACGGCATGCTCACGATGGGCCTCGCCGTGCAGCCGGTCTCCGAATGGCTCGGCGACCGTGGCTGGGTCGTCCGCTACGGCGTGCGCTTCACGCGTCCCGTGGTCGTCGACCCCGAGCAGGGCGCGACCGTCGGCGTCGTCGCGAAGGTCGGCACCGTCGACGAGGACGGCCGACCGCAGCGCATCGACCTCACCGTGACCGCCGGCGGGCAGACCGTGCTCGGCAAGGCGCAGGTCACGGTGGCGTTCCGCTGACCGTGTCGGCTCCGGTGCTCGCCGACCTCACGACCCTGCGGGTCGGTGGGCCGGCCGCTCGGCTGCTCACGGCGACGACGACGGGCGAGCTGGTCGCCGCCGCCTTCACCGCGTGGGAGGACAGCGAGTGGCTCGTCCTCGGCGGCGGCAGCAACGTCCTGGTCGCCGACGACGGCTTCGACGGCACCGTCGTGCTCGTACGGACGACCGGCGTCGAGTCTGCGGCCGACGCCGACGGCGTCACCGTCCGCGTCGCGGCCGGTGAACCGTGGGACGCGTTCGTCGCCACGACCGTCGAGAACGGTTGGACCGGCCTGGAGGCGCTGAGCGGCATCCCGGGAACGGTCGGTGCCGCCCCCGTGCAGAACATCGGCGCCTACGGGGTCGAGCTCTCCGACGTGCTCACCGCGATCGAGTTCCTCGATGCGGTCACGGGGGAGCGCGCGTGGGTGCCTGCGGCCGAGCTGGCGCTCGGCTACCGCACGTCGACGCTCAAGCACGGACGCCGGGGTGTGGTGCTGACGGTGGAGTTCCGGCTCGGGACCGCCTCGTCCGACGGGGTGCCGGTCCGCTACGCCCAGCTCGCCGGGTCGCTCGGCGTGGAGCTCGGGTCCCTCGTGGAACCGTCGACCGTCCGCTCCGAGGTCCTGCGGCTGCGCGGGTCGAAGGGCATGGTCCTCGACGCCGACGACCCGGACACCTGGAGTGCCGGGTCCTTCTTCACGAACCCGATCGTGTCGCCCGAGTTCGCCGAGACGCTGCCGGCCGAGGCACCGCGGTGGCCGGCTGGCGAGGACGTGAAGCTCAGCGCCGCGTGGCTCATCGAGCACGCCGGCGTGCACCGTGGCTACGCGGTCCCCGGGTCCCGCGCCGGCATCTCGTCGAAGCACACGCTGGCGCTGACGAACCGCGGGGGAGCGACCGCCGCGCAGGTGGCCGAGCTCGCCCGGTACGTCCAGGTGACCGTCCTCAACCGGTTCGGGGTCGCGCTCGTGCCGGAACCCGTCGTGGTGGGCGACCTGGTCGACTGAGCCGACCCGCGCCTCCCGGAACGACGGAACGGGCCACCTCGACGAGGCGGCCCGTTCCGTGGTCCTGCGGTCTGCGGTCTACGCGAAGAACGCCGCCAGGCGGGCGACGCCCTCGGCGATGTCGTCGTCGCCGAGCGCGTACGACAGGCGGAGGTAGCCGGACGGGCCGAAGGCCTCACCGGGGACGACGGCGACCTCGGCGTGCTCGAGGATGAGGTCGGCGAGCCCGAGCGTCGTGGTGGGGGTGGAACCGGCCCACTCGCGACCGAGCAGCGCCGTGACGTCGGGGTAGACGTAGAAGGCGCCCTGCGGGGTCGGCGTCACGAAGCCCGGGATCGCGTTGAGCCCCTCGACGATGGCCTTCCGGCGGCGGTCGAAGGCCTCGCGCATGGCCGTCACCGGCTCCTGCGGGCCGGTCAGTGCGGCGATCGCGGCACGTTGCGAGACGTTCGACACGTTCGACGACAGGTGCGACTGCAGGTTCGACGCGGCCTTGACGGCGTCGGCCGGGCCGATGAACCACCCGACGCGCCAGCCGGTCATCGCGTAGGTCTTCGCGACGCCGTTGACGAGGATCGTGGTGTCGGCGAGGGCGGGGACGGCCTCGAGGATGCCGGTGAAGCGGACGCCGTCGTACACGAGGTCCTGGTAGATCTCGTCGCTGATGACCCAGATGCCGTGCTCGAGCGCCCACTCGCCGATGGCACGGGTCTGCTCGGCCGTGTACACGGCGCCGGTCGGGTTCGACGGGGAGCAGAACAGCAGCGCCTTCGTCTTCGGTGTGCGGGCGGCCTCGAGCTGCTCCACCGTGACGAGGTAGTCCTGGTCGCTGCCAGCGAAGACGTCGACGGGCACGCCGCCGGCGAGCCGGATTGCCTCGGGGTAGGTGGTCCAGTACGGCGCGGGGAGCAGGACCTCGTCGCCGGCGTCGACGATGGTCTGGAACGCCTGGTAGACGGCCTGCTTGCCGCCGTTCGTGACGATGACCTGCCCGGGGTCGACGGTGATGCCGGACGACCGTGCCGTCTTCTCGGCGATCGCCTGCTTCAGCTCGGGCAGCCCGGTCGCGGGGGTGTAGCGGTGGTTCTTCGGGTCCTGCGCGGCCTGGACGGCGGCGTCGACGACGTGCTGCGGGGTGGCGAAGTCGGGCTCGCCGGCGGCGAACGAGATCACCGGACGACCGGCGGCCTTGAGCGCCTTGGCCTTCGCATCGACCTTGAGCGTCGCCGACTCGGCGATCGCGGCGATGCGGGACGCGATGCGCGGCCGGTCGCCGGACCCGGTGGAGGGGGTCGTGGCGGTGGGGTTTGCGGTGGACTCGGGGCCGGGGGCTTCGGTGCTCACGGGTGTCAGCCTATCGGCGCGGCACGCCGGAGCATCCGTCAAGTGGACACCGTGTGACGGACTCCCGTAGACTCGTCCACCGGAACGCGGATCGGTGACGAACCGTGTCCGAAGGGCGGTGGCTCAATTGGTAGAGCAGCGGTCTCCAAAACCGCAGGTTGCAGGTTCGAGTCCTGTCCGCCCTGCACATCTGGAAGGGTAGAAGTTGGCGAGCAAAGACATGGAGACGACGGCGGACGACGTCGTCGCCAAGGCGAAGCAGGACCGGGCCGAGCGCCGCGGGCCCTTCGCTGCCATCGTGCTCTTCATCCGCCAGGTCATCGCCGAGCTCCGCAAGGTCGTCACCCCGACCCGCAAGGAACTCTTCAGCTACACGGGCGTCGTCCTGGTCTTCGTCGTCGTGATGATGATCCTGGTGTCGATCCTGGACTTCGCGTTCGGACTCGGTGTCGGGTACGTGTTCGGCAACGGGCCGACGGCCTGACCCGGACACCGGCTGCCGTGTCCCGCGGCTGGACACCTGACCGCGTGCGGACAGGAGTACGGTCGCCGGTGACACGGCTGATCGTGAACCGATCCGCACGCCAACCCGATCCGCACCACCGAACGGAAAGAATCGACAGTGTCTGACAACTCCCGCGACGACATCGACCTCGCCACGGCTGCCGAGCAGTCCTCCGAAGTCGAGGAGAACCAGGAAGGCGACGTCGAGACCAGCGAGGGCCGTGCGGTCGAGTCTGCTGAAGAGCGTGCCATCTCGATCGAGGACGAGGACGACGAGTCCCTCGGCCTGAGCGACGAGCCCGACGACGGCACCGTCGACGCCTCCATCGACGAGGCGCTGAACGCCCTCGCCGAGTCCCGTGACCCCGAGGCGGACGCCGTCGTCGACGACGCACTCGAGATCGACACCGCCGACGAGGCCGAGGCCGCCGTCGAGGCAGTCGAGGACGAGGAAGAGGTCGAGCTCGAGGAAGAGACCGCCGCCGAGGCGAACGCCACGCTCGCCGCCGACGAGGCGCTCGACGCCGAAGGTGACGACGACGACGACGCCGAAGAGGCCGAGCTCGACCCGTACGAGGCGTTCAAGGCCGAGCTGCGGATGAAGCCGGGCAAGTGGTACGTCATCCACTCCTACGCGGGCTTCGAGCGCCGCGTGAAGTCGAACATCGAGAACCGCATGGTCTCGATGTCGATGGAGGACTACATCTACCAGGTCGAGGTCCCGATGGAGGACGTCGTCGAGATCAAGAACGGGCAGCGCAAGCTGGTCACCCGTGTCCGGATCCCCTCGTACGTGCTCGTCCGCATGGACCTCAACGAGGACTCGTGGTCCGTCGTCCGGCACACCCCCGGTGTCACCGGCTTCGTCGGCAACGCGCACAACCCCACGCCGCTCCGCTTCGACGAGGCGTTCGGCATGCTGAAGTCCCTCGTGCAGGTGGCCGAGGCCGCGCCGACCAAGGGCGGCGGCAAGGGCACCGGCGGCGCACAGTCGCAGCCGGCAGCCGAGGTCGACTTCGAGGTCGGCGAGACGATCACCATCAAGGAAGGCTCGTTCGCGGGCCTGCCGGGTTCGATCTCCGAGATCAAGCCGGAGAGCGGCAAGCTCACCGTCCTCGTCTCGCTCTTCGAGCGCGAGACCCCGGTCGAGCTCAGCTTCGACCAGGTCACGAAGCTCTAGTACCGACCACGCAGGTCGGGTAGACTCAACGAGTTTGGCCCCGCACGCTTCGTGCGTGCGGGGCTTCACCGCGGTCCGGAACGGCCGGGCCAGCGGGAGAGTGCACGGAACACCGTGCGTTCGATTCCCAGGAGGAAGCACAACATGGCACCGAAGAAGAAGGTCACGGGCCTGATCAAGCTGCAGATCAACGCGGGCGCCGCCAACCCGGCCCCGCCGATCGGTCCGGCTCTCGGTCAGCACGGCGTGAACATCATGGAGTTCTGCAAGGCGTACAACGCGGCGACCGAGTCGCAGCGTGGCAACGTCGTGCCGGTCGAGATCACCGTCTACGAGGACCGTTCGTTCACGTTCGTCCTCAAGACCCCGCCGGCCGCCGAGCTCATCAAGAAGGCTGCGGGTGTGCAGAAGGGGTCCTCGACCCCGCACACGGTCAAGGTCGCGAAGATCTCGATGGACCAGGTCCGTCAGATCGCCGAGACCAAGCAGGCCGACCTGAACGCCAACGACATCGAGCAGGCCGCGAAGATCATCGCCGGCACCGCTCGTTCGATGGGCATCACGGTCGAGGCGTAAGCCTCGCCTCAGGCACACCCCCCAACACCCTTCCGTGGGAGAGCCTTCGCCGGCTCGTCAACCACGTAGCTCCCAAGGAGAACACCATGGCGAAGAAGTCCAAGGCCTACCAGGCCGCGGCCGCGAAGATCGAGGCCGACAAGTTCTACACCCCCAGCGAGGCCGTCGCCCTGGCGAAGGAGACCGGTTCGACCAAGACCGACTCCACCGTCGAGGTCGCCCTCAAGCTCGGCGTCGACCCGCGCAAGGCGGACCAGATGGTCCGTGGCACGGTCATCCTGCCGCACGGCACGGGCAAGACCGCCCGCGTCATCGTCTTCGCCGTGGGCGCTGCGGCTGAGGCCGCCATCGCCGCCGGTGCGGACGAGGTCGGTGGCGACGAGCTCATCGCGAAGGTCGCCGAGGGCTACACCGCCTTCGACTCCGCCGTCGCGACGCCGGAGCTCATGGGCAAGGTCGGTCGTCTCGGCAAGGTGCTCGGCCCGCGTGGCCTCATGCCGAACCCGAAGACCGGCACCGTGACCCCGAACGTGGCGCAGGCCGTCAACGACATCAAGGGCGGAAAGATCGAGTTCCGCGTCGACAAGCACGCCAACGTGCACTTCGTCGTCGGCAAGGCCTCGTTCACGCCGGAGCAGCTCGACGAGAACATCTCGACGGCGCTCGAAGAGGTCAACCGCCTCAAGCCGAGCGCCTCGAAGGGCCGCTACATCATGAAGGGCGCCGTCTCGACGACCTTCGGACCGGGCATCCCGCTGGACGTCAACAGCATCTGATCGCCAGATCACCTCGGAAGGACCCGCACCGGTTTCGGTGCGGGTCCTTTCGCATCCCGGGCGTGATGTCCCGATAGCGTGGCCCCGTGCGCATCCTCGTGAACTCGCTCCGCCTGATCGCGGTGATCGCGGTCGTCGCCGCGATCCTCGGCCAGTGGCTCGTCAGCTCCAAGCTCGACGAGTACGTCTTCTGGAACTTCTTCGGCTACTTCACGATCCAGTCGAACATCATCATCGCGGTGGCGTTCGCGGCGACGCTGGTGCTCGCGGCCCAGCGGAAGCGCCAGGGGGTCGGCCTGTCGGTGTTCCGCGGCGCGGCGACGGTGTACATCGCCACGACGGGGATCGTCTACAACACCCTGCTGACGAGCGTGGACGTGCAGACCTCGGTGCAGTGGTCGAACGACATCCTGCACAAGATCATGCCGCTCTACGCGGTGCTCGACTGGCTGCTGTTCTCGGACCGTGCCCGGCTGGTGTTCCGGCACATCTGGTGGTTCCTGCTCTACCCCGCGGTGTGGACGATCGTCATCCTGATCCGCGGAGCGACCGACGGGTGGGTGCCGTACCCGTTCCTCAACCCGGACCTCGGCTACGGCGTCGTGGCCTGGTACTGCCTCGGGGTGGCGGCGTCGATCGTGTTGCTCGGTGTGCTCGTGGTGGGGATGAGTCGCCTCCGACTCGTGAAGGTGTAGCCGGGGTCAGCCCGGTCCGGCCTGTCACCCCCGGTGGAGCCGCTCAGCTCCGGAAGCCCCGCAGCCGGTCGAGCACGAGGTCGGCGAGCTGGATGAGCCCGCGGATCTGGTCGTCGTCGCGATCGACCCACCGGCACTCGGGCTCGTCAGCGACCGGCACGAACTCGTCGTGGCGTTCCCAGACGAACAGCGTGCGGTCGGCACCGAGGACGTACTGCTGCCACCAGATCTGCCGGAGGTAGTGCCGCGGGATGCTCCGCCAGGCCTTGCCGGTGGTCTTGATCTCGGCGAGCACGACCCGCGAGGAGCCGTCGATCCCGACGCCGTCCGGTGTCGCGAGGTGCGCCCGGTTCGCGGCGGCGTGGAACAGGTGCGCCGAGGGCTGGATGCCGTGCGTCGCGGCGACCCACGCGGCGATGACCGGCTCGCGTTCCTTGCCGTGCTCGGTGTACGAGTTGCCGGAGAACCGGGAGCCGTACCGCTTGTCGGTGACGACGGCGTCCACGGCGCGCAGCGAGGCGAGTCGGGCGACGTCGGTCGCGGTGATCCCCATCGCGCGAGCGCGGAGCCAGGCGACCCGGTCGGACGAGTGCGCGACGATCCGCTCGGTGTGCCCGCGCAACGCGGTGAACGCGTCGTGACCACGGTGCTCTGGAGCAGAGGCGTGCGCAACCGCGGCCGGCGCACCGGACGCGGGCCGTGCCTCCAGGCCGGAACCCGGGTCGAGCTCCGGGCCCGGATCCAGGTCACCCCAGAGGGTGGGCTGCACGATCGTCACCCGACGATTGTCCCCCCGCGCACCGACGTCGCGAAACCGACGCTCCGGCGCGTGCTCAGGAGACGAGCTGGCGACCCTCGGCGTACGCGACGAGCTCGTCGACGCCGGCGGGGGAGAGCGCGTACCCGATCGCGAGGGCCGCTGCTCCCTGCAGCGCCGCGACGGATCCGGCGCGGGACTGCGCGATGACGAGGTGTTCCGTGGCGAGCGGCATGGAGCGGGAGTAGACGACCTCGCGGACGCCGGCGAGCAGGTGCTCCCCGGCCTGGGTGATCGAGCCGCCGAGTACGATCACGGACGGGTTCATCAGGGAGACGCAGGTCGCCAGGACCTCGCCGATGTCCCGCCCGGCCTGCCGGACCGCGTAGATCGCGTCGAGGTCGGATCGGTTCACCAGGTCGATGACGTCCGCGCTGGTCTGCACGTCGTGCCCCTTGGCCCGGAGCCCGCGGGCGATGGCCGGGCCGGACGCGACGGCCTCGAGGCAGCCGGTGTTGCCGCAGTGGCACGGGACGTCGCCGGCGCGGGAGACCCGCACGTGGCCGATGTCACCCGCGGTGCCCTGCGCGCCGCGCTGGAGTTCGCCGTCGGACACGATGCCGGAGCCGATGCCGGTGGCGACCTTGACGAAGAGCAGGTGGTCGACGTCGGGCCAGCCGTGTTCCCGTTCGCCGAGTGCGGCGATGTTCACGTCGTTGTCGAGCAGGACGTGCGCGGCGATGTGTCCACGGAGCCAGCCGGGCACGTCGAAGCCGTCCCAGCCGGGCATGATCGGCGGGTTCGCCGGGCGGCCGGTGGAGAACTCGACCGGGCCGGGCACGCCGATGCCGATCGCGATGACGTCGTCGCGGGAGCGCCCGACCTCGTCGAGCAGCGCGTCGACGGTCTCGACGAGCCAGGTGAGCGTGGGGACGGGGCCGGCGGCGATGTCGATCCGGGCCTCGCGGGAGGCGAGGGGCGCAGCGACGAGGTCGGTGACGGCGACCCGGCCGTGCGAGGCGCCGAGGTCGGCGGCGATCACGAGCCGGGCGCGGGGCTTCAGTGCCACCTGGGCAGGCGGACGCCCACCGGTGGAGGCTGCGGTGTCCACCGGTCCGACGAGTCCGACCTCGATGAGGGCATCGAGGCGCACGCCGATCGTCGAGCGTGCGAGTCCTGTCAGTGCGGCGAGCTCTGCCCTGGTGCGCGGCACGCCGTCGCGGAGGATCTGGAAGAGCTCGCTCGTCCCGACCGGAGGCGACGCTGCCGTCCGAGTCAAGTCGACCATGTGGGGGAGTGAAGCACACATCGAACGCGCCACGCAACGAAGTACGTCGACATTCCTCGAACTTCTGCTTGACCGCCGACAAAAGTCCTCGTAGTGTGACGCTCGGTCGAAGTCGACCTCCACCATCTCGACGAGGAGAACCCCTGGTGACCCAACCGCTTTCGGTCCAGCTCTACACGGTCCGCGACGCCCTCGGTGCTGATCTTCCCGGCACCCTGCAGCGCATCGCCGGCATCGGCTTCACGAACGTCGAACTCTTCGGCTACGTGGACCGCGCCGACGAGTACGCGACTGCCCTGAAGGACGCCGGCCTCGCCGCGCCGAGCGGACACGCCCGGCTGCTGGACGCCGGGGAGCAGGACCTCGAGCGCATCTTCCACGCGACCGCGACGATCGGCACCCAGACGCTGATCGACCCGCACATCGACGAGGCCCGCTGGACCACCCGCGAGGACGTCGAGGCGATCGCCCGCGAGCTCAGCGCCCTCGCCCCGCGTGCGGCCGACCACGGTCTGACGCTCGGCTACCACAACCACGCGTTCGAGTTCTCGAACCGCATCGACGGCGTCAGCGCCTACGAGGTCTTCGCGGACGCACTGTCCGACGACGTCGTCCTCGAGCTCGACACCTACTGGGTGAAGGTCGGCGGCGACGACCCGGTCGCGATCATCGGCAAGTACGGCGACAAGGTGCAGTTCCTGCACGTCAAGGACGGCGACGGCTCGCACGACGACAAGAAGCAGGTCGCCGTGGGCGACGGCATCATGCCGATCCGCGAGATCATCGCCGCCGCGCCCGACGCACTGCACGTGATCGAGCTCGACGACCACGAGGGCGACGTGTTCCAGGCCGTCGCCGACTCCTACACGTTCCTCCAGGGGGCCCGCGCATGACCGACACCACGACCACCACCGGCACGTCGACCAGCGACGTCCCCCGCACCGGCCCCGTCGGCGTCGGCGTCATCGGCGCCGGGGTCATCTCGGACCAGTACCTCTCGAACCTCACGGTCTTCCCGGACGTGAAGGTCCACTTCATCGCGGACATCGACCTGCCGCGCGCCGCCGCCCAGGCCGAGAAGTGGGGCGTCGCCGGTTCCGGCACCGTCGAGGAGCTCCTGGCGAACGACGACATCGAGATCGTCGTCAACCTGACCATCCCGGCCGCCCACGTCGAGGTCGCCCTGCAGGCCCTCGCCGCCGGCAAGCACGTCTGGGGCGAGAAGCCCTACGCCCTCGACCGCTCGAGCGCCGCGGAACTGCGCGAGGCGGCACGCGCCGCGGGCAAGACCGTCAGCGTCGCCCCGGACACCTTCCTCGGTGCCGGGCTGCAGACGGCCCTCCGCACCATCCGCGACGGCCGGATCGGCACGCCCCTCAACGGCCTGACGCTCTTCCAGAGCCCCGGACCGGAGTCGTGGCACCCGAGCCCCGAGTTCCTCTTCGCCTACGGCGCCGGCCCGCTCTTCGACATCGGCCCGTACTACATCACGACCCTCGTGCAGGCGTTCGGCCCGGTCAAGAAGGTCACCGCCACGGCGTCGAAGTCCCGTGCCACGCGCACCATCGGCTCCGGCCCCAAGGCGGGCACCGAGTTCCCGGTCGAGGTGCCCACGAACCACTCGGCACTCATCGAGTTCGAGAACGGCGGCAGCGCGCAGAGCGTCTTCTCGTTCGAGTCCGACCGCGGCCGCACCGGCTTCGTCGAGATCGCGGGCGAGACCGGCACGGTCGTGTTCCCCGACCCGAACAACTTCGACGGCGACACCGAGCTGTACGCGCTCGGCGCCGAGGAGCCCGAGACGATCCCCGCCGTGGGGTCCACCTACTCGCGCGGAACCGGCGTGGTCGACCTCGCCCGTGCCCTCCGTGCCGGTGAGGAGAACCGGGTCCCCGGTGCCCTCGCCTTCCACGTCCTCGACGTGATGGTCTCCATCGCCGAGGCAGCCGAACGTGGTGAGACGGTGCTCGTGGAGAGCACCGTCGCGCCCTCCCCGACCCTCCCCGAGGGCTGGGACCCCGCGGCGTCCACCCTGTCCTGACGGACGGGGTCCCGCCCGGCGACGGACGGGGCCCCGGCCACCACGGGCCGGACGACACCGCACCACACAGCAGCACCCGACAGCACCACCGTTCCATCCCCTTGCACCATCTCAACGACGAGAAAGTAGAGAGTCATGCGCACTGCCATCCGCGCACTGGCCATCACCGCGGCCGCGGCACTCACCGTGACCGGCCTCGCAGCCTGCTCCTCCGGAGGCTCCGGTTCGTCCGGCGACTCCAAGACGCTCACGTACTGGGCGTCCAACCAGGGCACGTCGCTCCAGAACGACAAGGAGGTGCTGACCCCCGTCCTCAAGAAGTTCACGAAGGAGACCGGGATCAAGGTCGACCTCCAGGTCATCGGCTGGAACGACCTGCAGAACAAGATCCAGACCGCCGTCACCTCGGGCCAGGGCCCGGACGTCGTCAACATCGGCAACACCTGGGCGACCTCGCTCCAGGCCACCGGCGCCTTCCAGGAGTTCGGTGACTCGGAGATGAAGGCGATCGGCGGGTCCGACAAGTTCGGCAAGGTCGCGCTCTCCACGGGTGGCGCGCCCGGCAAGACCGTCACGAGCGTCCCGCTCTACGGCCTCGCCTACGGCCTGTACTACAACAAGAAGATGCTCTCCGACGCCGGCATCACCCCGCCGACGACGTGGGAGGACCTGGTCGCCGACGCCAAGAAGCTGACGACCGGTTCGACGTACGGGTTCAGCCTCGCCGGTGGTTCCTACACCGAGAACTCGCACTTCGCGTTCATCAACTCGGCCCAGAACGGCGGCGAGTGGTTCGACAAGGACGGCAAGCCGACCTTCACGTCGAAGGCGAACGTCGACGGCATCAAGCGCTACCTCGACCTCATGCAGGACGCCAAGGTCGCGAACCCGTCGAACGCGCAGTACGACAACGCGACGCAGTCGGTGACGGACTTCGCGAACAAGAAGGCCGCGTTCATCCTCAACCAGAACAACGCCAACGCGACGATCGAGTCCCTCGGGATGAAGTCGGACGAGTACGGCGTCGTGGCCCTTCCCGCCCCGAGCGGCGGCAAGGACATCGCCAGCTTCCCGGCCGGCATCAACCTGTCGATCTTCAAGAACACGAAGAACAAGGACGGCGCGCTCAAGTTCGTCAAGTACATGACGAGCATGGACACGCAGACGACGCTGGACAAGCCGTACTCGGCTCTCCCGGTGCTCGCCGCGGCTGCTGACTCGGTCACCGACGAGCAGACGAAGACGTTCCTCGACATCTACAACAACAAGGCGAAGCCGCTCCCGCTGGTGCCCGCCGAGGACCAGTTCGAGTCCACGGTCGGCAAGGCGATGAACGACATGTTCGCCAAGATCGCCACCGGTTCGACGGTGTCCGACAGCGACATCAAGACCGCGCTCCAGACCGCCCAGGACCAGGTGTCCCAGGCGAACGGCTGATCCACACCCAGCCAGGAGGCCCGGGGCGCGTCCGCAAGGCCGCCCCGGGTCTCCACCCCCTCGCTCCAGAGCCGACCACGCGTCGGCAGTGAGGCTCACGCCCCACGCACCACGCGCCTCCAGGCCGCTGCCACGGCCACCTGCGCGCCGCACCCGAACACTCCTCCTGCCGAAAGGCCCCGCCCATGTCCACGACGGTCCTGCCCGACTCGGAGCGCATCGACCTGACGCACACGAAGGCCCCGACGATGTCGGGCCGTCCGCCAGGTCGCAAGCGCAAGGTCCACTGGCTGCCCTACGCGCTCGTCGCGCCGGCCATCCTCTTCGAGCTGCTCATCCACATCGTGCCGATGCTCGTCGGCATCTGGATCTCGTTCATCCAGCTCACCAAGTACTTCATCGCCAACTGGGGTGCCGCGCCCTTCGCCGGGTTCGGCAACTACTCCGTCGTCATCGACTTCGACCAGGCGATCGGCAAGGGCGTCCTCAACTCGTTCCTCATCACCTGCGCCTTCACGGTGCTCGTGGTCGGGCTCTCGTGGACCTTCGGCATGGCCGCGGCCGTCGCGCTGCAGAAGCCGTTCGCGGGTCGCGGACTCTTCCGCACCCTGTTCCTCGTGCCGTACGCGCTGCCGATGTACGCCGGCGTGATCACCTGGAAGTTCATGTTCCAGCGGGACACCGGCGCGCTGAACCACCTGCTCGTCGACCAGCTGCACCTCTTCGGTGGCAACGCCCCGTTCTGGCTGATCGGCAACAACGCGTTCGTCGCCGTGGTCGTCGTCGCGATCTGGAAGACCTGGCCCTTCGCGTTCCTGATGCTCATGGCCGGTCTGCAGTCCGTCCCGAACGACGTGTACGAGGCCGCCTCGGTCGACGGTGCCAAGCCGTTCCGCCAGTGGCGCTCGATCACGCTGCCGATGGTCCGCCCGGTCAACGTGACGCTCGTGCTCGTGATGTTCCTGTGGACGTTCAACGACTTCAACACACCGTTCGTGTTGTTCGGCTCGACCGCGCAGCCACCCGCCGCGGACCTGCTGAGCTTCCACATCTACAACGCCTCCTTCATCACCTGGAACTTCGGCTCCGGTGCCGCGATGAGCGTCCTGCTCCTCCTCTTCCTGCTCGTCGTCACCGGCATCTACCTCGCCGTGACCAACCGGAGGTCCGTCCGTGCGTGAGACAACTGGTGCCAAGTCCTTCAAGGTCATCACCCTGATCGTCCTGACCCTCTTCACGGTCGTGCCGCTCTACGTGATGATCACCACGGCGATCAAGCCGCTCGGCGACGTGCAGAACAACTTCACGTGGATCCCGACGAACATCACCTTCCAGCCGTTCATCGACATGTGGTCGACGGTGCCGCTCGGCCGGTACTTCATCAACTCGCTCGTGGTCTGCACGGTCGCGACGGTGTTCTCGCTGATCATCGCCACGTTCGCCGCCTACGGTGTCTCGCGCTGGAACTTCAAGGGCAAGAGCACCTTCACCACCGCGGTGCTCTCCACCCAGATGTTCCCGGGCGTGCTGTTCCTGCTGCCGCTGTTCCTCATCTTCACGAACCTCGGCAACGCGCTCGGCATCCAGCTCGTGGGATCGTGGCTCGGCCTGATCATCACGTACCTGACGTTCACGCTGCCGTTCTCGATCTGGATGCTCGCGGGCTACTTCGAGACCATCCCGCGTGAGCTCGACGAGGCCGCGATGGTCGACGGCTCCGGTCCGATGGGTGCCCTCTTCCGGGTCATCCTGCCGTCGGCCCGTCCGGGTCTGGTGGCGGTCGGGATCTACTCGTTCATGACGGCCTGGGGTGAGGTCCTCTTCGCCTCGGTCATGACGAACGGGCTCGGCTCCACCCTGGCGGTCGGTCTGCAGCAGTACTCGACGCAGACGAACGTGTACTGGAACCAGGTGATGGCGGCGTCGCTCGTCGTGTCGATCCCGGTCGTGGCCGCGTTCCTCATCGTGCAGCGGCAGTTCGTGGCCGGGCTGACGGCCGGCGCGGTGAAGTAGGCGGGCTCGTTCCACCGGCTCCACCCGTTCCGCTCGTTCCACCCGTTCCATCCGTTCGACCCGTTCCGCTCGCGAAAGCGACAGATGCCCGCCAGGATTCGGCGGGGATCTGTCGCTTTCGTGTTCCTCACCCGCCCGCCCGGCCCGCCGCCCGGGCCGCCCGCCGCCCGACCGCCCCGCCCGAACCGACAGGATGGACGCATGACCGAGACCCGAGGGCGGCAACTGCTGCCCGGCCAGACCAGCCGCGTGCACGTGTACGACGTCGAGGCCCGCTCGAGCCGCCTCGTGTTCGAGTCCCGCACGGTGCTCGTCGAGGCGCCGAACGTCCTCGACGCCGACACCCTCGTGCTCAACGGGAACGGCGACCTCTGGCTGCTCCGGCTGCCGGCGGCGGACGGCGACACCGTGCTCGACGAGTCCGCGCTGGTCCCGGTGCCGATGGACGGCGTCGACGAGATCAACAACGACCACGTGCTCGACCCGTCGGGCGCGTCGATCGTGGTGAGCGCCCGCAACGGCGAGCTGTACCGCGTGCCGCTGCCGGCGGGTGGTGCCACGTCGCAGGTCACCGACGCGGCGGCGGCGCTGCCGGTGAAGCGGAAGTACTACCTGCACGGCATCGCACCGGACGGATCGTCCCTCGCGGCGATCGTGGGGGAGCTGTCCGAGGACGGCGTCTGGACGACCGAGGTGGCGATGGTCGACGCGACGACGGGCGAGACCGCCTTCGTCACGCGCGACGAGCACCCGGACGACGGCTGCACGATCGCGGCGGACGGCACGCTGCTCTGGAACACCGAGCGCTTCACCCCGGGGACGGCGCAGCTCGCGACCCTCCGGCCGGGTGCCGACGACCCCGTCCGGCTCACGAACGACGACCGGGTGAACTGGTTCCCGCACCTGTCCCCGGACGCCGCGCACCTGCTGTACCTGTCCTACGAGCCCGGGGTGCAGGGGCACCCGGCGGACCACCCGGTCGAACTGCGGCTGCTACCCGGCAGCCTGGTCCGCGGTGCTCGGATCGCGGTGCTGCCGGAGATCCTCGTCGCACTCGAGGGCGGCCAGGGAACGGTCAACGTGCCGCCGTGGGCGCCGGACTCGACGTGGTTCGCCTACTGCGACTACCCGGTCGCGCGGTAGCCACCCGCGAACGCACGCGCGCAGCGACGGTCCACTGGCCCCGGAGGGCGTGGACCGTCGCTGCGCGCGAGGGGGAGACCGGCCGCCGGACTAGACCTCGCGGACCTGCCCCTGCTTGATGTGCAGCCGGCGCTCGGCGCGCTTCGCGACCCACGAGTCGTGCGTGACGATGACCACGGTCAGCCCGCGCTCCTTCCACTGCTTCTCGATGAGGCCCATGATCTCGTCGCGGGTGGCCTCGTCGAGCGCGCCGGTCGGTTCGTCGGCGAGCAGCACGCTCGGGTTCTTCACGAGGGCCCGGGCGATCGCGACGCGCTGCTGCTGCCCGCCGGAGAGCTCCGCGGGCAGGTGGTCGAGTCGTTCACCGAGCCCGACCTCCTGCAGCGCCGCCGTCGACCGTGACCGGACCTCGGCCCGGGAGCGGTTCGCCAGCGACCCGGCGAACGCGGTCTCCACGTTCTCGAGCGCCGTCAGCGTCGGGATGAGGTTGAAGCTCTGGAACACGAAGCCGATCTCGGTCGCCCGCAGGTCGGTCAGTGCGCGGTCACCGAGTTTCGCGACGTCCTGCTCGCCGAGATGGATCGAGCCGGCACTCGGCCGGTCGAGCGCCCCGAGCATCTGCAGCAGGGTCGACTTGCCGCCGCCCGTCGGACCCTGGATCGCGACGAGCTGCCCCTGCGGGATCACCACGTCGACGTTGGTCAGCGCGGTGACGGTCCGGTTCTTCTGCTTGTACGTCTTGCTCACGTTCTGCAGTCGGTAGATCGGACTGGAGGCGCGGCTCGCCTCCGCCGTGGACGCTGCGGTCGCGGCACTGGTCGCGTTGGTCGCCTTGGTCGCGTTGGTCTCGGCAGCGTCGGCGCTGGTCAGGTCGGTTCGGGTCAGGTCGGCTCGGGTCACGGTGGCTCCTGTCGTCGGTTCGGGTGCGCGGGTCGATGAGGGATCGGACATCAGGCCACGCTCCGCAGGGCCTCGGCCGGACGGAGCCGGCTCGCGCGCCAGCCGCCGAGGGCGCCGGCGATGAGGCCACCGAGGATCGCCAGCCCGATCGCGAGCAGGATCACCTCGACCGTGACCGGGGCGTGCAGCACGACGTCGGTCGTGCTCGCCGTGCTCCCCCCGCCGCCGAACCCACCGGCCGGGGCACCGCCCGTGGTGCCGCTGCCGGCCGCTGCGGTCGCGGCACCGCCGGGCACCCCGCCGCCAGCACCGGGCCCGCGGTTCGTGGTGGTCGACGCGCTCGCCGAGATCGTCGGGGCGATGACGTTCACCACGAGGATGCCGAGGAGCCCCACGGCGGCACCGATGACCCCACCGATGATCCCCTGCACGAGGGATTCGCCGGCCACCTGGCGGGTGATGCGCCCGTTCGACCAGCCGATCGCCTTCAGGGTGCCGAACTCACGCGTGCGCCGGGTGACGCCGGAGATCGTGAAGAGGATCGCGATGAGGAACGCCGCGGCGAGGACGACGATCGACAGCCACCTGCCGAGGTTCGAGACCAGGGTGGAGGCCGTGCTCAGCGATCCGGAGACGCTCGACGCCAGGTCGGACTCGGTGGAGACGGTCGCGCTGGTCAGCTGCTTCTGCAGGGCGGACTTGATCGTGTCGACGTCGGCGGAGGACTCCGCGGACACGTAGATCGAGGTCACCTTGCCGTCGAGGTCGGCCAGGGCCTGCGCGGTGTCGAGCGGGACGTAGGTGTTCGAGCCGGTGGTCGACGACGAACCGGTCGAGGAGACGAGTCCGATCACCTCGAAGTCCTTCCCGCCGATCGACAGGGTGTCACCGACGGCCTTCGACTCGCTCTTCGCGTAGGTGGCGTCGAGCACGACGACGTCCTTGCCGGCGTCGGCGGACGTGAAGGTACGGCCCTTCGTGAGCTCGGTGCTCGTCAGCGGCCCGACCGTGTCGCCCGTGACGGGGATGCCCGTGACCGTGAAGGAGTCGACGCTGAAGGACCCGCCACCGAAGCCGCGGCCGCCCTCGGTGCCGCCGGTCGACGGTGCCCGCTCGGTGGTGCTGCTGCTCGAGCCGCTGCTCGATCCGCTGTCGGACTGCTGCTGCACCTGCCCGGAGAACGTGCTGTTCTCGAGGGTGAGCACGCCGGTCGCGGCCTTCACGCCGCTCGTGCCCGTGACGGTCGTGACGTCGGACGCGCTGAGGGTGCTCGTGCCGCGGGTGACGGCGAGGCGGGACTGCGACAGGTCGGTCGAGCCGCTGCCACTGCCGGAGCCGCTCTGGCTGCCGAAGTCGAAGCTCGGCCGACCGGTGCTCGACGCGCTCGGGGTCTCGGTCTTCGTCACGGTGATGTCGGTGCCGACGCCGTACACGGACTGCAGCACGCTCGCCTGTGCGGCCTGCACGCCGCCCGCGATCGAGGACACGATGACCACGAGTGCGATGGCGAGCGCCATGCCGATCGCGATGATGACGGTCTGCTTCTTGCGGTTCGTGAGTTCTCGCCTGAGGTAGGTCAGGAACATGGTTCTCCTCGGTGGTGGCCGGCTGGGGTCACCGGCCGTGCAGAGCGCACGGCGGGGCCGACGGAGGAGAACCTAGGCAGCGCGGTTATCACCGGCACTGCGCGTGGCTATGGGGTTGCTATGCGCCGATCAACTCGCGTCGCCGTAGGTGATCCGCAGGTGCTCGGCGTACCCGCCCGGGGTCCGACCGTCGAATCGCCCGCTCGTCACCACGGGCAGGTCGGTGGTGGCGCGGACGTCCAACCCGAGGGCGCGGGCGCGCTCCACCAGGCGCACGTCCTCGTGCTCGGGCACGGGGTCGAAGCCGCCGAGCGCGAGGGAGACGTCCCCGCGCAGCCCGAGGTTCGCACCGTGCACGTGGCCGAGCGTCGACCCCGGCGGGTGGGCGTGCAGCCAGCGGGCGAGCACCACGGGGTCGAGGTCGTCCGGGTCCGGCACGACCGCCCCGACGAGCACGTGCGCACCGGCGTCGTGGGCCTCGACCTGCTGGACGAGCCACCCGGGGTCGACCCGGGAGTCGGCGTCCGTGTGCGCGAGCCACCGGGCCGACGGTTCCGGACCGGACGCCAGGGCCCGGGTGGTGCCCACGGCACGAGCCCGGCCGACGCCGAGCCGCTCGGTCGCCACGACGTCGAGGGGAACACCCGTGCGGCCCTGGAGGTCGGCGCCGTCGGACCACAGCGGATCGCCCGCCGCCGCTGCCCGGAGGACGGCACCGGTGTCGTCCGTGCACCCGTCGAGGACGACCGTGACGGCGACCGCGACGTCCGGGTGGGTGCGTGCGAGCACCCGGACGGCGACGGCGAGCGCCTGCACGCACCCGGCGATCCCGTCCTCCTCGTCGTGCGCCGGGACCACGACGTCGATGCGGGCGGGGAGGCTCACGGGGTCAGCCTCTCGGCCGTCGCCACCGACACCACGGCGGGGCCGGGGAACACGCTCAGCACGAAGTCCTCCTCGACGTGCCGGACGAGCGCCGGTCGCGGCCACCGTTCGGCGAGCCGTCCGTCCACGACGTCGCCGCTCGACACCGCCTCGTCGTCCGGGTGCCGCCAGTGGCACGCCACCAGCACACCGTCGTCGTCGAGCGAGGCGAGCACGCGGTCGATCGTCGCGTCGAGGTCCGCGGAAGACAGGTAGTAGCCGACCTCGGACATCACGACGAGGTCCCACCGACCGGCCGGCCACTCCGACGGCAGCGCGGCCTGCACGAATCGGGCCGCCGGCGCACGGTGGCGCGCGCGTTCGAGTGGTGCGGCGGAGATGTCGGTGCCGAGCACGTCATCGGCCCGCTCGGTGAGCGCCGCCGTCAGCACCCCGGTCGCGCAGCCGAGCTCCAGCGCCGAGCGGTACCGCTCGCGGGGGAGCGCCGCCAGGGTCACGGCACGCTTCCGCCGCTCGTACCACGAGCCCTCGAAGTCCCATCCCTCGGGCTTCCGCTCGTAGTGGGCGTCGAAGGACTCCCGGGAGCGGGACGCCGCCGTCGCCGACGCGGAGTCCCCGCCCGGGGCGAAGAACCACTCGACGGAGCGGAGGTGGTGCGCGGCGTGCCGCTCGTCGACGATCGCCTCGTCACCGGCAGCCGGCGAGAGCGGGTGCGTCTGCGACCGGTACGCGTCGAGGGCCCGCCGCTTCCGGTCGAGGACGTCGGCCGGCACCGCGAGCACCCGCGCGCGGTCCCAGGGCATCGCCGACGCGTCCGGGTCGTCCCAGTGCCAGGCCCAGATCGGGTAGGTCAGCAGCTCGGCGCCCGCGGACCGTTCCACGACCGCCTCGGCGACCTCGCCCGCGATGCGGTGGTCGCGGTGACCGTCGCCGCGCCAGGGTGCCACCACGAGCGTCGGGCGCGACGCCCCGGCGAGCCGTGCGGCCAGGGCGTCGCGGAGCACGTCGGGGTGCTCGCGCAGCCCGCCGTCGGGCACGTCGAGGACGGTGGCGCTCGCCGCGGGGTGCAGGACCCGGAGCGCGGTCCGGAACTCGTCCTCGCGGATCCTCCGGAGGTCGTCGCGGGTGGTCGTCGGCGAGTCCGGGTGTGACCCCTCGCCGCGCGTGACGAGCAGCACGTGCACGGGGACACCGGCGTCCGCCGCCGTGGCGACGAGCGCGCCGGCACCGAGCGTCTCGTCGTCCGGGTGCGGTGCGACCACGACCACGGAGCCGATGCCGTCGAGGGTCACCGGCGCTGCCGTCACCCCGGCGGTCGACCGGGTCCAGGCCGCGGGGTCCGTGCCCGGCTCGCGGTGGTCGAAGCTCACCACGCGACACCGCCCTCGCCGGCCAGGACCTTCCGGCCGATGCGCGCCAGGTCGCGGTCGCCGTGGTCCTGCAGCACGTAGAGCTCGAGGTCGGCCACCCGCGCGGCGACCGCCGGGTCGGTGGTCAGCGGACCGGGGCCGATCGTCGCGACCACCCGGGAGCGCACGGCGTCGACCGCGCGGCGGACCCGCGACCGGACGAGCTGCGCGAGGAGGGACCAGTCGGTGCCGTCGGGGTCGGGTGCATCGATCCGTGCCGCCGCGTCGGCCAGGGCGTCCTCGGCGTCGGCGAGGTCGGCGACGGTGGCCCCGAGCGCCGCCTGCAGCAACTCGGAGTCGGGGTGGTCGGCAGCCAGCGCACGGAGCACCCGGGCGAGGCCGACCGCGCCGCCCCACCAGCACGCCGCGACGCCGATCCCGCCCCACGCGAACCCCGGGCGCCGGAGGTACCAGCCTGGACCGCCGACCGGTTCGGCACGGACGCCGGCGAAGTCCACGGGGCCGCTCGGCACGTCCGGCATGCCCCGGGCGACCCAGGCCTCGTCGTGCACGGTCACGCCGGGCTGACGGAGATCGACCGCGAACAGCTGCCGCTCGGCCCCTCCGTCCGCGGACACGTGTGCGGTGACGAGCGCGTGGGAGAGCGTCGAGGCCAGCGAGCACCAGGGCTTCGTCCCGTCCAGCACGACCGCACCATCGGACGTGCCGCCGGAGGCCGTCAGCCGGACACCGGGCCCCTCGGCGGCGAACACGCCCCACGTCGACCCCGCCGGCACGGCCACCCCGGCCTGCGCGAGGATGCCGAGCGCGTCCAGGTGCGGCTCGACCGTCCGCGCCGTCGTGACGTCGGCCGCGGCGATCGCCGCGAGCGTCGCGAAGCACGAGCCGGCGGTCCCCGCGGACAGGACCGACGCCGTGGTGGCGACCGTCTGCGCGACGGCGAGACGGTCCGCCGGGGACGAGCCGTGCCTCCCGGCCTGCTCCTCGATCCGGGCGCTGTCGACGTGACGGGCAGAGGGCGGCCAGGCCGAGGAACGCAGCATTCCTCGAACCTACGGACGAGTGTCCGTGCGCGTCCTCGGCAACCCACAGACGGCAGAGGGGCGCTCCACAGACGCCTCATAGGAATCTCTCGATACTCGAAGACGTGACCATTTCCCAGCCTGCAGCAGCCCCGCGCCTCACGCGTGCCGACGGAACCCCGTTGCGCATCCTCGTCGTCGACGACGAAGCCAGCCTCACCGACCTCCTCTCCATGGCGCTCCGGTACGAGGGCTGGGACGTGAAGAGCGCGAACGGCGGCCAGGACGCACTCACGACGGCGCGCGAGTGGAAGCCGGACGCGATGGTGCTCGACGTGATGATGCCGGACCTCGACGGCCTGCAGGTGCTCAGCCGGCTCCGCCAGAACAACGACGACACCCCGGTGCTGTTCCTCACCGCGAAGGACTCCGTCGAGGACCGCGTCACCGGACTCACCGCCGGCGGCGACGACTACGTCACGAAGCCGTTCTCGCTGGAGGAGGTCGTGGCGCGCCTCCGTGGGCTCATCCGCCGTTCGCAGATCTCCGTCTCCGAAGCCGGGGACTCCCGCATCGTCGTGGGCGACCTGGTGCTCGACGAGGAGTCCTACGAGGTGTCCCGTGCCGGCCGGTCCATCGAGCTGACCGCCACCGAGTTCGAACTGCTCCGCTTCCTCATGCGCAACCCGCGTCGTGTGCTGTCGAAGGCGCAGATCCTCGACCGCGTCTGGTCGTACGACTTCGGCGGCAAGTCGTCCGTCGTCGAGATCTACATCTCCTACCTGCGCAAGAAGATCGACGCCGGTGAGACCCCGATGATCCACACGGTGCGCGGCGTCGGGTACGTCATCAAGCCCACCTCGTGACCCTCCGGCGCCGGCTCGTCCTGAGCATCGTCGCCCTCGTCGTCGCGGTCAGCGCGGTCATCGGCGCGGGCAGCATCATCGCGCTCGCGTCGATCCAGACCGGGGCGATCGACCAGCAGATCACGAGCGCGACCCACCGTGCGCAGCGCTACTTGCAGCAGAACCAGTCGGGGCAGCCCGGAATAGACCTGTCTCGTCCGTCGGGCCAGGCGGCTGGCACGCTCACGGCGTATTTCGTAGACGGCCAGGTGATCGTAGCGAGTTTGCTCGACGACTACGGACGGCCCAGCGGGATCCCCCAGTCGAGCGCCGACGCCCTCGGACAGGTACGAGTCGGTGCTGAGCCGCAGACCGTCGACCTCGGTTCCGGCATCGGTCGGTACCGCCTGGCAGCCGTCACCGTCGGGCCGGCTGTGCTCGTCGTCGGATTGCCGATGAGGCCCGTCGACGCGAACGTCTGGTCGCTCTTCTGGGTTGTGGTCGTCGTCCTCTGCATCGCTTTGCTGGCTGCGTCGATCGTCGCCGCCCTGGTCGTCCGCCGTTCCCTCCGCCCGCTCGAACGCGTCGCCGAGACCGCGTCGACGGTCGCACGGATGCCGCTCGAGCGGAGCGACGCGCTGCAGGACGTCCGCGTCCCCGACACCGACCCCCGCACCGAGGTCGGTCGGGTCGGCAGCGCCTTCAACCGGATGCTCGGGCACATCGCCGGAGCCATGCAGGCCCGCGAACGCTCGGAGCAGAAGGTGCGCCAGTTCGTCGCCGACGCGTCGCACGAGCTCCGCACCCCGCTCGCGTCGGTCCGCGGCTACGCCGAACTCACCCGACGGATGGGCGGGGACCTGCCGCAGGACGTCGTCTACGCGATGAGCCGGATCGAGTCGGAGTCGATCCGGATGACGTCGATGGTCGAGGACCTGCTGCTCCTCGCCCGCCTCGACGAGGGCCGCGAGGTCCAGTTCGACGACGTGGACCTGACCGGGCTCGTGTTCGACGCCGTGAACGACGCCCACGCCGCGTCGCCCGACCACCCGATCGAGGTCGACGTCCCCGATTCGCCCGTGGTCGTCGTCGGCGATGCCGCGCGGCTGCACCAGGTCATCGTGAACCTGGTCACGAACGCCCGCACGCACACCCCGGACGGCACCCGGATCACCGTCGGCATCACGCCCGTCGCGGGCGGCGTCGACCTGACCGTGCGGGACACGGGGCAGGGCATCGACCCCGAGTTCCTGCCGAAGCTGTTCGAGCGGTTCGCCCGTGCGGACAGCTCGCGATCGCGGACCGCCGGGTCGACGGGCCTCGGGCTCGCGATCGTGGACGCGGTCGTGCAGGCGCACGGCGGGTCCGTGGACGTGCGGAGCGAGCCGGGCGACACCGTGTTCACGGTGCACCTGCCGGTCGCGCAGCCGGCGGCACTGGGCTGACGGACCGTCGGACGGGAGGCGCGGGGCGGGCCCGCACCGCGCCTCCCGTCCGCTGTTTGGTGACGTCCAGAGCATCTGGTACAGTTCTCGAAGCCAAAGACCGCCGGATGTTCGCATGCTCGCATGTGGACCGAAGGTCCTCTCTCACGAGGGGCATCCCGCGCAGGTGTTCCGAACCACTCCCGCCTTCTGGTGGAAGCAGCTCCGAGCCTCTGCGCCGGAGCTTTTTTCGTGTGTGGGCTGTGTTCACCACAGTCCTGGGGGCTGTGTTCACCACAGTCCAGGGGACCTGGGGCTACCGGCAAGAAACCCCAAGGAGAACCATGGCGAACAAGGAAGCTGCGGTCGCCGAGCTCACGGAGTCCTTCCGGAGCTCGAACGCCGTTCTGCTCACCGAGTACCGCGGTCTCACGGTCGCGCAGCTCAAGGAGCTCCGCAACTCGATCCGTGAGCACGCCACGTACGCCGTGGTGAAGAACACGCTGACCAAGATCGCGGCGAACAACGCCGGCATCTCGTCGTTCGACGACGAGCTCGCCGGTCCGTCCGCTCTCGCCTTCGTCCACGGTGACACCGTCGCCGTCGCGAAGTCGCTGCGTGCATTCGCCAAGGCGAACCCCGAGCTCGTGGTGAAGGGTGGTTACTTCGACGGTAACCCGCTCTCCGCGACCGAGGTGGACAAGCTCGCCGACCTCGAGTCCCGTGAAGTTCTGCTCGGCAAGCTCGCCGGCGCCTTCAAGGCCTCGCTGTTCGGTGCTGCGTACCTGTTCCAGGCACCCCTCTCGCAGGCCGTCCGCACCGTGGACGCCCTTCGCGAGAAGCAGGAGTCCGCGGCCTGATCGGGCACGCGTTCCACAACCACACGTACTAGCTAGTAGTAGGAGAAAATCATGGCGAAGCTTTCGCAGGACGAGCTCATCGAGGCCTTCAAGGAGCTCACGCTCATCGAGCTCTCGGACTTCGTGAAGAAGTTCGAAGAGGTCTTCGAGGTCACCGCGGCCGCCCCGGTCGCCGCTGCCGCCCCGGCCGCTGCCGGTGCCCCGGCCGAGGCCGCTGAGGAGAAGACCGAGTTCGACGTCGTCCTCAAGTCCGCTGGTGACAAGAAGATCCAGGTCATCAAGGAGGTCCGTGGCCTGACGTCGCTCGGCCTCGGTGAGGCCAAGGCGCTCGTCGAGACCGCTGACGCCAAGATCCTCGAGGGTGTCAACAAGGAGACGGCCGACAAGGCGAAGGAGGCCCTCGAGGCCGCCGGCGCCACGATCGAGCTCGCGTAAGTAGCTCCTTTCGCGCGAAGGCCGCTGCCCCTCCGGGGGTGGCGGCCTTCGTCGTGTGCGGGGCGCCGGCCGGCCCTTCTGTCGCTTTCGCGAAAGCGACAGATAACCCCGGAACGACGGCAGCCTTCTGTCGCTTCGGTGCCCCTGAAGGCGCCTACTTCCGGAGATACGTCGCTTTGGCAGCGCCGCACGACGGCCTGGAGGCACGGGGGTTGTCCACAGATCGCCGAACGTCGCCGACATTGGTTTGCGCTGGGCGACAGAGTGCTGCCATGCATCCCGCCAACTCCATCGCGCTGTTCCGGACGAACCGTCTCGACCGCGCGGCCGCACGACAGCTGCAGCGCCGCAAGCTGGCCGGCGAACTCGTCCGCGTACGCCACGGTGTCTACGTCGAACGGTCGGGATGGGACGCGCTCGACGGCCGGAGCCGACACCTCGTCCGCATGCGGGCCGCGCTCCCGTTGCTCCGCCGAGGCGCTGTGTGGTCGCTCGACTCGGCGGCTGCGATCCTCGGGGCTCCTCGTCTCGACCCGTGGCCGGAGCGCGTCCACGCGATCCTGCCCGGGTTGGAGCACGATCTCCGACGCGCCGGGCTGACGATGCACGCCGGGTCGCCGGTCGTCTCGGAGCGGCGATTCCACGGTGTCGAGTTCACCTCGCTCGCACAGACGACGATCGAGCTCGCCCGACGGGGATCACTGTCCGCGGCGGTCGTCTGGCTGGACCACGCGCTCCGCAGCGGTGTCCGGCACGAGGACCTCGAGTGCCTGGCGATCGCTGCCGGTCCATGGGGCGCGGTCCGCCTGGAGCACGCGTTGGAGATCTGCGATGCTCGCCGCGAGTCGGTGGGCGAGTCCTACTTCGCAGCCCGGGCGGCGGAACTCGGGTGCCCGGACATGGAACCGCAGCACGAGTTCGTCGGCGTTGACGGCGCCGTCGACCGGGTCGACTTCTGGCTCCCGCGGCAGGGCATCGTGATCGAGTTCGACGGTCGGCAGAAGTACGAGGACCCGGCGATGCTGCACGGCCGCAGCGGCGCCGAAGCCGTGTGGGTCGAGAAGCAGCGCGAAGACCGGATCCGGAGCCGTCGGGAGGTCAACGGTTTCGTGCGTGTGCACTGGGCACACTGTGCCGATCCGGAGCGCCTTCGTGAGCATCTCCGGCAGCACGGTGTCCCGTGTCGGTGAGGAGGGGGCGCCCCGCGCGTTCCCCGGCCGACTCGCTGCAGCGACAGATCTCGCGGAACCGGCCCCGTTCCTCCCGGCAAAGCGACAGTTGTGCGCGGGAGTTCCGGGGCCAACTGTCGCTTTCGCGAAACCGGGACGGACGGCGAGGGACGGGGCGGGCCGGGCGCGGGGGCGGGCGCGGGCGTGCGGGCGCGGGCGCGTCAGCGCAGCGTGCTGTGGCGGCGGCCGTAGGCCAGGTAGAGCGCGGCGCCAGCGACCATCCAGATGCCGAAGGCGATCCAGGTCCCGATGCCGAGGAACACCGCGAGGAGCACGCAGCAGAGCGCGCCGACGATCGGCACGACGGGGAACAGCGGCACGCGGTAGGAGCGCTCGAGTCCGGGCTGGGTGCGCCGGAGCACGATGACGGAGACGTTGACGAGGGCGAACGCCACGAGGGTGCCGATGCTCGTCGCGTCGGCGAGCTCGCCGAGCGGTACGAGTGCGGCGACCACGGTGACCACGAGCCCGATGATGAGGGTGTTCCAGATCGGCGTGCCGGTGCGGCGCGACACCTTGCCGAAGACCCTCGGCACGAGGCCGTCCCGCGCCATGGTCAGCAGGATGCGGGTCTGCCCGTAGAGCACGGTGAGGACGACGCTGGCGATCGCGACGACGGCGCCGATCGAGAACACGAGCGCCACGACGGGCTGGCCGGTGACGTCGACGACGATGCGCACGAGCGAGGCCTCGGACGACGAGAACTCCGTCCACGGCCGAGCTCCGATCGCGGCGATCGCGACCAGGATGTAGAGCGTGGTGATCAGCGCGATCGACCCGATGATGGCGCGGGGGAGGTCGCGGCGGGGGTTCTTCGCCTCTTCGCCCGCGGTGGACGCGGCGTCGAACCCGATGTACGAGAAGAACAGGCGCGACGCCGCGGCCGTGACCCCGGCGGCGCCCATCGGCGCGAGCGGTTCGAAGTTCTGCGTCTGGAACGCCGAGAACGCGACCACGACGAAGAACACGAGCAGGGCGATCTTCACGAGCACCATGACGGTGTTCACCCAGGCGCTCTCCCGCGCGCCGGGCAGCAGGATCGCGGTCGCGAGGAGCACCAGGACCGCGGCCGGCAGGTTCACCACGCCGCCGTCACCAGGAGGCGCCGACAGTGCGGCGGGCAGGTGCAGCCCGAACACCCGGAGGGTCTCGTCGACGTACTCGCTCGCGCCGACCGCGACGGCGGCGACCGACACGGCGTACTCGAGCACGAGGCACCAGCCGCACACCCAGGCGATGCCCTCGCCCATCGTGGCGTAGGTGTACGAGTAGCTCGACCCGGACGTCGGCACCGCTCCGGCCATCTCGGCGTAGGAGAGTGCGGACAGCAGGGCGGCGATCCCGGCGACCACGAACGAGATCCACACGGCGGGTCCGGCGAGCGGCACGGCGGTGCCGAGGACGACCAGGATCCCGGTGCCGAGCGTCGCCCCGACGCTGATCATCGTCAGGTGCCAGACCCCGAGCGAGCGCCGGAGCGGCTCGCCGTCCACCCCCGCCGAGGCCTCGGCCTGCAGCTGCTCGATCGGCTTGCGGCGGGCGAGCTGCGTGCGGAGGGACGTGGGGCGGGTGGACGCGGACGTCATGGGACCTCGAGTGGTGCGGGGATGGGGACGGGAAATGGTCGCATGCCCCCTGAACAGGGTCAAATGAGCCGGGACCGCCGATGTCCCACCCCGGGGCTAGGTTGGCTCCATGAGCATGCACGGCGGCGGGATGCGCGGCGGCGGCGGTGGTGGTGGCCGCGGTGGCGGCCGCATCTCGAGCGGCGACTTCGCGGCACAGAAGGCCGCCAATGCCGAGGCGCCACGGATCCCGAACCTCGTCAAGCGCATCTCCGGGCTGTTCGTGCCGCACCGGAAGGCGATCATGCTGACCGTGGTGCTCGTCCTGGTGGGCGCCGCGATCTCGGTCATCCCGCCGCTCCTGACGCAGAAGGCCTTCGACCTCGGGCTCTTCCCGAAGTCCGGCGGCCCGAACCTGCCGGTGCTCTACGAGCTCGTCGGCGCCATGGTCGCGCTGTGGATCGCGAGCGCCGGGGTCGGCGTGTGGCAGACATACCTCACCGCGACGGTCGGCAACAAGGTCATGGGCTCGATGCGCATGCGGCTGTTCGGGCACCTGCAGCGGATGGAGCTCGCGTTCTTCACCCGCACGAAGACCGGCGTCATCCAGTCGCGGTTGCAGAACGACGTCGGCGGGGTCGCGAGCGTCCTGAACAACACCATCTCGTCCGTGCTCGGCAACACCGTCACGGTGATCGCCGCCGTGGTCGCGATGCTGCTGCTGAGCTGGCAGATGACCCTGGTGGCGGTCGTCCTGCTGCCGCTCCTCGTCATCGCGCAGCGCCGCGTCGGACAGGTCCGCGCGCGCATCGCCGGCGAGACGCAGGAGTCGCTGTCGGACATGACCGCGATCACGCAAGAGGCGCTGAGCGTCTCCGGCATCCTCCTCGCGAAGAGCTTCAACCAGCAGCGCAGCGAGACCCAGCGGTACGGCGCCGAGAACCGGAACCAGATCCGGCTGCAGGTCCGCCAGCAGATGTCCGGGCAGTGGTTCTTCGCGATCGTGCAGATCTTCCTGTCGATCATCCCGGCGATCATCTACGTCGTCGCCGCGTTCCTCATCATCGGCGACGTCCCGATCACCGCGGGCACGATCGTGGCGTTCACGACCGTGCAGTCGCGGCTGCTGTTCCCGACCGTCGGGCTCCTCCGCGTGGTGCTCGACCTGCAGACCTCCGGTGCGCTGTTCGCCCGCATCTTCGAGTACATGGACCTGCAGCCGGCGATCACGGACTCGCCGACCGCGAAGCCGGTGGACGAGTCCCGCGTCGGACACGTGGCGTTCGACGACGTCACGTTCACCTACCCCGACGGCGAGGCGGACAAGCCGACCCTCCGCGGGGTGTCGTTCGAGCTGCAGCCCGGCCAGTTCGCGGCGTTCGTCGGCCCGTCCGGCGCGGGCAAGACCACGGTGTCGTACCTGGTGCCGCGGCTGTACGAGGCGACGGCGGGGTCGGTCCGGTTCGCGGGGCAGGACGTCCGGGACATCGTGCACGAGGACCTCATGCGCCACGTCGGCATCGTCTCCCAGGAGACCTACCTCTTCCACGCCACGATCGGCGACAACCTGCGCTACGCGAAGCCGGACGCCACCGACGAGGAGCTCGAGCAGGCGGCACGGGCGGCCAACATCCACGAGACGATCGCGTCGTTCCCGGACGGCTACGACACCGTCGTGGGGGAGCGCGGGTACCGACTGTCCGGCGGCGAGAAGCAGCGCATCGCGATCGCGCGGGTGCTGCTGAAGGACCCGCCGGTGCTCGTCCTCGACGAGGCCACGAGTGCGCTCGACTCCATCTCGGAGCGCGTGGTGCAGACGGCGCTCGACACCGCGGCGGCGGGGCGGACGACGATCTCGATCGCGCACCGGCTGTCGACGATCCGCGACGCGGACGTCATCTTCGTCCTCGACCACGGCCAGATCGTCGAGCAGGGCAGTCACGAGGAACTGCTCGGCCGCGACGGCATCTACGCGATGCTGCACCGCCAGCAGAACGCCCCGGCGGACGCACTCGGCAGCTGACGCAGCGCGCGGCGCGGCGCGACGCACGAGCGCGTCCCGACGCGCGAGCGCCAGCGGCGCACGACGCGCGAGCGGCTCACGTCCCGACGCACCACGTGCCGGCCTGGAGGCGCGGGTCGGCGCCGCCACGCGCCTCCAGACCGGCACGAAAACGGCACCGACGATGACGCGAGCGGTGCCGGAGTGGTACGAGTTGTCCAGAGAGCGCGAACACGATCGCGAGCACCCCGTGCCCTGAGCGGAGTCCGAAGTGACAGCTGTCCCACCGTCCGACCCCATCCCTCCCACGGGCCCGGCGAGCCCCGGCGCTCCTCGCGTCGTCGACGACGCGCCGCGGCGGAGGGGGAAGTTCCGTGCGTTCCTCACGAGCGGGAGCCTGGACATCCAGTCGAAGCTCCTCGTGATGCTCCTGGCCGTGAGCATCATCGCCGCCCTGGTGGTGGGCGTGGTCGGGTACCTCAACGGCCGAGCCTCGCTCGAGAACGCCGCCTTCAACCAGGTGACGTCCCTCCGCGAGAGCCGCACGACCGAGCTGAAGCGCTCGTTCGGCCAGTTCACCCAGACCGTGGTGGCGCAGACCCGCAACGCGAGCGTGATCGGCGCGACGAAGGCGTTCGAGTCCGGGTGGGACGAGCTGCAGTCGCGTCCGGTGTCGGACGACGACCACGCGAAGGTGGACGCCTGGTACCGGGACAGCTTCGTGCCGCAGCTCGACGAGCGGAGCGGCGGGTCGGCGAACCCGGACCAGTTCGCCCCGACCGAGGACCCGCAGGCGTACCTGCAGGCGCGGTACACGGCGCCGTTCACCGACTACGACAAGGCGATCGAGCAGGACGACGCCGGGGACGGCAGCGCGTGGTCGAAGGCGCACGCCGAGTACCAGTCGTACTTCCAGCAGGCCGTCGAGTCCGCCGGGTACGAGGACCTGCTCCTGATGAACACCGACGGCGACGTCGTGTACTCGGCGTACTCGGGCGCCGACCTCGGCACGAACCTCGACGACGGCCCGTACCGCGACTCGAACCTGGCGACCGGCTACGAGCAGGCGCTGCAGCTGACGAGCGCCGACGACTTCGTGGTGACGGACTTCGCCCGGTACGTGCCGAGCCTCAACGTGCCGACGCTCTGGGTGATGTCCCCGGTGGGCGAGGACGGCAAGATCATCGGCGTGATGGCGGTCCAGGTGCCGATCGACCTCATCAACCAGGTGATGACGGGCAACGAGCAGTGGAAGGACGACGGCCTCGGCGACTCCGGGGAGTCCTACCTGGTCGGCGACGACGGCCTGATGCGGTCGTACCCGCGCCAGCTGCTCCAGCACCCGGAGCAGTACCGGCGCGACGTCGTCTCGGCCGGCACGGCCCCCGCGACGGCGAAGCGCGAGGTGGCCGTCAAGGGCTCGGTCCTGCTGCAGGAGGTGAACACCACACCGGTCAGCCGGGCGCTGCAGGGCAAGACCGGCACGATGATCTCGACCGACTACCGGGGCAAGGAGGTGCTGTCCGCCTACGCCCCGCTCGAGGTCGACGGGCTGCGCTGGGTGGTGGTCGCGCAGATGGACTCGTCGGAGGCGTTCGCGCCGGTGAACGACTTCGCCCGGAACATCGGTCTCGCGCTGGTCGGCATCATCGTCCTCGTCAGCCTGCTGTCCCTGCTGCTCGCGCAGGTGTTCGTCCGACCGATCCGGCGGCTGCAGACCGCGGTGAACCGGGTGAGCTCGGGTGACCTCGGGGTCGAGGTGCAGACGAAGGCCGGCGACGAGATCGGCGACCTCGGCCTGGCGTTCAACGACATGAGCCGGAGTCTGCAGGTGAAGCAGGACCTCCTCGACGAGCAGCGCCGGCAGAACGACACGCTGCTGCTGACCCTGATGCCGGAGGAGGTCGCCCGTCGCTACAAGCAGGGCGACGAGACGATCGCCGCGGACCACCAGGACGTCGCGGTCGTGTACGCCGACATCACCGGCTTCGACGAGTTCGCGGCGGACCTGACGGCGGAGGAGTCGCTGTCGCTCGTCAACGACGTCTGGCGCTCCCTCGACGAGGCCGCCGGCCGGCACGGCATCGAACGGGTCCGCACGACCCGCAGCGGCTACCTCGCCAGCTGCGGGCTGAGCGTGCCGCGGGTGGACAACGTGCGCCGGGTCGTCGACTGGGCGGAGGAGGCGCAGGGCGTGCTCGAACGCTTCAACGCGCAGCACGGCGCGAAGATCGGTCTGCGTGCCGGGATCGACACCGGGCAGGTCACGAGCGGGCTCGTCGGCCGGTCGAGCATCGTCTACGACATGTGGGGCGACGCCGTCAGCCTGGCGTACCGGGTGCAGGGCATCGCGCCGGCGCCGGGCGTCTACGCGACGCAGCGGGTGGTCGACAAGCTCGGTGACCGGGCCGGCGTGCAGGACGCCGGCGAGGTGCAGACCCAGGCCGGTCCGCAGCGGATCTGGAAGCTCGAGCGCACCTCGGGGGCGGCGTCGTGACCGCGTTCTGGGAGCAGGCGTGGTTCTGGCCGGCGATCAGCGTGATCGTCGGGCTGCCGCTCGTGCTGCTGGTCCTGACCGAGCTGCAGTCGAACCTGGAGCGTCGCGGCAACCCGATGCACAAGGTCGTGGGGCTGCTCCGGAACGCCGTCGTGCCGATCATCGCGATCCTCGTCCTGTCCGTCCAGGTGACCGACGCGGTGGACCCGGGCAAGCCGGTGGTGAACCAGGTCATCGGCACGGTGCTCGGCTTCCTCATCATCGTGTTCGTGCTGAACGGCCTCAACATCGTGCTGTTCACGAACGCCCGGAAGGGCAGCTGGCGCGAGAAGATCCCGTCGATCTTCGTGGACATCGCCCGCATCGTGCTCATCGCGCTCGGGCTGGCGCTCGTGTTCAAGATCGTGTGGGGTGCCGACGTCGGGGGGATCTTCACCGCCCTCGGCGTCGGGTCGCTCGTCATCGGCCTCGCGCTGCAGTCCGCGGTCGGCCCGGTCATCGCCGGCCTGTTCCTGCTCTTCGAGCAGCCGTTCCGGTTGGGTGACTGGCTGGACACCGGCGGGGTGCGGGGCCGGGTCGTCGAGGTGAACTGGCGGTCGGTGCACATCGACACGGGCGCCGGGATCCTGATCATGCCGAACTCGTCGCTGGCCGGGGCGTCGTTCACGAACCTCAGCCGGACGGGAGGCACGTTCCCGGTCACGACGGATGTCACGTTCACGACGGACGACCCACCGGCGGCCGTGGTCGCGCTGCTCCAGCGGGTCGCGTCCGGCCTGCCGCAGCGGTACCCGGGCACGCAGCCGGTGGCGGTCCCGACGGGCGGCGCCGGGTACTCGCTGGCGTTCGAGGTCCGGGGTCCGTCGCAGGAGGGCGACGCGCTCGCCCAGTTCCGGATGTGGCTCTGGTACGCGGCGCGGCGCGCCGGCCTGGGGCTGGACGGCGACACCACCGACGACTTCGTCACCGACGAACGGCGCGACGCCGCGATCGAGACGATCGCCGCGACCCTGTACCTGACCGGCGACGACGTGGCGGCCCTCGCGCCGGTCACCCGGCTGGAGCGCTACGCGGCGGGGGAGACGATCCTCACCGCCGGCACGGTGCCGGACGCGGTCCGCTTCGTGCTGTCGGGGAGCGTCGACCTGCGGGTTCCGTTCGAGGACGCCGAGCTGCCCACGACCCGCGTCGAGGCCGGCGACTACGTCGGGCAGACGGCGTTGACCCGGGAGGCGCTGCTCACGACCGCGCACGCCCTCACCGAGGTCGCGGTGCTGGTCGTGCCCGCCACGGCGCTCGACCAGATCGTCCGGGGGACCCCGGCGCTGGCGCGGGACATGGGCGACGTCATCGACCGGCGGCGGCAGGAGGTGTCGGCCGCAGTGTCCGCACACGTCGCATCCCAGCCGCGGACGGTGTCCGCCGCCTAGGATCGACGGGTGCGTTACGCGAACTCCGTCATCGACCTCGTCGGCGACACTCCGCTCGTCAAGCTCAACCGGGTGACCGAGGGGGTGCGCGCGACCGTGCTCGTCAAGGTCGAGTACCTCAACCCCGGTGGGTCCTCGAAGGACCGCATCGCCACCCGGATCATCGACGCGGCCGAGGCCTCCGGTGAACTCGGCCCCGGCGGCACCATCGTCGAGCCGACCTCCGGCAACACCGGCGTCGGGCTCGCGCTCGTCGCCCAGCAGCGCGGCTATCGGTGCGTGTTCGTGCTGCCGGACAAGGTCGGCGAGGACAAGCGGAACGTGCTCACGGCGTACGGTGCCGAGATCGTCGTGACGCCCACCGCGGTGCCCCCGGAGCACCCCGAGTCCTACTACTCGGTGTCCGACCGGCTCGTCCGCGAGATCCCCGGGGCGTACAAGCCGAACCAGTACGCGAACCCGAACGGCCCGCGCAGCCACTACGAGACCACCGGTCCGGAGATCTGGCGCGACACCGAGGAGCGCATCACGCACTTCGTGGCGGGCGTCGGCACGGGCGGGACCATCTCCGGCACGGGTCGCTTCCTGAAGGAGGCGTCCGACGGCCGCGTCCGGATCGTCGGCGCCGACCCCGAGGGGTCCGTCTACTCCGGCGGGACCGGTCGCCCGTACCTGGTCGAGGGCGTCGGTGAGGACTTCTGGCCCGCCGCGTACGACGCGGGCGTGCCGGACGAGATCATCGCCGTGTCGGACGCCGACTCGTTCGCGATGACCCGGCGGCTCGCGCGTGAGGAAGGGCTGCTCGTCGGCGGCTCGAGCGGCATGGCCGTCGTCGCCGCGCTCCGCGCCGCCCGCGACCTCACCGAGGACGACGTGGTCGTGGTGCTCCTGCCGGACGGCGGACGCGGCTACCTCGGCAAGATCTTCAACGACCGGTGGATGCGCTCGTACGGCTTCGCCGAGACGGACGACGAACGGACCGTCGGCTCGCTCATCGCGGGCAAGGACGGCCGACTGCCGGACCTCGTGCACGCGCACCCGTCCGACACCGTGCGCGAGGTCGTCGACATCATGACGAAGTACGGCGTCTCGCAGATGCCCGTGCTGAGCGCCGAGCCGCCGGTCGTCATCGGCGAGGTCGCCGGCGCGGTCGAGGAGAAGGCCCTGCTCGAGCAGGTCTTCACCGGTGCCGCGAAGATGGCGGACGCCCTGTCCGGCTTCGTCGGCGAACCGCTGCCGCTCATCGGCGTCGGCGAATCCGTGTCGGCCGCGCGCCGGGCGCTCGAGTCCGTCGACGCGCTGCTCGTCGTCGCGGACGGCAAGCCCGTCACGGTCCTCACCCGCCACGACCTCCTCACCTACCTGTCCGAGTGACCGGTCGCCCGACCGCTCCCGAGTAAGGAACCCGCCCCGCATGACCGAGTTCAGCACCCGCGCCATCCACGCCGGCCAAGAGCCGGACGGCCCCACCGGAGCCGTCATCCCGCCGATCCACCTCACGTCGACGTACGTGCAGGACGGCATCGGCGGCATGCGGAACGGCTACGAGTACTCGCGGGCGGGCAACCCGACGCGCGACTCGCTGCAGACGCTCCTGGCCGACCTCGACGGCGGCGTCGCCGCGTACTCGTTCGCGTCCGGCCTCGCGGCGGAGGACGCCCTGCTCCGTGCCGTGCTCGCCCCGGGAGCCCGCGTCGTGATGGGCAACGACGTCTACGGCGGCACGCACCGCCTGGTCAGCCGGCTGCACGTGCCGTGGGGCGTCGAGCTCCTCGTCGTGGACATGAGCGAGCTCGACCAGGTGCGCGCCGCGCTCGAGGGTGCTCCGGCGCAGACGGTGCTCTGGGTGGAGACCCCGACGAACCCGCTCATGAAGATCGCCGACATCGCCGCCCTCGCGACCCTCGGGCACGAGGCCGGCGCGCTCGTCGTCGTCGACAACACCTTCGCCTCGCCGGCCCTGCAGCAACCGCTGTCGCTCGGGGCCGACGTGGTCGTGTACTCGACGACGAAGTACCTCGGTGGCCACTCGGACGTCGTGGGCGGTGCCGTGGTGCTCGCCGACGAGGAGCTCGCGGCGAAGGTGCAGTTCCTGCAGTTCGGCGCCGGGGCGATCTCGTCGCCGTTCGACGCGTTCCTCACCACCCGCGGCATCAAGACGCTCGCGGTCCGGATGGAGCGGCACTCGCAGAACGCCCAGGCCGTCGCCGAGGCACTCGTCGCCGCGCCGGGCGTCGAGCGCGTCTACTACCCGGGGCTCTCCGACCACCCGGGGCACGAGATCGCGGCCCGGCAGATGCGGGGCTTCGGCGGGATGCTCTCGGTTGCGCTGTCCGGCGGGCCGTCGGCGGCGCGGCGGTTCGCCGAGTCGACCGAGCTGTTCGCGCTCGCGGAGTCGCTCGGCGGCGTCGAGTCGCTCATCGGGTACCCGTCCGAGATGACGCACGCGTCGGTGAAGGGCACCGAGCTGGCCGTGCCGGAGAACGTCGTCCGGCTGTCGGTCGGCATCGAGGACGCCGGCGACCTGGTCGCAGACCTGCAGCAGGCGCTCGCCCGCTGACCCACCGACGTCGTGGGCTCGCCCTACGATGATCGGGTGAGCATCGCGGCGACGAGGACGAGTCTGTTCAGCGGACCGTACGCCCTCGCCACCGTCGGCATGGTCGCGATCGTCGCCGTCGCCGCGTTCCAGAACCTGGCGATGACGACCGTCATGCCGGAGATCAGCCGCGACCTCGACGGTGAGACCCTCTACGCGCTCGCGTTCGCGGCGCCCCTGGCGGCCGGCGTGCCCGGGATGGTGCTCGCCGGCAACTGGACGGACCGGGCCGGTGGCCGGGTCGTGGCCTGGGTGTCCGCCGCCCTGTTCGCCGTCGGGACCGCGGTGGTGATGCTCGCGCCGACGATGGAGGTCTTCCTCGCCGGACGCCTGGTGGAGGGCTTCGGCGCCGGCGCGATCGACGTCGTCCTCTACGTGCTCGTCGCCCGCATCTTCCCCGCCGAGCTGCACGGCCCGGTGTTCGCCGGGTTCGCCGCCGCCTGGGTGGTCCCGGCACTCGTCGGTCCGGCCCTGGCGGGCATCGTCACCGACGTCTGGAACTGGCACTGGGTCTTCGCCGGGGCGCTCGTGATCGCGGTCGGGGCCTTCACCCTGCTCGTCCCGACCCTCGGTCGCCTGCACCCGCCGGCGGCGTCGCTCCGACCGCCGTGGCAGCGCGCCCGCATCGGGTGGTCGGTGGCCGCCGCGGTCGCGATCCTGCTGCTCAACATCGCACCGGACCTCGGCGCCTGGGCCCGGGTGGCGGCCGTCGTGGTCGGGCTCGTGGGCACCTGGTTCGCCCTGCGTCCGCTGCTGCCCACCGGGACCTTCCGCGCCGCTCCGGGCCTGCCGTCGGTGGTCCTGCTCCGGGGGCTCGTCGCGGCCGCGTTCTTCGGCAGCGAGGCGTACGTGCCGTTCCTGCTGCAGGCGAAGGACGGTCTCTCGGCATCGGCCGCCGGGCTGGCGCTCACCGTCGCGGCGCTGAGCTGGGCGGGCGCGTCCTGGGTGCACGGCCGGCTGGGGGAGACCCGGCTCACCGCCGCCCGGACGTTCGGCGTCGGCCTGGCGCTCGTCCTCGTCAGCCTGCTCACCGCGCTCGCCGTGGCCTCCCTGGCCCTGCCGTGGTGGCTGCTCGTCGTCGGGTGGTTCGTGGGCGGTGCCGGCATGGGCGCGATCTACCCGCGGACCTCGATGCTCACGCTGCGGTTCTCCCGCGAGGGCGACGACGGCTTCGCGAGCTCGGCCCTGACCATCGCCGACGCCTCGGGCAGCGTCATCGGCCTGGCCGTCACCGGCCTGCTGTTCATCGGCACCGGCGGCGCCGCGGGCACGGTGTCGTTCCCGCTCGTCTTCGCGGGGATGGTCGTCATCGCCGTCCTGGCGATCGCCGCGGTCCGCCGGCTCGGGCCGGTGCCGACGCCGGTGTCCGCATCGGCGACCGGCGGGACCGGGTAGCGTGGCACACCGATCGACCGTTGGAGGATCCGTCGTGCTCCGCTCCGTGGCCGCCGTCGTGGCGGTGTGCTCGATGCTCGTGCTGGCCGGGTGCCAGGGCACGACGTCGGACGCGCCCACCCCGGTCGAGAGCTCGGACCTGACGAGTTCGGACGGCGGGTTCGACCAGCACGCCGTCGTCGGTGTCGTGCTGCTGCCCGCCGCGGCCACGCCGGGCCCCACCTCCGGCGGCGTCGCGCTGCCGGACCGGTTCGAGCGGGACCTGACCTCGGCCGGGTTCCAGCCCGACGTCCGGGTGGCCGGCGCGACGGACCCGGCCGGCGACCAGCGTGCCGCGCTCCGGGCACTCGTCCGAGCCGGTGCGAAGGTGGTCCTGGTCGAGGCCGCCGATCCGTCCGCGCTGAGCGGTGAGATCCAGGTCGCGCACGACGCCGGCGCCGTCGTGGTCGCGCTCGGTGACCCGTTGCCCGCGTCGGGGACCGGTGGTGACGGCGTCGCCTCGGACTACCGGGTGCAGGGCACCGACTCGGACGCGGCGCTGGTCGGCAAGTCCGTCGCCGTCGTCGAGTCGCTGCAGCGGGGCCAGAAACCCGCGACGGACTGACCGCGGGCCGCAGCGCCATACGCAACACCGACCCGCCGCGCGCAACACCGACCCGCCGGTTCAGGGCAGGGACCCAGCACGCCGGGGCCGATCCCCGCAACGACGGGGCGGAACGGCTGAGGGGAGCGACAGCTTCGCCCCCCGGACGGGTGACATGGTTCGTCGGTGGAACCACCGACTGTCCGAGCGATCCCGCCACTCATTACAGTCACCTCACCGCAGCCCACGAAAGCGCTGGGAACGGACCGCGTCAGCGACCCGCGACCACGATGGGCTCCCGTCGAGAGGACCCGAAGTGCAACGACGCCCACCGACCCCCGGTCGGACCACCCCCTCCACGAGCCGGTCGCGCACCACCGCGATCGCCCTCACCACCGCCGCGTGCACGATCGGTGCGGTGCTCTTCGCCGCCGGTCCGGCCGACGCCGCGACCCGCCAGGTCCTGCCGGACTCGACCCCGGCCTGGGCCACGAGCGCGAACGACGCCGGCACCGTCGCGGCCACCACCGACGTCGAGGGCGAGGTCTACCTGCCGCTGCAGAACCAGCGCGGCGCCGAGGCCCTCGCGACCGCCGTGTCGACCCCGGGGAACGCCCGGTACCGCAAGCCGCTCAGCCCGGCTGCGTGGATCAAGCAGTACGCCCCGACGAAGGCCGACGCCGACCAGGTGACCGGGTTCCTCCGGGCGCAGGGGCTCAGCATCACGGCGGTGCCGGCGAGCCACGAGTTCGTCGTGTTCCGCGGCCCGGCATCGGTCGTGAACTCGGTGCTCGGCACCTCGCTGCACTCCTACCGGCACGCCGGTCGCACCCTCGTCGCACCGTCGACCGCCCCGACGCTCCCGGCTGCCGTCGCCGGCCTCGTCAGCGGCGTCAGCGTCGACCAGGGCCGGCTCCTGACCCACCCCGAGCTCGTCCAGCAGGGGGAGACCCCCGCGTCGTCGACCCCCACCCGCTCGCTCCGCCAGCAGGCGACGGCCCCGACCGGCATCCAGGCGAAGTGCTCCCAGTACGACGGCGAGCACACCGCGACGGTCCCGGCGGCCTACGGGAAGACGAGCGTGCACACCTTCGCGTGCGGCTACGTCCCGAAGCAGATCCGCTCGGCCTACGGCGTCGACGGACTGGCCGCGAAGGGGATCCAGGGCCAGGGCCAGACCGTGGCGATCATCGACGCGTACGCCTCGCCGTCGATCATCCACGACACGAACAGCTACTCGGCGCAGAACGGCGAGCCGGCGCTGACCAGCGCGACCTTCGCCCAGCGCATCCCGTCGCCGGCGCAGTTCACCGACCAGGTGCTCTGCCAGCAGCCGAGCGGGTGGCAGGGCGAGGAGACCCTCGACGTGCAGTCCGTGCACGCCGTCGCCCCGGCCGCGAAGATCCTCTACGTCGGCGGCACGAACTGCGGTGGCGGTCTCGACGTCGCGATGTCGAAGGTCCTCGACCAGGGCCTCGCGAACCTCGTCAGCAACAGCTACGGCGACGTCGGGGAGAACGTCCCGCTGGCCAGCATCCGTGGTCAGGAGAACCTGCACATCCAGGCCGCCGGCGAGGGCATCGGCCTGTACTTCTCGAGCGGTGACAACGGCGACGAGTCGGCAGCGCTCGGCAGTGCCCAGCCGGACTTCCCGGCGTCCAGCCCGTGGGTGACCTCGGTCGGCGGCACGAGCCTCGGCATCGGCAAGGACGGCCGCAAGACGTTCGAGACCGGGTGGGGCGACGTGCTCGACCAGATCGTCAGCAGCGACCGCGGCAACGTGTACTCGACGCCGCTCCCCGGTGGCCTGGCCGGTGGTGGTGCCGGCGGTGGCCGGAGCACGCTCTTCGACCAGCCGGCCTACCAGAAGGGCATCGTCCCGGCGTCGCTCGCCGGTGGCAAGCGCGTCTCGCCGGACCTCGCGGCCCTCGCGGACCCGTACACCGGGTTCTCGATCGGGATCCGTCCGATCACGGACGACTCCACGCTCGCCGTCGGGGACTTCGTGAACGAGACCTACGGTGGCACCTCGCTCGCGTCGCCGCTGACCGCGGCCCTGTCCGCGCTCGTCCAGCAGTCGACGCACACGCGGCTCGGCTTCGCGAACCCGACGCTGTACGCGACGGACCGCGTCGCGCCGACGGCGTTCACCGACGTGCGGCCGCCGAAGGCGCCGATCGCCCTGGCCTACACGAGCGCGACGTCCGGCAAGGACTTCCTGGTCACGCTCGACCACGACACGTCGCTCACCACCGCCAAGGGGTACGACGACGTCACGGGGCTCGGCGCGGTCTCCTTCACCGGCATGACCCAGGTCGCGCGCCGGTAAGCGGACGCGACCCAGGACGGACGGGAGGCACGGTGCCAGCTGGCACCGTGCCTCCCGTCCGTCACGTGGTGCGTCCGGAGCCGCAGCCCGGTCGGTCCGACCGGCTCAGCGCCACCAGGACGGGAACGACAGCACGATCGTGTCGACGAGCGCCTTGCGGGCCCGGCGCGGACCGGCCAGCCAGGCCTCGATCGCGCCGACGAAGCCCTGCGCCACGAACCCGGCGGCGACGTCGTCGAGGAGCTCCGGACGGTCGACGGTGTCGAGCGAGCGGATGTGCTGCGCGCTCGAGACCGTGAAGTGGTCGACGAGCAGCCGGTGCAGCGAGGCGTCCTCGGGGTCGGGCAGGGCCTTCGCGTAGATGTCGCGGTGGGTCACCACGTGCTCGACGACGGCGTTGATCCCGCGCCGGGTGATGGCGGCGAGTTCATCGACCCCGGCACCGCGGTCGGCTGCGGCGCGGCGGGCCTCGGCGTCGTCCTCGCGGATGCGGTCGAGCTCGGGCGTCAGGACGTCGGCGAGCAGCGATCCGGGGGAGACCGCGTGCGAGTAGAAGGTCGCGCGGTTGATGCCGGCGGCGCGGGTGACGTCGGCCACGGTGATCCGGGACACGGGTCGGTCCGCCGCGAGCCGCATGATCGCTTCGCGGAGCGCCGCGGTCGTGTGCAGGATCCGGGCATCCACCATGACGCCCACCCCCTTCTGATCCGGTTCCGCCCGGCTTCCCGGGCAACCCGACGCTATCGCATGGCCCGCGCCGAGACCCTCCCCCGAGTGCGGGGACACGCTGGAATCGCACAGCGCGGTCATCGAGAGCGCTCACCTGACCCGTAGGATGGTTCCGCGGACGAATCGATTCGATTCGATCGACCCCGCGATCACTTCCCGTTCCCCTCACCGCCGAAGGACTCCTGCTCGTGACCGCGCCCGCCACCACCGGTTCGCTCCGGGTCGTCCTGCACCCCGGAGACTCCCTCTCCCGCAGGCAGCGACTCGTCTACGTCTTCGTCCTGGGCGCCCTCACCGCGCTCGGGCCGTTCACCATCGACCTCTACCTGCCGGCGTTCCCGTCCATCAAGGACCAGTTCGGCATCACCGACGGTGCGGTCCAGCTCACGCTGACGGCGACGACGCTCGGCTTCGCGATCGGACAGCTGCTCGTCGGCCCGTGGAGCGACAAGGTGGGCCGTCGCCTGCCGCTCATCATCGCGACGTCCGTGCACGTCGGCGCCTCGGTCGGTGCCGCCCTGGCGCCGAACGTCGAGGTCCTCGCGCTCTTCCGCGTCCTGCAGGGGATGGGGGCGTCCGCCGGTGGTGTCGTCGCGATGGCGACCGTCCGCGACCTCTTCGGCGGCAAGCCGCTCGTGCGCATGCTGTCGCGCCTGGCGATGGTGAACGGCCTCGCACCGATCCTCGCGCCGCTCATCGGGTCGCAGATGCTCCGATTCGTGAGCTGGCACGGCGTCTTCGTGTTCCTCGCCTGCTACGGCGCCGCCGTCGTCCTCGCCGCGGTGCTCCTCATCGTCGAGACGCTCCCGCCGGCCCGTCGGCACGAGTCCGGCCACTCCACGATGCGCCAGCGCTACAAGGCGCTCTTCTCGGACCGCATCTTCGTGGGGGTCGCCCTGATCGGCGCGATGGTGTTCAGCGGTCTGTTCTCGTACCTCAGCGCGTCGCCGTTCCTGTTCCAGGGCCTCTACGGACTCGACGCGCAGCAGTACGGGCTGCTCTTCGCGGTGAACTCGGTCGGCGTCGTGGTCGGGGTGCAGGTGTCGGCGCGGTTGGCGCAGCGCGTCGGTCCGCAGTGGATCCTGGCGTGCTCGACCGCGACCCTGCTCCTGGCCGCGGTGGCGATCATGGTGCTCGACCAGGCCGGAGCCGGTCTCGTCGGGGTGCTCGTGCCGCTCTGGTTCTTCATCGCGGCGTGCGGGTTCTCGTTCCCGCTCGTGCAGGTCATCGGCCTCGCGGCCCACGGCAAGGAAGCGGGGACCGCCGCGTCGGTGCTCGGTGCGCTGAACTTCGGCGTCGCCGGCATCATCTCGCCGATCGTCGGCTGGATCGGCATCACGACCGCCACACCGATGGCCGCCGTGATGGCGTGCACGTCGGCGGTCGCGATCGCGATCCTGTGGGGAGTCGTCCGACCGCGAACCGTCCCGGCCCTCACGCACTGACGGTCCGGGTCCGCGAGCACCGAGGGTCTCGGCCGTCGAGCACGGACGAATCCGTTCCGTCCCGGGCCTCGCGTCCATAGGCTGAGGCCATGAGCGACGCGGTGGACCAGGCCCGAGCGGCAGCAGCGGCGGCGCGGGCCGCCGCTGACGAGGCACGACGACTGGCCGACGAGGCGGCCGCGCGGGCCGAGGAGCTCGCCGCCGCACTCGAGGCCGCCGCAGCCCCGACTCCCGCTGCGGAGCCCGCGCCGACCGCGGCGGCCGCGACCACGGCCGTCGACGCGACCACGTCGGTGGCGGGGGCGGTGCCGTCGACCGGCGCCGTGCCTCCAGGCGGGCCGCTCGACGCGGCGGCGGTGACCGCGATCCGCGACGGGTACGCGATCGAGGGGAGCGCGTTGCAGCTCGGCGCCCTGGTGAACGGGGAGGCGCTGCCCGACGTGCAGGTCCGCATCCCGCTCGGCATGCTCAACCGGCACGGCCTCGTCGCGGGGGCGACCGGCACCGGCAAGACCCGCACGCTGCAGGTCCTGGCCGAGCAGATCGCGGCCAACGGCGTGCCCGTGTTCGCCGCCGACGTCAAGGGCGACCTGTCCGGCCTCGCGGTGGCCGGGCAGGCGAACGACAAGCTCACCGCCCGGACGGCCGGCATCGGACAGGCGTGGCAGGGTGTGGCCAGCGAGGCCGAGTTCTACTCGCTCGGCGGGCAGGGGACCGGCGTGCCGATCCGGGCCAGCGTCTCCGGGTTCGGGCCGCTGCTGCTGTCCAAGGTGCTCGGCCTGAACGAGACGCAGGAGTCCTCGCTCGGCCTCGTGTTCCACTACGCCGAACGCGCCGGGCTGCCGCTCGTCGACCTGTCCGACCTCAGGAGCGTGCTGACCTTCCTCGTGAGCGACGCGGGCAAGGGCGAACTCGCCGAGCTCGGCGGCCTGTCGAAGCAGACGGCCGGGGTCATCCTCCGCGAACTCATCACCTTCGCCGACGCCGGAGCCGACCAGTTCTTCGGCGAGCCCGAGATCGACACGCAGGTGTTCCTCCGGACCGCCGCCGACGGCCGCGGCATCGTCAGCCTGCTCGAGGTGCCCGGCGTGCAGGACCAGCCCGAGGTCTTCTCCACGTTCCTGATGTGGCTGCTCGCCGATCTGTTCAACGAGCTGCCGGAGGTCGGCGACCAGGACAAGCCGAAGCTCGTCTTCTTCTTCGACGAGGCACACCTGCTGTTCAACGGGGCGTCGAAGGACTTCACCGACCAGATCATCCGGACCGTCCGGCTCATCCGGTCGAAGGGCGTCGGTGTCTTCTTCGTGACGCAGACGCCGAAGGACGTGCCGAACGACGTGCTCGCGCAGCTCGGGTCCCGCATCCAGCACCAGCTCCGCGCGCACACCCCCGACGACGCCAAGGCACTCCGCGCCACCGTGTCGACGTACCCGACCAGCGACTACGACCTGGGGGAGGTCCTCACCTCCCTGGCCACCGGCGAGGCGATCGTCACCGTGATGAACGAGAAGGGCGCACCGACACCCGTCGCCTGGACCCGGCTCCGCGCCCCCGAGGGGTCGATGGACGCGATGCCCGCCGCCGAGATGACGGCGCGCGTGCAGGCGTCACCGCTCCTGGCGACCTACGGCACCCGCCTCGACCCGGACTCTGCGTACGAGATGCTCGCGCGCCGGATGGAGGCGGCGGCAGCCGAGGCCGCTGCAGCGGAGGAGCACGCGGAAGCGGCCACCCGGGCGGCGGAGGCCGAGCGGGACGCAGCGCGTGCCACCGCGGCTGCTGCGAAGGAAGCGGCCGCCGTCGAGAAGCAGGAGGCACGCGAGCGGGCCGCGGCGCAGAAGGAGTACGAGCGGGCACAGCGGGAGTTCGAGCGGGCCGAGCGCGCGGCCGACGCCCGGCGGACGAAGCGGACGACGTCGCGGGCGTCGACGCGGACGACGGCCTCGCGGAAGGCGAACGACCCGCTGTCCGACCTGCTCGGGTCGGGGCTCGGCGGCACGATCGCCAAGGAGGTCGTGCAGGGGATCTTCTCGACGCTGCGCCGGCGGCGTTGAGCGGGCCGGCCCGACGGCGGTTGCGTGGGCTGGCGCCGCGGCGTTGTGTGGCGGTCCCGGACGGGGCCGTCAGCCGCCGATGAGGCCGGAGGTCTCGACGACGAGCAGCCCGGCGACGGCGGCGACCGCGAGGGCACCGACCACGACGTACGCCCCACGCTGCTCGTACCAGGCGCGGCTGGCCGGGTACCGACGGGCGAACTCCCGCGCGGGCACCGGTCGGGCGTCGTCGGCGACCCGGACCCCGAGTGCCTCGACGACGCGGTCGATCCCGTCATCGCCCCACACGTCGGCCCGGAGCCGGAACAGGTGTGCGCCCGCTGCGTCGAAGGCGACGAGCTCGCGGGTGGTCCGCTCGACGGTGCTGCCGTACGTGGTCGCGAGGACCAGGCTGTGCACCCGCTCACGACGGATCCGGCGGTTCGGGGTGACCACGCCGTGCACGGTGACGCCCGAGGGGGCGATGCCGACGAACGCCGTGCCGAGCCGGACGAACACGATGCCGATCAGGACGGCGACGACGATCACCACGGTGGCGACGAAGGTCCAGAGACGCAGGGGGAGCGACACCCACACCAGTGCGACGGCGAGGGGCACCGCGGAGAACACGACGCTGAGGATCGTCGACCGCACCAGCGAGCGGCGCGGTCGCACGACCACGTCGTAGGCGGTGCTGCGCGGGCGGGTCGTCGCCGGCGCCGTCAGGTCCCCCACGTGGACTCCTCGTCCCTCGGGTGCCCGGGCAGCACTGATCGTCCGCCCGTGGAGTGACGCCCCTGCCGCTCCGTGCACCGTGTCCGACCCGTCCCGGGGTCGTCCGTCCGGGCAGTCTAGGCGACCGACGGGTATCGGGGACAGCCCGTTCCACCCCACAGCCTCGTTTCGCGGCCAGTCCATGGCGGACGGGGGGCAGTGCGGTCCACCGGGTGGGGGACCAGGCGACCCGGAACGCAGGAGGCCCGGACCGCAGAACAGCCCGGACCGCGGAGCCCGGAACGCTGAACACCCCGGACCGATTCGGTCCGGGGTGTTCGGTGTCGTGGCGGAGAATGGGGGATTCGAACCCCCGAGGGCTTGCACCCAACACGCTTTCCAAGCGTGCGCCATAGGCCACTAGGCGAATTCTCCTGGTGCCGTCTCGCGACGACGACACCCAATGGTACAGGTCTTCCGGGGTGCGCACGACCACGGTGGTCCACGGTCGCCCGCTCCCAGATGTCACGACAAGGGCGCGGCTACCCTGGGGGCGTGTCGACCCGCATCTACATCACGTCAGCAGAAGGACACACGGGCAAGAGCACCGTCGCCCTCGGTGTCCTCGAGACCCTCGCGCGCTCGGTCGGACGGGTCGGCGTGTTCCGGCCGGTCGCCCGGTCGGTGGACGAACCCGACTACGTGCTCGAGCTCCTGCTCCAGCACACGGCGGTCGGCATCTCCTACGACGACGCCGTGGGTGTGACGTACGACGACGTGCACGCCGACCCGGACGCCGCCCTCGCCACGATCATCACCCGGTTCGCCCAGGTCGAGCGGCAGTGCGACGCGGTCGTGGTCCTCGGGTCGGACTACACCGACGTCGGCAGCCCCACCGAGCTGTCGTTCAACGCGAAGGTCGCCGCCAACCTCGGCGCGCCCGTCCTCCTCGTCCTCGGTGGCCGCGACGCCGCCGAGCACGGCGCCCGCACCCCGGAGGACATGGCGCAGGTCGCCGACGTCACGACCAGCGAGCTGCGGGCGGCACACGCGCAGGTGTTCGGCATCGTCGTCAACCGCGCCGACCCGGAGGCCCTCGCCGCGATCGTCTCGAGCGTCGAGCAGGCCGTCCGCGACGACCACCCGGACCTGCCCGTGTGGGCGATCCCCGAGGACCGCGTCCTCGTCGCCCCGACCGTGCGGGCCCTGCTCCAGGCGACCGGGGCCACGCTCGTGCGCGGGGACGAGGCCCTACTCGACCGCGAGGCGCTCGGCACCGTCGTCGCCGGCATGAGCATGGAGAACGTGCTGCCCCGCCTGATCGAGGGCGGCATCGTCGTGGTGCCGGGGGACCGCAGCGACGTGCTCATCGCCACCCTGCTCGCGAACCAGTCCGAGACCTTCCCGAGCCTCGCCGGCGTGATCCTCAACGGCGGGTTCGAGACGGCCCCGCAGATCTCCCGGCTGCTCGAGGGGCTGTCGAGCTCGCTGCCGATCGCGCAGAACGACCTCGGCACGTACGACACGGCGCTCCGGATCACCCAGACGCGCGGGCGGCTCGCGGCGGACTCCCCGCGGAAGGCCGACCTGGCGCTGGCGCTGTTCGAGCAGCACGTCGACGCCGACGCCCTGCGCGACCGGCTGCAGCTCACCCCGTCCGGTGTCGTCACGCCGCTGATGTTCGAGCACGGGCTGCTCGACCGCGCACGCGGCTACGGCAAGCGCATCGTCCTGCCGGAGGGCGACGACGACCGCGTCCTCCGTGCCGCCTCGACACTGCTGCAGCGCCAGGTGTGCGAGCTCACGATCCTCGGCGACCCGGCGGCGATCCGCACCCGGGCGACCGAGCTCGGCCTCGACCTCGACGCCGCCCAGCTCGTCAGCCCGTTCGACCCCGAGCTCCGCGAGCGCTTCGCCGAGGAGTACGCGCGGCTCCGCGCCCACAAGGGCATGTCGATCGAGCTCGCCCGCGACACCGTCACCGACGTCTCGTACTTCGGCACGATGATGGTGCAGCTCGGTTTGGCCGACGGCATGGTCTCCGGCGCGAAGCACACCACGGCGCACACCATCCGGCCGTCCTTCGAGATCATCAAGACCCGACCGGACACCTCGATCGTGTCGAGCGTGTTCCTGATGGCACTCGCCGACCGGGTCCTCGTCTACGGCGACTGCGCGGTCATCCCGGACCCGACGAGCGAGCAGCTCGCCGACATCGCGATCTCGTCCGCCGAGACCGCGACGCAGTTCGGGATCGACCCGCGCGTGGCGATGCTCAGCTACTCCACCGGCGACAGCGGCACCGGGGCGGACGTCGACAAGGTCCGCGCCGGCACGGCGTTCGTGCGGGAGCGCCGCCCGGACCTGCTCGTCGAGGGACCGATCCAGTACGACGCCGCAGCGGACCCGACGGTCGCGAGCACCAAGATGCCCGACTCCCCGGTGGCCGGCCGGGCGACGGTCTTCATCTTCCCGGACCTCAACACGGGCAACAACACGTACAAGGCCGTGCAGCGCTCGGCCGGCGCCGTCGCCATCGGCCCGGTGCTGCAGGGCCTGCGCAAGCCGATCAACGACCTCTCGCGCGGGGCGCTCGTCGGCGACATCGTGAACACCGTCGCGATCACCGCGATCCAAGCCGGCACCGCGTCCGACGCGGCCTGACCGACCGACCCGCACCGCGCCTCCAGGCCCCTACAGAAAGCGACCGCCCCGTGACCGCAGCCCTCGTCGTCAACTCCGGCTCGAGTTCGTTCAAGTACCAGCTCATCGAGCTCGAGGGGGAGCGGACGCTCGCCTCCGGGCTGGTCGAGCGCATCGGCGAGTCGACCGGCGCGTGGAAGCACACCAACGCGCTCACCGGCGAGTCCTCGTCGAACGACTCGGCTGCCGTGCCGGACCACGCCGCCGGGTTCCAGGCGATGATCGACGCGTTCGCGAAGGTCGGTCCCTCGTTCGACGAACACCCGCCGGCCGTCGTCGGCCACCGCGTCGTGCACGGGGGCACGAGCTTCGACCGGGCGACCGTCGTCACGGACGACGTCGAGCGTGAGATCGAGGACCTCAGCAGCCTCGCGCCGCTCCACAACCCCGCGAACCTCGAGGGCATCCGTGCCGCCAAGCAGGTCTTCACCGACGTGCCGCAGGTCGCCGTGTTCGACACCGCGTTCCACCAGACGATGCCGCCGCACGCCTACACCTACGCGATCCCGGCCGACCTCGCGGAGCAGTACCGGATCCGCCGCTACGGCATGCACGGCACGAGCCACAAGTACGTCTCCGAGCAGGCCGCGGACTTCCTCGGCCGTCCCCTCGGCGAGCTGAAGACGATCGTGCTGCACCTCGGCAACGGGGCGTCCGCGGCGGCCATCGACGGCGGCCGGTCGATCGAGACCTCGATGGGGCTCACCCCGCTCGAGGGCCTCGTGATGGGGACCCGCTCCGGCGACCTCGACCCGGCCGTCCTCATCCACCTCCACCGCGAGGCCGGGCTGTCCTTCGACGAGCTCGACACCATGCTCAACAAGGAGTCCGGACTGCTCGGCCTGACCGGCAACGGTGACATGCGCGACGTGCAGGACGCCGCCCTCAACGGTGACGACGAGGCCGAGGCGGCGCTCGCCGTGTACCGGCACCGCATCCGCCGCTACGTCGGCGCCTACACGGCGCAGCTCGGCGGGCTCGACGCGGTCGTCTTCACGGCGGGCGTGGGGGAGAACAACGCGCTGCTGCGCCGGCGCGTGCTCGCCGGGCTCGGGCACCTCGGCATCGAGATCGATCCGGACCGCAACGAGCTGGCATCCCGGGAGGCGCGGCTCATCTCCACGGACGCGTCCCGTGTCGCGGTGCTCGTCATCCCGACGAACGAGGAGCTCGAGATCGCCCGGCAGTCGGCTGCGGTCGCCCTGTAGGGGCGGGGCCGCGCCCGCGCGTCAGCCGAGCGCGGCCAGGGCAGCGGGGATCGGGGTGTCGCCGCTCGTCACCTCGAACTGCACGCCCACCGCGGTGTCGTCGAGGAGCGCGTGCAGCACCACCGCGGCGACGTCGGCGCGCGGGATCGAGCCGCGCGGCACCGTCCGGCCGACGTCGACCGTGCCCTGCGGCGGCGTGTCGAGGAGGCCGCCCGGCCGCACGATCGTCCAGCGCAGGCTGCGCGCCCGGAGGTTCGCGTCTGCCTCGGCCTTCGCGCGCAGGTAGACCTGGAACACGTCGTCCTCGCTCCGCGCGGGCACCGCGGCGCGCTCGGGGTCGTACGAGTCCGCCGCCATCGCCGAGATCATCACGTACCGACGGATCCCGACCCGCTCGGCGGCGTCCGCGAGCAGGATCGCGCCGTCCCGGTCGAGCGAGAGCTTCCGCTCGGCGCCGCTGCCCGGTCCGGCCCCCGCGGCGAAGACGACGGCGTCGACCCCGCGCAGGCGGAGCGCGAGCTCGTCGTCGTCGAGCTGTTCGAGGTCGGCGACGATCGCCCGGGCACCCTGCTGCTCCACGTCGGTGACGTGGGCGGGGTTCCGGACGATGGCGACGGCGTCGTGGCCGGCGTCGGTGACGAGGCGGGCGAGGTGGAGTGCGATCTTGCCGTGTCCTCCGGCGATGGCGATCTTCATGTGTCCGAGTCTGCCCGTTCCGTCCGGTAGACTTCCGGAGGCTCCTCACGTGACGCCATCCAGGCCAACTCCCCCAGGGCGGAAACGCAGCAAGGGTAACCGGGCTCTGGCGGGTGCGTGGGGAGTCTTTGCGTTCCCTGCGGAGTGCTTGTCTCCTGCGTGGTGCTTGTTTCCTGCGCAGTGTTCTCTGCGGCTCTACCGGCGTGCCCGACACGGATGGTGTCCATTTCGTAACGGGGAGCGGACAGCAACCTGATCGTGTGTCAAGATCACCCTCAGGGACTCCCAACCAGGGTTCCTGCACCTCCTCCGCCTCACCAGCGGGGAGTTCCGGATCAGGTGGTGGGTTCGCCCGCCAGGAAAAGAGACACGCATGCGCAGGCACGCGTCGCTTCGGGGTACCCCTGTACCCACGACAGCGCACGACTGGACACGACGGATCATCGCTGCTGGCGGCCGAGCTCGACGACGAGCGTCGGACGACCGGCGTCTCCTCCTGCGCGGCGGCGTCATCGCCACGGTGACGGCGCTGATCGCCGCCACCGTGGCGATCCAACCCGCTGCGGCCGCCCAGACCGACGTCGCCGAGGCCGAGGGCGTCCTGCTCAGCGGCTCGGGCATCGTCAACGTGGACAGCATCGCGCAGCTCGGTGGTGCGTACTCCGCGCGCGGCGCGACCACCGGCGGCGGCACGACGAACCAGCCGCTCAACCTGACGGCACTCAACGCGGTCGGGGTGGACCTCGGCAACGACGTCGACCTGCTCGGACCGAACGGCATCCTCACCCTCGGGGTCGACGGCCAGTACGCCACGACCTCGGCGAACGGGGCGACGGCGTCCTCGGGGCTCCTGACCAACGACGGCGGCATCGGTGTCGGCACCGGGTCGGGCACCGGCGCGGCGACGCTGGACCTCAACCCGCTGTTCTCGCGGGTGGGCGCCGACACGACGGTGCTCTCGAACGCGCAGCTGCAGGTCGGGGCCCTCGCCTCGCGGCTGTCGGCGACCCGCGGGTCTACCGTCACGACCTCGAGCGACTACCGGATCGCCGGGGCGAACCTGAACCTCACCAGCCCGGCGGTCGCCGGGCTGACCACGTCCCTCCGCACGCAGCTGCGGACCGTGTCGAGTTCGGTGAACTCCACGCTCGGGGCGAACGGCGCGCTGTCCGGCACGACCACGGCGCTCACCGCGGAGATCCAGCGACTGCTCCGCACCACCGCGCTCGGGCTCGTGAACGTCAACGGGACGACGGTCACCGCGACCGTGAACCTCAACCTCGACGGCACGCTCGAGCAGGTCCTCCAGCAGCCGCTCACCGACGGCGCCGTGACGATCACCCCGGCAACCGGGGCCATCACGGTCGACCTCGACAAGCTCACCGCGTTGAACGGGCAGCCGGCGAACACGCCGGTGCTCACGGCCGTCGCGGTGAACACGATCAACCAGAGCATCGCGACGATCCTCGGGACGCAGCTGCCCACGGCGCTGCAGACCGCGGTCGTGAACACGATCAACTCCACGGCGGTCGCGATCAACGTCACCGCCAACCTCAACGTCGCCACCCTGCCGCTCGCGGCCCTGGCGCTCCGGGCGGACACCACCCTCGGTGCACTCGCCGGGACGGCTCCGGCCACCGCGACCGTGACCGCCACCGGCGGCCCGCTCGGACTGAACGTCCTCGGCGCGCTGCTCGCCCCGGCGGTGAACGGCATCGTGCTCCCGGCGGTCCAGACGCTCGTCCGGCCCCTGGTCGGCGGCACCGCCCTGACCGCCCTCGGCACCACGCTGACGAACACGACGACGGCGGTGTCGACTGTGCTCTCCCCGGTCGTGCTGCTCCTCCGTCAGGTGATCGACCTGACCGTCAACGCGCAGGACACCACCACCGGGTTCCGCGACGCACGCGGCTACGACCCGGGGTCGCGGAGCGTGCACGCCCTGCGCCTGTCGGTCCTGCCCGGCGTCAACGCGGCGACGGTGGACCTGGCGACCTCGACGGTCCGTGCCACCGCGTTCGTCGCACCGACCATCACCGCCCCGACCGCGAACCAGGTGTTCAGCGTGCCGACGTCCAGCTCGACCCGCAGCATCACCGTCAGTGGTGTCGGCGAGCCCGGCGCCACGATCGCCGTGGGCCTCGGCGGCGGCCGCACCGGGACCGCGACGGTCGCCGCGAACGGCACGTGGACGACGACCATCGCGACCGTCCCGACCGGCGAGTACACCGCGACCGCGACGCAGACCGTCGGCGGGACCGCGGCGGGCACGGCCACGCAGCAGTTCTCCGTGGTCGCGCAGCAGGCGCTGACGATCACGACGCCGACGGCCGGACAGGCCTTCACCACGACCGGCACCACCGCTCCGGTGACCCTCACCGGCACCGCGACCCCGAACGCCCGCATCGACGTCGACCTCGGCGGCGGACTCACCGCGACCGGCACCGCGAACGGCACCGGCGCGTGGAGCGTCACCGTGCCGGAGGTCCCGGTGGGCAACCAGACCGCGAGCGTCACGCAGACCGTGGGCGACAGCACCTCGGCCCCGGTCACCCGTGGGTTCCGCGTCGTGGCGGCTGCCGGCCTGACCGTCGACACCCCGACGCAGGACCAGGACTTCCCGCTCGCGGGCACCACCCGTGACGTGCCGTTCTCCGGTTCCGCGCAGCCCGGTGCCCGCGTCGACGTCTCGGTGAACGGGGGCGACCGGACCGCGACGACCACCGCGAACGCCGGTGGTACCTGGTCGACGACGATCACCGGCGTCCCCGCCGGCGAGTACACGTCGACCGTGACCCAGACCGTCGGGTCCTCGACGAGCGCCCCGGTCACGCGTGACTTCACCGTCACCGCGGCCCCGGCCCTGACGATCGACGCCCCGGAGGACGGCAGCACCATCACCGTCGCCGACGCCACGTCGACGACGCCCGTGACGGTGTCCGGCTCCGCAGCACCGAACGCGCAGGTCACGGTGGGCATCGGCGGCTCCTTCACCGCCACGGTGGCGGCCGACGACGACGGCGACTGGGAGGCCACCTTCCAGGGCGTCCCCGTCGGCGACCGCACCGCCACCGCACGGCAGACCGTGGCCGGCACGACCTCGGGTCCGGTCAGCACGGACTTCACCGTGGCCGCGGGTGCTCCGATCGCCATCACGGCCCCGGCGTCCGGCGCCACCGTGACGGTCCTCGACGCGGGCACCACGACGGACCTCGACCTGACCGGCACCGCCGAGCCCGGCGCGGACGTGGCGGTGTCGCTCGGCGGCGGACTGACCGCGACGACCACGGCCAACGACGACGGCGACTGGACCGCCACCGTCCAGGACGTCCCGGTCGGCCGCTACACGATCTCCGCCACGCAGACCGTGAACGGCACCACCTCGCCGGCCGTCCGGCAGACGATCACCGTCGCCGCCGGTGCCGGTCTCGTCGTGTCGACGCCGACGCAGGGGAGCACCACCGCGGTCGCGACCGACGACTCGACCATCGACGTCAGGGTCTCGGGCACGGCGCAGCCGGGCGCCGACGTCAGCGTCGTCCTCGACGGCGACGGTGACCCCGTCACGACGACCGCGGGCACCGACGGCACGTGGACCGTCACCCTGCCGGGCGTCGACACCGGCGACCACACCGCAGCGGTCACGCAGACCGTGGGCGGGGCGACCTCCGCACCCGTCGACCGTGACTTCACGATCGCGGCCGGCGACGCCCTCGTCATCGAGTCGCCCACCGACGCGCAGCAGGTCCCGGCCGGCGCGGGCGGTCAGGTCGGCGTCGTGGTGCGGGGCACCGCGGAGCCCGGCGCGACCGTCGCCGTCACGGTCGACGACGGCGACCCCGTCGACGTCGTCGCGGACGCCTCGGGCAACTGGGAGACCGACGCGGTCGACCTCGCCGTCGGCGACCACACCGTCACCGCGGTGCAGACGGTGAACGGCACGACCGGTCCGACCGTCACGCGCGACTTCACCGTCGTGCCGGGGACGGCCATCACGATCGAGGCGCCGGCCGTCGGCTCGCGCTTCGTCGTGGTCGACGGGGACGCCACCGCGACGGCGACGATCTCGGGCTCGTCCGAGCCGAACGCCGACGTCACCGTCTCGCTGGGCCCGGACACCACCTTCACGACGACGGCGACCGGCACCGGCGCGTGGACTGTCCAGGCCACGGGCCTCGCACCGACCGGCACCTACACGGTGAACGCCAGCCAGAGCGTCGCCGGCACCGTGACGTCGGCGATCCCGACGACGTTCCAGGTGGTCACCGCGAACCCGCTCGCGATCACCGCCCCGACCACGGCGGCGATCCCGGTCGCCGGCGAGGACGTCGTGCGTGACGTGACGGTCACGGGGACCGGCCAGCCCGGCGCCTCCGTGACCGCCACCACGGCCGACGCCGACGACCAGCAGGCGACCGTCGCTCCCGACGGCACCTGGTCGGTCACGTTCCCGGACCTCGCGGTCGGGACGCACCCGGTCTCGGTGACGCAGACGCTGCCCGGCTCGGTCTCCGAGCCGGCGACGTCCGACCCGGTCACCCGGACCGTCACGATCGAGGCGGCCGACCCGGTGACCGTCACCGCGCCGGGCACCGGCGACGTGCTCCTCGTGCCGGACGCCGACGCCACGCGTGACGTCACGGTGACGGGCACGGCGGAGCCGGGCGCCCCGGTCACGGTGCGGCTCGGCGCCGCCGAGCTGACCACGACCGCGGACGGTGACGGCGACTGGACCGTGACGTTCGGCGAGGTCGGTGTCGGCACCCCGACGCTCACCGCGAGCCAGACGGTGAACGGGACCACTGCCTCCAGTCCGGAGCAGACCGTGACCGTCCGCGCCGCGACCGCGCTGACGCTGACGGCACCGGAGGACGGCGACGTCCTGACCGTCGCGGACGCGGCCGGCACGGCCGACGTGCGCGTCACGGGCCGCGCCCAGGGCGGGGCCACGGTCACCGTGACCCTGTCGAACGGCGAGTCCGACGCGGTCACCGCCGCGACGGACGGCTCGTGGGCGACCACCTTCGAGGACGTCCCCGTCGGCGACTACCGGGTCCGCGCGACCCAGGTCGTCGAGGGCCAGACGTCGGCACCGGTCAGCGCCGGGGTCTCCGTCCGGGCCGGTGCACCGCTCACGGTGACCGCGCCCGTCGGGGCGACGTCCGTCACCGTCGCCGACGACGACGCGACGACCGACGTCGCGTTCGCCGGCACCGGTCAGCCGGGGGCGACCGTCACGGTCGACCTCGGAGCGGGCGGCACCGCGACGGCGCCCGTCGGGCAGGACGGAAAGTGGTCCACCACCGTCGAGGACGTGCCGACCGGCTCGTACACGGCAGCGGTGACGCAGGCGGTCAACGGGACGACGAGCGCCGCGGTGGAACGCCCGGTGTCCGTGGTCGCGGCCGCCGACCTGACGATCCGCCAGCCGGGCGACGACCCGATCACCGTCGCGGACGGTGACGCCACGACCACCGTGACGATCGCGGGCGACGCCCAGCCGGGCGCCACCGTGACGGTCACCGTCGACGACCGCGACCCGGTCGAGGTCCCCGTCGGCGACGACGGGACCTGGACGCTCGACGTCGAGGACCTCGGCGTCGGCACGCACGACGTCAGCGTCACGCAGACCGTCGACGGGTCCACCTCGACCACCCCGGTCGAGACCACGTTCGAGATCGAGGCGGGCGCGCCCGTCCGGATCGACGAGCCGACGGCCGACCAGGAGTACACCGTCGCCGGCGAGGGCGCGACCACCACGGTCGCCGTCAGCGGCACCGCTGAGCCCGGCGCGACCGTCGTCGTCGACCTCGGTGGCGGACGCAGCGAGTCGACGACGGCGAACGGCAGCGGCGCCTGGAGCGTCTCGGTGCCGGACGTGCCCGCGGGGACCCCGACGGTCAGCGTGACGCAGCGGATCGGTGACACCGTCTCCGCGCCGGTCACGGTCGGCATCCGGGTGCTCGTCGCCGACCCGATCACCATCGCCACCCCGGCCGACGGCTCCACGGTCCGGGTCGCCCAGCGCGACTCGGTCGCGACCGTCACCGCGAACGGCGCCGCCGAGGCCGGTGCCGCCGTGCGCGTCTCGGTCGACGGGGGCGACCCGGTGACCGTGACCGCGACGGACGGCGGCACGTGGTCGCTCGACCTCGAGGGCCTGGGGGTCGGCGAGCACGCCGTCCGCGCCACCCAGACCGTCGACGGCTCGACGTCCGCTCCGGTCAGCAGCACCTTCACGGTCGCCCCGGGCACGGCGCTCACCGTGGACACCCCCGCGGACGGCGACACCGTCACCGTCCCGTCCGGCACCACCGGCGCGACCGTCCCGGTCAACGGGCAGGGGCAGGCCGGCGGCACGGTCCGCATCGTGACAGACGGCGGCACGCCCGTCGTGGTGCCGGTCGGCCCCGACGGCCGGTGGTCGACGGTGCTCACCGGCCTCGACGAGGGCGACCACACGATCGTCGTCACGCAGGTCGTGAACGGCACCACGTCGTCGCCGATCGAGCGCGACGTGACGATCGAGGTCGCCCCGGCGGACGCGATCGTGGTCACGTCCCCGGCGAACGGCACCGCGTACCGCGTCATCGGCGGCTCCACCGACGTCCGCGTCGAGGGCGTCTCCGCACCGAACGCCGCGATCTCGGTGCGGATCGACGGCGGGACCCCGGTCACCACGACGGCGGACGACGACGGTGCGTGGGCGGTGACCGTCCCCGGTGTCGGCACCGGCACGCACACCATCGTCGCCTCGCAGACGGTCGACGGGGACACCAGCGCCGCTCCGCAGGTCGGCATCTCGGTCGCCGCCGCGACGCCGGTCCGGGTCACCAGCCCGACCGACGGACAGGTGTTCCCGATCACGGGCACCACGACGTCGATCCCGGTGAGCGGCACGGCCGAGCCCGGGGCCACGGTGACCGTGTCCGTGGGTGGCCGGACGGTCTCGACGACCGCCGGTCAGGACGGCTCGTGGACCGCGACCGTCGGGGACGTCCCGCCGGGGACCCACCCGCTGTCCGTCACGGAGACGGTCGGCGGACGGACCTCCGACCCGGTGACCAGCAGCATCCGCGTCGTCGTCGCGCAGCCGGGCGACGTCAGCATCACGAACCCGCAGCCGGGCCAGCTGTTCCCCGCGGACGGCACCGGTGACACCGGTTCCTTCACGGTGACCGGCCACGCCACGCCGGGTGCCACGGTGACCGTCCGACTGTCGAACGGTCAGGTCCGGGTCACCACCGCGGACGCGAACGGCAACTGGAGCGTCCGGTTCGACCGGGTGCCCGAGGGCGACTGGACGATCACCGCGTCGCAGTCGGTCAACGGCACGACGAGCGCGGCGCAGCCGGTGCCGATCGTGGTCGCCGACGTCGACCCGCTGGCGGTCACCTCGCCCACCGCGGGCGCGCACCGGACCGCCTCGGCCGCCGGCACCGTCGACTGGCGTGTGGCGGGCACCGCGGAGCCGGGTGCGACCGTGACCGTGGTGGCGGACGACGGGACGCCCGTCACCACCACAGCGGACGACACCGGCGCGTGGTCGGTCGTGCTCCGACTCGGCGTCGGGCCGCACACGATCCGGGTCACCCAGACCGTCGACGGTGCGACCTCGGCCGTGCAGTCGGTCGCCGTGGTGGTCGACGCTGCGGACGGCCCGGGCACGCCGGGCGACCCGGGTGACCCCGGGACGCCGGGGACGCCGGGCACCCCCGGGACGCCCGGTCTGCCGGGTGCACCCGGCACCGGGTCCGGTGCCGGCATCGGCTCGGGTTCGGGTACCGGCACGGGCAGCGGCTCCGGTCCGGGCGTCGGGTCCGGCTCGGGTGGGCTCGCCTTCACCGGTGCCGACGTGGCCCCGCTCGCGGGTGCCGCCGGCGGCCTGGTGGTGCTCGGGTTCCTCCTGCTGGGCCTGTCCCGCCTGGCGCGCGGCCTCCGCCGTCGCCGCCGCGCCTGACACCGCACGCACCGCACGCACCGCGCCTCTCGTCCGTCATCTGCACGGACGGGAGGCGCGGTGCCGTCCGTGCGCACGGCCCACTCCCCACAGGTGGTCACGTCGGGCCACGGGGTGTCGGTCGTCCCGGCTACCCTTGGGGCGTGGTCACCGCCCTGTATCGCCGTTACCGGCCCGAGAACTTCGCCGAGCTGATCGGTCAGTCGCAGGTCACCGATCCGCTCCGGACGGCCCTGCGCACGAACCGGGTCAACCACGCGTACCTCTTCAGCGGCCCGCGCGGCTGCGGCAAGACGACCTCCGCCCGGATCCTGGCACGCTGCCTGAACTGCGCCGAGGGCCCCACGGACACCCCGTGCGGCGTCTGCCCGAGCTGCGTCGAGCTCGCGCGCGGCGGCGGCGGATCGCTCGACGTGATCGAGATCGACGCCGCCAGCCACAACGGTGTCGACGACGCCCGTGACCTCCGCGACCGGGCCGTGTTCGCTCCCGCTCGCGACCGCTACAAGATCTTCATCCTCGACGAGGCGCACATGGTGACGCCGCAGGGCTTCAACGCGCTCCTCAAGCTGGTCGAGGAACCGCCGGAGCACGTCAAGTTCATCTTCGCGACGACCGAGCCCGAGAAGGTCATCGGCACCATCCGGTCGCGCACCCACCACTACCCGTTCCGCCTGGTCCCGCCGGCCGCGATGCTCGAGTACGTCGAGCAGCTCTGCACGCAGGAGTCCGTGACGGTCGCTCCCGGCGTGCTGCCGCTGGTCGTCCGGGCCGGGGGCGGCTCGGTCCGCGACACCCTGTCCCTGCTCGACCAGCTCATGGCGGGCAGTGAGGACGGTGCCATCGCCTACGAGCGGGCCGTCGCACTGCTCGGGTACACCGATGCCGCGCTGCTCGACGACGTCGTCGACGCGCTCGCCGTCGCCGATCCGGCGTCGGCCTTCGCGGCGATCGACCGCGTCGTGCAGACCGGGCAGGACCCGCGGCGCTTCGTCGAGGACCTGCTCGAGCGGCTCCGTGACCTCATCGTCGTCGCGGCGACGAACGAGAGCGCCGCGGCCGTGCTGCGCGGGGTCTCGCCGGAAGAGCTCGACACCATGTCCCGCCAGGCCGGGGTCTTCGGCGCGACGGGGCTGTCGCGGGCGGCGGACATCGCGAACCGGGCGCTCACCGACATGACCGGCGCGACGTCGCCGCGGCTCCACCTCGAGCTGATGACGGCACGCATGCTCGTGCCCGAGGCCGACGACACCCAGCGCGGTGCCCTCGCCCGCGTCGAGCGGCTCGAGCGCCGGGTCGGTGTCGGGGACGCCGGTGGGCACCAGGCCGGGCCGGAGACCATGCCGGCGGCGGCCGCGTCCGTTTCTTCTGCACCCGTGTCGTCTGCACCCGTGTCGTCAGCGCCCGTTGCAGCTGCGCCCGTGCGGCCGACGCCGGTCGCGACGCCCGCGCCCGAGCGCCCCGTTGCCGAGGCTCCGTCTACCGCGACGACCGCGGCGCCGGAGCCCACGACCACCGCGACACCGACCACCGCGACGCCGCCGACCGACTCCGGAACCGCCGCTCGCGATGCGGCAGCCTCGTGGGCCGCCGCTGTCCCGAGCGCTCCCGAGGCGCCGACGGATGCCGCTCCGAGCGCTGCGCCGACCAGTACGCCTGCGCCGACGGGTGCCGCGCCGACGGGTGTCACTGCGCCGACTGGTCCGTCTGCGCCGTCCGGCACGGCGAACGCATCGTCGACGGGGCAGGGTGCCACGGCCGGGGACGAGCCCGCCGTCCGGCCCGTCGCGGCCGTCGGCTTCCAGCAGCTCCGCGACTCGTGGCCGCAGATCGTCGAGCACGTCCAGCGCGCGAAGCGTTCGGCGTGGTCCGTCGTGGTCACCGCGCAGGTGACGGCCCTGCGCGAGGACGTGCTCACCCTGACGTTCCCGAGCCAGCAGGACGTCGCCTCGTTCAAGGAGATGTCCGACCCGGCCACGAGCGTCAGCGAGCTCCTGCGCGCGGCGATCGTCGACGTCCTCGGGCTCCGCGTGAAGTTCGTGGCGCGCGGCCCGGGTGGTCCGGGCCAGCAGCGTCCCGCACAGCCCCAGGCGCCGACACAGGCGCCGCAGCAGGACCGTGCACCGGAGTCGGCGGCGCCGTCGACTCCGCCGCAAGCAGCGCCGACGTCCCAGCCGGCCGCGCAGCAGCCGGCTCCCCAGCAGCAGGCCACCCAGCAGTCGCTACCGGAGCGGTCCGCACCGGAGCGGCCCGCTCCCGCGCAGTCCGCACCGCAGCAGTCGGGTCCGGAACGGTCGGCTCCGCAGCAGTCCACGCCGCAGCGGTCCACCGCGCAGCAGTCCGCACCGCAGCAGTCGGCTCCGCGGCAGTCCGCCCCCGATGCACCGGCCGCCGCGGCGAAGCCGGCGTCCACCGAACCCACGGGTGCTCCGGTGACCGAGTGGGCCGTCGCGGCGATCCCCGCGACCGACCCGACCGCCGGCGCGGCGTCCGGGAACGGCGAACCCTCGTGGTCGGCCCCCTTCGGCACGACCGACACCGGCGAACCGGTCGCCCCGGCGCCGACGGTGTCCGACCCCGCGGTCGACGCAGCCCTCGCGGCACAGCTCCGTCCGGCGTCCTCACTGGCCGCAGCAGCGCCGGCGGCAGCAGCGACCGCAGCACCGACGGCAGCACCGACGGCAGCACCGACCACTGGTGCCGCCAGCGCGGACGCCGCACCGCAGCCGGCGTCGACCTCGGGTGCCGTGTCGCCGGCCGGACCGCCGACCGATGACGTGCCGGTCGACGACTACCCGCTCGACGACGACCCGTACGGCGACGGCGACCCCTACCCGGACACGCCGAACGCGCCGAGTGCGCCCGCCGCCGGGCCGACCGCACCCGCCGCCGACGCCGCGCCCCGGGCGACGGCTCCGGCGCCGCAGCAGGCAGCGGCCCAGCAGCCAGCGCCGCAGCAGGCAGCACCCCAGCGCCAGGCGCCGCACCAGGTCCGCCGCACGCCGGTGGCCGGACGGTACGGCGAGGCCGTCGTCCGTGAGATCCTGAACGCCCAGTTCATCGAGGAGACCTCCCTCCACGAGGAAGGCGCCTGATGTACGACGGCATCGTGCAGGACCTCATCGACGAGTTCGGTCGCCTCCCCGGCATCGGCCCGAAGTCGGCGCAGCGCATCGCGTTCCACATCCTCCAGACCGAGTCGTTCGACCCGACCCGGTTGTCCGAGCTCCTGTCGGACGTCAAGGAGCGGGTCCGCTTCTGCGAGATCTGCGGCAACGTCACCGAGAACGTGCAGTGCAGCATCTGCCGCGACCCGCGTCGGTCACCGGCGGTGATCTGCGTCGTCGAGGAGGCGAAGGACGTCGCGGCGATCGAGCGCACCCGCGAGTTCCGCGGGCTGTACCACGTGCTCGGCGGCGCGATCAGCCCCATCGACGGCATCGGCCCGGACGACCTCCGCATCCAGCAGCTCATGACGCGCCTGGCCGACGGCACGGTGGACGAGGTGATCATCGCGACCGACCCCAACCTCGAGGGCGAGGCCACGGCGACGTACCTCAGCCGGCTGCTCGTCCCGATGGGCATCCGGACGACCCGACTGGCGTCCGGACTACCGGTCGGCGGCGACCTGGAGTACGCCGACGAGGTCACCCTCGGGCGCGCCTTCGAGGGCCGCCGGGTCGTCGGCGGCTGACCCGCCGGACCCCGTCCGGGCCCCTGGCCGAGCGTCATCGGGCGTCGGGACCCACGCAGGATCGTTGCGTCTGCACCCGCTCTGACGCAACATCCGCGAAACACCGACTACCATTGTCAGACCGCGTCACCCTCGCGGAACCGTCGTCCCCGGGAGTACCAGCCAGTGGCCCTGATCGTGCAGAAGTTCGGTGGATCGTCCGTCGCGGACGCCGAGAGCATCAAGCGCGTGGCGAAGCGGATCGTCCAGACGAAGAAGGCCGGCAACGACGTCGTCGTGGCCGTCTCGGCGATGGGCGACACCACCGACGAACTCGTCGACCTCGCGCACTCCGTGACGCCGATCCCCGCCGGTCGTGAGCTCGACATGCTGCTGACGGCGGGGGAGCGCATCTCGATGGCGCTCCTCGCGATGGCCATCAAGAGCCTCGGGGTCGAAGCGTCCTCGTACACCGGCAGCCAGGCCGGCATGCTCACCGACGCCCAGCACGGCAAGGCTCGCATCGTCGACGTCACCCCGAAGCGCGTGCGCGAGGCGCTCGACGCCGGGCACGTCGCGATCGTCGCCGGGTTCCAGGGCTTCAACCGCACCACCGGCGAGATCACCACGCTCGGGCGCGGTGGCTCGGACACGACCGCCGTCGCGCTCGCGGCCGCGCTCGACGCCGACATCTGCGAGATCTACACCGACGTCGACGGCATCTTCACCGCCGACCCCCGTGTGGTGCCGAAGGCGCAGAAGGTCGACCGCATCACCAGCGAGGAGATGCTGGAACTCGCAGCCTCGGGTGCGAAGGTCCTGTACATCCGCGCCGTCGAGTACGCCCGCCGGCACGGCGTCACCCTGCACGTCCGCTCGTCCTTCAGCAACGCCGAGGGAACCATCGTCTACAACCCTGCAGAGGGGGAAACCGTGGAAGAACCGATCATCACCGGGATCGCCGGAGACCTCTCCGAGGGCAAGATCACCGTCGTCGGCGTGCCCGACACCCCCGGCAAGGCGGCCGAGATCTTCACGATCGTCGCCCGCGCCGGCGCGAACATCGACATGATCGTGCAGAACGTGTCCGAGGCCGTGACCGGTCGCACGGACATCTCCTTCACGCTGCCGAAGGACCAGGGGCAGGGCGTCCTCACCGCGCTCGAGGTGGCGAAGGCCGACATCGGGTACGAGGGCATCCAGTACGACGACCAGATCGGCAAGCTGGCGCTGGTCGGTGCCGGCATGCGCACCAACGCCGGTGTCTCGGCGGCGCTCTTCCGTGCCCTGCACGAGGCGTCGATCAACATCGAGATGATCTCCACGTCGGAGATCCGCATCTCGGTCGTCACCCGAGCCGACACCCTCAACGAGGCGATGCGCGTCGTCCACAACGCGTTCGGTCTCGACGCCGACTCCGAGGCCGTCGTCTACGCCGGCACCGGCCGCTGAACGAGCAGGAGCAGTCCATGAGCACCCTCACCGTCGCCGTCGTCGGCGCCACCGGTCAGGTCGGCGCCGTGATGCGTCGTCTCCTCGAGGAGCGCGCGTTCCCCGCGGACCGCGTCCGGTTCTTCGCGAGCGCCCGGTCCGCCGGCACGACCCTGCCGTTCCGCGGCGAGGAGATCGTCGTCGAGGACTCCGAGCTCGCCGACCCGTCCGGCATCGACATCGCGCTGTTCTCGGCCGGTGCGACCGCGTCGCGTGCCCTCGCACCGAAGTTCGCCGCGGCCGGTGCACTGGTCGTCGACAACTCCAGCGCCTGGCGCATGGACCCCGAGGTCCCGCTCGTCGTGAGCGAGGTGAACCCGCACGCCATCGACCAGGCGCCGAAGGGCATCATCGCGAACCCGAACTGCACGACGATGGCGATCATGCCGGTCCTGAAGGTCCTCGACGCCGAGGCCGGGCTGCGTCGACTGGTCGCGACCACGTACCAGGCCGTCTCGGGCTCGGGGCTGGCCGGGGTCGAGGAACTCCTCGGCCAGGCGCGGGCCGCGCTCGAGCAGGACACTGCGGCGCTGACCCACGACGGCTCGGCCGTGACCTTCCCCGAGCCGGTCAAGTACGTCCGGCCGATCGCCTTCGACGTCGTGCCGCTCGCGGGCAGCATCGTCGACGACGGGCTGGGCGAGACCGACGAGGAGAAGAAACTCCGCAACGAGAGCCGCAAGATCCTCGAGCTCCCCGACCTGCTGGTCGCGGGCACGTGCGTGCGCGTGCCCGTCTTCACCGGACACTCGATCTCCATCAACGCCGAGTTCGACCGGCCGCTGACGCCGGCGCGGGCCACCGAGATCCTCGCCGACGCGCCGGGCGTGGAGCTGTCCGAGGTCCCGACGCCGCTGCAGGCCGCCGGGCAGGACCCGACCTTCGTCGGCCGGATCCGGGCCGACCAGTCCGCCCCCGAGGGCCACGGCCTGGCGCTCTTCGTCAGCAACGACAACCTCCGCAAGGGCGCCGCGCTGAACGCGGTGCAGATCGCCGAGGCGATCGTCGCGCGCCGGACGGTCGCCGTCTAGCGAGCGCACCAGCGCGACCCCCCACCGGACTGGAGGCGCGGTGCCAGCTGGCACCGCGCCTCCAGTCCGTCTGGTGGCAGCCTTGTCAGCCCGCGCCGCTAGGATCGACGGGTGGCAGTGAAGCAGGTGGACCCGATCGACGTCGTCCTGGTCGGGGGAGGGATCATGAGCGCCACGCTCGGCGCGATCATCCACCGGCTGGAGCCCAGCTGGAAGATCCGCGTGTACGAGCGTCTCGGCAGCGTCGCGCAGGAGAGCTCGAACCCGTGGAACAACGCGGGTACCGGCCACTCCGCGCTCTGCGAGCTGAACTACACGCCCGAGCTGCCCGACGGCCGCGTCGACATCGCGAAGGCCGTCACGGTCAACGAGCAGTTCCAGGTCTCCCGGCAGTTCTGGGCGCACCTCGTCGAGACCGGTGCGTTGCCCGAGCCGACGAACTTCATCAACCCGACGCCGCACATCTCCTTCGTCTGGGGCGCCGACAACGTCGAGTACATGCGCAAGCGGTACGAGGCGATGCGGGACCACCCGCTGTTCGCGGGCATCGAGTTCTCCGACGACCCGGTGCAGATCCGGCAGTGGGCACCCGCGCTCATCCCCGGTCGCAAGAAGGACCAGCCCATCGCGGCGACGTACTCGGCGGCCGGTTCCGACGTCGACTTCGGCTCGCTCACCCGGCAGCTGTTCGACCAGCTCGAGATCGACGGCGTCGAGTTCGAGCCGTCGCACCAGGTGACGAAGCTCACCCGGTCGAAGGTCAGCGAGGGCTGGGTCCTCGACGTCCGGAACGACGTGGGTCGCTCCACACAGCGCATCGCCGCGAAGTTCGTCTTCGTCGGCGCCGGTGGTGGGGCGCTGCACCTGCTGCAGAAGTCCGGCATCCCGGAGATCCGCGGGTACGGCGGGTTCCCGGTGTCCGGCGAGTTCCTCCGCACCGACGACCCCGAGGTCGTGCAGAAGCACTCGGCGAAGGTGTACGGCAAAGCGAGCGTCGGTGCACCGCCGATGTCCGTGCCGCACCTCGACACCCGCATCGTCGACGGCAACGCGTCGCTGATGTTCGGCCCGTACGCCGGGTTCAGCCCGAAGTTCCTCAAGCAGGGGTCGATCCTCGACCTGGTCAAGTCGATCCGGCCGCACAACCTCCGGCCGATGCTGAGCGTCGCGTTCTCGAACTTCGACCTCGTCCGGTACCTCATCGGACAGCTGCTCGCGTCGAAGCAGACGAAGTTCGACGCCCTGCGCGACTTCATGCCGAGCGCCGAGCCGGAGAACTGGCACCGGATCACGGCGGGGCAGCGCGTGCAGGTCATCAAGCCGGACAAGGCGAAGGGCGGCGTGCTGCAGTTCGGCACCGAGGTCATCACCTCGGCAGACGGGTCGATCGCCGGCCTCCTCGGTGCCAGCCCGGGGGCCTCGACCGCCGTGCCGATCATGCTGAGCATGCTGCAGAAGTGCTTCCCGGACCGCTGGGACCGCTGGGAGTCGGCGGTGCGCGTCATGGTGCCGACCTACGGGCAGGACCTCGGCAGCGACCCGGAGCTCGCGGACGAGACGCTCGAGCGCACGGCGAAGGTGCTCGGCCTGCACCACTGAGGCCGCTGTCGCCTTGCGCGTCGTTCGAACATGTGTTCGAATGACGGCATGCGGTGGAGTGGTCAGGCGATCGATGCGTCGCGGAGCGATGCGCTCCCCGGGATGGAGTCGAACAGCGGGTTCGTCCGCAGTGTGACGACGCCGGAGTTCGCGGACGTCACCTTCCACGAGGTCCTGGCGAAGAGCGCCCTGAACCGGGTGCCCGCGGCCGACGGCAGCGGCACCTACGGGTGGACGATCAACCCGTACCGCGGGTGCAGTCACGCGTGCGTGTACTGCTTCGCCCGCCCGACGCACACCTATCTCGAGTTCGACGGGGGAGCGGACTTCGACCAGCAGATCGTCGTGAAGACGAACGTGGCCGACGTCCTGCACCGCGAGCTCACGAAGCCGACCTGGGATCGGCACCCGGTCGCACTCGGCACCAACACCGACCCGTACCAGCGCGCCGAGGGCCGGTACCGCCTGATGCCCGGCGTGATCCGGGCCCTCGCCGAGTCCGGCACGCCGTTCAGCATCCTGACGAAGGGCACCCTGCTCCGCCGAGACCTGCCCCTGCTGGTCGAGGCCGCGAAGTCCGTGCCGGTCGACCTGGCGATGTCGATCGCCGTGTACGACGACGAGCTCCAGCAGCAGGTCGAGCCCGGCACCCCGACGACGGCCGCGCGGCTGGCGACGGTGCGGGCGATCCGCGATGCCGGGCTCGACTGCTCGGTGTTCCTCATGCCGGTCCTGCCGTACATCACGGACACCCGGGCGCACCTCGACGACGCCGTCGGTCGGGCTGCGGCTGCCGGGGCGTCGAGCGTCATGTACTCCGCCCTGCACCTGCGGCCCGGGGTGAAGCCGTGGTGGTTCGCGTGGCTCCAGCAGACCCGGCCCGACCTCGTCGCACGGTACCGGTCGATGTACCTCGACAACACCTACGCTCCGGCGGATTACCGGCGCTGGCTCACCGAGCGGATCCGGCCGATCCTGCGCGCGCACGGCCTCGGTCTCGGCCGGGTCGACCCGGCGACGGGCTCGATGGGCTTCTCGAACCGCGCCGGCGACCGTCCGAGCGTGCCGGCGGGTGCGACTGCGGGTGCAGGCACAGGCACAGGCACAGGCACACGCACAGGCGCGGGCACACGCGTGGGCACCGGCGCCGGCGACGGGCGGGACGGACGACCGGACCAGCTCGTCGAGCAGTCGGTGCCGGGCACGTCCCCGCTGAAGCGCGCCGACCCGGGCTTCGACCGGCGTCGCGAGCAGCCGGCGACCGTGGGTTCGCCGCGACTCTTCTGAGCACCCACCGGTCCGCGTTCGGGGGACAGCTGTAACGTCGCACTGCCGGTATCATCGAGCGGGTCGCCGATCGCCGAGTCATTCGGGGTACACGATCGCGCCAACGGTGGTTGGATCGTGGGCGGCGTTCCCAACCGTCCGGAAGGACCCTCCACTCGTGCTCGGCATCCCCACGCATCTCGCTCCGCGGGTCAACGCGTGGTCGACCGTGCGGGCCTTCCACGCGGCGGCGATCGGGTCGCTGGTCGCGGCGGCGATCACCCTCCTGCTCTTCCGTCTGGCCGACCCGGACGTCCGTGCCGTCGGCGCCGTGCTGGCCCTGGTGCCGATGCTCGGCATGATCGCGGTCCACGTGCAGTTCGGCACGTGGCGGTCCGCCGTCGCGTTCCTGGTCGTCGGCGGCGTCTGCTCCTGGTGGTTCGCGGTCGTGGTGCAGCGTGAGGTGCCGGCCGGCTGGGTCGGCTCGTACCTGCTGTCGCTGACGGTCATCCCGCTCGTGCTGGTCGGCGGCGCCGGGGCGGTCGCCGGCCGGGTGGTGCTGTGGTCCGTCGCCGGGTTCCTGGTCGGCCGCGTGGCGACGGCGATCGCCATCGCGCAGGAGGGCGGCCCCTCCCACCCGCTGGTGCTCGCGTGGATCACGCTCGCGTTCGTCATCGCCCTGGTGCTCTTCACCAGCCGGAACACCGCACGCTCAGAGCGCGTGCAGCCCGAGCTCCTGCGTTCCGCGCGTGAGGAGCACGTCTCGGCCTACCGCGCCGGGGTCGAGGCCGAGGCGGCGGCGATCCTGCACGACACGGTGCTCAACCACCTCGGCTCCATCGCGCTCGCACCGGCCGGACCGATGGACCCGCAGCTCGCGCGCACCGTCGAGGCGGACGTCGCGATGCTCACCGGAAAGGAGTGGCTCGCTCCGGAGACCCCGCCGGCGCGGTCCCGGCCAGGCGCCGCGGTGCAAGCGTTCGAGCGCATGGTCGACGAGCACCGGGCCGCCGGGCTCGACGTGACCGTCACCGGTGACCCCGCGGCGTTCACCCGGCTCGACCAGCCCGCGATGACCGCGGTGCTCCGTGCCGTGTCGCAGTGTCTGGCGAACGTCCACAAGCACGCAGGCGTGGACGCGGCCGAGGTCAGCGTGTTCGACGACGGCGTCGCGTGCACGGTGATGGTGGTGGACGACGGGCGCGGGTTCGTCGAGTCCGCGACGAGTCCGGACCGGATGGGGCTCCGTGGGTCCGTGCGGGAGCGCATCGCTCGTGTGGGTGGCGACGTCCAGGTGTGGTCGTCGCCGGGGTCCGGCACGAGCGTCATGATGTCGGTGCCCTACGGCGCGCTCACCGGGGCCGTCCCCGCGGTGCCTCCCATCGGCGACGACCGGAGCGAGGCCGACCGGTGACCCGCACGGCCCAGCAGTACGACCCGCTCGGCGCGATGGGGTCGCGCCCGCTCGCGATCGTCCTCGGCGCGGGCGGGGTCCTGTGGGCGCTCCTGGTGTCGGTGTTCAGCCGCGACGTCGTCGGCAGCCCGACGCTGAGCGCCCTGACGGTGCTGCTCGTGGCCGCCTCCGGAGCCGTCGTGTTCGTCGCCTCGAGCCCGTTCCGTGCGCCGTTCCCGCGGTGGGCGTTCGTCCTGCACGTGGCGCTCCTGGCCGCGGCGACCGTGGCGAGCGTCGCGGCGCAGTGGGGCCCGGACCGGAGCGCCCTCAACGACTTCATGACGCTGCTCGCGGCGACCGGCATCGTGATGACGGCCCCCTACCGGCCGTGGGTCGACCTGGCGGTGGGCGGGCTCGTGCTCGCGGTCGTCGCCGGCGTGACCGCGGGTGCGGCGGCGTCGGCGTTCCCGCACCACGTGCCGGTCGCCGTCGCCGCGTTCCTCGCCGCGGCCCCGACGCTCGTGCTGACCGCCGCGTCCGCGGTGTTCGCGTGGACGTTCGCGGGCCTCGCCGAACGGGTGCAGATCCGTGCCGGGTCGTACTCGGTCGAGCGCGCCGAGCGGGACGGCATCGCGGCGAGCGTGCAGCACGACCGGTCGACGATCCTCGCGCGCGACGTCGCTCCGTTCTTCGCCGAGCTCCGCACGAAGGACGTCATCACCGACGCGGACCGCGCGCGGGCACGGGCGATCGCGGACGGCATCCGCCGCTCGATGGTCGCCGACGCCGACCGCACCTGGTTCGAGCAGGCCGTGACCGTCGACGGGGGCGGCAAGGCCCAGGTCGACGACCCGGACGGCCTCATCGCCACGCTGGACGTCGACCAGCGGACGGTGCTCCGGACGTTCGTCCGTGCCGCGCTCCGGGCCCCCGCCGTGGACCCGGCAGGCTTCCGCGCCACGATCCGCCCGGCCGGGGCCGACGGCACCCCACGCGACACCGACGACACCGACGACACCGACGCCAGCCGCCGCGTCGCGGTCGCCATCGACCTGGCCGTCGCCGCCTCCGACGTCGGCATCCACCGCACCTTCGACCCGTACTTCGCGGTCCTCCGCGTGACGTTCCCCGATCTGGACGTCGCCGTGCGACCCTCCGCCCTCGCATTAAGGTTCTCCTATGACCAGCACTGACCCGAGCCGGATCACGGAGGGCACGCCCGCCCTGCCGAACCCGGGGACACGACGCGTGCGGCTGGCGATCCTGGACGACCACGAAGTGCTGTTGGACAGCCTGTCGAGCTGGATCGCGGTGAACGCCTTCGACTTCGACCTGGCCCTGACCGCCCACACGTGGCTCGAGATGGTGCACAGCGAGAACTTCCCGACCGACCTCGTCTTCCTCGACTTCCAGCTCAAGGAGCCCGTCTCGATCGAGGCCCGCGTGCGCACCTGCCGTGCCGCCGGCGCGAAGGTGATCGTCCTGTCGAGCGTCGACAGCCGTGAGTCCCGCGACCGCGCACTGGCCGCCGGCGCCGCCGCGTTCCTGTCGAAGTCGCTGCCGATGCGCGAGGTCATGGACGTCGCCCGCGAGATCATGGGCGTCGCCCGCGAGACCCCGCCGCAGCGCGACTGGCGCCCGCTGCCGACCGGGGCGAACGCGCACCAGCGGCCGAAGCTCAGCCACGGCGAGGAAGAGGCGCTGCGCCTGTACGTGTCCGGCTACTCGACGAACGAGGTCGCCGCGCAGATGAACGTGCAGTACGAGACCGCGAAGACCTACCTGCGTCGCGTGCGCGAGAAGTACAGCAAGGTCGGGCGTCCGGCGTCGAAGAAGTCCGACCTCATCCGTCGTGCCGCTGAGGACGGGTTCCTCGCGTAGTGGCGAAGCTCTACTTTCGCTACGGCGCGATGAACAGCGGCAAGAGCACGGGGCTCCTGCAGGCTGCCTACAACTACGAGGAGCGGGGCCACCGGGTCCTGCTCGCGAAGCCCTCGGTGGACACCAAGGGCGACCGTGAGATCGTCTCGCGGCTCGGGGTGACCCGGACGGTCGACATCGTGTTCGGCCCCGACGCCGACGTCCGCGCCGCGGTCACCGAGGCCGGCGCGACCGACCCCGAGTCCGAGCGGCTCGACGGCATGGTCCGTCCGGTGAGCTGCGTGCTCGTCGACGAGGCGCAGTTCCTGACGCCCCGTCAGGTGGACGACTTGCTCCGGATCGCCGTCCTCGACGAGGTCCCGGTGATCACCTACGGCATCCGCACCGACTTCCGCACCGAGGCGTTCCCCGGCAGTGCCCGCCTGCTCGAGGTCGCGCACTCCCTCGAGGAGCTCAAGACGATCTGCCGGTGCGGCCGCAAGGCCGTGTTCAACGCCCGCAAGGTGGACGGGCGGTTCGTCTTCGACGGCTCCCAGGTCGCCATCGACGGCGTCGACGTCACGTACGAGTCCCTCTGCGCGAACTGCTACCTGACGGAGTCCGGCGGCCGCCTCGACGGCGACTGACGCCCCGTCCGGTCGACGCAGGTCGCCCCGTGGGTCGCGCTGTGCAGACGCGACCGTCTGACGGCCTGGAGGCGCGGTGCGGGGCCGCCACGCGCCTCCAGTCCGTCAGGCGGTCCGGAATGACGGTGCGCCGGTGGGTGTTGGTGACCACATGAGCGACGCATCCGTGCACTTGTCCGTCCTCGACCTCGCGACGCGCGAGTACGGCCAGTCCAACACCGAGGCCCTGCAGGGCTCCATCGACATGGCGGTGCACGCCGAGAAGCTCGGCTACGAACGCTTCTGGGTCGCCGAGCACCACGGCATGCCGGGCATCACGTCCTCCGCGCCGGCGGTGCTCCTCAGCGCCGTCGGAGCCGCGACGTCCACGATCCGGATCGGGTCCGGCGGCGTCATGCTGCCGAACCACGCACCGCTCGTGATCGCGGAGCAGTTCGGCACGCTCCGGGCGCTCTACGGCGACCGCGTCGACCTGGGGCTCGGACGTGCACCCGGCACCGACGGCGCGACCGCGATGGCGCTCCGCCGCACCGACCGCCTCGACGTCGACGACTTCCCGGACCGTCTCGCCGACCTGATCGGGTTCTTCACCGGCATGTCCTCGGACAACCCGTTGTCGGGCATCCGCGCGGTGCCGGGCTACGGCGACGTGCCGGAGTTCTGGCTGCTCGGGTCCTCCGGGTACAGCGCACAGGTCGCCGGGGCGCTCGGCGTCTCCTTCGCCTTCGCGCACCACTTCGCCTCGGACAACACCGAGGCGGCGCTCGCGCTGTACCGCGACTCGTTCCGGCCCTCGCGCTTCCGCCAGACGCCGAACGCACTGATCGGCGTGCAGGTCGTCACCGACGAGGACCCCGCCGTGATCGAGGAGCAGTCGGCTCCGGGCATGATCTCGTTCATCCGGATGCGGCAGGGCGCGAAGCCCGAGCCGGTCTCGATGGAGGAGGCGCGGGCGTACGAGTTCTCGGACCTCGAGCGGCGGTTCATCGCGGCCCGCACCGAGCGGCAGGCGTACGGCTCCGCCGACGAGGTCGCGGACAAGATCAACGCCCTCGTGGCCTCCACGGGGGCCGACGGCGTGATCGTGGCGCCGGGTGCTGCGCAGGCGCGCTACCGGCACCAGGCGCTCGACGTCGTCGCGGGGCTGCACGCCGCCGGGCGGCTCGTGCCCGCGGGGGCGGGCGCCGCGGTCTAGCGGGGCGGGGGCGGCGGCGGCGCGCTCGCGCGCGGCGCTGGCTCGCGGCGCTCGCTCGCGCCTGCCGGCGCGGCTCCGTTGGCGTTCGCACAACCGAAGTCGCGCCGAACCGCGGCAGCGCGCGGTTCGGGATGACTTCGGTTGTGCGGGCGGTCGGCCGCCCGCGGGGCGGTCCGCCGGGCGGCGTCGCGGTGCCCGCGCGGGGCTCGCTCGCGCCCGCCGGCGCGGTTCCGTTGGCGTTCGCACAACCGAAGTCGCGCCGAACCGCGGCAACGCACGGCTCGGGAAGACTTCCGTTGTGCGGACCGTCGGCCGCCCGCGGGGCGGTCCGCGGCCGGCGGCCGGGCGGCCCGCCGGCCGCCGGCCGGCGGCTGGCTACGCCAGCAGGCCGAGGCGGGTCGCGGCGGCGACCGCGGCCACGCGGGAGCCCACGTCGAGCTTCCGGAACACGTTGTACACGTGGCGCTTCACCGTGCCGATCGCCAGCCCGAGGTCCGTAGCGATCTCGGCGTTCGAGCGCGCGGCCGCCACGAGGCGCAGGACCTCGAGTTCGCGATCACTCAGCGGCGTGCCCGCCCGCGCCTCGGTGACGAGGTCGATCGGGAACGTGACCGGCGCCGCGTCCGCGCTGGTGGCCCGGACGATCCGGTCGACGAGTTCGCGGCTCGGGGTGTCCTTCGTCACGAAGTCCACCGCGCCGGCGTCGAGCAGGGCCCGACGCAGCACGGCGTCACGGTGCATGGTGAGCACCACGACGGCAAGTCCAGGGTGGTTCCGTCGCACCGTCGCGATCGTGGTGCGCGCCGGCGGTCCGTCGAGCTCGACATCCAGGAGCAGGACGTCGATCGCCGCGGCCTCGGGGGAGTCGAGCACGTCGGACGGGCGCTCCCCGTGCGCGACCACGCGGATGGTGGGCACGGCGGACAGGATCGTCGCGAGCCCCTCGCGGAAGAGCCGGTGGTCGTCGACGATCGCGACGTGCGTGACGGTGGTCACCCTCGCGGCCCCGGTGGCCCCGGTGGCCTGGACGGTGGCGCCGGCGGTGGTGCCGGCGGTGGCGCTGTCGGTGGTCACATCGAGCCCTTCGGGACGGTGAGGCGGACGGTCGTGCCGGCACCGGGAGCGCTCTCGACGTCGAGCACGGCGCCGATGACCGCGGCGCGTTCACGCATCGTGTGCTGACCGAGGCGGCCGTCCGGACGACGGCTCGCGTCGAACCCGGGACCGTCGTCGACGACGGAGACGACCACGTCGACGTCGGACCAGGTGAACTCCACCCGGCACCGGGAGCCCCGGGCGTGCTTCCGGCGGTTGGTGAGCGCCTCGAGCACGATGGTCAGGGCCTCTTCGGACTTCCAGTTCGGCAGCGTCGCCGGGGACCCCGTGGTCGTGACCGTCAGCCGCTCGTCGTCGGGGAACAGATCGGCGACGTGCCGGCGGACGGCGTCGTCGAGCAGGTCGTCACCGACGCGGGCGTGCAGGGCGACGGCGAGGTCCTGCACATCGGCGAGGGCACCGCGGAGCAGCCGTCCTGCGGCCTCCAGCTGCTCCGTGCGGTCGTCGGCGGGTGGATCGGTCAGCAGCACCAGGTCGAGCCGCTGCAGACCGGCCAGCACGCCGTGGGCGACGCGGTCGTGCAGGTCCCGCGCGATCCGGGTACGGGAGTCGAGGTTCGCGGTCGTCACGCGCTGCCGGAGGGCCTCGGTGTACGCGATCGCCCCGGCGGGGAAGCGGCTCCAGATCGCGGCGTGGAGGGCCCGGGTGGCGCGGAGGACCTCGTCCGTGGTGGTGGCGTGCACCTCGTCGACGAACACCGGCAGGTAGGCGTCGTAGAGGACCTCTGCCGCGAGCATCGCACCGGCCGGGTGCTGCGCGTGCTCGGCGTGCAGTGCGCCCGTCGCGAGGTGGGCAGGGTCGAGGTAGCGGTCGCTGACGACACTGCCGTCGGCACCGTCCGCGTACCGCTCGTGCGCCTCGGCGACCATCGACGTGACGTTCTCGAGCAGGTTCTGCGCGAGGACCGGGTCGTGGGCGAGCTCGGGGAACCGGGCGCCGATCTGCGTCAGGACGGCGGTCAGCGGTGCGGGGATCTCCATGGCGTCCCGAGCGTATCCCGGCCCGGTCGCTCCCCAGTGTGGACGACGACCGCATGTGTCCACGGGCACACGACGGCATGGGAACCGGGGCACAAAGCAGTAGGCCCTGGTTCCGGAGAACCAGGGCCTACTTCGTACTGTCTCAACACAGTGTCGGGGTGACAGGATTTGAACCTGCGACCTCCTCGTCCCGAACGAGGCGCGCTACCAAGCTGCGCCACACCCCGCGGTGTGGTCACTCCGTACCGGAGCAACCCCAGAAGTCTATCCGATGATCCGGTGTGGTCGTGACCATCGGGCGAACTCCCGGGCGCGTCGTACCGGGGTGCCTCAGTCGGTCCGCGCCGTCAGGGTGACGACCACGGCTTCGGGACGGCAGGCGAACCGGACGGGCGCGTAGATCGACGTGCCGAGGCCCGCCGAGACCTCGAGCCACGACCACTGCCCGCGGTGCTGCCACTTGTGCAGGCCGCTGACGTACCGTCGCGGCAGGTCGCAGTTGGTCACGAGGGCACCGACGCCCGGCACCTGCACCTGTCCGCCGTGGGTGTGTCCGGCGAACACGATGTCGGCACCCTGGGTGACGAAGGCGTCGAGCACCCGGCGGTAGGGCGCGTGCGTGATGCCGATCGCGACGGGGGAGGGGCCGTCCTCGTCCTCCGACCACGGCACGTCGCTGCGCATCTCGTCGACGTTCGTGGGCAGCAGGTCGAGCCGGTCCCAGTCACGGTGGGCGTCCGAGGTGCCGAACAGCTCGAACCGCGATCCGCGGAGCTCGATCGCGTGCGCCTGGTCGTTCACGTCGAGCCACCCCAGCGACTCGAAGAACGCGGTCTGGCGGTCGATGTCGAGCTCGACCGCGCGGTGACCGGGGTGGTGCCGGCTCGGGCCGGAGAAGTACTTGAACGGGTTCCGCGGCGTCGGGCCGTAGAAGTCGTTCGAGCCGTACGCGAACGCTCCCGGGACACCGCGGAACGGCTCGAGTGCGTACTCGACCGCGGCGTTGGCCGTCGGGTGTCCGAGGTTGTCCCCGGTGTTCACGACGAAGTCCGGCTCGACGAGGCTCAGGTCGCGGAGCCACTGCTGCTTGTCCGCCTGCCACGGCGCCATGTGGATGTCCGAGAGGTGCAGGACCGTCACGTCGCGCGACCCCGGCGGGAGGACCGGGACGGTCTCCCACCGGATGCCGAAGCGACGCCGTTCGACGAGCGTGCCCCAGGCAGCCGTCGCGGCGCCCACGGCCGCGCCCGCTGCGACGATGCCGAGCGCGGCGCGACCGCGGGTCACTTGCAGTCCTTGGGCGCCTTGCCGTTCTTGTCGCCGAACAGCGTGACCGACACCGTGGTGTCCTTGCTCGTGTTCGTCCCGGCGCCCGGGTCGACCGAGGCGACGGTGCACTGGTTGTCGCCGTTGCCCTTCTGGAACGAATCGGCGACGGCGATCTTCGTGAAGCCGGCGGCACCGATGTCCTTGCGGGCGTCCTGCACGCTCTTGCCGGTCACCGCGGGCACGGTCGCCTGGGATCCGTCGGAGGTGTACACCGTGACGCTCGAGCCGGTCGACAGCAGCGCACCGGCTGCCGGCGAGGTCGACGACACCGTGCCGGCAGCGCCGCCGCCCGGCTGGGTCCCGCCGTCGACGTAGGTGAAGCCGGCACCCGCGAGCACCGAGCGTGCCTCGTCCGTCGTCTTGCCGGCGACCGAGGGGACGTTGACGCTGTTGCCGCGGAGCGCGGTCGACGACGGGGTCGGGAACGGGTCCGCCGGGTGGAGCTGGTTGATCGGGGTCATCGCCTGCTGCCAGACGTGCGCACGCTGCGAGGCGTACGAGCCGTAGCCCGCTCCGGAGTAGTAGTGCCGGAGGTTGGTCTTGGCGCCGTCCGTGTTGCCCTGCCAGTACGCCGTGGCGACCTTGGAGCTGGCACCGACGAGCCAGATCTGGTCGGCGTCGTCGGTGGTACCCGTCTTCGCGAACAGCTGCGTGCCGTCGGCGGTCTGGGCGCCGACCGCGGTGCCGTACTGGATGGTGCCGCGCAGGGCGTACGCGGCGGTCGCCGCGACGCTCGGGTCGAGCACCTGCTTGCACTGCTTCGGCTGACCGCCGAGGTCCTTGCCGGCGGCGTTGGTGATCTTGTCGATCGCGATCGGCGAGCAGTACGTGCCGTTGTTCGCGATGGTCGCGTAGGCGGAGGCCATCGTCAGCGGCGCGATGTTGTTCGTGCCGAGGATCGAGGACGGGTACGCGTTCAGCTCGGTCTTCTCGTCGGCCGAGTGGACGCCGAGGTCCTGCGCGGTCTGCCGGATGTCGCACAGGTCGAGCTTCGCCGCCATCGACGCGAACGCCGCGTTCACGGAGAGCGCGGTGGCACGGGCCACGGTGAACATGCCGTTCTCACCCGCGGAGTCGTTCTTCGGCGCCCAGGCCGAGTTGATCGTCTCCTTGCACTGCGTCCACTGCGAGGTGTTGTGCGGTGTCCCGTTGACGCTCTCGCTGAGCCCGTGGCCGGCCTTCAGCCAGTCGAGCAGGGTGAACACCTTGTACGTCGATCCCACCTGGAAACCGATGGACCCGCCGTACTCCTTGTCCACGCTGTAGTTGATCGAGGTGGAGCTCGGCGGCGACTGCAGGGACTGGTCGTAGTCCTTGTTCTGGGCCATCGTGAGGATGCGCCCGGTCGTCGTCTCGACCGAGTTGAGGGCACCGCCGAGCTGCAGGCGGGTCTCCGTCTTCGGGTCGTAGGTGTTCAGCAGGTCCTTCTGCTGCCCGTTCAGGTTGATGTCGAGGGTGGTCTGGATCTTGTAGCCACCGTTGCGCCACGCGGTGGCGCGGGCCTTGTCGGAGCTGCCCAGCTGGGACATCTGCTTGACGACCTTCACCGCGTAGTCGCAGAAGAACTGCGCGCCGTTGCCGGCCGCCGACTGGCAGCCCTGCTTCGGCTCGGTGAGGTGGACGTAGTCCTTCGGGCTCGACGCGACGGCCTTGTCGTAGTCGGCCTTCGTCAGGTGCTTCTGCGCGTACATCGACTTGAGGATGACGTTGCGTCGCGCGACGTTGGCCTCGTAGTACTTCGGGTTCGACAGGTTGCGCGTGTTCGGGGACTGCACGATCGCCAGGATCGAGGCTGCCTCGGCCGGGGTGAGGTCGGTGGCGCTCTTGTTGTAGTAGTGCTGCGCGGCGGCCTGCACGCCGTAGGTCTGGTCGCCGAAGTACGCGATGTTGAGGTACCCGGTCAGGATCTCCTTGTGGGTGTACTTCTTCGCGAGGCCGATCGCGAGCTTCATCTCCTCGAGCTTGCGGGGGATGGTCTGCTCGACGGCGTCGTTGTACGCCTTGAGACGCTCTTCCTGCGTGGGGAGCTCGAGCGCCTGGTTCATCTTGATGTTGCGGACGAGCTGCATCGTCAGGGTCGAGCCACCGCCGGACTCGCCGAGCCCGCCGGCGAGCGAACCGACGCCCGCGCGGACGAGCGAGGTCACGTCGACGCCGCCGTGGTCGTAGAAGCGCTTGTCCTCGCCGTCGATCGCCGCGTTCTTCAGCTGGTCGCTGATCTGGTCGAACTTCAGCTCTTCGCGGTTCTGGTCGTAGACCGTCGCGAGCTTGACGGGCTTGCCGTTCGAGTACGCGTACAGCTCGTTGCGCTGCGGGAGGTCACCGATCTCGATGTACTCCGGCAGGGACTCGAACACGCCGATCGTCGAGGTGGTCGTGACACCGGCGACCGCGATCGCCGGGGTGACACCGATCGTGACGAGCAGGCCGGCGAGCACGCTGAAACCGACGAAACCGACGAAGGCGCCGACTGCAGAGACGGGCTTGGTCCGCGAGGCAGACGTCTTCTGGGCAGACATAGGATGCAGCCTAAACGACACCCCCGACTGAAAGGCTGGCAAGGAACCGCATGACTCGCTGGGAGTACTTCACCACGCCCCTGATGATCCACAACACCACCGCGATCCTCAACAACTACGGGGACGAGGGCTGGGAGCTGGTCCAGATCGTCACCGGTCCCGAGGGCGGTCTCGTCGCGTACCTGAAGCGCCCGAAGGCCGACGCATGAGCGTCGCGGACCGCCTCGCCGAGCTCGGCCTGACGCTCCCGCCGGTCGCCGCACCCGTTGCGGCGTACGTCCCCGCGGTCGTCACCGGCCGGTACGTCTACACCGCCGGCCAGCTGCCGTTCGTCGACGGCGCACTGCCCGTCACCGGCAAGGTCGGGGCTTCGGTCGACGCCGAGACCGCCACCGCGCAGGCGCGCGTGGCAGCGCTCAACGCCCTCGCCGCCGTCGAGTCGGTCGCCGGCTCGCTCGACCGTGTCGCCCGGGTCGTCAAGGTCACGGTGTTCGTCGCGTCGGAACCGTCCTTCACGGGCCAGCCCGGAGTCGCCAACGGCGCCTCGACCCTGGTCGGCGAGGTCTTCGGCGACGCCGGCGTCCACGCGCGGAGCGCGGTGGGCGTCGCGGTCCTGCCGCTGGACGCGCCGGTGGAGGTCGAGCTGGTGGTGGAACTCACCGACTGACGGACCGTCAGCAGCGCACGTCACCTGAGCCGCGCCTCCAGTCGGATCCGGACTGGAGGCGCGGCTCACGTGTGCGGACTCACATGAGTTCCGCGATGGTCGCCATGATCGTCGGGTCGGCCAGCGTCGTCGTGTCACCGATGCGGCGGCCCTCGGCCGCGTCGCGGAGGAGACGCCGCATGATCTTGCCGGAGCGCGTCTTCGGCAGGTCGGGCACGATCACCACCTGCCGGGGCTTCGCGATCGCGCCGATGCGCTTGCCCACCCAGTTGCGGAGCTCCGTCGCCGCGGCTTCCCGGTCGACGTCGGCGGCGGCCTCGGCGGTGAGGATGACGTAGGCGACGACCGCCTGTCCGGTCGTCTCGTCGGCGGCACCGACGACGGCGGCCTCGGCCACGCCCTCGTGCCCGACCAGGGCGGACTCGATCTCGGCCGTCGACAGGCGGTGCCCGGAGACGTTCATGACGTCGTCGACGCGGCCCTGGATCCAGATGTCGCCCTGGCCGTCGAGCCGAGCGCCGTCGCCCGCGAAGTACCGGCCGGGGAACCGCGACCAGTACGTCTCGACGAAGCGGTCCGGGTCGTTCCAGATGCCGCGCGCCATCGACGGCCAGGGCTCCGTGATCGTGAGGTAGCCGCTCTCGCCCGGGTCGGCGCGGTTGCCGTCGTCGTCGACGATCTCGGCGACGATGCCGGGCAGCGGCGTCTGCGCGGCGCCGGGCTTGAGCTTCGTGACGCCGGGCAGGGCGGAGATCATGATCGCGCCCGTCTCGGTCTGCCACCACGTGTCGACGATCGGGGTCCGGTCGTGCCCGATCACCTGGCGGTACCAGTTCCACGCCTCGGGGTTGATCGGTTCACCGACGCTGCCGAGCAGGCGGAGGGTCTCGAGGCTGCGGGCCTCGGGGATCTCGCGGCCGGCCTTCATGGCCGCGCGCACCGCGGTCGGCGCCGTGTAGAGGACCGTCACGCCGTACGCGTCGACGAGGTCCCACCAGCGGCCGGGCTTCGGCTCGTCCGGGGTGCCCTCGTAGAGGACCTGCGTGACGCCGTTCGCGAGCGGGCCGTAGACGACGTACGAGTGGCCGGTGATCCACCCGATGTCGGCGGTGCACCAGTAGACGTCCTTCTCCGGGTGCATGTCGAACACGTTCTTGTGCGTGTACGCGGCCTGCGTCAGGTACCCGCCGGAGGTGTGCACGATGCCCTTCGGCTTCCCGGTGGTCCCCGACGTGTAGAGGATGAAGAGCGGGTTCTCGGCCGGGAACGCCTCGGCGGCGTGGTCCGGGGCGGCCTTCGCGAGTTCGTCGTGCCACCACAGGTCGCGGTCGTTCCAGGCGATCTCGTTCCCGCCGCGCTTGACGACCAGCACGTGCTCGACGCTGTCGGTGCCCTCGCCCTCGAGCGCTTCGTCGACCGCGGGCTTGAGCGCCGACACCGCTCCGCGGCGCCAGCCACCGTCCGCGGTCACGACGAGCTTCGCGCCGGCGTCCTCGATGCGGGCCCGCAGGCTCTCCGCGCTGAAGCCGCCGAAGACGACCGAGTGCACGGCGCCGATGCGGGCGACGGCGAGCATCGTGACGACCGCCTCGGGGATGAGGGGGAGGTAGACGACGACGCGGTCGCCGCGCCCGACACCGAGGTCGGTGAGCATGTTCGCGGCGCGCTGCACCTCGGCGGTGAGCTCGGCGTACGTGATCCGGCGGGTGTCGCCGGGGGCACCCTCGAAGTGGATCGCGACCCGGTCCCCGTTGCCGGCGCGGACGTGCCGGTCGAGGCAGTTCTCGGCGACGTTGAGCGTGCCGTCGGCGAACCACTTCGCGAACGGTGCGCCCGACCAGTCGAGGGTCTGCGTGAAGGGGGTGCGCCAGTCCAGCAGGGTGCGGGACTGCTCGGCCCAGAACGCCTCACGGTCGGCGGCGGCTGCTTCGTGCAGGTCCTCGTGCGCGACCGCGTCGGCGACGAACTCCGGGGGTGGCGGGAAGGTCGCGGCATCGTCGTCGTGGCGGGGATCGGTCTGGGTCGGAGTGGACATCGATGTCCTTTCGCGTCGTTGCGGCCGGGTGGTGCAGTCGGAGACTACCCCTCGGTCGGAGTCGGGCTCGCTCCGGGGCGCGTGTGGTGTGGCCGAGCGCGGCCGGCGGTTCATCGCGCATCGTGCATCGGCGGCGTCGTGCGCCGAGCGGGCCCGGCGCGCCCGGAAGTCGGATCGGGGGTTGCCCGGTGGGGCGGTTCATGGGGTACAGTAGTTCTCGCTGGACTCGTTTCCGGCGGCAACGGTTCGGATTCCCCCCAATCCACCGATGTCCAGGCGGCACCTGTTCCCCCCAACCGGTGCCGCCTCTTCTGTTTTCCGGGACGCGTACCGCTCGAACAGTCGGCCCCCGAGGCCTCCGTGCGTGCCCGATCCGCATGGACAAGCGGAAGCGTGGACAGACCTGTCCATGCTCTTGCATCGACCTCGTCGTCGGTTGCACCGCGTTCTGTTGTCGTCGGCAACCCTGTGGGGACACCGTTCGGGGTGGCGGGAGCGCACCCGACCCGGTGACACCGAGTGGGGTACGGCAATCTGCTTCGGGGTACAAATCTGTTCACTGCTGTGGGGTCTGGTCGCTTCTCCACCGAGACCGCCACCGTCGCCGTTCGCCCGTCGTCCCCTCGTACGTTCTGGGGCATGCGCCGACACCGTGCTGACACGCCCTTCCTGCCCGGCACACCCCACCCCGCCCGCCGGCGCGAGCTGGCCGCAGCCGACTTCGAGGAACTCGCCGCCCTCGTCGGCGACGCGACCGTCACCGACGTCCTCGTCCTCGGTGGACACGGCACCTGGGTCGACCGCGGGCGCGGGCTCGAACGCGTCCCGCCGGACCTTCCCGAACGCCGCGTGCGCGACCTGGCGACCGAACTCGTCGCCCGGGGCGGTCGGCACGTCGACGAGACCACACCCTGCGCCGACGTCCGGCACGGCGACGGGATCCGGGTGCACGTCGTGCTCGCTCCGGTCTCGGTCAGCGGTACCGCCGTGTCGATCCGGCTGCCGCGCCCGGAGCTCCCGACCCTCGCCGCGCTGGAGCGGCTCGGCGCGTTCGCGCGGGTGCCGCGGTCGGTCGTCCAACGGGTCGTCGACGAACGCCGGAACGTCCTCGTCACCGGGGCCACCGGCAGCGGGAAGACGACGCTGCTCGCCGCGATGCTCGGTGCGGTCCCGCGCACCGAACGGATCGTCACCGTCGAGGACCTCGCCGAACTCCGGATCGACCACCCGCACGTCGTCTCGCTCGAAGCCCGACAGGCGAACGCCGAGGGGGCCGGCGCGCTCGGCCTCGACCGCCTCGTCCGTGAGGCCCTGCGGATGCGTCCGGACCGGATCGTCGTGGGGGAGTGCCGGGGAGCGGAGGTCCGCGAGCTCCTCTCGGCGCTCAACACCGGCCACGACGGCGGCGCCGGCACCGTGCACGCGAACGGCCTCGACGACGTGGCGGCACGGCTCGAGGCACTCGGCGCGCTCGCCGGACTCGGGCCCGAGGCGCTCGCCCGCCAGGCGGTCAGCGCCTTCCACTCGGTCCTGCACGTGGAGCGGCGCGGTGGGCGACGACGGCTGAGCGGTGTGGGCACGTTCCGCGTCGGGGCGGACGGGAGGCTCGAGGTGCGCCCGGTGGACCGGCTGCGGTGACGGGGCGGCCGGCTCCACCGCGCCCCTCGGCTCGCCGGGGCGCGGCCCGCCCGGGCGGTGAGCAGGGGCGGCCGGGCGGCGGGCAGGGGCGGCCTGGTCGCGGTCGCCCCCGGCTGCAGGCTGCCGACGGCGCCGCGGCGGCCGCCCGGACGCTGGACCGCGTCGCGACCCTGGTCGGCGCCGGCGTGCCGCCGCCACGCGCCTGGGAACTGGTCGGCGGGCTCCCCGGGGGTGACGAGCCCGCCTGGCAGGACGTCGCCGCCGTGCTCCGCGTCGCGTCGCACACCGGCGCACCCGCCGCGGTCGCGCTCCGGGCGCTCGCCGGGGCGCTCCGCCGATCGGCCGCCTCGGACCGGGCGGTGCGGGTGGCGCTCGCCGGGCCGCGGGCCAGCGCCCGGGTCGTCCTCGCTCTGCCGGCCCTCGGGCTCGCCCTCGGCTCGACCTGGGGCGCGGGTGCCGTCGAGGTGCTCCTCACCACGCCGGTCGGGTGGACCTGCTGTGCCGTGGCCGCCGCCCTGGTCGGTGCCGGCCGGACGTGGACGGCTCGACTCGTCCGTGCGGCCACCCCGGACGGGCACGTGCCCGGCGTGCTGCTCGACGCGTGGGCCGTCGCGGTGTCCGGCGGTGGGTCGTGGGCGACGAGCGGTGCAGCCGTGCGGGAGGCGTTCGACGGGGTCGTGGCACCCGCTGCCCGCGGAGCGCAGGACGCCGAGGGCGATCGCCTGCGTGAGGTCCTCCAGCTCGCCCAGCGCGCCGGGGTGCCCGCCGCCACGCTGCTGCGTGCCGCCGCCGAGGACGTCCGTGACGACGCTGCCGCCGCGGGCCTCGCGGCCGCCGAACGCCTGGCGGTCCGGCTCGTGCTGCCGCTCGGGGTCTGCGTGCTGCCGGCCTTCGTCCTCGTGGGGGTCGTGCCCGTGGTGGTCGGCGTCCTCTCCTCCACCGTCGTCGCCGGCACGTGAACCGTCCACAGATCGCCGCGACCGGGCGGCTCGGCCGGCGCCGGACGCGAGGCTGGGGACACCCCTTCAGGAAGGACGGACCATGACCGACACACCGACCAGCACGACATCCACCCCGCACCGCGCCCGCACCCGCGCTCGCGCTCGCTCCCGCTCTCGCATCCGAACCGGCGTCGGTGCCGGACTCCGGCGCCGACTCCGTGACGACCGCGGTTCGGCCACCGCGGAGTACGCCGTCGTGATCCTCGCCGCGGTGGCCTTCGCCGGGGTGCTCGTCGCGGTGATGCGCTCCGGCGAGGTGCAGGGCATCCTCACCGAACTCGTCCGCGGTGCGCTCTCCCTCTGACCGGCGCCGGCACGGGCGTGACACGGCGGCCGGGGAGCGCGGCACGGTGACCGTCGAGTTCGCGGTCGTGCTCCCGGTCGTCGCCCTGGTGCTGACGTCGCTCGTCGCCGCGGTCGTCGTCGTCGACGGGGTGGGTCGGCTGCAACTGGCCGCCGCGACGGCCGCACGGTCGATCGGGCGGGGTGACGACGGCGGTGGACGAGCAGCCGTGGAGCGGATCGCGCCGGGGGCGTCCGTCACCGTGCAGCGCGGGGGAGACGTCGTGTGCGTCGAGGCGTCGCGGGGTGGGGCCGGACCGTTCGCGGCCGTGCCGTTGCGTGCGACGGCGTGCGCTGCCGAGGGCGGCCGGTGAGCGTGGTGGACCGGAGGGTGCCGGACCGGACTGTGCCGGACCGGACTGTGCCGGAGGGGACGGCGGGGGACCGGGGGTCGGCCACGCTGCTCGTCACGGCCGTCGTCGCGGTCGCGCTCGTGGCCGTGTCCGCCGCGCTCGCCGGCGCCGGCGTCCGCGTCGGGACGGTCCGCGCACAGGCCGCGGCGGACGCATCGGCGCTCGCCGCGGCGTCCGCGCTCGTGGGCCTCGTCCCGGGGGATCCGTGCCAGCTCGCCGAGACCGTCGCCCATGCCAACGGCGCCGCCGTCGAGGCCTGTTCGACCGCCGCTGCGAGCGCCCGTGTCGGCGTCGTCGTCGACGGCGGACCGTTCGCCGTGGGCGCAGTCGCGGTCGCCGGTCCGGCGGACGACCAGCCCGAACACTATGTGTATGGTGTGCCTGTCGGCCCCCGGTCACCGGTGCCCCGGTCGACCCGGACGCGTTCGTCGTCCAGGGCCGACGCGCACCATCGATCAAGGAGACACGTGCCAGGCACGAAGAAGCTCGTCATCGTCGAGAGCCCCGCGAAGGCGAAGACGATCGCGCAATACCTCGGGGACGGATACGAGGTCCAGGCGTCCGTCGGACACATCCGCGACCTCGTCGAGCCCAAGAACCTGCCCGCGGAGCTCAAGAAGGGCTCCCTCGGCAAGTTCTCGGTCGACGTCGACAACGGCTTCGAGCCGTACTACGTCGTCTCCGACGCGAAGAAGAAGACGGTCTCCGAGCTCAAGCGGGCACTGAAGGACGCCGACGAGCTCTACCTCGCAACTGATGAGGACCGCGAGGGCGAGGCCATCGCGTGGCACCTCCTCCAGGTGCTGAAGCCCAAGGTGCCGGTGAAGCGCATGGTCTTCCACGAGATCACGAAGGAGGCGATCCAGCGCGCGCAGGAGGCCACCCGTGAGCTCGACACCGCCCTGGTCGACGCGCAGGAGACCCGCCGCATCCTCGACCGTCTCTACGGGTACGAGGTCTCGCCGGTGCTCTGGCGGAAGATCGGCCCCGGTCTCTCCGCCGGCCGCGTGCAGTCCGCCGCCACCCGTCTCGTGGTCGACCGTGAGCGCGAGCGCCTGGCGTTCGTCTCCGCCAACTACTGGGACCTCAGCGCGCGCTTCGAGAAGCAGGGCGACACCGCCTTCACCGCTCGGCTCGCACGCATCCACGGCACCCGGGTCGCCTCCGGCCGCGACTTCGACGACCGCGGTGCGCTGAAGGGCGACATCGTCCGCCTCGACGAGGCCGCCGCCGCAGCGCTGACCGCCGTGCTCGAGCGTGCAGGTGACGCCACCGTCCGCAGCGTCGACTCGAAGCCGTACACCCGTCGCCCGGCCGCACCGTTCACCACGTCGACCCTCCAGCAGGAGGCCGCCCGCAAGCTCCGGTTCTCCGCCCGCCAGACGATGAGCGTCGCGCAGTCGCTCTACGAGAACGGGCACATCACCTACATGCGTACCGACTCGTCCTCGCTCTCGCAGCAGGCGATCACCGCGGCACGCAAGCAGGCCGCGTCGCTGTACGGCGCCGAGACGATCCCGGACAAGCCCCGCAGCTACGTCGGCAAGAGCAAGAACGCGCAAGAGGCGCACGAGGCGATCCGCCCCGCCGGTGACACCTTCCGCACGCCGTCCGAGATGGAGGGCGTGCTCCGCGGCAACGACTGGCGCCTGTACGACCTGATCTGGAAGCGCACCGTCGCGTCCCAGATGGCCGACGCGAAGGGCTCGACGGCCTCGGTCGTGCTCGGCGTCACGTCGACCGAGTCGGTCGAGGGCCTCGCGTCCACGGCGTCCGGCACCGACGTGGAGTTCACCGCGTCCGGCACCGTCATCACCTTCCGTGGCTTCCTCAACGCGTACGAGGAAGGCCGCGACGAAGACCGCCACGGCGCCTCGGGCGAGGGCAGCGGCGGCGACGACGCGAAGCTGCCGCAGATGGCCGAGGGCGACCACCTCGCGGTCACCGACGTCGAGGCGAAGGGCCACGACACCTCGGCCCCGCCGCGGTACACCGAGGCCAGCCTGGTGAAGACGCTGGAAGAGCTCGGGATCGGGCGCCCGTCGACCTACGCCGCGATCATCTCGACGATCATGGACCGCGGGTACGTCACGCAGCGCGGCAGCGCCCTCGTGCCGAACTGGATCGCGTTCAGCGTGGTCCGGCTGCTCGAGGACCACTTCGGCGACCTGGTGCAGTACGACTTCACCGCGGGCATGGAAGAGGACCTCGACCGCATCGCGAGCGGCGACGAGGACCGGGTCGACTGGCTCAAGGAGTTCTACTTCGGCGGCGGCGACCAGCGCGGCCTCCGGACCGTCATCGACAACCTCGGCGAGATCGACGCACGCGAGATCAACTCGGTCGAGCTCGCGCCCGGCCTGACCCTGCGCATCGGTCGCTACGGCCCCTACATCGAGGTGCCGAGCGACGACCCCGAGAAGCCCCGTCGCGTCAACGTGCCGGAGGACCTCGCGCCCGACGAGCTCACGACCGAGAAGGCCCGCGAGCTCGTGGACGCCCCGGTGCTCGGCGACCGTGTCGTCGGCATCAACCCGGAGTCCGGCAAGGAAGTCCTCGCGAAGGACGGCCGCTTCGGCCCCTACGTGACCGAGCGCACCCCCGAGCCGGAGCCCGCAGTGGACCCCGCGACGGGCGAGGTGCTCGACGCGACCACGGCTGCCGCGACGACCGCCGGCACGACCACGGCCGCCGAGCCCGCACCGGCCGAGGCCGGCGCGACGGCGACGAAGACCGCCGCGAAGAAGGCGCCCGCGAAGAAGACGACGAAGAAGGCCGCGGCGCCGAAGGAACGCACCGCGTCGCTCTTCAAGTCGATGGACCCGCAGACCGTCGACCTCGAGACGGCCCTGAAGCTGCTCGACCTGCCCCGCACCGTGGGCAAGGACCCGGAGTCCGGCGACGAGATCACCGCGCAGAACGGTCGCTACGGCCCCTACCTCAAGAAGGGCACCGACACCCGGACCCTGCCGAGCGAGGACGCCATCTTCGACGTCGACCTGCCCGGCGCACTCGAGCTCTTCGCGCAGCCGAAGTACGGCGGACGCCGTGCCGCCAGCGCCGCGCTCAAGGAGTTCGACGCCGACCCGGTGTCCGGCAAGCCGATCAAGATGAAGGACGGCCGCTTCGGCCCGTACGTCACCGACGGCGAGACGAACGCCACCATCCCGCGCGGCGAGGACGTCGAGGCGGTGGACCACGCCCGCGCGGTCCAGCTCATCGCGGACAAGCGCGCCAAGGGCCCGGTGAAGAAGAAGGCACCGGCGCGGAAGCCGGCGGCCAAGAAGAAGTGACCGGCCGCTTCATCACGCTCGAGGGCGGCGACGGTGCGGGGAAGACCACGCAGGCGGAGCTCCTGACCGCCTGGCTCGAGGAGCACGGCCGCACGGTCGTGCGCACCCGCGAGCCCGGCGGCACCGAACTGGGCGTCCGGATCCGCGAGATCGTGCTGCACGAACGCGGGCACGTCGCGCCGCGTGCGGAAGCGCTGCTCTACGCGGCCGACCGGGCGCACCACGTCGAGACGCTGGTGCGACCGGCGATCGCCCGCGGGGACGTCGTGCTGCAGGACCGCTACATCGACTCGTCGGTGGCGTACCAGGGCGTCGCGCGGGACCTCGGCGCCGAGCACGTCCGATCGGTCTCGGAGTGGGCTGCCGACGGGCTCGTGCCGGACCTCACGATCCTGCTCGACCTCGACGTGACCGTCGGCCGCGCCCGGGTCGCGGCGGCCCGGGGGGACACCTTCGACCGGCTCGAGTCCGAGGCAGCGGCGTTCCACGAGACCGTCCGGCACGCCTTCCTGGACATGGCGGCCGCCGAGCCGGAGCGCTTCCTCGTCGTCGACGCCGACGCCCCGGCGGCCGAGGTCCAGCGCGCCATCCGTGACGCGGTCGGCCCGCTCGTCGGGATCGACGCGGGATGACGGTGGCGGCTGACAGGATGGCTCCGTGAGCGTGTGGGACGGCCTGACCGGGCAAGAGGAAGCGGTGGCGTCGCTGCGGCACGCCGCCGAGTCCCCGGACGGCACCGGCGGCATGACCCACTCGTGGCTCATCACCGGCCCGCCCGGCTCCGGTCGGTCGAACGTCGCGTCGGCGTTCGCGGCGGCCCTGGTCGGCAGCGGACCGGACGACGACCACACGCTGCGGCAGATCACCGCGAAGACCCACCCGGACGTGTCGGTCCTCACGACGCAGCGGGTCATCATCACCATCGACGAGATCCGGCAGCTCGTGACCTCGTCGCACTTCTCGCCCTCGGTGGGCCGGTACCGCGTCGTCGTCATCGAGGACGCCGACCGGATGACCGAGCGCACCTCGAACCTGTTGCTCAAGGCGCTCGAGGAACCGCCGGAGCGCACGGTGTGGATCCTCTGCGCTCCGAGCGAGGCGGACCTGCTGCCGACGATCCGGTCCCGCGTCCGTTCCGTGCGCCTCCGGGTGCCGGGCATCGAGTCCGTCGCCGACCTGCTGGTCGCCCGCACCGGGGTCGACCGGGTCCTCGCGATGGACGCCGCACGGCAGGCGCAGAGCCACATCGGCATGGCCCAGCGCCTCGCCACCAGCCCGGACGCCCGCGATCGCCGGCGCCGGACCCTGACGACCGTGCTCGGCGTGCGCACCGTGGGCGATGCCGTGATGGCTGCCGCCGACCTGCTCGCCGTCGCCGACGAGGACGCCAAGGCCATCACCGAGCAGCGCGACTCCGAAGAGCGCGACGCGGCACTGCGGTCCCTCGGGGTGGAGCCGGGCGGCACGGTCCCACCGGCACTCCGGTCGCAGCTCCGTGCCCTCGAGGACGACCAGAAGCGCCGGGCGACGCGGAGTCTGCGGGACGGCCTCGACCGCATCCTGGTCGACGTCTCCTCGCTGTACCGCGACCTGCTGCTGCTCGGGCTCGGCGCACCGGCCGAACCGGTCAACCTCGCCATGCGGGAGCACCTCGACCACGCGCTGCAGTCGGTGACGCCGGCGGCCGCGCTCGAGGTCCTCGATGCGATCGCCCTCGCCCGTCAGCGGATCGCGGCGAACGTGGCGGCGCTCCTCGCGCTCGAGGCGCTGCTCGTCACGGTCGCCCGCGCGAGCCGCTGACCGCGCGCCGGTGACGCCCGGCTCGGCCGCACCGACGCCCTGGTCGCCACCACGTCGTGACCGAGCGTGCGTTCCGGAGCCGACCCGCGCCTCCAGGCCTGGTCATCGGCAGGCGCGACGCCCGCCGATCCGCGGCTCCGCGTGGGACAATCGCGACATGTCCGACGCAGAACCCGGCCTGCGCGAGCGGAAGCGCCGCGCCACCCGACTCGCGATCCAGCAGGCGGCGCTCCGCATCGCGATCGAGGACGGCCTGCAGGCCGTGACGGTCGACGAGATCTCGCGCCGCGCCGACGTGTCCCCGCGCACGTTCTTCAACTACTTCCCGAACAAGGAGGGCGCGATCCTCGGCGAGGACCCGACCCTGCCCGACGACGCCGCCCGTGCGGCGTTCGTGGCCGGGGGACCGAAGGGCGACCTCCTCGCGGACCTCGGTACGCTGCTCGTCCACTCGACCCGCGAACTCATCGAGGAACGCGGGCTCATCGAGGAGCGGCAGCAGGTGCTCCGTGCGGCGCCGGAGCTGTTCAGCCGTCGGATGGAGTCGATGAAGGAGTTCCAGGCCGAGGTCGAACGGGCCGTGGTGGAACGCCTGTCCGGACCGGACGCCGAACCGGTGCTCGGGACGGACCCGGTGCTCGGGACCGACCCGACCACGCTGCGCCGTCGCGCGCGGCTCGCGTCCCTCGTCGCCCTCGCGACGTTGCGGCACGCGTGGTGGGAGTGGTCGGACGGTGACAGCGACACGCACCTGGTCGACGAGCTCGAGCGGTCCTTCGCCGACCTCGACGCGCTCGTTTCGCGTTCTCTCGTCTGAACCTGTATAGTCGTGACCCGTGCCGCTCCGGTCTGACCGGGGCGTCCGCCGCCTTAGCTCAGTCGGTAGAGCGATTCACTCGTAATGAATAGGTCGTCGGTTCGATTCCGACAGGCGGCTCCGCGAACGGCCCCGATCCCCACCAGTGTGGGCATCGGGGCCGTTTCCCGTTCGGGCCGGAGCCGGCCGCTCAGGGCAGGTAGTACGTCGGGTTCGGCAGCTTGATGCTGCGGTCCGCCGACCCACCGAGCAGGTCGCTGAACTGGTCGCCGACGTTCGCGACCACGTCGTACCGGCCACCCGAGCGGGACTCGATGTGTGCGCGGGTCTGCGACTTGTACTCGACGGTGGTGCACTTCGCGGTGGCGCAGGTGATGTACGACGGCTGTTGCGATGCGCCGACCCCGGTCCACTTCGTGTAGTACGTCTGGGTGCCGTTCTTCGTCGCGGTGAACTGCGGGTACCCGACCTTGACGAGGTTCGCGATCGTGGCGGTCTTCTGGTCGTCGTTGCGGCCGGTGAGCCCGATGACGGTGCAGCCGGAGCGCTGGGCGACGGACACGAGCGAGGTCATCGACGGGGTGGCGGGGAAGCGCTGGTCCTGCACCCATTCGTCCTGGCGGGCAGGGTCGAAGACGAAGTGCATGTCCGCGACCTCCATGTCGTACGTCCACAGGGTGGTGTCGTCGGCGTCGAGGACGATCGCCGGGTTGCGGTGGAGCTTCCGTCCGACGGCGCACTGCGCGGCGATGACGGGCGCCTGGCGCGACACGATCGAGCGCATCTCGCGGATGTACGGGGAGTCGGTGCGGTTCGCGAGACCGGTGCCGGGGTCGCCGTAGTAGGTCGCGATGGTCGACTTCACGGAGTCGATGTTCGGGATGCCCTCACCGCTCTGGGTCGCGCCGGACGAACCGTCGGCCGCCATCGTGAACTGCGTCCGCGGGGACAGCCGGGGCTCGGAGACGCCGGGCAGGTCCGCGGAGGGCAGGTAGTAGGTGGGGTTCGGCAGCTTCAGGGACCGGTCGGCGTACCCGCCCTGCAGGTCGCTCCACTGGTCACCGATGTTGAGCGTGATGTCATAGCCGAGGTCCTGCTCGATGTGCTTCCGGGTCAGTGCCTTGTACTCGACGGTGGTGCACTTCGCCGTGGCGCAGGTGATGTACGACGGCTGCTGGGACGCGCCGACCCCGGTCCACTTCGTGAAGAAGCGGTCCTGCGTGAAGGCGGTGTACCCGACCTTCGTCAGGTTCTGAACGGTGGCCGCCTTCTGGTCGTCGTTCCGGCCGGTGAGGCCGAAGACCGTGAAGCCCATCGCCTGAGCCCGGTTGACGAAGCCCACCATCGACGGGGTCGCGGGGAAGCGTTCGTCCTGCACCCATTCGTCCTGGCGGGCGGGGTCGAAGACGAAGTGCATGTCCGCGACCTCCATGTCGTACGTCCACAGCGTGGTGTCGTCGGCGTCGAGGACGATGGCGGGCTTCTCGCCGTGCCGGACGGCCTGGTCGTGGATGCGCTGCAGGCCGGCGGACTGCCGGGCGACGATCGAGCGCATCTCACGGATGTAGGGGGAGTCGGTGCGGTTCGCGAGTCCGGTGCCGGGGTCGCCGTAGTAGGTGGCGATGGTCTTCTTCACGGAGTCGATGTTCGGGATGCCCTCCCCGCCCTGCGTCGCACCCGAGGAGCCGTCGGCCGCCATCGTGAAGTGCGTCCGCGGCGTCAGACGGGCATCGGCGGAGTGGCCGGGGGAGTGACCCGGTGCGCCCCATCCGTGTGCGTTCGCCGGGCTCACGCCGACGAGGGTGGAGGTGAGGACGATCGCCGCGCTCGTGGCGACGACGGACAGGACGGATCGGCGCATGGAGACCTGATCGCTTTCTGCTGGGCGGATCTCGGGGGAACGGTCACCCCTGTTCGGGGGACCTGGGAGCACGCTAGCTGGCAATCGTCCGTGGAGTCCATACCAAAGTGCTGCAGGAGGACAGCGGCGTGGCTGCTCGCGGCACTGGTAGACAGGACGCATGACGGTTCGCTGGGGAGTCATCGGCACGGGCGGCATCGCACGCTCCTTCGTGGGCGACTGCGTCCCCGCCGGGGTGGAGTTCGTCGCGGTCGGCAGCCGCACGGCCGACCGGGCACAGGCGTTCGCCGCCGAGTTCGGCATCCCTCGGTCGTACGGCTCGTACGAGGAGCTCGTCGCCGATCCGGAGGTCGACGCGGTCTACGTCGCGACCCCGCACTCCCGTCACGCCGACGACGCCCTGCTCGCGATCGAGGCCGGCAAGCACGTCCTCGTCGAGAAGGCGTTCACGATCACGGCCGACGAGGCACGGCGGGTGGTCGACGCGGCCCGCCGGGCGGACGTCGCCGTGATGGAGGCGATGTGGACCCGCTTCCTCCCGCAGATGTCGATGATCCGCGAGCTCGTCGCCGAGGGCCGCATCGGACGCGTTCGTGTCGTCGAGGCCACCCACCACCAGGCGTTGCCCGCCGACCCGCACCACCGGCTCAACGACCCGGCGCTCGGCGGCGGCGCGATCCTCGACCTCGGCGTCTACCCGATCTCGTTCGCGGTCGACGTGCTCGGCGTGCCGACGTCGGTCCTCGCCGCCGGCACGCTGAGCGACCAGGGCGTGGACACCCAGATGGGCCTGGTCCTCACCCACCCGGGCGGCTCGCAGTCGATGATCCACTTCGGGCTCGACCTGCGCAGCCCGAACACCGCGTCGGTGATCGGCGAGGACGGGCGCATCGACCTCGACGCGACCTGGTACACGCCGACGACGTGGCGGGTCCGCGACCGGGACGGCGTCGTGGTGGAGGAGTACGACGGCCGCGAGGAGCTGACCGGCTACGCGCACGAGGTCCGCGCGTTCGAGTCGATGGTGACGTCCGGCAACCACGAGGGCGGGCCGATGGACCCGGAGGAGACCATCGCGATCATGGCGCTCATGGACGAGGCACGTCGTCAGGTGGGCGTGCGGTACGCCGCCGACGAGCGTCCCGTCACGACGGATCAGGAAGACGGCCTGGAGGCTCCTCCCGCAGTTCCGTAGGATCGTTCGCGATGTCCGACCACCAGCCTCCGTCGCGCTCCGTCGCGGACCGCGTCCGCCACGCGCTCGCCGCCGTCCGTGCCTCCGCCGCCCGTCGTCCGGTGCCGTGGATCGCCGGTGGCCTCGCCACCGTGCTCGTGCTCGGTTCCGGCGGTGCCGTCGCGGTGGCCGCGGCGACGATGCCCGCGCCCCGGTCGTCCGCCTCGGCGGTCGCCGACCCGACCCGGTCGGTGCGCCCGAGCGCGTCGCCGACCACCGCGACGCCGTCGAGCACGCCGACCCCGAGCGGACGCGCGGTGCCGGAGAACGCCGCCGGGCCGTCAGCCCTCCGCACGTGCACGATCGACGCCGCCGCTTCGGCCAGCGGCCTCGGGGCCTTCGAGGGCTACGTGATGAACGCGAAGACGGGCCAGGTGCTGTTCTCGCGGAACGGTGACAAGGCCGCGCAGACCGGCAGCGTCATGAAGACCCTGACGACGGCGACGGCGTTGGCCGTCGTCGGCGGCGGGTACCGGATCCCGACCACGGTGACGAAGGAGTCCGGGGGTGCGATCGCGCTCGTCGGCCACGGGGACGCCACGCTCTCGGCCGGCGGGGCCACGGTCTACCCGGGCGCACCCACGCTCGGCCAGCTCGCCCAACAGGTGAAGGCGAAGCTCGGTGACACCCCGGTCACCACGATCGTCACGGACGACACGTACTGGAACGACGCGGACGCCTGGGACCCGACCTGGCCCGTCAGCGAGCGGACGATCGGGTACCAGCCGAACGTCACCGCGCTGATGGTCGACGGCGACCGGGCGAACCCCGGTGCCGCCACCTCGCCGCGCTCCACCGACCCGGTCGGTCGTGCGGGCAGCCTCTTCCGCACGGCACTGGCGAACGCCGGTGTCGCCGGGGCCGCGAACGCGCAGATCGTCAAGCGCGCCACGACGAGCTCGGACACCATCGCGACCGTGTCGTCGCAGCCGGTGTCGACGCTCATCGGCCAGATGATCCCGAACTCCGACAACACCCTCGCCGAGATGCTCGCCCGGCTGTCGTCGAAGCAGTCCGGCTCGGACGGGTCCGCCGCCTCGCTGACGTCGGTGTACCAGAAGGCGCTCGGCTCGTACGGGGTCGACCCGGCCGGCATCGTCATCAAGGACGGTTCGGGCGAGAGCGCCGCGAACGCGGTGTCGCCGAACTTCGTCGCCCACCTCATGGTGCAGGTCGCCGCGGGCGCGAAGGGCCTCGGCACGCTCGCGAACGCGCTCCCCGTGTCCGGGCAGTCCGGCACGCTCGCCAGCCGCTTCACCGGGGCGAACGCGGTCGCGCGCGGGAAGGTGCACGCGAAGACCGGGTGGATCGACAGCGCGAACACGCTCGGCGGCTACATCGACGCCGCCGACGGCTCACGTCTGACGTTCGCGTTCTACGCCATCGGGTCCCCGCGGGCCGCCGCGCTGCCGGCACTCGACCGGGTGACCGCGGCGACCTACTCGTGCGGGAGCAAGCTCACCGGGTCCTGATCCGCGGGGTGTTGGATGGCCCCATGGCCAGGGCACTCCTCATCGTCGACGTCCAGAACGACTTCACCGAAGGCGGTGCCCTCCCCGTCACCGGGGGAGCGGCGATCGCGCGGCGCATCTCCGCGTTCCTCGGCCGGCACGCCGACGAGTACGACCTCATCGTCGCGTCGCGCGACTGGCACCACGGCGACGACGACAACGGTGGCCACTTCGCCGGTGCCGCTGCGCCGGACTTCGTGACGACGTGGCCGGTGCACTGCGTCGCCGGCACGCCCGGGGCGGACTACCACCCCGACCTCGACACCGCGCCGATCGACGTGCACGTCTTCAAGGGGCAGGGCACGCCGGACTACTCGGCCTTCCAGGGCCGGACCGAGGGCGGCGTGCCGCTGCCCGACGTCCTCGACGAGCACCACGTGACGTCCGTCGACGTCGTGGGCCTCGCGACCGACCACTGCGTGCGCGCCTCGGCGCTCGACGCACTCACCGCCGGGTACGCCGTCGAGGTCCTCGACGACCTGGTCGCCGGTGTGGACCCGGAGCGCAGCGAGCACGCCCTCGACGAGGTGCGGACGGCCGGCGGGCACATCGGCACGAGCGACATGGACGAGGGGCTCGCGAACCCCGGAGGAGCAGTCCTGTGACCGACACCAGCACGACGGACGCCGCGACCACCGGACCGACCACCATCGTCGCGGACGACAACGTCTCCGTCGCCGGGGTGCCGACCGGGTTGTTCATCGGCGGCAGCTGGCGAGCGGCCTCCGGTGGCGGGACGTTCCCGGTGCGGGACCCCTCCACGGGCGAGGTCCTCGCCGAGGTCGCCGACGCCACCCCCGAGGACGGCATCGCGGCCCTCGACGCCGCGGTCGCCGCGCAGGACGACTGGGCGGCGACCCCGCCCCGGCAGCGCTCCGACCTGCTGCGCCGGGCGTTCGACCTGGTCCGGGAGCACGCCGACGACCTCGCGGCGCTCATGACGCTCGAGATGGGGAAGCCGCTCGCCGAGGCCCGCGGCGAGGTCACCTACGGCGGCGAGTTCCTCCGCTGGTTCTCGGAAGAAGCCGTGCGCATCCACGGGGACTACCGCACGAACCCGGAGGGCACCGGCCGCGCCATCGTCCTGAAGCGCCCGGTCGGCCCGGTCTACGCGATCACGCCGTGGAACTTCCCGCTGGCGATGGCGACCCGGAAGATCGGCCCGGCACTGGCCGCCGGGTGCACGGTCGTCGTGAAGCCCGCCGAGCTCACCCCGCTGACGACCCTCTTCCTGGTCGAGCTCTTCCGTCGCGCCGGGCTGCCCGACGGCGTCCTCAACGTCGTGCCGTCGCTCGACGCGAAGGGCCTGTCCGAACCGATCATCACCGACCGACGGCTGCGGAAGCTGACCTTCACGGGCTCGACCCCGGTCGGGTCGGCGCTCCTCAAGCAAGCCGCGGACAACGTCCTGAAGACGAGCATGGAACTCGGCGGCAACGCCCCGCTCCTGGTCTTCGACGACGCCGACCTCGACACCGCGGTCGCGGCCGCGATGCTCGCGAAGTTCCGGAACGTGGGCGAGGCCTGCACCGCCGCGAACCGGTTCTTCGTGCAGGAGGGCATCGCGGACGCCTTCACCGCGGCGCTCACCGCGAAGGTCGAGGAACTGCGCATCGGCCGGGGGAGCGAGGACGGCACCACGATGGGGCCGCTCATCGACGACCGCGCGGTGGACAAGGCCGAACGGCTCGTCGACGACGCCGTCAGCCGCGGTGCCCGGCTCGTCACCGGTGGGCAGCGCGTGGACCGGCCCGGCACGTACTACGCGCCGACGGTGCTCGACGACGTGCAGCCGGGTTCGGACATCCTCACCACGGAGATCTTCGGGCCGGTCGTCTCGATCACCCGGTTCGACACCGAAGAAGCGGGCATCCGGCTCGCGAACGACACCGAGTTCGGGCTCATCGCGTACGCGTACACGACGGACTTCGCCCGGGGTCAGCGGTTGGCGGAGCGCCTCGAGACGGGGATGCTCGGCCTGAACACCGGGGTCGTGTCGAACGCGGCGTTCCCCTTCGGCGGCGTGAAGTCCTCCGGGCTCGGCCGTGAGGGCTCGCACGAGGGCATCGAGGAGTACCTCGAGACCGTCTACGTCCTGACCCCGGACCCCTTCGCCGCGTAGGGCTCCTGCCGGTCAGACGAGCAGCTGGTGCTTCGCCAGGTCGCGGTACAGCGGCGTCGACTCGACGAGCTCGGAGTGGGTCCCGACCCCGACGACCCGCCCGTGCTCGAGCACGACGATGACGTCCGAGTCCACCACGGTGGAGAGCCGGTGCGCGATGACGAGGAGCGTCCGGTCCTCGGCGACGGCGTCGATCGCGAGCCGCATCTTCTGCTCGTTCACCCCGTCGAGCGAGGACGTCGACTCGTCCAGCAGCAGGATCGGGGGTGCCGCGAGCAGTGCGCGGGCGATCGCCAGACGCTGGCGCTCGCCACCGGACAGCATCACGCCGTCCTCGCCGACCTGCGCGTCGAGCCCACGCGGGTCGCGGTGCAGGACCTCGCCGAGGTTCACCGCCTCGAGCACACGGGTGCAGTCGTCCTCGGTGGCGTTCGGCGACCCGAGCAGCAGGTTCGCGCGGATCGTGCCGGCCAGCACCGGGGCGTCCTGCTCGACGTACCCGATCTGGGCGCGGAGCTCGGCGCGGTCGAGCCCGCGGACGTCGACGCCACCGAGCCGGATCACCCCGTCGGTCGGGTCGTAGAAGCGTTCGATGAGCGCGAGGGTCGTGGACTTGCCGGCGCCCGACGGGCCCACCAGGGCGACCCGCGAGCCGCGCGGCACCCGGAAGGAGACGTCGTGCAGGACCGCCTGCTCGTCGGCGGCGGCGTCGGGAAGGCGAGTCGTGCCTCCTGGCTGGCCCGTCGTCTCGGCGGACGCGACCGCGCCGTCGGGGCCGGAGGCGTCTGCGGAACCGCGGTAGTGGAACGACACGTGCTCGAAGGTGATGGCGTCGTCGGTCTCGACGGCGGCGGCGACACGGACCGCACCGTCGTCCTGGGCCTCGGTCGGCAGGTGCAGGATCTCCTCGATGCGCCCGAGGGCACCGAGCGCCTGGGCGACGGCGACGACCGCACCCATGGCCTGGCCGAGCGGCATGATCATCATGAACAGCAGCAGGATGAACGTGATGAGCGTCGCGATCGTGATCGTGCCCGCGGCGACCTGCGCGCCACCGACGCCGAGCACGGCGATGAACGCCACCTGCATGACGATGCTCGCGACCGGCACGACGAACGCCGACATCTTGGCGATGTCGAGGCCGCGCTTGTACGCCTCGGTCGCGTGCGAGTCGACCTCGCGCACCTCGCGTTCGGTGGCGCCGGCCGCGCGGATCGTCCGAACGGCACCGATGCCGCGCTCGACCGCTGCGGTCAGGTCGCCGACCTTCTCCTGCGCCTTCTTCGACGCGATGCGGATGCGTCGGCTCAGGCCGCCGACGACGACGATGGCGACGAGCACGATGACGACGGTGATGCCGAGCAGGAGCGGGTCGATGATCGCCATCGCGATGACCGCGCCGATGAAGGTGAGCGCACCGCCGATCGACTCGATGAGCCCCTGCGTGAGCACTGCGCGGAGCAGCGTGGTGTCGCTGCCGACGCGGGACACCAGGTCGCCGGTGCGACGCGTGTCGAACTCGGAGATCGGCAGGTTGAGGATGCGTGCGATGAGCTTGCGGCGCGTGGAGAGGACCACACCCTCACCCGCACGCTGGAGCAGGAAGTGCTGGACGCCGTTGAGCACCCCGGAGACGAGCACGAGGGCGACGAGGGCCCACACGAGCATGCTCAGCGTGTTGCCGTGCTGCACCGCGGTGACCACCTGGTTCACGAGGAGCGGTTGGGCGAGGGACGCACCCGCGCCGAGGATGCTCAGCACGATGATCACGACCATCGCCGGCTTGTTCTCGAACAGGTAGCCCAGCAGTCGGCCGAAGCTGGCGCGGGGGCCGTCGGTCTTCTTGGGTCGTGCGAAGGGGGAGCTCATCGTGGTCCTAGTTTCTGCCGTACTTCTTGTGCACTGCCTGTCGGCTGACGCCGAGGAGCGTCGCGATCTCCTGCCACGAGGCGCCGGCGTTCCGGGCGCGGCGGGCAGCGAGTTCCTCGGTCCGTTCGAGCTCACGTCGGAGCTCGCGCACACTGGCGAGGGCGGAGAACGGATCGTCTCCGGAGGCTCCCGCGGCGAGGCTCGTGATGGTCGGTCGATCCATGGCTGTCAACCTACATTGACGCACCGACAAGTGTCAACCTGAGTTGACGGACAGGGTGGGCGGGGCCGATCCGCGCGTGGGATGACGAATCGCGCATCGGATGACGAATCGCGCGTAGGAGGTCGGATCTTCCGGCCCCCTACGCGCGAAACGGCAACCCAGGTCGGGTGCGATGGGCAGGAACGTGCGGTGGGTGACGCATGACGGACGGGAGGCACGGTGCCAGCTGGCACCGTGCCTCCCGTCCGGCGTGACCTGCCTAGCCGCGGACGTCCGCGGGGGCAGCGTCCGGCGCGCCGGACCGGTCCGCCTCGTCGAGGGCGGCGCTCTTGGTCTCCCGCATGAACAGGAGAGCGACGAGCGTCACCACCGCGGCGATGGAGAGGTACAGGCCGACGAGGAAGATGTTCCCGTCCGGCTTCCACAGGGCCAGGGCGATCGTCGGCGCGAGCGAGGCACCGAGGATCGACGCGACGTTGTACGCGATCGCCGAACCGGTGTAGCGGACGTTCGTCGGGAAGAGCTCCGGCAGCAGGGCCCCCATCGGACCGAACGTCAGCCCCATCAGGGACAGGCCCACGATGAGGAACGTGACGACCGTGATCGGACCGGTCGAGGCCGCGAACCAGATCTGGAACGTCAGACCGAACAACGCGATGCCGATGGTGGTCGGGATGAGCGTGCGACGACGGCCGAACTTGTCCGCCAGCATGCCGGCGACGGGCGTGAAGATGCCGAAGAACACGACGCCGATCATGAGCAGCGTGAGGAACTCGCCGCGGGTGTAGCCGAGGCCGATCTTCGGGACGAGGGGGCCCGCCTCGGTGCCGGTCGTGCCGTACGACAGCGTGAACGTCGTCATGAAGTAGAAGAGGACGTACGTGGCGACCATGCCGAAGGTGCCGACGATGACGGCCTTCCACGAGGTGCGGAACACGCGGCCGAGCGGGACCTTGGCGACCGTGCCGGACTCCTGGACACCGCGGAACACCGTGGACTCGACGAGCTTGAAGCGCACGTAGAGGCCGACGATGACGAGCACGGCGGAGAGCAGGAACGGGATGCGCCAGCCCCACGCCTGGAACTCCGGGTTCGGGGTGCCGTCGGCGCCGGCGGGCATCGCGGCGTTGATCGCGATGAACAGGCCGTTCGCGAGGAGGAAGCCGATCGGGGCGCCGAGCTGCGGCATCGAACCGAACACGCCGCGCTTGCCCTTCGGGGCGTTCTCGGTCGCGAGGAGGGCCGCGCCCGACCATTCGCCACCGAGGCCGACACCCTGGGCGAAGCGCATCACCGCGAGGAGGACGGGGGCCCAGATGCCGATCGAGGAGAACGTCGGCAGGCACCCGATGAGGAAGGTCGCGGTCCCCATGACGAGCAGCGACGCCACGAGGGTCGCCTTGCGGCCGACGCGGTCACCGAAGTGGCCGAAGATGATCGATCCGACCGGACGTGCGAAGAACGCGAGGGCGAACGTGACGAACGACGACAGCTGCGATGCGGTGGGGTCCTCGTTCGGGAAGAACAGCGTCGGGAAGACGAGGACCGCGGCGGTGGCGTAGACGTAGAAGTCGTAGAACTCGATGGACGTGCCGACGAGGCTGGCGATCACGACGCGGGAGCGCGGATTGCCAGCGGTCTTCGGGGCTGCGGGTGCCGGTGCGGCGGACATGGGGTGAGGAGACTCCGTGGGGCGCGCTCGAGGGGAGCACAGCGGTGATCCGGACGGCGGACACCGATCGGTTCGCGCAGGGTGGCGCGTGCATCGATCGGGTGCGTTCGGAACTGGGTGGTGTACCGCTTGTGACGGAGGACAACATGGTACGACAGATGTCGTGAACCTGCGAATCAGCCCAGAGGGTCAGCCCAGAGAGCTGCGGAGCGATCAGCCCCGCGTGGGGGAACCCGCCTCGAGGTGCGCCGGAAGCTGGTGCCCCATCCGGTCGCGCTTCGTGTCGAGGTACCCGGCGTTCTGCGCGGAGATGCCGACGACGAGCGGCACGAGCCCCTCGACCGTGATGCCGTGCTCCTCGAGCTGCCGACGCTTCTCGGGGTTGTTCGAGAGCAGCCGGACGCGCGTGAGACCGAGGTCGGCGAGGATGCCGGCGGCGCCCCCGTAGGCGCGGGAGTCGGCGGGCAGCCCGAGCGCGAGGTTGGCGTCGAGGGTGTCGAGGCCGTCCTCTTGCAAGCGGTACGCCTTGAGCTTGTTGATGAGACCGATGCCGCGGCCCTCGTGCCCGCGGAGGTAGACCACCACGCCGCCCTCGGCCGCGATCGTGTCGAGCGCCGCGTCGAGCTGGGGGCCGCACTCGCACTTCAGCGAGCCGAAGGCCTCGCCGGTCAGGCACTCGGAGTGCACGCGGACGAGCGCGCCGTCGCGGGGCGCGGCGCCGTCGGGACCGTTCGCGATGATCGCGACGTGCTCGGCGCTCGTGACGAGGTCGCGGTAGGCGCGCATCTCGAACGTGCCGTGCGTCGTCGGGACGTTCGTGGAGACCTCGAACTGGACCGGGCTCCCGGGGGTGGGGGAGGTGAGTGCGTCGGTCATGAGGTGCTCCGGTCGTCCTGGGGCCCCGCGTTCCGGGGCTCGTCCGCCGCGGGCGTCGCCGCGCGGTGGGGTCGTGCTCGGACCAGCAGGTCGGGGCCGAGGCTGGTTGTCGATAGTACGTCCAACCTCCGACGGTCGCCGATGCTTCCCACACCGACGTCGCCGAGGGCCACACGGGGGCCGCCGAGCAGCACGGGGGCGAGGTACACGAGGTACTCGTCGACGAGTCCGGCGGCGATGAGTGCCGAGGCGACGGTCGGGCCGCCCTCGACGAACACCGAGTGCACGCCGTGCCCACGGAGGGCACCGAGCGCGGCGCCGAGGTCGTGGCCGGGGAGCGTCAGCAGCCCGCGGGGGTGGCGGCGGACGGCGGCGTCGTCCGGGACCGGGCGGTCGCCGAGGACCACCGGGAGGGGCTGGTCGGCGAGGAGCTCGCCGGCGTCGCCCCGCGCGGTGAGGCTCGGGTCGTCGGCGAGGACGGTGCCGGTGCCGACCAGGATCGCGTCGTGTGCGGCACGCTGCTCGTGGACGTGCTGCCGGGCCGCGGCGCCGGTGATCCACTGGCTCGTGCCGTCGGCCGCAGCGGCGCGGCCGTCGAGGCTGGAGGCCCACTTCACCGTGACCCACGGACGCCCGAGCCGGACCGAGAGGAGCCAGCGCTCGAGGAAGGCCTCGGCCTCGTCGGCGAGCACGCCCGCGACGACGTCGACGCCCCCGGCACGGAGACGGTCGCCACCGCCGTGCACGGTCGCGCCCGGGTCGTCGATCGCGTACACGACGCGGCCGACGCCGGCCTCGAGCAGGGCGACGGCGCAGGGACCGGTGCGTCCGGTGTGGTTGCAGGGTTCGAGGGTGACGACGGCGGTGGCGCCACGGAGCTGCTCCGGCGCGACCTTCGCCATGGCGTCGACCTCGGCGTGGGGCGTGCCGGCGCCCTTGTGCCAGCCCTCGGCGAGGACGTCGCCGTCGGGGGAGAGGATGACCGCCCCGACCCGCGCGTGGTCGCCCACGGCCGGCCCGAGTGCGGCGAGTTCGAGCCCGCGGCGCATCGCGCGGACCTCGGCCGCGGAGGCGGACGTCGGCGACGGATCGGTGGAGCGGGTCACGGACCGAGACTACCGGCGGTCAGCGGATGACGTGTCACCGAACGTCTCGGGCGGCCACGGCCGGTCGGACGCCGGCGTGCCGTCCGCGCGGCGGAGGCCCTTCCACGCGGTCGTCGGTGCGCCACCGCGGCCGGGGATGAGCGCGGGGCCGGAGCCGGTGTACGAGAAGCCCGCGGCACGTGCGACCGAGGCGGACGCGGTGTTGCCCGCGTAGCACTCCCAGTAGACGTCGGGAGCGCCCTGCGCGAAGGCCCAGTCGAGCACCAGCCCGACCGCGTCGTGCATGAGCCCCGTCCCGCGCGCCGAGGGGGCGAGCCAGAAGCCGAGGTCGCGGTGCGCCGTCCGGTACCCGATGACCCCCTCGAGCCACGTCGACCCGGTGCGACGGATCGCCCAGGTGTACTCGCGGTCGGACGCCCAGCCGGGGCCGACCAGGGCGTCCACGAAGGTGGTGGCGTCGCGGGCGGTGTACGGGGTCGGGATGGTCGTCCAGCGCACGATGTCCGGGTCCTGGCAGGCCTCGGTGATGGCCGCGGCGTCCGCCCGGGTGGGCACGTCGAGGTGCACACGGGCGGACGACAGCGTGACGGGGAGCATGCTCAGGCGCGCGACCGCGGGACGAAGCCGATGCGGTCGTACACCCGGGCGAGGGTCTCGTTCGCGATCGACTCGGCCCGCTCGGCACCGACCGCGAGCAGGCGGTCGAGCTCGGCCGGGTCGTCGAGGAGTTCGAGCGTACGAGCACGCACCGGCTCGAGCTCGGCGACGACGGCGTCCGCGACGGCGCCCTTCAGGTCGCCGTAGCCCTTGCCCGCGAACGAGGCCTCGAGCTCGGCGACCGGCGTGCGACTGAACGCCGACAGGATCGCGAGCAGGTTCGTCACGCCGGGCTTGGTCTGGCGGTCGGACCGGATCTCGCGCTCGGCGTCGGTCACGGCGGACTTGATCTTCTTCGCCGTGCGCTTCGGGTCGTCGAGCAGCCGGATGAGGCCGTTGTCGGACGCCGCCGACTTGCTCATCTTGCTGGCCGGGTCCTGCAGGTCGTAGATGCGGGCCGTCTCGGTGCCGATCCGTGCCTCCGGCACGACGAACGTGTCACCGAACCGGGAGTTGAACCGGCCGGCGAGGTCGCGGGTGAGCTCGACGTGCTGCCGCTGGTCGTCGCCGACCGGCACGACCTTCGTGTCGTACAGCAGGATGTCCGCGGCCATCAGGACCGGGTAGGTGAAGAGCCCGACCGAGGCGGCCTCGGCGCCCTGGCGTGCGGACTTGTCCTTGAACTGGGTCATCCGGCTGGCCTCACCGAACCCGGTGAGGGTGTTCAGCACCCAGGCGAGCTCCGCGTGGGCGGGCACGTGGGACTGCACGAACAGCGTCGACTTCGTCGGGTCGATGCCCGAGGCGATGTACTGCGCGGCCGTCGCCCGCGTGCTCGCGCGGAGCTCGGCCGGGTCCTGCGGCGACGTGATCGCGTGCATGTCGACGACGCAGTAGATGGCGTCGAAGTCGTCCTGCAGGTCGCGCCACTGCATGAGCGCCCCGACGTAGTTGCCGAGGTGGAGTGAGCCGGCGGACGGCTGGATGCCCGAGAAGATGCGGGTCTTGGTCATGGTGGTGCTCCGGTGCGTGAAGTGAGGCGGAGAGGAGATCAGAGTTCGTAGTCGACGACCACGGGGGCGTGGTCGGACCATCGCTGGTCGTACGCCGCGGCGCGGTCGACCGTGTACGACGTCACCGTGGCGGCGAGCTCGGGCGTCGCCATCTGGTAGTCGATGCGCCAGCCGGTGTCGTTGTCGAACGCCTGACCGCGCCACGACCACCACGTGTAGGGGCCGTCGACGTCGCCGGCCTGTGCGCGACCGACGTCGACCCAGCCGAGGCCGGGACCGGTCGAACCGTCGGCGCCCTCGACCTGCTCGCCGTCCGCGCCGAAGAAGCGCGAGAAGTAGGCACGCTCGCGCGGCAGGAAGCCGGCGCGCTTGACGTTGCCCTTCCAGTTCTTGATGTCGCGCTGGTCGTGCCCGACGTTGAGGTCACCGACCACGACGGCGAGCGGGTTGTGCGCGCGGAGGGCGGGCAGACGCTCGGTCATCGCGTCGAGGAACTTCCACTTCTCGTCCTGCTTCGGGGTGTCGACCTCGCCCGAGTGCACGTACGTCGAGACGACGGTCACGGTGGTGCCGCCGATCTCGTAGTCGGCCTCGAGCCAGCGCCCGGCGGAGTCGAAGTCGTCGGCGCCCAGCGCGACGCGGTGGATCTGGGCCGAGTGCCGCGAGGCGATGGCCACGCCGGCCCGGCCCTTGGCGGTCGCCGGGTCGTGCACGATGTCCCACTCGTCGCCGAGCAGTCCGGCGAGGTCGTCGCTCGACGCGCGGACCTCTTGCAGGGCGAGCACGTCGACGTCGCGGGTGGCGAGCCAGTCGCCCATGCCCTTCCGGAACGCGGCACGGATGCCGTTCACGTTGACGGATGCGAGGCGCAGGCGTGTCATGCAGATCACCCTATCGGCGGCCGCCGACAGCCCTGGACGTGGCCGGGAGACGCACTGGAGGCCCGTGGCTGCGCAGCCACGGGCCTCCAGTCAGAAGGTGGTCGCGCCCAGGGCGCGACGCGCGCGGTCAGGCCGCGTCGTGGTCCGTCTTGAGGAACTCGACCAGGCTGTCCGCGGTCGTCTCGGCGTCGTCGCCGGAGACCGTGAGGGTGACCTCGTCGCCGTTCTCGATGCCGAGCCCGAGCAGGGCGAGGATGCTGCCCGCGTTGCCGGACTTGTCGCCCTTCGCGATCGTGACCTGGTGGCCCGACGCCGTCACGGTCTGGACGAACAGGGAGGCGGGGCGCGCGTGCAGGCCGGACGCGCTGGCGACGGTGACGGTGCGGGTGGCTTCGGACATCGATGAACTCCTAGTCGATGGGTGGTGGCGCTCATGGTAGCGAGCGTCCGGTGGGTGGGTCCGGTGAGGTGTGCGGGGTGGGGCGTCAGTCGCGGCCGGGCCAGAACACCTCGGTGCCGGCGGCCTCGACCTCGCGCACCAGGTCGGCGTTGACGCCCGGGTCGGTGATGATCGTGTCGATCGCGGCGAGGGGCGCGACGCGGCCGAACTCCTCGCGACCGAACTTGGTGTGGTCGGCGAGCAGGATGCTCCGTCGGGCGGACTTGATCATGGCGCTCTTCACGGCGGCCTCGGCCATGTTGTGCGTCGTCAGACCGCGCTCCGGGGTGATGCCGTTGATGCTGATGAAGGCGACGTCGACGCTCACCATGCCGATGAGCTGGTGGGTCCAGGTGCCGACGCCGGCGAGCGAGTCGCTCCGGATGTTGCCGCCGAGCAGGTGCAGGTCGATGCCGGCCCGGTTCGCGACGGCCATCGCCACGGGCAGCGAGTGCGTGACGACGGTGAGCCCGCGGTCGGTGGGGAGCATCTCGGCGAGGCAGATCGTCGAGGTGCCGGCGTCGATCATCACCGAGCCGTTCTCGGGCAGCTCGTCGAGGGCAGCCTCGGCGATGACCATCTTCTCGGACTGGTTGATGCCGCCGCGGTCGCCGACACCCGGGTGCAGGGTGATCCGCTCGACCGGGATCGCGCCGCCGTGGGCGCGACGGACGAGGCCGCGCCGCTCGAGGCTGGTGAGGTCGCGGCGGATGGTCTCCGGTGTGACCTCGAGGAGCTCGGCGAGGTCCTTCACGTCGACCCGGCCCTGTTCGCGGGCCCGTTCGACGATGCGCTGGTGGCGCTCTGGTGCGTACATCGGGGGCCTCGCGGTCTGGGAGCGATGGAGTCGGAACGGAACGGACATGCTCGGACACGCTGCTGGCGTTTCTGTTCCGAAGTGATCAGCCGCCAGACGCAAACGGGCATCTGTTTCTGTATTTTTATCCCCGGATGTGTTTGTTTGTCAACGCGGATCGGGGTAGTGTGCTGCACAGCCGCACCGGCGGGGTCCCGTCTCCGCGTCGCGCGCACCGAACGAACCACCCCACCGCACGTGCGTGTGAGATGAAGGAGTCTCGAATGTCCGAACTGCTCGGAACCGGCGTCGGCCGTGGCGTCGCCCACGGCCCCGTGCTCCGGATGGCGGACCCGCTCGGCGAACCGTCGACCACGCCGCTCGAGGGTTCGGCGGACGACGCGAAGCAGGCCGTCGCCGCCGCGATCGCCGCGGTGGCCGACGACCTCAACAAGCGCGGACAGCTTGCCGGCGGCGACGCCCAGGCCGTGCTCGAGGCGCAGGCGCTCATGGCGCAGGACCCGACGCTCCTCGACGACGTGCACGCCCGCATCGACGGCGGCACCAACGCCGAACGTGCCGTGCACGAGGCGTTCGCGCAGTTCCGCGACCTGCTCGTCGGCATGGGCGGCTACATGGGGGAGCGTGCCGCCGACCTCGACGACGTCGCCCAGCGCATCGTCGCGAAGCTCCGCGGCGTGGCCGCCCCCGGCGTCCCCGAGTCGAACACCCCGTTCGTGCTCGTCGCCCGCGACCTCGCACCGGCCGACACCGCGCTCCTCGACCTCGACAAGGTCCTCGCGCTCGTCACCCGTGACGGCGGCCCGACCTCGCACACCGCGATCCTCGCCCGAGCGAAGGGCATCACGGCCATCGTCGGCGTCACCGGCGCGGACGACCTCGCCGACGGACAGGCCGTCGTGGTCGACGCCGTCGCCGGCACCGTCGTGACCGAGCCCTCCGCCGAGCTGGTCGCCGACGTCGAGCAGCGCATCGCCGACCGCCTCGCCGCGGCCGCCGCCCCGCTCACCGCCGGCGCCCTCGCCGACGGCCACACCGTGCCCCTGCTCGCGAACCTCGGCAGCCCCGCCGACGCCGCGGGCGCCGTTGCTCTCGGTGCGGAGGGCGTGGGGCTCTTCCGCACCGAGTTCCTCTTCCTCGACTCGCCGAAGGCACCGACCGTCGCGGAGCAGCAGGAGTCCTACCGGCAGCTCCTCGAGGCGTTCCCCGGCAAGAAGGTCGTCGTCCGCGTGCTCGACGCCGGCGCCGACAAGCCGCTGCCGTTCCTCACTGACAAGGACGAGGAGAACCCGGCCCTCGGGCGCCGCGGCCTCCGGGCGCTGCGGAACCACCCCGAGGTACTCCGCGACCAGCTCACCGCGCTCGCACAGGCCGACGCCGAGACCGAGGCCGACCTCTGGGTGATGGCCCCGATGGTCGCCGACGCCGAGGAGACCGAGTACTTCGTCGACCTCGCCCGCGAGCTCGGCATCCGCACCGCCGGCGTGATGGCCGAGGTCCCCTCGCTCGCGCTGATGGCCGACCAGGTGTTCACCTCCGCCGACTTCGTGTCGATCGGTACGAACGACCTCACCCAGTACACGATGGCCGCCGACCGCATGCTCGGCACCGTCGCCTCGTACCAGGACCCGTGGCACCCCGCCGTCCTGCGCCTCGTCGCGCAGCTCGGCACCGCCGGTGCGGCGGCCGGCAAGCCCGTCGGCATCTGCGGTGAGGCCGCAGCCGACCCGCTGCTCGCCGTCGTCCTCGTCGGCCTCGGCGCCACCACCCTCTCGATGACCCCCGCGGCCCTCGCCGACGTGCGCGCCGAACTCGGCAACCACACGCTCGAACAGGCCCGCGAGATGGCGACGGCAGCACTCGCCGCGAGCACGGCGGCGGCCGCGAAGTCCGCCGCGGCCGCGGTCCACGCCGCCTGAGCCGCCCCACAGCACCACCCGACCCAGCACCACCCCTCACACAGCAGCAGCACCTCACAGAAAGTCACCGCACATGACAACGTCGTCCGTTGCATCGCCGGGAGCCCCCGCACGGGGGCAGGGGCGCGTCCGTGTCCAGAAGTTCGGCACGTTCCTCTCCGGCATGGTCATGCCCAACATCGCGATCTTCATCGCGTGGGGCATCATCACCGCGTTCTTCATCCCCACCGGCTGGACCCCGGTGGAGGCACTCGGCGGCTCGAAGGACGGCAGCGTCGTCGGTGTCGTCGGCCCGATCCTGACCTACCTCATCCCGCTCGCGATCGCGATCCAGGGTGGCCGGATGGTCTACGACATCCGCGGTGCGGTCGTCGGTTCGATCTTCTCGATGGGTGTCATCCTCGGTTCCGACACGACGATGATCCTCGGCGCGATGATCTGCGGCCCGCTCGGCGCCTACATCATCAAGCAGATCGACCGGCTCTGGGACGGCAAGATCAAGCCGGGCTTCGAGATGCTCGTGAACAACTACGCGGCTGGCATCCTCGGGTTCGGGCTGTTCCTCGTCGGGTTCTTCTGGCTGTCGAAGCTCTTCACCGGGATCGCGCTCGCGCTCGGCTCCGCCGTCGAGTTCCTGATCAACCACTCGCTCCTGCCGCTCGCGAGCATCTTCATCGAGCCGGCGAAGGTGTTCTTCCTCAACAACGCCATCAACCACGGCGTCCTCGACCAGCTCGGCGCGCAGCAGGTCAAGGAGTCGGGCAAGTCGATCCTGTTCCTCCTCGAGGCGAACCCCGGCCCCGGCCTCGGCATCCTCCTCGCCTTCACCTTCTTCGGTGTCGGCATCGCCCGCTCGACCGCTCCCGGCGCGATCATCATCCAGTTCTTCGGCGGCATCCACGAGATCTACTTCCCGTACGTGCTGCAGAAGCCGGTCCTGTTCCTCGCCGTGATCCTCGGCGGTGGCACCGGTGTCCTCACGAACGTCATCTTCAACTCCGGTCTGACCGCTCCGGCGTCTCCGGGGTCGATCCTGGCGGTGCTCTTCAACACCTCCCGGGACAGCTACGTCGGCGTCATCCTGTCGGTGATCCTCTCCGCAGCCGTGACGTTCGCGGTCGCCTCGTTCTTCCTCCTCGCCAGCCGCAAGCGCGACCTGGCGACCGGTGGCGGTGACATGACTGCGGCGTTCGACAAGATGCAGGCCAACAAGGGCCGTGACGCCAACGCCGCGACCGCCGGGCTCTTCGGCAGCAACGCCGCGGCCAACTCGGACGAGGCGGCAGCGGCCGGCACCACGGCGACCGCAACGAAGGTCCAGAACCTCGTGTTCGCCTGCGACGCCGGGATGGGCTCGAGCGCGATGGGCGCCAGCGTCCTCCGCAACAAGATCAAGAAGGCCGGCATCGAGGGGGTCACGGTCTCCAACAAGGCGATCGCGAACCTCACCGGTGACGAGGACCTGATCATCACGCAGGAGGAACTGACGGACCGCGCGAAGCAGAAGAACCCGAACGCGCAGCACGTCTCGGTCGGCAACTTCATGAACGCGCCGCAGTACGACCAGGTCGTCGAGCAGCTCAAGAACCAGTAACGCCACAACCAGTAACGAAGTGCAGTATCGGAGGGGACGGGTACAGACCCGTCCCCTCCACCACGTCCTCGAACACCAAGGAGAACCCCGATGCCCGTCCTGCAGGAGAGCCAGATCCGGATCCACACCGAGGACACCGCCCCGACCAAGTCGGAGGCGATGAAGGAGGCGGCTGAGATCCTCGAGGCTGCAGGCGCGGTCACGGCGGACTACTACCCGGCGATGCTCGAGCGCGAGAAGAGCGTCTCGACGTACATGGGGAACTTCCTCGCCATCCCGCACGGCACGAACGACGCGAAGGACGCCATCAAGTCGTCCGCGCTGTCGTTCATCCGCTACGCGACCCCGATCGACTGGGACGGCAACCCGGTGCGCTTCGTCGTCGGCATCGCCGGCGTGAACAATGAGCACCTCGACATCCTGTCGAAGATCGCGATCGTGTTCTCCGACGAGGACGAGGTCCAGAAGCTCACCGACGCCCCGGACACCGCGGCGATCCTGTCGATCCTCGGCGAGGTCAACGAGTGAGCACCCGCACCGCCGTCCACTTCGGCGCCGGCAACATCGGTCGCGGGTTCGTCGGGCTGCTCCTGCACGAGGCCGGGTACGAGGTCGTCTTCGCCGACGTCGCCGCGCCGCTCATCGACGCCCTCGCGGCCGCCGATTCGTACACCGTGCACGAGGTCGGTGCCGGTGCGACGGACCACGTGGTCACGGACTTCCGTGCGGTGAACAGCGCCCAGGACGAAGCCGGCGTGATCGCCGAGGTCGCTGCGGCAGAGATCGTCACCTGCGCGGTCGGCCCGACGGTCCTCAAGTTCATCGCCCCGGTCATCGCGCGTGCGCTCGTCGCCCGCGACGCCGACGCCGCGCCGCTCACGGTGATGGCGTGCGAGAACGCCATCAACGCGACCGACCGGCTCCGCGAGTTCATCGTCGACGCCCTGCCGACCGAGTCCCGCGACCGCGCGCTCGCGAAGGCCGTCTTCGCGAACACCGCGGTGGACCGCATCGTGCCGGCGCAGCCCGCCGACGGCGGCCTCGACGTGACGGTGGAGACCTACTTCGAGTGGGCCATCGACCGCACGCCGTTCGGCGGCAACGAGCCGGAGATCCCGGGCGCGCACTACGTCGACGGCCTCGCTGCCTCGATCGAGCGCAAGCTCTTCACGGTCAACACCGGGCACGCCACGGTCGCCTACCACGGCTTCCTCGCGGGGGCGGACAAGATCTCCGACGCGATCGCGATCCCCGCGGTCCGGTCCGAGCTCGAGTCCGTGCTCGCCGAGACGAGTGACCTGCTCGTCCGCCGGCACGAGCTCGACCCCGAGGTCCACCGCGCGTACGTGCAGGCGATCATCGGCCGGTTCGAGAACCCGCACCTGCCCGACACCGTGACCCGCGTCGGTCGCCAGCCGCTCCGGAAGCTCTCCCGCGACGAGCGCTTCGTCTCGCCCGCCGCCGCCCTCGCCGAGGACGGCACGGAGCCGACGGCGCTGCTGGACGCGATGGGTGCGGCGCTCCGTTTCGACGTCGCCGACGACGAGCAGAGCGTCGAGTTGCAGGCGCTGCTGCGGTCGGACCATACCGACGCGGACGTCGCGACGACGATCACCGGGCTCGACGAGCAGCACCCGCTGCACGCCGCGTTCGTGGACCGGGTGCGTTCCGCGCGCGCCTAGCGACGTTCCCACTCGACTGACGGGAGGCGCGGTGCCAGCTGGCACCGCGCCTCCCGTCCGTCGTTCGGTGCGTTCACGGAACGCGGGTCGGGCTGGGCACCGCGGGTCCGGTCGGGCGACGCCGGCCGGTCAGGTGACGACCCCGGTCAGGCGACGCGCAGCGTCAGGGCCTGGTGCTCCACGCGGAGCCGTGCCGCGACGACCGTGCCGAACGGGTCGCCGTCGAGCTGGATCTGCTCCGGTTCGTCGAGCGCGAGGTCGAGCTGGTGCGCCGAGGTGTACCCGAGCGTCCGTGACCGCGGCAGGAACCGTGCGAGCAGCCGACCGAACCCCGTGCGGTGGAAGAACCGGTTGAGCGAGAGGCCGTAGCCGACCTTCGTCCACCCGAACGCCCCCTGCGGCCGGAACGCCACGGCGTCGAGCAGTCCGTCGTCCGGCTCGGCCGCGGGCAGGAGGAGCACGCCCGCCGTCAGCGTGCCGCAGTTGCCGACGATGACGGTGTGGGCGCGCATGCCGTGCTCCGGCCCCTCGTCGAGTCGGTACCGCAGGTCGATCCGGCGGTTGCCGACCACGGACCGGGCGATCGGGTCGGAGTAGGCGAGCCAGCCGAACCGCTTCTTCAACCTCGCGTTCGTGTCCGCCGCCATCGCCGCGTCGAGACCGATCCCGGCCATCACGGGGACGCGTGCTCCGTCGTCTCGCCGGCGGCGGAGGTGAGCGCGGAGAACGCGACGTCGACGAGCCGGTCGTGCCCGTGGAACGCCGCGGTCACGGAACGGCCGACGTCGTGCAGGGGCAGGCCGAGGTTCCGGGCGTAGAGGTTGCCGGTGCCGGTGGGCAGGAGGGCGAGGGGTGTGCCCGTGCCGTGCAGGACCTCGGCAGCCACCCGGAGCGTGCCGTCCCCGCCGACCACCAGTACGACGTCCGCGCCCGATGCGAGCGCGGCGGCGGCTGCGGCGCGACCGTCGTCGGCCGCGGCGGTCTCGAACCACTGCGTGGGTGCCCGGCCGGTGGCGCGTTCCTCGGTCTCGACGGCGGTCCGGAGGGCCACGAGGTCGACCTTGGACGGGTTGACCACGACCGATGCGTGCGACCGACGGACGACGGGTGTCGCGGCTTCGTGGGCGACGGACTCGGGCGCGCCGGTCTCGTTCGGGAGCGGGGAGGACATCGTCACGAGCGTAGCGCGCGGGCAGCCCGCCGCCGGTGCCCGGCCGCTACCAGCCGAGGGCAGTCAGCAGGTCCGACACCGTCGTGATCGTGGGCCGGCCGAGGGCGGCGACGTCGATGCGGCCCGGACGGCCGAGCGCGCGGTCGGCGCGGAGCACGAACACCCCGGCGACGCCCGTGTCGCGGACGGGGCGCGTCTCGACCGGGGTCGGTCCCGCGGCCCGGTCCACGAGCACCACCACCGAGCGTGCCAGCAGTGTCGGGTCGGGGGCGTCGGCGATGGACGCGAGGGCCGATCGGACGTCCGCGACCCCGTCCCCGCTGGCTCGACCGACGACCACCAGGCAGTTCTCCGGCGTCGCTGCGAGCACCGCGGCGGGGCCGACGTGGGCGCCCGCGTCGTGCACGGTCACCCGCGAGGTCGCCGGCTGCAGCGTCGGGAGCCGGGCGGCGAGCTCGCCGCCGGAGTGGTCCGTCGCCTGGACGACGACGCTCAGGCGTCCGCCGACCGCGTCGGCGAGGAGCGCTGCGACGGTCGTGGTCCCGGTGCCGCCGGCGACACCGGTGACGAGCACGGTCCGGGCGCGCTGCAGGGATGCACGGCGTGAGCCGGGCATCGGCGGGAGCGGGGCCGAGGTCGGGGGCAGGGCGGAGTTCGGTAGCGGGGCGGAGTTCGGGGGCAGGGTGCTCACGTGCCGTCCTCCACGATCAGCTGGGCGTCGACGGCCGCGGCGAAGGCCCGGACGATCGCGACGCCGACCTCGCCCGCCGGCCCCCAGGGCACCCAGGCCTCCGTCCACCAGACCGGCGCCTCCAGCGTGGCCCAGGGGGCGAGTCGCGCGATCTCGGCCGGGTTCTCGATGCGTTCGGGCATCTGGACGCTCAGGACGGCGGCCCCGCGGTCGTCGACGAACTCGGTCACGACGCGTTCGAGCGTCCGGGCCCGCAGGTCGGGAGCGATGTCGGCGCCGGCCTCGATCAGGGCGAGCGACGACGGGGACTCCGCGGACAGGATGATCACCTCACGGGGCATCGACGGCTCCCTTCGGGTCGAGCACGGTCGTCTGACCGGCGGGGTCGGCCTGCGCTGGGGCGACGGTCGTCGCGGCGGGGAAGTGAGCGACCTGCACGATGCGCGGGGCCGTACCGCGTCGCACCAGCCGCCCGCGGCCCGGCGGGAACTGCTCCGCGTAGACCTTCGGGAACACCTGCCCCTCGGACCGTTCGCCGCTCAGCACGAGCCCGGTGGCGCCGGAGTCGCGGATCGACTGGATCACGGTGTCGTACATCGCGCGGGCGGCACCGGCCACCGGACGCGTCAGCACGACGTGCAGGCCGAGGTCCCGCGCCGAGGGCAGGTACGGCATGAGCGGCGCGAGCGGGTCGGTGCCGGCCGAGGCCACGATGTCGTAGTCGTCCACGAGGACGACGATGCGGGGACGCGGCCTCGTGGAGGTGCCGGCGGCGCGCTGCTCGAGCTCCGCCGCGATCGCCGCCGCGAGCCCCCGGGCGTCACGCCCGTTCGCCGCGTGACCACCGAGGAAGTCGTCCGGCGTGCCCGCGGCGGCGCCACCGCGGACGTCCATGAAGGCGAGGACGAGCTCGTCCGGCGTCGACCGTTCCATGAAGCCCGCCGCGAGGCCGCGGAGGAGCGCGGTCTTGCCGCTGGCCGTGTCGCCGAACACCAGGAGGTGCTGGTCGACGGCGGGGTCGAACGCGACGAAGTCCATCGTGTCCTGACGGAGCGCGAACGGCACGGTGGTCGGTGTCGCGAGCGGGTCCGGCAGCTCGGCGGGGTCGAACGACTCCGGCAGCAGACGGATCGGCGCGGCCGCCGGACCGCCCCAGCTGTCCGCGACCCGTTGGGCGAGGGCGGCGAGCTCGTCGCCGACCGCGCCGTCGTCCACGTCGTCGAGCACCGGCAGTGCGACCTGTCCGAACAGTTCGTCGCCGGTGAGCACACGGCCCGGCTCGCCGGACTTCAGGGTCGCGGCGGCGGCGCGGGCGATCGTCGAGTCGGCCGGGTCGTTGAGCCGCAGCTCGAACCGCTGTCCGATGAGCGGCTGGTTCGCGAGCCGCAGCTCGTTCCAGCGGGTGAGCCCGACGACGACGTGGATGCCGAAGCTGCCGCCGCGCTGGAGCAGGTCACCGAAGGCGTCCTCGAGCTCCTCGAACTCGGTGCGCATGACGCCGAAGCCGTCGACGAGCAGCACCACGTCCGCCGATCCCAGTTCGGGCACCCGGCCCGCGGCGTGCCGGGCGCGGAGCATCGCGAGGGAGTCGATGCCGTGGTCGCGGAACACCCGCTCGCGCAGCCGGATCATCGCCTGCAGCTCCTCGACGAGGCGGAGCAGGCGGTTCCGGTCCGCTCGGGTCGCGACGCCGCCGACGTGCGGGAAGCCCTCGATGCGACCGAGGCCGCCGCCCGCCAGGTCCATGCCGTAGACGCTGACCTGCCGGGGCGTGGTCGTGAGTGCGATCGAGGCGGCGACGGTGCGGAGGAACGTCGTCCGGCCGGAGCCCGGGGCGCCGATGACCGCGACGTGCCCGCCACCCTGCGTGAGGTCGAGCATCCACGGCCGTTGGCGCTGGCGGGCCGGGTCGTCGAGCAGCCCGATCGGCACCGTGATCCCGACGGGGTCCGTCGCGGCGTTCGGGTCGAGGACGGCACCGAGCGCCAGCCGGGTGGGGAGCGGCGGCAACCACACCGGTGTCGTGGCGCGGTCGCCGCGGCCGAGGCGCTCCACGGCCTCGTCGACGACGCTCCGCCCGACGTCGGGCGAGTCGAGCGTCGCCTCGCCCGGCTCGTCGTCCTCGGATGCCAGCGTGTTGTAGACGGGGAGCTCGAACGGCTCGGGGGCCGTGTCGGCGGACGAGGTCACCGCGGCCGCCGCGGGGGTGGCGTCCTCGACCGGGCCGGACACGTAGCCGGACCGGAAGCGGGTGTACACGCTCGTGTCGACCTTGAGGTAGCCGTACCCGGGGACCGCCGGCAGGTGGAACGCGTCGCCGGTGTCGAGCACGACCTGGCTCTCTGCTTCGGAGAACGTGCGGAGGCCGAGCCGGTACGACAGGTACGTGTCGAGGCCGCGGAGCTTGCCCGCCTCGATGCGCTGGCTCGACAGGAGCAGGTGCACGCCGATGGACCGGCCGATGCGGCCGATCATGAGGAGCAGGTCGACGAACTCCGGTTCCGCGGTGAGCAGCTCACCGAACTCGTCGATGACGAGCACGAGGTGCGGCATCGGCGGCAGGTCGGGGCGCTGGGTGCGGAGCTCGCGGTAGTGCGTGATCGACGGCGCCGCCCCGGCGTCGCGGAGCATCTCCTGGCGGCGCCGGACCTCGCCAGCGATCGATGCTCGGGCACGCCGGGTGAGCTGCGGGTCGTCGGCGAGGTTGTCGATGAGCCCGGCGACGTGCGGCAGGCGGGCGAACGGCGCGAACGCGGCACCGCCCTTGTAGTCGACGAGGATCATCGCGAGGTCCTCGGGCGGGTGCGAGACCGCCAGCCCGAGCACGAGCGTGCGGAGCATCTCGCTCTTGCCGGAGCCGGTCGCGCCGATGCAGATGCCGTGCGGCCCCATGCCGAGCTGCGCCGACTCCTTGAGGTCGAGCAGCAGCGGGGCACCGAAGTCGTCGACGCCGATGGGGACGCGCAGGAAGTCCCGCGGGGCACGCGGCCGCCAGGTCCGGTCCGGGTCGATGGCCGTGACGTCGTCGACGCCGAGCAGGTCGGTGACGCCGATGGCGGCCGACGACTCCGCGCGTTCCTCGGCGTCGGCGGAGAGGCGGAGCGGGGCGAGCGCACGGGCGACGGCGGTGACGAGGGTCGGGGCCACGGGGTCGCAGACGGCGGCCTGCACGGGGGCCGGCTCGCCCTCTTCGACGTCACGGGCGTCGACGATCTCGAGCAGCGTGGAGCCCGAGCCCGAGCCCGAGCCCGAGCCCGAGCCGGCTCCGGTGCCGGCAGCGTCCGACCGGGCCGTCACCCGCACCCGCACGTCCGACGGCTCGTGCAGCCGGTCGGCGACGAGGTGCACCACCGTGATCCGGAGGTCCTCCGGACGGGTCTCGCCCTCGGGCAGCGCGAGCGGCACCGCCACCGTGCCGTGCTCGTCCGCGAAGACGACCAGGCGCGGCAGGTCGCTGCGCTTCGCCGAGTCCCCGGACCGTCGGTACATCGCGGCGGTCCGGGCGCGTTCGCCGAGCTCGCCGGCGAGCGTGCGCGCCAGGGTCGGGACGTCCTCGGCGACCCGGCGTGCGCGCAGCGGTCCGTCGAAGGTGCGGTCCATCCGGGCGTGCGGCAGCAGGTCGAACCAGTCCCAGTCGGCGGCGCGTTCGGCGGGGAACGCGGCGGCGAGGTGCAGGTCCTCCGGGGCGTGCAGCGCCGCGAGCTGCGCCACGAGGGCACGCGCGACGTCGAGCACGGCCTGACGGTCGCCGACGACGGAGACGTCTCCGGCGTCGTCGAGGCGGATCGCGATCGGCATGGCGTGCACGGTGCCGTAGTGCTCGGCGACCTGCTCGAGCTCGGCGAGCATGAGCGGGTCGAGCGGCTGCACCGGGTTCTGGTCCGGCGGGACGGCGAGGTCGAGCCAGCCGACGTCGCCCGAGCCGACGCGGACCCGCAGGAAGTCGCCGTGCGTGCGTCGCCGCTCCCACAGCCGGGCCGGGTCGCCGACGAGTCGGGGGAGCGTGTCGGGGGAGGGGTCGACGTGCTCGGCGCGTTCGCGGACGGCGGTCGTGCGGGTGCGCAGGTCGCCGCGGAGCTCCTCGAGGTAGTCGAGGTAGCGCTCGCGCTGGGTCCGGCGGTTCCGGACGGCGTTGCCGCGCTGCGTGAACGCCATGCCGAGGCCGCCGACGAGGGCGACCACGAAGACCAGGGCGGCGACGACCATGAGCACCGGGTTGTTGCCGCGCAGCACCACCATCATCACGACGGACGAGATCGCGCCGACGACCGGTAGGAGCGACTGCAGCGGGATCCCGCCGCTCGGTCCCTCCGGCAGCTGCGGCGGCGGGGCGAGCTGCTCCGCGTCGGGGCGGACGAGCGGCGTGGAGACCCGAGCGGGTCGGTGCACGATGCGGTTCACCGGGTCACCTCCGGGACGGTGCGGTCGGCGGGACGGCGGCCGACGGCGGCCTCGACGAGCGCCGCGGTGAGCTGGATGAGGGCGATCCGCGACGCGGTGGGGCGGTCGCCGCCACCGGTGACGCTCGGGTCGCCGGGGACCGGGTGCACCGCGTGGCCGGGCCACGCGGCGGCGGTCCGGGCGGCGCGGAGCCCCGCGCCGGTGGTGTCGACGGGGACGACCACGACGCGGGTGTCGGGGGCGTGCCGGCGGACGGCGTCGGCGTGGGCCACGCCCTCCTCGATCGCAGCGCGGTCCGGGCCGGTGACGAGGGCGACGACGTGCGCGTCGGCCGCGACGGCGCCGAGGTCGACGAACGGACTGCGGGAGCCCCAGTCCCCGACGACGACGTCGAAGAAGCGGGCGATCGGGTCGACCGCGTCCGTCCACTCGGCGGGTGCGGCCTGTCGGCTCGGGAGGCGCGGGTCGCCGATCCGGAGCACGTGCAGTCCCGACGGGGTCACCGCCAACCCGTCGGTCGCGTCCCAGGACGTCCTCGCCGCGTCACGGCGCTCGGACCGCGGCGTCGGTTCCGTCCGGTCCGCGCCGGCGTGCACGGCGAACGAGCGCAGCCCGGCTGCGCCGTCCACGCCCAGCACCCGGCCGGAGCGTCGGCGTGCGAGCACGGTGGCCACGGCGGCCGCGGTCGCGGAGCACCCGGTGCCGCCCCGGAGCGAGGCGAACGCGATGCGCCGGCTGGTCGGCACGCCCTGCCGGATCGCCCGGTGCGCGTCGTCGAGCTCGCGTGCGCCACCGGCCACGCTGCCGAAGAACGCCCGCCCGAGCGCTGGGACGACGTCGTCGAGGAGTCGCATGGTCAGAACGTCTCCAGCAGTGCGGCGAACAGGCCGAACGTGCCGAGCAGGAGCGGCAGTGCCACGACGACGGAGACGGTCTCGAGCACGTTGCCGAGCGACCGGAGTCGAGCCCGCTGGTGCGCGGCCGGCCGGACGCCGGCGAGCAGGGCGCCGAGCACGCCGAGTGCGGCCAGCGCGCCGAGGACCTGGAACGGCGCCGTCGCGGCGTGCCCGAGCAGCCCGAGCACCGCGGCGACGACGACGGCGCTCCAGAGCAGCACGCCCTGCAGGGTCAGCGGGAACGCCCGGGTGCGGAGCGCGGCCACGACGACGACGGCGGTGCCGAGCCCGACGGCCCACGGGTCGCCGTCGGAGAGGAGTGCCGCGCCGGCGAGGGCGATCGGCGCGGCCACCGCGGCGGTCGTCCAGTCGAGCGCCCGGTAGGCGTCGTCGAGCGCCGTGACCACGCGGTCGCGGGCGACGGGGTCACCGCCGCTCACCCGGTCGTCGAGTCCGGTGAGCCCGGCGGACGACATCGCGACTGACGGCAGGAGGCCGCAGACGACGATCGCGGCGATCCCGACCACGCCCCACCCGGCGGCCTGCGGTGCCGGGGTCGTCCACGTGACCATGCCGAGCAGGGGCAGCACGACGCCGACGACGGCCGCGACGCCGATCGTCCGGGTCCGCTGTCCGACGCCGAGTCCCAGGCCGAGCGCGATCCACGCCCACACGAGCACGAGTCCGGCGACCATCGCGGGCTGGTCGCCCTCGCGGCCGACCACCGGCCCGACCGCCAGCCCGATCGGCAGGGCGAGCCCGGTCGCCGCGGCGGTGAGGGCGATGCCGGTCCACCGTGCTCCGGCGCGGCCGGCGACGAGGGCCGCGATCGCCAGGACCACGCCGCTGCCGACGAGCACGGACGGCAGGAGCGCGGGGGAGACGGTCCCGCCGTCGAACGCGGCCCGCACCGAGGCGACCGTGAACGCGGCGACAACGAGCGTGCCGACGACCGAGGCGGTGGCCCCGACGGCCGCGGCGGCGACGGACTGCCGTGCGGCGGTGCCCCAGCCGTCCGAGCGACGGCCGAGCGAGTCGGCGACCGCGTCGGTGACGTCGGAGACCTCCGGCGGCGGCGGGGCGTCGGCGCGGCGGACGAGGTGCAGGACCTCGCCGTCGGCGATCTCCTGCGACGCGGCGTCCGCGGCGAGGGAGACCTCTTCGCCGGTGACCCGCACGAGGGCGACCGGGTGGGCACTGTCCGCGATCGGCTCGTCGAGGATGTCGACCAGTCGCGGCAGCAGTCCGGCGAACGGCTCGTCGGAGGCCACGACGACGTCGGCGCGGCGGCCGGCCCCGACGACGGTCACGCGGGTGAAGTCGGTCACTTGGTCTCCTGCTGCGGTTCCGGCGGCAGCGTCTGCTGCCCGTCGTGCTGTGTCTGTGTCTGCGTCGTCTGCGTCTGTGTCGTCTGGGGCCGCGACGTCGGCGTCGGCGACAGCGTCGACAGCGGTGTCTGCTGCGCCTGCTGCTGGGCGGCCTGCTGCGCCAGGGCGTTCGTCACGAACGAGTACCCGAGGCACCCGACCCCGACGACCGCCGCGAGCACCACGCTGCCGATGAACCGCTTGACGTTGTCGTTCACCAGCCGGCGGTCGGCGAGGCGCCCGAGCACGAACGCCTGCCGGAGCCGACGGCGGTGCGTCGAGACGCTCTCCAGCAGGATCGAGTCACTGTTCCGCGGCACGCTGCACCTGCTCCCTCGTCCGGTCGTCCATGCCGACCGCGTCGGCCACGCGGTCACGCCCGATGTGGTCGATCACCGCGGCGAGTTCCTCGACCGGGCCTCGGTCACCGTGCCGGCCGAACGGCAGCACGAGCGCCGGGATCCGCGGGCGTCCGGCGACGACGGCGCCGAAGCGGTCGCGCATGCCCTCGACGTCGAGGTCGAGCTGCCGGACCGCGGGGGCGCCGATGAGCATCGCGACGGGGAGCGGCGGTGCGGCCAGTCGAGGTGCCTGCGCGAGGTCGGCGCGGCCCGGGCGCCGGAGCACCAGGGCGAAGAGCGGCAGCTGGGTCGTGGCGAGACGGCCGAGCACCTGCGGGACGGCGGCGACCCGCATCTCGGAGACCGCGTCCCCGAGGGCGCCGACCGACAGCAGGCCGGTGGTGAGTTCCTCGACGCCGTCCCCGGTGCGCTGCGCCGTGACGGTCACGGCGAGCGGTGCCGCCGCGGAACCGACGGCGAGGAACCGCGTCGGGTCGGGCATCCGCGCCCGTGCGGCCTCGGTGAGCGTGCGGCGGTCCCACGCCCGGTCGGCGGGCTCGTGGGTGCCCCAGCCCGTCGGGGCCGCGCCGGCGAGCTCCGTCGCGAGGAGCTCCGTCGTGGCACCCAGGACGGTCTCGTCGGCGGCGCGGTGCCGGACCGACACGGAGACGACGAGCTGGTCAGCGGTGGGCGTCCACGGGCGGAGGAACCCGACCGCGACGTCCTGCACCGACGTGGGCGGTCCGGCGTGCACGGCGTCCGTGAACGCGTCGAGCCGTCGTCCGTCGAGGCCGTTCCGGAGGCCGTCGTCGCCGCGGACCACCCACGAGCCGCCGCTCTCGACCAGCGCCTGCCGGAAGGCCTCGGTCACCACCGAGTGTCCGTCGGTGACGAGGATCGGTCGGGCGCCCTCGGCCACGGCCGTCGCCAGCAGGTCCGCCTGGGCGCGACCGAGCCGCACGGTCCGGGCGCGGCTCTCGTACCGGATGCTGCCGTCGCCCGCCGAGTCGACGAGCGGGTGCGTCGCAGCGGGACGGGCGTCGTCCGTGCGGCTGCGGCGGAACGGGCTCACGTCGTCGCTCCGACCCGGTCGACGACGAACGCGTGGTCGCCGATCCGGACCGTGGAGCCGGCGGGGACCGCGAGGTCGACACCCGCGACGAGGTCCTCGAAGGAGGCGTCCGGACGGATCACCGAGGTGCCGTTCGTCGAGCCGAGGTCGCGCAGCACGACGACCCCGGCGGCCTGCACCAGGGCGACGTGGGTCTTCGACAGCGTGCGTGACAGGTCGGGCACCGCGACCGTTGCGACGCCCGGCTCGGCCTCGGGGTTCCGGCCGATCACGCAGGTGCCGCGGAACCAGTGCAACGCACCGGAGTCGAACCGGAGGACGACCGCGTCGACCGGCACCGACTCGTCCGCGACCGGCGGGGTCGGCGCGGGCACCTCGGCGAAGCCGTGACCGGTCTGCTGGGCGGCCGCGTTGGTGGGGCCGAACCCCGCACGACGGGTGGCGTCGAGACCGGCCTGCACCGCGCCTCCAGGCAGGGGAGCAGACCCGGGACGGACGCCCGCCGACGCGGCCGCACCGAAGGCGGTGCCGAGCGCGGGGACCGCGGGGTCGAGCGGTTCGCGGCCGTTCCGGAGCGAGGCCGTCAGGCTGCCGGTGGCCGCGGCCCAGGGGCCGGTCCCGTTCGCGCGACGGTGCGGACGGCCGCCGAGTCGCGCGATCTGCCGGACCGGTCCGGCGGGCAGCGCGTCGTCCGTGTCGACGACGCGGGTGCCGAGGAGCAGACCGCCGGGTCCGCGACCGGTCCTGGAGGCACGGATCACCACGATCGCGACCGTCACGACGAGCCCCGCGACGGCTCCGGCGACGGCCGTGCCCACGGGGTCCGACGAGGGGACCGCGCCGTGCGCGAGGAAGAGGAGGGCGGCACCGGCCGCGCCACCGAGGAGGCAGACGAGGACGTCGACGAGCCGTGCGAGGAGGACGGCACCCGCGCCGGCGGCGGCGACGCCCTGCAGGGCGTCGTACTCGGCGGACGCCACGGTGCGTCCGAGGAGCGCGCCGCAGTCCGTGCAGAAGCGCTGCCCCTGCGTCGACGCGACCCCGCAGCGACCACAGGTCATCACGGGGACCACGGTCTCGACCACGATCGACGACATGCCTCACCTCCCATCGGCACGTCCGATCATGTCAGAAGCGGAGCGTGACGCGTGTCGTGGTGGTGGTCTAGGCTGCTGACGTTCGCTGTCACCCGTTGAGGGGTGGGGGGAAAGACAGAGAGGATGAGCGATGAAGTTCGCAATGGGGGCACAGGTCCTCACCAACCTGACCAAGCAGACGTCCGGCGCTTCCGGTGACCTGGGCACGCTCGTGCGCAAGCTCGCCGACTCGGCCGAGCCGCTGCAGGGCCGCTTCAACGGTGCCGGCCGCCAGGCCTTCGACCGCTTCAAGGCCGAGACGGACACCATCGCCAACGAGCTGAACGGGGCGCTCGCGAGCGTGCTGCAGGGCATCTCGGGCATGGACCGTTCGTTCCAGGAAGGCGACCAGGACATGGCGCAGTCCACGAGCTCGCTCGAGGGCAGCTCGAACTTCGACGCGGCCCGCTTCAGCGGCCGCGCCTGACGGATCTTCGGGGAGAGGGAGAACACACCATGAGCGGTGGCAACCAGGCAGATCGTCGCGACTACGACGTCGCGGCGTCGCAGAACGCGCAGGACAACTTCAACGCCGTGGCGGCGCAGCTCGAGTCGCTGATCGCCCAGCGTGACTCGGACGTGAAGGCCGCGATGGCCGACTACCAGGCCGACGGCGTCTCCGACGAGTACCACGCCAAAGAGCAGCGGTGGAACACCGTCGCCGGCGAGGTCAAGCAGATCATCGCCACGCTGCGCGCCTCGCTGCAGTCGAACGACGAGTCGGCGCAGTCGGCGATCAGCAAGGCGAAGTCGGCAGTCGGCAACATCGGCTGACGTGGCCGTCAACGGATGGAGCGTCGACCCCGCCGGTGTCGAGAACGTCCTCACCGCCGTCGCGACCAAGGCGACGGCGCTGACGGACGCGCTCGGCGGGTCGGCTGACGGCAGCAAGCCGGGCGTGGCCGCGACCGTCGAGGCCGCGGCCACCGCGGCGCAGTCGCAGGTGATCGGCGAGGCGCTCGCGGGGTTCTTCGAGCACCAGCAGCCCACCCTGACCGGCATCCAGAACCGGATCCAGGCTTCGTTGCTCGGTGCCGCCGGAGCGACGCGGGCGATCGACGACGGCGATGCCGAGATGGCGTCGACGACGCAGGCCAACGCGATCGACGCCGCGACGAGCGGGAACTTCGCCGCGTTCGACGGCGCGCCGGGGAACTGAACACAACGGGGGAATCGAAGCGATGAGCGGACTCGTCACGGTCGGGGAGATCCCGTACACCGACGTCGACCTCACCGGCATCACCTCCGGGGCCAAGGAGCTCCGGACGGTCGCCAGCGCGGTGCGGGACGGCACGGCGGACATCGTCACGGCGTGGCAGCCCATCTCCGGGGTGTACTCCGGGCCGGCGGACGAACAGCTGTACGCGGTGATGACGCCCATCGGCCCGCACGGCACCTCGTTCGGCGACAACCTGGACACCGCGGCGAAGGCGCTCGACGACTTCGTGACCGAGGTCACGCCGATCATCGAGAAGCTCAAGTCCTACGTGACCCGCGGCAACCAGCTGCACCGTGACGTCGCCGCCTTCACGCCGGGGACGATGACGACCCAGTACGGCAACTCGGCGACCGTCGAGTCCTGGGACCAGGACGAGACCCTCACCGACGAGAACAACGCGATCATCAACGGCGTCGCCGCGCAGGTCGTCGCGTACCAGGCGGCGGAACGGACCTGCGCGAACACCATCCGCGGACTGTCCGGTCTGGCCCCGTTGCACGCGATCAGCGCCGACGGCAAGGACGACGGTCTCGGCTACGGGTACAAGGAGCTGCCCGCCGGCACGAAGCTGCCCTGGGGAGCAGCTTCGGACCGGAAGGAGTCATGCTCCGAGAAGACGGTCGACTTCCTGCCGAACATGGTCAAGGGCGTGGTCGTCGACGGCATCTGGGGCACCGTGAAGGGGCTCGGCACCCTCATCGGCGTCGACGGCACCGGCTTCCACTGGGAGACCGCCGGGGCATCGTGGAGCGGCATCCTCGCCCTCACCGGCTTCGACACGAAGACCATGCAGAAGAACCCCGAGCTGCAGCGCGAGTCGTGGACCGAGCTCCTCAAGGCGACCGTCGGCTGGGACGAGTGGGGCAAGGACCCGGGTCGCGCCTTCGGGCAGGCGCTCTGGGGGATCGGTTCGCTCGTCATCCCGGTCGCCGGCGAGGCGGGCAAGGTCGGCGCGGCCGGCAAGGTCGGCGAGGTCGCCGGAGCCGTCGGCAAGGCGGGGAAGTACCTCGACCTCGTCGACGCCGGTGCGTGGGCGTCGAAGGGCCTGACGGCGGTGCTGCCCAAGCTCGGCGACCTCAAGGGGATCATCAAGACCGGCATCGGCGACGCGGCGCACGGGTTCTCCGGACGCCTCGCGGACTTCCAGACGGGGCTCGGTGACTTCCTGCACGGACGGCACGGCGACAGCGGCGTCGACGCTCCGCCGGTGCGGTCCGAGGCGGACACGGACGTGCGGGCGGGGAGCGACGCGAACGCCAACGCGCACGCGGACGGCGGCGACGCGACGGTGCACGCGCCGGAGCGGGAGCCGGCGCTCGTCGGGGCCGGTGGGCGCGGGGAGCACGGCGAGACCGCGACGGGGGACGGCGGTTCCACGTCGGGGTCGCACGGCGGGGCCGGGCACGGGGGCGACTCGGCCGGGCACGGTGGGGACTCAACAGGGCACGGCGGCTCGGGCCACGGCACGGACGCCGATCACGGCGGTGGTCGGCCGGACGGCGACGGGCACGACGCGCCCGGTACTCCGCCGCCGCACCACTACGACCGCTCGACGGACCCGGTGTTCTCCGACGACCGCAGTGGTCCTGGGTGGGAGCGTGACGAGTCGGTCCGGGGCGGTGCCGAGCGGCCCGACTACGGCCAGCCGCACCTCCACCTCGACGACCTCGGGGAGAAGTACCGAGCTCCCGACGACCCGACGTACACGGGCCCGGGGATGAGCGACGACGTGCGGGCCCTCGTCGACGACTGGGGCAATCCGAACGGTCTGTACGGCAAGGACGCCGACGGCAACTACCTCACGAGGGACGACTGGGAAGACCGGTACATCGACTGGAACGACGACTGGCAGTCGTACGCGCCCGAGTACCCCGGCAACGCCGGTGCCGTCGCCGGACACCGCGTCGACTGGGTGGATCCGTACGGGTTCGTCGATCAGTACGGTTCGCAACTCGACCGGCTCGGCAAGGAGTCCGGCAACTTCTTCTCGTTCCCGGGGACCTCGTTCGAACAGCGCGCCCTTCCACCGTCCAACCTCAGCGATGCGTACCGGACGTACGACTTCGATGCTGCAACTTTCGAGGGGCAGGGTCTGAAGATCGAGGTGAGCGAGATCGCTCCGGCATTCGGGCATCCGGGTGGAGGGCTTCAGGTCAGGTTCGTCGACCCCGGTCCTCCCATGAGTTTCCGCTCGGCTGCGGACCTCCGCGATCTCGGCATCCTGTCGTGACCGACGAGCGCATCACGATCCCGTGCCTCGAACTCCTCGAAGACCTCCTGCGCCGCGCCGGACAGGATCGGGTCGTGACGGAGCCGAGGCTCGTCGAGTTCGGCGATCAGGAGACTCTGGAGCGCTACGTCGTTCGAGACGGAGCAGTTCACGCGTGGAGAGGCGACCGGGGATCCGGTGACTGGACCGGGGTGGTGTTCGAAGCAGGGGAGGACGCCGCGCGGCGGATCGCCGCTTCAGCGGCTGGTGCCCTTCGCTCCCGGGCTGGCCTCGAGCGGGCGCACTGGCTCCTCGACCGCCCCGAGGAACTCCCCGACGGGATGTCGCTGAGTGTGGAGAGCGAGCGGAACCTCCTGAAATGGACGGCCTGCGGGACGCCTCACCGAGCGTGGTTCGGAGCCGGGCGGTTCATCGCCCCGGTAGTGCAGTTCGCAACGGTCGCGCGGGTCCCCGTGGCCGACATCGAGCGGTGTGCGCTCGAGGTGAACTCTCGGCGAGCATTCTCGGAGGCGGCGCTGCCCGCATGAGAAGACCTTCGGAGGCAAACCCGAACGGTTGTGGCTGATGGTCGCGCGGCGGTCGCCGATGCTGCTGTCGGATCAGTCGCTGACGGTGATCCTGCGGAGCTGACCGCTGACGAGCAGATCCCGGATCGTCACGGTGTCGTCGGCGATCGAGAACCGGATTGCTCCGCCGGGCTGCCCGAACCACGGAAGTGTGATCTGCGCATGCACGAGCACGATGCCATCGGTGACGTACGGGTGCACGCTCGACGGGAGCGACAAGGCGTTGGGCGGGAGTGACCTCGACTCGAACGACGCGCCGAACGGGTTCAGGAGCCAACCGTCCGGTCCACCGACCCGGTCGACCGGGATCGCGGGCGGGAACTCGATGAGCACCTGGCCGCCCGACGAACGGATGCGGTCGGCGAGCTCAGGCAGGTACCCCTCCGACGATCGGCGCAGCTCCGCGAACTCCCCCGCGCGGATGGACCGTGGTTCCGGGATGGGCCTGCGGAGGTACGCACGAACGAGATCGGACACCCCGTCCTCGTCGTCTGCGCGGCTGATGACCCGCGCCTGTCCGTAGTCCACGGATAGCAGATCGAATCCGGCACTCGACGGTTCGACGCGGAGTGCGCCTTCGAGCGGCGGACGGTCGGGGACGTCACCGGGGAGCGCGACGAACTGGGAGGTGAACCCGGATCGGTCGAGGTCGGCGCGGAGGGATGCGAATGCCACGGTCTCAGGCTAGCGGCGGGCGCTCCGTTGCCTCGAGCACGTCGAGTGGATGACCGAGGTCGACCCCACGGGGATCTTCCGGAGTAGGGGGGCGCATCGGCAGGAGCGGTCGTTCTCAGCGTTCGTGGTCGATCATGAAGCCGTGTGTCCCCTCGGCGAGTCTCGGCCACCGACGACCGTGCAACCTCAGTTCTCCGAGGGTGCAGCGGCGAAGTGCATGTGGTCGATGACACCGGCAGCGATCTGGCCTGGAGGAAGGACCACAGGTCGTGGTTGTCGCTCTCAGCCGAGCAGTAGTGCAACCGATCGGGAGGAGAACATGGATCGGGCAACTGCCAAGGAAATCATCGCTGCCGATGGCCTCGAGCGCGCGGTGTGGTTCCAGCAGCCCATCGGGAAGCCGGACGTGGTGGCGATATACGAGGTCGGTGGCGGCTACCGGGTGGTGTCGACGGACGAGCGGGCGGTCGAGATCGGTCCGCGGGACTACCAGGACGAGTCCGGCGCGCTCGAGATGTTCATCATGCTGCTCCGTGACCTGAAGGAACTGGTCGCGAGCGGCATCGTCCGCTGAATTCGAAGCGCTGAAGAACAACCAAGCGATCGCAAAGAGCGTGCAGGTGGACCCGGCGTCCGGCTCCACCTGAGTGATCTGGCCGGAATGAATGGACCACAGTCGGTCGCGGATGTCGCTCCCAGCCAAGCGGTAGTGCAACTGATCGGGAAGGGGCGCAGTGCGCCGCCCGGTGAGTCCTGGGTCGCAGTGGAGTCGGCTCCCGAGGCGGTTCACCGTGATTTCGAGGAGACCACGCACGACTACAAGACCCTGTCACAGATGGCTCCATCCGCGATGAAGGCATGGCAGACTGGCGGCGATGTCTTCGGTGTCGTCGTCCCGGTCGAGAATCGCGCGGCTCATCTCCCGCCGTTCGCCGACGCTGGCGGGTGGGAGCACTTCGTCCCTGGTGGGCACCCTGCAGTTGAGGTGGGTGGAGAGTTCTTCAACAAGGAGACACGAGAATTCGTCGTGGAGGGGGCATCCCGATGCCACTCGGTTCGGTGGTCTAGGGCGCCGCGAGTGAGCTGCGAGAAGACGCTTGATGTCACGCACGATCCCGTCTCATGACCAGGGGTGCAAGTACTGCCGTGAGTTCTGGATCTCCCGATCCGACCAGCCGAAGCTCATCGGAGTGAGCCTTGAGTACCAGTGCCTCGTTCGCGACTCGTGACCGTGGAAGCGCCTGGCCCCTCGTGTGGTTCAACCGGCTCGAAGATGCCGAGCGGTACGTGCTGGTGCGCGAAGGAGCTGCGCGGAACGATGCTCTGTGGTTCGACGGCAGGGCAAGCACGCCCGATGGTGTCAAGGTTCTCGAGGACGACTCGGAGCGAGAGCTTCGTCGGCGCATCGACGGGCATGAACACGTCGTACGAGCCCTCTCTGACCTCGGCTGGTCGCTGGCCGACCGACTCGCCTGGGTACGTCAGCATTCCCTTGCCGAAGTGGTTGAGATCGTCGATTCGCCTGCTCCGGGGCAGCGCGTCGGGAGCGTCCAGTCCTGAACGGACTGATCCAGCTCGCGGCCACTCTGCGGGACTCCACTGCGCAGGCAGGGCTGAGCCGCGGGCACTGGCTGCTGGGCCGCGCGGAGGAGCTGCCCGCTGGGTTCACGCTGGCGATGACCTACGGCCAGACGGTCCTGGACTGGGAACTCGGCGGGACACTCCACCGTGCCTGGTTCGGCGCTCCCGGGTTCGTCGCGCGCGCAGTCGCATTCGCGACGGTGGCGCGCGTCCCCGTCGATGAGATCGAGCAGTGCGCTCTGCAAGAGGACTCTCGAGGAGCTTTTGCAGAAGCATCGTCGAAGGCATCATGAGCGACGACCTCTCGCGCTCCGACGTGGACAGGCAGGTGGAGGACGGCATGCTCATTCCCGCAGGAATCCCCGTCTGTTGGATGCGCCGGCCGTCGAACGACGTCAACGTCGCGTGCATCTACGAGACCGAGAACGGATGGCGAGTCTCGACCACCGACGAGCGTGGAACCGAGCAATCGATCCGCGAGTACGGCGATCGAGACGCTGCGATCGAGGACTTCCTCAGCCGCGTCGACGGGTTCGTCCGGTACCAGGAGTTGCGGAAGCGGCTGCAGGGACAGCGCTGAGGCCGACGCCCGATCCCGGCTGGGTCAGCGCCGCTCCCGAGCCCATTCGTGCCCGCCCTTCGCAAGGTCCATGTGCCACTGGTACAGGCTGCTCTGCTCCGCGAGGAGCTCGGAGTAGAGCGATCGGGCACGGGGATCCGGCGACAGCGCGAGGTAGTGCTCGTCGTCGAGGATCGCGCCGATGCCGGCACGGACGTCGTGGTAGGCGTCGTGCTGGTCGCGGACGTCGACGTGCGACCGCATCTCCTCGAGGTACCCCTCGAGGATCGCGAGGTACTGCCCCCCGGCGAGCCGCTTCTCGGCACGCTGCTGTTCCGTGCGGAAGAAACGACGGGACCCGAGCGTGACATCGCCGATGAACGACTGCGACGCCCGTGACGTCGGATCCGTGGGCCCCGTCGCCAGGGTCCGCTCGAAGCCGCTCGAAGCCGAGTCGCTTCCGAACGTGAGCTTCCTCGCCGCATCGCTCGGCTCTGTCGTGATCGTGATCCGGCGCGCGGGACCGGACCCGAACTCCTGCCACGCGGGGAAGGTCGACCGGCGCTGCGGGGGCGAGGGCTTCGTCGCGATCCACCAGCGCAGCACACCCCGGATCCGGTCCGGGTCGTCAACGTGCGTGACGCTGCTGTCGAACGCGTCGTACCAGCCCTGCAGGAGTTCGAGGAGGAGCGTGCCGTCGTGCCGGAAGGTCAGCGCGAGGCCGGTCGGTCGATCGTGGCTCGTCACGCCGGCAGGCTACCGGCGTACCGTCGCACGCATGACGAAGCACTGGGTGGCCCCGCGGTTCGGCGGCAGCGAAGTCCTCGAGTACGTCGACACCGAGGTCCCCGCGCCCGGCCACGGCGAGGTCACGATCGACGTCCGCGCCGCCGGCGTCAACCCCGCCGACACGAAGCACACCCGGCAGGGCGATCCGTCCGACCTGCCGATCCCGATCGGCTACGAGGTCGCCGGGGTCCTCAGCGCCGTCGGCACCGACACCGAGATCGCGTCCGGCGGGGGAGCCGTCGGCGACGAGGTCCTCGCCTTCCGCGTCTCCGGCGGCTGGGCGGAACGTCTCACCGTCCCCGCGTCCGACGTGTTCGCCAAGCCCGCGTCGCTCGACTTCCCGGCCGCGGCCAACCTCCTCCTCGCGGGCTCGACCGCCGCCGACATGATCCGGGTCACCCGCGCGGAGGGCCGCGACACGATCGTGGTCCACGGCGCCTCCGGCGCAGTGGGCGTCAGCCTCCTGCAGCTGCTCCGCCCGCTGGGCGCGCGGATCATCGGCACCGCGTCGGAACGGAACGCCGACACCGTCCGACGCTTCGGTGGCGAGTGGGTCGCGTACGGCGACGGCCTGGAGGCGCGCATCCGTGACCTCGCACCGTCCGGTGTCGACGTGGCACTGGACTGCGTGGGGACCGACGAGGCCGTCGACGTCTCGCTCGCGTTGGTCGCGGATCGGCGCCGCATCGTGACGATCGCCGCGCCGGGGCGGGCCGCTCGCGACGGCTTCGCGGCCGTGGGCGGCGCGCAGCCCGAGAGCAAGGCGTTCCGGGACTCGGTCCGGCAGCGGCTGATCGACCTCGCCGGGGCCGGCCAGCTCGAGGTCCCGGTGGCGCGCACGTTCCCGCTGGCCGAGGCGAAGGCTGCCGCCGAGGTGCTCGAGTCGCAGCACCCGGGCGGCAAGCTCGCGCTGGTCCCCTAGGGGTGGTGTCGTCCGCTCGGAGGACGCGTGGACGCCGTCGGTCGTGCTTGACTCTGTGGACATCGACAGCGTGCACGAGCGCGCGGCCGCCGGAAGGAACGAACCAGTGAGCGACCAGAACCCGTACGGACGAGACCCGTACGCGCAGAACCCGTCCGGACAGCAGCCCTCCGGGGGCCAGCCGCCGTACGGACAGCAGCAGTACGGCGGGCAGCAGCAGTACGGACAGCAGCCGTACGGCGCGCAGAACCCGTACGGTCGCCCGACTCCGAACGGTCAGCAGCAGGGGCAGCCGCCGCTCTGGGCGCCCTGGTACGGCATCCCGTTCCCCCAGGCGTTCCTGCGCTTCTGGAAGAAGTACGTCCGGTTCGACGGACGCGCGAGCCGGAGCGAGTACTGGTTCTGGGCGCTCTGGTACGTGCTCGGCAACATCGCGGCCGGCATCGTCGGGTCGGTGTTCAACGTCCTGCCGTTCATCGACAACGGCGACGACGGTGTCGTCCGACTCTGGGCGCTCGCGACCTTCATCGGCTTCATCGCCCTGACCGTCCGACGCCTGCACGACGTGAACCTGTCCGGGCTCTTCGCGCTGTTCTTCATCATCCCGCCGATCGGCATCCTGTTCTCGCTCATCGTCGGGCTGCTCACCACGCATCCCGAGGGCCAGCAGTTCGACCGCCCCGATCGCGGCTGACCCCGGTCCGCACGACCCGCACACCCCCGTCACACGCTGACGGGGGTGTCGTCGTTCTGGTTGAATCTGATCCGACACATCAGCCGACACACACAAGGGGGACCCCGTGAGTGACCAGTACCCGCCCAACCCGTACGGCCAGCAGCAGCCCGCACCGACCGGACCCGGCGGTGAGCCGCCGCTCTGGGCGCCGTACTACGGTGCGTCGTTCGGCACGGCTGTCTCCCGCTTCTTCAAGAAGTACGCCACGTTCAGTGGCCGCGCGAGCCGCAGCGAGTTCTGGTGGTGGTACCTCGCCAACGTGATCATCGCCATCGTGCTCGGCGTCTTCGCGGCGATCGGCGCAGCGACCTCCGACCTCCGGGTGGACTCGTACACGGGTCAGATGTCGGGCGGGTTCAGCGCGCTGTACTGGATCGTCGCGATCATCTCGATCCTCTGGGGGCTCGCGATCCTCGTGCCGAGCCTCGCGCTCGGGTGGCGTCGTCTGCACGACGCGAACCTCGCCGGCCCGCTCTGGATCATCGCGTTCTTCGTCGGCATCGTCGGGATCGTCTTCGGCCTCCTGCCCTCGAACCCCGAGGGTGCGCGCTTCGACCAGCCCTCGGGCGCTCGATGAGCGACGGCATGCCCCACTGGGCGCCGCCGACCGACGAGCAGCAGCAGCAGTACGGTCAGCCGTTCCCGCAGTACGGCCAGCAGGTCCCGGTCGGCCCGGACGGCAAGCCGCCGCTCTGGGCACCGTGGTACGGCATCGGGTTCGTCGACGCCGTCACCCGGTTCTTCAAGAAGTACGCGCGGTTCGACGGTCGCGCGAGCCGGAGCGAGTACTGGTACTGGGTGCTGGCGAACGCCATCGTGACGATCGTGCTCTACGGGAGCTTCTTCGTCGTGCTCTTCGCGACCAGCCCCACGACGACGGTGGTCGACGACAACGGCTTCTCGAGCCAGGTCAGCGGTGCACCGTCACCGTTCGCCTTCGTCCTGCTGGGGCTGTTCGGGTTGTGGTGGCTCGCGACCATCGTCCCGAACCTGGCGCTCGTCTGGCGACGGATGCACGACGTCAACCTGCCCGGGGCGTTGAGCCTGGTGAGCCTGGTCTTCTGGCCCGTCATGGTCGTCTTCGCCTGCCTCTCGCCGAACCCCGCCGGCGCCCGCTTCGACCGACCCGAAGGAGTCCGATGAGCAACGACACACCGCAGTGGGGACCGCCGGCCGGCGGCGACCAGGACCCGCAGGGCCAGCAGCCGTCCGACCAGCAGCAGGACGGGCAGCAGCCGAACCCGTACGGTCAGCAGCCGCAGGACGGCCAGCAGCCGAACCCGTACGGTCAGCAGCCGCAGGGCGGCCAGCAGAACCCGCACGGACAGCAGAACCCGTACGAACAGCAGAACCCGTACGGCCAGCAGCAGCCGCAGGACGGGCAGCAGCAGAACCCCTCCGGTCAGCAGCCGCAGTACGGGCAGCCGGACCAGTACGGCCAGCAGCCCAACCCCTACGGTCAGCAGCCGCAGTACGGCCAGCCGAACCAGTACGGTCAGCCGAACCAGTACGGTCAGCAGCCGCAGTACGGCCAGCCGAACCAGTACGGGCAGCAGCCGTACGCGCAGCAGCCCTACGGACAGCCGTACCCGCAGGTCCCGCAGCCGATCCCGGTCGGCCCGGACGGCGCACCGCCGCTCTGGGCGCCCTGGTACGGCATCGGCTTCCTCGACGCCTTCACCCGCTTCTTCAAGAAGTACGCCCGCTTCGACGGCCGCGCGAGCCGGAGTGAGTACTGGTACTGGTTCCTCGCGAACGCCATCGTGACGATCGTCCTCTTCGGCGGCTACGTGGCGGCGATCATCGCGTTCGCGGCGACGTCGACGCGCGTCGACGAGTACGGCAACGAGTACACGAGCGGCGGTTCACCGGCGCTCGCGCTCGCACTGCTCGGGTTCTACGGCCTGTGGTGGCTCGCCACGCTCGTCCCGAACATCGCACTCGGATGGCGTCGCCTGCACGATGCGAACCTGCCCGGCGCGCTGTGGCTGGTGTCGTTCGTCGCCGGTGTGGCGGGGATCGTCTTCGGCTGCCTCCCGCCGAACCCGGCCGGGGCGCAGTACGACCGCCCGGACCAGAGCTAGTCCGCCACGCACGAGAACGGCCCTGCCTCGCGTCAGCGTGGCAGGGCCGTTCTCGTCGGGGGAGTCAGACCACCCGGAGGCGGGAGAGCGAGCCGTCGACGACGAGGTCCCGCACCGTGACGGACGGATCCGCCGTCTGGAATCGGAGTGCGCCTCCGGGCTGGTCGAACCAGGGCTGCACGAACCGGACCGTCACCAGGAACGGTCGCTCGACGAGGTACCGGTGGGTCTCCGGCGCCGCGGCGACGTGCGGCGGCAGCGACCGGCTCGGTGCCGGGGTGTCGAGCGGGTGGAGGAGGTAGCCGTCCGGACCACCGATGCGGTCCACGGGGACCCCCGCCGGGATCTGGATGGTGAGCCCCTGCTCGCCCGCCTGGCCGACCTGCTGCGCGAGCTGCGGGTACGTCGAGGCCGCACGGTCGCGGAGCCCGTCGAGCTCGTGCCGCGGGATGTCCCGCGGCGCCGGGAACGGACGGTTCAGGAAGCGTCGCAGCATCTCGACCGCGTCCGCCTCACCACGTGCCGTCGCGAGGCGTCGGGCGGTGCCGTAGTCGACCACCTCGAGCGCGAAGTCACCCGAGCCGTCGGTGTCCGCGGGGACGATGCGGAGCGCGCCTTCCACCGGCGGCTCGTGCAGGGTCTCACCGGGGAGCTGCACGTAGCGGATCGTGTAGCCGAGCTGGTCGAGGATGGGGCGGGTGTCCGCGAACGTCATGGACCGGAGCCTATCGGTGGTGTCTCGGGCGAGCCTTGGACGACGCCGAGGAACGGCTCCGACCGGACGTCACGCGCGACCCCGCATCAGGGCCTGCTTGACCTCCGAGATGGCCTTCGTGACCTGGATGCCTCGCGGGCAGGCGTCGGTGCAGTTGAAGGTCGTGCGGCAGCGCCACACGCCCTCCTTGTCGTTGAGGATGTCGAGGCGCACGTTCGCCGCGTCGTCGCGCGAGTCGAAGATGAAGCGGTGCGCGTTGACGATCGCCGCGGGGCCGAAGTACTGGCCGTCGGTCCAGAACACCGGGCACGACGAGGTGCACGCAGCGCAGAGGATGCACTTCGTGGTGTCGTCGAAGCGGGCACGGTCGGCGACCGACTGGATGCGCTCCTTGCCCTTCTCCGGCACGGAGCTGGCCTGCAGGAACGGCTGGACCTCGCGGAAGGACTTGAAGAAGGGCTCCATGTCGACGATGAGGTCCTTCTCGAGCGGCAGGCCCTTGATCGCCTCGACGTAGATCGGCTTGGAGACGTCGAGGTCCTTGATCAGGGTCTTGCACGCCAGACGGTTGCGCCCGTTGATGCGCATCGCGTCCGAGCCGCACACGCCGTGCGCGCAGGAGCGACGGAAGGTCAGGGACCCGTCCTGCTCCCACTTGATCTTGTGCAGGGCGTCGAGGATGCGGTCGGTCGGCAGCATCATGACGTCGAAGTCCTGCCAGCGCGGCTCGTCGTCGACGTCCGGGTCGAAGCGCCGGACGATCACCGTCACCGGGAACGATCCGGGAGGAGCGTCCTGCACGGTGTCGGTGCGGGGTGCGTCGGAGACCAGGGTGTCGGTCATCTCAGTACTTCCTCTCCATCGGCTCGTACCGCGTCACGACGACTGGCTTCCAGTCGAGGGTGATGTGGTCGTCGGCGAGTGACGAGTGCGGATCGCCCGTCAGGTACGCCATGGTGTGCTGCATGTAGTTCTCGTCGTCGCGCTTCGGGAAGTCGTCGCGCATGTGCCCGCCGCGGGACTCCTTGCGGTTCCGGGCCGAGTAGACGACGACCTCGGCGAGGTCGAGCAGGAACCCGAGCTCGACGGCCTCGAGCAGGTCGGTGTTGAAGCGCTTGCCCTTGTCCTGCACCGAGACCTGCATGAAGCGGTTCCGGAGCGTGTGGATCGTCTCGGTGACGCGGGCCAGGGACTCGTCGGTGCGGAACACCTGCGCGTTCTTGTCCATCTCGTCCTGCAGCTCCTTGCGCAGGGCGGAGACGCGCTCGGTGCCGGTCGAGGCGCGGAGCTGCTCGAGCATGCTGCGGACGCCGGCGGCCGGGTCCTCCGGCAGGGGCAGGAACTCGGCGGTCTTGACCCACTCGGCGGCGTTGTTGCCGGAGCGCTTGCCGAACACGTTGATGTCGAGCAGCGAGTTCGTGCCGAGGCGGTTCGAGCCGTGCACGGACACACAGGCGCACTCGCCGGCGGCGTAGAGGCCGGGGACGACGGTGGTGTTGTCGTACAGCACCTGCGCGTCGGTGTTCGTCGGGATGCCGCCCATCGCGTAGTGCGCGGTCGGCATCACGGGCACCGGCTCGACGACCGGGTCGACGCCGAGGTAGGTGCGGGCGAACTCGGTGATGTCCGGCAGCTTCGTCTCGAGCACCTCGGCGCCGAGGTGCGTGCAGTCCAGCAGCACGTAGTCCTTGTTCGGCCCGGCGCCGCGCCCTTCGGCGACTTCCTGCACCATGCACCGGGCGACGATGTCCCGCGGTGCGAGGTCCTTGATGGTGGGGGCGTAGCGCTCCATGAAGCGCTCACCAGAGGCGTTGCGGAGGATCGCGCCCTCGCCGCGCGCACCCTCGGTGAGCAGGATGCCGAGCCCGGCGAGCCCGGTCGGGTGGAACTGGAAGAACTCCATGTCCTCGAGCGGCAGGCCGGTGCGCCAGACGATGCCGACGCCGTCACCGGTGAGGGTGTGCGCGTTCGAGGTCGTCTTGTACATCTTGCCGAAGCCGCCGGTGGCGAAGATCATCGCCTTCGCGTGGAAGACGTGCAGTTCACCCGTCGCGAGCTCGAACGCGACGACGCCGGCCGGCTGCTTGCGGGCGACGCCGTCCTCGCCGACGACGTCGACCATGATGAGGTCGAGCGCGTAGAACTCGTTGTAGAACTCGACGCCGAGCTTCACGCAGTTCTGGAACAGGGTCTGCAGGATCATGTGGCCGGTGCGGTCCGCGGCGTAGCAGGCGCGGCGGACCGGGGCCTTGCCGTGGTCACGCGTGTGTCCGCCGAAGCGCCGCTGGTCGATCTTGCCCTCGGGCGTGCGGTTGAACGGCAGGCCCATGTTCTCGAGGTCGATGACCGCGTCGATCGCCTCCTTCGCCAGGATCTCGGCGGCGTCCTGGTCGACCAGGTAGTCGCCGCCCTTGATCGTGTCGAAGGTGTGCCACTCCCACGAGTCCTCTTCGACGTTCGCGAGCGCGGCGGCCATCCCGCCCTGCGCCGCACCCGTGTGCGACCGGGTCGGGTACAGCTTCGAGATGACGGCCGTCTTCGCCTTCGGACCGGCCTCGATGGCGGCACGCATGCCGGCACCGCCCGCGCCGATGATGACGATGTCGAACTGGTGGTGGTGAACGGTGGTCTCGGTCACTGGGGCCTTTCCGGGGAGGTGGCCGCGCCGGCAGGGGTGTCGTCGGCGGGCGAGTCGGTCGGTGCGGGCTCGGCGGCCCGCGCGCTGCTGTGCGGCGTCGGCGCTACTGCGCGGGGCAGAACGACGGCAGGTCGGCAGCGGCGGCGCCGGCCGGGCACGGGTCGAACGTCCAGCACACGAGGAGGCCCAGGACGATCAGGACGACGCACGCGATGAGGATCGCGACGAGCAGCGTCTTCCGGACACCGGGCTTCGACACGTAGTCGTTGACGATGGTCCGCATGCCGTTCGACCCGTGGATCAGGGCGAGGACGAGCATGAGGGAGTCCCACACCTGCCAGAACGGGGAGGCCCACTTGCCGGCGACGAACGCGAAGTCGATCTGCTTCACGCCCTCGCCCGCCACCATGTTGACGAAGAGGTGGCCGAAGATCAGCACGACGAGCAGGACGCCCGATCCGCGCATGTAGATCCAGCCCCACTTCTCCCAGTTGGTGGTGCGGCGGGCTGCGGCTGCGGAGCGCGGGGGCTCGATGGTCTGCGTGGTCATCCGGGCGCCCCTTAGTTGAAGTCCGCGACGAGGTTCATGAGCTGGCGCGGCAGGAAGCCGGCGATGGCGATCGCCCAGAGGACGATCACGATCCAGAACATGGCGCGCTGGTACTTCGGGCCCTTCGACCAGAAGTCGATGAGGATGATCCGGAGGCCGTTGAACGCGTGGAAGACGATGGCCATCACGAGGGCGATCTCACCGAGGTTCATGATCGGCGTCTTGTACGTGCCGATGACCGCGTTGTACGCCTCGGGGGAGAGCCGCACGAGCGCGGTGTCGAGGATGTGCACGAGCAGGAAGAAGTAGATCGCGACACCGGTGATGCGGTGGAGGACCCACGACCACATGCCCGTCGATCCGCGGTAGAGCGTGCCCTCGAGCTTCCGAGAGGCACGAGGTGCCTCAATCGTGACGTCGGGGACGGCGGTTGCCGTACCGCCGCCGGTGGGCTCAGCCATGAGCTCGTCCTTCCATAGGACGGGCTCGCCCGATCGGCGAGCCCTTGCCGTTCGTGTTCGTGTGGAACACGTCCATCCTATGCGCGCGCGCTGACCTTCTCGTGCCAGTCCGCCCGGGCACCCCGCGTCGTGGCGGGCGGCGCGCCGATCGCGCGCGCCGTGTCGTGGTGCGCGAGGAGCTGGTCGCCGACCGCCTCCCACGTGGTGCCCTCCACCCGGAGCCGCCCGGCGGACCCCATCCGGTCGGCGAGTGCGCGGTCCTGGTGCAGGTGCAGGACGGCCCGGCGGAGCGCCTGCGGCACGTCCGGGTCGTAGAGCTCGCCGTCGAGCCCCGGTGCGACGAGGTCCAGCGGGCCGCCGGAGGCCGGCGCGATCACCGGCAGGCCGCTCGCGTGCGCCTCCTGCAGCGTCTGCCCGAAGGTCTCCGCGGGGCCGGTGTGGACGAACAGGTCCAGCGCGGCGTAGGCGTCCGCCAGCGCGTCACCGCGCAGCGGACCGGTGAAGGTCACGTCCAGGTGGCGCAACCGGCGTTCGAGCAGGGGCCTGGAGGGACCGCCTCCTGCGACCACGATCCGGATGCCCGGGATGCCGCCGAGCTCCGCGAGCCGCTCGACCTCCTTCTCCGGTGCCAGCCGGCCCACGTAGCCGACGATCGTCTCGCCACCGGGGGCGATGCGGCGGCGGAGCGCGCGGACGTGCGCCGACGCACGCCGTGCCGGGTGGAAGAGCTCGGTGTCGACGCCGCGGCCCCAGCGCGCGACCCGCGGGACCCCGTCCTCCGCGAGCATCGACGCCGTCGCGCTCGACGGTGCGAGGGTGAGCGACGCTCCGGCGTGGATCCGACCGAGGATCCTGCGGACCAACGGGACGGTCGCGGTCAGGCCGTTGCGGCGGGCGAACCCGGCCACGTCGGTCTGGAAGACGGCGACGGAGGGGATGCCGAGCCTCCCGGCTGCCGTGATCGCGCGCCCACCCAGCAGGAACGGACTGGCGGCGTGGAGCACGTCGGCGCCGGAGGCGGCGAGGATCGTGTCGAGCACCGGGTGGGGGAGCGCGACCGGGAACTGGCGGTAGGCGACCGCGGGGATGCGGTGGACGTCGAAGGAGCGGTACTGCTCGACCTCGGTGCGCGAGCGGAACCGGGCGAGCCCCGGGGTGTCCGGCGCGATGACGACCGCGCGGTGGCCACGGCGTTCCAGGTGGTCGAGGACCGCCAGGACGCTGGTGGTCACGCCGTTGAGGGTGGGCAGGAAGCTCTCGGTCACGACGGCGACGGTCCGTTGGGACGTGCCGCGCTCCACGCTGCGTGCGTTCATGGCACGGCTCATGCTGCGCGCCGGTCGTGACGGCACGGGGCCGTCGACGTGAACGTCGAGCGCGCAGGTGGTGAACAGGCGGACGGGAGGCACGGTGCGGGCCCGGCGCACCGGCGGCGGTCGGCGCGTGCGGACTCCCGCACCGCGCCCGTGCGGAAACCGTGCGGGAAGCACTCAGGTCGTGCCCGGTGGCACCGGTACGGTGGCCACGTGGCAGACGAGCTCGAAGACTTCTACGCGATCATCCCCGCCGGGGGCATCGGATCGCGGCTGTGGCCGTTGTCGCGGGCGGACGCGCCCAAGTTCCTGCACGACCTGACCGGATCCGGCACCTCGCTGCTCCGGCAGACGTGGGACCGCCTGGCGCCGCTCGCCGGCGACCAGCGGATCATGGTCGTCACCGGCCGGGCCCACCGGATCGCCGTCGAGTCGCAGCTGCCCGGCGTCGCGGACCACAACATCGTGCTCGAGAGCGAGCCGAAGGACTCCACGGCGGCCATCGGCCTCGCCGCGGCCATCCTCGTGCGCCGCGAGCCGGACGTCGTGATCGGGTCGTTCGCGGCCGACCACGTCATCGGCGACGCCCGGGGCTTCCGCCGCTCGGTGCGCGAAGCGGTCGCCGCCGCGCGTGCCGGCTACGTCACGACGATCGGCATCACGCCGACCGAGCCGGCCATCGGCTTCGGGTACATCCACGCGCACGGCGAGACCATCGGCATCGAGGGCGCCCCGACCGCGCACGCCGTCCGTTCCTTCGTCGAGAAGCCCGACCTCGACACCGCCCGCTCCTACGTCGAGCAGGGCACCTACCTCTGGAACGCCGGCATGTTCATCGCCCGCGCCGACGTGCTCCTCGCCGAGATCGGCCGGACGAAGCCCGCGCTGCTCGCCGGGCTCGAGGAACTGGCCGACGCCTGGGACACCTCGGCGCGCGGCGCCGTGGTCGACGCCGTCTGGCCCGGGCTCGAGAAGATCGCGATCGACTACACCGTGGCCGAGCCCGCCGCGGCGGCCGGGCGGATGGCCGTCATCCCCGGCGACTTCGACTGGGACGACGTCGGCGACTTCGCGTCCCTGGCGAAGCTGCAGTCCGGCGGCCGGGCGAACAACCTCGCCGTGCTCGGCGACGGCGCCCGCATCCTGGCCGACTCGTCGAGCGGCATCGTCGTCGCGCACAGCCAGCGGCTCATCTCGCTCATCGGCGTCGAGGACATCGTCGTCGTGGACACCCCCGACGCCCTGCTCGTCACCACCAGCGCGAACGCCCAACGGGTGAAGAGTGTGGTGGATGCACTGAAGATCAGCGGTCGCGGGGACGTGCTGTAGCGCTCCACCACGAATTGTGCGGGATCGCCCCCGAACTGGGGCCGAACGCGTGGCTCCGCGTGTCTCCGCGTTACGAGCGCGTTTCGGCGCGGTCGCGATCCCGTAACTGATCCACGGACCCCTCCAGGAGCGTCCTGTACCGGCCGGGCGGTCGTGTACTGTCGCCACGATCGCCCGGAACGCACGTGGTCCGGGCACGCTCCCCGGAGGAACCCACCCGTGACATCTCGTACCCGTCAGGTCCTGCTGAGCTCCCTCGCGCTCGCCGGCACCGTCGCCGTCCTCGCCGGCTGCTCGGCCGCCCCGTCCGACAACGCCTCGGCCAACAAGACCAGCTTCCGCCCCTGCATGGTCTCCGACGCCGGTGGCTTCGACGACAAGTCGTTCAACCAGCTCGGGTTCGAGGGCATGAAGGACGCGGCGAGCGACCTCGGCGCGACCTACAAGTCCGCCGAGTCCAAGGACGCCACCGTCTACGACTCGAACATCGAGCAGCTCGTCAACCAGAACTGCAACCTCATCGTCACCGTCGGCTTCAACCTCGCCGACGCCACGAAGAAGCAGGCCGCGGCGAACCCCGACACCGACTTCGCCATCATCGACGACAACTCGATCAAGGCCGACAACGTCAAGCCGATCACGTTCGACACCTCGCAGGCGGCGTTCCTCGCCGGCTACGCGGCCGCGTCGTACTCGAAGTCCGGCGTCGTCGGCACCTTCGGCGGCATGCAGATCCCGACCGTCACCATCTTCATGGACGGCTTCGCGGACGGCGTGAAGTACTACAACGAGCAGAAGTCGAAGGACGTCAAGGTCGTCGGCTGGGACGTCGCGAGCCAGAAGGGCTCCTTCACGGGCGGCTTCGAGGCCGGCACCCAGGCGAAGGCGGTCGCGCAGACCCTCATCGACCAGGACGCCGACGTCATCCTCCCCGTCGGTGGCCCGATCTACCAGTCGGCCGCCGAGGCGATCAAGGACGCGAACAACGGTTCCGTCCTGATCGGTGCGGACAGCGACCTCTACGAGGCCGACCCCCGCTACAAGGACATCGCGTTCACGTCCGTCGAGAAGGGCATGCGCCCCGCCGTCAAGGACGTCGTCGAGCAGGCCGCCGACAAGAAGTACTCGAACGAGCCGTACGTCGGCACGCTCAAGAACGACGGCGTCGGCATCGCGCCGTTCCACGACTACGCCGACAAGGTCGACAAGGGCCTCGAGAAGGAGCTCGACACGATCAAGTCGGGCATCATCGACGGCTCCATCAAGGTCGAGACCAAGGCGACCGTCAAGTAGTCCGGCAAGCGCGGGCGGGGGGACTTCCCTCGCCCGCGTTTCCGTGCGCCGATCACAGAAATAGACTCCCGAACATGAAGCTCGAACTCCGCGGCATCACGAAGCGGTTCGGCCCCCTCGTCGCCAACGACCACATCTCGCTCACCGTCGAGCCCGGTGAGGTCCACTGCCTCCTCGGCGAGAACGGCGCCGGCAAGTCGACCCTGATGAACGTCCTCTACGGCCTGTACCAGGCGGACGAGGGCGAGATCCTCCTCGACGACGTCGTGCAGGACTTCGACGGCCCCGGTGACGCCATGCGCGCCGGCATCGGCATGGTGCACCAGCACTTCATGCTCGTGCCCGTGTTCACCGTTGCCGAGAACGTCATGCTCGGGCAGGAGCAGACCACGTTCGGCGGCCGTCTCGACCTCGCCGGCGCCCGCACGCGCGTCCGTGAGATCTCCGAGCGGTTCGGGTTCGACGTCGACCCCGACGCCAAGGTCGAGGACCTGCCCGTCGGCGTGCAGCAGCGCGTCGAGATCATCAAGGCGCTGTCCCGCGACGCCTCCGTGCTGGTGTTCGACGAGCCGACGGCCGTCCTCACCCCGCAGGAGACCGACGAGCTGATGGGCATCATGCGCCAGCTCCGCGAAGCCGGCACCGCGATCGTCTTCATCACGCACAAGCTCCGCGAGGTCCGCGAGGTCGCCGACCGCATCACGGTTATCCGCCTCGGCAAGGTCGTCGGCGAGGCATCGCCGACCGCGACGAACAACGAGCTCGCCGCCCTCATGGTCGGCCGCGCCGTCTCGCTCGTCGTCGACAAGGAGCCGTCGACCGGTGGCGAGGACGCCCTGGTCGTCGAGAACCTGACCGTGACCGACCCGAACGGCATCGTGCTCGTCGACGACGTGTCGTTCACCGTCCGCCGCGGCGAGGTCCTCGCGATCGCCGGCGTGCAGGGCAACGGGCAGACCGAGCTCACCGAGGCGATCCTCGGCCTCGAGCCGGTGCACGCCGGGCGGGTCACGCTCGACGGGCGCGAGCTCACCGGCCGCAGCGTCAAGCAGATCCTCGACGCCGGCGTCGGCTTCGTGCCGGAGGACCGGAAGGAGGACGGGCTGGTCGGCGAGTTCACGATCGCCGAGAACCTCATGCTCGACCGGGCCGACCACGCCGAGTTCGTCCGCGCCGGCACCATCCGCGCCGCCGAGCGCGACGCGTTCGCCGACGAGAAGATCGCCGAGTTCGACATCCGCACGCCCGGCCGGACCACGGCCGCCGGTCGGCTGTCCGGCGGCAACCAGCAGAAGATCGTCCTCGCCCGCGAACTCAGCCGTGACCTCCGCCTGTTCGTCGCGGCACAGCCCACGCGCGGCATCGACGTCGGGTCGATCGAGTTCGTGCACAAGCGCATCGTCGCCACCCGCGACACCGGCGTCCCCGTCATCGTCGTCTCCACGGAGCTCGACGAGGTCGCGGCGCTCGCCGACCGGATCGCCGTGATGTACCGCGGCGGGATCGTCGGCATCGTCCCCGCGGACACCCCGCGAGACGTCCTCGGCCTCATGATGGCCGGGGAACTCCCCGAAGGAACGGAGCAGGTCGCATGATGGCCGGCGAACTCACAGCACCGACCGAAGCAGGAACGGAGCTGGCAGCGTGAGCACCACGCCAGAGAACACGCAGCCGGGCACGCCCGCGCCGACCGAGGCGCCCACCGACGACCGCCTGCAGGACGTCGAGTCGACGCCCCACCTCATGACGGACTCCGCCGCCGACACCGAGCGTCGCAACGGCGGCGACCGCTGGCAGGCCGCGATGCAGGGCATCCTCAACGGCTCGGCCCTCGTCACGGTCCTCGCCGTCGTCCTCGCCCTCGTCGCGTGCGGCATCCTCATCGCGATCACCGACGAGAACGTCCGCTCCGCCGCCGGGTACTTCTTCGCCCGTCCCGGCGACACGTTCCGCGCGATCGGCACCGCCGTCGGCGGCTCGTACGCCTCGCTGTTCCAGGGCTCCGTGATCAACTTCGGTGCCTCGTCCTTCCAGCAGGCGATCGTCCCGCTCACCCGCTCGATCGACTACGCCGTGCCGCTCATCGCAGCGGGCCTCGGCATCGCCCTGTCGTTCCGCGCCGGCCTGTTCAACATCGGCGGCCAGGGACAGATCCTGATGGGCGCCGCGGCGGCCGGATGGGTCGGGTTCTCGTTCGACGGCCCGGCGGCCCTCCACATCCCGCTCACGATCATCGCCGGCATCGTCGGCGGTGCGGTGTGGGCCGGGATCGTCGGCGTGCTCAAGGCCCGGACCGGTGCCAACGAGGTCGTCCTCACGATCATGCTCAACTACGTCGCGCTGTACCTGGTGAGCTACCTGCTGCGCACCCCGGGTCTCCTGCAGGCCCCGGGCAGCACGAACCCGATCTCGCCCGCCACGAAGGACAGCGCGGTGCTACCGGCGCTGTTCGGCCCGCGGTACGGCGTCGACCTCGGGTTCGTCGTCGCGCTCATCGCGGTCGTCGTCGTGTGGTGGCTCGTCAACAAGTCCTCCCTCGGGTTCCGGTTCCGCACCATCGGTGAGAACCCCCGCGCCGCTCGCGTCGCCGGCATGAGCGTCCCCACCCTGACGATCTGGGTCCTGGTGATCTCCGGTGCCCTGGTCGGCATCGCGGGTGCGTACCAGGTGCAGGGCGCGGTCACCTCGGGCTTCACCTCGAACATCGACGCCGGCATCGGCTTCGACGCCATCACCGTCGCGCTGCTCGGCCGGTCGAAGCCGTGGGGCGTGTTCTGGGCCGCGATCCTGTTCGGCGTCCTGAAGAACGGCGGCTACGCCATGCAGGCCGCCAACGGGATCCCGATCGACATCGTCGGCGTCATCCAGGCCCTCATCGTCCTCTTCATCGCGGCCCCGCCGCTCGTCCGCGCGATCTTCCGGATCCCGCAGCCGGGCGCGCGTCGACGCGTCAGCACGAAGAACAGCAAGAAGGCGGTCGCCGCGTGAGCACCCTCAGCCCCACCGCGGCCCCCGCGTCGCCCCTGTCAGACCGCCCGGTCGAGACCACCCGCAGCTGGAAGCTGCCGATCGGCTACGCGGTCTTCACCGTGCTCGCCGTGGTCTTCTTCATCCTGCTGCAGCGCGCCGGCACGACGACGTTCCGCCTGGCGAACCCCGGCGACTTCTTCGCCCTGCCGGACGTCCCGCTGCCCGCCGTGGCCACGGGCATCGTCGTGGTGCTCCTGCTCGCGATCGCCACGGTGTACGCCTTCGTCGAGGTCCGTGCCTCGCGCAGCGTCCCGCTCTGGGTGACGTCGGTCTTCGCGATCGTGTTCGTCATCGGCTTCCTGACGTGGGCGGCCGCCGGCGCGACGATCCCGCTGCCTGGGCTCCTCGTCGGTGCGCTCGGCCTGAGCGTCCCGCTCGTGTTCGGTGCCCTCGGCGGCGTCATCTCGGAGCGCGTGGGTGTCGTGAACATCGCGATCGAGGGCCAGTTCCTCGCCGGCGCGTTCACCTCGGCGCTCATCGCGTCGATCTCCGGTTCGCCGTGGGTCGGCCTCGTCGGTGCGCTCGTCGCCGGTGTGCTGGTGTCGTTCGTCCTCGCGGCGTTCAGCATCAAGTACCTCGTCGACCAGGTCATCGTGGGTGTCGTCATCAACGCGTTCATCTCGGGCCTCACCGGCTTCCTGTACTCGCAGGTGCTCTCGCCGAACGAGGAGTCGCTCAACGTCGGCATCCGGTTCCCGAAGATCGAGATCCCGCTGCTCCACCAGATCCCGGTGATCGGCCCGATCTTCTTCGAGCAGACCGTGGTCGTCTACCTGGCGTACATCGCCGTCGCGGTCGTCACCTTCGCGCTGTTCAAGACCCGCTGGGGCCTCCGCCTCCGCGCGGTCGGCGAGCACCCGCAGGCCGCCGACACGGTGGGCATCAACGTCACCAGCACGCGGTTCTGGAACGTCTCGCTCGCGGGTGCGATCGCCGGTCTCGGTGGCGCGTACTTCACCCTCGACGCGGTCGGTCCGTTCACGAAGGACATGACGGCCGGCGCGGGCTACATCGCGCTCGCCGCGGTCATCTTCGGGCGCTGGGACCCGATCCGCGCGACGCTCGCGGCGCTGCTGTTCGGCTTCGCGTCGAACCTGCAGAACACGCTCGGGGCGATCAACTCGCCCGTGCCGAGCGAATTCCTGCTGATGCTGCCCTACGTGGTGACGATCTTCGCGGTGGCCGGCCTGGTCGGTCAGTCGCGCGGCCCGGCCGCGTCCGGCAAGCCCTACATCAAGAGTTAGTCCCGAGCGACCGGCCTGGAGGCGCGGCACATGACCCACACGAACGCCCAGGGTGACCAGGCGGTCACCGCCACCGCCGGGGCGGACGCCGCCCCGCGCCTCCAGTCCGACGTGGACTGGACCGCCCTGCGGACCGCAGCGACGGCCGCGATGCGCCATGCCTACGCGCCGTACTCGTCGTTCCCGGTGGGCGCCGCGGCGCTCACCGACGACGGCCGGATCGTGTCCGGCTGCAACGTCGAGAACGCGTCGTACGGCGTCACGCTCTGCGCGGAGTGCTCGCTCGTGTCGCAGCTGCACATGACCGGCGGCGGCAAGCTCGTCGCGTTCACGTGCGTCGACGGCGACGGGGCGACCCTGATGCCGTGCGGACGCTGCCGCCAGCTGCTGTTCGAGCACTCGACCGAGGGCATGCTCCTCGAGACCGTTTCCGGCATCCGCACCATCGACGAGGTCCTCCCCGACGCGTTCGGGCCGCGCACCCTCGCCACCTACCAGCAGGAGCACTGATCCCATGGCCGTCGAGCCCTTCGACACCGTCGACCTCATCCGCACGAAGCGCTCCGGCGGCGCGCTGAGCACCGCCGAGGTGGACTGGCTCGTCGACGCGTACACGCGCGGGTACGTCGAGGACCCGCAGATGGCGGCGATGGCGATGGCGATCTTCCTCAACGGGATGGAGCGGCGCGAGATCAAGGACCTCACGCTCGCGATGATCGCGTCGGGGGAGCGGATGTCGTTCGGCTCGCTCGGCAAGACCACCGTCGACAAGCACTCCACCGGCGGCGTGGGAGACAAGATCACCCTGCCGCTCGCGCCCCTCGTGGCGTCGTTCGGCGTCGCCGTGCCGCAGCTGTCCGGGCGCGGCCTCGGCCACACCGGGGGGACGCTCGACAAGCTCGAGTCGATCCCGGGGTGGCAGGCGGCGCTGTCGAACTCGCGTCTCCTCGAGATCCTGTCCGACGTCGGCGCGGTCATCTGCGCCGCCGGTTCGGGTCTCGCCCCGGCGGACAAGAAGCTCTACGCGCTGCGGGACATCACCGGCACCGTCGAGTGCATCCCGCTCATCGCCTCGAGCATCATGTCGAAGAAGATCGCCGAGGGCACCGGTGCGCTCGTGCTCGACGTGAAGTTCGGCTCGGGGGCGTTCATGCCGACGTACGAGGCGTCGCGCGAGCTCGCGCAGACGATGGTGGACCTCGGGAACGACGCCGGCGTCGCGACCTCGGCGCTGCTCACCGACATGGAGGTCCCGCTCGGGCTGACGATCGGCAACGCGCTCGAGGTGCGGGAGTCCGTCGAGGTGCTCGAGGGCGGCGGTCCGGCCGATGTCGTGTCGCTGACCGTGGCGCTCGCGTCCGAGATGCTCACGCTGGCGGGGCTGCCGGACGCCGACCCGGCCGCGGCACTGGCCGACGGTCGCGCGATGGACACCTGGCGGCGGATGATCGCCGCGCAGGGTGGGGACCCCTCCGCCGCGCTGCCGGTCGCCCGCGAGCAGCACGTCGTCACGGCGCCGTCGTCCGGCGTGCTCGTCCAGCAGGACGCCCTGCCGTTCGGTGTCTCGGCCTGGCGCCTCGGCGCCGGTCGTGCCCGCGCGCAGGACCCGGTGCAGGCCGGAGCCGGCATCGAACTGCACGTCAAGCCGGGCGACACCGTGACCGAAGGGCAGCCACTCTGGACCCTCCACACCGACGAGCCCGACCGCTTCGACCGTGCGCTGGAGTCCCTCGACGGTGCCTGGTCGATCGGCGACACCGCGCCGGAACGCGGGCCGATCGTGCGGGAGCGCATCGGTTGACGGCTCCGGTAGGTTTGAGGGCATGAGCGCCGACGCCCCGACCTACCGCCTGCCCGACGCCGGGGCGGTCATCAACGACCTGCCGAAGGTCTCGCTGCACGACCACCTCGACGGTGGTCTGCGACCGGCGACGATCATCGACCTCGCTGCTGCGTCGGGCGTGGAACTGCCGACCACCGACCCGGCCGAACTCGGGCAGTGGTTCGCCGACCAGTCGAACTCCGGTTCGCTCGTCGAGTACCTCAAGACGTTCGACGTCACCACGTCGGTGATGCAGACGGCCCCGCAGCTCACGCGCATCGCCCGCGAGTTCGTCGAGGACCTCGTCGCCGACGGCGTCGTCTACGGCGAGGTCCGCTGGGCACCCGAGCAGCACCTGCAGGGTGGCCTGACCCTCGACGAGACGGTCGAGGCCGTGCAGGCCGGCATCGAGGAAGCGGTCGACGCCGCCGACGGCCGGATCCGCGTCGGACAGCTCGTCACCGCCATGCGCCACGCCGACCGGTCCCTCGAGATCGCCGAGCTCGCCGTGCGGCACCGCGACCGTGGCGTCGTGGGCTTCGACATCGCCGGCGCCGAGGCCGGGTTCCCCGCCTCGAACCACCGCGCCGCGTTCGACTACCTGGCGTCCGAGCTGTTCCCGGTCACCGTGCACGCGGGCGAGGCCGACGGGCTCGCCTCGATCCGATCGGCCCTCGTCGACGGTCGTGCACTGCGCCTCGGCCACGGCGTCCGGATCTTCGAGGACATCACGCTCTCCGACGCCGGCGACGGCTCGACCCTGGCGTCCCTCGGCGAGGTCGCCGCGTGGGTGCGCGACCGCGAGATCCCGCTCGAGGTCGCGCCGTCGTCGAACCTGCAGACCGGTGCGATCGCGGCGTGGGGCGACGACCTCGCCGACCACCCGATCGACGTGCTCTACCAGCTCGGGTTCCGCGTCACGGTGAACACCGACAACCGCCTGATGAGCGACACCACGCTGTCCCGCGAGCTCGCGCTGCTGGCCGGCACCTTCGGGTACGACCTCGACGACCTCGCGGCGTTCCAGATCAACGCGGCCCTCGGCTCCTTCCTGCCGCTCGAGGACCGCGAGGAGATCATCGCGACGATCACGGCCGGACACCAGGAGGCCTGAACGCATGCCACTGCCGCCACTGCCGGACGACGCCGTCGTGCTCGGGGCGACCGCGTCCTCGTGGCGCGAGGCGCTCCGGCTGGCCGGCGGCGCCCTCGTCGCCTCGGGGGCGTCGACCGACCCCTACACCGAGGCCATGATCGACCTGGTGGACGAGCACGGGCCGTACATCGTCATCTCGCCCGGGCTGGCCTTCGCGCACGCACGGCCGGGGCCCACCGTGCTCCGTGACGGGCTGTCCGTCGTGACGCTCGCGTCGCCCGTCGTGTTCGGGCACCCGCACAACGACCCGGTGCGCGTCGTGCTCGGGCTCGCGGTGGCCGGGGTCGGCACGCACCTCGAGTCGATCGGCGAGATCGCGAACCTGTTCAACGACGCCACCGTCACCGGACGGCTGGCGGAAGCGACGACGGCGGACGAGGTCCGCGCGATCATGGGGGTCTCCGCATGACGACCGATCGGGTGTCCTCGTGAAGATCGTGACCATCTGCGGCGCCGGGATCGGCGCCAGCGCGATCCTCAAGGTGAACGCCGAGAAGGCGCTCGCCGCCCTCGGACTGACCGCCTCCGTCATCGCCGCCGACGTCGCATCGGTGCGGAAGGTGTCCGACGACGCCAACGTGATCCTCACCAGCCAGGAGTTCGTCGAGGCCATCGGGGACACCTACGCCGAGGTCATCGTGATCCGGAACCACTTCGACCAGGGCGAGATCACGGCCGCGGTGGACCGGGCGCTCGGGGAGCACTGAGCGCCCTTTAGAGTTGGGGCATGAGCACCGAGAACCCGCTGAACGACCCCGCTGCCGACCCGTTCGAGGTCGCGCGCGACGCCGCAGCCGTCATCGCCGCGAAGTCCGGGATCGAGCGCCACGACATCGCCCTCACCCTCGGTTCCGGCTGGGGCAAGGCCGCGGACCTCATCGGCGAGACCGTGTCCGAGATCCCCGCGTCGGAGGTCCCCGGCTTCAGCGCCTCGGCCGTCCCCGGGCACTCCGGCACCGTCCGCTCGATCCGCCTCGCCGACGGTCGCCACGCGCTCGTCATCGGCGCCCGCACGCACTACTACGAGGGCCACGGCGTCCGACGCGTGGTGCACAGCGTCCGGACGGCCGCGGCGACCGGTGCGTCGATCATGGTCCTCACGAACGGTGCCGGTGGCATCAAGGAGCACTGGACGCCGGGCACCCCGGTCCTCATCAGCGACCACATCAACCTGACCGCGGACAGCCCGCTCGAGGGCGCGACGTTCGTCGACCTGACCGACCTGTACTCGGCGCGGCTGCGCTCGGTCGCGAAGTCCGTCGACCCGTCCCTCGACGAGGGCGTCTACACGCAGTTCCGCGGTCCGCACTACGAGACCCCGGCCGAGGTGCAGATGGCGAAGACCATCGGCGGCCACATCGTCGGCATGTCGACCGCGCTCGAGGCCATCGCCGCCCGCCAGGCCGGCATGGAGATCCTCGGCTTCTCGCTCATCACGAACCTCGCCGCGGGGATCCAGAAGACGCCGCTGTCGCACGCCGAGGTGCTCGAGGCCGGCAAGCAGGCCGAGCCGGTGATCGCGGACCTGCTGGCCCGCGTGGTGACCGCCCTCGGTCCGGCCGCCTCGTGAAGATCGATCTCCCCGGCCTGCTCGACACCGCACGGGCCTGGGCTGCGCAGGACCCCGATCCCGTCACCCGGGGCGAGCTCGAGTCCGCGATCGCCGCGGCGGTCGACGGCTCCGGTCCTGCCGTCCAGGCACTCGCGGCCCGGTTCGCCGGTCGACTGGCGTTCGGCACCGCCGGCCTCCGTGCCGAGCTCGGGTACGGCCCGCTCCGGATGAACCGAGTCGTCGTCACGCAGGCGGCAGCCGGACTCGCCCGCTTCCTCATCGACACGGGTCGGCAGCGCAGCGTGGTCATCGGCTACGACGGCCGCGTGAACTCCGACGTGTTCGCCCGCGACTCCGCCGAGGTCATGCGCGGCCTCGGGCTCGACGTCACCCTGCTGCCCTCGGCGCTCCCCACGCCCGTGCTCGCGTTCGCCGTGCGGCACCTCGGTGTCGGCGCCGGTGTCATGGTGACCGCCAGCCACAACCCGCCGCGGGACAACGGCTACAAGGTGTACCTCGGGGGTGACGACGAGGGCTCGCAGATCGTGCCGCCGGTCGACGGCCTCATCGCGAGCGCCATCGACGCCGTCGCCGCCGGGTCGATCACCGACCTCCCTCGCGCGACCGACCACACCGTCGCCACGTCCGCCCTCGTCGACGCCTACGTGGCCGCCACGGCCGCGACTGTGTCGGCACCCGTGCTCGCACCGACCGACCAGCCGAAGGTCGTCTACACGGCCATGCACGGCGTCGGGTGGGAGACCGCGCGCGCGGTGTTCGCCGCTGCCGGCTTCGCGGAGCCGGCGGTGGTGCCGGAGCAGATCGAGCCGGACGGGGCGTTCCCGACGGTCGCCTTCCCGAACCCCGAAGAGCCCGGCGCGATGGACCTGGCGATCGCCCGCGGCGTCGCGGTCGGCGCTGACCTCGTCATCGCGAACGACCCCGACGCCGACCGTCTGGCGCTGGCGATCCCTGACAGGTCCGGGTCCGGGTCCGAGTCGCCGACGTTCTGCCGGCTCTCCGGCAACGAGGTCGGCTGGCTGCTCGGGTGGCGTGCGGCCGCCCGCGCCGCCGCGGCCGGCGTCACCGGCACCCTCGCCGCGTCGATCGTGTCGTCGCCGGCGCTGTCCCGCGTCGCCGCCCGGCACGGTCTGGCGTACCGGGACACCCTGACCGGCTTCAAGTGGGTGTCACGCGTGCCGGACCTGCTCTTCGGCTACGAAGAGGCGCTCGGCTACCTCGTCGACCCGACGGTCGTCCGCGACAAGGACGGCATCTCGGCGGCGCTCGACCTGCTGTCCCTCGCCGACGAGCTGGCGGCCGCCGGTTCTACGATCGCCGACCACCTCGAGGCCTTCGCCGCGGAGTTCGGGGCGTTCGCCTCCGGGCAGGTCGCGACCCGCGTGGACGACCTCTCCCGCATCGGCGAGATCATGGCGTCGCTGCGGTCCTCGCCGCCGGCCTCGCTCGGTGGCCTCGACGTCACCGTGACGACGGACTACCTCGACGGGGTGGAGGGCTTCCCGCCCTCGGACATCCTGCGCTACGACCTCACCGGTGACGCGCGGGTGATCGTCCGCCCGAGCGGGACGGAGCCCAAGGTGAAGGTCTACATCGACACGGTGGCGTCCACCCCCGCCGAGGCGCAGGCGCTCGTCGACGCCCTGGCCGCCGCGGTCCGCCCCCTGGTGTCGTAGCGCCGCGCGGCGCGGCGGGTACCGCGCCTGCCGCCGTTCGCACAACCAAAGTCACCCCGAACCGCGCAATCACGCGGCTCGGGGTGACTTTGGTTGTGCGGGGCGCCGATCGCCGGTCCTCCACAGCGGGCGCGTCGAGTCCGGCCGTCCACAGATCGACGCGGCACCTGCGTGCCGTGCGGTGCAGTACGGGAAGCTCCGGGGATGGCACGACTGTCGATCATCACCGGTGGCGCGTCGGACACGAGCGGACGCCGTGGGCGTTCGCTCCGCCGTCGGGCCGACGCCGGCACACTCATCCGACTGACCCCTGGACGGTTCGTCGACGCCGACGAATGGCGGCGAGCGACGCCGGGGGAGCGACACATCGCACGCGTGAAAGCCGTCCACGATCGCCTCGCCGAGCGACTCGTCGTCTCGCACGCGTCCGCAGCGGCGCTGCACGGCCTGCCCTGGTCCGGAGAGTTCCCCGACGTCGTCGAGGTCATCGACCCGCGGCGCACGACGTCGCAGGGACTGGCCCACGTCCGGAAGCGTCCGGGGGTGGGGCGCACGCTGCGCACCGCCTCGATGGTGGCGAACGGCCGACCGCTCACGGACCTCGTCACGACCGCCGTCGACCTCGCGATCTCGTACGACCTGCGGATCTCGGTCCCGGCGCTCGACGTCGTGTTGCAGCTCGGCCCCGCACGCCGCGACCTCGAGGACGAACTCGAACGGCGGAACGCGGTCCACGGACGACATCGAGCCGTGACCGCGATCGACCTCGCAGACCCTGCGAGCGGGTCGCCAGGTGAATCGGTCGGCAGGGTGGCCCTCGACGAACAAGGCGCGCCACGACCCGTCCTGCAACAGGAGTTCCGAGACGCCGCGGGGCTCGTCGGTCGCGTGGACTTCTGGTTCCCCGAGCACGGCGCGGTGCTCGAGTTCGACGGCCGTGCGAAGTACACGGACCCCGCTCTGAGGGCTGCGGGAGCGACGGCTGCCGACGTGCTCGTGGCTGAGAAACGCCGCGAAGACCGGCTTCGGAGGCATCCGGAGGTTCGCTCTTTCGGACGGTTCGGCTGGCGGGAGGCGAACGACGCGGCGGCGCTCCGCGAGGTGTTGCACAGCATCGGCGTCCCGACCGAGCCGCGGGCGTTCACACGGCTCCGCTGATGGACGCGGTCGTCGAGGCGGGCTGCACGCCGCACAACGAAAGTCACCCCGAGCCGCGCGAAGAGCGGGCTCGGGGTGACTTTGGTTGTGCGAGACGGCAGGCGGCGGCGCGGCCGGAGCGCCGCGCGCGGCGCGCGGCGCCGCGCGCCTACGCGAGCTCGAGCAGCACGTGGCCGGACGAGATCGTCTGGCCGACGGGGGCGTTCAGCCCGGTGACGACGCCGTCGCGCGGGGCCTGCACGGGCTGTTCCATCTTCATGGCCTCGAGGACGACGAGCAGGTCGCCCTTCACCACGGTGTCACCCTCGGCGACCGCGAGCTTCACCACGGTGGCCTGCATCGGCGACGTGACCGAGCCGGACGACGCGAGGCCGCCACGCACGCCGGAGGTCCGGCGCTTCGGGGGAGCGGACGGGCCGGCCGGACGACGACCGGTGGCACCGGCAGCGCCGCCGCCGACGATCGACGGCATCGTGACCTCGATGCGCTTGCCCTGGACCTCGACGACGACCGACTCGCGGGCGCCGGGCTCGGGCAGCGACTCGGGGGAGCCGCTCCACGCCGGGATCTCGTTGACGAAGTCGGTCTCGATCCACTGCGTGTAGATGCTGAACGGCGAGTCGTCCGGCGTCGCGAACGCCGGGTCCGACACGACGGCACGGTGGAAGGGCAGCACGGTCGGCAGCCCGGTGACCTCGAACTCGGCGAGTGCGCGACGCGAACGCTCCAGGGCCTCGGCGCGAGTGGCGCCCGTGACGATGAGCTTCGCGAGCATGGAGTCGAACGAGCCGGAGACGACGTCGCCGGAGACCACGCCGGAGTCGACGCGGACGCCGGGGCCGGACGGCGCGTTGAACGCGTGCACGGGGCCGGGCGCCGGGAAGAAGTTGCGGCCCGGGTCCTCGCCGTTGATGCGGAACTCGAACGAGTGGCCGCGGGCGACGGGGTCGGCGTAGTCGAGCACGCCACCCTCGGCGATGCGGAACTGCTCGCGCACGAGGTCGATGCCGGTGACCTCTTCCGAGACGCAGTGCTCGACCTGCAGGCGGGTGTTCACCTCGAGGAACGACACGGTGCCGTCGGCGCCGATGAGGAACTCGCAGGTGCCGGCACCGACGTAGCCGACCTCGCGGAGGATGGCCTTGGACGACTCGTACAGGCGCTCCGTCTGGGCATCGGTCAGGTACGGCGCCGGGGCTTCCTCGACGAGCTTCTGGTGCCGCCGCTGGAGCGAGCAGTCGCGGGTCGAGACGACGACGACGTTGCCGTGCTCGTCGGCGAGGCACTGCGTCTCGACGTGGCGGGGCTTGTCGAGGTACTTCTCGACGAAGCACTCGCCCCGACCGAACGCCGCGATGGCCTCGCGCGTGGCGGACTCGAAGAGCTCCTCGACCGAGGCACGGTCGCGGACGACCTTGAGCCCACGACCGCCGCCGCCGAACGCCGCCTTGATCGCGACGGGCAGGCCGACCTGGTCGACGAAGTCGAAGACCTCGGACACGTCCTGCACGGGTTCGATGGTGCCCGGGGCGAGCGGCGCGCCGACCTTCTCGGCCACGTGGCGCGCGGAGACCTTGTCGCCGAGCTGTTCGATGGACGACGGCGACGGGCCGATCCACGTCAGCCCGGCGTCGATGACGGCGCGGGCGAAGTCGGCGTTCTCGGCGAGGAACCCGTACCCGGGGTGCACGGCGTCGGCGCCGGACCGTCGGGCGACCGAGATGATCTTGTCGATGACGAGGTAGGTGTCGGCGCTCGTGGTGCCGTTCAGTGCGTAGGCCTCGTCAGCGAGGCGGGCGTGGAGGGCGTCGCGGTCCTGGTCGGCGTAGACCGCCACCGAAGCCTTGCCTGCGTCGCGGGCCGCGCGGATGATGCGGACGGCGATCTCGCCGCGGTTCGCGATGAGGACCTTGCTGATACGGGGCATGAGACATCAGCGTATTCGTGCGGCGGAGGTGTGAATTGACTGGCGTCCACAAAGAACCACCCCGAACAAGTGTGGATGTCTACAGTGCCCAGAGGTCGTGCCACGCGATGCCGAAGCCCCGCAGCAGCATCGAGCGGAGCACCGGCAGCGACAATCCCACCACGGCCGACGGCGCCCCGTCGATCCGGGTGATGTACGCGGCGGCCCGTCCGTCGATGGTGAAGGCGCCAGCGACCTCGAGCGGCTCGCCCGTCGCGACGTACGCGTCGATCTCCTCGGACGACATGTCGTCGGCGAAGGTGAGCACCGCGCTGTCGACCGCGACGACGCGGTCGCCGGAGGCGACGAGCCCGGACCCACCGGGCGCGACGTCGCCGAAGGACCCGGCCAGGCCGAGCGGCCCGCCGCCCGACGCGTCCACGGTGCGGACGGGAGGCACGGTGCCGGCCCGCCCCGCGCCTCCAGGCCCGCCCGTGGGTGCGGACGACGGCACCGTGGGGACGGACGACGGCACGCGCCGGTCGATGACGCAGTGTCCGCTCCACAGCGTGCCGCCGCCCGCGGCGAGCATCTGCCGCCAGCGCTCGCGCGCGACGTCGGGGTCGTGGGGCTTGCCGTACAGGACGCCGTCGACCTCGAAGGCGGAGTCGCCGCCGAACACGAAGCCGTCGACCGGAGTGGTGGCGTCCGCGACGGCGGCGGCCTTCGCCTCCGCGAGCAGTGCGACCAGCTCCGGACCGGTCAGCGCACGGCCGAGTGCCGACGCGGTCGCGGCGACGGCGGCGTCCTCGTCGACCCCGGGCGCGACGAGCACCGGTTCGATCCCGGTCTGGGCGAGGAGGGCTCGGCGGGCGGGAGAGGTACTCGCGAGGTACAGACGCATGGGAACATCTCACCATGGGTGAATCGGTCGGAACGCTGCTCGAACTCGACGTCACCGGGATCGCCCACGGCGGCATCTCGGTGGCACGGCACGACGGGCGCGTGGTGTTCGTGTCGGACGCGATCCCCGGCGAACGCGTCGTTGCCCGGGTGACGGAGGACCGCAAGAAGTCGTTCTGGCGCGCCGACACCGTGTCGGTCGTCACGCCGAGCGAGCACCGCGTGGACCATGTCTGGCCGGAAGCCGCACTCGACCGCGACCCGGCCGACCGCGCCGGCGGAGCCGAGTTCGGGCACATCGCCCTCGCGCACCAGCGCACGCTGAAGCACGACGTCCTGGTGGACTCGTTCGCGCGCTTCGCCCGCACCGACCTCGCCGCGCTGCTCGGAGCCGACGTCGTCGTCGAGGCCGCGCCCGGCGACGACGAGGCGAACGGCACCGGCTGGCGCACCCGCGTCCGCCTGCACGTCGACGAGGACGGCACCGCGGGGCCCTTCGCCTCCCGCTCGCACACCGTCGTGCCGGTCGCGTCCCTGCCGCTCGCGACCCGGGTGGTGCAGGACAGCGCGCCCCTCGGCCGCGGTGCGATGCCGGGCGCCTCGGTCGTCGACGTCCTCGCGCCGAGCGGTTCCGAGGGAGCACGGCTGGTCATCGACGAGCAGAAGCCCACGGTCGTCACCGAGGTCGTCGGGGAGCGCACGTTCCAGGTCGACGACAACGGCTTCTGGCAGGTGCACCGGGCGGCCCCGGTCGTCCTGACCGCGGCCGTGCAGGACCTGGTCGACCGGGATCGGCTCGACCCCGAGGGGCAGCACCTCGACCTCTACGGCGGCGTCGGCCTGCTCGCCGCCGCGCTCGGCGACCTCGTCGGTCCGAAGGCCCGGCTCACGAGTGTCGAGAGCGCGCCCCGTGCCACCGAGCACGCGCAGGAGAACCTCGTCGAGTGGATCGGCGCCCGCGCCGAGACCGGCCGCGTCGACCGGTGGCTCCAGCGCACCGTCGCCGCGCTCTCGCCGAGCGAGCGGCAGCGGTACCGTGCCGGCACGATCGTGCTCGACCCGCCCCGTTCCGGCGCCGGCCGCGAGGTCGTCGTGCAGATCGCGGCGCTCCAGCCCGCCCAGGTCGTCTACGTGGCCTGCGACCCGGTGGCGTTGGCCCGCGACGTCGCGACGTTCGCGGACCTCGGGTACCGCCTGGAGGCACTCCGCGCGTTCGACCTCTTCCCGCACACCCACCACCTGGAGGCCGTGGCGCGCCTGGTGCCGGTCGGCTGACGGTCGTCGCGGGTCGGCCCGGGCGCGGTGCGCTCGTCGGGTCGCTCGTCGCTTGTCGGGGTCGGCCCGCGCGCGGTCCGTGTCGGGCCGCTTGTCGCGTCCTGCAACACGCTTCGCCGTGTCGCGATCGGATCGCGCCGCTGCCTGAGTCCGACCTGGGTATCCTTGGTCGGTGATGGCTCCCCGGTTTCAGGGGCCGGGGGTGCGCATCGACGAGAGAGGCCACCGTGGCAACAGACACGACCACCACCGGAACGACCGGACTGGCGATCAAGCCCGTCCGTGTCGCGATCGTCGACGACCACGAGTCCGTGCGACTCGGGATCCAGGCAGCGTGCCAGAACGAGGGGTTCGAGGTGGTCCTCACCGCCGCGAGCGTGCCCGAGTACATCGAGCACCTCGACGGGCGTGAGGTCGACGTCGTCGTCCTCGACCTGTCGCTCGGCGACGGCTCCACCGTGACCGCGAACGTGAAGGGTGTTCAGGGCACCGGTTCCGCGGTCCTGGTGCACTCCATCGCCGACCGCGTCGCGAACGTCCGCGAGGCACTGGCCGCCGGGGCTGCGGGTGTGATCCCGAAGTCCTCGGCGACGAAGACCGTGATGGCGGCCGTCGCGACGGTCGCACGCGGCGACGTGCTCAACAACCTCGAGTGGGCGAGTGCGATCGACGCCGACCGCGACTTCGCGAAGGCGCAGCTCGGACGGCGCGAGCGCGAGATCCTCCACCTCTACGCCTCGGGCCTGCCGCTCAAGCTCGCCGCGCAGCAGCTCGGCATCGGGTACTCGACGGCGCGCGAGTACCTCGACCGCATCCGCGTGAAGTACGTCGAGGTCGGTCGTCCGGCTCCGACGAAGGTCGACCTCCTCCGCCGTGCGGTCGAGGACGGCATCCTGCCCGGGCTCGACTCGGGGATCGACCCCGACGGCGACGGTCGCTGAGCACCATGGCTGCGGCTGACGCGGCACCCACGTCCGGACCGGCGCGCGCCACCCGGGCGGCCCGTCCGGCCGCCCGGGCGGGCGCCGCGTCGAGCGTCGGCTCCCCGGGGAGTGACGACGCGCCGTTCGGTGCGGACCCGTCGCGCAGCGTCCGGGCCACGATCACGCAGGCGTCGGTCGAGCGGGCGTTCGCGATCCTGCTCGCCGTCGCGGCGCTCGGCTTCGGCGCCACCACGGTGCCGGCCGTGCTCAACCAGTTGCCGTACCTCGACCCCGTCTGGGGTCCGGTCGTGGCGTGCGGGCTCGCGGCGTCGTTCCTGTTCGTCGGCGCCTCGGTGTTCATCCGTCGGGTCGCCCAGCTCGCGCAGATCCTCTGCGCGCTGCTCTTCCTCGTCGCGCTGGTGACGTGGCCGCTGACGGTGCGCGAGCCGATCCCGACGGACCAGGTGCCCTGGCCGTGGTGGCTCTGCACGGTCGGCTCGACCGCCGCCGCGATGGGCTTCGCGCCGTGGCGGGCGACGGTCTACACCGCGCTCGTCCCCACCGTGTACGTCGTCATCCGGCTCACCCCCGTCGGTGGCGACGCCGGCCTCCGAGCGCTCCTCGACGGCGTGTACACGGCGATCCTCAGCGGTGCGGTGCTCGTCATCGCCGTCGTGCTGCGCCGCGCGGCCACGGCGGTCGACGCCGCGCAGGCCACCGCCGTCCGCCGGTACTCGCACGCGATCCGGGAGCACGCGACCGAGGTCGAGCGCGTCCAGGTCGACGCGATCGTGCACGACAGCGTCCTCACCACGCTGTTGTCCGCCGCCCGGGCCGAGACCCGTGACGCGGAGATGCTCGCGGCGCGGATGGCACGGAACGCCATCGACCACCTCGAGGCAGCCGCCTCCGACGACCCGGCCGGGGCGCCACCGGTGTCCCTCGCAGACCTCCGCGCCCGGATCGCCGACGCCGTGGGCGCACTGGCCGCCCCGGTCCGCGTGCAGGGCGAACGCGCCGGCAGTGTCCGCGTCCCCGCCACCGTCGCCGACGCACTCGCCTCCGCGGCGCTGCAGGCGGCCGTCAACAGCGTGCAGCACGCCGGAGGTGCCGAGGTCGACCGCTGGATCGTCGTCGAGCAGCACGGTGCCGGAGCCCGCATCGAGATCGGTGACGACGGCGCCGGCTTCGCGCTCGACGCGATCCCGGCCGAACGCCTCGGTGTCCGCCGGTCGATCGTCGAACGCGTGGTGGCCGTCGAGGGGCACGCCGAGGTCGACACCGCTCCCGGCGCGGGCACCCGTGTCCGGCTCGACTGGGCACCCCGATCGGGGGCGGCACGGTGAAGGTCTCCATCCCTGCGGGCGTCGCGATCGGTCTCGCGGCGCTGTTCTCCGTCTACCACCTGCTCCTCGCCGTCACCACGCTGCCGCGTGTCCTCGAGGTCGGCCCCGTGGTCGCGTGCATGGTCCTCTACGCCGCCGCGACGGGCGTCGCGCTCTTCGTGTCCGGCCGGACGCTCCCGATCTGGGCGACGTGCTTCGCACTCGCGACCGCGGTCGTCATGCCGGTCGTCGCGTCACCGGTGGTCGAGCTCCGCTCCGGCCCCTCGTACAACACGTGGTGGATCGCCGCCGTCGGCACGCTGATGGTGGTGCTCGTCGTCCGCGGGCGCGGGCCGTTCGCGTGGATCGGCGTCGGGTTCCTCGCGGTCCACACCGTCGCGTGGGCCGGACTCGGCGCGCTGGGGTCCCTCGGGGTGCTCGGCAGTGTGTCCTGGGTCGCCATCGCCACCGGGTTCGCCTTCGCCATGAACCGGGCGACCCGGGTCACCCGCGACTTCGTCCGTGCCGAGCAGGAGACGGCGGACTGGCAGGCGGCGCAGGACGCCCACGTGTTCGAGCGGCAGTTCCGCCTCAGCCAGACGACGCGGATGGCGCTGCCGATGCTGCAGCGGATCATCGACACCGGGGGCGACCTCGACGACGCCGAGCGTGACGAGTGCCTGCACCTCGAGCAGGCCATCCGCGACGAGATCCGTGGCCGGTCCCTGCTCTCCGAGGACGTCCGCGAGGAAGTCATGCGCCTTCGTCGCCGCGGCGCCACGGTCCAGCTCCACGACGACGGTGGGCTCGACGACCTCGAGATCGACGACCTGCGCCGGGTGCACGCCCGGATCGCCGACGCGCTGCGCCAGGCCCGTGAGGCCGACAACGTCATCGTCCGCACCGTGTCCGAGGGGTCCGACTCGGCGGTCACCGTCGTGGGGCTCCGGCTCGACCTGGCGGCGAGCGAGTCCGCCGCGCTCGGGGCTGGGGCGGACGACGACGACGGCGACGAGGACGACTCCGTGGTCGTGTGGCTGGAGATCCCGCGGCACGTGTCCGCGTAGCGGCTGGCGCGGCGGGGCTGCGGGGCTGCCGGTCGCTGGCGCCTGCGCTGGCGAGCCGGTCGGTGGTCGCTGGTGTCGCCGTGCCGGTCGGTGGCGCCGGTCGCCGTGCCGGTCGGTGGTCGCTGGTGTCGCCGTGCCGTTGGCCGCGCCGGTCGGTGCGTGCGCATCGTGCGACGAACCACGCGTCGATCGACTGGTGCGGCGTCGGAACATGCACACGCACTCGTTGTGTGCGCATGAGACGACGAACCACGCGTCGATCGACTGGTGCAGGGTCGCAACACGCGTGTACATGTTTCGACGACGACGACGACAACGACGACAACGACCGACCCGGCGGCACGGCAACGCACACGCCCGGAAACGGGGAACGGGCCGGTCGGAATCCGACCGGCCCGTTCACGACCCGAGTCTGAGCGACAACCCGAATATCGCCCTGACTCGTAGCTGGTGGTGGCTTCGTACCCTAGTCGGCCACCGCCTGCGATGTTCTTCGTTGAAGGACACCGAACAACAACTACTATGCCTGCCGCCAACTGGTCTGTCAGTCGTCATTATGGGGGACAAATCGTGCGATTTCAGACCCCGTCGACCGCAGATGTCCCCCGTCTGAGGGGAGACCGACCGGGAAGTGCACCCTGCAACGCTGCAGACGACTCGATACCCAGGGGTACATGGTCGCCCGTCCTGGCGGGGGAGCGCAAGCCCCGGGCGACGCCGACGCGCGGTCGTGCGCAAGACGGACCGTGCGAAAAACGGACCGTGCGCTCGGCGGACCGCGCCGAACTCAGCGCAGCGACCGCGCCCAGGCCCCCGCGCCGTGCTCGAGCGGCCGGCGCAGCCCACGGGCCGACACGTCCCACCCGGTCCGCGGCGACACCGTGACCTCGGGCCGGCCGAGCGACGCGGCCTCGTCCGCCTGCCGCTGCAGGACGGCGATGACGGCGGCGAGTTCCTCGGGCGTCGGGTCGCCGGAGACGACGCGGACGTCCGCCCCGACCGACACGGGTTCCTCGGCGGGGACGGCGGCGGCGTGGCGGCCCATCAGCGCACCTCGATCACAGCGGGATGTTCCCGTGCTTCTTCGGCGGCAGCGATGCACGCTTGCCGCGCAGGGCACGGAGCGCCTTGATCACCGAGACGCGCGTGGCGTGCGGCTGGATGATCCCGTCGAGCTCACCGCGCTCGGCCGCCAGGTACGGCGACGCCACGTTGTAGGTGTACTCGTTCGCGAGCTTCGCACGCACGGCGGCGACGTCCTCGCCGGATTCCTCGGCACGCTTGATCTCGGCGCGGTACAGGATGTTGACGGCGCCCTGACCACCCATCACGGCGATCTCGGCGGTCGGCCACGCGAGGTTGATGTCGGCGCCGAGCTGCTTCGAGCCCATCACGATGTACGCGCCGCCGTAGGCCTTGCGCGTGATGACGGTGACGAGCGGCACGGTGGCCTCGGCGTACGCGTAGAGGAGCTTCGCGCCGCGGCGGATGACCCCGGTCCACTCCTGGTCGGTGCCGGGCAGGTAGCCGGGGACGTCCACGAGGGTGAGGATCGGGATGCCGAACGCGTCGCAGAACCGCACGAAGCGGGCTGCCTTCTCGCCGGCGTCGATGTTGAGCGTGCCGGCCATGGCCTGCGGCTGGTTCGCGATGATGCCGACCGTGCGGCCCTCGACCCGGCCGAAGCCGATCAGGATGTTCGGCGCGAAGAGCGGCTGGACCTCGAGGAACTCGCCGTCGTCGACGAGGTGCTCGATGATCGTCGTGACGTCGTACGGCTGGTTGGCCGAGTCCGGGATGACGACGTCGAGCTCGTGGTCGGCGTCGGTGGTCTCGAGCTCCGGGGCGACGTCGTACGCGGGCGGGTCGGACAGGTTGTTGTCCGGCAGGAAGCCGATGAGCGACCGGGCGTAGTCGAGGGCGTCGGACTCGTCCTCGGCGAGGTAGTGCGCGACGCCGGAGACGGCGTTGTGCGTCTGTGCGCCACCGAGCTCCTCGAAGCCGACGTCCTCGCCGGTGACAGTCTTGATGACGTCGGGGCCGGTGACGAACATGTGACTGGTCTTGTCGACCATGATCACGAAGTCGGTGAGGGCGGGGGAGTACACGGCACCGCCGGCCGCCGGACCCATCACGATGGAGAGCTGCGGGATGACCCCGGACGCCTGCGTGTTGAGGCGGAAGATCTCGCCGTACTTGCCGAGGGCGACGACGCCTTCCTGGATGCGGGCGCCGCCCGAGTCGAGGATGCCGATGATCGGCACGCCGGTCTTGATCGCGTGCTGCATCACCTTGATGATCTTCTCGCCGGCGACCTCGCCGAGGGAGCCACCGAAGACGGTGAAGTCCTGCGCGTACACGGCGACGTTCCGGCCGTGGATGGTGCCGACGCCGGTGACGACCGCGTCGCCGTACGGCCGCTTGGCGTCCATGCCGAACGCGGTGGTGCGGTGGCGGACGAACTCGTCGAACTCCACGAAGGAGTTCTCGTCGAGCAGCTGCTCGATCCGTTCGCGCGCCGTGCCCTTGCCCTTGGCGTGCTGCTTGGCGATCGCGGCCTCGCCCGCGGCGGTCACTGCTTCGTGGTACCGCTCGCGGAGGTCGGCGAGCCGACCGGCCGTCGTCGAGAGATCGGGGGTGTCTCCTGAAGTCACCCGCTCACCCTACCGGCGGTGACGACGCGGCTGGTTGGAGGACCCCCACGGTTCCTGCCCGTACATTTGCGTGCATGTCCACACCTGCGTCGCCGCCGTTCCCGACGAGCCGAGCGGCCGTCGCCGCGGCCGGCGCCGTGTTCACCGCCCCGGCGACGACGGGCTCGACGAACGCGGACCTGCTCCAGGCCGCGCCGGAGCAGCCGCACGGCAGCGTGCTGGTCACGCTGGACCAGACCGCGGGGCGCGGCCGTCTGGACCGCTCGTGGACGGCCCCGGCCGGTGAGACCCTCGCCGTGAGCCTCCTCGTCCGCGCGGACCTCGACGAGCGCGACCGCGGCTGGCTCCCGTTGGTCGCCGGCGCGGCGATGCGCGACGCGGTCGCCGCGGTCCTGCCCGGCGACGAACAGCTCGGCGCCGACGTCGCGGTGAAGTGGCCGAACGACGTGCAGATCGGCGGCCGGAAGGTGTGCGGCATCCTCTGCCAGGTCGCCGCCGACGGCAGCGTCGTGGTCGGCGCCGGCGTGAACCTCACGATCCCCGCGGACCGGCTCCCGACACCCACGTCGACCTCCCTGGCCGTCGCCGGTGCGACGGGGTCCGCCGACGTGCTCGCCGACCGAGTGCTGGTCGCCTTTCACCGCGCCGTCCTGGAGGCAGTGGCCGCGCTGGTCACGGGCGGTCCGGCCGCCGGGACGGTCCGGTCCCACGTCCGGTCGGCCTGCGGCACGATCGGGCAGCGCGTCCGGATCGAGCTGCCGGACGGCACCCACCTGGAGGCCGACGCCACCGGCATCGACGACGAGGGCCGCATCACGATCCGGGATCGACAGGGCGTCCGCAGGGGCGTCGCCGTGGGGGACGTCACCCACCTGCGGTATGCATGACGGCATGACCGACGAGCCGCCGCCCGAACGCGTCGTCGCACGCCTGCGGCCGCACGCGCGTCGGCTCGTGCGGCCCGCGGTCTTCGTGGTGCTCGTCACGCTCGCCGGCGGGTTCGGTTTCGGTGTCTTCCGTGCCGAGCTGGCGTGGCTCAACGCCGTCGTCGCCGGGCTCGTGCTGCTCCTGCTGTTCCTCGGCGGCGCACTGCCGCTGTTCCGGTGGATGTCCGAGCGGTACGTGGTGACCACGAGGCGCCTCGTCGTCGTGCACGGGCTCGGCACCCGGACCCGGCGGGAGCTCCTGCACTCCCGGGGCTACGACGTGACGGTCCGGCGCCGGGGGCTGCAGGGTGTGTTCCGCTCCGGGGACGTCCTCGTGTTCCCGGGCGACGAACCCGCGATGGTGCTGGCGGACGTGCCGTACGCCGACCTCGTCGTGGCGGTCCTGCACGACATGGTCGAGGCGCACGAAGCGCGCCGCCGACACCGGGAGCCCGACTGGGACGAGATCGTCGGCGGCGCCGAGCGGCCGCAGTGGGGCGACGTCCGACCCTGACCCCGTGTCCCGCTCCGGCGCGTCGGCCCAGCGCACTCGCTCCCCGCGGGCTCGCTCCCAGCACACTCGGTGGAAGTCCGACGAGAACCCGGTAGCGTCTTCCCGTGCGAATCTCTGTCATCGGCTGCGGGTACCTCGGTGCCGTGCACGCCGCATCCATGGCCAAGCTCGGGCACGACGTCGTCGCCGTCGACGTGGACCCGGTCAAGATCGAGCGGCTCGCGGCGGGCGAGGCCCCGTTCTTCGAGCCGGGTCTCCCCGAGATCCTGTCCGAGGCGCTCGCGTCCGGACGCATCCGGTTCACGACCGACATGGCCGAGGTCGCCGGCGCGCGCGTGCACTTCCTCGCCGTCGGCACCCCGCAGGGCCCGACCGGCGCCGCGGACCTCACCTACGTCGACGCCGCCGTCGCCGCGCTCACCCCGCACCTGTCCGCGGGCGAGTTCGTCGTCGGCAAGTCGACGGTGCCGGTGGGGACCGCCGCTCGGCTCGCCGCCGAGGTCGAGGCCGCCGTGCCCGGCGCGTCGCTCGTCTGGAACCCGGAGTTCCTCCGCGAGGGCTTCGCGGTGCAGGACACGATCTCCCCGGACCGCTTCGTGTACGGCGTCCCGGACGGCGAGACCGGCCAGCGCGCCGTGGACACCCTCGACGAGGTCTACGCCGAGGCACTCGCCAGCGGCACGCCCCGACTCGTCGTGAACCTCCCCACGGCCGAGCTCGTCAAGATCAGCGCGAACGCGTTCCTCGCGACGAAGATCTCGTTCATCAACTCGATGGCCGAGATCGCCGAGGTCACCGGCGCCGACGTCACGGCGCTCGCCGACGCCATCGGCCACGACGCCCGCATCGGCCGGAAGTTCCTCAACGCGGGCCTCGGCTTCGGCGGCGGCTGCCTGCCGAAGGACATCCGCGCGTTCCAGGCGCGGGCGAACGAGCTCGGGGTGGGGGAGTCGCTGGCGTTCCTCGCCGACGTCGACGCCACCAACCTGCGTCGTCGCGCGTACGTCGTCGAGCTCGCGCAGGAGCTCCTCGACGGAGCCGTCCAGGGCAAGCGCGTCGCCGTGCTCGGCCTGGCCTTCAAGCCGAACTCGGACGACGTCCGCGACTCGCCCGCGCTCGACATCGCGGCGCGACTGCACGACCTCGGCGCATCGGTCGCCGCCTACGACCCCGAGGCGATCGTCACCGCGCGTCGGATCCACCCCGAGCTGGACTACGTCGAGACCGCCGACGACGCGCTCCGCGGCGCCGACCTGGTGCTCGTGCTCACCGAGTGGAACGCGTTCCGCGAGCTCGACCCGGTGCACGCCGCGTCCCTCGTGTCCAGCGCGGTCGTCATCGACGGCCGGAACTGCCTCGACCGCGACGCGTGGACCGCTGCCGGCTTCCGCCTCCGCGGCATGGGCCGCTAGCCACCCGGCGACCGGCGTTCCCCGACGGCGCCGACGACGTGCTCCGGCACGGCGTCGGCGCCGTCGTCGTTCGGCGACGACGACGGCGCCGAAGGGGGCCAGCGCCGCCGAGCGGGCCGCACCGCTGAGCCGAGCGGGTCACACCCCGGAGGAGACCCGTTCCCCGTCGGTGCCGGTCGGCTCGGCCTCGTTCGTCGGCCGGTCCGTGCGCTCGGGGTGGTACACCCACACCTTGTAGAGCCAGAAGCGGAACGCGGTGCCGAGCAGGAGCCCGATCACGTTGCCGGAGACGTTGTCCGCGAGTGCCGAGGTGAACCCGAGCACGTAGTGGGAGACGGCGAGGCAGCCGAGCGAGATGACCATGCCGCCGAGGGAGACGATGACGAACTCCACGCCCTCGCGCGCCGCCACGGAGCGGCGCTGGTCACGGAAGGTCCAGTACCGGTTCCCCATCCAGTTGACGAAGATCGCGGCCACGGTCGAGACCACCTTCGCCCAGAACGGGCCGGAGTGGACGTCGTCCGGGTTCAGGACGGTCGCGCGCAGCACGTTGAAGATCGCGGTGTCGACGACGAAGCCGACGGCACCGACCACGCCGAAGCGTGCCAGTTGGGCTATCAGTCGCCGCACGGGTTCTCCAGGGTCCGTAGAGTTGTCGCTGGTCGTGCAGTGCACGTCTCGAGCGGTCGCACGGACGGTGCGACCCGAGTAGCGATTGTAGACAGGGCGCTCTCCCGGCACGGTGAGAACGACGGAAGGAACACACAGCATGGCGTTGCGCGTCGGGGTCATCGGTGGAGGACAGCTGGCACGGATGATGGTGCCCGCCGCGGTGGAGCTCGGGATCGACATCCGGGTGCTCGCCGAGGGGCCGGGCATGTCCGCAGCGATCGCCGCCACCGCCGAAGGGGACTACCACGACCTCGACACCGTCCTCGCCTTCGCGCGCGACGTCGACGTCGTCACCTTCGACCACGAACACGTCCCGCAGGACGTCCTCCGCGCCCTCGTGGACGCCGGCGTCGCGGTGCGTCCCGGGCCCGATGCGCTCGCCGTCGCGCAGGACAAGATCACCATGCGTCAGCGCCTGTCCGAGCTCGGCCTGCCGGTGCCGGACTGGGCCGCCGTGCAGGATCCCGACGAGCTGCAGGCGTTCCTCGACGACCACGGCGGCCGTGCCGTCGTGAAGACCGCGCGCGGCGGGTACGACGGCAAGGGCGTCCGCGTCGTCACCGACCCGGCGGACGTCTCCGACTGGTTCATCGCGGTCGCCGAGGCCGGCGGTGGGCAGGCCCTGCTCGTCGAAGAGCTCGTGCCGTTCACCCGTGAGCTCGCGCAGTCCGTCGCCCGTCGGCCCTCGGGCGAGGTCGTCGCCTGGCCGATCGTCGAGACCGTGCAGCGCGACGGTGTCTGCGCCGAGGTGTTCGCCCCGGCGCGGGACAGCGCCGGACGACTCGCCGACCTGGCCGAGGACATCGCCGTCCGGATCGCGACCGAGCTCGGCGTCACGGGCGTGCTCGCGGTCGAGCTCTTCCAGACCGACGACGAGCGGATCCTCATCAACGAGCTGGCCATGCGTCCGCACAACACGGGGCACTGGTCGATCGACGGCGCGACGACGAGCCAGTTCGAACAGCACCTCCGCGCCGTCCTCGACCTGCCGCTCGGCGCGACCGGCATGCACGCGCCGTCCGCCGTGATGATCAACGTGCTCGGTGGTCCGGCCGACGGCGACCTCGCCGCGCGGTACCCGGCAGCGCTCGAGGCCTTCCCCGAGGCGAAGTACCACTTCTACGGCAAGGCGCCGCGGCCGGGGCGGAAGATCGGGCACGTGACCGTGATCGGTGACGACGTCGACGACGTGACGTACCGCGCGCGTTCGGCGGCTGCGCACTTCGACGACTGAGGCCGGTCCGAACGGGCCTGAAGCGGTCCGCAGAACAGCGGACACCCGGTCGGGTGGCACCCGATCTGGCGTGTGTACGGGTGCCCGGGGCGCGTGCTCCCATGGAGCGGTCAGGGGTCGACCAATCCACAGGAGTCCGTCATGCGCCGCGTCCGTGTGCTCGCCGTGTCCGGAGCGCTCAGCGCGCTCGTCGCGTTCGCCGCGGGGGCGCTGACGCCGGTCGCCGCGTCGGCGGCGACCACGGCCGCGTCGATGCGGGCGGCCTCGTCCGCGACGCTGTACGGGAAGGGGCCGTACCGGTCGGACACGAGCGAGGCGGCGAAGCAGGTCTCCGCGCTCGCCACGACCGATCCCGCCGGCGCTGCCGCGGCGAAGGTCATCGCCCAGTACCCCGTCGCGACCTGGCTCGGCGACTGGACGCAGGGTGCGACCCTCACACGGACGATCGACACGGCGGTCACGGCGGCCGACCGGGCCGGCACGACCGCGGTCTTCGTCACGTACGCGATCCCCGACCGTGACTGCGGCGGGCACTCCGCGGGCGGCTTCGACGAGGCCACCTACACCGCGTGGGTGGACCAGGTCGTGTCCCGCCTCGCCGGACACCGCGCCGCGGTCGTCGTCGAACCGGACTCGCTCGCGATGCTGAGCAACAGCGCGTGCGACGCGTCGCTCGGGCAGCAGCGCTTCCGGATCCTCTCCCGCGAGGTCGCCGCCCTCACCGCGGCGGGCGTCCCCGCCTACCTCGACGCCGGGAACTCGAACTGGGTCCAGCCGGTGGTCATGGCGTCGCGGTTGCAGAGTGCCGGCGTGCAGCAGGCACGCGGGTTCTTCACGAACGTCGCGAACTACTACCCGACCGCGCAGGAGCAGGCCTACGCCGAGAAGGTCTCCGCGCTCACCGGCGGCTCGCACTACGTCATCGACACCTCACGGAACGGGCAGGGCTGGCGCGGGACCTGGTGCAACGGTCCGGGTGCGGGACTCGGGACGACGCCGCGCGTCGTGTCCGACGGCACCGCGCTCGACGCACTGCTCTGGGTGAAGACGCCCGGCGCGAGCGACGGACTCTGCAACGGCGGCCCGGCTGCCGGCAAGTGGTGGTCGGCGGCTGCGCAGGGCCTCGTCGCGAACGCCCGTCTCGGCACCCCGGCCGCGCAGGCCGCACCCGCAACCGCACCCCGCGCACCGTCGGTGGCGCCGGTGGCGAAGCGGGACTCGGCGACCTCGACCGCGAAGCGGCGCCTCAGCGTCCGCGGGTGGGCGTTCGACCGTGACGACACCACGAAGCCGGTGACCGTGCGGATGACGGTGGACGGCAAGACCGTCGGGTCGTGGCCCGCGAGCGTCGCACGGCCGGACGTCGACCGGGTGCACGGGGTCGGGAAGAACCACGGGTACGAGGTCACGGTGGCCGCCGCGAGCGGGAAGCGTTCGGTGTGCCTCACCGCGCTCGGCATCGGGGCTGGTGGCGACCGGGCACTGGGCTGCACGACCGTCGCCGTGCGCTGACGCGTCCCCGTGCGCTGACGCGTCCCCGTGCGCTGACGCGTCCCCGTGCGCTGACGCGTCCCCGTGGGGCCGTCGGTGCCTCCAGTAGGCTCGTGCCGTGACCGACACCGCAGCCCCCGCCCAGCCGCTCGTCTCGATCATCATGGGCTCCGACTCGGACTGGCCGACCATGCGGGCCGCCGCGGACACCCTGACGGAACTCGGCATCGCCTTCGAGGCGGACGTCGTGTCAGCGCACCGGACCCCGGACAAGATGACCCGTTTCGCGCGCGGTGCAGCGGCACGCGGCATCCGGGTCGTGATCGCCGGTGCCGGGGGAGCGGCGCACCTGCCCGGGATGGTCGCATCGATGACGACGCTCCCCGTGATCGGCGTGCCCGTACAGCTCGCGCGCCTGGACGGGCTCGACTCGCTGCTCTCCATCGTGCAGATGCCGGCCGGCATCCCCGTCGCGACGATGGCGATCAACGGGGCCGCGAACGCCGGACTCCTCGCGGCACGGATCATCGGGTCGACGGACGCGGCGGTCTCCGCGCGGCTGCAGCAGCACGCCGAGGACCTCGAGCGGATCGTCGAGGAGAAGGCTGCGCGACTCCGCGACGCGCTCTGAGTCGAGCGTCAGCTCGTCGCGCCGCTGACCCCGTTCACGGTGACGGTCTTGGCAGCCCCGCCGACCGACACGGACACGGACCACGTCGGTGCCGAACCGCTCCCACCCAGCACGATGCCGGTGACGGTGCCCCCGGCTGCGGTCGCAGCTCGCGAGGCCGCCGCGGTCGCGTCCACCTTGAGCGCTGCCGCTCGCGCGACGTTCGCGGCCTTCGTGCCCGCGTCGGAGTCCTTGGGGAACGGGCCGGACGTCACCCGGTCGAGCGTCGCCGACACGACCGACTGCGTGAGCGACCCGTCGGGGCCAGCGACGACGACGGTCCACGAGTCGCCCGAGCCGGCGAGCGAGATCACGGTGCCACCACCCGCGGCAGCCACGCCCTGCTTGGCGATCTTCGTGAAGTCGACGTTCGCCGGGGCGTCGGCGCCGCTGCCGTTGCCGGTGCCCGGGCCGGTGCCGTCGTCGGCGGAGCCGGTCTGGTCGTCCGTCGGGGCGGTCGTCGGCTCCGGCGTCGGCAGCGGGTCGGCCGTCCGGGTCGCGGTCGGGGTCGACGAGGCGCTCGAGGTGCTGGTGGCGGACGGTGTGCGGTCCGGGGTGTCGCCGCCCGAGCAGCCGGTCAGCAGGGTGGCCGTCGCGACGCCGAGCGCCAGCGGAACGGTCAGGATGGTGAGCGGGTGTCGACGCGTCATGCCCCGATCTTGGCAGCGGGACGCGCGCCGACGACGGAGGACACGGTGGGCTCGACCGATCGTCACGGATCCGTGATCGGCGACGCCGACGTCCGTGACCCCGTGATCGGCGACACCGAGGTCGGTGTCCCCGTGATCGGCGACACCGAGGTCGGTGTCCCCGTGATCGGCGACACCGAGGTCGGTGCCCCCGAGGTCGGCGCACCGTCGAGGTCTGGACGCCGTCGAGTTCGGATCAGAGGTCCGCGTGCAGCTGCCAGGTCTCGGACGCGGAGTCCCGCCAGGTGAACATCCGGGCGCGGTCGGGGCCGGCGATCGCCAGCTGGGCGGCGAGACGGCGGTCGTTCGCCACCTGGTACACGGCCTGGGCGAGTCGTTCCGCGTAGGACTCCCGCGGGTTGCGGGCGACGACCACGCCGGCGTCCGAAGCGACCTCGCACACCGCGGCGTCGTCGGAGTGGATCACCGGCGTGCCCAGGCTCATCGCCTCGATCACGGGCAGACCGAAGCCCTCGGCGAGGCTCGGGAAGACGAACGCGGTCGCGCGATCGTAGGCCACGGCGAGGTCGGCGTCCTCGACGCGACCGAGGACCTTGAGTCGTTCCGGCGCGAGCCCGACCCGCTCCGCTTCGCTGTGCACGTCGACGTCGCCCCAGCCGTCGGGTCCGGCGATGACGAGTGGGAGCTCCTGCGGTGCGTCGGGGTGCGCCATCGCGGCGATGAGGTGGGCGAGGCCCTTCCGCGGCTCGAGCGTGCCCACGGCGAGCACGTACCGCGGCGGCAGCCCGAGGCGTTCCGCGCGGAGGTCGGCGTCGACGGGCACCCGCAGTCGCCCGCTCGGTGCGCCGCCGATCACCCGGAGCCGGTCGCCGAACGGGTGCACGCCGTTCAGTTCACCGGCGACCGCGTGGGTCGGCACGACGACGGCGTCCGCGTACTTGTACGCGCGCTTCACCATCGCCCGGTGGAACTGCACGCCGCGCGGGGTGAGCGTCTCGGGGTGGGTCCACGGCACGGTGTCGTGGACGGTGACCACGGTCTGTCGGCCGGGCTCGAGCGAGCGGTCGTGCTTCACGAGCGGCGCGAGGACGCTCGGAGCGTGCACCATGCCCTGCGAGGCACCGCGGGCGAAGCCGCCCTGCCAGGCGAGTGCGAGTTCGCGGCGGGGGAGCGCCAGCCGTTCGAGGTCGGCGAGTCCGGGGAGCAGTTTCCGGAGGTGGTCGGTCTGGTCGCGGGGAGCGGCGGACACCAGGCCGACGACGTCGCAGCCCGCCGGAGCGGTGGCGATGAGCTCCCGCGTGAGTTCTTCGGCGTACCGGCCGATGCCACCCGGGACGGGGGCGATCACCTGGTCGACGATCACGCGGAGTGTGGTCATCTCGTGGAGCTCCTCGGTGTTGCGGACGTCGCACGACCATACCAGCGCGCGCCGGGCGACTCCTCGACGCCGACGACGGCTCCCGAGCGACGCCGACGACGGCCCCGAGCGACGCCGACGACGGCCCCCCAGCGCCGCCGACGACGACTCCTCGACGCCGGCGACGACTACTCCGCAGCCGCTCCGGGGTCGGCGTGCACCGGCGACGCGGCTCCGGCGGCGGCCCGAGCGCGGCGGTGTCGACGCTCGCCGAGGACGGCACCGAGGGCGAACAGCAGGTCGACGACGGTGAGCAGCACGCGCGACATCACGGCGACGCTGACCGCGGCCGAGGCGCCGAGCGGGACGCCCGCGGTGAGCATCGCCGTCAGCACGGCCTCGCGCCCGCCGAGACCGGCCGGCAGGAAGAAGACGAGGAACCCGACGAGCCAGGCGAGCGCGTACGCCCCGATGGTGAGCACCACGACCCGCAGGTCGACGTGGCCGAGCGGGACGAGGACGAGGGTGATGTGCAGCCCGAACACGAGCCACGCGAGCGCCGCCCAGCCGAACGCACGGACGACCGCTCCGAGGCGGATGTCGATCGTGCCGAGGTCGCGCCGGGTGACCTTGGACGCCAGCCGGAGACCGAACCGGAGCACCGCCGGGTGCAGCGCGGCGAGCACGATCGGGACGAGGAGGACGACGAACCAGTAGCGGGCGAACGCGTCCGGCTGCACGAACGGGATCGTGACGGCGGCCACGCACACGCCGGCGCCGCAGCTGACGAGGAGCGTCAGCATGCCGACGGCCACGCTGCGCGCCGGCGGCACCTTGTGCTCGCGGCCGAGGTCGGCCTGGGCCACGATCGGCCACACCGACCCGGGGATGTACTTGCCGATCTGCGACAGGAAGAACACCCGCTGGGCCGCGGCGAGCGGGATGTGGTGCCCGGCGCCGGCCATCAGCGCGCGCCAGGACAGGAACGTCACGTAGGTCGCCGCCGCGCCGACGACGAGCGCCGCGACGAGCGTCCACGGGTTCTGCCGGCTGAAGGCGTCGGCGATGTCGCCGGCCCGGGGGACGAGGAACGCCACGCAGAGTGCGAGGGCGACGACGAGGGCCACCACGCGGACGACGGACTTGGCTCGGGAGCGCTTTGCGGGCTGGGGGACGTCGGTCATTCTCACCTAGGGTTGATCGGGTGCGTCAGGACCGAGACGGCGCGCACATCGAACCGAGAAGAGGCGACACACGTGCGGATCCTGACCTTCGGAACATACCAGGCCTCGGATCACCCCCGGGTGCGTGTGCTCGCCGACGGGCTCCGGGAACGGGGCCACCAGGTAGCCGAGGCGAACGTCCCGCTCGGGCTGTCCACCCGCGACCGGGTCGCGATGCTCGGTGCCCGTTCCGGTGCGCTGCAGATGGCCGGTCGCCTCGCGAGCAGCTGGTCGCGCCTGGTCGGCAAGGCCCTGCGCGCCCGACGCTCCGGTCGTCCCGACGCCGTGCTCGTCGGGTACATGGGGCACTTCGACGTGTGGCTCGCCCGGGCCCTCTTCCCCCGGACCACGATCGCGCTCGACCACCTCGTCTTCGCGGCCACGACGGCGCAGGACCGCGGGGTCGGTGACGCCGGCCTGAAGCAGCGGCTGCTCCGATTCCTCGACGCGTCGGCGCTCCGGATCGCCGACGTGGTCGTCGTCGACACCGAGGAGCACCGCGACCTCGTGCCGGAGCGGCTCCGGTCGAAGGCGGTCGTGGTGCCGGTCGGTGCGCAGGAGTCGTGGTACGACGCGGCGGCCTCGGGCAGCATCGACACGGACGGACCGCTCCGCGTGGTGTTCTACGGCCTGTTCACCCCGCTGCAGGGTGCCGAGACGATCGGTGCGGCGATCGGGCTGCTGCCGTCCGACGGGTCCGTCACGGTGACGATGGTGGGGTCGGGGCAGGACCTCGACGCGTCGCGCGCCGCGGCCGAGGGCGGAGCGCCGACGGAGTGGATCCCGTGGGTCGACGCTGCGGAGCTCCCCGCGCTGGTCGCGTCCCACGACGTCGGGATCGGCATCATGGGCACGACGCCGAAGGCGCTCAAGGTCGTGCCGAACAAGGTCTACCAGTGCGCCGCCGCCGGGCTCGCGGTCGTCACGAGCGACACCGCGCCCCAGCGCCGGACCTTCGGTGACGCGGTCACCGCGGTGCCGGCCGGGGACGCCGCGGCCCTCGCGGCGGCGGTGCGGGCGCTGGCCGCGGACCGCGCGCTGCTCGCCGAACGCCGGACGGCCGCCGCGCAGGCGGCCGAGCGGTTCCGTCCCGCAGCGGCGGTCGCGCCGCTCGACGACCGGCTCCGCGCCGGCGCGCGCTGACCCGGACAAGCGAGGAAACCGGGACCGACGGCCAGACCGGAACCGACAGCCGGTCCGGAACCGACAGCCGGTCCGGAACCGACAGGAAGACCGGAACTGACGGAGAAGGACTGGAGGCCCGGATCACGTTCCGCGTGTTGCGGACGTGATCCGGGCCTCCAGTCCGAACCGTTCTGATCAGGCGTCGAGGACGCCCGCGGCCACCGCGGCGGTGAGCGCTTCGCGCCAGTCCCGCATCGGTGCGAGGCCGGCACGCGACCACCCGTCGTGGCCGAGCACGCTGTACGCGGGCCGCGGCGCGGGCCGCACGAAGGCCGAGCTGTCGGTCGGCAGGACCCGCTCGGGGTCGAGGCCGACCTCGGCGAAGATCGCCTTCGTGAAGTCGAACCAGGACCCCTGGCCGCCGTTCGTCCCGTGGTAGGTGCCAGCGGGTGCGTCGGCGTCGACGAGCGCGACGATCTGGCGGGCGAGGTCCCCGGTCCAGGTCGGCTGACCGATCTGGTCGGTGACGACGCTCACCGTGTCGTGCGAGCCGGCGAGGCGGATCATCGTCTTCGCGAAGTTCGGCCCGTGTGCGCCGTAGAGCCACGCACCGCGCACGATGTACGACGAGTCCGGAGCGATCCGGCGGATGGCCTGCTCGCCCGCGGCCTTCGTGCGACCGTAGGCGCCGATCGGGGCGAGCGGGGCGTCCTCGGCGTACGGCGTGGTGCCGGTGCCGTCGAACACGTAGTCGGTGGACACGTGCACGAGCTTCGCGCCGACTGCTGCCGTCGCCGTCGCGAGGACCTCGGGGCCGCGGGCGTTCACCGCGGCGGCGTCGTCCTCGTGCGATTCGGCGTCGTCGACCTTGGTGTAAGCGGCGCTGTTGATCACGACGTCGTGGCCCTCGACCGCGGCGGCGACCGCCGCGGCGTCGGTGATGTCGAGGTCGGCTCGACCGAGTGCGGTGACCTCACGGCCGGCCAGGGCCTGCTGGAGGTCCTGGCCGAGCATGCCGGCGGCGCCGGTGACGAGGAAGCGGGTCACAGTGCGGCGCGTTCCTTGAGCGGCTCCCACCACGCGCGGTTGTCGCGGTACCACTGCACGACGTCGGCGAGACCCTGCTCGAAGGGCACCTGCGGCTCGTAGCCGAGCTCGGCTTGGATCTTCGAGATGTCGACCGAGTAGCGGAGGTCGTGGCCGAGACGGTCCTGCACGCGGTCGACGTACGACCAGTCCTTGCCGGTCGCCTCGAGGAGGAGCTCGGTGAGCTCCTTGTTCGTGAGTTCGGTGCCGCCACCGATGTTGTAGATCTCGCCCGCGCGGCCCTTGGTGAGCACCAGGGCGATGCCGCGGGTGTGGTCGTCGACGTGCAGCCAGTCGCGGATGTTGTTGCCCTCGCCGTAGAGCGGGACGTGCTTGTCGTCGATGAGGTTCGTGACGAACAGCGGGATGACCTTCTCGGGGAAGTGGTACGGCCCGTAGTTGTTCGAGCAGCGCGTGATCGAGAGGTTCAGCCCGTGCGTGCGGTGGTAGCTGCGCGCGAGCAGGTCGCTGCCGGCCTTCGACGCCGAGTACGGCGAGTTCGGCTCGAGCGGGCGGTCCTCGTCCCACGAGCCCTCGCTGATCGAGCCGTAGACCTCGTCGGTGGAGACGTGCACGAAGCGCGGGGTGCCGTGGCGGAGCGCGGCGTCGAGCAGACGCTGGGTGCCCACGACGTTCGTCTCGACGAAGACACCGGAGTCGCGGACCGAGCGGTCGACGTGCGACTCGGCGGCGAAGTGGACGATCGCGTCGATGCCGGGGACGACCTCGTCGAGCTTCGCGGCGTCGGTGATGTCGCCCTTGACGAACGTGTACCGCGGCGAGTCCGCCACCGGAGCGAGGTTCTCGAGGTTGCCCGAGTAGGTCAGCGCGTCGTAGACGACGACGTCCGCCCCCTCGAGGCCGGGGTAGGCGTCCTGCAGGGTGCGCCGGACGAAGTTCGAGCCGATGAAGCCGGCCCCTCCGGTGACGAGGATCTTCACGGAATGTTCCTTTGTGTCGGTTCAACGGTCGGCGGTGAGTTTAGCGGGTCGCCCTCGTCGGGCCCTCCCGGCGCCGTCGCAGCGGTGGCGTCGGCGGGTTCCGGGGCCGGGGCGGCGGTGGCGTCGGCGGGTTCCGGAGCCGGGGCGGCGAACGCGCGCCACAGCAGCACGAACGCCACGACGCCGACCACCGCGAGCAGGACGAGGAGCACGGCGACGCCCTTCAGGCCGTACGCGACGGACGTCGACAGCGCGCCGACACCGCTGCGCAGGACACCGAACACCGTGTTCTGGAACGCACCGCTGTAGAGCAGCCCGAGCGAGGCGACGACCATGAGCGGCGCCACCACCAGCGCGGTGCGCGCGAGCCGGACGCGTGCGACGGGCGACACGACGAGCGTCGCCCAGGCGAGCGCCTGCAGCAGGAGCAGGGCGGCGATCGAGGGGAACAGGAAGCGCCCCTGGTTCACGGTGACCCCGAGGTGGCCGGCGTAGGTCGCCCAGTCGCGGACGAGCACCACGACGAGCGCCGTGGCCGGCAGCACCGCCACGAGAAGCATGGTGCGCCGTGCCGCCACGCGCCGGGTCGCCGCCCAGACGACCACGGTCAGTGCGACCACGGTGAAGACGTCGACGATGATCGGGGAGAGCGGCCACTCGTAGCGGCCGAGCCTGCCCCAGAACGAGTTCGACAGACCGTCCCAGAAGGCGCCGGCGAACTGCGTCGGTGCGGGGGACTCGTAGCGCGGCCACGGCTGGGTCACCGCCGGGAAGGCGTCGGGCTGCGGGGTGCCGGTGCGGACGAACTGCCGGAGGTACCACCAGCCGGTGGTCACGGCAGGGACGGCCACCACGACGACGGCGCGGAGGACGCGTCGGCCGATGCCGTCGACGGCGTGCCCGGACGTCGCGTTGCCGGACGCCGCGAGCCCGGCAGCCGTGTGCCCGGCCGTCGTGTGCCCGGACGTCGTGAGCCCTGCCGTCGTGTGTGCAGAGACCGTGCGCCCGGCCAGGACGACGACGATCGCGAAGGGCACGAGCATGAAGCCGCCCGCCATGACCGCGGTCGCGATCGCGAGCGTCCCGCCGAGGGCGAGGACCGTCCACCACGAGCGGTCGCCGGTGAGGATGCGGACGCCGAGCCACGTCGCGGTCGCACCCGCCGTGATCACGGGGACCCAGACCGACACGGACGACCCGAGCTGCGCGATCTGCGGGACGGCGAACAGCGCGACGGTCGCGGCGAGGGCGGTGCGCGGCGACCGGGTCACCCGGCGGACGGTCGCCCACACGAGGGCGGGCAGGGGCAGCATCACGAGCACGTCGACGAGCCGCATCCCCAGCACGACGATGTCCCAGCGCCGGGTCGTGAAGTCGAGCACGTGGGCGACGACCGCCTGCGCGAGGAAGTACGTCGGCGGGTGCTGCGACATCGGGTTGACGAGCGTGTTGACCGAGCCGTCGCCGACCACGTCCGCGAAGGACCCACGGCCCGTCACGGGGACGAGCTGCTGCGGGACGTTCTGGGCGAGGAGGCCCTGCAGGTAGTGCAGGTCACCGGCGGCGGGCCAGGACCGGCCCATCGCCAGCTGGATCGCGGCGTCGACGTTCGCGAGCTCGTCCGGTCCGTGCAGCGCCGGGGTCACGTAGGCCCAGGTGGTGAGCAGGACGCCGAACAGCAGGGTGAGCACGATCACCGGGACGACGTCTCGGCGGTGGGCGGACCAGCGGGTCATGCCAGCTCCTCCGTCTCGGTCGGGGTGGTCGCGGACGGCACACGGACGCTGGTGACCACCGCGGCGGCGAGCACGACCAGCGCGAGGAGCCAGCACACGACGACGAGCGGCACCGCGACCGGGGACGAGGCGTCGAGGACGTCGAGGCCCCGTGGTGTGACCCGGACGCGCGAGTGCTCGGCGAAGGAGGCGTACACGAACAGCACCCCGTAGAGCGCCAGCGCGGCGCCGAGTGCGGACACCACGAGCGAAGCCCGCCGTCGGCCGGTCGGCGTCCCGAACGCGCGGCGCCAGGCGATGGCGCTCAGGGCGATGAACGCCACGATCGCGGGGAAGTAGTAGCGCCCCTGGGTCGCTCCGACGAACGTGGTCGACAGGTAGCTGCCCCACGAGTTCGACGTCTGCAGCACGAGGATCGTCGCCGGCAGGACCGCGAGCGTGATCGCGACGCGGAGTCCGGGGGCGCGACGGAACGCCCACACCAGGATCGCGCCGAGGGCGAGCACCGTGGCCGTCTCGAACACGACGGGGGAGATGATCCACTGCGCCCGGCCGCCGAAGCTGCCCCAGAAGGTGCGGGCGATGGTCGACCACGAGACGTCCGCGAAGGTCACCGGGTCCGGTCCGGTGCCGGCCGGGAACGGCTTCGGGGGCCGCAGCGACTCGAAGCCGTTCGGCTGCAGCGTGTGGAAGACGACCAGGTTGCGGAGCCACCACCACGCGCCGATGACGGCCGCGAGCGCGAGGGGCCAGAGCGTGCGGACGATCCGCGACCCGAGGCGGGCCGGGCCGGGAGCGCCCAGGAAGAGGGCGACACCGGCGAACGGGATGAGCGGGAGCGCCGTGCCCTTCCAGGTGATGGCGATCCCGAGGGACACCGCGAGCGCGATCGTGGTGCGGAGCCGCCGGTCCCCGGTCAGGACGCGGGCGGCGAGCCAGACGGTCGTGGCGGCGAAGAGCATCACGGGGGCGTCGTTCGAGGCCGAGGCGCCGATGGACGCGAGCTGCGGCACCGCCAGCACGGCGAAGGCCCCGGTCACCGCGGCCCGGGGCGACCGGGTCACGCGTCGCACGGTCGCCCAGGCGAGCAGCGGCAGCGGCAGGACGAAGAGCGCGCCGAGCAGGCGCACCGCGAACAGTGCCTCGGAAGGCTGCAGCGACTCGAAGTGCACGAGGTGCAGCACGCTGGCCGCGACCACGTAGTACGTCGGCGGGTGCTGCGTCATCTGGTCGACCGTGTCGGTCTGCCCGGCACCGGTCTGGTCGAGCAGCTCTCCCATGGTCGGGGACGAGGACGGGTCCTTCGCGCCGGCCGCACGGTCCACCGCCTCGAGCACGTGCAGGTGCCCGGGGTCCGGCCAGCCGTCACCGATCGCGACGTGGACGGCGGCGTCGAAGTGCGCCTTCTCGTCGGGGGCCTGGAACGCCGGCACGACCGCGGCCCAGAGGAAGAGGACGATGGCGAAGCCCGCCGTCACCGCGAGGACGACGAGGAGCTCCGGCCGACGGATCCGACGGGCTCCCGCGTCCGGGGCGCTGGTGCGTGCTCCCGGAGCGGTCGACCGATGGTCGTGCGCGACCTCAGTCGCCATACCGCTGGAGCTTCTGCAGGTCGAGCTGCTCTTCCGTCAGGGTCCGGTTCAGGCGTGTGAGGTCGGCGACGACGCCGATCACGATGGACAACACCGCGGTGATGAGGAGGACCACCCCGAGGATGATCGACTGCAGGTGGTTGCCGCCGGTGTGCATCGCGATGAGCACGAGGTAGCGGACGAGCGGCCAGAGGCCGAGCGCCCCGAGGACCGCCGCCACCCAGAGGAACAGTGCCATCGGGCGGTACATCAGGTACACGCGGGCGATCGCCGACCCGGACTGGAACATGTGCTGCCAGATGTTGCTGAACAGCCGGGACTCCCGGGTCTTCGGGTTCGTCGTGATCGGCACGCTCGCGATCGCCAGCCGCTTGTACCCGGCCTGCACGATCGTCTCCATGCAGTAGCTGAAGCGCGTCACGATGTTGAGTCGGATGAGCGAGTACTTCGAGTACGCCCGGAAGCCGCTCGCCGCGTCCGGCAGGTCCAGCCCCGCGGCGCGCGAGGCGACCCACGAGCCGAAGCGCTGCATGGTCTTCTTGAAACCGGAGAAGTGCTCGATCGTCCGGGTCTGCCGGTCGCCGATGACGATCTCCGCTTCGCGGCGGAGGATCGGCTGGACGAGCTCGGCGATCTGCGCCTGCGGGTACTGGTTGTCGCCGTCGGTGTTCACGACGATGTCCGCCCCGTGCAGGAGCGCGTAGTCGACGCCGTCACGGAACGAGCGGGCGAGACCCATGTTCGTCGTGTGGTGCACGAAGTGCTTGACGCCGTGCTCCTTCGCGACCTCGACGGTGCGGTCGGTGCTCCCGTCGTTGATGACCAGGATCTCGATCTCGTCGATGCCGTCGATCTCACGCGGGATCGAGTCGATGACGCTGGCGAGGGTCCCTTCCTCGTTGAGGCAGGGGATCTGAACGAACAGTTTCACGGAGTGGTTGGTCCCTGTGTGTCATCGGTCGGCGGGTTCCGACTCGCAGGTCGTGACGATCCTAGGTCGCCCGGACGGTCCGCATCGGGGGCGGAACTGACACATTCTACGCAGAGCCGGACGGCGATCGGACCGGGACCACGCCGTGCCACCATGGTGCGGTGCCTGCCTTCCGCTCGTCCGTCGCCCGCCTGGTCCGTGGTCTCCGGTCCGCGCCCTCGCCCGACGCCGACCCCGTCCCCACCGACGCCGACCCCGTGTCCGCGCCGCCCCTGGTCGGGTTCGTGGTGCACGGAGCGGGCGGTGTCCACCCCGCATCGGCGCACATCCGGGTGACCGGCCGGATGTCGGCGCTCGCGGCCTCCGGTGCCGCTCGCGTCGCGCAGGTCGACCCGGTCCGATGGGCGGACGGGTCCGACACCGCGCACCTCGACGTCCTGCTGGTCCAGCGGGACGCGTTCCCGGTCGCCGCGCTGGACGCGGCCTTCGACCGCGCCGCGCGGGAGGGCACGCGGATCGTCGCGGAGGTGGACGACGACTTCTTCAGCCAGGAGGCGCGGGGCCGGCTCGCGCGGGCGGAGTACGACCCGGAGCGGCTCGCCTCGGTCGACCGTCTCGTCCGCGGTGCGGACGCCGTCGTCACGTCGACGGAGACCCTGCGCGCGGTCCTCGCCGCCGTGGGCGTCGAGTCGGTCGTGGTGCCGAACGCCGTGCAGCCGGGGATGTGGGACGACGGGACGACCCGCCCCCGCCCGGCGGTGTCGCGACGGGTCCTCTACATGGGGTCCGCCACGCACGGCGGGGACCTCGACCTCCTCCGGCCCGTCTTCGACGGGTTCGTCGACGCCGACGGGCAACCGGTCCGCCTCGAGGTCGTCGGCGTCACCGGGGACGACGACGCCTGGTACGACCGACTGCCGCTCCCCGAGGGCGGCACGCACTACCCGGACTTCGTGGCGTTCCTCCGTTCCCGGACGAGCCGGTGGTCGGCGGGCGTGGCACCGCTCACGGACGACCGCTTCAACGACGCGAAGAGCGACCTCAAGTTCCTCGAGTACTCGATGCTCGGGCTGCCGTTCGTCGGATCGGACCGGCCGTCCTACCGCGGCACCGACGCGTACGGCGGACTGCTCGTCGGGGACGACCCGGCGGCCTGGCGGCGGGCGCTCCTGACGGCCTTCGCCGAGGGCGACGACCGCGTCGCGCGGGCCAGGGCCCACGTCCGTGCCGAGCGTGTCGTCACCGCCGACGGCCCCTGGCGACGCGCGCTCGGCGTCTGACCGGGTCCCCGCGTCGGCGGCTTGCTAGGCTGCCCCGGTGCAGATCCGCGAACTGAAGATCCCCGGCGCGTGGGAGTTCACGCCCGTCCAGCACGGCGACGCACGAGGAGCATTCCTCGAGGCGTACCGGGCCGACGTCCTCGAGGAGACCGTCGGTCACCCGCTCGACCTGCGGCAGGTGAACATGTCGATCTCGTCGGCCGGTGTCGCCCGGGGCATCCACTACGCCCTCGTCGCGCCGAGCCAGGCGAAGTACGTGACCGCGGTCCGCGGCGCGTTCATCGACTACATCGTCGACATCCGCGTCGGATCGCCGACGTTCGGCCAGTGGGACTCGGTCCGCATCGACGACGTGGACCGCAAGGCCGTCTACCTGTCCGAGGGCCTGGGCCACGCGATCGTCGCGCTCGAGGACCGGTCGACCGTGAACTACCTCGTCAGCGCCCACTACGACCCCCAGCGCGAGAAGGGGATCACCATCCTCGACCCGACCGTCGGGCTGACGCTGCCGGACGGGCTCGGCGAGCCGGTCCTCTCCGAGAAGGACACCAGCGCCCCCACCCTCGAGGAAGCGGCGGCGCAGGGGCTGCTGCCGACGTACGAGGAGTGCGTCGCCTACACCGAGTCCCTCCGGACCAAGAACTAAGGAGTCCCGATGAAGGGCATCATCCTCGCCGGCGGTTCCGGCACGCGCCTGTGGCCGATCACCAAGGGCATCAGCAAGCAGCTCATGCCGATCTACGACAAGCCGATGGTCTACTACCCGCTGTCGACGCTCATGATGGCCGGCATCCAAGAGGTCCTGGTCATCACGACGCCGGAGTACAACGACCAGTTCCGCGCCCTGCTCGGCGACGGCTCGTCGCTCGGCATGGACATCCAGTACGCCGTGCAGCCGTCCCCGGACGGACTCGCGCAGGCCTTCGTCATCGGTGAGGACTTCATCGGGGACGACAGCGTCGCGCTCGTCCTCGGCGACAACATCTTCCACGGCACGGGCCTCGGCACGAACCTCCGCAAGAACACCGAGGTCGACGGCGCCACGATCTTCGCGTACCACGTGGCCGACCCGAAGGCGTACGGCGTCGTCGAGTTCGACGACGCCTTCACCGCGGTCTCCATCGAGGAGAAGCCGGCCGAGCCGAAGTCGAACTACGCCGTCCCCGGCCTGTACTTCTACGACAACAAGGTCATCGAGATCGCGAAGACCATCGAGCCGAGCGCCCGCGGGGAGCTCGAGATCTCGACGGTCAACGAGCGCTACCTCGAGGCGGGGGAGCTCGGCGTGCAGGTCCTCGACCGCGGCACCGCCTGGCTCGACACCGGCACGTTCGAGTCGATGATGCAGGCGTCCGAGTACGTGAAGGTCATCGAGGACCGACAGGGCTTCAAGATCGGCTGCATCGAGGAGATCGCCTGGCGCAACGGCTGGATCGACGACGCACAGCTCGCCGACCTCGCCGCACCGCTCGTCAAGGGCGGCTACGGCGTCTACCTGCAGAACCTGCTGCGCGGCTGACGATGGCCCGGGCAGGGCTGCGCCGGTTGCTGGGACGACCGGGGGCACCCGAGCCGGCCATGCCGGAACCGGACCCGTCCACCGGGGCCGAGCCGCGCCTCCCGGTCGACACGTCACTCGTGACCGAGGCACCGCGACCCGGTGACGACGGCTTCGACGTCGTCGTCACCGTCGCGGAGTCCGCGTACCGTGACGGCGCGCACCTGCCCGCCGTCACCGCGGCGCGCAGGGCCGGCGCGTCGTCCGTCGTGGTGAGCCCGTACGACGTGCACGCCGGTCCGACGAGCGTCTACCCGCCGGTCGTGGACGGTGACGACCACGTCGCCGCACGCGCGACGGTCGCGGCCACCTGGGGTGGCGCGGTCGCCGCGGCACGGCCGCTCCTGACGAGCGCGACGGTCGTCGTGCAGGACGCCTCGATCGCGGTGCCGGTCGACGGGTACGGCCGGCTGGTGGCTGCGCTCAGCCAGGAGGCCCGGGTCACCCTGGCCGTCGTCCGGACCGCCGACGACGTGGTCGCGAGCGCCGGCGCGGTGCTGCCGCAGGGGACGGCACCCGTCGCGTCGCTGCTGCGCGGCCACCCCTCGGAGGACGCGGAGGCCCTCGACGGCGTCGCCGTCTTCGCGGGTGACGAACCCTGCTTCGCGGTCCGCACCGCGGACCTGGCGGTGCCGGTCCGGACCGTCGACACGCGGACGGCCGTCGCGCGACTGACCCGGGACTCCGCAGACCGCGCCGGGGGCGACTGCGTCGTCGTGCCCCTCGGCCGTGTCTACCGTTCCGCCACGCTGCGAGAGCGCCGCTACGACACCGATGCGGCCGACGCGCTGCTCGTGTGGCGCGACCGTGCCGACGACACCGCGGCGGACGCGCTCGGGCGACTCGGCCTCGTGCCGGGGGAGCCGTCGGCGGACGCCGTCGGAGCGCCCGTCGCCCTGCGCGAACCGATCGTGCGCGCCGAACGCGGTCGCGAGCGCCTCTCACTCGTCGACCGCGGCGAGCGGCTCCGCTGGTCGATCCGGATCGCCGCGCACCCGGGGCCCCGAGGGGACGACTGGGGCGACACGTTCTTCGCACGCGACCTCGCCGACGCGCTCCGATCGCTCGGACAAGAGGTCGTGGTGGACCACCGCGAGTCCCACGTTCGGCCGTCGTCGGAGCACCTCGACGACGTCGCGCTGACCCTCCGCGGACTCGACGACACCCCCGTGCACCCCTCCGCGACGAACGTGCTCTGGGTGATCTCGCACCCCGACTTGGTCACCCCCGCGGAACTCGCCCGGTACGACCTGCGGTTCGCCGCCGGTCCGGTCTGGGCGGCCCGGACGACCGAGGCGACCGGCCTCGCGACGGCACCGCTCCTGCAGGCCACCGACCCGGCGCGCTTCCACCCCGGGGACCCCGACCCGCAGTACCCGGACCTGGACACGGCGTTCGTCGGGAAGACGCGCGAGGTGTTCCGACCGGTGGTGCGCGACGCGGTCGAGGCCGGAGCGGACCTGGCCGTCTGGGGCGAGGGCTGGGAGGGACTCCTCCCGGACGGGGTGCACCGCGGCGTGTTCGTGCCGAACGACCGGCTGCCGGCGCTGTACCGCAGCGCGCGGGTCGTCCTCAACGACCACTGGGACGACATGGCGCGGGACGGCTTCCTGTCCAACCGGTTGTTCGACGCCGCGGCGTCCGGGGCGCTCGTCGTCACCGATCCCGTTCCCGGTGTCGACGAGTTGTTCCACGGGGCCGTGCGGACGTACGCGTCGGTGGACGAGCTCCGCGAGGCGCTGCGGGCCGGCGACGCGACCACTGCGGCGGAGCGTGCCGCCCGGGGCGCGCGCATCGGGGCCGAGCACGCGTTCGTGGCGCGTGCGCGGGTGCTGCTCGACGCGGTGCGGCGGGAGCGGGTGCGCTGACGGCCCGCTTCCGCGCTACCGGCTGCGGATCCGGCGGGCGACGTCCCCGACCGCGTCCGCGATCCGGACGACCCGTCGGGCGTGCATCGCGGCGAGCTCGGCGTCGCGGTCGGCCGTCTCGCGGATCGCCGCCTCGGCACGCTCGCGCTCGAACTGCACCGCCGACCGGAGCGTGTTCGCCGTCTCGTCGGCGGCCCGGACCTCGTCCTCGAGCTCCTCGATCCGCAGGTCGCGTCGGACGATCGCGCGACCCAGGGTCTGCAGGCGGGTGAGCTCGGCGACCGGCACGAGCGGGTCCGAACCGGTGCCGACCGCGGTCGACGCGGCGCGGCGCAGGACCTCCGCCACGCCGTCGTCGCGGCTGAAGGGACCGTCGGCGGCTTCCGGGTCGGTGACGAAGCGGAGCGCGAACGTCGACTGCAGGACGCCCTCGTGCAGGCGCCGGTAGTCGCGCATGCCGTGGTGCCGCGGGCTCGGGGTGAGGTCGGGGTTCGCCTCGTACGCCCGACCGCTCACGTCGACCCGGTGCTCGTACTGCTTCCAGGACCGCCACGGCAGGTGCAGGACCTCGAGCCGCAGCTCGTCGGGCACGGGCGCGCCGTTCGCGACGCTGACCTGGTGGTTGCCCTGCACGACCGTGACGTCGGGCGTGCCGACGTGCACCGCGTTCGTGGTGGGCGGTGCGACGAGGCCGGCGGCGCGGAGCTCGTCGAGGGATCGCTCGTCGCGCCAGTGCAGGCGTTCGACGCCGCCGCCCGACTTCGCGAGGCGCCCGGTGAGGTTGACGACCGGCACGGTGAACGCGCCGATCGCGGGGTCGAGCCGCTCGAACACCTGCCGCACCGTCAGGGACCGGTCCACCGGGATGACGAACTCGTCGGCGTCGGCGTTGACGACCCAGTCCGCGTGGTGGACGGTGGCGGCGTCGCGTGCCATGCCCGTCACGACGGTGCCCTGCTGCTTCCGGTGCACCGGATCGTGCCGCAGGTCCACCGTGACGTCGTCGCGCTCGGCGAACGCGGTCAGGAGCTCCGTCGTCCCGTCCACGGAGCCGTTGTCGGTGATGACGAAGACGTCGAACCCCTGGGCGACGTGGTAGTCGAGCCAGGCGGGGAGGATGTCGGCTTCGTCGCGGACCATCAGCGTGACGGCGAGGATCATGGGCACTTCCGGTCGGGGGGAGGGAGGGGACGGGGCGGGTCGAGCGACGATACCGCTTCAGCGGGTGTGGGTCGCGCGGGCGCGCACGGCGAGGGCGACACGGAGCACGGCCCGCAGTGGCCACAACCACCACGCCGAGTACTTCTGCGCCAGGAACCGGTACGCACTCTCGTGGTGGGCCTTGCGCATGCGTTCGGACGACCCCTGCGTCGCGGTCCCGCCGATGTGCGTGGCGGTGGCCGCGGGCTCGTACACGTTCCGCATGCCCGCCCTGCCGATCCGCCAGCCGAGGTCGACGTCCTCGAAGTACATGAAGTAGCCCTCGTCGAACCCGCCGAGTCGGTCGAAGACGTCGCGGCGGAGGAGCACGCACGCCCCGGAGAGCCAGCCGGCGTCGCGACGGCCGGAGTGGTCGCCGTCCTGGCGGTACCGCTTCGTCCACGGGTTGCCGGGCCACACGTTCGCGAACGCCGCGTGGCCGAGGCCGGTGCGGAGTGAGGGCACCAGGCGGGCGGACGGGTAGACCTCGCCGGTGGGTTCGAGCAGTCGCGGGCCGACGGCTCCGATGGAGGGATCGGCCGCGGCCGTGGCGATCATCCGGTCGAGCGCGAGCGGCTCGAGCACGACGTCGGGGTTCGACACGAGCACCCACCGGACGTCGGGGTCGAGTGTCGCGACCGCCCGGTTCGCGGCGGCGCCGTACCCGCGGTTCTCGCCGAGTTCGAGGAAGCGTGCGCCGGCTTCCTCGGTGATCCGCCGGAGCGCGGGTTCCTGGGCGGAGTGGTTGTCGGCGACGACGACCTCGACCGGGTCCGCGCTGGCGTCGGCGGTCGACGCGAGGAACGGCGGCAGGACGTCGACGGAGTCGTACGAGACGGTGACGATCGCGGCGCGTGCGCTCATGCGAACACCCCGAGGTGGGCGCGGGCGCAGGCAGCCCAGGTGAACCCGTCGGCCCGGGCCCCGGCGCGCGCGACGCGGTCGGCGCGTGCGGCCCGCGCGGCGGGGTCGTCGGCGAGGAGCCGCTCGAGTGCCTCGGCGATCGGGCCCGCGTCCGGTTCGGTGTACGTCACGGTGTCGCCGCCGATCTCCGGGATCGCGAGTCGGTCGGTCGTCAGGACGTCGGCTCGCGACGCCATCGCCTCGAGCACGGGCAGTCCGAAGCCCTCGGCGATGCTCGGGTAGGCGACGACGCGGGCGCCACCGAGGAACGCGCGGAGTTCCTCGATCGGCAGGTAGCCGAGGTACCGCAGGGGCGCTCCCGGTCGGTCGCCGGCAGCTTCGAGGGCGCGGCGGGCGTCGTCGTCCCAGCCGAGGCCGCCGGCGACGAGCAGGGTCGGGGTCGCGCCGTCGGCGCGTTCGGTGAGCGCCCGGTGCGCGGCGATGAGCGCCGGGACGCGCTTGCGGGGCTCGACGGTGCCGAGGAACGCGATCCAGTCCTCGCCGTCGGCGATCCGGTGCGTCGTCCGGAACGCCGCGACCTCGGCCTCGGTCGGCGCGTGGAACGTCTCGGCGTCGACCCCGAGGTGCGCGACCACCGTCGCCCGGCGGGCACGACCGGCGAGGCGGTCGAGTTCGGCTGCCGTCGCGGCGCTCGGCGCCACCGTCGCGCGTGCGAACCGGCGGGCGAGGCGGGTCCAGGTGCGGAAGAAGCGGACCTTGAGCCGCGAGTGCGCGGCCGGGTCGCTGAAGAACGTCGCGTCGTGCAGGGTGACGACGGTCCGGGAGGCACGGATCACCGGGAACGTGTAGTGCGGGCTGTGCAGGATGGTCGCCCCCGACCGCCGCACGGCCCTCGGCAGGCCGAGCTGCTCCCACACCAGGCGCAGCGGACGCGACGCGGTCCAGCCCGGCGCGGCGTGGTACCGGTGGCTCGGTGCCAGACCGCGGAGCCAGGCGAGGTCGCCGGACTTCGCGATGACGTCGACGCGGACGTCGAGGTCCGCGAGCCCGGTGAGGAGCCCGGAGATGTACCGGGCCACCCCGCCGCGGTTCGGCGGGACCGACGTGGCGTCGATCAGCACCGGGAGTTCCCGCACGTCAGCCCTTGACCTGGCGTTCGGTGGCCTTCGTCCAGGCGATCCCGGACTGGGTGTCCTCGTCGACGACGACGAAGCGCGCCGCCTCGCGCTCGATGACGATGTGCTCGCCGTTGGGCTTCGCGAGGAAGACGTGGACGAAGTACTGCCCGCCGCCGAGACGCAGGTCGGTCAAGTGCCACTCGACCGTCGCCGTGCCGCGGAGCGGGTCGTGCCGCGTCTGCAGCTGGCGGCTGTCGACGCCGTACGCCGGGTTGCCGAGGTGGTTCTCGATCTTGATGCCGGCGCGCCACTCGGGCAGGACGTCCTTGTGCGAGAACGTCGCACGGATCACCAGGTCGTCGCCGTGGTGGTGCTCGGCACCGGGCGCACGGCCGGGGATCTCGAGCTCGACGCGCTCGACCTTCCCCGGGTTGGCGTCTTCTTCGGGGTGCGCGGCCTCGGCCTCGGCGATGCGGCGGCCCTCGAGGATCTCGCGGAAGTTCTTCACGGCGAGGCGGGCGGAGCCCTGAAACTTGACCTCACCGTGGTGCAGCACGACGGCGGAGTCGCAGAGTTCCTGCACCTGGCCGAGGGAGTGCGACACGAGGATGATGGTGCGGCCCTGCGCCTGGAACTCGCGGATCTTGTCGAGGCACTTCTTCTGGAACTGCTCGTCGCCCACGGCGAGGACCTCGTCGACGAGCAGCACGTCGGGGTCGGTGTTGATCGCGACCGCGAACGCCAGTCGGACGTACATGCCGGATGAGTAGAACTTCACCTGGGTGTCGATGAAGTCGCCGATGCCGGAGAACTGCAGGATGTCCTCGAAGCGGGCCTCGGTCTCCTCCTGCGTCTGGCCGAGGATCGCGGCGTTCAGGTAGACGTTCTCGCGCCCGGTCAGGTCGGGGTGGAACCCGGCGCCGAGCTCGATGAGCGCGGCGAGGCGGCCGCGTCGCTCGACCGACCCGGTGGTCGGCTCGAGGATGCCGCCGATGGTCTTCAGCAGCGTCGACTTGCCGGAGCCGTTCGGGCCGAGCAGCCCGATCGTGGTGCCGGCGGGGATGTCGAGGCTGATGTCCTTGAGGGCCCAGAAGTCCTCGCTGTGCCGACGCCCGGCGCGGCCGAGGGTGACGATGCGCTCCTTGAGGGAGTTGTCCTTGCGGATCGTGAAGCGCTTCGAGACGTTCTTCACCGTGACGACGGCGGGTGCGTCGGTGAACGGGGACCGGGTCTCCTGGGCGATGTCGTTGTCGATGCTCATCGGATCAGATCTCCTGGGCGAAGTTGCCCTGCAGCTTGGCGAACACCCGCTGGCAGACCAGCAGCGCGACGAGGCCCACGACGCCGGCGATGACGAGACGGAGCAGCAGGTGCGACGGGTACTCGGAGTCGGCACCAGCGGTCCAGAACGCGCGGTGGATGCCGAGGACCGCCAGGGTGATCGGGTTGGACGTGTAGATGCTCAGCAACCACTCGGGCGCACGCGTCGCGACCATCTGCCAGCTGTAGACGATGGGGGAGCCCCACATCAGCAGCAGCACGAGGACCTCGACGAGGTACTGCATGTCGCGCAGGTACACGTTCGCGGCGGCGAGGAGCAGTGCGAAGGCCGTGGCCCAGATGAGGATCACGAGCGTCGCGGGGAAGAAGTAGAGCAGGTCGAGGCGGACCCAGGCGAAGCCGCTCTGCAGGATCGCGGCCGCGAGCAGCACGATGAGCTGCACGCCGAAGTTGAACAGCGCGGCGCCGACGCTGGCCAGCGGGTAGATCTCGCGGGGCAGGTAGATCTTCTTGATCAACCCGGCGTTCCCGACGATCGACGCGGTACCGGCGGCGACGATCTCGCTGAACAGGCCGTAGAGGGTCAGGCCGGAGAACACGTAGATCGCGAACTCCGGGATGTTCCGGGACGCGCCGAGGATCTCGCCGAGCACGAAGTAGTAGATCGCCAGCTGGACGAGCGGCCGGATCAGGGTCCAGGCGAACCCGAGCGCGCTGTCCTTGTACCGCGACTTCAGGTCACGACGGATCAGGAGGTCGAGCAGCTGCCGGTGCGCGAAGATCTCGCGCAGGGACCCGATCACGGCCGTGGCCGGGCGGCCTGCCGGGACCATGTGTTCGTGCCGGAGGCGCTCGAACCGCTCGCTGACGATGTTGCTCAAAGGGGGTCCTCACGTTCGACTCGGGCGACGGACAACTGTACATCGACGGCCGTGGGCGGCCGCCGGACGTCAGCGCCCGTTCTTGCTCTCCCGCATGATGCGCACCCGGTTCTGCACCTTGTCGCGGAGTCCGGTCACGCCGTTCTCGCGCAGGTACCAGGTGGCGAGCCGCACGTCGCGGGAGAGCCCGTGGCGGCTGTTCGCGATCTGGTGGAAGCGGAGCTCGCGCTGCCGGGCCGGGCTCAGCGCGACGCGGGCACGGCCACCGGCGGCGACCGAGCCGGACGGCACGGCCACCTCGTGCGCACGGTCGGCGGCGACGTGCGGGTCCTTGCAGAAGTCGACGAGCGGGGCGAGGGCGCGCTCCCACGTGAAGTCCTCGCGGACGCGGCTGACGGCGTCGCGGGCGGCCTGTGCGGCCTGCTCGTCGTAGAGCATCGACTCGAGCGCCGCGGCGAGGCCGTCGACGTCGCGCTCCTTGACCGCGACGCCCATGCCCTCGGCCGCGACGAGGTCGCCGAAGCTGTCGCCGTCGGTCGTGACGATGGGCAGGTTCGCCCACATGTAGTCGAGGATGCGGGTGCGGAACGAGAACGTCGTCTCGATGTGCGCGAAGTGGGTGCTCACGCCGGCGTCGGCCTCGAGCAGGTAGTTCTGGCGGTCGTCGAGCGCGACCCACTGCTCGTTGAAGAAGACATGCTTGTTCGTGAGCCCGAGCTGGTCGCTGATGCGGCGGGTCTCGGACACGATCGCCATCTCCGGCACGTCCGGGTTCGGGTGCGCGACGCCGAGGAAGAACAGGCGGATGTCGTCGTGGGTCTCGGCGACCTTCGCGACCGCGCGGACGAGCGACGGGGTGTCGAACCAGTTGTAGATGCCGCCGCCCCAGATGACGACCTTGTCGTCCTCGCCGATGCCGGGCGTGACGCCGCGGATCGCCTTGCGCTCGTGCTTCGGCGGGGTGGAGTCCATGCCGAACGGTGCGATGGCGATGAGCTTGTTGAGGTTGTCGTCCGCCAGGTAGTTGTCCGGGTTCACCCGGCCGACGCCGGCGAGCTGGCCGAGCCAGAACAGCCGCTGGCGCTCCGACGCGCAGAGGAAGAAGTCGCCGCGCTCGAGCTGCGCGTTGATCACCTCGGTCGTCGAGGTCACCTGGTTGCGCCAGCCGACGTCACCGTTGTCGCGCGCCTGCTCGAGCTGCTCGAGGTGCATCGGGTCGTACAGGTCGACGACCATGATCTTGTTCGAGCGCTGCAGGGTCTGGAAGTGGTGGAGCGCGTAGCCCTGGAAGAAGATGACGTCGGCCCACTCTTCGTGGTCCTTCATGGTGCGCTCGTGCTGGAGCGGCACCCGGGAGACCTCGAAGCGGTCGGTCTTGCGGTTCGCGACGTTCCAGGTGACCAGGCGGACGTCGTTGTGCTCGCTGAGGGCCTCGGAGATCTTCCACGCCCGCATGCCGGGGCCGGCCATCTTCTCGCCGAGCGCGTCGCCGGTGATGACGAGCACGCGGGTGCGGTGCATCGGCTGTTCGACGTCGAACGCCTCGATGATGGCCTGGTAGCCCTCGAGGAAGTAGCCGTCCTCGAACAGCGGCTTGAAGGCGTCCCCGAAGAGCCGGAAGACCTCCTTGTCGGTCTTCACGCGCTGCCCCTGGATGCGGCGGCGGTCCTCGGACAGGCGGGGGAGGTCGGCGACGAACTGGTCGAGCGCGTAGAGGCCGGCGACCGCTTCCTTCGACATCGGCGTCGTCGGGTCGAACTCGTCGGGGGCGCCGGTGAAGCGGCGGATGTCGAACTCGCTCGAGTCGCGGCCGCTCTTCGCCACCGCACGGCGGGCGAGGAGCGCGAGGGCGGCGGGGAGGAACGTGCCGAGGTTCTCGTCGGACAGGTTCTTGTAGAGCAGGTGCAGGGCGTTCCGCTCGAGCAGGTACATCTCGCGGTGGTCGCCGAACGACTTCATCGAGCCGTGGTGCTTGTGGTAGACGACCGACCGCGGCGCGAACCGGACGCGGTAGCCGAGCAGGTTGAGGCGCCAGCCGAGGTCCACGTCGTCGTAGAACATGAACAGGCCCTCATCGAAGCCGCCGACCTCGAGGAAGACGTCGCGGCGGACGAAGAGCGCGGAGCCCGTGCCGAAGAGCAGATCCTGCGGCTCGTCGAAGCGGCCGTCGTCGAGCTCGGCGATGTGGTTCTTGTAGCCCATGCCGAACCAGCTGAGCCCGGACTCGACGAAGTCGATCGTCTTGCCCTCCCAGTCGAGGACCTTGCTGGCCACGGCGGCGACGCGGGGACTCGGGGCGAAGCCGGCGACGCCCTCCTTCACCCAGTTGACGTCGGGCTTGGCGTCGTTGTTGAGGAACGCGACCACGTCGCCGGTCGCCTCGCGCGCACCGAGGTTGCTGCCGCCGGTGAAGCCGAGGTTCTCCGCGGAGACGATGATGCGGACGTTCGCCTGCTCGCCGAGCGCCGCGCGGAGTCGGGCCTCGCTGTCGTCGCCGGAGCCGTTCTCGACGACCACGATCTCGAGGCGGTCCGCCGGCCAGTCGACCTCGCTGAGCCGGGCGATGCACTCGAGCGTGTCATCCGTCCCGCGGAAGTTGATGACGACGACGGACACGCGAGGCGCGAAAGTGGACACGGAACAGACTCCATACGTCGGCTGGCGGTGGTGCCCTCGGACCGCCGGGCCGGAGGGCGGCACCACTATACCCGGCGGTCCCGCGGGCCCCGGGTCCCCGCGCGGCCTGGGAGACTGGGGCCGTGGACGTCTCTGTCATCATCGTCGACTGGCACCAGCCGGAGCTCACCCGTCGTGCCGTCGCCTCCGTCCGCTCGCAGCGCGTCGACGCCGAGGTCGAGGTCGTGCTCGTGGTGAACGAGGCCGACGACGACACCCTCGCGGCCTACCGCGCGGACCTGCCGTCGGTGGTGCTCGTGGCCGAGCGGACGAACGCCGGGTTCGCCGGCGGGGTCACGAAGGGGATCGCCGCGGCGTCCGGCGACGTGCTCGTCCTGCTCAACAACGACGCCGTCGCGGACCACGGGTTCCTGGACCGCGGGCTCGGTGCCCTCCGCGCCGGGGGACCCCGGACCGCGGCGGTCGCCGCGACGGTCGTGCTCGAGGGCGGCTTCGTGCCGGCACCGTCCGGTTCGCCGTCCGCGGACGACCTCGTGGCACCCGACGGACGACGCTGGCGCCGCGACCCGGAGGGCCGGACGCTCGTGAACGGGACGGGGGTCGTCGTCGACCGCTCCGGCAACGGCCGCGACCGCGACTGGCTCCGGCCGCTGCAGGACGCCCCGGAACGGTCGCCCCTCTTCGGGTTCTCCGGCGGCGCCGTGTTCCTCCGCCGCGAGGCGCTGGCCGAGGTCGGCGGCTTCGACCCGTCCCTCTTCATGTACTACGAGGACCTCGACGTCTCGTGGCGGCTCCGGCTCGCGGGGTGGGAGATCCGGCACGCGCCGGATGCCGTGGTGGTGCACCGGCACGCCGCGAGCTCCGGCAGCGACTCGCCACTGGTGCGGTACCAGAGCATGCGGAACCGGCTGGCGGTCGTGGTGCGGAACGCGTCCGCCGGCTTCGCGGCGCGCGTGGTGGTCCGGACCGTCGTGCGCGCGGTGGTCGACGTCCTCCGTCCGTCGTCCGCGCAGCTCACGCGGGCGCAGTGGTCGCGACTGGGCCGGGAGGCACCTGCCGTCCTCCGCCACGCCCGTCGCGCCCGGCGCGCAGACGGTGTACCCTCCGCCGCGCGTCGCGCGGTGGAGTCGTCGATGACGGGTGGAGACTGAGCGCGACCACAGGCGCCCCCGGCGCGGCCCGGCCACCTGTCGGGGGTGCGATCGACCGCGTTCCCGCACCGTGCCTCCCGTTCGGGGGAAGGACCGGGGGCTGTGTAACCACTGTGATCGAGGTAGCCTGATGTGACACGTGTGACTCGGCTGGGATCAGGATCAGCCGAATCGGGCCGCTCGGGAACCGGGTGATCGCGCGTGCACATCGCCCGTCGACGCCCCCCAGGAAGGCCCCCCGACGTGAAAAAGTTCCTCGCCATCGCCACGAGCGTGCTCGCCGTCGCGAGTGTCCTCGTCGGCCTGCAGGTCGCCGGTCCCTCGGCGTCCCAGGACAGCGCGTCGGCGCTCAGCGGGTCGTCGTTCCAGGCCGGCAACATCATCACGGACGCGAACTTCTACGACGGTCGCTCGATGACCGAAGCGCAGATCCAGTCGTTCCTGAACGCCCAGATCGGCACCTGCTCCTCGAAGTCCTGCCTCAACGTCGGGCGGTACTCGCTCAACAGCCACGGCGCGGACGCAATGTGCAGCGCGGTCACCGGCGGCTCGTCGCTGACCGCCGCGCAGATCATCGCGCGCGTCGGGGCGGCCTGCAGCATCAGCCCGAAGGTGATCATCGTCACGCTCCAGAAGGAGCAGACGCTCATCAACGGCGGCGTCGCCCGCAACCCGTCGGCCGCCGTCCTCGCCCGCGCGATGGGCTACGCCTGCCCCGACACCGCCAACGGCGGCTGCGACCCGGCGTACTCCGGTGTGGGCAACCAGGTCTACTGGGCGTCGTGGCAGTGGAAGCGGTACGGCAACCCGGCGGGCACGAGCAACTACTTCACGTGGTTCGCCCCGGGCGGCAACCGGCAGATCCAGTACAACGTGCCGACGTCGTGCGGCACGAAGACGGTCTACGTCTCCAACAAGGCGACCGCCGCGCTCTACTACTACACGCCGTACACGCCGAACCAGGCGGCCCTGAACAACCTCTACGGCACCGGTGACGGCTGCTCTGCCTACGGCAACCGCAACTTCTGGCGGCTCTACAGCGACTGGTTCGGGTCGCCGACCGCGTCCGCGAAGCCGATCGGCAAGCTCGACTCGGCACAGGACGCCGGCGACGCGGTCCACGTGCGCGGCTGGGCGATCGACCCGACCACCGCGGCCTCGACCCGCGTGCATGTCTTCGTCGACTCGACCGGAGCGGGCTACACCGCGAACGCCACCCGGACGGACGTCGGCAAGGCGTACCCCGGCTACGGCGACGCGCACGGCTTCGACCTCACCATCGCCGCGAGCCCCGGGACGCACAAGGTGTGCGCCGCCTCGATCAGCGTGGACGGCACCCGGAACACGAGCATCGGCTGCACGAACGTGACGGTCACGAAGGCCTCTCCGGACGGCCGCGTGGACCAGGTCGGCGCGGTCATCGGCGGGATCAAGGTCCGCGGCTGGACCTACGACCCCGACCAGCCGAAGGCCGCCCTCGCGGTCAACGTCGCCATCGACGGCAAGACCACGCAGCTGAAGGCCGACAAGGCGCGGACGGACGTCGGCAAGGCGTACCCGGCGGCGGGCTCGGCACACGGCTACGAGGCGACCATCCCGGCCACCAGCGGTGCCCACAAGGTCTGCATCACCGCCGTGAACGTCGGCAACGGGCGGGACAAGCTCCTCGCCTCGTGCACCACGGTCCGTGCCGTGGCCTCGGTGCCGGACGGTCGCGTGGACGCCGTCACGGCCGTCGCGGGCGGCATCTCGGTCACGGGCTGGGCGATCGACGGCGACACCGCGGCCCCGATCAACGTGGACGTCTACGTCGACGGGGTCGGCCGGCGCGTCGCGGCCAACGTCTCGCGGCCCGACATCGCCAGCGTCTACCCGGCGTACGGCGCCGCCCACGGGTACAAGGCGACGATCGCCGCCGCTCCCGGCCCGCACCAGGTGTGCGTCTACGCGATCAACACCGGCGCGGGCTCGGGCAACCCGACGCTCGGCTGCCAGACCGTCCAGGTGGGCAGCTCGCCCGTCGGCCGGCTCGACTCCGCCACGGCGGTCGCCGGCGGCGTCGCCGTGCGCGGCTGGGCGTACGACCCCGACACGAAGGCCGCGCCGATCTCGGTGCACGTCTACGTCGACGCCGCGGGCACCGCGTTGAAGACCGGCCAGGCACGCGACGACGTGGCGAAGGCGTACCCGGTCGCCGGGGCGAAGGCCGGCTACGGCGCGACCATCGCGGCCGCGAAGGGCGCGCACCGGGTCTGCGCCTACGGGATCGACCCGAACGGCGGGCCGAACACCACGCTCGGCTGCGCGTCGGTCACGGTCCGCTAGGGTGTCTCACCGTAGGATTCCTCACCGTGCACAGATACGACCGCGCCCCCGAACGCTCGTCCGGCCGGGAACGCCTGACCATCACCGCGATCGTCCTGGCGTTCGTCGCGGTCCTGGTCGTGTGGGCCTCGCTCCAGCCGATGTTCGGTTCGCCGGACGAGATCGCGCACTGGGACGCGGCGGTGCAGCTCGCGATGGGGCACGGCTGGCCGGACCCCGCACACCTCAGGCTCCTGTCGGCCACGCGTGCCGCCCAGGCCGAGGGCTTGGGCTTCCTGCAGACCGACCGCCCGACGCTCGAGGCACTGCTCGCCGCCGCTCCGGGCAACGGTTCGACGAACCAGATGACCCAGCACCCGCCGACCTGGTACGCCATGGCCGCCGGGGTGCTGCACCTCATCGGCTACATGCAGCTCCGCTGGGACGTCGACCTCTTCGCGCTGCGGCTCATGAACGTCGCGATCCTCGGCACGCTGCCGCTCGTCGTCTGGGCTGCCGTCCGCCGTCTCACGCGGTCGCCCCGCACCGCGCTGGTGGCCGCCGCCTCGCTCCTGCTCATCCCGCAGGTCGGCTTCATCGGCGCCTCGGCCACGAACGACACCCCGGTGATCATCCTCGGCGCGGTCGTCGTGTGGCTCGTGTGCCGCGTGCTGACCGGCGACCGTGGCGTCGCCACCCTCGTGGGCCTCGCGCTCGCCGCCTCGGCCGCGGTCGCGTTCAAGGCGACCGCGTTGCCGCTCGTGCCGTTCGCCGTGATCGCGGTGATCGTCGCCGGTTCCGGGTGGAGCCGGTGGCTGCGTGGTGCGGTCGTGCTCGTCGTGCCGATCGTCGCGACCTCGTGGTGGTGGGTGCGGAACGTGCTCGTCTTCCACACCCTCCAGCCCGCCGGACTCCCGCAGTCGATCCAGACGAAGGAGTTCCCGCCCGGGCAGGGTCCGGACCTCGGTGGGTTCGTGAACACCGAGTGGAACCGCGTCACCAACTCGTTCTGGGGCCAGTACGGGCTGCTGCAGTACCCGTCGAGCCCCATCGTCATCGCCACGCTCAGCGTCGTCGCGATCGGTGTCGTGCTCGTCTGGGGGTTCCGTCGGGGATCGCGGCGGAACGCCTGGCTCCTCGCCGTCCTGCCCCTGATCGCGCTCGTGGCCGGCCTGCAGAACAACTGGTCGACGTACCTCCGCACGACGACCATCGGCGGGATCCAGGGGCGCTACTACTTCGTGCTCGTCGGGGCGCTCGCGGTGCTCAGCGCCGTCGCCTGGCGCCGGTTCGTGCGCGTCGAGCAGGACCGCCGTCGGCTCGGGCGCACGGTCGTCGTCGTGTCGGCGCTGATGACCCTGTACGGCTGGTCGGTCGCCTACCGCGGCTACTACGAGGAGTTCCACTTCGCGGTCACCTGGAACGGCGTGCGGACGCTGACCCATGTCACCCCGCTCGGCCGTGAGGGGTTCGCCCTGGTCGTCGGCATCGCGCTGGTCCTGCTCGCGGTCGCCGTCGCGATGACCCTCGCGGCGCTCCGGTCGCCGGTCGTCGTCACCGCGGCGCCGCTCGCGGGCGACGTGGAGCGCCACGACGTCCACGAGCACGAGCACGAGCACGAGCACGAGCACCAGCGCGAGCACGAGGGCGACGACGCGGTCGAGCGTGCGGACGCCGCGGGACGTGAGGAGGCCGTGGACCGCGAGGACGTGGCCGACCGTCGCGCCCCCGCGGACGACCCGGTGTCCCCACGCCCGTCGGCGCCCGACAGCGGCGAGGCGCAGCCCGACCACCGGACGTTCCCCTAGGCTTGTCCACCGTCATCGGTCCGACCACCGGTGGCGGAAGAAGGCAATGAGCGTCGACCCTGCACCGCGCGTGCTCGTCATCGTCCCCACGTACGACGAGGCGGAGAACATCGTCCCGATCACCGCGGGGCTGCACACCGTCCTGCCGGACGCCCACCTGCTCGTCGTCGACGACGGCAGCCCGGACGGCACCGGGGACATCGTGGCGGCGATGGCCGCGGCCGACGAGCGCGTGCACCTGCTCCGCCGCGACGGCAAGGGCGGTCTCGGCACGGCGTACGTCGCGGGGTTCCGCTGGGGCCTGGAGCGCGGGTACGACCTCCTGATCGAGATGGACGCCGACGGGTCCCACCCGGCCGAGCGCCTCCCGGCGATGATCGACGCCGTCGTCGGGGCCGACCGCGCCGACGACGTGATGCTCGCCATCGGGTCCCGCTGGACCGCGGGCGGCTCCGTCGTCGACTGGCCGTGGCACCGCGAGGTACTCAGTCGCGGCGGTAACGCCTACGCCCGGGTCATGCTCGGCCTCGACGTCCGGGACGTCACCGCCGGCTTCCGGGTCTACCGGTCGGACGCGATCGCGCGGATGGACCTCGGCACGATCGACTCCAAGGGCTACTGCTTCCAGATCGACATGACGCTCCGCGTGCACGACCTCGGCGGCGCCGTGGTCGAGGTCCCGATCACCTTCCGCGACCGCGAGCACGGCGTCTCGAAGATGAGCCGCGGCATCGTCGCCGAGGCCATGCTCCGCGTCACGCAGTGGGGCCTCGCCCGGCGTGCTCGGCAGCTCGTGACGGGCGGCCGACGGTGACGACCACGCGACCCGACGTCCGCCGGTCCTCCCGCGCGGTCCTCCTGACGAACGCCGTGGGTGCCGTCGTCGTGGCACTCGTGGCGACCGCGCTCCTCTGGCACCGCCTCGGGGCCACGACGCGTGGCATCGCCTGGGCCGAGGACTCCGGGCGCTTCCTCAACGAGCGCCTCCAGCTCGGCGCCGTGGGGTCCCTGCTGCACCCCTACGAGGGCTACCTGCACCTCGTCCCGCGCATCGTCGTGGGCCTGGCGGTGCGGTTCTTCCCGATCGAGTCGTACGCGGTCGCGGTCAGCGCGATGTCCTGCGTCGTCGTCGGGCTCGTCGGTGCCGCGGTGTTCGTCCTGGCGCGTGACGTCGTCCGGAGCGTCCCCCTGCGCGCGCTCCTCGCGGTCGTGCCGGCGCTCACGCCGCTCGTCCCCGTGGAGATCGCCGGGAACACCGCGAACCTGCACTGGTTCCTGCTGTTCCTCGCGCCGTGGGTGTTCCTGTACAAGCCGCGCTCGTGGTGGTCCTCGGCCGTCCTCACGGTCATCGCCCTCGTGATCACCCTCACCGAGATCCAGGCGGCGATGTTCCTGCCGCTGTTCTTCCGGCACGTCCGGAGCGTCCGTTCCGTCCCGCCGATCGTCGCGGGCGTGCTCGGTGCGGGCGCCCAGCTCCTGACGACCGTGCTCGACCCCCGGACGCCCGTCGCCGGTGCGGCAGCGGGGCGCGTCGGCGGTGTCGTCGACCTGCTCGCCGGGTTCGCGGCGCAGCCCGTCGCCGGCAGCTGGGACGCCGACGTGCACGCCGTCGGCCTGGCCGTCCAGGACCACGGCTGGTGGGTCGTCGCACTCCCGGCGGTCCTGGTGTTCGCGGTGCTCGTGCTCGGGTTCGTGCGGGCGTCCGGTGGCGCACGGTGGGTGCTGGCCGCGCTCGGGCTCGCACCCCTGGTGGTGTGGTTCGCCGCGCTCGGCGTCAACGACGTCGTCACGAACTGGCTCGGTTTCACCGCGAAGGACTGGGAGTGGCTCGGCGCCTACCGGTACGCGGCCGCCGCGTCGGCGTTCCTCATCGCCGGGATCGTGGTCGCCGCCGACGTGTTCATCGCGCGGGGCCGGGTGCTCTTCCCGGCGCTCGGGTGGCTGCTCGTGCTGCTCGTCGTGACCGCGGCCGTCCTCAACACGGACGTCGTGTCCCGCCGCGAGCAGACGACGGTGCCCGCGTGGTCCACGCAGGTGCAGCAGCACCGGGCCGCGTGCGCGGACGATCCGGGCGGCACGATGACGCTGCGCGCTGCTCCGGGCCAGCCGAAGTGGGACGCCTTCGTGCCCTGCACGCTCCTCGACCAGCGCTGATCGCCGTGTGCGCGCCCGGCCGGGCCGCACCCGTCGCGCGCCGGACCCGCGCGCGCCGGGCCTGCGTGTCGGGCCCGCACCGTGCCTCCGGGCCGTCGGCGTGCGCGCCCCGGGCCAGCGCGCCGGACCCGCACCGCGCCTCCAGGCCGTCGGCCCGCGCGCGCCGGGCCAGCGTGCCGGACCCGCACCGCGCCGGAGCCGCACCGCGCCTCGGGGCAGCCCGTCAGGACCGCGGCAGGTGCCGCCGCCACGACCGCCGCCGCGCGGCGATCACCAGCACCGCGACGAACACCATCAGCCCCGCACCGTGCAGCAGGTAGCTCTCCGCCGTGCTCGTGACGCCGAGCAGCACCAACACCGCGGCCGGCCACACGTAGGCGACCCCGGGGAACGTCGTCGCCGTGACCCACGCCCGCGCGAACGCCAGGAGCGCGGTGACCCCGAGCAGGATCGTGCCCGCGAGCCCGATCTGCAGCCACGCGTCGATGAACGCGTTCAGCCCCGAGGTGAACCGGTGTCCGGCGGGGTCGACGAACGTGACGTACGGCACGACGGCCTCGTGCGGCCAGGTGCCCACCCAGCCCCAGCCCTGGATCGGGAACTGGCCGATGAACACGCGGAGCTGCGACCAGAGGTCCAGCCGGGTCGCCGTCCCGCCGGCCGCGCCGATCTCGGCGAGGATCCGGTGCCGGGCGAGGACGCCGACGACGAGCATGAGGAGCACCGCACCACCGAGCACGCCGTTGACCACCGGCCGGGTGGTCGGCCGCGCGTGTCGCAGTGACCACAGCGCCAGCGCGGTGACGGCGAGGGCGATCATCGCCAGACCGGTGATGGGGGACTGCACGAGCATCAGGGCGATGACGGCGAGGGCGGTGGACCCGATCGCGCGCCACATCGTCACCGACCGGGTGAGGAACTCGACCACGAACGTGACGAGGGCCATCGCGGCGATGAACCCCATGAAGTTCCGGGTGCCGCCGATGCCCTGGATCGGACCGCCGTACGCGATGTTGCCCTGGATCCCGAACGTCGGGATGGGGACGTCGAGGACGAGGCCGGACAGGACCTCGAGGCCGAGCGCGGTGACGAGCAGGATGCGGAAGGCGTCCCCGGAGGCCCGGATGACCTGCACGAGGTCGCGGCCGAGCGCGAGGTAGAGCCCGAGCCCGGCGAAGCACACCGTGGCGACGAGGCCGCGGAGCGCGACCCACGAGTACTCGCTCCAGAGGACGCTCAGCGCGCAGTACCCGACGAACGCGAGCAGCGAGAGGGGGAGGACGCCGTGCCACTCGATGCGGTAGCGCTGCCCGAGCAGGCTCAGCCCGGCGAGGACGACGAGCGTCACGAGCACGGCCCAGGTGCCCGCGGGTCCGACGAGTGCGTGGACCACGGGCTGGCCGAAGGCGAACAGGACGAGCACGGTCGCGAGGGCCTGGCTGAACCGCCCGCCCGCCGAGAACCCGATCCAGGCGGACAGGTAGCGGCGTGCCAGCGCGCGCTTCGTCAGCCGTCCGTCCGTCACGCGTCCATCTTGGCGCACCCACCTCGGAGCCGGGGAATCGCCGATCGTGACTATCACCGATACGCGATGTACCAGCTAGCGTTGCCACGCCATGGAACGACCGACGCCCGCGACCCGTCGACTGCTCGGCAGCCTCGGCGTGGCGGTCCTGCTCGGGCTCGCGACCGCCGCCGTCGCCTGGTGGCGACTCGGACCCGTGACCCGCGGCACGGTCTGGGCAGAGGACGGCGGACTGTTCCTCCGGGAGCGGATCGCCCTCGGTCCCATCGACTCGCTGCTGCACCCGTACGCCGGGTACCTGCACCTCCTGCCGCGGCTGCTCGTCGACGTCGGCTGGGCACTGCCCGTCTCCGACTACGCGCTCGTCCTGTCCGGCGGAGCGTGCCTGGTCGTCGGCGTGCTCGGCGCGGCGGTGTACCTGCTCGCCCGCGACGTCGTGCCGATCGCGCCCGTCCGCGCCCTCCTCGCCGTGTCGCCGGCGCTCCTGCCGCTCGCGCCGCACGAGATCAGCGGGAACGCCGCCAACCTGCACTGGTTCGTGCTCGCCGCCGCACCGTGGGTGTTCGCGTACCGCGCGCGGACCTGGTGGGCGTCGGGGGCGGTGGCGCTCCTCGCCGTGTTCCTGGTGCTCACCGAGCTGCAGACCGTGGCGTTCCTGCCGCTCCTGCTCCTCGCCTGGCTGCCGCTGCGGGACCCCTCCGGGGCTCGGGCGTGGCCGCGCGCGCTGCCGGTGACGGTCGTCACGGTCGCCGGCGGTCTCGCCCAGGTGGTCACGGCGCTCACGACCGAGCGGACGGCGCGACCCGGCGCACCCGCAGTCTCCGACGTCGCCGCCGGCTGGTTGCTGCAGCCCTTCGCCGGCATCTGGGACCCGGACGTCGGCGCGGTCGTCCGAGCCGTGCTCGCGCAAGGCTGGACGGTCGTCGTCGCACCGGCGGTGCTCGTGCTGCTCGTGGTCGCGGCGGCCGTCGTCGTCGGCTCCTGGCGCGCCCGCGCGATGACGGTCGCGCTCGGGCTCGCCTCGCTCGGGACGTGGTGGGCGGCCCTCATCGCGAACGGGGGAGCGGCACGCGGGTGGGCGCACCCCGTCGAGGCGCTCGCCGCCGTCGGGCCGCTCCGCTACGCGGCCGCGTCGGGACTCCTGCTGCTCGCGGCGGTCCTGGTCGCCGCAGGGGTCCTCGTCGGGTCCTCCCGGTGGGCGTCCGCCGTCCGACGTCGCACCCGGCCTGGAGGCGCGGTTCGCCTCACCGGGGCCGCCACCGGGTGGTGCGTGGTCGCGCTGGTCGTCGTGGTGGCGGTTGCGGGCGTCGTGCCCGGTCCGACCCGGCGGAGCGACGGGCCGGTCTGGGCGGAGCAGATCCCGGGGGCGGTCGCGTCGTGCGCGGGCGATCCGGCGCGGTCGGCCGACGTGCGGACCGCGCCGTGGGGCGCCGACGTGCCGTGCACGCGGCTGCTGCCCGCGGGCGGCGGGCGCTGAGGGGCAGCGGGGGGACGGCGGGCGCCGGGGGCAGCGGGGGGACGGCGGGCGCTGGGGGCAGCGCCGGGACGGTTGGCGCTGGGGGTCAGCGCCGGGATGGCTGGCGGAACTCGCGGCGTGCGGGCGGCGTGCGCGGTCCGTCCCCGGTCGAGAGCGGCTCGTCGCCGACCAGGACGATCCGCGACTTGATCGCGATGAGCGCGAACAGCACCCAGTTCCCCTGGTAGAGCAGGCGTGACTCGGCGACGGACTGCACGAGCAGCGCGACGACCACCAGCAACGGCAGGAGCGACACCGGGTCGAACGGCCGCGGCGACTGGGACGCGTCGTAGCCGATCCGGGTCGCCGACGACCACGAGCGGTTCAGGGTGGTGACGACGTAGAGCGCGAACAGCAGGAGTCCGATGATCCCGGTCTGCATCCACACGTCGAGGTAGGCGTCGTGCGCCTGCAGGTAGGTCACGCCCTTCCGGTGCGCGAGGTCCGCCAGGGTCGGGATGGACGGCCACCAGTAGCCGATCCAGCCCCAGCCGACGACGGGGTGCTGGTCGATGAGCCCGGTCACGCGCTCCCAGATGACGCCGCGGCCGGTGGCGTCGGCACCCTTCCCGAGGAGCTCGGACACGGCGCCGCGGGCGAGGAAGGCCACGACGGCCGCGACGACCGCACCGACCACGACGACCAGGTACCGCGGGGTCCGCCGCTCGGTCGGGACCCGACGGATCCAGAGCGCCACGACCAGCGCGACCGCGACGACCAGGGTCGCGACGAGGACGGTCGACGACCGGGTGAGGGCGAGGACGAGCCCGGCCACGACGAGCCAGCCGATCGTCCGGTTCCGGCTGATCCGCCCCTCGGCGAACTGCACGGCCACGGCGATCGCGGCGAGCAGGGCCACCATGGCCAGCAGGTTCGCGTTGCCCGGGAGGCCCTGGATGCGACCGCCCGTGAAGAGCTCGGCGCGCGAGAAGTAGAAGGCGTCCGGGATGTGCCGGTCGCCGTAGTCGGTCCACACCGGCACGATCGGGTGCCGGACCACCACGGCGACCACGGCCTCGAAGACGAGCGACAGCATGAGGACCCAGCGGAACGCGAGGCTGAGCGCGTCGAGGATGCGCCGCCACGTCAGTGTCGACGCGACCGTGAACGCCATCGCGGCGCAGATCACCTGCACCACGATGCTCGGGATCGTCGCCTGCGGCCAGTGCGACCAGAGGACGGACACCAGGCACCAGGCCAGGAAGAACCAGAGCGACCGCGGTGTGCGCGTGATCGGCGGCCGAGCACGGACCAGGACGGTGACGCCCCACACCGCGACGAGTGCCCAGAGGATCCCGGCGCCCACCCAGGTGAGCGAGTTGGGGACGGCGTCTCCGGCGAAGAGCACGAACAGCATCGTGGCACCGAAGGCGAACGCCTCGCGCTCGGGTACGGTGCCGCGCGAGATCGGCCAGGTGTTCGTCACGAGGCCAGGCTACCGGGCGTGCGGACGTCGACCGGTGTCACCGGGACACGGCCCGCAACGCGTCGGCGATGCCGGTGCCGAGCTGCGGCGCGAGGGTCATCGCGAAGGTGTTCGTCAGGTGTGTGCGGTCGCGGTAGACGAGCACGCCACCGATGACGGCGGGGCACGTCTGCTCGGTGCAGTACTCCGAGGTGAAGTCGATCAGCCGCGCTCGGCCGTCCATCCGCGCGACGGCCTGCGCGCTGCCGTCGAAGTCCTTGAGCGCCCCGGCCCGGTCGGAGTCGCAGGCGGTCGTGGTCGGTCCCGACATCTGGCCGACGCACGCGACGACGTCACGACGGGCGTTCGGGTTGTCGCGGATCGCGATCACCGGGATGCCCTCGTCGGCGGCCACCTTCCAGGCGTCCACCATGCCGTCGACGACCGTGTCCGCGGCCGAGCGGCCGCCGGAGGCGATCACCGGGGTGTTGCCGTTCGAGTGCGTGACGATGAGGCCGTCGAGGTCGGACTGGGACCGCAGGTACTGCAGCGCCTTCTGCTTCCACTGGTCGCAGATCTGCTGGAGCTGTTGGCTGTTCGCGCTCTGCTGCGCCGTCGTCAGGTAGCACCCGGCGTGCCCGGCGACGTCGATGCGCCAGTTCCGCTCCTTCGCGATCTTCTCGTAGGCGTCGACGAAGACGTTGTTGTGCGAGTCGCCGATCGCGACGAGGTGCTTCGTGTACCCGGTCTTCGGGCCGAGCTCGCACATGTTGAGGTCGTCCGTCACGTTCGACCAGCACGCCGGCCGGTTCGAGTCGTCCGTCGCCGCGATCGACGCCGCCGGCACCCGGACGTCGGCGAGCCGCGGGTTCACGCAGGGCTTCGCGGCGGCGATGTCGGCCGCGGCACCGAAGCACGCGACGTCGCCCCGGCGCAGGTTGTCGGCGAACTGTGCCGCCTGGACCTGCTGCACGTGCAGCGCGGTGAGCGACGCGGCCCCGAGCGCGGCGACGAGGACCGTGGCGAGCGCGCCGTAGAGGGCGACACGGCGCGGGCGCAGGGCCTTCACCCAGCCCGAGAACCGGAGCGGTTCCTCGATGAGCAGCGTGGTGATCGAGGCGATGACGAACGCGCCGACCAGGATCGCGACCTTGTCCTTCGCCCTCAGCTCGTGGCGCAGGGCGATCGGCAGGATGACGACGGCGGGCCAGTGCCAGAGGTAGACGGCGTAGGAGATCCGCCCGGTGAACCCGATCGGGGCGAACCGACCGATGCGCTGCAGGCCGGAGTGGCCGCCGAGGAGCACGACGAGCCCCGCGCCGGCGACGGGCAGTGCCGCGGCGATCCCTGGGAAGGGCGTCGACGCCGTGATGAGGAACAGCGACGCCACGAGCGCGGCCGCGCCGAGCCAGGCACCGACGACGCGCACCGTCCGAGCCGGCGTGGTGCGCGGCGCCGTGAGCGGGACCGTCGCCGCGAGGCCACCGAGTGCGAACTCCCACGCGCGGGTCGCGGTGGAGAAGTAGGCGACGCCGGGGGAGGTCTGCGTCTGCACGATGCTCCACACCAGCGACAGCACGACGACCGCGCCGAGCAGCACCCGCGCCACCGTGACCGGTGACACCTGCCCGCGGCGGGCACGGCGACCGAGCCAGAGCGCACCGAGCAGCAGCAGCGGCAGTGCGATGTAGAACTGCTCCTCGACCGACAGCGACCAGAAGTGCTGGAACGGCGACGGCTGGTTGCCCTGCGCGAGGTAGTCCACCGCGTCCGCCGCGAGCTGCCAGTTCTGCACGTAGACCGTCGAGGCGATGAGCTCGCGGCCGTACTGCCCCCAGAGCGCGCTCGGCACCCAGAGCAGGACCGCGGTGCCGGTGGCGAGGATGGTGAGGAACGCACCGGGCAGCAAGCGCTTCGCCCGCCGTGACCAGAAGCCGGCGAGCCCGATCCGGCCGGTGGACACGACCTCGCGGAGCAGGTGCCCGGTGATCAGGAAGCCGGAGATGACGAAGAAGACGTCGACGCCGACGAAGCCGCCGGGCAGCCGGTTCGGCCACAGGTGGTAGAGCACGACGGCGAGCACCGCGAACGCGCGGAGTCCCTGGATGTCCCACCTGGTCGGGTCGGTCGACCGCGGGGACGAGGTACGGAGGGACCGTCGTGTGGGCATCTCCACCGTGCTGCTGGACATCGCGGAGAGTCTACGGTGGCGCCGATAGGCTCGTGCGCATGTTCCTCGGCATCACGAACACGCCCCGCGACTACGCCTGGGGTTCCGTCACCGCCATCCCCGAACTCCTCGGCCGCACCGTCACCGGAGCCCCGCAGGCCGAGCTCTGGCTCGGCGCGCACCCGGGGAGCCCGAGCGTCGTCGTGAACCCCGCGATGGTCGGCGGCGCCGACACGCTCCACGACTGGATCGCCGCCGAGCCGGAGACCGCCCTCGGCGCCGACCGGACCGGGCTGCCGTTCCTCCTCAAGGTGCTCGCCGCCGCGGCCCCGCTGTCGCTGCAGGCCCACCCGACGCCCGAGCAGGCGCGCGAGGGGTTCGAGCGTGAGGAAGCCGCCGGCATCCCGATCGACGACCCGGCGCGGAACTACAAGGACCCGTTCCCGAAGCCCGAGCTCGTCGTGGCGCTGAGCGAGCGGTTCGAGGCGCTGAGCGGCTTCCGCCCGGTCGACGAGACCATCGCCGAGGTCGACCTGCTCGACGCCGGCACCGGACGCCTCGGGCCGCTGCACGTGCACCTGCAGCACGGACTCGAGGACACGGTGCGCTGGCTCGAGACCGCCGACGCCTCGGCCCTGGCGGTCGTGCAGGCCGTGAGCGACCTCGCCGCCGCACTGCCCGACGACGCGCAGACGCCGAACACCGCGACCGCGCGGGACCTCGCCGCGGCCTACCCCGGCGACCCGGGCGTCGTGGTCTCCCTCCTCATGCACCGCGTCACCCTGGCTGCGGGCGAGGCGATGTACCTGCCCGCCGGCAACATCCACGCGTACCTCGACGGCCTCGGCATCGAGCTGATGGCGCCGTCGGACAACGTGCTCCGCGGCGGGCTCACGCCGAAGCACGTCGACGTGGCGGAGCTCCTCCACGTCCTCGACTTCACCGCCTACCCCGCACCGGTCCTCGAGCCCGAGGCCGCGGGCCCGGGCGTCGACCGGTTCGCTCCGGAGGGGGTCGGCTTCGCCCTGCTGCGCGTCACCGGCGACGGGCGTCCGGTCGGCCTGGGCTCCGGCGGCGTCGCCCCACTGACGGGTCCGTCCATCGCGATCTGCACGGCCGGCGTGGTCACCCTGGTCGGTGCGACCTCCGCGACGCTCCTCCGCCAGGGGGAGTCCTGCTACATCACGCCGGACGAGGGCGACGTCACGGTCGAGGCCGACTCGACCGACGGTGTCACGTCGACGGTGTTCATCGCGACGGGTGCGTGAAGCCGCACGCCGCGGCGAGGCGCGGGGCGATCCGGTTCCGCTAGCGTGGCCAGCATGAGTTGGCTGGTCACCGGCGGTGCCGGGTACATCGGGTCCCACGTCGTCCGAGCGCTGCGTGCAGCGGGCATCGACACCGTCGCGCTGGACGACCTGTCCAGCGGGTTCCGGGCGTTCGTGCCCGAGGACGTGCCCTTCGTCGAGGGCTCGATCCTCGACGGGGACCTCGTGGCGCGGACCCTGCGCGACCACCACGTCACCGGCGTCGTGCACGTCGCCGGCTTCAAGTACGCCGGGGTCTCGGTCGAGCGTCCGCTCCACACCTACGAGCAGAACGTCACGGGCATGGTGACCCTCCTCCGCGCGATGGCGGAGAACGGTGTGACGAAGGCCGTGTTCTCGTCGAGCGCCGCCGTGTACGGCACCCCGGACGTCGAGACCGTCGTCGAGGACACCCCGAAGGCCCCCGAGTCGCCGTACGGCGAGTCGAAGCTCATCGGCGAGTGGCTGCTCCGCGACATGGAGGTCGCCGCCGGCTTCACCACGACGTCGCTCCGCTACTTCAACGTCGTCGGCTCCGGGGAGCCGGACCTGTACGACGCCAGCCCGCACAACCTCTTCCCGCTCGTGTTCGAGGCGCTGCTCGCCGGCCGCACCCCGCGGATCAACGGCGACGACTACGACACGCCGGACGGCACGTGCGTGCGTGACTACATCCACGTCGCCGACCTCGCGCGCTCGCACGCCGTGGCCGCGCAGAAGCTCGAGGCGGGGGAGACCCTCGAGCGCGCCTACAACCTCGGCAGCGGCGACGGCGTGAGCGTCCGGCAGATCATGGACGCGATGGCGACGGGCACCGGCATCGCCTTCGAGCCGGAGGTCGCACCGCGTCGCCCCGGCGATCCGGCGCGCATCGTCGCCACCGGCGAGGCCGCGGCGCGAGACCTCGACTGGGCGATGCGGCACACGCTCGACGAGATGGTCACGAGCGCGTGGGAGGCCCGCCGGCGCATCGGCTGAGCCCCCGGACGCGGCGATCGCGCGCGTCCGCTGTCCCCCGAAGCCCGGACAGACCGGGCGCGACACGCCCGTACGGGGGACATGACACGCCGGAACCGGCAGCACCTTCTATGATCCGCGACTTGACTCTCGCGAATGACACCGCTGTAATTACAGGCACGACAGCAATTGTTGTGGTCCCGTTATCGAGACGTCAGGGGTGATCAGGGTGAACGGTTCCGACTTCCACGCCGGAGTACCGGAGGACTGGCACGTCGACCCCGTCGCGCTCGGCGTCCCGGGTGTCCGCCGTCCGGAGACCGACGACGAGGAGAACCCGCTCGCCTGGCAGGTCGACTCGCTCTGCGCGCAGACCGACCCCGAGGCCTTCTTCCCCGAGAAGGGCGGCTCGACGCGCGAGGCCAAGAAGATCTGCACCTCGTGCGAGGTCCGGTCGCAGTGCCTCGAGTACGCACTCGAGAACGACGAGCGCTTCGGCATCTGGGGTGGCCTGTCCGAGCGTGAACGCCGCAAGCTGCGGAAGCGCGCGTAGTCGCCCTGGAGGCGCGCCTCCCGTCCGTCACGCACCGTGCGGTGAGCGCGCCCACAGCTTCACGGCGCGCCGACCTGCGCGACCGGCACCGCGCCTCCAGACCGTAGAGTGACGCCCGTCATGCAGCCCAGTTCCGCTCAGCCCCGGGTCACCGCGATCCTCGTCGCCGCCAACGGGGCGGACCACCTCGACCGGACCCTGGACGCCCTCGCCGCCCAGACCCGTCACCCCGAGAACCTGGTCGTCGTCGACGTCGGGTCGACCGACGGCTCGACCGCCGACCTGTCGTTCGGCGGATCCGCCGAACTCCTCCGCCTGCCCGCCGGTCGCCCCTTCGGCGAGGCCGTCGCTCGCGGCGAGCGCGAAGCGCCGCGCGCCGGCGACGAACCCGTCGACGAGTGGCTCTGGTTGCTCGGGCACGACAACGCCCCGTCGCCGACCGCCCTCGCCGACCTGCTCTCCGCCGTCGAGATCGCCCCGTCGGTCGTCGTCGCGGGGCCGAAGCTGGTGTCGGTCGACGACCCGTCGGTGATCCGCGCGTTCGGCGAGAGCATGACCCGCTTCGGCCGGTCCATCGTCCTCGTGCAGGACGAACTCGACCAGGGCCAGCACGACCGGCACACCGACGTGCTCGCGGTCGCCGCTGGCGGCATGCTCGTCCGCCGGTCGGTCTGGAACGAACTCGGCGGCTTCGACCCGGCGCTGCCGAACGTCGACGCGGCGCTCGACTTCTGCGTCCGCGTGCGCCTGGCCGGCCACCGCGTCGCGGTCGTCCCGGAGGCCCGCGTGACCACGGCCGGCCCGATCGAGGAGTTCGGCCGCAAGCGCGTCTCCGAGGGGCGGCGCGTGCGGATGCACCGGCAGGCGCAGCTGCACCGACGGATGACGTACGCGCCCGTCGGGGTGCTCTGGATCCACTGGCTCACCCTCGTGCCGTTCGCGATCGGGCGTGCCGTCGGGCACCTTGTCGCCAAGCACCCGGCGGCCGTCAGCGCCGAGCTCGCGGCGGCGTTCGCGGTCGCGTTCGGCGGCGGGGTCGGCCGTGCCCGCACGGTCCTCGCCCGGAAGAAGCAGCTCGGCTGGGCGGCGGTCGAACCGTTGCGCGTCAGCTGGCGCCGGGTGCACGAACACCGGACGACCTCGCGCGACGTCGAACTCGCGCGCGTCGAGGACGCCCCGATCGCCCGCGCCTCGTTCCTCGGCGACGGCGGGATCTGGGTCGTCCTGGCCGCGGCCGTCCTCAGCGTCGTGACCCTGTACCCGCTGCTCGGTTCGCCGGCGCTCACCGGTGGGGGACTGCTCCCACTGAGCACCGACGTCGCCCGGCTCTGGCAGAACGTCGGCTACGGCTGGCACTCGATCGGTACCGGGTTCACCGGGCCGTCCGACCCGTTCGCCGCGGTCGTCGCCGTCCTCGGCTCCGTCACCTTCTGGTCGCCGTCGACCTCGGTCGTCCTGGTGATGCTCGTCGCGTTCCCGGTGGCCGCGCTCGGCTCGTGGTTCGCGATCCGCAAGGTCACGACCCGGACCTGGGTGCCCGCGATCGGCGCGGCGCTCTACACGATCGCCCCGACGCTCGTCGGCGCCGTCACGAGCGGGCACCTCGGCGCGGTCATCGCGCACGTGCTCCTGCCGTGGCTGTTCCTCGCCGTGCTCGAGGCGCACCGCTCCTGGGCGTGGGCCTCCGGCGCCTCGCTGCTGTTCGCCGTCGTCGCCGCCTCGGCACCGTCGCTGCTGCCGGTGCTCCTCGTCGCCTGGGTGGTCTCGCTCGTCGTGGGCTGGCGCCGGGCGCACCGCCGGGTGTTCATCCCGGTGCCCGCCGCGGTGCTGTTCCTGCCCCTCGTGATCGCCCAGGTCACACGCGGGAACGTGCTCGCGGTGTTCGCCGACCCCGGCGTCCCCTCGACCACCCGCGCGCCGTCCGCGTTCCAGCTCGCCATCGGCCAGCCGGTGCCCGACTGGAGCGGCTGGCTCCCGACGACGGCGGGCCTGGCGACGCTGACCGCGATCCTGCCGGTGCTCATGGCGGTCCTCGCGCTCCCGATCGCCGCCGCGGCCATCGGGGCGATGCTCGGCCACCGCTGGGCCGTCGCGGGCGGATCGCTCGTCGTCGCCCTGCTCGGCTTCGCCACCGCGTTCGCGGCGACCCACGTGACCGTCACGGGCGTCGGGTCGACCACCACGATCATCTGGCCGGGCAGCGGGCTCTCCGTCTACTGGCTCGCCATCGTCGCGGCGGCGTGCATCGGCATCGACGTGCTGCCCCGGCTCGCACCGGTCACGGGCCTCGTCGCGACGGTGCTGGCGGGCGTCGCGGTCGCCCCGGCCTTCGCCGCCTTCTACCTCGGCAACGCGGTCATCCAGCCCACCACGGGCCGGGTGCTCAGCGCGTACGTCAACGCCGAGGCGCAGGCCAACCCCGACGTCGGCACGCTCGTGGTCGAACCGCAGAGCGACGGTTCGCTCGCGGTGGCGCTCGAGCGCGGCCAGGGGTCGACGCTCGACGACCAGTCGACGCTCGACTCCACCGCGCTGACACTGAGCCGCTCGGGGGCGCAGCTCGCGACCCTCGCCGGCAACCTCGCGAGCCGCAGCGGCTACGACCCCGAGCCGGCCCTCCGGCAGCTCGGCGTGAGCTTCGTGCTCCTCGACGACGTCTCGGACGCCTCCGACGCATCCGACGCCTCCCGCGGCTCGAGCGGTTCCGCGGCGCAGGAGGTGCACGACCGTGCGGCGGGAGCGATCGGGCAGAACGCGCTCTTCACGAGCATCGGCGAGACGACGAGCGGGCAGCTGTTCCACTTCGAGGGCGACGTCGACCGGACCTCCACCGGGTCGGCCGCGGCGCAGGCCACGCACGTGCTCTACCTCGTCGTGCTCGGCGTGGTCTTCGGTGCCGCGGCCCTGCTCGCGGTGCCGACCGCGCCCCGCCGTCGCCGTGCCACCTCGAACGTCATCGAGGCCGAGGAACCCGCCACCACCTTCGACGAGGAGCGCGACGAATGAGCACCACCCCCGCCTCCGTCCGCCGCTGGGTCGTCCGGGGCACCGCCACCGCGGTCGCCGTGGTCGTCGCCGCCGGCGCCGTCACCGCTGCGCACGCGTTCGGCACCGAGTCCGACCCGGGCCGGCCCGCCGGCAAGACGGTCGTCCCCGTGCCGGCCGACGCCGAGCGGGTGTGCGCCGGCAGCGCGCTCCGCCTGTCCGACGACGCCGGCAACGACGCCACCAAGGCGAGCACCGTCGGCTCCGCCACGGTCGCGACCGCCACCACCGGGTCGACCGTCGAGCGTTCGTCGCTCGGGGCGTCGACGACCGGAGGCAGCGACCCGCGCCTCCTCACCGCCCCGGCCGGCGACACCACGCCGCAGGTCGCGGGCAGCAGCTACCAGAGCGTCTCCAGCGGCGACCTCGTCGGCATCGGGGCCGCGTCGTGCGACGACCCGAGCCAGTCCACGTGGCTCGTCGGCGGCTCGACCGAGACGGGGCGCACCAGCCTCGTGACCCTGTCGAACCCGACCGACGTCAACGCCACGGTCGACCTGTCGATCTACGACGACTCGGGCACCGTCAGCGCACCCGGCACCACCGGCATCGTCGTCGCGCCGAACACGCAGAAGGTCGTGCCGCTGTCGGGCTTCGTGTCCGACCAGGGCTCGACCGTCGTGCACGTCGTGTCGTCCGGCGGCCAGATCGTCGCGCACATGCAGGAGTCGATCGTCCGCACGCTCACCCCTGGCGGCTTCGACGTCGTCTCCGGCGGAGCTGCACCGGCACGGACGCAGATCATCCCGGGCGTCGTGCTGCAGGGCGCGCAGGAGGCCCAGCGCGGTGACGACACCGCCGACGCCGCCCCGATCGTCCGGTTGTTCGTGCCCGGGTCGCAGGCCGCCCGTGTCACCCTCGGCATCACCACCGCGGACGGCGGCGGCTCGACCGTCAACGCCACCGCGGAGCCCGGCGTCGTGACCGACGTCGCCCTCGACGACTTCCCGGACGGCCGGTACTCGTTCACCGTCACGTCGACCGAGCCGATCGTGGCCGGGGCCCGCACCACGACGCCCACCGAGGACGACCGCACCGACCTGGGCTGGTTCGCCTCCGCCGAGCCGCTCGGGGCATCGACGATCACCGCGGTCGCACCCGGGGACGGCGCGCGGCTGACGCTGGTGAACCCGACGCGCTCCGACGCCGACGTCACGATCCGGTCTGGTGACGAGGAGCAGCAGGTCGACGTCGTCGCCGGCGGCACGAGCACGGTGTCCGTGCCGGTGTCGAAGCAGCTCACCCTGACCGGCACGAGGGGCCTGATGGCCGGCGTGACCTACGAGAGCAACGACGGGATCGCCGGCTTCCCGGTGCGCGCGGCGACCGAGGTGTCGACGCCGGTCCGCGTCTACCCCTGACGCGCGGGGCGCTCGCGCGCGGCGCGCGGCGCGCGGCGCGCGGTGCGAGCCGGGCGGCCCGCGCTCAGCTCACCAGTGGCGGTAGCGGTCCGGCGCCAGGTCCCACGGGTCCTTGTCGATGAGCTCGCCCACCGCGCGGAACACCGCCGTCTCGATGATGACCCGCTTGTCGGTGTCGTCCTTCTCGGGGCTCCGGGTGACCCGCTCGACCGGGATCCGGAAGACGGTCACGCGACGGGCCTCGCGGTCGACGCGCCACCGCGGCATGTGGTCGGGCACGGTGGTGTCGGTGGGCATGTCGGCGACCTGGAAGACGACGCCGGCAAGCTCGTCGGGCCAGAGCCCGATGAGGTAGTGGGCGGTGTCCCCGACGATCCGGTCGAACGTCTCGGCACGCGTGATGACGGGTGCGAGGTCCGGTCCGGTCACGCTCGAGCGTCCGCCCCGACCGTGCCGGGAACGGCCCCGGCCGCGTTCCACCGGGGTGACGAGGGGAGTCCTGCGACGCATCCCCACATCGTACGCGCGCGGTGCCCGGCAGCCGCACTCCGCTAGGGTCGTGGTCGGTATGGACGTGAGGATCTGCAGCAAGGTCGCCTGCGGCGCGAGCGCTGCGTCGACCCTGACGTACGACTACGGCGACTCGATGGTCGTCGTCGGCCCGCTCTCCACCCGGGTCGAACCGCACGGTTACGACCTGTGCGCGCGGCACGCGGCCACCCTGCGGGTGCCCCGCGGCTGGCAGGTGGTGCGGCGGGAGCCGCTCCGCCGCGACGCCGACTGACGGTCGCGACCGGTCCGGTCCAGTCCTCCACAGGGGGCCGGACTGGAGGCACGCCCCACGTGACCGACGTCGTCTGACGACCCGCGCCTCCCGGCGTGGAAGACTGGTGGGCATGCCCACCGAAGCCCGTACCGCAGCACCGTTCCGCGTCGCCGACCTCTCGCTCGCCGAGGCGGGCCGCCACCAGATCCGCCTCGCCGAGAACGAGATGCCCGGGCTGATGTCCCTGCGCGAGGAGTTCGGCGCGGCGCAGCCGCTCGCCGGCGCGCGCATCGCCGGGTCCCTGCACATGACGGTGCAGACGGCCGTCCTGATCGAGACCCTGGTGGCGCTCGGGGCGCAGGTCCGCTGGGCCAGCTGCAACATCTTCTCCACGCAGGACGAAGCGGCCGCGGCGATCGCGGTCGGTCCGACGGGGACCCCGGAGTCGACCGCCGGCGTGCCGGTGTTCGCCTGGAAGGGCGAGACGCTCGAGGAGTACTGGTGGTGCACCAGCCGCATCTTCGACTGGACGGCCGAGGCAGCAGCGGCCGGGGCGGACTGGGCCGGCCCGAACCTCATCCTCGACGACGGCGGTGACGCCACCATGCTCGTGCACACCGGTGCCGACGCCGAGGCAGCGGGCCGCGTGCCGGACGCCGGTGCCGACGCGAGTGCCGAGTGGAAGATCGTCCTCGAGACCGTCGCAGCCTCGCTGCAGGAGTCGTCCGACCGCTGGACCCGCATCGCCGCGGAGATCGAGGGCGTGACGGAGGAGACCACCACGGGCGTCCACCGGCTGTACGAGCTCGCCCGCACCGGCGAGCTGAAGTTCCCGGCGATCAACGTCAACGACTCGGTGACGAAGTCGAAGTTCGACAACAAGTACGGCATCCGGCACTCGCTGCCCGACGGCCTCAACCGTGCGACCGACGTCCTCATCGGCGGCAAGGTCGCGTTCGTCGTCGGCTACGGCGACGTCGGCAAGGGCGCGGCCGAGGCGCTGCGCGGCCAGGGTGCCCGCGTCATCGTGTCCGAGGTCGACCCGATCTGCGCGTTGCAGGCCGCGATGGACGGCTACCAGGTGGCACGGTTGGCGGACGTCGCCGACCAGGTCGACATGGTCATCACCTGCACGGGCAACCTCGGCGTCGTCGGCGTCGACGAGATGCTCGCGCTGAAGCACCTGGCGATCGTCGCGAACGTGGGGCACTTCGACAACGAGATCGACATGGCCGGGCTCGAGGCACTGCCCGGGGTCGAGAAGGTCGAGATCAAGCCGCAGGTGCACGAGTGGCGTCTGCCGACCGGCCGGTCGATCCTCGTGCTGTCCGAGGGGCGGCTGATGAACCTCGGCAACGCGACCGGGCACCCGTCCTTCGTGATGAGCAACTCGTTCACCAACCAGGTCCTCGCGCAGATCGAGCTCCACACCCGGCTCGAGGAGTACCCGACGGGCGTGTACGTGCTGCCGAAGCACCTCGACGAGAAGGTCGCACGCCTGCACCTCGACGCCCTCGGTGTCGCGCTCACCGAGCTCCGCCCGGAGCAGGCCGCGTACATCGGCGTGCCGGTCGAGGGCCCGTACAAGCCGGAGCACTACCGCTACTGAGCCGCGGGCGCGGCTGAGGCGCCCGGCGGCGCCGCCCGCGGGCGCGGTTCGCGGGCGCGGCCCGCGGGCGCGGCCGCCCGCCCGTCGCCGTTCCGCACAACCGAAGTCACCCCGAACCACGCGATCGCGTGGTTCGGGGTGACTTGCGTTGTGCGAGGCGCGAGCGCGGCCTGCGCCGGCGCGCCGAGGCGCCGCCGCGCCTCAGCGCGGGAAGCCCGGCGGCCGCGCCGTCGCGGCCTCGGCAGCGCGGTCGAGCACCTCGGCCCGGGAGCGCAGCGCCCGGACGTCCCGCGACCGCCGCAGCACGACGACGCCAGCGAGGAAGACCTCCGGGTGCACGGGCGGCACGGGGTGCGCGTACTCCGCGACCGCCGCCGCGAGGGTCCGCGCCGTGGCCTCCCGCGCCTCCGGACGCAGGTCGGCCGCACCGCGGAAGAACGCGCCGAGCCGGTTCTCGAGGCGCTGCGGGAGCGCCGACACGTCGGCCACCCCGGTCCACTGCACGAGCTCGACGGGCAGGAGCACCTCGGGATCGCGGTGCTTCGCGGCCCGCTCGTGCTGCACGAAGGTGCCGGCGAGCAGGTCCCCGAGTCGCCGGGGACGCGTGCCGAACAGGGCGACGAGCAGGGCCACCGAGCCGAGGGTCATCCAGAGCTCGAACAGCCCGACGAGGGCCCGGGTGAACGCGTGCCGGAAGCCGATCGCGCCGCCGTCGAGCCGCACCACCCGGGTGCCGGTGGCGAAGCGGCCGACGCTCTTGCCGCGCGTGACGGTCTCGACCGCGGCGGGCACGAGCACGAGCACGCCGACGAGCACCCCGATGTCGAGTGCGGCGGCCCAGGCGTCGTCCAGGTCGCTCGGCCAGACGCGGGACAGCCCGGCCAGGAGCATGAGGTAGAGCGCGAGGACGCACACCGCGTCGAGGAGCGCCGCCGCGAGCCGCAGGGCGATGCCGGCGGGCTGCACGTCGAGCGCGACGGCCTCGCCGACGACGAGTTCGTCACCCGGGTCGTCGAGCGCGCGGACGAAGCGGGGATCGGCGAGGTCACGCGGCGCGCGGGTCTTCGGCATGGGATCATCATGGCGGAGACCGTCGCCGGTCGCCCAGGACGGCCCCGGCCCGGCGCCCAGCAGGACCAGCAGGACCAGCCGGACCAGCACGACAGTGCACGAACGGCACGACCAGCACGACGGCACGACAGAGCACGACAAGCAGGACCGGCACGAACGGACGAACGGCACGGCAGCACGACGCAGCACGACGAGCGGGGGGAGACGCGTGGACCTGGACGCCTACAGCGAGGTGCACCGCGAGCGGTGGCAGGAACTCGACCGGCTCGCCCGCGCCCGGCACGCCTCCGGCGCGGACGTCGACCGCCTGGTCTCCGGCTACCAACAGGCCGCGACCGACCTCGCCCGCATCCGCCGAGCCGCACCCCGGACGGCGGTCGGCGACCGACTGTCCCTGACCCTCTTCCGTGCCCGGCTCCGCTTCACCGGCACCCCCGTCGACCCGGTCACGGCCGTCACGACGTTCTTCGTCGTGCAGCTGCCGGCCGCCCTGTACCGGATCCGCTGGGTGACGATCTGGGTCGCCGTGGCCACGGCGGCGATCGCCGCGATCGTCGCGGTCTGGATCAGCACGACGCCGGGCGCGACGGCGACGTTCGGCACGCCCGAGGCGCTCCGACGGTACGCGACGCAGGACTTCCAGGCCTACTACTCGGACCACGGCCTCGGGGCGTTCACCGCGCAGGTCTGGACGAACAACGCGTACATCGCGGCGACGATGGTGGCGTTCGGCATCACGGGCCTGTTCGTCCCGTTCTCGATCGGGCAGAACGCGATCAGTCTCGGTGTCTCGGCGGCGATCATGCACTCCGAGGGGCGCCTCGGCGACTTCTTCCTGTACATCGCCCCGCACGGGCAGCTCGAGCTCTACTCGGTGTTCCTCGCGGCCGCGGCCGGCCTGATGATCTTCTGGTCGTGGGTCGCCCCCGGTGCCCGCACGCGTGCGCAGGCCCTCGCCGAGGACGGCCGCGCCCTCATCACGATCGCCGTCGGCCTCGCCCTGACGCTGCTGCTCTCCGGCCTCGTCGAGGGCACGGTGACGCGCCAGGACTGGCCGTGGCCGGTGAAGATCGGCATCGGCACGGTCGCGCTCGCCGCGGTGCTCTGGTACCAGTGGGTGCTCGGGGGCCGCGCGCACCGCGCCGGGGAGCGCGGCGACCTCGAGGAGTTCGAGCGCGGCAGCACCTCGCTCGTGGCCGGCTGACGCCGCCCCGCTACAGCCGTCCGGTCGCCTTCGCCCGGATGTAGGCGTCGGCGACGAGCGGTGGCACCTGGTCCGGCGTCGCCCGGACCACCTCTGCACCCGCCCGGCGGGCGACGTCGGCGATGCCGTCGGCGTCGAGCAGGGTGCGTTCCGCGGCGGCCCTCCGGTAGACGTCGCGCTCCGCACGGGCCGGGAGGGACGGCGTGCGTCCGCCCCGTCGCCCCGGTCGCCCGGTGGTCGGCTCCAGGGCCCCGCTCGCCTCTCCCCGTGCCATCCGCTCGACGGTCAGGTCGGTGACGGACGTCACGAGCACGGCGTGCCGGCGGGTGAGCCGCGGGAGCACCGCGAGGAGGTCGCCGGACGCGCCGACCGAGTCGAGGCTCGAGACGAGCACGACGAACGCGCGTGACGTGGTGATCGAGTCGACCAGGCCCGGGACGGCGGACCAGTCGGTGGCCGCGAGCCCGGGCTCCGCGAGCGCCAGGGTCTCGCCGAAGCGCTGGACGACGTCCGTGCGGGTGGCGCCGTGCACGCGACCGCGGACGGCGTCGTCGAGCACGGCGAGGTCGACCCGGTCGCCCGCGGCCGCCGCGAGTGCCCCGAGCAGCAGGGCGGACTCGATGAAGGTGTCGAGCCGCGGTTCGTCGTCGACCCGGCCGGCACCGGCGCGGCCGGCGTCGACCACGACGATCACCCGCCGGTCGCGTTCCGGGCGCCAGGTGCGGACGACGAGGTCCTGGCGTCGAGCCGTCGCCCGCCAGTCGATCGACCGGACGTCGTCGCCGCGCACGTAGTCCCGCAGCGAGTCGAACTCGGTGCCGTGCCCGCGGAGCTGCAGGGTCGTCTCACCGTCGAGCTCCCGGAGCCGTGCGAGTCGCGAGGGCAGGTGCCGACGCGACCGGAACGGCGGGGTGACGACGAGTTCGGCCGGCGCGTCGAGGACCCGCTGCCGGGCGGCCAGGCCGAGCGGGCCGAACGCCCGGACGGCCACCCCGGCACTCACCCGACGCCCCCGGCGGAACGGTGCGAACCGCATCCGGGCGGTGCGTCGTTCGCCGGCGGGGACCTGCAGGCGCGTTCGACGGGGCGCGTGACCGGCCGAGGGCTCCCACATGTCGCGGACGACGCCGCGCAGCGTGCGGGAGCCGTCGTTGACCAGCACGAGGGTGCCGTCGGCGGTGGTGTCGCGGCGTGCCAGTCGCGGCATCCGCCGTTCGACCCGGATCTGCCCGAGGTCGGCGGCGAGCAGCACGTCGAGCACCGCGGCGAGGAGCACCACGCCCGCCCACGCCGCACCGGCCCACCCGGTGCCGAGCAGCACGGTGGGCACGATCGCGACGGCGAGCAGCGCGACGAACCGGCCGGAGACCGCCACTAGATCGGCACCCGGACCTGCTCGAGCACCTGCTGCAGGACGCCGTCCGCGCCGACGCCCTCGAGTTCGGCGTCCGCGGCGACCCGGAGGCGGTGTCGCCAGACCGGCAGGAGCATGGCCTGCACGTGGTCGGGGGTGATCGCCTCGTAGCCCGTGAGCCACGCCCAGGCCTTCGCCGCGGCGAGCAGCGCGGTCGCGCCGCGGGGGCTGACGCCGACCCGGACCGACGGCGCCTGTCGGGTGGCGCGGGCGAGGTCGACGATGTACGCCAGCACGTCGTCACGCGCACCGACCGCACGGACCGCGCGCTGGGCGGCGAGGACCTCGTCGACGCCGACCACGGGGACGATGCCGGCCGACCGGACGTCGCGCGGCACGAAGCCGTCCGCGTGTCGGCGGAGCACCTGCCACTCGACATCCCGCGGGGGTACGTCGAGGGTGAGCTTCATGAGGAAGCGGTCGAGCTGCGCCTCGGGCAGCGTGTAGGTGCCCTCGAACTCGATCGGGTTCATCGTCGCCGCCACGAAGAACGGGTCGGGGAGCGGCCGTGCGTCGCCGTCGACGCTGACCTGCCGTTCCTCCATCGCCTCGAGCAGCGCGGACTGCGTCTTCGGGGGCGTCCGGTTCACCTCGTCGGCGAGCAGCACGTTCGTGAACACGGGGCCCTCGCGGAACGGGAAGGTCCCCGTCGAGGCGTCGTACACGAGTGAACCGGTGACGTCGCCGGGCATCAGGTCGGGGGTGAACTGGATGCGCTTGGTGTCGAGCGACATCGCGGCGGCGAGGCTCCGGACCAGCAGGGTCTTCGCGACCCCGGGGACGCCCTCGAGCAGGACGTGCCCCTGGGCCAGGATGCCGACGATCATGCCGGACACCGCGCCCTCCTGCCCGACGACGGCCTTGCCGACCTCGGCGCGGAGCCGGCCGAAGGCGTCGCGGAGCGGGTCGGCGGCAGGCGACGGCTGCGGGGTCTGGGTGGGGGACGGATCGGTCACGGTCGTGCTCCTCGTCGGTCGTGGTCGGTCTGGTGGCCGCCGGTCGCGGCGGCGACGGCGCGTTCGAGGTCGTCGAGCGCGGCCGCTCCGGCGACGAGCGCGCGGTCGTCCGGGGTGGTGCCGCCCACGAGCACGGCGCCGACCCGGGCGTCCGGGATGCCGGTGGCGCGGGCCGCGGCGCGGACGACGTCGTCGACGTGCGCGGAACGGGGGAGCCCGAGGCGCCGACCGATCCGGTGGACGGCGGCGACGCGCAGGGTGTCGAGGGCGTGCGTGCGGTCGCGGGTCCGGGCGGCGAGGCGGGCCCGTCCCTCGGTCGTCTCCGCCGCGCGCACGACGACGGGCATCCGCTCGACGACGAGCGGACCGAGTCGTCGTCCGCGCCAGACGCCGGCGGCGACCGCCACGAGGGCGAGCAGCGCCAGCGCGCTCGGGACCCACGGCGGCGCGAGGGTGCCGAGCGTCGGCGCTGCGTCGGGCGTACCCGGGGTCGGCGTGTACCAGGTGAGCGAGTCGTCCGCGCCGAGCAGACCGAGGGCGAGTGCCGCGTTGCCCGCCGTGGTGATCGTGTCGTTCCGGAACGCCGCGGTCGTGCCGACCAGGGTCACGTCCCCGCCGCGGGTCGTGGTCTGCACGAGGCCGTAGGCACGCTCGTCACCGCTGCCGCTCGGGGCGCACAGCGTCGTCCCGGTGGGGGCCGGGTCGCCGTCGGGCACCCGGTAGGCGACCCCTGCCGTCGTGATCCGTCGGGCGTCCGCGGCTGCCGGGACGTCGCAGGTCCGGGTGGAGACCGTGTCGCTCCCGCCGACCTGCGCGGCCGGCTCGACGTCGAGCCCGAAGGCGTCGAGCGTCGCGGCGCCGGTGGAGACGAGCACGACGTGCGATGCCTCCCGTGCGAGACGCCGGGCGACGGCCGGGTCGAGCACGCCCCGTGCGTCGTCGACGAACACGGTGCCGCCGGTGACGTCGTCGGCGCGGTCGACGACCCGGACGTCGGTGCCCTGCCGTTCCAGCACCCGGACGAGCGCCTTCGACCCGCTCGCGGTGGCGGACGTCGGGTCGAGCTCGGCGCTCCCCGGGCCGTCGCTGCTCTGGACCACCGCGGTCAGGGCGGCGAGCAGCAGGCCGACGAGGACCACCGCGACCCAGAAGGCGAGGCGGGACCCGCGGCCCTCCCGCCGGGGCGCGGCACGTCCGGCCGGGGCGGTCGTCGTCGCGGTCACGCGGGCACCGCCGGGGTGGTGCGGGCCGGGCGAGCGACACGCACGGCGTGCTCGGTGTCGAGGACGTCGCGCGCCGCGGCCTCGGTCGCGGCCACGTCGAGGTACCGGACGGCGTCGAAGGTCGCTGCGGCGCGGTCGAGTCGGGTCGCCTCGGCCGGGAACACGACCGCGGCGCGACCGGCGATGGCGCGGGCCGTGGCGCCGGGGACGTCCGGCACGAGGTCGCGTTCGCCGAGGCCACGAGCGAGCGCGCGGTAGCCGTCGAGCACCGCGCGCGACCAGTCCCCGGCGCGGAGGGCGGCCCGGGCCTCGTCGGCGATCGCACGTGCCGGTCGGAGGTCGTCGTCGTCGAACACGCCGCCGACCTCGGTGCCGGCGAGCCGTGCGCGTCGGCGGGGGAGGCCGCGCGCGACGACCACCAGGACGACGACGGCCACGAGCACCACGACGGCGACCCAGAGCAGGGTGTGCGCGACGACGGGCGACCCGAGGCCGTCCGCGCGGAAGGAGCCGAGCCAGTCGAGGAACGACCGAGAGGCACGGTCCCACCAGGTCACGTGCGCGCCGTCGTACTCGGACCGCTCGAGTTCACGTTCGAGCAGGCGGCGGGCCTCGTCCGGGTCGACCGTCACGCGCGGTCGTCCGGCGGGAAACGGTCCGGCGCCCCACCCCACTGCGGCGGCTGCCCCTGCTGCGGCGGCTGCGGCGGCTGCGCCTGCTGCGGTGCCTGCGCCTGCGCCGGCGGGTGCGGCGCCCACTGCTGCTGCTGCGGCCACTGCGACGGCGGCGCGGGCTGCCACGGCTGCGGAGCCGGCCCCTGCTGCTGGCCGTTGCCCTGCTGCTGGCCTGGCCACGGCTGCTGGCCGTACCCGGGCTGCTGGCCGGCCCACTGCTGCTGCCCGGGCCACGGCGGACGGACCACCTGCGGCGCCGGCGCGAACGGGTCGGTGGGCTGCCCCGTCTCGAGGTGGGACGCGATCCGCTGGTCGAGCGCCTCGGTCCGGATCCGCCGGTCGATCGCCAGGAACGTCGTGACGGACGCGCTCAGCACGTCGGTGATGCACTGCACGGCGATCCCGAGCAGGCTGCCGACCACGACCGCGACGACCCCGGCCACGCCGGTGCCGGTCGAGACGTCGGTCTGCCCGAGCGGGTCGAACGTGCCACCGATGAGCACGGCACCGATCGTCAGGGGGAACGAGGCGATCGACACCGCGAAGCCGAACATCGCCTGCACGAGCAGCAGGATGCCGAACGTGCGCCAGAACGCTCCGCGGGTGAGCCGCCACGACTGGGCCGCGGCGGCGAAGACGGTCCGGCCCTCGAGGGCGATGGTCGGGACGGTGAACGCGAACCGGGTGCCGAGCCAGACCAGCACGACGCCGAACCCGGCGAACAGCCCGAGGATCGCGAGCACGAACCCCCACGCGTTCGACCGCCCGGCGGCGAGCGCGGCGATGAAGCCGACGAGCAGCAGGACGAACACGATCCCGATCACGAGCCCGGCCGCGAGCTGCAGGAGGATCCAGGCGACGACCGGCCACCGGCGCCCGGCGAGGAGCGCCCAGATCCCGCGGAAGGTCCCGCGGCGCCCGAGCACCCGCTGCCCGGTGTCCGCGGCGACCGGCGCGACCAGGAAGCCGCGCCCGAGGGACGCCAGGAAGGGCAGACCGGCGGACAGCACGAGCCACAGGGTGACGGACCCGGCGAGGACGGCTTCGGTCCCGCTCCCGCTGCCGCCGTCCACCGCGGAGAGCATCCGCGACTGCACGGCGCGCTGGCCGAAGGTGCTGACGAGCGTCGACAGCAGCCCGAGGACGCCGCTGAGCAGGACGCTCCAGAGGAGGAGCACGCGGGCGTTGCGGCGGAACACCGTGAAGGCACCGCCGAGGACGTCACCGAGGCCGAGCGGCCGCAACGGGATGACGGGGCGTGACCCGACCGGCGGGGGCGGTGTGGGCTGTGGACCCGGCCACGGGCCGGACGGCTGCGGACCGCCGGGCTGCTGCGCGCCTCCAGGCCAGGACGGCGACCCGCCGGACCCGCCGGGCATGCCGGACCCGCCGGACATGCCAGACCCAGCAGACCCGCCGGGCGCACCCGGCCCACCGGACCCACCCGGTACCTGCCAATCGGACATCGCCGCCCCCTCGTCGCCCTCGGCCGCGCAGCGGAGCACGGTCGACACCCATCCTGTCGGAAAACGCCACCCGACGGGGCCTCGGCTATCGTGAGGTGGCAGGTGCGACCCGGCACCACCGCACGTCACACGGAGTCCACATCACATGACACCGCGCATCCTCGTCGTCGACGACGACCAGGCACTCGCCGAGATGATCGGCATCGTCCTCCGTTCCGAGGGCTACGAGCCGGAGTTCAGCGCCGACGGCAACGACGCCGTCGACGCGTTCCACAGCACGAAGCCCGACCTGGTGCTCCTCGACGTCATGCTCCCGGGCATCGACGGCATCGAGGTGTGCAAGCGGATCCGCGCCGAGAGCGGGACGCCGATCATCATGCTCACCGCCCGCGGCGACACCGCCGACGTCGTCGCCGGCCTCGAGAACGGTGCCGACGACTACGTCGTGAAGCCCTTCAACCCGAAGGAGCTCGTCGCCCGGATCCGCACCCGGCTGCGGCCGTCCGCGGCCGACGCGACCGTCCTGCACGTCGGGGACCTCACGGTCGACGTCGCCGGGCACGAGGTCCGCCGCGGCGACACGGTGATCGCGCTGACCCCGCTCGAGTTCGACCTGCTCCGGGCGCTGTCCGAGAAGCCGAACCAGGTGTTCACGCGCGAGATGCTCCTCGAGCAGGTGTGGGGCTACCACTACAAGGCGGACACCCGTCTGGTGAACGTGCACGTGCAGCGTCTCCGCGCGAAGATCGAGCACGACCCCGACAACCCGAAGATCGTCACCACGGTGCGCGGCGTCGGGTACCGGGCCGGAGGGGCCTGACCACCGTGGTCACGGTGCCGTCCGGTCGCAGCGCGCCGGGCCGCGTGGGCCGGCGGATCCGGCGGTGGCTCCGTCGCGGGTGGCGTCCGGTCGCGTACCTGTGGCGGCGCTCCCTGATGGTCCGGTCGGTCGCCATCACGGTGCTGACGACCGGCCTGGCGATCGCGATCATCGGCACCGCCGTGATGATCAGCATCTCGAACAACGTCTACTCGCAGCGCCGCGACCAGATCGAGGCCGAGTCCGCGCGCGCCACCGTCGTCGCGCAGGGCATCTTCGACGCCGCGACCGCGGGCGGGGACAACAACCAGACCGAGCTCGAGACGCTGCAGAACGAGGCGCAGCAGGCGATCCTGTCGAACACGACCAGCCCCGGCGGCACGAGCCTCGCGATCGAGCGGAGCCCGGACCAGACGGCGCCGCAGTCGCTGCAGACCGTGGCGAGCCCGGACTTCCCCGACCAGGCGATCAGCGACGCCCTCCGGAAGGAAGTCGGCAAGGACACCGGCAAGGTCAGCCTGCAGCCCGTCCGGCTCGAGGTCGACGGCCGCAGCCAGCCCGGTCTCGCCGTCGGGTCGACGCTGCAGATCCCGAGCGCCGGGCAGTACGAGCTCTACCTCGTCTACGACCTGTCCGACGCGCAGCAGACCCTCGACTTCGTGTCCCAGACGCTGTCCATCGGCGGCGTCGCGCTGATGGTGCTCATCGCGCTCGTGACGTCCCTGGTCGTCCGGCTCGTGATCGTGCCCATCCGCGGCGCGGCCGAGACCAGCCGGAAGATCGCCGCCGGTCGGCTCGACGAACGCATCCCGGTCAAGGGCAACGACGACATCGCGACCCTGGCGCGCAGCTTCAACGGCATGGCCGACGCCGTGAGCCGGCAGATCACCCAGCTCGCCGAGCTCTCCCGCGTCCAGCAGCGGTTCGTGTCCGACGTGTCGCACGAGCTCCGGACGCCGCTGACGACCATCCGGCTCGCCGGCGACATGCTCTACGACTCCCGGCACGCCTTCGAACCGTCCGTCGGCCGCTCCGCCGAGCTCCTGCACACCCAGGTCGAGCGCTTCGAACTGCTCCTCGCCGACCTGCTCGAGATCTCCCGGTTCGACGCGCAGGCCGTGCAGCTCGACCCGGAGCCCGTCATCCCGGCCGCGCTCGCGACCGACATCGTCGACGAGTTCCGCCCGCTGGCCGAACGCGCGGGCATCGACCTGCAGCTGGCGACCCCCGGTGGCCACACCACGATGCAGCTCGACGCCAAGCGCGTCCGGCGCATCCTCCGCAACCTCGTCGGCAACGCGATCGAGCACGGTGACGCGAAGCCCGTGCAGGTCGTGGTCGACAGCGACGCCCGCTCCGTCGCGATCGCCGTCCGCGACCACGGCGTCGGCATGCCGCCGGAGGACGCCGTCCGCGTGTTCGACCGGTTCTGGCGCGCCGACCCGAGCCGGAAGCGCACGATCGGCGGGACCGGCCTCGGCCTCGCGATCTCCCTCGGGGACGCGAACCTGCACGGCGGCCGGATCGACGTCTGGTCCCGCCCCGGCGAGGGGTCCACGTTCGTCCTCACGCTGCCCCGCAACGAGCGCGTCGCGGTGACGACCTCCGCCATCCCGCTGCCCGAACTCGACGAGTCCTACGACGGCCCCCGGGCCGTGCGGGAGGAAGACTGATGCGCACCCGCTTCCGACACCTCATCGCCGTCGCGCTCGCCGCGGTCACGGTCGTCGCCGTGTCCGCGTGCGCTGCGATCCCCACCGACGGTCCGGTGCGCTCCGGCCAGACGATCAAGGACGAGTCGGTGTCCGGCCTGGACTACCGCCCGTTCAAGCCCGTGGCCGGGTCGGACCAGACCGCGATCCTCCGCGGGTTCATCGCCGCCGGCACGGGTGCGCAGGACGACTACGCGGTCGCCCGGCAGTTCCTGGCCTCGGGGTACGCGGAGAAGTGGAACCCGCGCCGCGGCGTCACCATCCGCGAGGGCAACCCCGACGTCGAACGCGTCGGCGACCGTGAGCTGAGCTACACCCTCACCGCGAGCGCCACCGTCGACGCCGAGGGCCAGTACACCCAGGCCGTCCGCCCGACCTCGACCACGCTGACGTTCCAGTTCACCCGCGAGGACGGGGAATGGCGCATCGCCTACGCCCCGGACGGCATCATCCTGTCGCCGGTCAACTTCGACTCGGTGTTCCAGCAGCACGCGCTGTACTTCTACGACCCGACGTACCGGTACCTGGTGCCCGACGAGCGCTGGTTCCTCGCCCGCTCGTCGACGAGCACCCGGATCGCGAGCGCCCTGCTCGCCGGACCGGCCGACTGGCTCAAGGGCTCCGTCGTCTCGGCGTTCCCCGAGGGCACCCAGCTGTCGCTGAACGCCGTGACGATCGACAGCGGTACCGCCCTCGTCGACCTGTCGAGCGACGCCCTGCGTGCCAGCAGCCAGGACAAGGTCCGGATGCGCACGCAGCTCAGCCGGTCGCTGGCTTCCGTCGCCACGGTGTCGTCGGTCGCCATCACCGTCGAGGGTGCGTCGTTCTCGATCCCGGACGCGACGGGCTCCGAGGCCCAGGTCAACCCCGACGTCGACGCCCGGCCGCTCGTCGAACGCGACGGCTCCGTCGGCTACGCGTCGCCGTCGTCCGACAAGATCGCGGAGCTCGGCAACGGCATGGGCGACGAGATCGCCGCCCTCGACCCGTCCTCGCTCGCGATCTCCGCGTCCGGCACCGCAGCGGTGGTGGGCAACGACGACGGCGTCTTCGTGGTCCGGCCGCAGTCCCGGCTGCGGGTGGACGCGACCGACGGCCTCGTCCCGCCGTCCGTCGACGACCTCGGCTTCGCCTGGGTCGCAGCCGCGTCGGACACCCGGAAGGTCACCGCGTACGGCCTCGGCGGCGACCCGCACGTGATCACGACGACCCTGCCGAAGGGCACGATGGTCTCGTTCCAGGTCTCCCGCGACTCGACGCGCGCGCTCGCGCTCCTCGAGGGCGCCGACGGACCGAGCCTGTACGTGATGGCGATCGTCCGCGGCTCCGACCGCACCCCGACGGCGCTCGGTCCGCCGGTCCGGGTGCAGGCGGCGACCGGCGACGCCGTCGGCGCGGCGTGGATCAACGACTCCGACATCGCGTCGCTCGGGCAGACCACGAACGGCCCGGAGGTCGTCCGGACCACCGTCGGTGGCCAGTCGAGCACCCTGCCGAAGCCGGACGGACGCGCGACGGCGATCGCCGGGGGCAGCGCCGGCTCGATGCTCCTGCGGATGTCCGACGGCTCCGTGCTGCAGTCCACCGGTGGTGGCTGGGAGGCGACGGGCGTCACGGCGGACGTGCTCGGCATCCAGCGCTGACGAGATCCGCCCGGTCCTCCACAGGGCACCGAGCCTGGAGGCCCGTCCACCGTCTTCCGGACGGCCCCCGCCCGGCGCCCGGTCACCGCGACCCTGGTGGACGTGACGACGACCGAGCGGGGCTGGCAGGACGCGGTCCTCGCGGTGCTCGGTCTGGTCCTGCCGGTCGCCTGCGCGGGATGCGGCGCGGCCGACCGCGCCCTGTGCGTCGCCTGCCGCACCGCCCTCGACCACGAACCCCGTCGCGTGCGGCTCGTGGCCGGGGTACGGCTCGACGCGGGCTTCGAGTACGGGGGACTGGTCCGGACCGTCCTCCTCGAGCTGAAGCTCCGCGGCCGCGTGGACCTCGCACGCCCGCTCGGCGCCCGGTTCGGCGCACTCGTGCTGTCGGCGCTCGCCGAGGCCCCGGCGGGCACGCTCCTGCTCCGGGTGCCGCCGTCGCCGCAGGGTGCCCGGCGCCGCGGCTTCGACCCCGTGGTGCTGCTCCTGGCGCGCGGCGGTGTGCGGCGTCCGCGGGCGCTCCGGCGCGTCCGTCGGCCCCGGGCGGGCGCTCGTGGCCAGGACCCGGGTCCGGGCCCCGGTTCGGCCCCCGGTCCGGCCCCGGGGCCCGTGCCCCGTGCCGGCCACGGGCAGAAGGAGCGCAGCGCCGTCGAGCGGGTCGCGGCGACCGTCGGCACGCTCCGTGCGGTGGGCGTCGCCGATCGGGACGTCGTGGTGGTCGACGACGTCGTGACCACGGGCGTCACGATGGCCGAGGCCGTCCGTGCCGTCCGCGCCGCGGGTGGCCGCGTGGTGCGCTGCGTGGCGGTGGCGAGCGTCGACGAGTGAACGCTCGGTGTCCTCTGAGTGTCCGGTGGGTGTCTCCACGACTCACCGCGTTCCCGTGACGCCGGGGCTGGTCCGGGTCTAGCCTCGCGGCAAGGCGTTCATGATCGCCGGATGGAGGCGACGCGCTGAGTCTGGATGGGAGCCGCCACATGGACGTGACGATCACGGGCCGGAACATCGGGGTCACCGACCGATTCCGCACCTACGTCGAACAGAAGTCCGAGAAGATCGACGTGCTCGCCGACCGCGCCCTCGCCTTCGAGGTGCGCATCAGCCGCCACCACGAGAAGTCGGGCGGTTCCCCGGGCGAGGACCGCGTCGAGCTCACACTGATCGGCCCCGGCCCCCTCGTGCGGGCGGAGTCCGCGGCGTCGGACAAGTACGCCGCCTTCGACCTCGCCTTCGCCCGGATCATGGAGCGGCTGCGCCGGGCGCGCGACCGCCGCAAGGTGCACCGCGGACGGCACAGTCCGACCTCGGTGTCCGAGGCCTCGGGCACCGCGTTCGAGCGGATGGGCATCGTGCCCGCCGACGGCAAGCTGATCGAGGACGTCGCGACCGGCGCGGTCCCCGTGGTGTCGGAGCAGGGTGAGGACGAGGACGAGGTGTACAGCCCCGTCGTGATCCGGCACAAGGTCTTCGAGGCCGCTCCGATGACGGTCGACGACGCGCTCTACTTCATGGAGCTCGTCGGGCACGACTTCTACCTGTTCGTCGACGCGGAGACCCGCCGACCGAGCGTGGTCTACCGGCGGAAGGGCTGGGACTACGGCGTCATCGGCATCGACGACCAGACCGCCGGGGGCTCGTCGGCGGCCCGTTCGGTGTCCGAGTCGGAACCGGCCACGGCGATCGCCTGACGACGGCTGACGGCAGGTCCGGGTGTGCGCGGTCCGTTCGCGGGCCGCGCACACCCGCGCCGCGCACACCCGCCGTTCCCAGCGCCGCCTTCGATCCGGTTGCTAGCATGACTGGCTGTTCGCATCGCGCAGGTCGCGCGTGACGATCTCGTAAGGAGCTCACGTGGCAAACGTGCTGGAGAAGGTCCTCCGCATCGGTGAAGGACGCACCCTCCGCCGGCTGAAGGCGTACGCCTCGGCGATCAACGACCTCGAGGACGACTTCGCGAGTCTCACCGACGAGGAACTCCAGGACGAGACCAAGGAGCTCCGCGAGCGGTACGCGAACGGCGAGACCCTCGACGACCTGCTGCCCGAGGCGTTCGCCGCAGTGCGGGAAGCAGCGAAGCGCACCCTCGGCATGCGGCACTTCGACGTGCAGCTCATGGGCGGCGCGGCGCTCCACCTCGGCAACATCGCCGAGATGAAGACCGGTGAGGGCAAGACCCTCGTCGCGACGACCGCGGCGTACCTCAACGCCATCCCGTCGCGCGGCGTGCACGTCATCACGGTCAACGACTTCCTCGCGTCGTACCAGTCCGAGATCATGGGCCGCGTGTTCCGTGCCCTCGGCATGACGACCGGGTGCATCATCGCGAACCAGTCGCCGGCCGAGCGCCGCGAGCAGTACGCCGCCGACATCACGTACGGCACGAACAACGAGTTCGGCTTCGACTACCTGCGCGACAACATGGCGTGGCAGTCCTCCGACATGGTGCAGCGCGGCCACTACTTCGCGATCGTGGACGAGGTCGACTCGATCCTCATCGACGAAGCCCGCACGCCGCTCATCATCTCAGGCCCGTCCTCTGGCGAGGCGAACCGCTGGTTCACCGAGTTCGCGTCGATCGCCACCCGCCTCACCCCGGGCGAGGACTACGAGGTCGACGAGAAGAAGCGCACCGTCGGCGTGCTCGAGCCCGGCATCGAGAAGGTCGAGGACTACCTCGGCATCGACAACCTGTACGAGTCGGCGAACACGCCCCTCATCTCGTTCCTCAACAACTCCATCAAGGCCGTCGCCCTGTTCAAGAAGGACAAGGACTACGTCGTGATGAACGGCGAGGTCCTCATCGTCGACGAGCACACCGGCCGCATCCTGATGGGCCGTCGCTACAACGAGGGCATCCACCAGGCGATCGAGGCGAAGGAGGGCGTCGAGGTCAAGGCCGAGAACCAGACCCTCGCCACGGTCACCCTGCAGAACTACTTCCGCCTCTACCAGAAGCTGTCCGGCATGACCGGTACCGCCGAGACCGAGGCCGCCGAGTTCATGTCGACGTACAAGCTCGGCGTCGTCCCGATCCCGACGAACAAGCCGATGCAGCGCCTCGACCAGACCGACCTCGTCTACAAGAACGAGAAGGCGAAGTTCGAGCAGGTCGCCGAGGACATCGCGGAGCGCCACGAGAAGGGCCAGCCGGTCCTCGTCGGCACCACGAGCGTCGAGAAGTCCGAGTACCTGTCGAAGCTCCTCGCCAAGAAGGGCGTGAAGCACGAGGTCCTCAACGCGAAGAACCACGCGCGTGAGGCCGCGATCGTCGCCCAGGCCGGTCGCCTCGGCGCCGTGACCGTCGCGACGAACATGGCCGGTCGTGGTACCGACATCATGCTCGGCGGTAACTCGGAGTTCCTCGCCGTGCAGGAGATGCACGCGAAGGGCCTGTCCCCGACGGAGACGCCGGACGAGTACGAGGCCGAGTGGGACGACGTCTTCGCCCGCGTCAAGGCGGAGATCAAGGAAGAGGGCGACAAGGTCCGCGAGGCCGGCGGCCTCTACGTCCTCGGCACGGAGCGCCACGAGTCCCGCCGCATCGACAACCAGCTGCGTGGTCGGTCCGGTCGTCAGGGTGACCCGGGCGAGAGCCGGTTCTACCTGTCGCTGACCGACGACCTCATGCGGCTGTTCAACTCCGGTGCCGCCGAGAGCCTGATGGGCCGCTCGAACGTGCCGGACGACCTGGCGATCGAGAACAAGCTCGTCGGCCGGGCGATCCGCTCCGCGCAGGCGCAGGTCGAGGGCCGCAACGCCGAGATCCGCAAGAACGTCCTGAAGTACGACGACGTCCTGAACCGCCAGCGCGAGGCGATCTACAGCGACCGCCGCCACATCCTCGAGGGCGACGACATCCACGACCGCGCGCAGGCGTTCCTCAAGAGCGTCGTCGACGACGTCATCGACACCCACACCGGTGAGGGCTCCCCGGACGACTGGGACCTCGACGCCATGTGGACCGAGCTCGGCACGCTGTTCCCGATCTCGATCTCCATCGACGAGGTCATCACCGAGGCCGGGTCGAAGGGCAAGGCATCGCGCGAGTTCCTCGGTCGCGAGATCCTCTCCGACGCCAAGCTCGCGTACAAGACGCGCGAGGAGCTCCTCGGCGAAGAGGCCATGCGCGAGCTCGAGCGTCGCGTGGTCCTGTCCGTGATCGACCGCCGCTGGCGTGACCACCTCTACGAGATGGACTACCTCAAGGACGGCATCGGCCTCCGCGCGATGGCCCAGCGCGACCCGCTGGTCGAGTACCAGCGCGAGGGCTACGCCCTGTTCCAGAGCATGATGGGGCAGATCCGCGAAGAGTCGGTCGGCTACCTGTTCAACCTCGAGGTCCAGGTGCAGTCCGACGGTGAGAACGCCGTCATCGAGGCGAAGGGCCTCAGCGAGGACGAGGTCTCCGGCCTCGAGTACTCGGCGCCGTCCATCGACGGCGAGGTCGAGGTCCGCGACGAGCGCGGCCGCCTCGAGCAGGCCGCGACGGCTCGTGCGCAGAAGGCGCAGGCCGAGGCCGAGGCAGCCGCCGGGCCGGAGCAGGGCTCCGCGTTCGGCAACGCTGCCACGGCGTCCGGCCAGGCCGCCGCGAGCAACCGCGCCGAACGTCGTCAGGCCGCCAAGAAGGGCTGACGCGACCACACTCCGGACAGGAGGCGCGGTGCCGGCTGGCACCGCGCCTCCCGTCTTCGGTGGGTCTCGTCCAGTGCGCCGGTCACCCCTCAGAGGACCCCAACCGCCGTCGCCCGCCACCGCCCCTGCCGCTCCTCGAGCCGCATCGCGACCGCGCGGGCGTGACTGCGCGTGTGCACGACGATCGTCGCCTCGGCGACACCGTCCGCCGGACAGCAGACGATCACGCTCCCGACCCGCAGGAGCGCCCGGGCTCGGGAACGACCGCCGAGCTGCCGCGCCCGCGCCGCCACCGCCGAGCGCTGTTGCAGGTGCCGGTGCACGTCGTCGGTGATCCATCGGGCGATGCTGTCGACCTCCCGCGCGCCGGTCAGGATCTTCGCCACGCAGAGCCCGAGGGCGCGCGCCGTGTCGTGCGCATCCGTCGGTGGTGGGACGGCCGCGAGCCGCGTGGGCTCCGTGGTCGGCCCTGCGTCGTCGATGCGGCGTGCTTCCTCGGCCACTCTGCCCCTTTCGTCCGGGGTGAGCGTATGGCGAGTGCAACATGAGAAATATGACAGCGTGCGAGCTGTGGAGAGGACGACGTTGTCCACAGCGGGCCGCACCTAGACTGGCGTGGTGTCGACCCTCAGTGACCTCGTCCTCGCACAAGGCCGTTCCTCCGAAGCCGACGTCGAATGGCTGCACCTGCTCGTCGGTGACTGGCAGCTGCTCGCCGACCTGTCCTTCGCCGACATGGTCCTCTGGGTGCCGACGGCCGAGGACGGCTCGTTCGTGGCCGTGGCGCACGCCCGGCCGAGCTCCGCCGCGACGCTCTTCTACCGCGACATCGTCGGGCAGGAGATCCGCGAGGAGTGGCGCGAGCAGGTCACCGAGTGCTTCGCCGGCGCGAAGGTCGTCGACTCGGCCGAGCCGGACTGGTACGAGGACACCCCGACGCGCGTGCGGGCGATCCCGGTGCTGCGCCGGCTCAGTGCGAACAGCGCGCAGACCACCGATCGGCCCATCGCCGTCGTGACGCGGCACTCCAACCAGGACGAGATGCGGACGCCGAGCCGGCAGGAACTGAACTTCACCGCGAGTGCGAACGACCTGTTCGGCATGATCGCCACCGGCGACTTCCCCGACATCGGCGCCCCCGCCGGTCCCCGACGTGGCGCGCCGCGTGCGAGCGACGGGCTGCTCCGCCTCGACACGAACGGCATCGTCACCTTCGCGAGCCCGAACGGCCTCAGTGCGTTCAACCGGATGGGCTTCGAGGGCGAGCTCGAGCGGAAGTCCCTTGCCGAGGTCACCACCGAACTCATCGGCTCGCAGCTCGACGTCGACGAGTCCCTGCCGCTCGTCGTCACCGGCCGGGCACCGTGGCGCGCCGACATCGAGTCGAAGGGCGTCACCGTCTCGCTCCGGTCGATCCCGCTCCGCGACCACGGCGAGCGCATCGGCGCGATCGTGCTGTGCCGCGACGTGAGCGAGCTGCGGCACCAGGAGCGCGAGCTCATCACGAAGGACGCGACGATCCGCGAGATCCACCACCGCGTCAAGAACAACCTGCAGACCGTCGCGTCCCTGCTGCGGATCCAGGCGCGTCGGACGCACTCGGACGAAGCGCGGACGTCACTGCAGAACGCGATGCGGCGCGTCGCGGCGATCGCCGTGGTGCACGACACCCTGTCGAGCGGCCTTAGCCAGACCGTCGACTTCGACCAGGTCTTCGACTCGGTCCTCAAGCTCGTCACCGAGGTCGCCGCGTCGCACAACACGACCGTGCACCCGAAGAAGACCGGCGAGTTCGGCGTCCTGCCGTCCGAGGCTGCGACACCGCTCGCGCTCGGGCTCACCGAGCTCGTCACGAACGCGGTCGAGCACGGACTCGACGGCCGCGACGGCGAGGTCGAGATCGTCGCGGAGCGCTTCGACGACCACCTCGACATCCAGGTGCGCGACAACGGCCGGGGTCTGCCGGAGGGCAAGGTCGGCTCGGGCCTGGGCACGCAGATCGTCCGCACGCTGATCCAGGGCGAGCTCGGCGGCACCATCGACTGGCACACCCTCACCGGCAGCGGCACCGAGGTGACGATCACCATCCCGTTCCGCTGGCTCACCGCCGCCGCGTAGCGGCTGGCGCCGGCCGCCGTCCGGCCGGCCGGCGCGCCCGGGGGGCCCGCCGTCGCGTAGCGGCGCCCGCCGCGCCCGCCGCCCGCCGGCCGGCCTCGCCGGGCCGGAGGCCCGCCGCCCGCCGTGGCGGTGCCGCCGACGCTCCGCACAACCACAGTGCATCCGAGCCGCGACATCGCGTGGTTCGGACTGACTTGCGTGGTGCGGCCGTCGACGTGACCGCCTGGAGGCCCGGCGCGCGCCCGACCGGCGGGTGTCGGGCCTCCAGGCGGTCACGCTGCAGGGCCGCCGCGGCCGACGTGCGCACCGCACCACCGAAGTACGCTCGCGCCGCGGGATCGCGCGGTTCGGGCGGGCTTTGCTTGTGCACAGGTGCGCACGACCCGCGCCGCGGGCCGCACGCGACCCGCAGCCGCGACCCGCAGCCGCAGCCGACGTGCGCACCGCACCACCGAAGTACGCTCACGCCGCGGGATCGCGCGGTTCGCGCGGGCTTTGCTTGTGCACAGGTGCGCACGACCCGCGCGGCGGGCCGCACGCGACCCGCAGCCACGACCCGCAGCCGCAGCACGCGCCCGCGCCGCCCGCGGCGCCCGCGGCGCCCGCGGCGCCCGCGGCGCCCGCGCCGCCCGCGGCGCCCGCGGCGCCCGCGGACACGACGACGCCCGCCGACCCCGAGGGGACGGCGGGCGTCGAGCGGTCAGCGCGGCGTCAGGAGGCGCGGCGAGCCCGAGCGGCGCGGCGCTTCAGCGCACGACGCTCGTCCTCGCTGAGGCCACCCCAGACACCGGAGTCCTGGTTGTTCTCGAGTGCGTACTGCAGGCACATCTCGGTGACGGTGCAGCGAGCGCAGACCGACTTGGCCTTCTCGATCTGGTCGACGGCCGGTCCGGTGTTCCCGACGGGGAAGAAGAGCTCGGGGTCCGCGGTGAGGCAGGCTGCCTGGTCACGCCAGTCCATGTGTGGTGCTCCTTGAAATCGATGCTCGAACGGCAGGCCGGGGCCGTGGTTCGGGGATCGGAACGCTGAGCATGCGCGAGGCACGAGGGGACACCCGTGGGGGAGGAGTCCGCTGGAAGCGAGTCTGACGCCCGCGAACGCTCGGGGGAGGAGCGTCGAACCACGGGAGACGCACACCACATCGTGCCGTCCAAACGACCTCGAATATCGTTCCATACTGGTAGGGCCAAATCAAGGGTTCCGACGCTGGAGGAATGCTGTGCCCGACACCACCCCGAACGAGTCCGAGCCCGCGGAGCGGAGGTCTCCTGCCCTCGTGGCGCTCCTCGTGGTCGTCGGCGTGGAGTTCGCCGCCCTCGTCGTGGTGACCGTCGTCCTGATCGTCGAGCTGGTCGTCGCGCCGGCAACGAGCATCGCCTCCGGCATCGCGCTGACCATCCTGTCCGCCATCGCGGCGCTCTGGCTCGGCTCCCTCGTCATCGGCCTGCGGAACCGTCGCCCTTGGGTCCGCTCCGGGATCATCGTCTGGCAGGTCCTGCAGGGTGCGCTCGCGATCGGCGCGTTCCAGGGCGTCTTCCGCGTGCCCGCCGTCGGCTGGCTGCTGCTCATCCCGGCGCTCCTCGGGATCACCCTGGTGCTGTCGCGTCCGGTGACGGAGGCGCTCGCCCGTCCGGCCGAGTAGCGGCCCTCCCGTCGCGGAGACGCGACCGACCGACGGACTGGAGGCGCGGTGCCAGCTGGCACACCTCCCTCGCAGGCTCGGTCGGCGCGCCCCGCGTGACGCTGGCGCGTCACCGCTGAGCGGGGCGCGCCAGTGCACCGCGTGGCCCGGTCCTCAGACCAGGCCGAGCTTCTTCCGCAGGCTCGCCACGTGCCCGGTGGCCTTCACGTTGTAGAGCGGGAGCTGCACGGTGCCGTCCTCGTCGACGACGATCGTCGACCGGATCGTGCCGGTGACGATCTTTCCGTAGTTGTTCTTCTCGCCCCAGGCCGCGTAGGCCTTGTGGACGGCGAGGTCCGGGTCGCTCAGCAGGGGGAAGGTCAGCGCCTGCTCGTGCTGGAACTCCTTGAGCTTCGGCAGGTCGTCCTTCGAGACGCCGAGGACCTCGTAGCCGGCCGCCTGCAGGGACGACATGTTGTCGCGGAAGTCGCACGCCTCGGTGGTGCAGCCCGGGGTCGACGCCGCCGGGTAGAAGTACACGATGACCTTCTTGCCCCGCAGTGCGGCGAGCGAGTGCTCGGTGCCGTCCTGGTCGGGCAGGGTGAAGTCGGGGGCGGTGTCGCCGGCGGCGAGACGGTCGGTCATGGTGCTCCTGTTCGGTTCGGTGCCCCGAGTGGTCAAGAGCACGCGAAACCCATGCTATTGTTGTTTCCCGTTGCAGCAGCGAAGCGCAACATGCACCTCTAGCTCAATTGGCAGAGCAACTGACTCTTAATCAGTGGGTTCTCGGTTCAAGTCCGAGGGGGTGCACCAGCAAGGCCCCGGCTCACCGAGTCGGGGCCTTCGTCGTTCCCGGTGCCGACGGGCGGCGCAGCGAGACACGCCCGACGTGCTGCTCGGGTGCGATCTCGTCGTCGCTCAGCCCGCGGGGACGTCGACGACGCGCTCCGCGCCGACGACCGGTTCGAGTGCGCCGGCCGAGGCTGCGGCGAGGTCCGCGCGGAGCGGGTCGATCCCGTCGCGGGGGACCCACAGCTCGAAGGTCGCGGTCGTGGCGTACACCGGGTCGCCGAGCGTGGCGCCGTGGTGGCGCACCCAGTCGCGGAGCACGTTGTCGATCCGGCCGGCATCGGCGTGCGGGGCGTCCACCGTGACCCGGGTGAGGGCCTGCCGCCGGACGAGCGCGGCACGGTCGAGCGCTTCCGACACCGAGGTCGAGTACGCGCGGACGAGGCCGCCGGCCCCGAGCTTCACCCCTCCGAAGTACCGCGTGACGACGGCGACCACGTCGGTGAGCTCCCGCCGGCGCAGCACCTCGAGCATCGGGACCCCGGCCGTGCCGGAGGGTTCGCCGTCGTCGGACGACCGAGCCTGGTCCCCGAGCACCCCCGTCACCATCGCCGTGCAGTTGTGCCGGGCGTCCCACCGACGACGCCGGACCTCGGCGATCACGCGGTCCGCGTCGGCGACGTCCGAGACCGGCGCGACGGTGGTGATGAAGCGCGACCGCGTGATGACGATCTCGTGCTCGACGGGCTCCGCGATGGTGGACGGGTAGACGGCGGGCACCCTCCGAGGGTAGCCGCGGCGCCGGAGCGGGCCGCGCTAGCATGTCCTGCACGACGTGCGGCTGGGGAGGAGTCCGATCGACATGGCGACAGCAGATCCGAAGGGCGGCGTCCTCGACGCCGCCGAACTCGCGCGCCGGTTGAACCTCCTGCTCGACTTCGAGGAGGCCCAGCGCGGGTCGCCCGTGCCGTTCGCCGCGATCGAGGAGTACGTCGCCGAGCAGGGCGGTTCGCTGTCCCGCGCGAAGTGGACCTACATGCTGTCCGGCGACGGTCGACGGAACCGCGACACGGGGCTCCTGCGCCTGCTCGCCGGGTACTTCGAGGTCGACGAGCGCTTCCTGCTCGAGGACAGCGACGTCCCGGAGCGCATCGGTGCGCAGCTCGCACTCGTCCGGTCGCTCCGGTCGGCGCGGGTCAGCGGGTTCGCGGCCCGCACGTTCCCCGGCGAGCTCTCGCCCGAGGCGCTCCGCCGGATCGCCGAGGTCCTCGAGGAGGAGTCCGAGCGGGGGAGCGTCGCATGACGCGGGACGACACCGCGGGTGGGTCCGCCGACGTCTGGCGCGACCGGGCCGACTTCGTCTCGGAGTTCTGGGCGCGTGGCGCTGCCGAGGGCTGGTCGGACGTCGACCAGGCCGTGTCCGCCGCGGCCGCCGTGGTCGGCAAGCCCATCGTCGTCCGCGAAGAGGCGTTCCTCGCCGCCGAGCCGGTCTGCGGCTTCGTCGCCACGCTCGAGCGCCAGCACCTCATCATGATCTCGCCGACGGCGTCCCGGACCTTCCGGTCGTTCGTGATCGGCCACGAACTCGGCCACATCCTGCACCGGCACCAGGACCACGCGCCCCAGGCGGCCTACATCCGCGACGTCATCCCGGACCTGCCGGAGTACAAGGTCGAGCGGGCGCTCGCCCGCGGACTGTTCTCGAACGAGTACGAGCACGAGGCCGAGGTCTTCGCCGACCGACTGGCCGGGCTCATCCGCGACCACCGCGACCGTCCGAGCGCCTTCCGCGGGGTCTTCGGGTGATCGTCTCCGTCGTCCAGGCGCTCCTCCTCATCGCGGGCACCGTGACGCTGCTCGTGCTGCAGCGGCGGCAGGACCGGACCCTCGCGGTCACCTTCCTGCTCTTCGCGGCGACGATCGTCACGAACGTCGATCCGCTCTACCGCTGGCTCGATCCGCTGCTCGGCGGGTTCAACGTCGTCACGGTGGTCAGCGACTGCCTCATGGTCGCCGGCACGAGCACCCTGCTCTGGGGCGTGGCGAAGGCGGTCGGTGCGGCGCGCCCCTGGCTGCGGAACGCCATCGTCGTCACCTGCGCGGTCGTGGTCGTGGTGGTCGTCGTGGCGTTCACGGTGCTCGACAAGCCGCCGACCACGACGACGTTCATGCTCGACGCCGGGCAGCACCCGGCGGCCACGGTGTACTCGATCGCGCAGACCGTCTACCTCGGTGTGGCGCTCGGCGCGACGGGGCTCATCTGCGTCCTGCGCCTCCGTGAGGCCCGCACCACCACGGACCTCGTCGGGCTGTGGGTCCTCGTGCTGGGCGGGGTGCTCGGCGTGGTCCGGATGGTGGTCGTCGTCGTGATGGACCTGGCGCACGTCCTCGGTGACCTCGGCACGACGCACGCGCTCGCGCTGCCGTACGACGTCACGACGCCGGGGGCGGTGATCTGCGTCTCGTCGGGGATGCTGCTGCTCGTCATCGGGCACCAGGTGTCGCGTCGGCGGCGGTCCCGCCGGGTCGAGGTCGCCCTGCACCGGCTCGCGCCCCTGCACGACCGCGTCGGCATCGACAACGCCTACCCGGAGTCGGTCGACCCGGCGACGCGCCTCAGTCGGCTGATCGTGGAGATCAACGACGGTGCGCGGCGGGCGAGACGACCCCTCAGCGAAGCCGAGCGCGCGGCGCTGTCCGACGCCGAGTCGGCCCTCGAGACGGCGTAGCCAGCAGCGGGACACCGATCCCACTGGATGACTCGACTCCGCCGACCGCGCCGTGTAGGGTCTGTAGCAGTTGCTACAGATCGTGTGGCCGCCGGGGTGGGTCTCGGCCGCGTTGGGGGCGGCCGAGCACCACCGACCCCGGCGGGCCGACCGCCGCACCGGCCCTAGGATCGTCGGGTGACCGTCTTCGCAGCCCTCGTCCTGTTCATCGGTGCCGTCTTCAACGTCGTCACCTGGCCGCGCTTCTTCCAGCGGGTCGCCAAGGACAGCCGCGCGCGGGACGCCGCCGGCAAGCCGACGACCTTCTACACGGTGCACCTGGTCCTGCTGCTCATCGCCCTGGCGATCGCCGTCGCCGCCGTCGTCGCCGGGATCCTCCTGCTCGTCTGAGCGGCGGTCGACGCGACCGATCGGCGGCCTGGAGGCGCGGGGCGGGCCCGCACCGCGCCTCCAGGCCGGAGTCGGTCCGGTCCACTGCGTTCCGTGCGCGCTTCAGGCGCGCTTCAGCGGGAACCGGGAGGATCGACGCATGCGTGTGCTGGTGGTCGACGACGAGGTGCGGCTTGCCGACGGCGTGCGCCGCGGGCTCGAGGCCGAGGGATGGGCGGTCGACGTCGCCCACGACGGCGTCGACGGGCTCTGGCACGCCCGGGAGTTCACCTACGACGCGATCGTGCTCGACCTGATGATGCCGGGCCTCAGCGGCTGGGCGGTGTGCGCCCAGCTCCGTGCCGACGGCGACTGGACGCCCGTCCTCATGCTCACGGCGAAGGACGGCGAGTGGGACCAGGTCGAAGCGCTCGACGCCGGGGCCGACGACTACGTGACGAAGCCGTTCTCGCACCCCGTGCTCGTCGCGCGACTCCGTGCCCTCGTCCGCCGCGGTGCCCGTGAACGTCCGGCGGTGCTCACCCTCGGCGACCTCGTCGTCGACCCCGCGGCACGCACGGTGTCCCGCGCCGGCACGCCCGTCGAGCTGACGAGCCGGGAGTTCGCGGTGCTCGAGTTCCTCGCCCGCCGCGCCGGGCAGGTGTGCTCGAAGCGGGACGTCATCGACAACGTCTGGGACGTCGACTTCGAGGGGGACCCGAACATCGTCGAGGTCTACGTCGGCCACCTGCGCCGGAAGCTCGACCGGCCGTTCGGACGGACCGCGCTCGAGACCGTCCGCGGTGCCGGCTACCGGTTGGCGGCGGACGGTGGCTGACCCGGCGTCGACCGGACGTCGTCGGCGGTTCCGGTCGGTCCGCGCCCGCACCACGCTCGGGGCCGTCGCGGTCGTGCTCGCGGCGCTGCTCGTCGGTGCCGCAGCGTTCGTCGTGGTGCTCCGGTTCGTGCTCCTCGACGGCGTCCGGGCCTCGGCGGAGGCCGGTCTCGAGCAGGCGTCGTCCCGTGTGGAGGCCGACGGTGCCGCGGCGGTGCGCGGCTACGAGGACGTCCTCGTGCAGGTCGTCGCCGAGGACGGCTCGGTGCTCGCCCACGGCGACGACGCCGACCCGCCGGCCCTGCCGACGGCCGACGAGTCCCACTGGGACCACGACGGCGAGCGGTGGCTGCTCGTCGCCGACGACGTCGACCTACCCGGCGGCGGTGAGGCGACGCTCGTCTACGGCGCCTCGCTCGAGCAGTCCGACACCGCCCTCCGTGCCGCGATCGGGCTGCTGGCCGTCGGCGTCCCCGTCCTGGTCGTGGTGATGGGGCTCGTCACCTGGGTCGTCACCGGCCGCTCGCTCCGCCCGGTGGACCGGATGCGGACCGAGGTCGACACGATCCGGACGGCCCGCCCGGACGCCCGGGTCGTCGTACCGGACACGGGCGACGAGATCGCGCGGCTCGCGACGACGATGAACGCCATGCTCGAGCGGCTCGACCGGTCCGCCGAGGCGCAGCGACGGTTCGTCTCCGACGCCTCGCACGAACTCCGCTCGCCGATCGCGACCATCCGTCAGCACGCCGAGGTCGCCGTCGCGCACCCGGACCGCGTCGACGTCGGCGAGCTCTCCGGCGTGGTGCGGTCCGAGGCGCTCCGGCTGCAGGACCTCGTGTCCGCGCTGCTCGAGCTCTCGCGGCTCGACGAGGGCGGGATCGGTGCCGCCAAGCCGGTGGACCTCGACGACCTCGCGCTGGCCGCCGTGGCGCGCGCCCGTGCCGAGGTCGGCGGTGCGGGCGACGCAGGACCGCGCGGCTCTGGACCGGGCGGCCCGGGACCCGGCGGCCCCGGCGTGGTGGTCGACGGTTCCGGGATCGGTCCGGCGCGGGTGCTCGGCAACGAGCGCGTGCTGGCCGGCGTGGTGCGGAACCTCGTGGACAACGCGGTGCGGCACGCCAGCGCCCGGGTCGCGGTCGCCGTCACCGAGGTCGACGGGCAGGCCGTGCTCACCGTGGACGACGACGGCGCCGGTGTGCCGACGGGGGAGCGCGACCGGGTGTTCGAGCGGTTCGTCCGGCTCGACGAGGCCCGCAGCCGCGACGCGGGCGGTGCCGGGCTCGGCCTGGCGATCGTGCACGACGCCGTCCGGGCACACGGTGGCACGGTCCGCGTGACCGACGCTCCGACGGGTGGTGCGCGGTTCGAGGTGCGCATCGCACTCGGTGGCTGACCAGGCTGCTTCAGGTCCGCTTCAGCACCCGGTCGGCAGTCTTGCCGACATGAACGCTCTCCAGAACGACACCGTCCGCACCACCAGCCGCACCGCGCGCCGCATCGCCGGACTCGCCGCGCTGCCGCTCCTGGCCTCCCTCGCCCTCGTCGGGTGTGCGTCCGATGACGCGGACTCCGCCGACGCCGGCTCCGGCGCGGGCAACAGCAGCGCGGCGACCGGCGGGGCCTCGGGCAGCACCGCCGACGCCGCGTCGAACGAGTCGCTGCTCGCCGCCGTCGAGACCGCCCGGAAGGCCGTCGAGTCCGGCACCGTGATCTCGATCGAGCAGGAGCAGAACGCCTCCGCCTACGAGGTCCTCGTCGTGACCGGCGACGGCGCCGAGCACGAGGTGCACACCAACGCCGACGGCAGCGCGGTGAACGGCTCGCCCCGCACCGAGCAGTCCGACGCGGACGACGTGGCCGAGAACGAGCGCTTCGTCGCCGCGGCCGACCTCGACGTCAGCGACGCCGTCCGGAAGTTCGAGGACCTGCACGCCGGCACGATCACCGAGCTCGGTCTCGACGACCACCTCGGGAAGGTCGTCTGGGAGGGCGACGTCCGCGACTCGTCCGGCACGAAGCACAGCGTCCGCATCGACGCCGGCTCGGGCGCGGTCGTCACGGACGAGGTCGACACCGACGACTGAGCGCGGTCGTCGGTGCCGCTGCCGGCACGCCCCGGCTGGCGCGCCCCGGGCTTCCGCGCCAGCACCGGTCTGCGCCGCGGCCGGCGCGTGCCGGCGTCGGCGGTCCGGGGTAGACCAGTGGCACCCGGTGGATCGCCGGCCGACGCAGGAGGAGGAACCATGACCGACACGACCCCTCGCTCGTACCCGCAGGGCGTGCCGAGCTGGATCGAGGCCCGCCACCCCGATCCCGACGGCGCAACGGCCTTCTACACCGGCCTGTTCGGGTGGGACGTCGACGAGCGCCTGCCGCCGGGCGCTCCCGGCTCCTACCGCATCGTCAGCATCGACGGGCGGGACGTCGGGGCGATCGCCTCGAGCGACGACCCTGCGACGTGGACCACGTACATCGCGGTGGACGACGCCGACGCGACCGCCGCTCGCGTGGTCGAACTCGGCGGGACCGCCGCCGAACCCGCGGACGCCGGGCCCGGTGGCTCCGCCGGCCGCGGTGTCGACTGCATCGATCCCCGCGGTGCCGCGTTCGCGCTCTGGCAGGCGCGGGAGCGGGTCGGTGCGCAGCACATCAACGCTCCCGGCGGGTGGGTCTTCAGCGACCTGCGCTCCCGCGAGCCGGAGACGGCCGTCGCGTTCTACGAGCGGCTCTTCGGGTGGCAGGTGTCCGACGTTCGCGAGGGGCCGAGCGCGATGGTCCGCCTGCCCGGGTACGGCGACCACCTCGCTGCGACGTCCGACCCGGACATCCGGGAACGCCAGGTGGGCGCTCCCGAGGGCTTCGCCGACGTGATCGGGGCGTTGGCACGGATCGACGCGGGCCCCGACGACTGGCACGTGTCGTTCAGCGTGGCCGACCGCGACGACGCCGCGGCGCTGGCGGAGCGGCTCGGCGGCCGCGTGCTCGACACCTGGGACGGGTTCTGGACGCGGGCGGCCGAGCTCCAGGACCCGCAGGGCGCGACGTTCCGGGTCACGCAGTTCGCGCCGGACGGCGACTGAGCGAGGTCGCGGTCGGTCGGTGACCGAGCGGGGTCAGGACTCCTGCGGCAGGGGCGTGCCGAGCACCCGGCGGAGCGCCAGCTCGGCCAGTCGTTCGTCGGAGGTGTCGAGCAGCACGCGGTAGGTGTCGTCCGGTGTGACGAACTCGACGCAGACCGCATCGAAGTCGCACGGCCCGACCCGCCACCCGTCGACCTCGTCCATCGGCACCGCCGTCAGACCGTCGCGCTCGTAGCTCGTCTCCGCGGTGACCCGGTCGTCGAAGACCCGGACACGTCCGAACGTGCCTCGCCAGGTCAGCTGGAGATCGAGCGTGGGGGAGGCAGAAGTGTCCGGCACCCGCCGATCGTACCGAGGGGTGCCGGACACCAGCCATCCGAGGGCGGCCCGTGTCGCGAACCGGACAGCGGCGTACCCGCGGAGCGCACGGACCGCCGCCCGTGGGCCTGCGTCAGTCGGTGTCGTCGCCCTCGTCGTCCGTGCCGCGGCGCACCTGGTTGGCCGGATCCCGCCCGGTGATCGGGTACGGCCCGGTGACACCCTCGCGGAGGGCGGCGATGCGGAGGATCCGGTCACGCTGCAGGAACCAGCCGACGATGAGCAGCGGGATCACGATGACGAGCGAGGCGATCGTGTAGGTGCCGACGGGGTAGTCGATCGCCATCAGGACGATGACCGAGGCCAGGAACGCGAGCGTCAACCACGCGGTGACCGGCGCGCCCGGCAGCCGGAACGTCGGTTCCTTCGCGAGGCCCTGCTTCGCCCACTGCCGCAGGCGCATCTGGCAGAGGATGATCGTCCCCCACGCCGTGATGATGCCGAGGCTGGCGATGTTGAGCGCGATCTCGAAGGCCTGGCTCGGCACGAAGTAGTTGAGCACGACGCCCGCGACGGTGAAGGCCGCGGTGAGCAGGATGCCGGCGTACGGCACGCCGCCCTTCGACATCTTGGTGGTCCACTTCGGGGCGGACCCGTTCATGCCCATCGAGTGCAGTGCGCGGCCGGTCGAGTAGAGGCCGGCGTTCAGCGACGACAGCGCGGCGGTGAGCACCACGAAGTTCATGATGCCGCCGACGATCGACCCGACCTGCGGGTTGCCGAGCGACGAGAAGAACGTCACGAAGGGGCTCTCGCCCTCCTTGTACGCGGTGTACGGCAGGAGCAGGGAGAGCAGCACGATCGAGCCGACGTAGAAGACCGCGATGCGGAAGACCACGGAGTTGATCGCGCGGGGGATGACCTTCTCGGTGTTCTGGGTCTCGCCCGAGGCGGTGCCGACGAGCTCGATGGCCGCGTACGCGAACACGACGCCCTGGATCACGATGACGGCGGGGAGCACGCCGTTCGGGAAGAGCCCGCCGTTGTCGCCCCAGATCGAGAACCCGGTGCGGACGGCTTCGCCGCCGGCCTCGACCGGGAACGCGAAGACGAGCCAGATGATCGCGACGACCAGGAAGGTCACGAGCGCGGCGACCTTGATGAGCGCGAACCAGAACTCGAGCTCACCGAAGACCTTGACCGCGACCATGTTGGCCGCGAGCACGACGACGAGGGCGATGAGCGCGAGCAGCCACTGCGGCGCCGCGGTGAACGCCGACCAGTACTGCAGGTAGATCGCGACCGCGGTGGTGTCCACGATCGAGGTCATCGCCCAGTTGAGGAAGTACATCCAGCCGGCGGCGTAGGCGAACTTCTCGCCGTAGAACTCGCGGGCGTACGAGATGAACGACCCCGACGAGGGGCGGTGCAGCACGAGCTCGCCGAGCGCACGGAGGATGAAGAACGCGAAGATGCCCGCGATCAGGTAGGTCAGCGCGAGCGCCGGGCCCGCTGTGTGCAGGCGTCCGCCGGCGCCGAGGAAGAGGCCGGTGCCGATCGCGCCGCCGATGGCGATCATCTGCAGTTGCCGGGGCTTCAGACCGTGCTGGTAGCCCTCCTGCTCGTGCGAGAAGTCGTTCGCGGGCGCGCGGTCCACCCCGGTGTCGTTCTGCGCTGTCATGCGCGACACGCTACAGGTGCGTCGGAGCGGGGCGGCACACAAAGATGCGAGTCGGCTGAACCGTAACGAACCGGTCACGATCCCGATCGGCAGCAGCGTGGGCGACACGCCGTGTTCGGGGTACACCGGTGCCGGGATTCCGGCGGACCGCGATTCGCGACGGGGGACAACCGCCGATAGCCTTGAACGTCCCTTCAGGGGACACCGACGATCAGGACGCGTCCATCCGAGCAGTGCCCACCAGTGCAGCGCTCGCGGTGACCGTACGGTCGGCCGGACCGGGGTCGTCCCGAGTACGACCCCCGCGTGCGTGATCGCTCGCCCTGCGCCAGCCCGGTGATGGACAACCGGCGCGCGGGCTCGATGCGGTGCCGCCGAACACGGTGCCGGACGACCCGTCCGCAACCACACCGCGATCGCCGTGCGCCCTCCCGCGCCACGGTCGCGCGAGGAGAACCGTTGACCATCGCACCACCCCAGGACCGGCGTGCCACGACGCCGGACGACCCCAACGGCGTGCCCGCCGTCAGCGTGCACGGCGCCTACAAGGTGTTCGGCCGACGCCCCGGCGAGGCGGTCCGCCGTCTGGCCGCCGGCGCGTCCCGCGACGAGGTCCGCGACCTCGGCTCCGCGGCCGTCATCGACGCGTCCTTCGACGTGCGCCCCGGCGAGATCTTCGTCGTCATGGGCCTCTCCGGCTCCGGCAAGTCGACGCTCATCCGGATGCTGAACGGTCTGCTCGAACCGACCGCCGGCACGGTCGAGATCGGCGGCCGGACCGTCACGAAGGCCACGCCGAAGGAGATCCGCGAGATCCGGCGCACGAGCGTCTCGATGGTGTTCCAGCACTTCGCGCTGCTGCCGCACCGCACCGTGCTCGAGAACGTCGCCTACGGCCTCGAGGTGAACGGCGTCGACAAGACGACCCGGCTCGCGAAGGCCCGCGAGGTCATCGGCCTCGTCGGCCTCGACGTCTGGGCCGACGCCAAGCCGGACGAGCTCTCCGGCGGCATGCAGCAGCGCGTCGGCATCGCCCGTGCGCTCGCCGCCGAGACCGACGTCCTGCTCATGGACGAGGCGTTCAGCGCCCTCGACCCGCTCATCCGCCGCGAGATGCAGGAGCAGCTCGTCGACCTGCAGCAGCGGCTCGGCAAGACGATCGTCTTCATCACCCACGACCTCAACGAGGCCATGTTCCTGGGGGACCGCATCGCCGTGATGCGCGACGGCCGGATCGTCCAGATCGGGTCGCCGGAGGACATCCTCACCGACCCGGCGAACGACTACGTCGCCCAGTTCGTGCAGGACGTCGACCGGGCCCGCGTGCTCACCGCGGCGAGCGTCATGGAGCCCGCACGGGCCGTGGTGCCGCTGACCGTCGGCCCGCGCGGTGCGCTCCGCACGATGCGCGACCTGCAGACCGCGGCCGTCTTCGTCACGGGGCGCGGCCGGAAGCTCGAGGGCTGGGTGCGCGACCGCCACGTGATGCGGCAGGTGAAGGCCGGGGACACGAACCTCGACGCCATCGTGAACACCGAGTACGCGCGGGTCGCCCCGGACACGGCGCTCACCGACCTGTTCGAGCTCGCCGTCGAGTCGCCGCTGCCGATCGCCGTCGTGGACGACGAGGAGCGCCTGCTCGGCGTCGTCCCGCGCGTGACGCTCCTGGCGGCACTCGGGAACGTGCCGACCGCGACGATGCCGATCCCGGTGCTCGAGCCGGTCACCCGCATCTCCGACTCCGACATGGACTCGACCCTCGCCGCGACCGGCGAGGCGCCCGTCGTCACCGACGAGCCCGTCCGCGAGCCCGTCGACGAGCCCGCCACCGACGAGCCCGTCCGCGAGCCCGTCGGCGAGCCCGCCACCGACGAGCCCGGCCAGCCCTCCGCCACCGAAGGAGACCACGCATGATCACCCCCGGCACCAACTCCTTCGGCGACTTCCACCTGCCCCTCGGCACCTGGGTCGCAGCCGTCGTCGACTGGATCACCACCTACCTGTCCGGCTTCTTCGACGTCGTCCGCTACGTGTTCACCTGGATGGACGCGTGGATGGAGTACTTCCTCTCCACGCCGCCGTTCTGGGTCGTCATCGCGGTCCTCGTCGTCCTGGCGTTCGTCGCGAAGGGCTGGAAGCTCGCCCTCGGCGCCGCGATCGGCCTGCTGTTCATCGTGAGCGTCGGCCAGTGGACGAACGCGATGGACACCCTCGCGCTCGTCGTCGTCGCGGCCGGCCTCGCCGTCGTGTTCAGCATCCCGCTGGGCATCTGGGCCGCCCGCTCGGACACCGCGAGCCGGATCATCCGACCGGTCCTCGACTTCATGCAGACCACCCCGGCCTTCGTGTACCTGATCCCGGCGCTGCTGCTGTTCCGCGTCGGCGTCGTCCCCGGCATCGTCGCGACCATCGTCTTCGCGATGGCCCCCGGCGTCCGCCTCACCGAGCTCGGCATCCGCGGGGTCCCCGGCGAGGTCGTCGAGGCCGGTGCCGCGTTCGGCTCCAGCCCGTGGCGCATCCTCCGGCAGATCCAGCTCCCGCTCGCGAAGGCCAGCATCATGGCCGGCGTCAACCAGGTCATCATGCTGTCGCTCTCGATGGTCGTCATCGCCGGCATGGTCGGCGCGGGCGGCCTCGGCGAGCAGATCGTCGCCTCGCTGAACCGGATCGACGTCGGTCTGGGGGCCGAGGCCGGGCTGTCGGTCGTGGTCCTGGCGATCCTGCTGGACCGCCTGACCGCAGCGCTCGGCGGCGACGCGAGCGGAGCCTCCAGGCCGTGGAGGCGCAAGCAGCGGACGGCCGTCACCGCGACGCCGGACGCGGCGACCGCCCAGACCGCCGCCACCACCGACCCGGCACCGGCAGACCGTCCGCGCGAGCCGCAGACGACCACCGCGTGAGGAAGGACCAGACCATGAAGCGCAACCACACCCGCACCAAGCGCACCGTCGCAGCCCTCGCGCTCGCCGCCGCCACCGCCGTCGGCCTCTCCGCCTGCATGCCCCCGGGCTACTACGGCGCGAGCGGCACCCTCGACAACGGTGACCAGAAGTCGATGCACGTCGTCGTCTTCAACGGCTGGGACGAGGACACCGCGGCCAGCTACCTGTGGAAGCACGTGCTCGAGGAGAAGGGCTACGACGTCCAGCTCACGAACTCCGACGTCGCACCCGCGTACTCGGGGCTCGCGTCCGGCGACTACGACGTCGTGTTCGACACCTGGCTGCCGAACACGCACAAGCAGTACATGGACACCTACGGGAAGCAGCTGACCGACCTCGGCTCCTGGAACGAGCAGGCGTCGCTCGAGCTCGCCGTGCCCGAGTACTCGGACATCGACTCGATCGACGAGCTCAAGGCCCACGCGAGCGAGTTCGGCAACAAGATCATCGGCATCGAGCCCGCCGCCGGCGAGACCAAGGTCGTCTCCGACCAGGTCATCCCGCAGTACGGCCTCGACGGCATGGACTTCATCACGAGTTCCACGCCCGCGATGCTCGCCGACCTCAAGGCGTCGATCGCGAAGAAGGAGGACGTCGTCGTGACGCTGTGGCGTCCGCATTGGGCGTACGACGCGTTCCCGATCAAGGACCTGAAGGACCCGAAGGGTGCGCTCGGCAAGAACGAGGAGATCCACACCATCGGCAAGGCGTCCATCGAGGACGACTTCCCGACGGCGTCGAAGTGGATGCAGGGCTTCCGGATGGACTCCGACCAGCTCTACTCGCTCGAGAACGCGCTGGTGAACAGCGGCGCGAAGACGAGCGAGTACCCGGCGATCACCGCGAAGTGGGCGTCCGAGCACCAGGACTACGTGGACTCGCTCACGTCGTCGAAGTAGCGGCTCCGCCTGCCTGGAGGCGCGGTGCCGGTCCGGCACCGCGCCTCCTGCCTTCCGCCTGGTGGCGTTCGACGTCCGACCGGTCGCGTGTGACGGGCGGTCGCGTGTGACGAGCGGTCGCGTTCCTGAACGACGTCTGTCGTCCATTGCTTCGATGGAGGGATGGACATCCTCCTCCGACTCCTCGTCGCGATCGGCTTCGCGCTGCTCGTCACCGCCGTCGCCGCCGTCGTCCTGCACCTGGTGTTCCGCGCCCTCGCCCGGCGGAAGCGCTGGGCCGCCGTGCTGTCCCGCCGCACGAAGCACCCGACACGGACGATGCTCCTCGTCGTGCTGGTGTGGGCGGCGTTCGCGACGAGCATCCCGCGCGACGCCGACGCGTACCCGTGGCGCGACGAGGTCTCGCACACCTTCCTCATCGTGACGATCGGCATCGGCACCTGGTTGGCGTGCGAGATCGCGATCTTCCTCGAGAGCCTCGGTCTGCACCGCTACCGCGTCGACGTGCCGGACAACCGGGTCGCCCGGCGGATCCGCACGCAGGTGCTCGTGCTCCGTCGCCTGACCGTCGCCGTGCTCGTGATCATCGGCGTCGGCGCGATCCTGCTGACCTTCCCGGGGGTCGAGGCGGCGGGCGCCAGCGTCCTCGCGTCGGCCGGGCTCATCTCGGTCATCGCCGGGCTCGCGGCGCAGTCCACGCTCGGCAACGTCTTCGCGGGCATGCAGCTCGCGTTCTCGGGGTCGATCCGTGTCGACGACGTCGTCGTGGTCGAGCAGCAGTGGGGGCGGATCGAGGAGATCACCCTCACCTACGTCGTCGTGCACCTGTGGGACGACCGGCGCTTCGTGCTGCCGTCGACGTACTTCACGAGCACGCCGTTCGAGAACTGGACCCGGACCAACAGCGAGCTGCTCGGTGCCGTCGAGTTCGACCTCGACTGGCGGGTCCGGCCGGGGGAGATGCGCGCCGAGCTCGAGCACATCCTGGAGCGCACCGAGCTCTGGGACCGCCGCGTGCAGGTCCTGCAGGTGACGGACGCCGTGCAGGGGTTCGTGCACGTCCGGGTGCTCGTCACCGCGCACGACGCCCCGTCGCTCTTCGACCTGCGCTGCTACGTCCGCGAGGAGCTCGTCGCCTGGATCCAGCGCACCCACCCGGACGCCCAGCCGGTGCAGCGGGTGCTCATGGTCGACCCGGCCGCCGAACCGCGGGCGTCGCGCCGGACCGCGTCCACGGCGTCGTCCTCGGCCCTGTTCACGCCCGACCAGCAGGACGGGGCGCTCTTCACCGGGCCGATCCAGACGTCCGACATCCCGCGGTCGGAGCGCTGACGCCCTGGGCGTGACCCCACGACGGACCGGAGGCACGTGGCGAACCCGCCACGTGCCTCCAGTCCGTCGTCCGGTCGCGTCCCGGCGCCCTCGGCTGCGCGCCCTCGGGATGCGCGCGCCTTGGCTGCGCGCGCCCGAAGGCTGCGCGGCCCCTAGGGCTGCCGCGCCTTGACGGCGCGGTCGTCCTCGACGACCGTGCCGATCGCGACGATCGTCGTCGCCAGCCACGCCACCCACGTCAGCGCCAGGCGCCAGTCACGCGGGCCCTGCCGGGTCGTCTGCACCACGCTGTAGCCGCTGATGATCGAGCTCCACACGGCACCGTTGAACATGAACTTCCGCACGGGTTCCTCCTGTCGTCGTCCCGTCAACGCTACCGGCCAGTACATTGGAGCGCCGCCGGTCGCCCTGCCGGTGCACTCGTCCAAGGAGCCGCCGTTGCGTCAGGCCGTCATCGGGGGAGCCCTGCTCGTGGTCGGCGCGGTCTGCGTCGCCCTCGGCCTGCTGCCCCTGTCCGACCTCGCCACCCTCGCCGACCGGGTCGTCCCGGTGCTGGCGTTCGTGCTCGGACTCACGATCGTCGCCGAACTGGCGGCCGACGCCGGGGTGTTCGACCGGCTCGCCGACCTCGCCGCGCGCGTCGGCGGTGGCCGCACGATCGGGCTCTGGGGCGCGGTCGTCGTGCTCGCCGTCGTGTGCACCGTCTTCCTGTCGATCGACACCACCGCGGTGCTCCTCACCCCGATCGTCATCACGCTCGCGCGCCGGGTCGGCCTGCCGCCGATGCCGTTCGCACTGACGACGGTGTGGCTCGCGAACACCGCGTCCCTGCTGCTGCCGGTGTCGAACCTGACGAACCTGCTCGCCGTCGACCGGATCGGGCTCGACGGACCGATCCCGTTCGCCGGCCTGATGGTGTGGGCGGCGCTCGCCGGGGTGGTCGTGCCGTGCGCGGTGCTCCTCGTGGTGTTCCGCGGCAAGCTGTTCGGCCGCTACACGCCGGTGTCCGTGCGCCAGGCGACCGACCCGGTGTTCTTCTGGTCCGCGTCCGGGGTGCTCGTCGCCCTCGTCATCGCCCTCACCGCCGGTGTCACCGTGTGGATCGCCGCGATCGCCGCGGCTGTGCTGCTCGTCGCCGTCGCCGCGTTCCGAGCGCCCTCGGAGCTCAAGCCGTCGCGGGTGCCGTGGTCGACGCTGGTGTTCGCGGCGGGGCTGTTCGTCGTGGTCGAGACGCTGCACACCACGGGGCTCACCGACCCGATCGTGCAGGCGCTGTCCGGCGGCACGGGGACCGGGTCGCTCCTCGTCCTCGGCGGGGCCGGGGCGCTGGCGGCGAACGCGATCGACAACCTGCCTGCCTACCTTGTGCTCGAGCCGGCCGCGGGGCACGAGGCCCTGCGCTACGCGGCGCTCCTCGTCGGCGTGAACGCGGGGTGCCTCATCACGCCGTGGGCCTCGCTCGCGACGCTGCTCTGGCACGCCCGGCTCTCGTCCGAGGGCGTGCACCTGTCGTGGGGGAAGTACATGGCGCTCGGGTGCGTGGTCGCGCCGCTGACCGTCGTGGCGGGCGTGCTGGCGCTGCGCCTGTAGGCGCGGGCGTCGCGTGCGTCGCGTGCGCCTCGCACGGTGCGAGGGGGCGCGCCCCGGGCTAGAGCCAGTCCTTCGCCTTGAACACCCGGTAGAGCACGAGCGACGACGCCACGATCAGGGCCAGCGACGCGAAGAGCCCGCCCCACTGCCCCTCGCCCGGGAACGTCACGTTCTGCCCGAAGAACCCCGTGATCGCCGTGGGGATCGCGATGATCGCCGCCCAGCTCGTCACCTTCTTCATCACCGTGTTCTGCCGGTTCGACGCGAGGTTGAGGTTGGTGTCGAGGACGCTCGACACCGCGTCCCGCAGCTGGTCGACGGAGTCGGCGATCGACTGCAGGTGGTCCTCGACGTCGCGGAAGTACGGACGGATCCCGTCGGAGATCGTCTCGGCGTCGCCGTGCAGCAGCGAGGCGACGCTGTCCCGGGTGGGGACGACCTGACGACGGAGGACCCCGAGCGCCTTCCGGAGCCGGAACGACCGGCGCTGGATCTGCTGCGCACGGGGGTCGCCGTGCTCGAACAGGTCGTCCTCGAGCTCGTCGATCCGGCGCTCGATGTCCTCGACGGTGCTCGTGGCGTGGTCGGTGACGGCGTCGAGCAGCCCCCACACGAGCCACGGGACCCCGTGGTCCGCCATGTCGGCGTTCGCGTCGAGCCGTCGTTCGACCGCCCCGGTGTCGACGTCGGCGCCGTGGATCGTGACGAGGGCCTGCCGCGTGACGAACGCCTTCACCTCGTGGGTGACGAGTTCCCCGTCGGCGTCGAGGCCGTCGACGTCGTAGACGACCAGGAAGAGGCTGTCGCGGTACCGGTCGAGCTTCGGCCGCTGCCCGCGCTCCACGGCGTCCTCGACGGCGAGCGCGTGGATGCCGAGTTCCTCCTCGACCTGCTCGAGGTCGGCGGCGCGCGGGTCGGTGTAGTCGACCCACACGAAGGTGTCGTCGGCGCCGATGAGGTCGGATACCCGGTCGACCGGGAAGTCCCGTTCCGACGCGTTCCCGTTCCGCCACGCACGTGTCACGACCATGCCGACGAGCCTAGTGAGCGGGCGGCAGCGCCCACCCCGGTGGGCCCGGACGGGGCGCGCAGGCTGTCCGGATCGTCAGCGAGCGGCGACAACCCGCCGAACCACCGTGAATCCGCTGTCGGTGCGCTGGTAACTTACGGCTGGACCCGGCGCACGAGCCGGGCGGAACGGAGACCCCACCACCCCATGGCATCACCGCGCACCGAACAGACCCGGTACTCCTTCGTCGTCGCCTCCAACCGCCTGCCGGTGGACCGCGTCGTCGACGAGGACGGCAACGAGGGCTGGCGGCACTCGCCCGGTGGCCTCGTCACCGCGCTCGAGCCGGTGATGCGCGCGAACGACGGGGCCTGGGTCGGCTGGGTCGGACAGCCCGACGTCGAGGTCGCGCCGTTCGACAACGAGGGCATCCACATCGTCCCCGTCCCGCTCAGCGGGTCCGACGTCGAGGACTACTACGAGGGCTTCAGCAACGACACCCTCTGGCCGCTCTACCACGACGTCATCGAGCACCCGAGCTACCACCGCGACTGGTGGAACGCGTACCAGCGGGTCAACGAGCGCTTCGCCGACCAGATCGTCGAGATCGTCGAGCAGGACGGCATCGTCTGGGTGCAGGACTACCAGCTGCAGCTCGTGCCGGCGCTGCTGCGGGAGCGCCGCCCCGACCTCACCATCGGCTTCTTCAACCACATCCCGTTCCCGCCGGTCGGCATCTACGCGCAGCTGCCGTGGCGTGCGCAGATCCTCGACGGGCTCCTCGGCGCGGACGTCATCGGCTTCCAGCGCCACGACGACGCCAGCGACTTCCTCCGCGCCGTCCGGCACATCAAGGGGTACACGACCAAGGGGTCGACGATCGACGTCCCGGTCGACGACCCGGCAGCGCCGCGCAGCCGCAAGGGCATCACGGTCCGCCACGTCGAGGCGCGGCACTTCCCGATCTCGATCGACGCCGCCGGCTTCGAGGAGATCGCGCACCGCCCCGAGGTGCAGGAGCGTGCCCGCGAGATCCGCGCGAGCCTCGGCAACCCGAAGACCGTGCTGCTCGGCGTCGACCGGCTCGACTACACGAAGGGCATCCGGCACCGCATCAAGGCCTTCGGCGAACTCGTCGAGGACGGCCGCATCGCGGTGGAGGACGCCACCCTCGTCCAGGTCGCCAGCCCGAGTCGTGAGCGCGTCGACACGTACGCGACGCTCCGCGACGAGATCGAGCTCACCGTCGGACGCATCAACGGCGACCTCGGCGTGATCGGGCACCAGCCGATCGCGTACCTGCACCACGGCTACCCGCGCGAGGAGATGGTGGCGCTCTACCTCGCCGCCGACATCATGCTCGTCACCGCGCTCCGCGACGGCATGAACCTCGTGGCGAAGGAGTACGTGGCGGCCCGGTTCGACAACGACGGCGTGCTCATCCTCTCCGAGTTCGCCGGCGCCGCCGACGAGCTGAAGCAGGCCGTCATCGTGAACCCGCACGACATCGGGGCGCTCAAGGACTCGATCCAGCGCGCCATCGAGATGCCGCGCCGCGAGCGCTCGACCCGCATGCGTGCGCTCCGCAAGCGGGTCCGCGACAACGACGTGGCCCGCTGGTCGCGGTCCTTCCTCGAGGCGCTCGATCGGCACGCCCCGCGGGACGCGCAGATCGACCCGTCCGCCACGGAGCCGTCCGACCGGCACCGCGAGGCGCAGACCGACAACATGTCCATCTTCGACGAGGACGCCCAGACCGCGCGTGCCGCCGAGGACACCCGGGAGGCACGTGATGCGTGACGAGACCACCGCGACGACCGACCTGACGGCGGCTCTCGAGACGCTCGCGGCTGCGCCGCGACTGCTCGTCGCCCTCGACTTCGACGGCACCCTCGCGCCCTTCGCCGACGACCCGTCCGAGGTCGGGGCGCTCCCCGGCTCCTGGGCGGCCGTCCTCACCCTGCAGCGCGCGAAGGACACCGAGGTCGTGCTCGTCTCCGGTCGTCCGCTCGGCAGCCTCGCCGCGGTCACGCACGCGCCGGCCGACATGGCCCTGGTCGGGTCGCACGGCGTCGAGTGGCGCGTCGACGGGCACGACGAGGCGGCGCTCTCGGACGACGAGGTCGCCCGTGTCGCCCGCATCGGGGCGGCGCTCGACGAGGTCGGCGCGCGGTTCCCGGGCGTCGTCATCGAGCACAAGCCGGCCGGACACGGCGTGCACACCCGTCGGGTGCGTGCCGAGGTCGCCGCCGAGGCGAACGCGGCGGCGAGCCGCGCGGCGCACGACGCCGAAGCGGACGTCCTCGAGCGCGGCGGCAAGGACATCGTCGAGTTCGCCGTCCGGCACGTGACGAAGGGCGACGCGATCGCGCGACTGCGCGAACTGCGCGGCGCCGACGCGGTGTTCTTCGCCGGTGACGACGTCACCGACGAGGACGGCTTCCGCGTCCTCGGCGACGGCGACGTCGGGGTGAAGGTGGGGGAGGGCGACACGCTGGCCCGCTACCGGATCGCCGATCCCGCGGCGCTGACCGACGTCCTGAAGCAGCTGGCGCGCCTCCGGGCGACGCGCTGACCAGGCCGCCACGCGCCTCCAGGCCCGATCATCACCATGCGGACGCATGATGTTGTCCAGTTGGTATCCCAACTGCGCCTAGACTCGCTCCATGCCTGATATCGACGTCAAGCCGCGCAGCCGGGTCGTCACCGACGGGATCGAAGCGACCACCTCGCGTGGCATGCTCCGGGCCGTCGGCATGGGGGACGAGGACTGGGAGAAGCCGCAGATCGGCATCGCCTCGTCCTGGAACGAGATCACCCCGTGCAACCTCTCCCTCGACCGCCTCGCGCAGGGGGCGAAGGAGGGCGTGCACTCCGGCGGCGGGTACCCGCTCCAGTTCGGCACCATCTCCGTCTCCGACGGCATCTCGATGGGCCACGAGGGCATGCACTTCTCCCTCGTCTCGCGCGAGGTCATCGCGGACAGCGTCGAGACCGTCGTGAACGCCGAGCGCCTGGACGGCACCGTCCTGCTCGCCGGCTGCGACAAGTCGCTCCCCGGCATGCTCATGGCCGCCGCGCGCCTCGACCTGGCGAGCGTCTTCCTCTACGCGGGCTCGGTCATGCCGGGCTACGTGAAGCAGGCCGACGGCTCTTTCAAGGAGGTCACGATCATCGACTCCTTCGAGGGCGTCGGTGCGTGCAAGGCCGGCACGATGAGCGAAGAGGAGCTCAAGAAGATCGAGTGTGCGATCGTCCCGGGCGAAGGCGCCTGCGGCGGGATGTACACCGCGAACACGATGGCGTCCGTCGCCGAGGCGCTCGGCATGTCCCTGCCGGGCAGTGCCGCGCCGCCCAGCGCCGACCGTCGTCGCGACTACTACGCGCACCGCTCCGGCGAGGCCGTGGTGAACATGCTCCGCAAGGGCATCACCGCGCGTCAGATCCTCACGAAGGAGGCCTTCGAGAACGCCATCGCCGTCGCCATGGCGCTCGGAGGCTCCACCAACGTCGTCCTCCACCTGCTGGCGATCGCGCACGAGGCCGAGGTCGAGCTCTCCCTCGACGACTTCAACCGCATCGGCTCGAAGGTCCCGCACCTCGCCGACATGAAGCCGTTCGGCAAGTACGTCATGGTCGACGTGGACCGCAACGGCGGCATCCCGGTGATCATGAAGGCGCTGCTCGACGCCGGGCTGCTGCACGGCGACGTCATGACCGTGACGGGCAAGACCCTCGCCGAGAACCTCGCCGAGATCGACCCGCCGGAGCTCGACGGCGAGGTCTTCCGCAAGCTCGACAACCCGATCCACGCCACCGGCGGTCTGACGATCCTGCAGGGTTCGTTCGCGCCGGAGGGCGCCGTGGTGAAGACCGCCGGCTTCGACGCCGAGGTGTTCGAGGGCCCGGCGCGCGTGTTCGACCGCGAGCGTGCCGCGATGGACGCCCTCACCGAGGGGAAGATCCAGAAGGGCGACGTCGTCGTCATCCGCTACGAGGGCCCGAAGGGCGGCCCCGGCATGCGGGAGATGCTCGCCATCACCGCCGCCATCAAGGGCGCGGGCCTCGGCAAGGATGTACTACTGTTGACGGACGGACGATTCTCAGGCGGCACAACCGGCCTGTGCATCGGCCACATCGCACCGGAAGCGGTGGACGCAGGTCCAGTCGCATTCGTGCGCGATGGCGACCGCATCCGTGTCGACATCGCGGCTCGCACGCTCGACCTACTGGTCGACGACGCCGAGCTGGAAGCCCGCCGCGAAGGCTGGGCCCCGCTGCCCCCGCGCTACACCCGCGGAGTCCTCGCGAAGTTCGCGAAGCTCGTCCAGTCCGCCGCCAAGGGCGCGGTCACGGGCTAGCGTCGACACACGCACCATCGCCACCTCTCCAGGCAAGGACCACCTCATGCCCACGGAAGCCACTCCGCTGTCCGCGGCCGCCGGTGCACGCCGGACGCCAGAGATCCTGACCGGCTCGGGAGCCGTCCTCCGGACGCTCGAGCACCTCGGGATCACCGACGTCTTCGGCCTGCCGGGCGGTGCCATCATCCCGTTCTACGACGAGCTGATGGCGTCCACGACGATCCGCCACATCCTGGTCCGTCACGAGCAGGGCGCCGGCCACGCCGCCGAGGGCTACGCCTCGGCGTCCGGCAAGGTCGGCGTCGCCATCGCGACCTCCGGTCCCGGCGCGACGAACCTCGTCACCGCCATCGCCGACGCCTACATGGACTCGGTGCCGTTCATCGCGATCACCGGCCAGGTGTTCTCGACCCTGATGGGCACGGACGCCTTCCAAGAGGCGGACATCGTCGGCATCACGATGCCGATCACGAAGCACTCGTTCCTGGTGACCGACCCGGCCGACGTGCCGGCGACCCTCGCCGCGGCGCACCTCATCGCGACGACCGGACGCCCGGGCCCCGTGCTGGTGGACATCACGAAGGACGCCCAGCAGAAGTCGGCGCCCTACGTCTGGCCGCCGAAGATCGACCTGCCCGGCTACCGCCCGGTCACCAAGGCGCACGGCAAGCAGATCGCCGCGGCGGCGCAGCTCCTCGCCGAGGCCGAGCGCCCGGTGCTCTACGTCGGCGGTGGCGTCATCCGCTCCCGTGCGACCGCCGAGCTGCTGCGCTTCGCCGAGGCCACCGGTGCGCCGGTCGTCACGACGCTGATGGCCCGTGGTGCCTTCCCCGACTCGCACCCGCAGCACCTCGGCATGCCCGGCATGCACGGCACGGTGCCGGCCGTGCTCGGGCTGCAGGACAGCGACCTCATCATCGCCCTCGGCGCACGCTTCGACGACCGGGTGACCGGCAAGGCCGACGAGTTCGCGCCGAACGCCAAGGTCGTGCACGTCGACATCGACCCCGCCGAGATCTCGAAGATCCGCTTCGCCGACGTCCCGATCGTGGGCGACGCGCGCGAGGTCCTGGCCGACCTGCTCGACGCCTGGGGCGGCATCGCCGTCGAGGACCGCGCATCCACGGCCGAGTGGTGGGCGAAGCTCGAGCAGCTCAAGGTCGACTTCCCGCTCGGGTACGCCGAGCCGACCGACGGACTCCTCGCGCCGCAGGCGATCATCAAGCGCATCGGCGACCTCACCGGGCCGGAGGGCGTCTTCGCCTCCGGGGTCGGACAGCACCAGATGTGGTCCGCGCAGTTCATCAAGTACGAGCGGCCGAACGCCTGGCTGAACTCCGGCGGCGCCGGCACGATGGGCTACTCGGTGCCCGCCGCGATGGGCGCGAAGGTCGCCGAGCCGGACCGCGTGGTCTGGGCGATCGACGGCGACGGCTGCTTCCAGATGACCAACCAGGAACTCGCGACCTGCGTCATCAACGACATCCCGATCAAGGTCGCGATCATCAACAACTCGTCGCTCGGCATGGTGCGGCAGTGGCAGACGCTGTTCTACGACGGCCGGCACTCCTTCACCGACCTGCAGACGGGTCACGGCACCCGCCGGGTCCCGGACTTCGTGAAGCTCGCCGACGCCTACGGTGCCCTCGGCATCCGCGTCGAGAAGGCGGATGAGGTCGACGCCGCGATCCAGCTCGCCCTCGAGACCAACGACCGCCCAGTGGTGATCGACTTCGTCGTGAGCCGCGACTCGATGGTCTGGCCGATGGTCCCGCAGGGCGTCAGCAACTCGTCCATCGAGTACGCCCAGGCCCTCGCACCCACCTGGGACGACGAGGACGCCGACATGACGGGGGAAACCGCATGAGCCACGTCCTGTCCCTCCTCGTCGAGGACAAGCCCGGTCTGCTGACGCGCGTCGCGGGCCTGTTCGCCCGCCGCGGGTTCAACATCGAGTCCCTCGCCGTGGGCAACACCGAGGTCGACGGCCTGTCCCGGATCACGGTCGTCGTCGACGTCGAGGACCTCCCGCTCGAGCAGGTGACGAAGCAGCTCAACAAGCTCGTCAACGTCATCAAGATCGTCGAGCTGGACTTCTCGCAGTCGGTCCAGCGCGAGCACATGCTCGTGAAGGTCCGCGTCGACAACCAGACGCGGTCGGCCGTGCTCGAGGCAGTGAACCTGTTCCGCGCACAGGTCGTCGACGTCGCGAACGACTCGCTCATCGTCGAGGTGACCGGCGACCCCGGCAAGATCCAGGCGATCCTCCGCGTGCTCGAGCCCTACGGCATCAAGGAGCTCGCCCGCGCGGGACTCCTCGGCATGGGCCGCGGACCGAAGAGCATCACCGACCGGGTGCGCTGACCGCGCCCCGAGACGGACTGGAGGCGCGGGTCGCCACCCGCACCGCGCCTCCCGTCCGTCGCCACCAGACTCAGCAACGAACGCTTCCGAACCGACCACAGGAGAACCACCACCGTGACTGACATCGTGTACGACGCCGACGCCGACCTGACGCTCATCCAGGGCAAGAAGGTCGCCGTCATCGGGTACGGCTCGCAGGGCCACGCCCACGCCCTCAACCTCCGCGACTCCGGCGTCGAGGTCAAGATCGGCCTGCAGGAGGGCTCGAAGAGCCGCCAGAAGGCCGAAGAGGCGGGCTTCGAGGTCCTCACCCCGGCCGAGGTCACGAAGTGGGCGGACGTCGTCGTCATCCTCGCCCCCGACCAGGTGCAGCGCATCGTCTACAAGGACGACATCGAGCCGAACCTCAAGCCGGGCGCGACGCTCGTCTTCGGCCACGGCTTCAACATCCGCTACGGCTACATCCAGGCCCCCGAGGGCGTCGACGTCTCGCTCGTCGCGCCGAAGGGCCCCGGCCACACCGTGCGCCGCGAGTACGAGGCCGGCCGCGGCGTGCCCGTGATCGTGGCCGTCGAGGTCGACGCGTCCGGTTCCGCCTGGGACCTCGCGTGGTCGTACTCGAAGGCGATCGGCGGTCTCCGCTCCGGCGGCATCAAGACCACCTTCACCGAGGAGACCGAGACCGACCTGTTCGGCGAGCAGGCCGTCCTGTGCGGTGGCACGTCGCAGCTCATCCAGTACGGCTTCGAGACCCTGGTCGAGGCGGGCTACCAGCCGCAGATCGCGTACTTCGAGGTCCTGCACGAGCTCAAGCTCATCGTCGACCTGATCTGGGAGGGCGGCCTCACCAAGCAGCGTTGGTCGATCTCGGACACCGCGGAGTTCGGTGACTACGTCTCCGGCCCCCGTGTGATCTCGCCCGAGGTCAAGGAGAACATGAAGGCCGTCCTCGCGGACATCCAGGACGGCACCTTCGCGAAGCGCTTCATCGAGGACCAGGACGCCGGCGCCCCGGAGTTCAAGGCGCTCCGTGCGAAGGGCGAGGGCCACCCGATCGAGGCCACCGGCCGCGAGCTGCGTGCCCTCTTCGCGTGGAAGTCGAACGACGCCGACTACGTGGACGGTTCCGCGGCGCGGTAGTCTGCCGACACCACTCGAATCCCGAGGCGGCGGTGCACCCGCACCGTCCCTCGACCCCGAGGCGGCGGTGCACCCGCACCGCCGCCTCGCGATGTGACCCGAACGTTATGCAGCAGCTCTCCTCCAGTCCAGACGCCGTGATCCGGCGTCCCCGTGGCGTGCGCGCGGTCGTCGTGCGCCCGTCGTCGTCCGCCCTGGCCGAGGCCGGTCGAGAACCCACCGATCGGCATGGGAGGATCGTGGGATGTCGGTGACGAAGCGAGCGGTCCACATCGGCGCCGGCAAGATCGGGCGCGGGTTCGTGGGTCAGTTCCTGGTCGCGAGCGGCTACGAGCTCACCTTCGTCGACGTCGACGACCGTGTCGTCTCGGCCCTCAACGAAGCCGGCCGGTTCGTGGTGCACGAGGTCGGCGAGATGCCGGTCGAGCACCTCGTGTACGGGTTCCGCGCACTGAGCAGCAAGACCGACCGCGAGCAGGTCATCCGCGCGATCGCCGAGGCCGACGTGGTCACCACCGCCGTCGGCGCCCGCACCCTGCCGCTCGTGGCACCGATCATCGCCGAGGGGCTCGCGGCACGTCCGCTCGACCGCGGCGACGTCACGATCGTCGCCTGCGAGAACGCCTTCAACGCCACGGACTCGCTGCACGCCAGCATCCGCCGCGCCCCCATCCTCGAGGACCGCGACATCGCCGCCGTCTTCGCGAACTGCGCCATCGACCGCATCGTCCCGGACCAGTCCGGCGTGCTCGGGCAGTCCGGTGGCCTCGACGTCGTGCTCGAGCCCTTCTACGAGTGGGTCATCGAACGCACGCCGTTCGCCGGATCCGGTTCGGAGCCGCCGGAGATCGACGGCGTGACCTGGGTCGACGACCTGCAGCCCTTCGTCGAACGCAAGCTCTACACCGTCAACACCGCCCACGCGACGGCCGCCTACCACGGCTACGTCCGGGGCATCCGCCTCATCCGCGAAGCCCTCGAGGACGAGGCCGTGCGTGCCGAGGTCGACGGGGTCCTCGCCGAGACGACGGCCCTCCTCGTCGCGAAGCACGGCTTCGACCCGGAAGAGCACGCGCGCTACGTCGCCGCGAACCTCTCCCGCATCGCGAACCCGCACCTGCCCGACACCACGGTCCGGGTGGGGCGGAACCCGCTCCGGAAGCTCGGTCGCCGCGAACGCTTCGTCGGTCCCGCCGCGCAGCTCGCCGAGCGCGGGCTCCCCGTCGACCACCTGCTCGGTGCGGTCCGGGTCGCCCTCGACTTCGACGACGAGAACGACCCCGAGTCGATCGAGCTGCACGCGCTGCTGCGCTCCGGTGCCACCGCGCACGCGCTCACCGAGATCCTCACCGGGCTCATGGAGAGCCACCCGTTGTTCCCCGCCGTTCGCGACGTCGTCGCCGAGGTGCTCGAGACGCAGCCCGCCGACGCCTGACCCCGGCGGGCGTCGCCGGTGACGCCCGTGCAGGCACCGGTCCTCAGGAGACGCATGGTCTCGTCAGGAGCCCGTCCCTCGTAGAATCGGTGCATGACCACGGCAGCATCCCCGCCCGACGGCTCGGTCGACCACGACGACGACGCCCTCAGCTGGGGCGACGCCGACGACGCGACCCACGTCGACGCGGCGCACAACCCGGTGGCCGTCAAGGACCGCGGCACCCGCGACCCCGAGGCACCCGAGACCTCCGGCGCCCTCGTCGGCTTCGGCGTGTTCGGCGGCCTGTACCTGCTCTACACGGTGGCCTGGCTGCTCACCGCCTCGACCTCGTACGTCTCGAACGTCGACACCGTCCTCACCGTCTTCGTCGAGGTCCTGCGCTTCCTGTCGATCGTCGCGCCGGCGCTCTGGTTCACGGTCGTGCTCTGGGCCGGCCGCGGTCGTCGGACCCGCACGCGGCTCCTCTGGATGCTCCTCGGTGCCGCCGTCCTCTTCCCGTGGCCGTTCCTCATGACGCGGAGCTTCTGATGACCGCCGCGACTCCGACGGTGCGCCGTCCCGCCGCGCCGATCCTCGGCCGCGTCGCGGTCTGGGTGGTCTTCGCGGTGCTGTTCGCCTACATGACGGTGCAGAGCGTCGGCAACCTCGTCACGATCTCGGGCTCCGTCCGCGACTTCAACGCGTTCCTCGACTCCACGTCCGGCGGTGACTCGCTCCGGACGAGCACCCCGTGGGTCTGGCTCGTGCTCGACATCGCGATCGCGCCGGTCGCGTTCGTCGTGGCGCTCTGGCTGACCCGCCGAGCCCGCCTCGCGGTCACCGTCGTGGTCTTCCTGCTCGCGTTCGCCGCGGCGGGTGCGCTGTGGCTGGACCTCCAGCTGTTCGTCCCGAGCCTGCTGGACTTCGGACGCACCTCCTGACGGACCTGCGTGCTGACGGCCTGGAGGCGCGGGGCGGGCCCGCCACGCGCCTCCAGGCCGTCAGTCGGTTCTCCACAGGTCCGTCCCACCGGTCGTAACCACCCGCTCACGTCGGTAGGGTGGTGGGATACCGCCCGTCTCGTGTGAGGAAACTGCAGCTGTGCCGAAGCCGGTCGTCCTGATCGCCGAAGAACTCTCGCCCGCCACAGTCGACGCCCTCGGGCCCGACTTCGAGATCCGGAACGTGGACGGTACCGACCGCCCCGCACTCCTGGCCTCCCTCGCCGATGCGCACGCCGTGCTGGTGCGTTCCGCCACCAAGGTCGACGCCGAGGCGATCGCCGCGGCTCCGAACCTCAAGGTCGTCGCCCGCGCGGGCGTCGGTCTCGACAACGTCGACATCAAGGCGGCCACGACCGCCGGGGTGATGGTGGTCAACGCGCCGACGTCGAACATCATCTCCGCCGCCGAGCTCACGGTCGGCCACATCCTGTCGCTCGCGCGCCACATCCCGGCCGCGCACGCGTCGCTCGCCGCCGGCACCTGGAAGCGCTCCGCCTACACCGGCGTCGAGCTGTACGAGAAGACCGTCGGCATCATCGGCCTCGGCCGGATCGGTGCGCTCATCACGCAGCGGCTGCAGGCCTTCGGCGTCCAGGTGATCGCGTACGACCCGTACGTGACCACGGCGCGCGCGCAGCAGCTCGGGGTCGAGCTGGTCTCGCTCGACGACCTCCTCAAGCGCTCCGACTTCATCACGATCCACATGCCGAAGACGCCGGAGACGGTGGGCATGCTCTCGGACGACCAGTTCGCGCTCATGAAGCCGACCGCGTTCGTCGTGAACGTCGCCCGTGGCGGCCTGATCGACGAGGACGCCCTGCACCGAGCCCTCACGGCGAACACGATCGCTGGCGCCGGCCTCGACGTCTTCGTGTCCGAGCCGCCGAAGGACTCGCCGCTCGTCTCCCTGCCGAACGTCGTCGTGACGCCGCACCTCGGCGCCTCCACCGACGAAGCGCAGGAGAAAGCGGGCGTCTCGGTCGCCAAGTCGGTGCGGCTCGCGCTCGGCGGCGAACTCGTCCCCGACGCGGTGAACGTCGCCGGTGGTGTCATCGACCCGTACGTCCGCCCGGGCATCCCGCTCGTCGAGAAGCTCGGCCAGGTGTTCACCGGCCTCGCCACGTCGCCCGTCACCAGCATCGACGTCGAGGTGCACGGCGAGCTCGCCGCGTACGACGTCAGCGTGCTGAAGCTCGCGGCGCTCAAGGGCGTCTTCACCGACGTCGTGAGCGACCAGGTGTCCTACGTCAACGCCCCGCTCATCGCGGAGCAGCGTGGGGTCACCGTCCGGCTCATCACCGACTCGGACAGCTCCGAGTACCGCAACGTGCTCACGATCCGCGGCGCCCAGTCGGACGGTCCGGCGATCAGCGTCTCCGGCACCCTGACCGGCCCGAAGCAGGTCGCGAAACTCGTCGAGATCAACGGCCACGACGTCGAGGTCGCCCTCGCCGAGCACCACGTGGTGATGGAGTACACGGACCGCCCGGGCATCGTCGCGGTGTACGGCAAGGAGTTCGGCGAGGCCGGCATCAACATCGCCGCGATGCAGATCTCGCGCGAAGCCGCCGGTGGCCAGGCGCTCAGCGTCCTGACCGTCGACTCGCCGGTGCCCGCCGAGATCCTCGAGCACGTCCGGTCCACGATCGACGCGGCCTCGCTCCGCGAGATCGACATCACGCTGTAGGGAGCCCCGCATGACGCAGACGCTCAAGCTCGCGGTCATCCGTGGCGACGGCATCGGTCCGGAGGTGGTGGACGAAGCCCTCAAGGTGCTGCACGCCGTCACCCCGGACGACCTCGTCATCGAGGAGACGCCGTTCTCGCTCGGGGCCACCCGGTTCCTCGAGACCGGCGACATCCTGACCGACGAGGACATGGCGGCGATCGCCGGGCACGACGCGATCCTGCTCGGCGCCGTCGGCGGTGACCCCCGCGACCCCCGGCTCGCCGGCGGGATCATCGAACGCGGGCTGCTGCTGAAGCTCCGGTTCGCGTTCGACCACTACGTCAACCTGCGTCCGACGACGGTGTACGACGCGGTGTCCACCCCGCTCGCCGACCCGGGCGCGGTCGACTTCGTCGTCGTGCGCGAGGGGACCGAGGGCCCGTACGTCGGCAACGGCGGCGCGATCCGGACCGGCACCCCGCACGAGATCGCGACCGAGGTCTCGCTGAACACGGCGTACGGCGTGGAGCGGGTCGTCCGGTACGCCTTCGACCTGGCGAACCGGCGCGCGCGCAAGCACCTCACGCTCGTGCACAAGAGCAACGTGCTCGTGCACGCGGGTGCGCTCTGGCAGCGCACCGTCGCGGCCGTCGGGCAGGAGTACCCGGACGTCACGGTCGACTACCAGCACGTCGACGCGGTCACGATCCACATGGTGCAGCAACCTGCTAGGTTCGACGTCATCGTCACCGACAACCTCTTCGGCGACATCATCACCGACCTGGCCGGCGCGATCAGCGGCGGAATCGGTCTGGCGGCCTCGGGCAACATCAACCCGGACGGCACCTTCCCCAGCATGTTCGAGCCGGTCCACGGCTCCGCGCCGGACATCGCGGGTCAGCAGAAGGCCGATCCCACGGCCGCCGTCCTCTCCGTCGCGCTGCTCCTCGACCACATCGGTCGGAGCGACCTCGCGACGGCGGTGACGCGGGCGGTCGAGGCCGACATCGCCGACCGGGGCACCACGCCGCGTCGCACGGCCGAGATCGGCGACGCCATCGCCGCCGCGGCCTCGGCCCGCACCACCACCGCCTGACAGGAGCCACCCCCCATGAGCAGCGACACCGCGAGCAGCGACACCGCGAGCAGCGACACCGCGAGCAGCGACGCCGCGTTCGGACTCGAGTTCGCCACCACCCCGTCGCCGGAACGCCGCGCCGCGGCCGAGCGCGAGGAGATCCTCGCGGACCCGGGCTTCGGCAAGCACTTCACGGACCACATGGCCACCGTGCAGTGGACGCTCGACGGCGGATGGCACGACGCCTCGATCCACCCGTACGGGCCGCTCAGCCTCGACCCGAGCGCGAGCGTCCTGCACTACGCGCAGGAGATCTTCGAGGGGCTGAAGGCCTACCGGCACGCGGACGGCTCGGTCTGGTCCTTCCGTCCCGACGCGAACGCGCGACGGTTCCAGCGGTCCGCACGCCGTCTGGCGCTCCCCGAGCTGCCCGTCGAGACCTTCGTGGAGTCGATCCGGCAGCTCGTGCGGACCGATGTCGACTGGGTGCCGTCGGCACCGGAGACCAGCCTCTACCTGCGGCCGTTCATGATCGCCACCGAGTCCTTCCTCGGCGTCCGAGCGGCACAGGCGGTCGCCTACCACTGCATCGCGAGCCCGGCCGGGGCGTACTTCACGTCCGGGCCGAAGCCGGTGTCGATCTGGCTCTCGACCGAGTACGCCCGTGCGGGCAAGGGCGGGACGGGCGCCGCGAAGACCGGCGGGAACTACGCGTCCTCGCTCCTGCCCCAGCAAGAGGCCTACGAGCACGGCTGCCAGCAGGTGATGTTCCTCGACTCGGTGGAGGGCAAGTACCTCGAGGAGCTCGGCGGCATGAACGTCGTGCTCGTCAAGGCCGACGGCACGCTCGTGACGCCGGACTCGGACTCCATCCTCGAGGGCATCACGCGTGACTCGATCCTGCAGCTGGCAGAGGACCGCGGGCTCCGGGTCGAGCGTCGGCGCGTCACCCTCGACGAGTGGCGCGACGGGGTGGCCGACGGGTCCATCACCGAGGCGTTCGCGTGCGGGACGGCAGCCGTCGTGACCCCGATCGCGGAACTCCGCGGCGAGGGCTTCACCATCGGGTCGCCGACCGTCGGTGCCGGGGAACTCACGATGTCCCTGCGCGACGAACTCACCGACATCCAGTACGGCCGTCGTCCCGACCCGCACGGGTGGATGACGCGCCTGACCGATCCGGCCTGACACCCATCCGGCGTCGGTAGGCTCCAACGGTGAAGATCGCACGGTTCAGCAGCAAGGGTGAAGACCCCCGGTACGGCATCCTCGACGAGCGCGACCTGGTCGTGCTGGCGGGGGACCCCATGTACCAGGGGTTCGAGACCACGGGGGAGCGGGTGCCACTCGCCGACGCGAAGCTCCTGGCGCCGGTGATCCCGCGGTCGAAGGTGATCGGCGTCGGGCTCAACTACGCGGAGCACGCGTCCGAGATGGACGAGCGCTCCGGGGACGACCCGGTGGTGTTCCTCAAGCCGAACACCTCGGTGATCGGCCCGGAGGAACCGATCCGTCTGCCGGCGGGCATCGGCCGCGTCGACCACGAGGGCGAACTCGCCATCGTGATCGGGTCGCTCGCGAAGAACGTGTCGCGCGAGGACTTCGCGAGCGTCATCCTCGGCTACACGATCGCGAACGACGTGACGGCCCGCGACCTGCAGGCCCGCGACGGCCAGTGGACCCGGTCCAAGGGATTCGACACCTTCTGCCCGCTCGGCCCGGCGATCGAGACCGAGATCGACCCGTCGGACATCCGCATCGAGACCCGCGTGGACGGTGACCTGCGTCAGGTCGGCTCCACGAGCGAGATGGTGCACGACATCCCGTCCCTGATCGAGTTCATCTCGTCGATCTGGACGCTCCTGCCCGGTGACGTCATCCTGACCGGCACCCCCGCCGGCGTGGGGGAGATCCGCGACGGCGAGGTCGTCGAGGTGACGATCTCCGGACTCGGCACCCTGAAGAACCCGGTCATCGCTCGACACTGACCTGTCGACACCACGATCCCGTCCGCACCACGATCGACCGAACGGCCCGCTCCCGCACCGGGGGCGGGCCGTTCCGCGTCCTGGCGGGGATCGCGGGGTGCGACACGCCCGGGAGGCGGGACGGTTGGCGGGGCCCTCGGGGCGTGTGTAGAGTAATCACTCGTTGCCGCTGAGGCGGAGAACGGAACGGCCGAGACGGTCACCGGAGCGAGAGCCCCGGCGATGCAGTCCGGACGGGGTCCCGCTCGGCAACCGATCCCGATGATGTCCCACCCTCGTGGTGGTGCGTTCGGGGTGAAGACGAATGCCTCTCTGGCGAAACCTCTGTCGAGGTCGAGCGGGGAGTGCGTCTGGTCCTTGAGAACTCAACAGCGTGCACATTGTCAATGCCAATTTATTGACCCAGTGCACCGTGTTTGCTACCGCTTGGTGGCAGCTTCGGTGTCATGGAGCAATTCCTTTTGGATTGAAGATTGTCAGTAGACAGTCAACAGTCAGAATCAACTCGCTGGCACTTCGGTGTTGGTTGTAATTTTTTTACGGAGAGTTTGATCCTGGCTCAGGACGAACGCTGGCGGCGTGCTTAACACATGCAAGTCGAACGATGATGCCCAGCTTGCTGGGTGGA
>NZ_SNVW01000001.1 GCF_004361695.1 Curtobacterium flaccumfaciens | reverse complement strand
CCGCGATCCACGACTACATCACCTGGTGGAACACCGACCGCTCCCAGGCACGACTCGAGGGCATGAGCCCGGTTCAATACCGAGCTCACGCCCTCTCGGCCTAACCTGACTTCACGGTCCAACAAACCGGGACCAGTTCACAGCTGGCACCGCGCCTCCAGGCCGTCGTGTGGTCGCGTTCGCGACCCCCGCTCAGCTGAGCTGGTTCGCCTCGACCCAGGACAGGTACTCCGGGCTCACGGTGCCCGTGACGTACTCGCCGGTGAAGCAGCTCATCTCGAGGTCGGTGACGTCGGACCCCTCGATGATCGCGTCGCGCATGTCGCCGATCTCCTGGTAGATCAGGTGGTCGCTGCCGAGCACCCTGTTGATCTCCGGGATCTTCCGGTCGTGCGCGATGAGCTCCGCGCGGGTCGGCATGTTGATGCCGTACACGTGCGGGTAGCGGACCGGGGGAGCGGCGCTCGTGAACGTGACCTCGTTCGCGCCGGCTGCCCGGGCCATCTCGACGATCTCCTTGCTGGTCGTGCCGCGCACGATCGAGTCGTCGACGATGAGGATGTTCTTGCCCTTGAACTCTGACGACATCGCGTTGAGCTTCTGGCGCACCGAACGCTTGCGCTCCGCCTGCCCCGGCATGATGAACGTGCGGCCGACGTAGCGGTTCTTGTAGAAGCCCTCGCGGTACTCGATGCCGAGCTTCCGGGCGACCTGCATCGCCGCGGGCCGTGACGAGTCCGGGATCGGCATGACGACGTCGATGTCACCGGTCGGCGCGTACTGGGCGATCGTGTCGGCCAGGCGGTTGCCGAGCCGGAGCCGGGCGTCGTACACCGAGATGCCGTTCATGACGGAGTCCGGGCGGGCGAGGTAGACGTACTCGAACGAGCACGGCACCAGGCGCGGGTTTCTCGCGCACTGCCGGGCGTGCATCGTGCCGTCCATCTCGATGAACACGGCCTCGCCGGGGGCGACGTCGCGGACGATCTCGTAGCCGCCGGACTCGAGCACGAGCGACTCGGACGCGACGACCCACTCGGACTTGCCGGCGTCGTCGAACTTGTGCCCGAGGATGAGCGGCCGGATGCCGAACGGGTCGCGGAACGCCAGCAGACCGTGCCCGGCGATGGTCGCGATCGCGGCGTACGAGCCCTCGACCCGCTCGTGCACGCGCTCGACGGCGTCGAACACCTGCCCGGGGTCGAGGTCCTTGCCGCGCACCTGGCCCTGGAGCTCGTGCGCGAGCACGTTCACCAGCAGCTCGGTGTCGCTCGACGTGTTGAGGTGCCGACGGTCGATGTCGAAGAGCTCACGCGTCAGTTCCCGCGTGTTCGTCAGGTTCCCGTTGTGCACGAGGACGATGCCGTAGGGCGCGTTCACGTAGAACGGCTGGGCTTCTTCCTCGTTGCTGGCGGCACCCTTCGTGGCGTACCGGACGTGCCCGAGTCCCATCGTGCCGAGGAGGGCACGCATGTCACGGGTGCGGAAGGACTCCCGCACGTGACCACGGGTCTTGTGCATGTGGTGGATGTGACCCTCGACCGTGGCGATGCCCGTCGAGTCCTGTCCCCGGTGTTGCAGGAGGAGCAGAGCGTCGTAGATGGATTGGTTTGCGGGCCCCTGCGCAACGAGGCCGACGATGCCGCACATTCGCGGTGTGCTCCAGACCGTAGAATCGGGTGGTACCGAACAAGTCTGCCATGCCCTAGCGGAGGACTACGCATGCCCAACCCGTACGCAGAGGCCGGCGTCGACACCGCTGCCGGTGACCTCGCGGTCGAGCTCATGAAGTCCGCCGTCGCGGCGACCCACAACACGTCCGTGCTGGGCGGTGTCGGTGGTTTCGCCGGACTGTACGACGTCTCGTTCCTGAAGGACTTCGAACGTCCCCTGCTCGCGACCTCGACCGACGGCGTCGGCACGAAGGTCGCGATCGCGCAGGCGATCGACAAGCACGACACCATCGGGCAGGACCTCGTCGGCATGGTCGTCGACGACATCGTCGTGGTGGGTGCGAAGCCGCTCTTCATGACGGACTACATCGCCTGCGGCCGGGTCGTGCCCGCGCGCATCGCCGACATCGTCGCCGGGATCGCCCGCGGCTGCGCCGACACCGGCACGGCGCTGGTCGGTGGCGAGACGGCCGAGCACCCGGGACTCCTCGGGCCGGACGACTACGACGTGGCCGGTGCAGCCGTGGGCGCGGTCGAGGCCGGGTCGCAGCTCGGTGCGCACCTCGTGCAGGACGGCGACGTCGTCGTGGCGATCGCGTCCTCGGGGCTGCACTCGAACGGGTACTCCCTCGTCCGCCACATCCTGGGCCAGCGCGGCGTCGGGTACACGGACTCGCTGCCCGAGCTCGGCGGCGCGGGCGTCTCGGTGGGGGAAGCCCTGCTCGAGCCGACGCGCCTCTACACGACACCGCTGCTGTCGCTCATCGAGCAGCACCCGGGCGCCGTGCACTCGCTCTCGCACGTCACGGGTGGTGGCATCGCGGCGAACCTGGCACGCGTGCTGCCGGTCGGGTCCTGGGTCGAGGTCGACCGCTCCACGTGGGAGCCCCTGCCCGTGTTCCGGGTGCTCGCCGACATGGCGGGGACCCCGATCGAGGACACCGAGGGCACGTGGAACCTCGGCATCGGCATGTTCGCCGTCGTCTCGGCCGCTGCCGCGTCGGACGTCATCGCGTCGCTCGGCGCCGCGGGGCTCGCGTCGTGGAGCGTCGGGACGATCGCGACGTCCGCTCGGGACCTCGACGGGTTCGAGCAAGGCGCGAAGGGCGTGGACGGCGGCGCGGTGCGGCTCGTGGGGGCCTACGCAAGCTGATTTCCACATGTTGTGTACAGAAGATTCTGTACGTGATGTATTGGTCGGTACTGTTCTCGTGTGCGCAACCGTTCCACCGACTTCCGTGACGACATCCTCGCAGCGCGAGGATGGTTCGCGGCACTGATCGTCGTCTACCACCTGTGGGGCGTGCCCATCGGCGGGCCGGTGGGCATCGATCTGTTCTTCGTGATCTCCGGGTACCTGATCACGCGGCAGCTCGTCGACGAGCGGACGCGCACGGGGCGGGTGTCGATGGTCGCGTTCATCGCCAAACGGGTCCGACGCATCGCTCCGGTGGCCATCGTCGTGATCGTGGCCACGGTGCTGGTCTCGTCGCTCATCTGGTACCTTCCGCGGGCCATCGTCGTCGCCGGGGACGGCATGAGCGCGCTCGGCCTCGTCGCCAACTGGCACTTCATCGCCGAGCAGCACTCCTACCTCGAGCCGAGCGGGACTCCCTCCCCGCTCGAGCACACCTGGTCGCTCTCGGTGGAGGAGCAGTTCTACCTCGTGTGGCCCCTGCTCGTCGTCCTGGCGACCCTGCGGGTCCGCTCGGGCGCTCGCCGTCGGATCGTCGCCCGCGTCGTGGCGGTCGCGGCCGTCGCGCTCGTCCTCACCGCGGTCTACTCGGCATGGCGCACGGCCAGCGCGCCGGACGCCGCGTACTTCGACACCGTCGCCCGGAGCTGGGAGTTCATCCCCGGGATCATCGGCGGAGCCCTTGCTGCCTCGATCGACCGCATCGACGTCCGTGTCCGGACCGCGGTCGGGTCCGCGGGGTTCCTGGTACTCGTCGGGTCGGCGTTCTGGCTCGATCCGTCGATCGGGTTCCCCTGGCCTGGTGCGGTCCCGAGCGTGCTCGGCGCGGCGCTCTTCGTCACGTTCGGCATCCACGGAGGCGTGCCCCGTCGACTCCTGACCATCCCGCCGACGCGGTACCTCGGTCGGATCTCGTACCCGCTCTACCTCTGGCACTTCCCGGTGGCGATCCTGCTCCCGGTCGCCTACGGTCGGTCCACCACGGTCCTCGTCGTGGCGGCGGCGCTCTCCGTCCTGCTCGCCGACCTCACGTCGCGGTGGATCGAGACGCCTGTGCTGCGCAGCGGCTGGCTGCGGGGCTGGACCGCGGGCGGACACCGGCCGCTCCGAGCCGTGCTGGCGCTGCGGCGCTCGTCGCGGCGCCGGACAATCCGAGCCGCAGCGATCACAGCCGTGTTCCTCGTGCTCATCGGCGCATCGGCGGCGGTCCCGTCTCCGGGGAGTGCCCGGTTGACGGCCGCGGTGGCCGCGGTCGTGGGGGATGTCCGTCCGTCGCCGACGCGGGAGTGGGCCGACGACGTCGAAGTGCGCCGTGCCGTCGACGCGGCCCTGGCAGCACCGCGATGGCCGAGTGCCCTCGAGCCGTCGCTCGACCGGGCCTTCACGACGACGATCGCCGATGAGTTCGACGAAGTCGCCGGCTGTCGGTACCCGGACGGAACCGTCCTCGCTGAAGCGCTCCCGTGCGATGCCGGGCCGGCGACCGCCGCGCACACCGCCTTGCTCATCGGAGACTCGACCGCGACGGCGTGGGCGCCAGGGGTGGTCGACGCCCTCGTCCCGCTCGGGTGGCGCGTCCGGACCCTGGCGTTCTCTGCCTGCTCGCCGTTCGCCGTCCCCGCAGCCCGAGATGCACCGTCCTCCACGTGCTCCACGTCACGGCAGGCCGGGCTGGCATTGGCGGCCGGAGCCGAGGCCGACCTGGTCGTCCTCTCTGCCGGCGGGGAGACCTGGAGCGAGCGGGTCCGCCAGCTCCCGTCCGAACGACGAGCGGCCTTTGCCCGCCAGTGGAGCGCCGCGGTGTCGGACGGTGTCGACCAGTACCGGCGGCTCGCCGACCGTGTCGTCGTGCTCGGACCGTCGCCGCACGGTGCGCACACGAGCGACTGCGCCGTGCGGGTCGGCGGTCCGGAACGGTGCGAGACCGAGCTGCCGCGGGACGAAGTCCGGGCGAGCTGCGTCGGCGGCGATGTCGAGTGCGTGGACGTGACGCCGTGGTTCTGTGACGCTGACGGAGTGTGCCCGGCGTTCATCGGGGACACGCTCGTGCGCGCTGATCGGTCGCACCTCACGGCTCGGACGGCACGCTCGATGAGCGCGCTGCTGCGAGAGGCGTTGGTGAGCGACGAGCACTGAGGGTCTGGTCGCGGCCCGAGCCGAGCGCCGCGAGACCATGGTCCGGTCCGGTCCGGTCCGGTCCGGCTCCGTCGCGCTGCGGGGGCGGTCATGGTGGATCGGCCGGAAGCCCAGCCTGATGGCGACGGTGCGCCGCACACACGAGAACGCAGCACACACGAGCACGCCGCACACACGAGAACGCCGCGCTGCCGAAGTGGCGCGCGGCGTCGACGGTGAGCCGGGGTCAGGCGGACTTGTTCTGGTCCTGTTGTGGTTCGAACTCGTCGTCCTCTTCGAGCTGGTCATCACCGTATTGGTCTGCCCAGCGGTCGACGTAGGAGTTCTCGTCCGAGTGCTGCCCGGCGGAGAGCTCGCGTTCGAGCGCACCGTAGTTCGTCTCCGGGCTGAAGTACTTCAGCTCCCGGGCGACCTTGGTGTGCTTTGCCTTCTGACGGCCGCGCCCCATGCGTGACCCCCTCGTGATCGGCTCTGGTCCGGTCCTGGCGGGCGAGGAGTCACCCGGGGAACCGAACGGTTTCGTGGTTGGAAATCTGCCGATCACTCTACCATGTACCCCGATCTGGACGTCGCCGCGACGGCCCCGCCCCCAGCAGAATCGAAGTGATGACAGACGACGCCCTGGACCCAGTCGATCAGCACGCCCGGGTGGTGGTGATCGGGGCCGGACAAGCCGGTCTCTCCGTGGGATACCACCTGCGTCGGCTCGGTCTGACGCCGGGGAGCGACCTGGTGCTCCTCGACCGTGCTCCGAGCACCGGCGGGGCGTGGCAGTTCCGCTGGGAGGCGCTCCGGCTCGGCGCAGCGCACCGGGTGCACGACCTGCCCGGGATGAACGCGATGGGCCTGCGCTTCGACGACGCCGACCGTGCCAGGCCCGCGCGTGACGTCGTCGGCGAGTACTACCGCCGCTTCGAGCAGCACTACGACCTGCGGGTCCGGCGACCGGTCGCGGTGTCGTCCGTTTCACGCATCGACGGCGGCGCGGCCGGGCTCTGCGTCACGATGCAGACCGCCGACGGTCACCCGAGCCGGATCGCGGCCGACGTCGTGGTGAACGCCTCCGGCACGTGGGGCACCCCGTTCGTGCCCTGGTACCCCGGTCGCGACGTTTTCCGCGGCCGGCAGCTCGACACGACCGAGTACCGCACGGCCGCCGAGTTCGCCGGGCAGGACGTCGTCGTGGTCGGCGGTGGCACGAGCGCGATCGGCTTCCTGCTCGAGCTGGACGGGGTCGCGGCGCGGACGCGGTGGTTCACCCGACGCCCGGTGGAGTGGTCGGAGTCGGGGGCACTCGACGTCGAGTCCGCGGTGGCGGCCGTCGACGAGCAGGACCGGGCCGCCCTTGCCGGTGAGACCCTGCCGAGCATCGTCAGCGGCACCGGTGTCCCCGTGTCACGACGCATCCGGGCCGGGATCGACAGCGGGGTCCTCCGCGACTCGCCCGTCTTCGTCCGGCTCGACGAGACCGGGGTCGTGACGGCCGACGGCGAGCACGTGCACGCCGACGCGGTGATCTGGGCGACGGGCTTCCGGGCCGACCTGCGGCACCTCGCCCCGCTGCACCTGCGCACCGCGGCGGGCGGGATCGTCGTCGAGGACGGTCGGTCGGTCGACGAGCCGCGGCTGTTCCTCGCCGGGTACGGGCCGCAGGCCTCGACGATCGGGGCGAATCGTGCGGGGCGGCGGATCGCCCGGCAGGTGATGGACGCGCTGGGCGGCGCCTGACCTCGCAGCACGTGAGCGGGGGCGGGTGCGGGCCCCGCACGGTGCGAAGGGGCACCGTGCGAGGCGCGGGCGGGTCAGGCGGGGTCAGGCGGGCAGGGGATCCTCGACGCCACGACGGCGGCGGGACGCCCGCAGCACCACGGCGTCGAGCGAGAACCGCCCCGGCCCGGTGAACGCCACCGCCAGGGACGCCACGGCGAGCACGAGCACGTACTCGAAGCCGCCGTCCTGCGAGAAGAAGCCCGCGGACGTGTGCGCGAGGAGGCCGGCGACGACCATGTCCACCGCGAGCAGGGCGCCCACGATGCGGGTCGCGACCCCGAGCACGAGCAGGACGCCGCCGACGAGCTCGAGCCCGGCGACGAGGGGTGCTGCCACCTCTGCGAGGGGGACGCCCATGCCGGAGAAGCCCTGCACCACGTTCGGGATGCCCTGCGTGAACTTCTGGGCGCCGTGGGCGATGAACACCACGCCGAGGACGATGCGGAGCGCGGTCAGGCCGATGGAGGTCGATGTCGTTCGCATGCCGCCGAAGCTAACCGGTGACACGTCATCGGTTACCCTCGTTCGGGGGACTGCTCGGACATCACCAGGACATGCCCAGGCCCGGGTCCACCGAAACGCGGACCCGCGCTCAGGGAACGAGCTGCGGGTCCGCGTCGAGTGGAGCGTGGCTCAGGAACCGGCGCCGCGCCCGGTCTGCTGCTGCAGGCGGTCGATGTGCTCCGAGGCCTCGGCCTTGCTGAGGTCGGCGGGGAGTTCTTCGCCGGCCTCGCGAGCGAGGGTGTCGAGGTAGCTGCGCTGCGGGCCGGTCATCGGCTCGTCGCCGGTGACCCAGTCCTCCGGGTCCTTGCTGGCGGTGGTGGAGGGGTCGGGGCGGGGGCCGCCGAGGGTCTCCGGTGCGTCGTCGTCGCCGGTCGGCGGGGTCGGGTTCAGGTCTGCGTCGCTCATGGCGTGGACGCTACGCCGCACCTCCGACCGGGACATCCACCGCGGCGTCCCCCGATCGAGCGAGCCGGAACCCCGAGCGGACCGGGTCAGGCAGGGACAGCCGTGTACCGCACTAGGTCCGGGCCGACCGAGCTCACCGCGATGGGCACGACCCGGTCGCCCCGGCGGATCCAGATCGTCGCCGCCCGCTCGTCGATGCGGTCGACGTCGTGGAGCTCACCGTCGATCAGGACGGCGGCGCTGACCTGCACGGACCCGGTAGCGGGGCGCGGGGGCAGCCCGACGACGTCGTCGCCGAACTCCGGGTACCGGCCGGGCGACAGGAACGGGGACACCGGGGTGGTGACGATCTCGAGCCCCTCCTCGACGGGCCGCACCGCCACGAGCCGCACCGCCTGGTCGGTGGGCAGCGGGACGGCGGCCACCGGGGCGTCGGCCGACCCGGCCAGTGCGCGGAACGCGGGCCGACCGTCGGGGGCGAGCCGTGCCTCCAGGCCGTCGATCCGGACCCGTCCGCGACCGCGCGAATCGGCGTACGTGCCCGGTTCGATGCCGGACCGACGCGCTTCGAGACGGGAGACGACGACGCGGTCCGGCCGGTACCAGTCACGCAGGGTGGCCGGGTCGACCCAGCCGATGCTCGCGGCGCCGCGTGACAGCGCTGCCGACTCGTCGGCGGCGCGCTCGTCGATGGCGCCGAGCGGGTGTTCGCCGCGGACGGCGACGAGGCCCTCGTACGGGCCGCCGACCGGGGGTTCGTGGTCGAGCACCTCGACGCGCTTCGAGACCTTGCCGCCGTGCCCGTCGAACGTGGCGAAGGTGCGCAGGTCGGAGATCGTCATGACGTCAGATGCTACGACGCGTCCGGACCGTGCGCGCGACCGTCGCCGCGCGGCGGGGACGGCACGAGCACGCGCATCTCGCCCGTGCACAGGGTCTGGTCGACGCCCTCGGCCGGCCCCGCAGGACGGGTCGCCCGGCGCGGCTGCAGGCTGTTCCGCTGCGCCGAACGGAGCAGCCGGTCCTCCTGGGCCTCGTGCTGGAACACGCCGTCCGGCGAGCGTCGGAGCGCAGGACGGATCGGTTCGCCGCGACGCTCCTGGCCGGGCAGCGGGCGCGAGCGACGGCCGTACAGCAGCTCGGACGAGTCGAGCAGCCACGGCACGAGCGCGACGGTGACACCGTGCACGAGCAGCAGCTTCTTCCGGATCCGGCGGCCGCGGTGGTTGTGCAGGAGCGACTCCCACCAGTGCCCGACGATGAAGACCGGCGTGTAGACCGTGACGACCTCGGAGCCGTGCTCGGTCCGGTGCCCCTTGATGTACTTGATGAGGGGCATCGAGATGTCCCGGTACGGACTCGGCACGATGGTGAGGGGGACCTCGATGCCGTACTCGGCCCACTGCGCGCGGAGCCGTGCGGCGTCGGCGTCGTCGATCGCGACGTGCACGGCCTCGAAGCTCGCGTGCTTCGCGGCGATGGCGTAGTCGAGCGCCTTGAGCACGGGCTTCTGCAGCTTGTTGACGAGGACGATCGCGTGGTCGCCGGTGGCGCCGAACTGGGTCTCGACGTCGGCCTCGATCTCGTGCGAGACGTCGCGGTAGTAGCGGTTCACGCCGAGCATGAGGACGAACAGGACGGGCATGATCACGAACACGAGCCAGGCGCCGTGGGTGAACTTCGTGATCGTCACGATGACGAGGACGACGAAGGTGAAGGTCGCGCCGATCGCGTTGATGGTGAGGGAGCGGTAGACCTGGCCGCGGTTGAGCGGCGCCTCGGCGGCACCAGCGGCACCAGCGGCACCAGCGCCGTCCGCGCCGCCCGCGCGCGCCGTCCTCCCGCGGTCCTCCCGCAGCAACCGCGTCCAGTGCCGCACCATCCCGCTCTGCCCGAGCGTGAACGACACGAACACCCCGATGATGTAGAGCTGGATGAGGCTCGTCACGTTCGCCCGGTAGACGATGAGCAGCGCCGCCGCGACGAGCGCCAGCACGATCACGCCGTTCGAGTAGATGAGCCGGTCACCCCGCGTCGACAGGGCCTTCGGCGCGTACGAGTCACGGGCGAGGATCGAGCCGAGCAGCGGGAACCCGTTGAACGCCGTGTTCGCCGCCAGGAGCAGCACGGCCGCAGTGGTCGCCTGGATCACGAAGAACAGCACCGAGTCGTTCCCGAACGTCGCCGCCGCGATCTGCGCAATGAGGGACCGCTGCGGGGTGGTCGCGCACGCGGTGAACCCCTGCAGGTCGCAGGCCCGCTCGGCGTAGTGCACGCGCGAGATGAGCGCGAGCGAGATGAGGCCGACGAACAGCACGATCGCGATCGACCCCATCAGCACGAGGGTCATCTGCGCGTTCTTGATCTTCGGGCGGCGGAACGCCGGCACGCCGTTGGCGATGGCCTCGACCCCGGTCAGCGCCGAGCAGCCGGACGCGAACGCGCGGAGGAGCAGCAGGATGAACGCCGCCTGCGTCGTGTGCTCGACGTTCTGCACGGTGTACGCGGCCGACTCGGCGACGGGGGCGTTGCCCGCGGCGACCCGGATCAGCCCGGTGACGACCATGACGAACACCGACGTCACGAACAGGTAGGTCGGCACGGCGAAGGCCTTGCTCGACTCGCGGACGCCGCGCAGGTTCGCGGCCGCCAGCAGGACGACGAAGAGGAGCGCGAGCTCCACCCGGAACTCGTTGAGCACGGGCAGCGCGGAGATGATGTTGTCCACGCCGGAGGCCACTGACACCGCGACCGTCATGACGTAGTCGACGAGCAGTGCGGACGCCACGACGAGCCCGGCCTTCTCGCCGAGGTTCCGGTGCGCGACCTCGTAGTCGCCGCCGCCGGACGGGTACGCCTTGATGAGCTGCCGGTAGGACGCGACGACCACGACGAGCAGGAGCACGACGAGCGCAGCGACCCAGGGCGCGAAGGTGAGGAACGACATCCCGCCGAGCAGCAGGATCATGAGGAGCTCCTGCGGCGCGTACGCCACGGAGGACAGCGGGTCACTCGCGAAGATCGGCAGGGCCAGGTGCTTCGGGAGGAGCTGTCCTTCGAGCTTCTCGGAGGGGAGGGGATCCCCGATCAGTCGTGCTTTCAACGACCGGATCTCGTTCGTCACGAGCGGCAAACCTACTCATTTCCGGACGCGAGTCAACACGGGCGACCGGCCCGGTATTCCGCCTTGGTCGAACCGGGGTCACCGACATCGGGGGAGACCCCTTGTGGTTGACGCAGCGTCAACCAGTACCGTCACCAGCATGAGGGATTCGACAGACCCGACCGGTCCAGCTGCGAAAGCTCCGCACGGCATCGCCGACGTGGCGCGTTCCGCGGGTGTGTCGAGCCGGACGCTGCGGCACTACGACGCGATCGGGTTGCTGCCGGCGACCGCGATCGGCGACGGCGGGCTCCGCCGCTACGACGACCGCGCGCTGGTCCGGCTGCAGCGCATCCTGCTCCTCCGGGGACTCGGACTCGGCCTGCCCGAGATCCGCCGGGTCCTCGACGGGGAGCAGGACGACGTCACCGCCCTCACCGCACACGTCGCGTGGCTGGAACGCGAGCGCGACCGGATGGCGCGCCAGCTCGCCGCCGTGCGGACCACCATCACCAGGATCCAGGAAGGAGCGGACATGAACACCACCGACACGTTCGACGGGTTCGACCAGACGAGGTTCAAGCAGGAGGTCGCGGAGCGCTGGGGTGCGGACGCCTGGGAGAGCGGCTCGCGCTGGTGGGATTCGAAGGACCCCGCCGCGAAGGAGGCGTTCCAGGCCGAGCAGCGCGCGATCGCCGCCGAGGCGGCAGCGCTCGCCGCATCCGGTGACGGTCCGGCGTCCGAGGCCGGGCTCGCGCTGGCACGCCGTCAGTTCGCCTGGCTCGCCGAGGCCACACCGCCGGCGGAACTGACCGCGGACCGCTTCCGCACCCTCGCGGACATGTACGTGCAGGACGAGCGGTTCACGCACGCCTACGAGTGGGCGGGACCCGGCGCGGCACGCGCGCTCCGCGACGCGATGCACGCACTGGCCGACCGCGGCCTCTGAGGAGGGACCGCGGTCGGCAGCCTGGAGGCACGGGGCGCGACCACCTGTCGGCCGACGGCCGTCAGATGGACTTGCGCAGTGCCTCCAGGCCGTCGCGCAGGCGCGTCACGGTGTCCGAGCTGAGCGTCCCGCGCGTCGCGCGGCGACGGAGGTCCGCCCGGACCTGCTGCCGGAACGACGACAGGACCATCTCGACCTCGCGGAGTGCACGCGCACCCTCGGACGGCACGTCCACCGGCTCGTCGGCGGTCTGACCGCGCGGGGCCTGCGCGCTGGCCGCGAGGTCGGCGCGGAGCGACCGCATGGCGTCGCCCACCGAGGCGCGGACCCCGTCGGCCAGGGTCTTCACCGAGTCGTTCACGCCGTTCTCGACCGCGGCGATCTCGTCGGCACGGGCGTCGAGCTCGGCACGGCCGGCGTCGGTGATCGCGTAGACGGTCTTGCGGCCGTCGACGGACTTCGAGACGAGGCCTTCCTCTTCGAGCTTCGACAGCCGCGGGTACACGGTGCCGGCGCTCGGGACGTAGGTGCCGCCGAATCGATCGCCGAGTGCCTGGATGACCTCGTACCCGTGCATCGGGTGGTCGGCCAGCAGGACGAGCAGGTAGAGGCGCAGGTGGCCGTGCGCGAACACGGGGCTCATTCGAACACCTCACCGTCGGTGGTCGTCGTCGGCGTCGTCGTCGGCCCGGCGTCCGGGACGACCGGCGGCGCGACCGGCGGGGCGTGCAGCACCGCGATGTCGCCGGACACCGAGTTCACCTTGAGGTCGAGCCACTGGCCGGAGAGCTCGCCGCCCTGCTTGACGTACGAGCCGCGGACGCCGCGGATCTCAGAGTCGTCGAACTGGAGCTTGCCGGAGGCCGTGCTGACGGTGCAGCGGTAGGGCACGCCGTCCTCGAGCCGGACGCTCACCGAGCCGGACACCGTGTTCACGCGGGCCGAGTCCGGGGTGCCGTGCAGGTCGAGCACGACGTCGGCGGAGACCCCGTCGGCCGAGAAGCGTGGGATCTCGCCCGTGGCCACGACGTCGCCGGACACCGTGTGCACGGTCAGGGCGCCGTCGAGCTCGCGGATCGTGGTGGTGCCCGAGACCGCGTTGACGGTGAGGTCCCCGGCGAGCTCGTCGACGACCACGTCGCCGGACACGGTGTTGAGCGTCGCGCCGCGGTTCGTGCCGGAGAGCAGCGCGCCGGCCGACACGACGCCGACGGTCACCCCGGCGTCGCGGGGGACGAGGACGCTGACGTCGGCGTGGGCCTTGCCGCGGAACGAGCGGAGGAACCCGAGCGGGTCGTCCCACCGGATCTGCGGGTGGTCGATCGTGAGGGTGTCCCCGTCGAGCTCGATCTTGAGGGGCTTGCCGGACACGCTGTGGACCTCGATGCGGGCGGTCGGCTCGTCGTGGGCGACGACGTCGACCTGACCACCGGCGAGACCCACGCGGAGCGTGCGGACGATGCCGGTGTCGATCACCTTCGGCTCTTCGACGAGCCACTTCTCCTGGGCCATGTTGCTTCCTCCAACTCGCGATGTATCGCGTCTGTGCGAGACACGTTATATCGCGACCTGGACGTGCGCAAGGGGTTCAGGCGACCTCCGAGGCGGGGACGGGGCGCGCCTCCAGGGCGGCGGACTCGACGACCGCACCGGGCGTCCGCTCCGGGCTCCACGGGAACCGCCGGAAGAGGGGCATGAGCGGCTGCACCATCGGGCCGATCGCGAACGCTGCGACCACGGTGCCGGCGCCGACGTCGCCGCCGAGGAACCAGCCGACGATGACGACCGAGACCTCGATGACGGTCCGTGCCACCCAGACCGGCCAACCGAGCCGCTCGTGCAGCCCGACCATCAGTCCGTCGCGGGCACCGGCGCCGAACCCGGCCCCGATGTAGAACGCGGTCGCGACCGCCAGCAGCAGCAGGCCGGCGGCGAACAGCAGGATCCGGCCGACCAGGTCCGACGGCGTCGGCACGAGCCAGAGCACCAGGTCCGCCGAGGGCCCGATGGCCAGCGCGTTCAGCAGTGTGCCGATGCCGGGCTTCTGCCGGAGCGGGATCCAGAACAGCAGGATCACGCCGCTCGACACCACGGTGATGACGCCGAACGACCATGGCACGACGTTCTCGAGCCCCTCGGTGAGGACGGTCCACGACGAGACGCCGACGACCGCTCGGACCTGCAGTGCCGTCGAGGCGCCGTAGAGGAACAGTCCGACGAAGAGCTGCACGAAGCGGAGGGTGAGGGCGGTGGAGCGGGGCATGGCTCGATGGTCGTCGCGATTGGACTGCACGTCGAGGGCCAATTCGGCTACCGTGGTCTCGTGCCCCCGGTCCTCCTCAGTGCCCGCTCCGCCGCGCTCCTCCTCACCGACTGGCGCGCCGCGACCGACGCCCCCGCCTACGAGGCGCTGTCCGACGCCGTCCGCGTCCTCGTGATCGACGGACGCATCCCGCAGGGTGTGCGCCTCCCCGCCGAACGGGGCCTCGCCGCCGCGCTCGGCGTCTCGCGCACGACCGTCGCCAACGCGTACGCCCGCCTGCGGGAGGACGGCTTCCTGGTGTCCCTGCGCGGCTCCGGCAGCGTGGTCCGCCTGCCCGTCGGACTCATCGGCCGGCCCGACCCGGAACGACTCGGCGGTGTCGTCGAGGACGACGTCCTCGACCTGCGGAAGGCCGCCCTGCACGCGGCACCCGGCCTGGCCGAAGCGGTCGACCGCGCCGTGCGGCACGTGCCCGCGGCGCTCGCCGGGATCGGGTACGACACGGTCGGCGACCCCGGGCTGCGGGCCGCGATCGCCGACCGGTACACCGAGCGGGGGCTGCCGACGGACCCCTCGCAGGTCGTCGTCACCATCGGCGCGCAGCACGCCATCGCCCTGCTCGCCCGCGTGCTCGTGCGCCGCGGGGACGCCGTGCTCGTCGAGTCGCCCACCTACCCGCACGCGCACGAGGCCTTCCGCGAGGTCGGCGGACGCCTCGTCGGGGTGCCGGTCGACGCGCGGACCGGGTGGGACGCTGCGGCCCTCGAGACCACGCTGCGCCGGACCGCACCGGCGGTCGCGTACGTCATGCCGGAGCTGCACAACCCGACCGGCGCGACGATGTCCCCCTCGACGCGGGAGACGCTGCTGTCCGTCGCGGCGTCCGTCGGCACGACCGTGATCGCGGATGAGACGATGGGGGAGCTGCGGATCGACGGGGTGCCGTCGGTGCCGCTGGCCGCTGCGGTCGGTGCCGGTGCTGGTGCGACCGTCGTCATGATCGGATCGGCGGACAAGGTCTTCTGGGGTGGCCTGCGGATCGGCTGGATCCGCGCCGAACCGGAACTCCTGCAGCGCCTGCTGCTCGCCCGCCCGACGGGCGACCTCGGCACGCCCGTCCTCGACCAGCTGGTCGCGCGGGAGCTCGTCCCACGCACGGCGGCCGTCCTGGAGGCGCGGCGCGAGTCCCTGCGACAGGGTCGCGACGAGGTGGTGGGCGCGTTGCGCGCGCGACTGCCGGAGTGGGACGTCCCGTCGCCGGCGGGCGGGTTGACGACGTGGGTGGGACTCGGGCGCCCGGTGTCGAGCGCACTCGTGCTCGCCGCCCGGGCCGAGGGTGTGGTGCTCGCGTCCGGCGGGGTGTTCGGGCCGGACGGCGGGTTCGAGCGGTTCCTCCGGGTGCCGTTCACGATGCCGCCGGCGGACCGTGTGCGGCTGGTCGACGTGCTCGAGCGGTCGTGGGCGCGGATCGGTGGGGACGGCGCCGGCGTCCGGGGATCGCTCGCCGCTGTGGTCTGACGGGCTGTGTTCTGACGGGCGGTGGTCCGCGGGGCGGTGGTCTGCGGGGGTGTCTGCTTCTCGCCCGTCATCCTCGGGGGTGATGCCGGGCACGCCATCTCGCTCCGTGGGGTGATGTGCGCTGGCCGGTCGTGACGGGATCCTGGGGACCATGACCGCTTCGTCCGTCCGCCCCGCCGCCGCTGCCGCTCCGGCCGCCGCTCCGGCCGCTGCTCCCGCCCACGCGGTGCCCGCCGCCGCCCGGGTGTCGATGGCGCTGACCGGAGCCCTGCTCGCCGGCGTGCTGACCTCGTTCGGGCAGGCCGTCCCCGGGCTGTCGTCGGTCGCGAACTCGGCCGGGCCGTGGTTCGTCGTCGCCGCGGCCCTCTGCCTGCTCGCCGGGGTCCGGACCGGACGGGTCGCCCTGCCGCTCGCGATGGCGCTCGGCGTGGTCCTCCTCGAGCTCATGCACGTCGGCTACTGGGCGGCCTCGAACCTCCGCGGGTTCCCGGACTTCCTGTCGATCACGAACTTCTGGGTGCTGATGGGGATCCCCGCCGGGATGCTCGCCGGTGCCGTCGCCGTGTCCCTCCGCTCCCGCGACGTCCGGTGGCGGGGTGCCGCGCTCGGGGCGACGGCCGCGGTGCTCGTCGGCGAGGGTGTGCGTGCGCTGCTCCAGGTGGCCGACACCACCGGGCCGGTGACCTGGGTGGTCGAGATCGTGGTCGGTGTCGCGGTGCTCGCCGTGGCTGTCCTGACGGCGCGGTCCTCGGTCGGCCGGGTCGTGGCGCTCGGCACCGGCGTGCTCGGGACCGTCGGGGTGCTGGCGGTGTACCTGGCACTCGGCGGCTGAGCGGTCCGCGCGCCCGTCGGTCGAGCCGCTGCCGTTCTCCACGGATCCGCGTGAACGCGTCCGCAGAGGGGTCCGCCCTGCAAGGATCGGAGTGTGCACCTCCTCTCGGTCTTCAGCCTCCGCAACCGGGCCCTCATCGCGCTCGTCACGATCGTCGTCGCGGTCTTCGGCGGCATCGCGCTGACGAGCCTCAAGCAGGAGCTCATCCCGAGCGTCCAGTTCCCGCAGGTCGCGATCGTGAGCGCCTACCCCGGCGCCACGCCCGAGGTGGTGTCGAACGACGTCTCGACGAAGATCGAGCAGGGCATCCAGGCGGTGCCCGACCTGAAGTCGACGACCGCGACGTCGTCGACCGGGCAGAGCGTGGTGTCCGCCGAGTTCGCCTACGGGTCGAACCTGGCGAGTGCCGAGGACAAGATCCAGACGGTCGTCAACGCGCTCTCGCTGCCCGACTCCGTGCAGACGCAGATCGTCACCGGGTCGTTCGACGACCTGCCGGTCATCCAGCTCGCCGTCTCGGCGAAGGGCGACCAGGAACAGCTCGTCGACCGGTTGAACGCGACGGCGATCCCCGACCTCGAGAAGCTCGACGGCGTGCGCGAGGCGGACGTCTACGGCAACCCCGGCCGCCGCGTCGTGATCACCCCCGACGAGACCGAACTGGCCGCCCGGGGGCTCGGGCAGACCGCGATCTCGGACGCCCTCGACGACAACGGCACGCTCATCCCCGGCGGGACGATCACCCAGGACGGCTCGACCCTGTCGGTGCAGACCGGCGCACGGATCGCCTCCCTCGACGACATCGAGGCGCTGCCGCTCACCGGCGGGACGAGCGCGACGACGATCGGCGACGTGGCGAAGGTCGCGATCGAGGAGTCCCCGCGCACCTCGATCAGCCGCGTCGACGGCGAGCAGGCCCTCACGATCGCGATCACCAAGACGCAGGAGGCGAACACGGTCGACGTCTCGACGACCGTGCGGGACGCCCTGCCCGGCATCGAGAAGAAGATCACCGGCAACCCGCAGTTCACCGTCGTGTTCGACCAGGCGCCGTACATCCAGCAGTCGATCGACTCCCTGGCGGAAGAGGGGCTGCTCGGCCTCGGCTTCGCCGTCATCGTGATCCTGCTGTTCCTGCTGTCGGTCCGCTCCACGATCGTCACCGCCATCTCGATCCCGACGTCGGTGCTGCTCGCCGCGATCGGCATGCGGGCGGCGGACTACACGCTCAACATCATCACCCTCGCCGGACTCACCATCGCGATCGGCCGAGTGGTCGACGACTCCATCGTCGTCATCGAGAACATCAAGCGGCACCTGCAACCGGGTGTCGACCGACGGCAGGCGGTGCTCGACGGCGTGCGCGAGGTCGCCGGCGCCGTCACCGCCTCGACGCTCACCACCGTGGTCGTCTTCCTGCCGGTGGCGTTCGTCGCCGAGCTCGTCGGGGAGCTCTTCCGACCGTTCGCCCTCACCGTCACGATGGCCCTGGTCGCGTCGCTCGTCGTCGCCCTGACGATCGTGCCGGTGCTGGCGTACTGGTTCCTCCGGCCGCCGAAGGCGCACAAGCACGCGGGCACGGCGTCGCAACCCGCCGCCGCGACCCCGTCGGCCACCACGGGAGCGCTCTCGTCCGCCGCCGACCTGCACGACGCCGCCGCGCCGGACCGGCTCCGTCGGGGGTACCAGCCGGTGCTGCGCTGGGTGCTCCGCACGCCGTGGACGGTGCTGATCCTGGCGTTCGTGGTCCTCGGCGGCACGGCGGCGGCGCTGCCGTTCGTCAAGACGAACTACCTCGGCGACTCCGGCCAGAACACCTTCACCGTGACGCAGGACCTCGCACCCGGATCGAGCCTCGACGTCCAGTCGGACGAGGCCCGCAAGGTCGAGCAGCAGCTCCGGGCGGTCGACGGCGTCGACACCGTCCAGACGACCATCGGCACGAGCGGCCAGTCGATCCAGGCGGCCTTCGGCGGCGGGGCGACGGCGTCCATCCAGTACGCGGTGACGACCGACTCCGACGCCGACCAGGAGCGCATCCAGTCCGACACCCGGAAGCGGCTGAACGGCCTCGACGGGGCCGGCGAGATCACGGTGTCCTCGGCCGGCGGCGGGTTCGGCGGCAGCAGCGACATCGAGGTCGACGTCACCGCGCCGACCCAGGCGCAGCTCCGGACGGCGGCGGACCAGGTGCTCCGCGAGATGCGGAAGGTCGACGACACGACGGGCGCCACGAGCAACCTGTCCTCGGCGGAGCCGTACCTGGCCGTCCGGGTCGACCGGGTGAAGGCCGCCGCACTCGGGCTCACCGAGACGCAGGTGGGTGGGCTCGTCGCCGCGGCCGTCTCCCCGCAGGACACCGGCACCGTCGAGATCGACGACGCCTCCCTCGACGTGTACATCGCCAACCCGGATCCGCCCACGACGACGGCGGCCCTGCGCGCCCTGTCCGTGCCGACCTCGACCGGACCCGTGCCGCTGTCCGACGTCGCGACGATCGAGCGGTCCGAGGGGCCGACCACGGTGACGACCTCCGACGCCGTGCGCACCGCGACGATCACCGTCACGCCGGACGCCACGAACCTCGGTGCCGCCGTGCAGTCCGTCACCACGGCGGTCGACGGACTCGACCTGCCGCGCGGCGCCTCGGCCTCGATCGGCGGCGTCGCGTCGAGCCAGTCGTCCGCGTTCAGCCAGCTGCTGCTCGCGGCGCTCGTCGCGATCCTCATCGTCTACGTGGTGATGGTCGCCACGTTCCGCAGCCTGCTCCAGCCGCTGCTGCTGCTCGTCTCGGTGCCGTTCGCCGCGACCGGCGCGATCCTGCTGCAGATCGCGTCGGGGATCCCGATCGGGGTGGCGTCCCTCATCGGTGTGCTCATGCTCGTCGGCATCGTGGTGACGAACGCCATCGTGCTCATCGACCTCGTCAACCAGTACCGCAGGCGGGGGCTCCGCGTCCGCGAGGCCCTGGTCGAGGGAGCCACCCGGCGTCTCCGGCCGATCCTCATGACGGCGCTCGCGACGATCTTCGCGCTCGTGCCGATGGCGGTCGGGCTCACCGGGCAGGGTGGGTTCATCTCGCAGCCGCTCGCCCTCGTGGTGATCGGCGGCCTGGTGTCGTCGACGCTGCTCACGCTCGTGGTGCTGCCGGCGCTGTACTCGGTGGTCGAGGGCTGGCGCGAGCGTCGGGCGGATCGTCGGGCTGCGGCGGCCGAGCCGACGGCGACCGAGCCGGCGCCGACTGAGCCGGTCGTGGGGACGGAGGAGGGCTCGGCCTAGCGGCGGTACTCGGCGTCGACGGCCGCGATCGGGTCGACGGACGCGGCCCGGACGGGAGCGACGGGTCGAGGGGCGCCGTCCTCGCGTTCGACCGCGCGGAACCACGAGACGACGACGCACGTGAGCGTTAGCAGGAACAGGACGCCGGCGATCTGCGACACCACGGCCAGCTGACCGGTGGCGGCCGTGTACCCGCCGAAGGCGACGGTGGCGGTGAACGACAGCCCGAGCGAGAGCTCGGCGAACGTCTGCAGCGGGGAGTGCCGCTCCCACCGGGTGGTGGTGGGGCGCGCAGGACGGGTCGAGGTGTCGGTCACCCCGGAAGTCTCGTCGCGCGGAGTCCCGCGCGGCAGTCCCGACTCCGGGTGCCACCCGCCCGGGGCACGCCCGCCGCCCGCCACGCCGAGTCTCGCCTTGGCCGCCCGCCCGGCGTCAGCCGAGCCGGCGCTGCAGGAACGTCACGACCCGCTTGCTCATCGCCTCGTCGAGCTGCGCGATCGAGTGCGCCGTCCCCTCGACCGCGACGAACGTGACCGGCACGTCGTGCTCGCGGAGGGTCTTCGCGAACTCCTGCGACTCCCACAGCGGGATGAACTCGTCCGTCGAGTGCCCGATGAAGAACGGCGCCGTGTCGTCGGTGACGTGGTACTCCGGCGACGCCCGGGTCGCGGCCGGGCAGTCCGCGTAGGTCCGGCACCCCAGGTACAGCAGTTGCCGCCGCTGGAACGCCGCCGAGACCCCGTCGGCGCGGGTCGAACGGGTGGTCAGGTTGGTCGGCCCGCTCAGGTCGACGACGGCCCGGATGCGGTTGCCCTCGGCGTACGCGGTGGAGTCGTGGTCGGTGACGGCGAGCATCGCCGCGAGGTTCCCGCCGGCACTGCCGCCGAACACCCCGACGCGCGTGCTGTCCACGTCGTACGTCGACAGCGTCGTCGGGCGGAACACCCAGTCGAGCGCCCGCCGGACGTCGTCGAGCCCGGCCGGGAACGGGTCGGTCGGGGCGAGCCGGTAGTCCACGTTGAACGTCACGAACCCCTGCGATGCGAGGTACTTGCACACGGACCGGTAGGCCGCGGTGTCCTTGTCGCCGTGGGACCAGCTGCCGCCGTGGATCATCAGGACGGCGGGACGGGAGCCGCTCGCCTCGCGGATGGCCTCGGCGCGGCCGGCCACCCCGCCGGCACCGTCGGCCTCGGCCTCGGCCGCAGCGGACGCCGATGTGGTCGGCGCCGCAGCAGCACCGGCCGCGCCACCCGCACCACCACCACCACCGGGACGGTCGCCGCCGGCCCGCGCTGATTCCGACCCGGCTGAAGCCGCCGCCGCAGAAGCCGTGGCCGCGGACGAAGCCGCCGCCGTGGCACTCGGCGTCGCCGTGGTGCCGGGCGCGCTGTCCGCCGGCAGGCACACGTCGAGCCGCTGCAGTGCGTCCGCGCCGTACGGCACGTCCGCGACGACGTCGATGCCGTGGTACCGCAGCGAGAGGGGGTAGATGACGGACCCACCGGTCACGGTGCGGTTCTCGTCGCCGACCGGATCCGAGCTGCACGAAGCCACCACGCCGAGCGCCACGACCGCAGCGACGAGCGCGAGCAACGTGCGACGGCCTGACCTCATCACGACAACGGTAACCCGGCCCTCACACCACCGGCGTCCACCCAACGGAGGAACTGCCGGACGAACCGGACCCGACCCCCGGCCAGTCCGCACCGACCCCCGGGCGCTCCGCCACCGACCCCGGACGACCCGCCATCCGGACGCCGCGCCGCCCGCGGTGCCAGGATGAGAGGCGACACCGCTGGAGGACCCGTGAGCCGTCGCAAGGCCTGGAACGCCGACCCCGAACCCCTGCTCCGCGTCGAGGAGGGCTTCCGCCTCGACAGCGTCGACCCGGACGGCACCCCGGGTTTCCCGGGCCGGAAGATCGACGGGCTCGAGGCGCTCGCCGCCGGGGCCTCCCGGCTTTCCGCCCTGCAGGAGCGACTCTGGGCAGCGTCCACTGCGGGCGACCAGCGGCGGGTGCTCCTCGTGCTCCAGGCGATGGACACCGCGGGCAAGGGCGGCATCGTCTCGCACGTGGTCGGTGCCGTGGACCCGAACGGCGTGCACTACGCCGGCTTCAAGGCGCCGACCGCCGAGGAGCGCGAGCACGACTTCCTCTGGCGGGTCGAACGGCAGCTGCCGGACGCCGGTCAGCTCGGTGTCTTCGACCGCTCCCACTACGAGGACGTGCTGATCCAGAAGGTCCGCTCGTTCGCCCCGCCGGAGGAGATCGAGCGACGCTACGGCGCGATCGTCGACTTCGAGGACCGTCTCGCCGCGTCGGGGACCAGCATCGTCAAGGTGATGCTCCACATCTCGAAGGACGAGCAGCGCGAGCGGCTCGGCGAGCGACTGGACCGCCCCGACAAGCACTGGAAGTTCAACCCCGCCGACATCGACGAACGGCTGCTGTGGGACGACTACCAGCAGGCGTACCAGACGGTCTTCGACCGGACGTCGACCGCTCGGGCGCCCTGGTACGTGGTGCCGGCGAACCGCAAGTGGTACGCCCGGCTGGCGGTCCAGCAGCTCCTCCTCCGCGCCCTCGAGGACATGCAGCTCTCGTGGCCCGCAGCGGACTTCGACGTGGCCGAGCAGCGGCAGCGGCTCGCCGAGTCCTGACCACGGTGACCGGCCTGGAGGCACGGATCACCCCAGCCCCGCGTCCCGCGCCGGTCGCGGGGCTGGCCAGCGTGCACCGGATCACGTAGACTCACTCGGTCGGCCTTCGACGCCGTGACATTGTGATCACGGGCTTTTCGTTTGGGTGTGTGTTGCTCGAGGGCTGGAATCACGTCGATCCGCGACGGGATGAACCCCCTCCGCAAGCAGCCCCCGCCGATGTCGCTGTCGGGCGCTGCGGTACGTCTGCACCCCGAGAAAGTAGCCATGGCCCCGTACAACAAGGGCGGCGCGGACAACCGTGCCTCCGACCGTGTCCGTCACCCGAACGGCACCCCCGCCGCGCGCAGCAGCAAGCACCGCGGCTTCCGCGCCGCCGAGCCGTCGCAGCCGCGCCAGAAGCAGCGCTGGGACGCCGAAGAGCGCCGCGGCCGTTCGGCGCAGGGCGAGCGTCCCGCGCGTCCGAACTGGGAGCCCCGTGACGCCGGCGCCCGTCGTCCGGAGCGTGACGACCGCGGTGGTCGTCGGTTCGACCGTGATGACCGTGCGCCCCGCCGCTTCGACCGTGACGACCGTGCCCCGCGTCGTGACAGCGACGACCGCGCCCCGCGTCGCTTCGATCGTGACGACCGTGCGCCCCGTCGCTTCGACCGTGACGACCGTGCCCCGCGTCGCTTCGACCGTGACGACCGTGCCCCGCGTCGTGACAGCGACGACCGCGCCCCGCGTCGGTTCGACCGCGACGACCGTGCGCCCCGCCGCTTCGACCGCGACGACCGTGCCCCGCGTCGTGACAGCGACGACCGCGCTCCGCGCCGCTTCGACCGTGACGACCGCGCCCCGCGCCGGTTCGACCGCGACGACCGCGCACCCCGTCGTGACAGCGACGACCGCGCCCCGCGCCGCTTCGACCGTGACGACCGTGCGCCCCGTCGCTTCGACCGTGACGACCGCGCACCCCGCCGCGACGACGCCGAGCGCAAGCCGTTCGTCCCCGCCGACGACGTCAAGCTCGAGAAGCTCCAGGCCGAGGCCACGATCGCGGCCGACGTCGAGGGCGTGACCTTCGGCGACCTCGGCATCGGCGGCAACATCTCGCGTGCCCTCGGCGAGCTCGGTGCGTCCAGCCCGTTCCCGATCCAGGCGGCGACGATCCCCGACGTGCTCGCCGGCAAGGACGTCCTCGGCCGCGGCCGCACGGGCTCCGGCAAGACCATCGCGTTCGGCGCCCCGCTCGTCGAGAAGCTCATGGAGAACGGCGGCGGCACGAAGCGCAAGATGGGCCGCGCCCCGCGTGCGCTCATCCTCGCCCCGACGCGTGAGCTCGCCCTGCAGATCGACCGCACGGTGCAGCCGATCGCCCGCTCGGTGGGCCTCTTCACGACGCAGATCTACGGCGGCGTCCCGTACGGCCGCCAGGTGGGCGCCCTCGAGCGTGGCGTCGACATCATCGTCGGCACGCCGGGTCGTGTGCAGGACCTCATGAACAAGGGGACGCTCGACCTGAGCGAGGTCGTCATCTCCGTACTCGACGAGGCCGACCACATGTGCGACCTCGGGTTCCTCGAGCCGGTGCAGGAGATCCTCTCCGCCACCGCCGAGGTCACCCCGGAGGGCAACCGCGCGCAGAAGCTCCTGTTCAGCGCGACCCTCGACGCCCAGGTGGCGTCGCTCGTCGAGCAGTTCCTGCACGAGCCGTCGGTCCACGAGGTCGCCGGTGAGGACCAGGCCTCGTCGACGATCGACCACCGCGTGCTCGTGGTCGAGCAGCGCCAGAAGGACCAGCTCCTCGAGGAACTCGTGTCCGGCGACGGCAAGACCATCGTGTTCGCCCGCACCCGTGCCTACGCCGAGCGCCTCGCCGACCAGTTCGAGGACGCCGGCATCCGCGCGACCTCGCTCCACGGTGACCTCAACCAGTCGCGCCGCACGCGCAACCTGCAGCTGCTCACCAGCGGCCGGGTGAACGTGCTCGTCGCGACGGACGTCGCCGCCCGCGGCATCCACGTGGACGACGTGTCGCTCGTCGTGCAGGCGGACGCACCGGACGACTACAAGGCGTACATGCACCGGTCCGGCCGGACCGGTCGTGCCGGCAAGGAGGGCACGGTCGTGACGATCGTCCCGCGCAGCCGTCGCCGCAAGATCGAGGGCATCCTCGAGCACGCGGAGATCGAGGCGGACCTCGTCGACGCCGCTCCCGGTGACGGGATCGTCGCGGAGCTCGCCGCGCGGTAGTCGCGACCAGCAGCAGGACAGGAGGCCCGTGGCGGGATCGCCACGGGCCTCCCGTCTGCCCGGACCGCGTCAGCGGTTGAAGAAGAGCAGTCCGCGCACGTACCCGGCCTGGCCGGCGTGCTGCGTGCAGTCGTCGAGGATGCTGACGAGCCGGGCGCCGGCGGTGACGGGCGGGTCCCAGGCGTCGTCGACGACGGGGTCGAAGTCCTCCGGGGCGAGCGTGCCGACGTAGGCCACGGTGCGCGCGTGCACCGCCTGCAGGTAGCCGAGCAGCAGGTCGGCGGAGGCGCGGACGCGTCCGACGTCGTCGCGGGACATGCCGTACCCGAGCGCCTCGGCGGGGAACGGCAGGCCGAACCGCTCCACCCAGCCGTCGGCCGTCCACACCTGTTCGGAGCCGGCGAGATCGGCGATCTGCGCGTCCTGCCCCCGGGCGATGTGCCATGCGAGCCAGGCGAGCGTGTTCGCGCCCGTCGCCGGGCGCGACGCCAACTGGTCTTCGGACAGCCCCTCGACGGCACGTGCGACCGTCGACGGCACCCGGGAGAACGCTTCGATGAGGAGTTCGGAAGGGGTCATGCCGGCCACGCTACGCGGCGGCCCCGACACGGTCCGTCACACGCGGTGGGGCCGGTCAGGCGGTCAGGCCGCCGAGCGTGGTCGCGTCGTGGACGGCGCGGGAGTGCCGGTCGAGGGCGGTGCCGAGCCGGTCGAAGGCGTCGGCGAACCGGGCCCGGTCGTCCGGGGCGACGACCTCGCGGAAGGCCGCGGTGTAGACGGCGCCGATGCCGCGCGCGACCTCGGCGCCGGACGGCGTGAGGTGGATGAGGATGCTGCGACGGTCCTCGGGGTTCGGACGGCGCTCGATGTGGGCGCGCTTCTCGAGCCGGTCGATGAGCGACGTCATCGCGCCGGTCGACAGCTCGAGGTACTCGCCGGCCTGCTTCGGGGTGACGCCCTGGCCGTCCGCCGCGGCGAGGAAGAACACGAACCGGGCGTCGGTCGCGTTGAGGCCCCGGGTGGAGCTCTCGTGGTGGAGCACACGGGCGTGCTGCATCTGGAGCACGCGGAAGGCGGTCATCAGCTTCGCGACGTCGGTGTCCGGTGTCGTCTCGGGAACGCTGACGGTGGGGGATGCGGGGGCCGGGGGGAGCTCCTGGCCGCGCAGGAACGCGGAGGCCTCCTGGGGGAGTGCGGGGGCGGTGTCCGTCATCGGGCGGCTCTTCTCGGATGGGTGATCGCTCGCGCGATCGGCGGGGCGACACGGTATGTCGCCGTGCTGCTCATTGAACAAGTATCTCACCGATTGAACTACCCCCAGCAGTGGGGGCATTCCTCCACTTGTGAGCAGCACGGCAGCAAAGTAGCTTGATCGTCGTAGCAATCACCACGGCGACGAAGCGCGGCCAACCACCGCGGACCCGGCGCCACCTCGGATCAGGAGCCCCGCCATGTCTCGTGTCACCCCTCGCGCCGCCCGTCTCGCCGCCTGGATCGCCATCCCCGCCGCCCTCGTGGCCTCGGGGGTCGTCGTCTCCACCGCGTCCTACTCGGCCTTCTCGGCCACGACGGTCAACCCGACCAGCAACTGGACCGCCGGCAGCGTCGCACTCACCGACGACGACAACAACACCGCGCTGTTCAACGCGACCGGCCTCAAGCCGGGCTCGACCGGCGCGAACTGCATCACGGTCACCTCGACCGGGTCGCTGCCCTCCACCGTGAAGCTGTACGGCACCAACGCCTCGGCCACGAAGGCGCTCGACGCGAACATCACCCTGACGGTCGAGCAGGGCACCGGCGGCGGCTTCGGCTCCTGCACCGGCTTCACCCCGGCCGCCACGAGCGGCACCCTCTACAGCGGCCTGCTCAGCAACTTCACCGCGTCGAACTTCGCCACCGGTCTCGGCACGTGGGCCCCGACCGGCACCGCGTCGGAGTCGCGCGTCTACCGCTTCACCTACACGGTCTCGAGCACCGCACCGAACACCGTGCAGGGCGGCACCGCGGCCCTCGGCCTCACCTGGGAGGCCCAGAACAGCTGAGCGGGACCGACGGGAGCGTGATCGAACGCTCCCGTCCTCTGCACCCGGCGACGACCGGGACCGCACCCGACGCGGGCCCGTCCGTCACCCCTTCCAGAACGCGCTCCCGGTCGAAGGCAGTCATGACGAGCATCACAGTGCACGGTGGTCCCACACCGCACGACGTGGTCCGTGACGCCGTCGACTGGGGGCGCGTCGTCGTCGCCACCCTCGCCCGCGGCGTCGTCGCCACGCTGCTCGGGCTCGCGCTCTGGGCCGCCGCCCCCGCGGTGATCGGCTGGCAGCCGACGACGGTGATGACCGGCTCGATGGAGCCCCGACTGACCCCCGGCGACGTCGTGGTCTCCCGCCCGGTGACGGCCGGCGACGTCCGGATGGGCAAGATCCTGCTGGCCGACGACCCGGACCAGCCCGGGCACCTCCGGATGCACCGCTACGTCGAGGACGGCCCCGGAGGCACCCTCGTCACCAAGGGCGACGCGAACCCGCAGCAGGACTCCACCCCGCTCGAGCCCTCCGCGGTGCACGGCGTCGCGTTCCTGCGGGTGCCGTTCGTCGGGACGCCGATCGTGTGGATCCGCACGGGCCAGTGGGTGCCGGTCGGCATGCTGGCGCTCGCGCTGGTCGCGGTCCTCGCGCTCTGCACGATCGACGGGTCGCTCCGGCGCTTCGCCGTGTCGGACGACGATCCCGCCGGTTCCGCCGGTTCCGCGGGTGACGGTGGTGACGCCGGTGACGGTGGGGCTGACGGTGCTGACGACGGCCTGGAGGCGCGGGACGGCGCCGCCACGCGCCTCCAGTCCGCCCCCGCGCACGTCCAGAGCCGTCGCACCCTGCGTCGACAGGCTCGCCGTGCGCGTCGGCTGCGCCGACTCGGTGGCGCCGCACTGGTCCTCGTCGTCGTCGCCGGCGGCGCCGGCGTGCTGCTGCCGGCCCAGGCCGTCGCAGCCCCCTGGTCGAAGACCACCACGACCACCACCGCGTTCGGCGCGGGGACGGCGACGCCGGCCACCGCGCTGACCTGCACGGCGAACGGCGACGGATCCGTGAACATCGGCTTCACCTACGGCGGGCCGACGGCCGCGTCCTTCTCGGTGCTCAACACGAACGCCGGAACCATCGCCGCGACCGGTGCAGCAGGCAGCACCGCGCCGATCCGCGTCACGGGCCAGAGCATCCTGACACTCGGCGCCGTCGTGACCGTGAAGATCCGGACGAACTGGGCCGGGTCCTGGTACGTCGACAGCACCGCGACCGCCCGGATCCAGACGGCACTCGTCGGGACCAACCTCAGCTGCGCGACCTGACCCGACCGGTTCTCCACAGGGTGGCGCGGGGCACCCCGGGATGTCCCCGGCCGGCGCTACCGTGACGGCATGCGCATCCTGCACACCGGCGACTGGCACCTCGGCCGCACACTGCTGGGCGCTGACCTGCTCGAGCACCAGGCCGCGTTCCTCGACTGGCTCGTCGCCCAGGTGCACGAGCGCGCGATCGACCTCGTCGTCATCGCCGGCGACGTCTACGACCGCGCCATCCCGCCGGTCGACGCCGTCCGGATGCTGTCCCACGCGCTCGAACGGCTCGCCGAGACGACCACCGTCGTGCTCACCCCGGGCAACCACGACTCCGCCGCGCGACTCGGCTTCGGTGCCGGCGTGATGGGCACCCGCGTCCGGATCCTCGCCGAACCCGCCGGCATCGGCACCCCGGTGATCGTCTCCGACGCCTCCGGGCCGGTCGCGGTCTACGGCATCCCCTACCTGCACCCGGACCTCACCCGGTACGCCCTCGCCGCGGTGCCCGACGAACCCCTCGCGCGGTCGCACCAGGCCGTCGTCGGCGCCGCGATGGACCGGATCCGTGCCGACCTCGCCGAACGACCGGGCACGCGCAGCGTCGTCGTGGCGCACGCCTTCGTCGGCGGGACCGAGCCGAGCGACAGCGAGCAGGACATCCGCGTCGGCGGGGTCGACCGCGTGTCCGAGAACGTGTTCGACGGCGTCGACTACGTGGCGCTCGGCCACCTGCACGGCCCGCAGCGCGTCGGCGCCACCGACCGCATCCGGTACGCCGGGTCGCCGCTCGCCTTCTCGTTCGGCGAGCGGAACCAGCAGAAGTCGGTGACCGTGGTCGACCTCGACGCCACCGGCGGGGTGACCGTCGAACTCGTGCCCGCGCCAGTGCCCCGGCGGCTCGTCGACGTGCGCGGCAGCATCGACGACATCGAGTCCGGCACCTTCCGGTCCGCGGCGGACGCCTGGGTCCGGGTGGCCGTGACGGACACCGTGCACCCGGAACGGATGTACGCGCGGGTGAAGGACCACTTCCCGTACGCCCTGGCGATCACGCACGAGCCCGCCGACCGTGGCGAACGCGCTGCCGCGCGGGCCGTCACGGCGACGTCCGACCCGGTCGAGGTGGCAGCGGACTTCGTGTCCTTCGCCACGGGTGCCGCGCCCACCGACGACGACCGCGCGATCCTGACCGAGGCGTACGAGGCAGCCGCCCTGGCACTGCAGCGCGAGGGGGACCGCTGATGTACCTGCACCGCCTCGAACTCCGCGCGATCGGTCCCTACCCCGACCTCGTGACGATCGACTTCGCCGCGCTCGCCGCCTCGGGGGTGTTCCTGCTCGAGGGGCCGACCGGTTCCGGCAAGTCGACGATCATCGACGCCGTCGTGTTCGCGCTGTACGGCAAGCTCGCCGGGGCCGACGCCACCGACGACCGGCTGCACAGTCAGCACGCCGACCCCGCCGTCGAACCCTTCGTCGAGCTCGTCTTCGAGACCGGCGCGGGCGTCCACCGGGTCCGACGCACGCCGCAGTACGACCGCCCGAAGCAGCGGGGCAGCGGCACCGTGAAGCAGCAGGCGTCCGTGCAGCTCTTCCGCCTCGCCGGGCCGGCCGACGTCGCCGGCGAGCCGGTGTCGTCCCGCATCCCCGAGGTCGCCGTCGAGATCACCCGCATCGTCGGGCTCGACCGGGCGCAGTTCCTGCAGACCGTCGTCCTGCCGCAGGGTGAGTTCGCACGGTTCCTGCGCTCCCCGGGCGAAGAGCGCCGGAAGCTCCTGCAGTCGCTGTTCGGCACGCAGGTCTACGACCGCACGGCAGACGAGCTCGCTGCCCGTCGCCGCGCCGTGCAGGCCGAGGTCGACGGTGCGGACGCCCGGGTGCGCGACGCCCTCAGCCGGTTCGCCCAGGCGGCCGGCGCCGACGACCCGGACGAGGCATCCGTGCCCCCGACGGTCGTCGCACTCCGCGCCGCGGCCGACGCGGCCGAGGTCGCACGGGCCGCAGCCGCACACACCGCCGCAGCGGCCGCCGCGCACGAGCAGGCGGTCACCGCTCGTGCCGCTGCGCTCGAGCGCCGCGCCGAACTCCTCCGACGCCGGTCGCTCCTCGACGCGGGTGCGCCCGACGTCGACGCGGCGCGCACACGGCTCGCCCTCGCCGAACGCGCCGCACGTGTGGCCGCGGTCGCCGACGGGCTCGACGCCGCCCGACTCCGATCGGACGACGCGGCGTCGGCTGCGGACACCCTGCGCGCCCGACACCGGGTCGGCGCGACGGGGGACGACCTCGTCCGCCAGCGTTCCACCGTGGCCGAGTGCGTCGCCGCGGTCCGCCACCTCGTCGCCGTCGAAGCCGGGTTCACCGACCGCCGACGCTCGATCACCGATGCCACGACCCGTGCCGAACAGCGCACACGGCGGTTGGCCGACCTCGACACCGCGCTCGAGGCACGGCCGGCCGAACGGGCGCGCATCGTCGAGGACGCCCGTGCCGCTGCCGAGACGGCCGCCGGTGCCGAGGCCGCTCGGCTCGAGGTCGAGCGGGTCGGGCGACTCCGCGCCGACCTCGACGCCCGAGCTGCGTCCGAACGGCGGGTCCGGGGCGCCGAAGCTGCCGTGGGCGCGGCCCGGACCACCGCGCACGACCTGGTCCGCGCCGAGCAACAGCTCCGCGAACGCCGCATCGCCGGCCTCGCCGGGGAACTCGGTGCGGCCCTGCAGCCGGACGAGCCGTGCCCCGTGTGCGGTGCCGTCGAGCACCCCGCCGTCGCCCTCCCGCAGGACGACCACCCCACCGCCCAGGCGATCGAGGCGGCAGCCCGGGCCGCCCGCCGCGCCGAGCAGGAGCTCTCCGACGCCGCCGCTGCCCTCGCGGTCGAGCGGGCGGAGCACGAGCGACTCGTGCAGGTGCTCGGCGACACCGACGCGGTCACCGTGGAGGCCCTGGCTGCCGCCGCCGGAGCTTTGGTCGAGGCAGCGCACACCGCGGCCGTCCGTGTCCGTGCCCTCGAACAGCAGCGTGCCGCGCACGACGAAGCGACCCGCACCCTCGAACGGCAGCGCAACCAGGTCGACACGGAGCGGGCGGTCCTGGTGGCCTCGGCCGCGGCGGACACCGAGCGGCTCGAACAGGACACGGCGGCGGTCCAGCAGGCGACCGGACGCGTGACCGAGCTCCTCGACGACGAACCGGACTCGCTGCACGCCGGCGTCGCGCAGCTCGACGCGCTGGTCGATCGGCTCGATGCCGTGTCCCGTGCGGACGACCGCGCGGTCGCAGCCGTCGGGGCGGTCCGCGAACGCCTCGCCGAGGTCGACCGGGTGCTGGCCGAGCAGGAGTTCGACGACGTGGCCGCCGCTCGTGCCGCGCTCCTCGACCGTGCGCGCACCGAGCAGCTGCAGGGCGCCGTCGCGACCGCCGACCGCGAGCGCGCCGTGGTGGACGCCGGCCTGGCAGAGCCGGCCGTGGTGGCGGCCGCCGGGGACGACGCGGAACACCTCGACCTCGACGGTGCCCGGGTGGCCCGCGAGCAGTCCGCCACCGCCGCCGACGAAGCAACCCGCGCGGCGGCCTCCGCCGAGGACCGCGCCGCCGCCTCCGAGCAGTGCGCCGCCGAGCTCGCCGTGGCCGTGCGTGCCCGCGACGACACCTCGGCCCGGAGCCGTGCGGTCGTCCGCCTCGCCGACATCGCCGCCGGTCAGCCGTCGGTCAACCCGAGCGGGATCACCCTCGGCACGTACGTGCTCATGCGGCGCTTCGAGGACGTCGTCGCCGCGGCGAACGACCGCCTGCGGGCGATGCTCGCGGGTCGGTTCACGCTCGAGACCTCGGACGAGCGGGAGTCGGGTTCACGGGCGCGACGCACGGGGCTCGCTCTCGCCGTGCACGACCAGACGACCGACACCCGGCGTGCTCCCGGCAGCCTCTCCGGTGGTGAGACCTTCACGGTGTCGCTGTGCTTGGCGCTCGGGTTGGCCGACGTCGTGCAGGCCGAGGCCGGCGGGGTCTCGCTCGGCACGCTGTTCGTCGACGAGGGGTTCGGCACGCTCGACCCGGAGACCCTCGACGACGTCATCGGGCAGCTCGCACGGCTCACCGCTGGTGGCCGTCAGGTCGGGATCGTCAGCCACGTCGAGGAGCTCAAGCAGCGGATCCCGGAGCGCATCGCGGTGCGCCGGACGCTCGAGGGGGGCTCACGCGTCACGACCACCGTCTGACGGCTGGCGCGGCGGCGACGGCGACCGCGACCGCGACCGCGACGGCGATTGCGACGGCGACGGCGATTGCGACGGCGACGTCGGTCAGCGCACCTGGCGCCGCCGGTCGGCACGTCCGCCGCGGTCGGTCAGGGTGACGGCGTGACGTCCACGGTGCCGTCGGGCGGCGGCAGGATGTCCGCTGCGACCCACGGGAACACCCACGTGAACAGCACGAACACGATCGCGGCGAGGAGCACGAGCAGCTCGAGCACCTTGAGGGCGGTCGGACCGGGCAGGATCCGCCACACGAACGGGAAGATCACTTCGCGGTCTCCGAGAGTTCCTTCGGGGTGCCCTCCGACGCGGGCATCCAGTAGTCGAGCTTGGCGTGCGTGACGAAGCGCTCCTTGGCGGACCACATCGGGTGGCACGCGGTCAGGGTCAGCCAGCGGTCGTCGGCGGTGGGCTCCACGCCCGGCTTGTTCGGCACCGGCGCGATGGTCTCGATGTGGTCCGGGGTGACGATCTGCGAGTCCGTGACCTTGTACACGTACCAGACGTCGAACTTCGTCTTGGCGTCGGTGACCCGCACCACGACCGAGTCGCCCCGCTTGAGCTCGGCGATCTGGTTGAGCGGCTTGCCGTAGGTCACGCGGTGCCCGGCGACGGCGAAGTTGCCCTCGGCGCCCGGCATCGCGGTGTCCTGGTAGTGGCCGAGCCCGATCGTGTTGAGGACCTTCTCACGGTCGGTGCCCTCGCCGATGGGCCGGTCGTAGTCCTTGCCGAACCGCGGGATCTGCATCGTCCCGAAGACGTCGCTGAGGTTCGGCGGCTCGGCGAGCACGGGCGCGGGGCCCCGGTGCTCGGTGCCCACGCCGGCCACGGGCTTCTGCTGCCCGAGCCCCTCGACGAGGTGCGTCTGCGCGTTCACGGCGACGACGTCCGTCCACCACGCGGTCCACACGACGTACAGGCCGGTGCCGGCGCCGGCGATGATGAGGAGCTCCGCGATGAGGGACACGATCGCGCCGCCGACGGTCTGCCGACGACGGGGCGCCCGCGTCGCACGATCGGCGCCGTCTCGTCGGGAACGACGCGACGGGAGTGTCTCGTGTGCGGTCACGGGGCTCCTGATCCGGAAGGGGTGGTCGGACAGGTCTATCAGACCACGGCGACGACACCGTGACGAGGTTCTCCACAGCACCGTTACCGTGAGGAGATGCAGCACGTCCTCCGCGCCTTCGCCCCGGCCGACACCGATGCCGTCATCGCCCTGTGGGAGTCCTGCGGGCTCGTCCGTCCGTGGAACGACCCCCGACGCGACATCGCGCGGAAGCTGACCGTCCAGCCCGAGCTGTTCCTGGTCGCCGAGCCGGTGGGACCCGAGCCGGCCGAGCGCAACATCGTCGGCGCGGGCATGGCGGGGTTCGACGGGCACCGCGGCTGGGTGAACTACCTCGCGGTGCGCCCGGACCTGCAGGGCTCCGGCCTCGGCCGGGCGCTCATGGCGGAGTTCGAGCGCCTCCTCACCGACCTCGGCTGCCCGAAGCTCAACCTGCAGGTCCGTGCCGGCAACGAGCAGGTGCTCGGCTTCTACGGGTCGCTCGGCTACGCCCCGGACCACACGGTGTCCCTCGGTAAGCGCCTCATCCCCGACGCCTGACCGCCCCGGCCGACCCCGACCCCGACCCGAGTTTCGGCGTGAGCGACACCTCACGCGCTCCGGAAGCCGAGAAGTGTCGCTCAGCGCGAGACCCGGACGGCCCGCGACGGGAGCGGCGAACGCGCAGAAGCACCTACGCCAGCGCCAGCCCCACGGACGCGGCGAACGCCAGCACGATGCCGGCCCACTGCACCGCGGTCAGCCGCTCCCGCAGCACCACGCCCGCGAGCACCACGGTGCCGATCGGGTACAGCGCGTTGAGCACACTGACGACGGGCAGCGTCACCGGGTCGTCGCTCGAGTGCAGCCCCGCCTGGATGAACACGTTCGCCAGCGCGTCCAGCACGCCACAGGCCACCACCGTGAGCAGCAGACGGGCCGGCCACCGCACCGGACCCACCGGACGCACCACCGGCCCTGGAGGCACGGCAGACCCCGCAGCGTCGGCCGACGTGGCGGGGTCTCCCGCGCCTCCAGGGCGGCCGGCCAGCGCCGTGCCGACGGCCGCCGCACCGAGCAGCACCGCCTGCAGCACCCGCGCGACGACCAGGGGCGCGACACCGGAGTCGGACGGCGTGAGGTCGTACGCCAGCACGATGCCGCCGAACCCGCACCCGGCGATCGCCGCGGTGACGAGGCCGCGTGCCGTGACGCGCGCGCCGGAGGTGTCCCGGACGGCGGCGACGAGCACGACCGCGACCACCGCAACCACGAGCGCGGCGATCGCGAGCCCGGACAACGCCGTCCCGCGGAGCACCGCGACCAGCACGGGCACGACCGCGGCGAACACGGCGGTGAGGGGTGAGAGCACGCTCATCGGACCGATCGCCAGCGCACGGTAGAGCAGGAGCACCCCGACGCCTCCGGACGCCCCGGCGACGGCGCCCCACAGTGTGCCGGTCCAGCTGAGGACACCGCCGACCACCACGAGCCCGAGCAGCAGTGGCACGATCCCGACGGCCGCTGCGACGGCGGCGACGGTCACCGCGCGGAGACGCCGCGACGCCAGACCACCGAGGAAGTCGGCGAAGCCGTAGACGAACGCGCCGGAGAGGCCGAGGACGACGGTGAGCACGGCTCCCATCCTGCCCCGCCCGGTAGCCTGCGTGGCGTGAGCGTTCCCTACCACCGCCTGCCCCGCGTCGACGCACGCTGGAGGTGGTGGCGCCCGCTCGTGGCCCTCGCCTTCCTGGCGGGCTGGTACCTCGCGTCGCAGGTCCTCATCGCGGTCGCCTACTTCGTCCCGATCGGTGCCACGCAGGGGCCGCAGGGGCTGATGGACCTGCAGAACGACCTGGCGAGCGGCGCGCTCGACCCGACGGACCCGATCGTCCTGTCGATGTCGCTCGTGTCACTCGTGGTGCTGCTGCCCGGCATCCTGCTCGCGGTGAAGATCGCGCGGATCGGACCGGCCGGCATCCTGTCCTCGACGCGCTTCCGGGTGCGCTGGGCGTGGACGGCCTGGTGCCTCCTGCCGACGCTCGTCATCGCCGTGGTCATGTTCCTGTTCCAGACCGGCGGCATGTTCACGTTCGACGGCGGCTTCGGGTGGGACCACGCCGCGATCGGGCAGTCGACGGTCTCGATCGGCACGCTGACCCTGACGATCGTGCTCGTGCTGCTGCTCGTGCCGTTCCAGGGCGCGGCGGAGGAGTACATCTTCCGCGGCTTCCTCATGCAGACGATCGGCTCGTGGATCCCGTGGCGCGTCGTCGGCACGGTGGTCGCCGTGGCGGTCTCGACCGTGGTGTTCGCCCTGCTGCACATCCCGAACGGCTACAACGTCTGGGGCATCCTCGACGTCGGCTCGTTCGGCCTGATCGCGGCGATCATCGTCCTGCGCACCGGCGGCATGGAAGCCACCGTCCTGCAGCACGCGTTCAACAACATCATGATCTTCGTGCTGCAGGCGCCCGGTTGGTCCAAGATCGACCTCGACTCGTCGAACGGCACGGTCGGCGGCTGGCTGCTCACGCTCGCGACGTCGTTGGCGTTCTGGGGCATGGTGGAGCTCCTCGCCTGGTGGCGGGGCCTCGACCGGCGGTTCGCCGGGCAGGAAGCGCCCCGGTTCCGCGGTGTGGCCCCGGCCTGGGCAGGCGGGCGGCAGTGGCTCCGGCCTGGAGGCACGGGCTGGGCCACCGCCCCGACCCGCGCCGACGACGTGGCCGGGTCCGGCGACCGCGCGGGCGCTGTGGACAACGCCGTGGGTGTCGCCGGTCGGCCGTAGGCTCGTGGCATGAGCACCACGCCCGCGCCCGTCGCCGTGCCCGACGGGGGCGCCTCTGCGCCCGCTGGTGCGGTCTCGCAGGCGCGCGCCGCTGCGCTCGAGGTGCTGCGGCGCGTCTGGGGGTACGACGACTTCCGGGGCGAGCAGGCCGCGATCATCGACCAGGTCGTGTCCGGCGGTGACGCCCTCGTGCTCATGCCCACCGGTGGCGGCAAATCGCTGTGCTACCAGGTGCCGTCACTCGTCCGCGACGGCGTCGGGGTCGTCGTGTCGCCACTCATCGCCCTCATGCAGGACCAAGTCGACGCCCTCGCAGCGAACGGCGTCAAGGCCGCGTTCCTCAACTCGACGCAGGGCCCCGACGAACGGGCCCGCGTCGAGCGTGCGGTCGTCTCGGGCGAGGTGGACATGCTCTACCTCGCACCCGAGCGGCTCCGACTCGAGTCCACCCGCGCACTGCTCGACCGCGCGCGGATCGCCCTGTTCGCCATCGACGAAGCCCACTGCGTCGCACAGTGGGGGCACGACTTCCGTCCGGACTACCTCGAGCTGAGCGTCCTGCACGAGCGCTGGCCGACGGTGCCGCGCATCGCGCTGACGGCCACGGCCACGCCGCAGACCCACCGTGAGATCTCGGCTCGGCTCGGCCTCGACGACGCCGCACACTTCGTCGCCGACTTCGACCGGCCGAACATCCAGTACCGCATCGAGCCGAAGACCGGCGCGCTGCAGCAGCTCCTCACCTTCATCCGCACCGAGCACAGCGGCGACGCGGGCATCGTCTACTGCCTGTCCCGCAACTCGGTCGAGCGCACCGCGACCGCCCTCGCCGAGCAGGGGATCCCGGCGCTGCCGTACCACGCCGGCCTCGACGCCACGGTGCGGGAGCGCAACCAGTCGACCTTCCTGCGCGAGGACGGCATCGTCATGGTCGCCACGATCGCGTTCGGCATGGGCATCGACAAGCCGGACGTCCGTTTCGTGGCGCACCTCGACCTGCCGAAGTCGGTCGAGGGGTACTACCAAGAGACCGGTCGTGCCGGGCGCGACGGGCTGCCCGCGACCGCGTGGCTCGCCTACGGTCTGAACGACGTCGTGCAACAGCGCCGGATGATCGACCAGTCCGAGGGCGACGCAGCGCACCGACGGCAGCTCAGCGCGCACCTCGACGCCATGCTCGCCCTGTGCGAGACGATCGAGTGCCGCCGCGTCCGGCTGCTCGCGTACTTCGGGCAGGAGTCCACGGCGTGCGGCAACTGCGACACGTGCATCGCCCCGCCCGAGTCGTGGGACGGCACGGTGCCGGCGCAGAAGCTCCTCTCCACCGTCGTCCGGCTCGACCGTGAGCGCGGGCAGCGGTACGGCGTGTCGCACCTCGTCGACATCCTGGTCGGCAAGCCGTCGCCGCGCGTGCAGGAGCTCCGTCACGAGTCCCTCGCGACCTTCGGCATCGGCAACGACCTCGGCGAGGCCGAGTGGCGCGCGGTCGCGCGGCAGCTGCTGGCGCAGGGGTACGCCGCGGTGTCGGGCGACGGGTTCGGCACGATCGTCCTCAGTCCGACGAGTGCGGACGTCCTCGGCGGCAAGGTCACCGTGCGGATGCGCCGCGACCCGGTGAAGGCACCGCGCGGCAGCCGGGCACGACGCGCGGTCGTGACGGACATGCCGCAGGAAGCCGTCGGGCTCTTCGAGGCACTGCGCGTGTGGCGTGCGGCCCAGGCCCGCGAGCAGGGTGTCCCGGCGTACGTGGTGTTCAACGACGCGACGTTGCGCGGCATCGCGGCGGTGAAGCCGGCGGACGAGGACCAGCTGTCCGAGATCTCCGGCGTCGGTGGGGCGAAGCTCGAGCGCTACGGCCGTGCCGTGCTCGACGTGGTCGCCGCGGCGGACTGACCGCGACACATTCCCGGACGGGCATGCGGGTGCCGCGGCCGTCACTACACTCGGAGACTCCCGTCACGAGGAGGCCCGGTGTCCGGATCGACGAAGTTCACCACCACGCTCAGCCGTGCGGTGGTGACCCCGCTGGCACGCATGCTGTGGCGTCCACGGATCATCGGTCGGAAGAACGTCCCGAAGCGCGGCCCGGTGATCCTGGCGAGCAACCACCGCTCGTTCATCGACTCCCCGGCGATCACGCTGATGGCGCCCCGGAAGGTCTCGTTCCTCGCGAAGCAGGAGTACTTCACCGGGACGGGCCTGCGCGGTGCCGTGTCCCGTGCGTTCTTCGGCGGCATCGGCGCCATCGGCGTCGAGCGCGGTGCGGGGTCGGCGGCGCAGCACGCCCTCGACCTCGGCCTCGAACGGCTCGAGGCGGGCGAGGCCTTCGCGATCTACCCCGAGGGCACGCGCTCGCTCGACGGCCGGATCTACAAGGGCCGCACGGGCGTGGCCTGGCTCGCCCTGACGAGTGGCGCTCCGGTGGTGCCCGTCGCGCTCAGCGGCACCGAGGACGTGCAGCCGGTCGGATCGCGGGTCCCGAAGCTCGCGAAGGTGACGATCGAGTTCGGGAAGCCGCTCGACCTGTCGTCGTTCGGCGAAGCGTCCTCGGGCCGTGCTCGCCGCCACGCCACCGACGCCGTGATGGCCGCGATCCAGGAGCTCAGCGGCCAGGAGCCCGCGAACGCCTACAACAACCCGCCGGCCACGATCGTGGAGCGCGTGCGCCAGGCGCTCCGGCGTGACGATCCGACCGAGGCCGTCGAACCCGACTGATCATCGGTATCTGGTCGAGCGCTATTGCACATTTGAAATATCGGTGTTTGAATGAGGGCGTGCCCAGGGGCACATCCCACCGCGGTCCGGCCGAGAACGGACCGCCTCACACCGATCGGTAGGCCCGCAGCATGTCCTCCACCCCGCTCTTCGACTCCATTGCCCGCCGGACCGAGGGCACCGCGTCCGCGCAGTCCGACTCGGCTCCCGTCACGACCGGCGGACCGTCGCTCCCGACCACGGCCCGGGCGAGCTTCACGCCCGCTCCCACCTCCCCGATCTCCGCTCCGGTCCGCTCGCGTGACTCGATGCTCGTCCCCGCCGCCCTCGTCGCCGCGATCGACGAGATCCCGGCCAGGGTCGTCGCCGCTGCCGACGCCGGGCACGCTGTCCGCGCCGAGCAGCTCGTCCTGGTCGAGGCCGTCGCCGACGCGATCACCCGCGCGGTCGTCGACGCCGTCGTGGCCGAGCTCGAGCAGATCACCCGCGACGGCGTGGTCCGCGCCTGACCCGCAGCTCGCGCTCCCGATGACCTCGACGACCGACCTCCAGCCCATGCGTCCGCGCGGCGCGGCCAGGCACGCGGCGAACGCCGCCGCCGCAGCCGCCTCGGTGACCGAGGGCTTCCCGACCCGTCGGGCCCGCCGGAAGGCCGAGGCCGGGGCGTCGGGCGCGCGACGTCGGCCGACCGCCCCCAACGACACAGCAGCCGGCCGCGACTCCGCGGGCCACCACCAGACCACCGGGGCGGCGGCGACCACTCCCGCCGTCCCGGTCTCCACCGCTCCCGACCAGGCCACCCGGCTGGCCGGAGCGGGCGTGACGGGGCCGGGTCGCGCCTCCAGTCCCGGCCCGGCCACCCGGCGGGCCGGAGCGGGCGTGACGAGGCCGGGTCGCGCCTCCAGGCCCGCGGCCGACTCGCTCGCCCGCTCCGTGACCCAGGCGATCACCCTGCCGCTGCGGACGATCGGGCACGCGGTCGCCTCCGCGAAGGCGGTCCCCGTCACCGCAACAGCCGTCGCGGCCTGTCTGTTCGTCACGGTCGCGACCCCGCAGACCGCCGTGGCGGCGCCACCACCGGCGGCGCTCCCGGCGCTCGACGCGCAGGAGTACACCGTCGCCGAGGGGGCCACGATCCCGGTCCAGCGCGATGCGTTCGCGATCGGTCGGATCCCGATCCGGATGCCCGCCGCACCACCGCCGTCGACCGGCGACGGTCCGGCATCCGTCCGTCCGGTCGTCGGCACGATCCCGGCGGCGGGTGGGTTCGGCTCCCGGTGGGTCCGCGGCTGCGCGGCGTGCTCGACGAACCACCACGGGCTCGACTTCGCCGCACCCACCGGCACCGCGGTCGTCGCGGCGATGTCCGGCCGCGTGGTCGCCGCCGGTGTGCTCGGGGGGTACGGCAACCAGGTGCTCCTGCAGCACGCCGATGGGTCGCAGACGCGCTACGGCCACCTGTCGCAGATCGGTGTCCGCGTCGGCCAGTCGGTGTCGGCCGGGGAGCGGATCGGCGCCGTGGGCAACACCGGCGTCTCGACCGGGTCGCACCTGCACTTCGAGGTCATCCTCGGCGGCACCCCGGTCGACCCCGCGGTGTGGCTCCAGCACCGCGGGTTGCTCTGACGCCGCGGCCCCTCGCGCGCCTCGGACGGCTCCAGCACCGCGGCTCGCTCTGACGCCGGGCGCGTAGCGTCGACACGGAGAGCGGCACGGTGTCGCTCGGGAGACGGAGACGCACGTGCGGGTGACGGTACTGGGGACGGGGACGATGGGCGCCGGGGTGGCGGGGTCGCTGCTCCGTGAGGGCCACGAGGTGACGGTCTGGAACCGGACCGCCGACAAAGCAGCCCCGCTCGCTGCACGGGGAGGAACCGTCGCGACCGACCCGGCCGAGGCCGTGGCCGACGCCGAGGTCGTCCTACTCACGCTCTTCGACACCGAGGCCGTGCTGGACGTGCTGGAGTCGGCCGCCGGGGACGCCCCGACGGACGCCGTGTGGGTGCAGGCCTCGACGATCGGGGTCGCCGGCACCGAGACCGTCGTGCAGCTCGCCGGGAAGTACGGCATCACGCTCGTCGAGGCGATGATGCTCGGCACGAAGGCGCCGGCGGAGCAGGGCACGCTGACGATGCTCGCCGCCGGGCCCACCGAGGTCCTCGACCGCATCGACCCCGTCCTCGACGCCGTGGGGGCGAAGACCGTCCGTGCCGGCGACCAGGTCGGGGCGGGGACGGCGCTCAAGCTCGCCGCGAACGCCTGGATCGCCTCGATCACGGCGGCGACCGGCCAGTCCCTCGCGCTCGCGGCGTCTCTCGGGCTCGACCCGGCGCTGTTCCTGCAGGCGATCGAGGGCAGCGCGAGCGACTCGGCGTACGCCCACACGAAGGGGAAGTCGATCATCGCGGGGGAGTTCCCGGCGCAGTTCGCGCTCGACGGTCTGCGGAAGGACATCGGCCTCATCGCGGATGCCGCACGGGCGTCGGGGGTCTCGACCGTGCTGCTCGACGCTCTCGGCCGGGTCTACGCGGACGCCAGCGCGGCGGGCCACGGCGGCGACGACATCGCCGCGGTCGGCACCGCCTTCACGCCGCGCTGACCGCGCGACCGGCGCAAGCCGCGCCACCGGCGCAAGCCGCGCGCCGCGCAAGCCGCGCGCGCTGCGTCAGCCGCGGCGGAAGAACCGTCGGACGGCGTTCGTCAGCCGTCCGACGGTCTCGTCGTTCATCGTGTTGGCGAGGTCGAACGCCTCTCGGGCGGGGTCCGAGCCGTTCTGGATGCGCCGGAGTGCCGCGTCGGCCCGGGCGCGGGCGTCGAGTTCCGCGAAGGGCATGTCGTCCTCGGGGTCGTGCGGCGCGGGCGTCTGACCGTGTGCGCCCGTGTCTGCCATGGGAGCAGGCTACGCGGAGCGCCCGCGGACGGAGTCCACGTCGTCGACCACGCGGACCATCTGGTCGAGGAACGCGACGATCACCGCCATCTCGGCGTCCGACAGGTGCTCGGTCGCCTGGATCGCGCGGGAGTCGAGCTGGTCGAGCACGCGCATCACGTGGCGCATCGAGGCACCCGTGGCGGTGAGGATGACGCCGCGGCGGTCGTTCGGGTCGGCGTGCCGGACGACGTGGCCACTTCGGACGAGCCGGTCGACGAGCGCCGAGGTCGAGGCTGCGGTGATCTCCAGCTGCTCGGCGAGGTCCTTCGCGTTGACGGTGCGACCGGCCTTCTCGGCGTCGAGGAGCACGCGGAGCGCCAGCAGGGCGTTCTCGCCGATGCCGAGTGCTTCGCGGGCCCGGCGCTGCGCCGAGGTCTCGGCGGTCCGGTACCGGCGCAACGCGTTGAGCACGTCCACCGCGTCGACCCTGGACTCCTCGTCGTACCAGAATCCCGCGGCGCTCGTCGTCACCTCGGAAGTCATGACGACAATGCTAGACGGTCTAGTTAGTTTGTCTAGCGAGTGCGCCGATCGGCCGACTGCAACACCCGTGACGCGGCGACGAAACACCCCGGCAACGACCGGTCAGTAGGTTCACGACATGCAGGAGCCGACGTGCTGAGCCGACTCGCGGGGAGCGTCTTCCACGTCGGGAACGCCGTCGAACGCACGGACGTCGTCGCCAGGATGCTCGACGTCTACGTCGCGCGGGGCGAGCCGGCCGCGGTCGACCAGGACCGAGCGGTCGCCGCGGAGCTCCGGTCCGTCGTGGGTGCGGCCGGCCCGGCGAACGACCCGGACCGTGCGTCGACCATCGACTCGCTCGCCCTCGACCGGCACGAACCGGCCTCGATCGCGTCGGCGGTGGCGGTCGCCCGGGACCACGCTCGCCGTGCCCGCGACGTCGTCTCCACCGAACTGTGGGACTGCCTCAACGTCACCCGGTCGCGGATGCCGCGGAAGGTCTCGCCCGACCGTGCCCACGAGTTCCTCGGGTGGGTCCGCGAGCGCAGTGCCCTCGCCATCGGTGTCGTCGAGGCGGACGCCAGCCGCGACGAGGTCTGGGAGTTCTTCACCCTCGGTCGCTCGCTGCAGCGCTGCGCGGCGACGGCTCGGCTGGTCGCGTCCGGGCTGCTCGACCCCGAGTCCGGCTCGTCGTGGGCCACCGCGCTCCGTGCCTGCGGTGCCGGCGAGGCGTTCCAGCGCGGCCGCGACCACCACACGCTCGGCCCCGAGGACGCCGCCGCGTTCCTGCTCCTCGACGAGCACAGCCCCCGATCGCTCCGGTTCCTGGCGCGGCGGACGGACGAGTGCCTGGCGGACGTCGCGCCGTCCTGCATCGAGGACGAGGTGGGTGCGTTCACGGAGACGCGTCGGGACCTCGAGGCGGTGTCAGCTGACACCGCGCTGCTGGTCGCCCGGACGGCGGGGCAGCGCCTGGCGGTCGCGGCCGACCGGGTCGCCGCCGCCCTCGACGAACGCGTCTTCGCCACCGCGGAGGCGGCCCGGTAGGTCGCCTCCCGCCGTCAGGGCGACCGGGCGCCGGACTGGAGGCGCGGGGCGGGGCCGCCACGTGCCTCCAGGCCGTCGGTGGGTCGCGTCAGACGGCGCTGGACCGGTCGGCGACCGCCTCGTCGCGTTCCAGGTCGTGTCGCACCGCGGCGCGCGAGGCGCGCGTCCCGACCACGGGCACGGCGTGCGTGATCGCCAGGTGCAGGCGGGTGTCGGCGTCGTACCGGACCCGGAAACGCTCCCACCGGATGAGCCAGACGAGCGCGATCGCGAGCGCCACGAACCCGGAGGCGGCACCGACCGCGATGGCCCAGCGCGGACCCCAGGCGTCGGCGACCGCGCCGACGATCGGAGCGCCGATCGGGGTGCCCCCGGCGAAGATCGCCATGTAGAGCGCCATCACCCGGCCACGCATCGCCGGCTTCGTCGTGGTCTGCACGAGGGCGTTCGCCGTCGTCATGAAGGTGAGGGACGCGAGGCCGACGAACACCAGGACGAACGCGAAGGTCCAGTACGTCGGTGCGAGCGCGGCGGCGACACATGCGATGCCGAAGCCGGCGGAGGCGATCACGAGCGTGCGCATCCGCGGACGATCGCGCCGTGCCGACAGGAGCGCACCGGCGACCGAGCCGATCGCCATCACGGAGTTGAGCAGGCCGAACTCCCCGGCGCCCTTGTGGAACTCCACCCGCGCCATCGTCGAGGTGAAGATCGGGAAGTTCACGCCGAACGTGCCGACGACGAAGATCATGCAGAGCACGACGATGATGTCGGGCCGGGTCCGCACGTACTGGAAGCCGGCGATGATCTGGCCCTTGCCGCGCTTCGCCCGGATGCGTTCGGCGAGCTGCGCGGGGTCGACGAAGCGCAGCGCGATGAGGACGGCCAAGAACGACCCGGCGTTGATGACGAACACCCAGCCGGAGCCGATCGCTGCGATGAGCACGCCGGCGACCGCGGGGCCGATGAGCCGTGCGGCGTTGAACGACGCGGAGTTGAGCGCCACGGCGTTCGCGACGTGCTCGCCCTGCACGACGTCGGACACGAAGGCCTGCCGGATCGGGGTGTCGAACGCTGCGACGACGCCGAGCGCCAGGGCGAAGCCGTAGAGCGACCAGAGCGTCGCGGTGTCCGTGAGGACCATGATTCCCAGGCCGAGCCCGAGCGCCCCCATCAGTCCCTGCGTCAGCATGAGCATCTTCCGCCGGTCGAACCGGTCGGCGGCGAGGCCGGTGAGGGGGAGGAGCAGCAGCTGTGGTCCGAACTGCAGCGCCATCGTGATGCCGACCGCGATCGCGTCGTTGTCGGAGAGCTTGGTGAGGACGATCCAGTCCTGGGCGGTGCGCTGCATCCAGGTGCCGACGTTGGAGACGAGTGCCCCCGCGAACCAGATGCGGTAGTTGTGGGTGGACAGGGAGCGGAACATGGCGGTCACTGCTGGGCCAGCCTCCTCATGATCTCGGTGGCGTCGGCGAGGGTCTGCCGTTCGGCCTCGGTGAGTTCGGCGAGGCGCGGGGTGAGCCAGCCGTCCCGGCGGCGACGGGTCTCCTCGACGAAGGCGGCGCCGGCGGCCGTGGCGCAGAGGAGCACCTTGCGCCGGTCGTCCCCGTGGCCGTCCTTCGACACGAGGCCGCGGTCGACGAGCACGGCGATCGTCTTCGTCATCGACGGCGGCGTCACCCCGTCCTGCCGGCTGAGGTCGGCGAGCGACATCGCGCCGTCGCGGTGCAGCCGGGCGAGGGCGGAGAACTGCGCGTCGGTGACGGTCGTGTCGGCCTTCTGTGCGCGGAGGGTCCGGGACAGCCGGTTCACGGCGATGCGGAGGTCGGTGGCGTCGGTCACGGGTCGTTAGCCTACCTCATTAGTTCAGCGAACGAACTGGTTTGCGGGTGTACGCTTCGACTAGACAACAGGTGTTGCCAAGAGAGAAGGAGAACATGTCCGAGTTCGAGGGCAAGGTCGCGATCGTCACCGGTGGCGGCAGCGGCATCGGTGAGTCCATCGCGAAGGAGCTCGCCGCGGCGGGCGCGAAGGTCGTCGCCACCGACATCAAGCTCGACGCCGCGCAGCGCGTCGCGTCCGAGATCGAGGCCGCCGGCGGCACGGCCACGGCGTTCGAGGCCAACTCCGCCGTCGCGGGCGACAACGAGCGCATGGTGCAGTTCGCCGTCGACACGTACGGCGCGCTCCACCTCGCCGTGAACAACGCCGGCATCGGTGCGGCCCCGCAGCCCATCGGCGAGTACGACGTCGCCGCCTGGGACCGCGTGCGCGCGGTGGACCTCGACGGGGTGTTCTACGGCCTCCGCTACGAGATCCCCGCGATGCTCGCCTCCGGTGGTGGTGCGATCGTGAACATGTCGTCGGTGCTCGGCTCGGTCGGCATCGCGCAGAACGCGGCGTACGTCGCCTCGAAGCACGCACTCGTCGGGCTGACCAAGGTCGCTGCGCTCGAGTACACCGCGCAGGGCGTCCGCACGAACGCCGTCGGCCCGGGCTTCATCGACACCCCGCTCGTCCGGGCATCGCTGTCGTCCGAGGCCCTGTCGGCGCTCGAGGCCGAGCACGCCGCGAAGCGCCTCGGCACCGATGCCGAGGTCGCCGCACTCGTGCTGTTCCTGCTGAGCGACAAGGCGTCCTTCATCAGCGGCAGCTACCACCTGGTCGACGGCGGCTACAGCGCGCACTGAGCCTGGCCCTGGCGGGTCGTTCCGCGCGTGGGATGACGAATCGCGCATGGGAGGTCGGAAGTTCCGACTCCCCATGCGCGATTCCGCTTCCTACAGCGGGCGCGATGGGACGGAACGCGCTAGTGGAACTGCGGGATCGTGAGCCAGATCCCGAGCAACACCGCAGCGATGCACACCGCGAAGCACACCACCGCGCCCGCCAACGCGATCGGCGGCGTGTGCCCCGACCGAGCCGACTCCTGGGCGTACTGGGTGTGGTCGCCGCCCGCGTCCGTCGGCTGTCCGGTGCCGAGCAGCCGCAGGCCGAGCGTGTAGACGAGCACCACGCCGACGGCCGAGACGAACCCGACGCCCGCCACGGTGGCGATGCTGGTGAAGTCGATGTCCATGCGTGTCCTCCTCAGGCCTCTGCCGGCGCGACGGCCGGGTCCTTGCCACGCGAGCCGTCGGCGCCGCCGGTGCCCTCGGTGCCGTCGGTGCCGTCGGCGTCGCGCACGTCGGCGGCGTTGATCGGCTTCCGCCGGGCGAGGACGAAGAACGCCAGACCGGCGGCGAGCGCGAGCACCGCGACGACCACCAGGCCGAGCGTGGACGTCGCGGCGAGGGCCGTGGCGAGTGCGCCGACCACCGCGGCCGCCGGCAGCGTGATCACCCACGCGACGACGATCCGGCCGACGACCGACCAGTGCACGTCGGCGAGCTTCTTGCCCAGGCCGGAGCCGATCACGGAGCCGCTCGTGACGTGCGTCGTCGAGAGCGCGAACCCGAGGTGCGACGACACCAGGATCGTCGCGGCCGAGCTGGTCTCCGCCGCGAAGCCCTGCGGGGACTGCACGTCGGAGATCTTCTTGCCGACGGTCTGCATGATCCGCCAGCCGCCCGTGTAGGTGCCGAGGCCGATCGCGAGGCCGCAGGCCAGGATCACCCAGAGCGCCGGGCCGGTGCCCGCCGACTGGTAGTTCGCGGCGATCAGGGTCAGCGTGATCACGCCCATCGTCTTCTGCGCGTCGTTCGTGCCGTGCGCGAGCGACACCAGCGACGCCGAGATCGTCTGCCCGTGCCGGAAGCCGGTCGCCGCACCGTGCGTGGTCGCGTTCTTCGTGAGCGTGTACGCCAGGTAGGTCGCGACGAGGGCGATCACCCCGGCGATGACGGGGGAGAGCAGCGCCGGCAGCACGACCTTCGACACGACCGTGGCCCAGTCGACGGACTGCAGTCCGGCGCCGATGATCGACGCCCCGATGAGGCCGCCGAACAGCGCGTGCGTCGACGACGACGGCAGGCCGAAGTACCAGGTGGCGAGGTTCCAGAGCACGGCGCCGACGAGTCCCGCGAAGATCATCGTGGGGGAGATGTGGACGCCGTCCTGCCCCTCGCGGATGATGCCCTGGGAGACGGTCTTGGCGACCTCGGTGGAGAGGAAGGCGCCGACCACGTTGAGGACGGCGGAGATGAGCACGGCGGTGCGGGGCTTGAGGGCACCCGTGGCGACCGAGGTGGCCATGGCGTTCGCGGTGTCGTGGAAGCCGTTCGTGAAGTCGAACACGAGCGCAACGACGATCACCAGCACGACGGTGACGAGGACGTCCATGCCGGGGACGGTAGGCCCACGCCGCACCGGCTGCGTGAACGCCGGGTGAACAGGCTGGACCGCCTGCCGATCTGGGAGGATCGACCCGTGCCCACCTTCTCCGCAGCGCGAGGCGACGCCTCGTTCACCGACGCGTACGGCGTCGAGATCGTCTACTCCACCTGGCGGGCGGCGCGACCGAAGGGCATCGTGCAGATCGCGCACGGCGTCGGGGAGCACGGGCTCCGCTACGAGCCCCTCGCGCAGGACCTCGTCCGCGCCGGCTACACCGTCCACGTGAACGACCACCGCGGGCACGGGCGCACCGGTCTCGGGCAGTGGGAGGGCGACCACGCGAAGCTCGGGCGCCTCGGACCCGGTGGCCTGCGCGCCGCGATCGCAGCGGTCGAGCAGATGACCGCGGTCGCGAAGGAGGACACCCCGGGCGTCCCGCTCGTGCTCCTCGGACACTCGTGGGGCTCGCTCATGGCCCAGCGGATCGTGAACACCTCGTCCGGGTCGTACGACGGCGTCGTGCTCTCCGGCAGCGCGTACCGACTGCCCGGGTGGATGAACAGCGGCGACCTGAACGCCCGGCACGCGGGGTCCGGGCCGACGAAGTTCGAGTGGCTCACCCGTGACCGGAAGGTCATCGACGCGATGGCGGTCGACCCGCTGGCGGTCGAGGCGGACGTCATCGGCCTGTTCGGTCTGGCGGACACGCTGCGGCTGCTCGGGGTGCCGCGTCGGGGCATCCCGCACGACCTGCCGATGCTGCTGCAGGTCGGGTCGGACGACCCGCTCGGCGGCCCTCGCTCCGTCGAGCGGCTCGCGCAGGCGTACCGGCGGCGGGGTCGGCTCTCCGACGTGACGGTGCAGGTGTACGAGGGGGCGCGGCACGAGGTCTACAACGAGACGAACCGCGACGAGGTGGTCGCCGACCTGGTCGCGTGGCTGGACCGGGCGACGACCCGCTGACGCTGACGCTGACGCTGACGCTGACGCTGACGCTGACGCTGACGCTGACGCTGACGCTGACGCTGACGCTGACGCTGACCCTGACACGGACGCTGACGAGACCGGCGGCGGTCTGCAGGTGCGACCCACCGGGCCTGGAGGCGCGTGGCGGCGCCGCCACGCGCCTTCAGGCTGCCCTGTTCCGGCCGCACCGCCGGACCGTCACCCGCCCGGAATAGGGTTGCGTCATGCACGGTGAGTACAAGGTCCCCGGGGGCAAGCTGGTCGTCGTCGACCTCGAGGTCGTCGACGGCGTCATCCACGAGTTCCGTCTGGCGGGGGACTTCTTCCTCGAACCCGACGACGCGCTGCCGCGCATCGACCAGGCGGTGAACGGCCTGCCGGCGACCACCGACGCTGCCGGCATCGCCACGGCCGTCCGAGCCGCCCTGCCGGAGGACGCCGTGCTCCTCGGCTTCACCCCCGAGTCCGTCGGCGTCGCCGTCCGCCGGGCGCTGTCCCGCGCGAGCACGTGGCAGGAGTACGACTGGGAGATCGTCCACGAGGGGCCGATCAGCCCGAACGAGCACCTCGCCCTCGACCAGGTCCTCACCGAAGAGGTGGGCGCTGGCCGCCGCGGTCCGACCCTGCGCATCTGGGAGTGGGACCAGCCGGCCGTCGTCATCGGGTCCTTCCAGTCGCTCAAGAACGAAGTGGACCCGGAGGGCGCGGCGAAGTACGGCGTCGAGGTCGTGCGGCGGATCTCCGGCGGCGGCGCGATGTTCATGGACGCCGGCGCGATCATCTCGTACTCGCTCTACGTGCCGACCGACCTCGTGCAGGGCATGACCTTCGCCGACTCGTACGCGTACCTCGACGAGTGGGTGATCGAGGCGCTGAAGTCCCTCGGCATCGAGGCGTACTACCAGCCGCTCAACGACATCTCCTCGACGAAGGGGAAGATCGGCGGCGCCGCCCAGAAGCGCCTCGGCACCGGATCGCTGCTCCACCACGCCACCATGAGCTACGACATGGACGGCGAGAAGATGGTGCAGGTCCTCCGGATCGGGCGCGAGAAGATGAGCGACAAGGGGACCACGAGCGCGGCGAAGCGTGTCGACCCGCTGCGGTCCCAGACCGGGCTGAGTCGCGCCGAGATCATCGAGCGGCTGAAGGGCACGTTCACGAAGCTCTACGGCGCGCACGAGGGGCACGTGACCGAGGCCGAGCGGGCGCGGGCCCAGGAACTCGTGCGGACGAAGTTCGCGACGCAGGAGTGGCTCGAGCGCGTTCCCTGATCACCGTTCGCGGGAGCGGTCCTCGTCGTCGATGTCGTCGTCGTCCTCGGGTGACCGCAGGGTCACGTCGAGTCGGCTCTGCATCGGGCCCGGGGCGAACGTGGTGTGCGCGAGGGGCGCGACGGCCACGTACGAGCCCGAATAGGTGACCTCGTCGGGGTCCTCGTCGTGCTCGTCGTCCTCGTCGTGCTCGCCGCCCGTCCGGGTGCCGAGCAGCTTCCGCGTCAGCGCCGACCGCTCGGTGAGCAGGGAGTCGAGCGCAGCACGGAGGTCGACGTCCGACGGCTCGGCGTCACGCAGTGCCGCCGCGAGGACGCTCCGCCGCATGAGCTCCTTCGCGAACGACCCGGTGGTGCCCTCCGCTCGCTCGGCCGCCTCGGACAGGGCCGCGTCGGAGAACGGCAGCGCCGCGGCGTACCGGCGGAACAGCCGCACCCGTTCGGGTAGTTGGGGCAAGGGGATCTCGACGGCCAGGTCCACCCGACCGGGGCGATCGGCCAGGGCGCGTTCGAGCACGGACACCCGGTTCGTCGTCATCACGAACGCCACGTCCGCGTCGCCGTCGAGTCCGTCGAGGGCGTCGAGCACCTCGAACAGGAGCGGCTGCGGGGAGCTGTGCCGCTCCATGGCGACGAGGTCGATGTCCTCGAGGACGACGATCGACGGCTGGAACGTGCGGGCGATCTCGGCAGCGGAGCCGATCGCCCGGATGCTCGACCCGGTGAGCAGGATCGCCGTCACGCCGGGGGTCCGAGCCAGCAGGTGGCGGATGGTGAGCGTCTTCCCGGTGCCGGGCGGGCCGTAGAGCAGCACCCCGCGCTTGAGGTGCTGGCCTGCCGCGAGGAGCGCATCACGCTGCTCGCCGATCCCGACGACGTGGTCCACGACCTCGTCGAGCACGCCGTCGCTCAGCACGACGTCGTCGGCGCCGACCTCGGGGCGTCGGAGGAACGTCGCGCCGGCGTCGGACCCGTACTCGGACTGCACGAACGACAGCACCTGGCCGCGCAGGACGCTCCGCTCGATCATGAGGGCGCGGAGCCGCAGCAGGAAGGCGCTGCCGGCGTCCTGGTCGGCGGCGAGGATCTCGAGCGTCGCCTGCGCACGGCCGTACTCGGGCTTCGCCGACCGCTGGACGACCGCCACCGGGGCGCCGTCGAACGTCAGGAACCGCAGGCCGAACGAGACCACCCGACGCGTGTCGTCGGCGCTGGTCGCCCGCGGCGCGTAGCTCACCGGGCCCGTGGTCCAACGGGTGTGCGGGTTGGCGACGAGCTCGCTCACCGAGCTGTGGAAGCGGCTGTCGTCACCGGCGATGCCGACGAGCGCGTCCGCCGCGGTGCCAGCGAGTTCCTCGAGTGCGATGTCCGCGTCGACGAGCCGGTGGTCGGGGAACTCCTCGGTGACCACGGGGACGGACTGCGGGTCGACGCCGAGGTGCTCGCGGATCCGTTCGCCGACGGGCGTGAGCACCGCCTGCTGCTCGGAGGCGGCGAGTTCGTTCGCCTTCTCGATGTAGCGGGCGAAGGCCCGCATCAGGTCACGGTCTGCGTCGTCGAGCACGTCGTCATCTTGGCACGTGCCCCCGGAGCGGGCATCGTCCTGCAGGACGACGTCTGTGGATCGCGAGGATCCCCCGCGCGGCTGATGTCGGCCTCCGACAGCCCACGTAGCCTCGTCAGCGTGAACTGGTTGATCCTCCTGGGGGCGGTGGCCGCCGCGGCCGTCGTGATGTGGGTCGCCGATCGCGTGGGGTGGATCGACCTGTCGAACAAGGCCACACGCAGCGGCGGATCCGGCGGCGTGATCTCGATGATGGACGAGGTCTTCGCGCCGACCCGTCACGAGACGCAGGCGGAGTACGAGCGGCAGTCGCGCCTCCCGAGAGAAGCGCCGACACCGGCGGACGACGACCACGACCTGCTCAGCGGCAGCGTGCTCATCAAGGTGCCGGCGGTGCGGAGCGCCGGGCGGCACGAGGCCCGCGCCGGCACGCACGACCGCAGCTACTGAGCTGCGGCGACGGGCCGGATCGGCTCAGCGGATCGGGTCAGCGGGTCGTGAGCTCCTGGTAGTCCGGGTGCTTCTCGATCCACGCCTTGACGTAGCTGCACTGCGGCACGACGCGGAGCGATCCGGATCGGACGTCGTCGAGCGCGTGCTCGACCAGGATCGACGCGTGGCCGCCGCCACGGTGCGCCGGGTCGACCTCGGTGTGCACGAAGCGGATCTCGTCGCCGTCGACTTCGTACGCGGCGAAGCCGATGACCTCGCCGTCCTCGACGAGGGAGTACTGCTGCTTGTCGGTGTCGTTGCGGACCTCGGGTGCTGCCATGGCGGCGAAGATACCCCGGCTGCCGCACCGCACGCTGTGGACCGGCGCCCCTGCTGTCCTGGACCACAATGGAGCCGTGCAGAGCGGAGACGATCGCGGTCCGGACCGGGTGGTCCTCGGGGACAACCTCGATGTCCTGCCGACCCTGGCGGACGGCTCCTTCACGCTCGTCTACCTCGACCCGCCGTTCAACACCGGCCGGTACCAGCGGCGCCACGCGAGCGCGGCGGTCGCGACGTCCGACACGGCGGTCGTGACGTCCGACACGGCGGTCGCGGCGTCCGGCGGCATGGCGCCCGAGCCCGCAGCACCCCCGCGCGCCCGCCCCGAGACCCGCGTCACCGGCTTCCGCGGGCGCACGTACGAGCGGATCCGCGGCGACCTCATGCGCTTCGACGACCGGTTCGACGACTACTGGTCGTTCCTCGAGCCGCGGCTGCTCGAGGCCTGGCGACTCCTCGCCGACGACGGCACCCTGTACCTGCACCTCGACTACCGCGAGGCGCACTACGCCAAGGTCCTGCTCGACGCGCTATTCGGCCGTGACGCGTTCCTCAACGAGATCGTCTGGGCGTACGACTTCGGCGCGAAGTCCCGCTCCCGCTGGCCGACGAAGCACGACACGATCCTGGCCTACGTGAAGGATCCGGCGCGGTACTGGTTCGACTCCGCGGCCGTCGACCGTGAGCCGTACATGGCACCCGGCCTCGTCACCCCCGAGAAGCGGGAGCGCGGCAAGCTGCCGACCGATGTCTGGTGGCACACGATCGTGTCGCCGACCGGCAAGGAGAAGACCGGCTACCCGACGCAGAAGCCCGAGGGCGTGCTGCGGAGGATCGTGCAGGCGTCGTCGCGCGAGGGGGACTGGGTCCTCGACTTCTTCGCCGGCAGCGGCACGACGGGTGCGGTCGCCCGGGCGCTCGGCCGACGGTTCGTGCTGGTCGACGACAACCCGGTCGCGGTCGACGTCATGCGTCGTCGGCTGCCCGGTGCGTCGTTCGAGATCGTGGGACCGTCCGCCGCCTCCACGGGCTGACGCGGGCGGGTCGACGCGCGCGGACGCGCTCGACCGGCCTCACGAACGGGCGCTCCGACGCGGTCGGGTGCGCTCCGAGACGCGCGGACGCGCGGACGCGCGTGCGCAACGAGCGACAGCGCCGACGTCGTACGACATCGAGCACGTCGTTCCCCCGCGGCGGCAACAGTTGCAGGCGCGCAGCGACGACGAGGTCGCTGTCGTACGACAGCGACCTCGTCGTTCCGAGTCGGAAGGTCCCGACTGGCGGGCGCCCGACTGGCGGGCGCGGACGGGCGGGCCCGGCAGTCGGTCGGCTACTCGGCCGAGTGGCGGCCGTGCGCGTGCTCGTCCGGCCGGGAGGCGCGGCTCGGGTCCGCCGCGTCCGCTGCGGTCGGTTCCGCGGTCGCGTCGACGAGCGTCGCAGCGGCGTGGGCAGCCCGGGTCCGGATGGCACCGGTGGTGGTGGGTGGCTCATCGACCGGGGCGGCGGCGGAGTGCGCGCCGTGCGTGGTCGCGTTCGGCAGTGGCGCACGCGTGGCGTCGGCCGGTGCCGTGTCGGCCGGTGCCGTGTCGGCAGGGCCGGTCGCCGGAGCGGGGGACGCGTGGGACGGTGCCGACGTGGCGGAGGAGGCCGTGCCTCCAGGCTGACCCGACCCGACCGCGGAACCGGCGGACCGGGGCTGCGACGGGACGTCCGGCGAGGTCGGCACGACCGCCATGGACCCGGTGTCGGGCGAGACGAGCGACCCGGTGTCCGCGGCGGCCCGCTGGGCGTCGACGGATAGCCGGTCGGCGTCGTCCTTGGCGGCGTTCGCCTGCTCCTGCAGGGCCGAGACCTTGCGGAGCGGCGGCACCCGGAAGAACCACGTGAGGACGAACGCGAGCAGGATCACCGCGAGGCCGACCCAGTAGACGACGACCGCGGAGTCGCTGAACCCGACGAGGAACGGACGGGTCAGACGCTTGTCGGCGCCGTTGAGGAACGAGGTGTCGCTCGTCGCGGAGCTGGACGACGAGTTCGCGCTCGAGTCACCGCTCTTGAGCTGCTTGACGAGCGTCGGAGCGACCTCGTCGACGACGTTCGACCGCTGGTCGGCGTTCGAGTAGTCGACCTGCAGCGTGCCGTCGACCACCTCGGCGTTCGCCTTCGACGCCGCGGTCTCGAGCGCCTGCTGCTCGGCGGCCGGCTTCGCCGCGGCGACCTGCTCCGCGATGACCGCGTCGGCCGAGGCAGCGGGGACCTGTCCGGCGGCGACCTGCTGCTGCACGGCGGCGGTGACCTGCTTCGTCACGGCGGCGTCGGCTGCTTCCTTGGCCTGCACGGCGCCCTTGTTGAGGCCGTCCTGCACGTTCTGCTTCACCGGGTCGACGATCTTGTTCCAGATCTGGTCCATCACGCCCTTGTTGTCGGCGGCGTTCGCGACCGAGGGGGTGAGGGCGGCGTTGAGCGCGGGCTTGAGGTCGCTCTCGTTCTGCATCGCCGTGGTGATGTTCGTCGGCATCAGGGTGAACAGCACCGAGAGCAGCACGGCGGTGCCCATGGTGCCGCCGATCTGGCGGAAGAAGGTGGCCGCACTGGTCGCGACGCCGATGTCCCGCGGGCTGACGGAGTTCTGCGCCGCCAGGGTCAGGGTCTGCATGAGCTGCCCGAGCCCGAGGCCGATGCCGAACATGCCGAGCATGAGGAACCACAGCGGCCGGTCGGCGGTGAGGAAGGTGAGCACGGTGAAGCCGATGGCCGTGAAGGCCGTGCCGGTGATCGGGAAGACCTGGTAGTTGCCGGTCCTCGAGATGATCTGCCCGGACGCGATCGAGGAGATCATCAGACCGAGCACCATCGGCAGCATCGCGAAGCCGGACTCGGTCGGCGTGACGCCCTTCACGATCTGCAGGTACAGCGGGATGGTCAGCATCGCGCCGAACATGCCGAAGCCGACCAGGACGGACAGCACCGCCGACATCGAGAACACCCGCGAGCCGAACAGCTTCAGCGGCAGGATCGCGTCGTCCTTCATGGCGCGCTCGACGAGGATGAACGCCACGAGCCCGGCCGCACCGATGCCGTAGCAGGCGAAGGCCGCCGCGGAGTCCCAGCCCCACTCGCGACCCTGCTCGGCGATGAGGAGCAGCGGGACGAGCGTGACGATGACGAGGGTCGCGCCCCACCAGTCGATGCGGGGCTTCCCGCGGTTCCCGAACTTCGGCAGGTGCAGGAACGTCAGCACCATGAACAGCGCGATGATGCCGATCGGCACGTTGATCAGGAAGACCCAGCGCCAGCCGGAGATGAAGAGCAGCTCGCCCGAGCCGGCGAAGACGCCGCCGACGAGCGGGCCGATGACGCTCGAGATGCCGAACACGGCGAGGAAGTACCCCTGGTACTTCGCCCGCTCGCGGGGAGCGAGCATGTCGCCCATGATCGCCAGCGGCAGGGACATCAGGCCACCCGCGCCGAGGCCCTGCAGCGCACGGAACCCGGCGAGCATGAGCATCGACGTCGAGAACGATGCCGCGAACGAGCCGACGATGAAGATGCCGATCGCGGTGAGGAACAGCGGGCGCCGGCCGAAGATGTCGGACAGCTTGCCGTAGATCGGCGTGGTGATCGTCGAGGCGATGAGGTAGCCCGTCGTCACCCACGCCTGCTGGTCGAGCCCGTGCAGGTCGTCGCCGATGGTGCGGATCGCGGTGCCGACGATCGTCTGGTCGAGTGCGCCGAGGAACATGCCGGCCATCAGGCCGTAGATCACCAGCAGGATCTGCCGGTGGTTCATCACGGCGTTCGACGAGGTCGTCGGTGCCGCGGGTGCGGTCGCGGTCTGGGTCATGTGCAGGGTCTCCCGAAAACTTTGCGCTCGCTGCAAAGTTACATCTGCCGCAACGGGGACGTTCACCTCGGAGCGGGTTCCTGAGTGGATCGGCAGCCCCGGCGTCCGCGGTGGCAGCTGGTCAGTAGGGTCGCCTTCATGAGCACGCCCGACGCCGTCACAGTACGCCCGGCCGTGCTGCCGGGTTCACGACCGGCCGTCATCGTCCTGCCGGGTGGCGGGTACGAGGAGCACGGGCGGGCGAGCTCGGAACCGGTGGCGGACTGGTTCGCCGGCATCGGCGTGCACGCCTTCCTGTTCCGGTACCCGCTGCGGACACCGGACCTGGACGGGCCGCTGCACCCGGCGCCGATCGACGCGACCCGGCGGGTGTTCGACTGGCTGCGTGCCGGCGCGCCGGGGTCGGGCGTCACGGTGGACACGGAGCGCATCGGCGTCGTCGGCTCGAGCGCCGGCGGGCACCTGGCCGCGTCGCTCGCGAACGGCATCGACGACCCCGCGCTCGACCGACCCGCGTTCTGCGTCCTGGCGTACCCGGTGATCAGCATGGAGACGCCGACCCGGCCGCGACCCGTCGTCGGCCTGCTCGGGGACGCGCCGAGCTGGCGGGAGCGCCGTGCGCTCTCGATGGAGACCCGCGTGGACGCCCGGACGTCCCCGACGTTCGTGTGGACGACCGCCGACGACCGGATCGTCCGGGCGACGAACACACTCGCCTATGCGGACGCCCTCGTCCGGAACGAGGTCGAGGTCGAGGTGCACGTCTTCCCGCACGGCCGACACGGCCTCGGCACCGCCGTGCGCGAGCCGCACACGTCGCAGTGGACGCGGCTCTGCGAGGACTGGCTGCGGTACCAGCGGGTGCTGACCGACTGAGGTGGGTCGCGCCTCCAGGCCCGGTCCGGACCACCTGTCGGACTGGAGGCGCAGGGTGCGTCCGTCAGGCCGCTGCGGCCTCTTCCAGCGCCTGCTGGAACCGCTCGTCGACCTCGATGCGCATCGCGCCGGTCTCGTCGTCGAAGCCGGAGACCGCGCTGACCCGACCGTTCCGCGAGAAGAACAGCAGCGGGGACAACGGACCGCCCGGCAGCCCGCGCTCGGTGTTCGTGAGGACCTGCATGAGCATGCCGGCGAGGGTCTGCACCGCGCTGATGCTGTCGGCGTCACGGAGCGGAGCGGCGAGCAGGAGGTGGCGGTGCGGGATCGCGAACACCGTGCCGAACGGCGCCGATCCGAACACGGCGGGCAGGTTGACGGCCTTCGACGCCACGAAGAGCGACTCGCCCTCGACCACGAAGACGCCCGGCGCGAGTTCGGTGTGCTCGTCGACCGGCTCGGAGTCGGTGTTGAGCTGTCCGATCGCGAAGAGCTCGTCGACGCCGAGCGACAACCGGTCGAGTGACGGGGACGAGATCGTGGTGACCATCGTCGGGTAGTCGACGCACAGCCCGAGCACCAGCCCGGGAGCGAACGGTCGCGCGTAGGAGAGGTCGGTGGGGTCGGACGGCACGGCGCCGTCGTCGGCGAGCACCCGGAGCCGGATGCGTTCGCGGAGCTCGTCCGGGCCGAGGTCCTCGACCGGCGGCTCGCTGTACGCCTGGATCATCCGGTCGAAGTGCTCGGCGACGATGTCGGCCTGCGCCGCCGGGGTCTCGCCGCGGACCTGCGACGCGAGGTTCTCGAGCAGGAACACCCGGCCGTCGGTGGCGATCAGGCGTGCCTCGCCGAGGTCACCCGCCGGGCCCTCGACCGTCGTCTCCATCCCACGCTCGGCGAGGGCGCGCTGGGCGAGCACGACGAGGCTCGGTGCCGCCTCGTCGGGCTTCTTCCGTCCGAACCACCCCATGCGCGTGCGGGTGTCAGGCGCCGAGGGCGGCGTCCACGATCTCCTTGGCTTCACGCTGCACCTGTTCGAGGTGCTCCTGCCCGACGAAGCTCTCGGCGTAGATCTTGTAGACGTCCTCGGTACCGGACGGACGGGCCGCGAACCACGCCTTGTCGGTGACGACCTTCACGCCGCCGACCGCAGCGTCGTTGCCCGGGGCCTTCGACAGCTTCGCCGTGATCGGGTCGCCCGCCAGGGTCTCCGCCGTGATCGCGTCGCCGTCGAGCTTGCCGAGCCGGGCCTTCTGGTCCTTGCTCGCGGCGGCGTCGACCCGCTGGTAGACCGGGTCGCCGAAGCGCTCCGTGAGCTCGTCGTACAGCTGCGACGGGGTCTTGCCCGTCACCGCGATGATCTCCGACGCCAGGAGCGCCAGGATGATGCCGTCCTTGTCGGTCGTCCATGCGGTGCCGTCCTTGCGCAGGAACGACGCCCCCGCCGATTCTTCGCCGCCGAACGCGACCGAACCGTCGATGAGGCCCGGCACGAACCACTTGAAGCCGACCGGGACCTCCCACAGGCGGCGGCCGAGCGACTCGGCGACCTTGTCGATGATGCTCGACGACACCAGGGTCTTGCCGATCGCGGCGTCGTCGCGCCAGGCCGGACGGTGCGCGTACAGGTACTCGATCGCCACGGCGAGGTAGTGGTTCGGGTTCATCAGGCCGCCGTCGGGCGTCACGATGCCGTGCCGGTCGGAGTCCGCGTCGTTGCCGGTCAGGACGTCGAACTCGTCCTTCCGGGCGACCACGGAGGCCATCGCGCTCGGGCTCGACGGGTCCATCCGGATCTTGCCGTCCCAGTCGAGCGTCATGAACGACCACGTCGGGTCGACGTCGGGGTTCACGACCGTCAGGTCGAGACCGTAGTGGTCGCGGATGCGGTTCCAGTACGGCAGAGACGCACCGCCCAGCGGGTCGGCACCGATCTTCACGCCCGCACGCTTGATCGCGTCGATGTCGATGATGTTCTCGAGGTCAGCGACGTACGCGCCGAGGAAGTCGTACCGGTCCGGGGTGGCCTGCTCGGTGCGCAGCACCGCGGCGTTGCCGCCCTCGATGATGGCGTTCGCCCGGTCGGCGATCCACGACGTCGCGTCGCTGTCCGCGGGGCCACCGTGCGGCGGGTTGTACTTGAAGCCGCCGTCGCGGGGCGGGTTGTGGCTCGGCGTGATCACGATGCCGTCCGCGGTGTCGGAGTGGCCCGCACGGTTGTAGGCGATGATCGCGTGGCTCAGCGCGGGCGTCGGCACGTAGCCGTTCTCGCTGTCGGCGAGGACGTGCACGCCGTTCGCAGCCAGGACCTCGAGCGCGGTGCGCTCCGCCGGCCCGGACAGTGCGTGCGTGTCGCGGCCGATGAACAGCGGGCCGTCGGTGCCCTGCGTCTGCCGGTACTCGACGATCGCCTGCGTGATGGCCGCGATGTGGGTGTCGTTGAACGCGGAGTCGAGCGACGAGCCGCGGTGACCCGACGTGCCGAACACGACCTTCTGCTCCGGCACGGACACGTCCGGGACGCGCTCGTGGTAGGCGGCGATGAGGGCGTCGAGGTCGACGAGGTCGTCTGCGGTCGCGGGGGTGCCGGCGCGGTCGTTCATGGGTCCATCCTGGCACCCCGGTCCCTCGGGCGTTCTCGCCGTATCCGACATGTTGGCGAACAGCGGTAGGGTCGGCTGCATGGGGGAGACGATCCGCGCGGACGCGGCGCTGCTCGCCGCCGTGCAGGCCGGCGACGCAGCGACGCTGCACACCGCGGCCGGTGCCGAGATCTCCTGGGCGGCGCTGCACCTGCTCGCGCAGCACGGGTTCCGCTGGAAGCCCGAGTGCCTCGACGATGCCGCGCGCGGCCCGGTCGGCGATCGACTGCACGTCGACCTCACGATCGAGCACGCCGCGCGATCCGGGATCACGCTCGGCACGACCCCGGCGCGGTTCCTCGCACGGGCGCTCGACCTCGACGTCGCCTTCTCTCTCGCCGAGGGGCTGCCACCGCTCGAGCCGACGCGGATGACGGCCATGGCGGAGCGTCGGTCGCCGCGGGCGGCCACCTTCGTGGTCACCGGTACCCACGGAGCGGTGGTCGGCGGTGTGCTGACCGTGGAGCGCGGCCCGCGCACCGTCTTCGAGACGCTCCGCTGCACGGTCGCCGTACCGGCGGCTCTCGACCGCGCCGACGGGTTCCGTGGGGTGCGTGACGGACTGGAGGCGGGCCTCCAGTCCGTCATGCTCGGTCGCCATCCACAGTCGGCCCTGTTCTCCACCAGCCGTGGCCGGGCCGACGGGGTCGTGGACACGGCGATCGCGGGGCCGCCAGCGCCGCTCGGGGTCTTCTCCGGTGCGCGCGTGGCGCGCGCCCGCGGTCTGCTCGAGCGCCGACGCGAGCTCGGCGGACATCTGGTCGGTCCGGCGCACGCACCCGGCCTCGTGATCTGGTTCCACGGCACCGAACGCGAGCGGTGGGCCGCCGCTGCCGGACTCGGTCGGCGGCTCGGCGATCTCCGAGCAGATGCGATGCATCCCGAGGACTTGCTGCCGCACCGACGGAACCGCGACGATGGCACGCGGACGGGGGGAGAACGATGAGTGCGCAAGGGTGGAAGATCGACCTGGCTGGGGTCCAGACCGTGCTGCACGACGTCAGTGGATCGGTGAACGGCACCGCCAGCGCGCTGCAGTCCGTGCAGGGCGGGGTCGCCGAGGTCGCCGGGGGTGCGGGCGACGTGGTGAACGAAGCGCTGGGCGCGTTCCTGACGAAGACCCAGGACGACGTGGACCAGGTGACCTACCGCCTCATCGGCGGGGTGCAGGGTGTCACGAACGCGGTCGACGCCTACAAAGCGGGCGACCTGGACATGGCCGCGAACGCCCAGCGTGCCGGCGTGACCGCGGCGGACACCCACGACGTCTCGTTCTTCGTCCAGGCAGCGGAGCGCCAGCGGTGAGCGGCGTCGCGTACGGCGATCACGGTCTCGTCAACCCGGCCGGGATCCCCGGGGCCGATCTCGACCTGGTCGCGGTCTCCACCGGCGCCGACAGCATCAAGACCGGCGGCACCTCGATGAAGACCGTCGCCGACGACCTGCCGGCGAAGTGGCAGAAGCTGTCCGGAGTGTACGAAGCGCCGGAGTCCGACCGGGTGTTCGCACTGATGGACCCGGTGACCGAGGACGTCCACACGATCGGCGGGATCGCCCGCAAGGTGGCCGCGGCGCTGGAGACCTACGCGAGCACGGCAGCTGGTCCGAAGAAGCAGCTGGACGTCCTGCGGAAGGAGGCGAAGGCGTTCGTCGCCGACGTCAAGGACGGCGTCACCCGGGCGAAGCAGGTCCCCATCCCGAAGTCCGCCGCCGAATGGGACGCCTACGACCCGGGGAAGTACGACGGCGAGACGGAGACCGTTCCGTGGTACGACGACTCCGGCGCGCTGTTGCAGAACAACGAGCTCGTCCGGCAGATCAACGAACAGGTGGCACTGCTGCAAGCCGCCCAAGCCGAGTGCGCGCTCGCGATCAAGCGTGCCGCGGGCGCCAGCGTGAAGAAGGCGTACAGAGCGCGCTCCGAGAGCGACCTCAACGAGCGGGGGGTCGACCTCCCCTGGTCTCGCGTGGGAACGGCGAAGGGGAAGTCCTGGGCGGAACAGTTCGAGGACGGCCTCAAGGACGACATCCTGACGACGATCCTGGGTCTCACGCACCTCGGCGGCTGGGACAACAGCGGGGACTGGAGCTGGGGCAACCTCGGCTCGGCGTGGAAGGGTGCGGCCGACGGCGCCGTGGCGTTCAGTCTGCTGGTGAACCCGATGTCGTGGCTCGATGCCGCGTTGAACCCCAAGGGCGAGTCCGGGCAGACACTCGGTGCGATGGGTGACGCCGCTCAGGACTGGTGGAAGGACGCGAGGGAGAACCCCGGCATTGCGGCCGGAGCGGCGGCGTCGGCGGTGGGAACGAGCTTCCTCGGGCCGGAGGGATGGGCCGGGCGAGCTGGTCGTGCGGAAGAGCTCGCTTCCGGGCTCGGGAAGCTCGGCCTGCGCGGGGTGGAAGCAGACGTCCGCGCCTGGATGAAGGGCGGGGCGTCAGAGTCGAACGTGAACGCGCTCGCGGACCTCGTCGATCGCGAGTACGCGAAGTGGACGCAGACGAGCGGGTACTCTCCGGGGCTCGGCGTCGGAGACGACGCGTTCGCGAACTTCTTCCGCGATGAGCTCGATCGGTTCGGGCGAGAGCATCCGGACTTCCATCGTCTCCACGACGTCGATGCAATCGAGCACGGCGTTGAGTCGGCTCCGTTCACCGAGCGGGGTGGGCTCCAGTACTCCGAAGCTCACGGCGGGCACGCGATCGAGCGACACGTCCCGCCCATGGTGCTCTCGGGGCAGGCGCTAGACGACTTCGTGCGAGACCGTTTCAAAGGGTTGAAGGAGAACAGCGCGTACGCCTTGCCGGTCAAGGAGGTTGACAAGCTCGTCGCGTCGACGCTGGACTTCAACCACGCCAAGATCGACGAGTGGATCGAGTCCAAACGGCTGAAGATCGAATCCAGGCCAACTCAGGAATTTGATTGGCCTGCTGACACAGTGGTCGGTCGTTACTTCGACCCGGACGGAACTCCGCCCATGCGCAATGCGTCTGTGGTGCGTGTCGTTCTAAAGTTCGACCGGGACGGCAATCCGCCGTATTCCGTCGTCACAACTTACCCCAGGGAGGCATTGGGTGGATAGGCATGATTTCCTCAGGGAGGTCGCGGGCCGTGCGCCTGAATTCAAATCACTCCTCGCTGCGGAGTTCAACTACGACTGGGAGCTGGATTGGCCGGATGTCGAGTCTGTCCTGGTTCATGACCTCGACAGTGCGTCGTACTCGGAGAACGAGCAGTACCGAGACGAACTGGACTACTTGTTGAATGCTCTGCCGACCGAAGGCGACGCGGACGAATTCTTCAAGTTCGTCGGCTCTGGGCTTTCGCCGAAGGTGGACCTCGGCAAGTCTGCGCGCGCGTGGATGGTTGAGCTGCGGGATCGCGTTGACAAGAACTGCGCGATCAAAGAAGGAGATGCGCGATGACACAATCCATCAGCTGGGCGCTGCGCCGAGATAGCTGGGAAGGGTGATGGGCCACGAGGTCCGGACTGGGGAGTCCTACTTTCCGAGCGTTGAACGCGCGAACGAAGCCGTGGCGTACGCACTCGACTTCAATCACGAGCGCATTCGTCGATGGGTGGCTGCAGGGGCCGTCCGGCCGCTGCGGATCTACGCGGTGCCGGGTGGTGTCACTGGTCGCGGCAATCCCTTCGCGGAACCCCAGGACCTGGAAGGCGTGCGAGTCGTGCTGACGCGAGCGTCCGACAATCCGTCGGGCTACACCGTGTTCACCGCGTACCCCGCTGTCGCGAGCATCACCGCGCAGAACTTCCACGGCTTCGACGCATTCGTGGGCTCGTACTTCCACCAGGACTGGGCGGAGGAGCCGTACTCAGCCGAGCAGGCGCTGGAGGATCACGTCACAGTTGGGTCCGAGGGGGCATTGCGCACGCTCCTGGACGACGTCCGCGACCTCGACGCGATCCTTCCCGATGAAGCCTCCCTCGCTGGTCGTCTCGTCGAACTCGACTGCAACTACGTCCCAGCGGAGGACGGCCTCGATGACCGGCGGTGGTTGCGGAGCGTCGGTGAGCGGCTACTGCGTCACCTCTCCGCGGCCGAGAGTGAGAACGACAGTGTCTGATGGCGTGACAGGGACGCGGCAGCTACGGACCGGCGTGGCACGGTTCACCGTCGACGACTCGACTGTTCGGTCGTTGGCGCGCGCTGCGATCCACACCGAACAAGCACGGTTCGACGCCTGGTCGAACCGCGGCATGCTGAAGCCGCTCCGGCTGACCTACCGACCCGAGCGTCGCGGTGCTGTCGGCGTCGGCACGCCGTTGGGGGAGGAGATCGACCTCGACACGGTTCGCGTGATCCTGAAGGCGAGCACCGGGGATCCGTGGCAGCACACCGTGCGGGCGGTGTACCCCTCACTCGACGTCGGTGCAGGCGCGCAGTTCCCGGCGCTCGATGACTTCGTGGGGGCGTACTTCAACCGGACGTGGACGGACGGCGACCTGTCGCCGATCGAGGCGATGGCGCACTTCTCCGCGCATGCGCGGCTGACGGAGGTCGAGGCTCTGGCGATCGACATCCGTGCGGTGCTCGAGCTCGATGACGAGGCGATAGCGGCCCGCCTCGTGGCCCTCGACTGCAACTACGACCCGGCTGACGACAACTCCACGGATCGGTCGTGGCTCGAGTGGGTCCTGCGAAACCTCGAGCGTGACGCGGTCGCTCTCGCCCCGGTGCCATCGGCGGTCGTCGGCGAGGCCGGATGGGTGCGGGACTCGAGGCCGATCCGCGGGGCGGACCCCGTGGTCGCTGTCAAGCGGTTCGTGGTCAACGCGGTGTCGGTCGACGGCCGGGCGAGCCGTGGGGAGTTCTGGTGGGCGCGATTCCTCTGGGGTCTGGTCTGCGTGATGCTGTGCGGCCTGTTCAGCGCCGTTCCGTACGAGATACGCCCGCCGGTCATGATCGGCCTCCTCGTCTGGATCGCAGTCACCGCCATCCCGAACATCACGCTGCAAGTGCGACGCCTCCACGACACGGGACGGAGCGGCTGGTCGATGCTCGTGCAACTCGCGCCGGTCGTCGGGCCGTTCCTGCTGCTCGTGTGGAACGCGCAGGACAGCGATCGCAGCGGAGTGCGGTTCGACCGACCCGGCGAGGTCCGGCACTGACGAAGCGAGCGGCCGTCCAGCCCGGAGTGAAAGGGGGAGACCCCGGGTGGACGACCGCTCGCGGTCTGGGGAGGCAGCTGCCTCAGGCGGTGCGGAACGATCCGGTCGCCGTGCGGAGCGAACCGGTCACGGTGCGCGTCGAGGACGTCGCGGTGCCGGGGCGCCGGAACTGCGTGTCGACGAACCGGCCGAGCGCACGGCCGATGCCGGTCCCGGTGTAGGTGCCGATCGGACGCCAGGCTGCGGTGACGGCGTAGCCGCCGAGCTCGTCGCGGGCTTCGAGGCCGGTCACGTAGGCGCCGCCCAGGGGGTTCTGACGGTTCTGCATGGGTGCTCCTCGTCGTCGTGCCGAGGGCCGTCGGTCACCGGGCCGGCGACCGCGACGCCGTCGGCTTGATGACACCCAGCCTACCTTCTACTTTTGCATCACGCAAAAGAAGGAAGGCTCAGGCGAGCAGCTCACAGAACGTCCGGCCGCTGGCCGTCCAGCTCTGACGCGCGGTCAGCCCGGCGCGCTCGGCGTGCTCGAGCAGCGCGTCGACCCCGACCTCGGCCCAGGGGAACCCGGCGCTCTGGTGGCCGTCGGCGTCCACGACGCGGGCGGTGAAGGTGCGGTCGGCTTGGCGCTCGACGTGCGTCTCGACGATGACACGGCCGCCCTCGCGCACGATCTCGCGGCACCGGGCGAGCAGCGCCGTGGGGTCGCCGCCGATGCCGATGTTCCCGTCGATCACGAGCGCAGTGTCCCAGTGGCCCTCGTCGGGGATCGGTTCGAACACCGACCCCTGCAGCGCGGTGCCGCCGGAGCGTCGGGCGATCGCAACGGCCTCGGCGGAGACGTCGACGCCGAGCGCCGGGATCCCGAGCGTCCGTGCGGCGACGAGCATCCGACCCGGTCCGCAGCCGATGTCGATCACGGGGCCGTCGGCACCGTCGAGGAGCGACCGGTCGACCCGGTCGGCCGCGGCACTCCAGCGACCGACGTCGAGCGTGACCTCGGCGTCGGGGCGCTCGGGGTCGGTCAGGCGGATCCGGCCGTCGGTGCGGAGTGCACGGGCGTAGGGCTCGCCGCCGCCGGCACCGAACGAGACGGGTGCGTGCATGGTCATCGGAGGCTCCCCACCGTCTCGGCGCGCAGGGCCCCGGCGAACCGGGAGTCCGGCACGAGGGCTGCGACGCGCTCGGCATCGGGCACGGTGTCGACGTCGAGCAGGACCCCGAGGGTGCCGACGTCGAGGCCGGCGTCGGTCAGGCGTGCGAGCTGCACGGCTCCGGTGTCGTCCTGCGACATCGGGACGCCCCGGAGGTGCGCGCCGTTCGGCTCGCGGAGGTACAGCGACCAGAAGCCGCCGTCCTCGGCGGGACCGAACCACGCGTCGCGCGACGGGTCCTCGAACACCGGGGCGACGTCGGCGGCGCTGCACTGCGGCGTGTCCATCCCGACCAGCAGTGTCGGGCCGTCCACGGCGTCGAACAGGGCACCGAGGCGTTCGTCGAGCCCGCCGGTGGTCTGGTGGATGACGTCGAAGCCGTCCGCCCCCTCGGGCAGGACGGTGCCGTCGAAGAACAGGACGCGGCGTGCGGCAGGCAGGGCGCGGACGGTCGCGAGGGTGTCCGCGAGGCTCGCGGCGGCGACACGGGCGGCTCCCTCGGGGGTGAGTGCCGGCGTCAGCCGGGTCTTCACCTTGCCGGGCAGGCACTCCTTCGCGACCACCGCGACGGTGATGCCGGCGTCGTCGATGCTCATGAGCGCGCACCTTCCGTCGTGGAGGCGGCCATCTCCGGGGTGGACCCGGCCGTGTGCCGGACGGAGGCCGGTGCGACGACGCGGCCCCGTGCCTCCCGACGCTCGGTCTGCGCTGCTCGGCGGTGGGTGCGGAGCAGGCGGGACATGTCCTTGACGGCGTTGATCGTGCCGCGGAGCGTGCCGGTGACCTTGCTGTCGCCGATGCGCTGCGCGTACCCGATGTCGGACTCGTCGACGCGCCAGCCCGCCGCGTGGGCGGCGAGGACCATCTCGAGCGGGTAGCCGCTGCGGCGGTCGCGGAGGTCGAGGGCGACCAGGTCCTCACGGCGCATCACCCGCATCGGCCCGAGGTCGCGCAGCTTGTACCCGGTCGCACGGTGCATGAGGACGGCCAGCACGCGGTTCGCGAAGCGGGCGTGCGGTGCCCATGCTCCGGGCGTGGTGGGGACGCGGCGGCCGAGTGCGAGGTCGGTGTGGCCGGTCGCGACGCGTGCGACCAGCGGGACGAGTTCGGCGGGGTCCATCGAGGCGTCGGCGTCGCAGAAGGCGACGTACTCGGCGGTCGCGGCGGCGACACCGGCGGCGCATGCGGAGCCGAACCCCTTGACGGGTTCGGTGACGACGAGTGCGCCGTGTGCACGGGCGACGTCGGCGGAGCCGTCGGTCGAGCCGTTGTCGACGACGATCGCGCGGTAGCCGGTGGGCAGGCGGCCGAGGACCTCGGGGAGGGCATCGGCCTCGTCGAGACAGGGGAGGATGACGTCGACGTTCATGTCTGCCATTCGGTGCCCTCGGGCGGAACGACTGGTGTCGGGCCGTTCCGCGCGCGTCGCGCCGGGGGAGCGGTCGGTCTCGTCGTCGGCCGGCTGTCGTTCCATGCCTCCGAGCCAACACGTCGCGCCGCTCCGGGGTACAGGATCGGCGTCCCCCGCTGGTCGTTCTGCGCACTCGGCGCGCGTGGTTCCCCCTGATCGGGGGACAGGAAGTGGGTGGCGGGGTCGGGCACGGCCGGCCCGCCGACCGGGGCGCCTGCCGGACGGGAGGCGCGGGTCGACTCGCCACGCGCCTCCCGTCCGACAGGTGGTCCGGTCCGGTGCCGCGCCGCTACTGCACCGCAGCGCGCAGCGGGGCCGTCGCGAACTCGCGCATCCCGCGCTCGAAGTCGACCTCGGCACGCCAGCCCAGCTCCGCCGCGATCCGGTCCGACGACGCCGTGACGTGCCGGACGTCGCCGAGCCGGTACTCGCCGGTGACGACCGGCTGCGGACCGTCGGGTCCGGCGATCGCCGCGGCCATCTCGCCGATCGTGTGCACGACGCCGGAGCCGACGTTGTACGCGCGGAAGGACTCGGACGGCAGGTCGGCGGTCGCGGCGATGGACGCGGCGTTCGCCCCCGCGACGTCCTCGACGTGCACGAAGTCGCGTCGCTGGCGGCCGTCCTCGAACACGCGCGGGGCCTCGCCGCGGGCCAGAGCCGAGCGGAACAGGGAGGCGACACCGGCGTAGGGGGTGTTCGCGGGCATCCCCGGGCCGTAGACGTTGTGGTACCGGAGCGCGACGGCTCGGCCGCCGGTCGCCCGGGCCCAGCTCGACGCGAGGTGCTCCTGCGCGACCTTGGTCTGCGCGTAGACGTTGCGCGGGTCGAGCGACGCGGACTCGTCGATCAGCCCGGGCACGAGCGGCTGCCCGTCCGCGCCGATCGGGTCGAAACGGCCGGCGTCGAGGTCCTCGCGGCGACGGGCCGGCGGCCGGACGGGCTCGCCCGCAGCGGTCGTGTACGCGCCCTCGCCGTAGACGACCATCGAGCTCGCGACGACCAGGCGGCCGATGCCGTGCCGGTCCATCCCGGCGAGCACGTGCGCGGTGCCCGCGTCGTTCGAGGAGACGTAGTCGGGAGCATCCTGGAAGTCGACCCCGAGGCCCACCTTGGCGGCCTGGTGGCAGACGACGTCGACACCGTCGAGGGCCGCGTCGAGGGCGACCCGGTCGCGGACGTCTCCGTGCACGAACTCGATGCCCTGCTGCTGGTGGGCGAGGACGATCTCGGCGGGATCGCCGTGCACGTCGTCGCGGAGCGAGTCGATCACGCGGACCTCGAGGCCCTCGGCTCGGGCGCGGCGGACGATCGCGGAGCCGATGAACCCGGCGCCGCCGGTGACGAGCAGGCGGGTCATGCGGTCGCCACGGTGGCGGGCGTGGCGGCAGTCGCGGGCGCGGCGGCGGGTGCGGCGGTCACGCTGGCGCTCGCCGCTGCCGGCACGAGTTCGCGCGGCGTGTAGTCGTCGGGGATCGCGGCGACGATCGAGCCGATGGCGCGGACGATGACCTCGTTGGCGCGGGCCAGCCGTTCCATCACCATCCCGTGGGTGACGGGGGCTTCGCCGGAGTCGGCGGCCTCTTCCTCGGTCGGGGCCAGCCCGGCGTCGGCGTCGGTCACGAACGACAGGTTCACGGTGCCGATCCCGAGTTCGGCCGCGAGCGGCACCTCGGGCGTCATCGTCATGTTGATGGTGTGGCCGCCGGCCTGGCGCATCCACAACGACTCGGCGCGGGTGGAGAACCGCGGGCCCTGGATCACCACGCACGTACCGGTCGGCCGGAACGGCACGTCGAGCTGCTCGATCGCCGCGACGGTCACTCGGCGCAGGACGGGGTCGAACGGGTCGGCGAAGGACAGGTGCTGGACGGCGTCCTCGAAGAAGGTGTCGGCGCGGCCCCAGGTCCGGTCGATGAGCTGGTCGGTGACGACGAACGTCCCCGGCGCGTAGTCCGGGTGCAGGCCGCCCACGGCGCTCGACGACACCACGGCGCGCACCCCGAGCGACCGCAGCGCCCACAGGTTCGCGCGGTGGTTGATGCGATGCGGGGCGACGGAGTGCTCGCGGCCGTGCCGGGTGAGGAACGCGACCCGCTTGCCGGCCATGGTGCCGATGCTGATCGGGCTCGACGTGGCGCCGAACGGGGTGTCGACGTCGACCTCGTCCGCGGTGCCGGGTTCGAACAGCTCGTAGAGGCCGGAACCGCCGATCACCCCGATGGCCACGGTCTCGTCCACAGCTCCGGTCGTGGTCACGTCGTTCTCCACAGGTCCTCCGAATGGTCGTCGGCGCGTTCTGCGCGCTGGTTACGCTACTGAGACCGCCCCGGTACGAACCGGGAGCGAGCACACTTCCCACCTGTTCGGAGGCCCCCGTGCGAACGATCGGTCAGCACCGCGACGAGATCGCCGCGCTCGTCGCGCCGGTCCTGTCCGGCAGACGCGCGTCCGACCTGGAGGCACGGGGCATCGACGACCTCGCGACCCGGGCCGCGGCCGGACGAGGCCACCGGGTGCTCGGACGGGCCGTCGTCGCACCGGTTCCTCTCCCGCCGTTCGACAACAGCCAGATGGACGGCTTCGCCGTCCGTGCCGCCGACGCTGGTCGCGTCGTGCGGGTCGTCGCGCCGATCCCCGCCGGGGTGGTCCCGCCGCCGCTCGACGTCGGCGCGGCCGCTCCGATCATGACCGGCGCGCGGATCCCGGCCGGTGCCGACGCGGTGTTCCCGGTGGAGCAGACGGCGCCGGGCTCGTTCCCCGCAGCACTCGAACTCACCGAGGTGCCCGTGCAGGACGACCTCGCGGCCGGCACGTTCGTCCGTGGCACCGGCACCGATCTGCCGCAGGGAGCCGAGCTCGCACCCGTCGGGGCCCCGGTGACGCCGGCGCTCCTCGGGGCGCTCGCGTCCGCGGGGGTCGCCTCGGTCGAGGTCGTTCGTCCGCTCCGGGTCCTGGTGGTGTCGACCGGGTCGGAGCTCCGGGCTGACGCAGCACTGCGGGGTGAGTCCGGGGATGCCGGCACCTCCGCGATGATCGGCGACGCGAACGGCATCGCGTTGCGGGCGGCGCTCGCCGAGGTCGGGGTCGAGTCCCGGACCGTGCGGGTGCCGGACGATGAACAGGCGTTCCTCGCGGCCCTCGACGACGCGGTCGGGGACTGGGCGGACCTGGTGCTCACGACGGGCGGCATCAGTGCCGGCGCGTACGAGGTCGTGCGTCAGGCACTCGAGCCGCGCGGGCTCGCCGTGACCCCGGTCGCGATGCAGCCCGGTGGGCCACAGGCCTTCGGCACGGTGATGATCGCCGGACGCCCGGTGCCCGTGGTCTCGTTCCCCGGCAACCCGGTCTCCGCCCTCGTCTCGTTCGAGGTGTTCCTCCGTCCGGTCCTCGCGGCGGACTCGTGGGTCGCCGACGACCGTGCCGTCCAGGTGCTGCCCGCCGCCGACGCCGCGACCTCGCCCGCCGGCAAGCACCAGGTCCGTCGCGGTCGGGTCCAGGACGGCCGCGTGCACTTCGTCGGCGGTCCGAGCTCCCACCTCCTCGCCCACTACGCCGCCGCCACGCACCTCGTGCACGTGCCGGTCGGCACCGACACCGTCGAACCCGGAGACCCGTTGACCGTCTGGACCATCCGATGACCGAACCGCAGCTCTCCCACGTCCGAGCGGACGGCAGCGCCCACATGGTGGACGTCTCCGAGAAGGACGTCACCGCCCGGTCGGCCACCGCCACGGCGACCCTCGTCACCCGGCCGGACGTGGTCACGCGCATCCTCGACGGCTCCCTGCCCAAGGGCGAGGTGATCGGCACCGCCCGCGTCGCCGCGATCATGGCGGTCAAGAAGACCTCCGACCTCATCCCGCTCTGCCACCCGCTGCCGATCGCCGGCGTCGAGGTCGACATCGCCGGTGACGGGGACCGGGTCGTCATCGAGGTGTCGGTGCGCACGACCTCGCGGACCGGCGTCGAGATGGAGGCCCTCACCGGCGCGAGCGTCGCCGCACTGACCGTCTACGACATGGTGAAGGCCGTCGACCGCACGGCATCGATCACGGACGTCCGGGTGCTCGAGAAGCACGGCGGACGCTCCGGGGACTGGAGCAACCGATGACCCAGCAACCGATGGCCCAGCAACCGGCGCCCTCGCAGCCGACCAGGGGACGGGCGGGGATCGTGGTCGTGTCCACCCAAGCGTCCGCCGATCCCACCCTCGACCGCACCGGACCCGTCATCGCCGCCTGGCTGCGCGACCGCGGCTTCACGGTCGGCGACCCGGTCGTCGTCGCCGACGGCGGGCCGATCGCCGAGACGGTCTCGGCCGAGCTCCTCGGTGATGCGCGCGTCGTCCTGACCACCGGCGGAACCGGGGTCACCCCGACCGACCGCACGCCCGAGGCCGTCGCGCCGCTCATCGACCTCGAGCTGCCGGGCATCACCGAGGAGATCCGTCGGCGCGGGCTCGCCGGAGCCGGGCCGACCGCACTCCTGAGCCGGGGCATCGCGGGGATCACCGGTGGCGGCGCGTTGCTCGTCACCCTCCCGGGGTCGCGTGGCGGTGTCGCCGACGGACTGGACGTGCTCGACGGGCTGCTCGACCACGTGCTCGCCCAGGTGCACGGCGAGGGACACGCCCCGCGGAGCGCATCGTGACCGGGGGAGCCGGGATGGTCGGGGCGGCCGGCGGGCCCGGGGACACCGGGGCGACCGGGGCAGCCGGGGCCGCGTCAGCCGGGCCAGCCGGAGCCGGTGACCGTGTCGTCCTCGCCGACGTCGTCGACCGTTCGATCACCGTCGACGAGGTCTCGGCCGTCGTCGCAACGGAACAGGACGGCGCGGTGGTGACCTTCGCCGGGGTCGTCCGCGACCACGACGGCGGCAAGGGTGTGAACGCCCTCGACTACGAGCGGCACCCGAGCGCCGGCACGGTCATCGCCGAGGTCGCCCGCGAGATCGCCGAAGCGCACCCCGAGGTCCGCATCGCCGTGCTGCACCGCGTCGGAGCGCTCGGCATCGGGGACGTCGCGCTCGCCGCAGCCGTGTCGTCGCCGCACCGGGCCGAGGCCTTCGCGGCGTGCGGCGCGCTGGTCGACCTCGTCAAGGAGCGCGTGCCGATCTGGAAGCACCAGCGCTTCTCGGACGGCACGGACGAGTGGGTCGCAGCCCTCTGACGGATCCTCATGCAGTGTGGTTGAGTCGGACACGATGACCGACACCGCAGCGCAGGCCGAGTGGCGATGGGCGCTCGCCGAGCACCAGGCGCGCCTGGTGCTCGAGCACCCTGCTCCACGCCGTCGCTCGCTCCCGCTGATCGCCGGCGCGGTGGCGGTCGCCGTGGTCGCACTCGTCGGGACGGCGCTCACCTTCGCGCCCGGGTCGACGGGCCGCTGGGTGACCGGGATCGTCGGCATGGTCGTCGGGCTCGCACTCGTCCTCACGGACGTCGTCCGCACCGCTCGTGCGCGATCGCAGCACCCCGAGCTGGCCCCCGTGACGAAGCACCTGTCCCCCCGAGAGCGGTCCGCCGTCCAGCGGGTGATCCGCGGGCGCGACCAGGCGCCGGAGGACCGCGTCGACGTCGTCCGTGCATTCGCGCTGCAGATCGCCGGCGGCCTCGTGATCCCGTCCTCTGCCGGGCAGCTCCTGCTCTTCACCGGCATCGCCGTGTCCGGAGTGACCTTCTGGCCGCTGTACACGGTGGTCGCGACGCTGTGGGCCGTACCGATGGTGATCGCGCTCCGCGACGTCGCGCTCGCCCGTCGGTACCTCGACCGAGCACCTGTGTGATCGCGCAGCAGACCGTTGCCGGATCGCAACCGCGGCACGCGTTCGGGGCGTAGCGGCGGCTCGGAGCCGATCCATAGACTCGCTGCTCATGAGCGTGCTGCTGTACGGGGCCTCGATCGTCCTGTTGGTCTTCGCCCTGATCGACATCCTGACCAAGGGAGCCGACCAAGTGCGCGGCCTGCCGAAGGTCGCATGGGTGTTCCTCGTCATCCTGGTGCCCGTCGTCGGCAGCATCGTGTGGTTCGCCGTCGGACACGACTGGACCGCGGGCGACCGGAACCACGGCCGGTACCTCGAGCCGCGGCGCCACGAGGACCAGTACGCGAGCCTCGGGCACGCCCGTGCCGCCCACGGTGACAAGCGCGTCACCGGGACGGAGCAGGAGCTCGCCGAACTCGAGCGCGAGATCGAGTACTGGGAGGCCCAGGCGCGACTGCGCCGTGCCAAGGAGGCAGCCGGCGAGGGCGAGCCGACCCCGGGGAGCTGAGCCGCGCCTCCAGGCCGTCTGCCGGGTGTGTTGCCAGGGCGGGCCGCTGACGTGGAACGACACCTGTCGCCGTCGTACGACGGCGACACTGTCGCCCCCGCGCGTCTGCAACGGTTGCAGCCGCGGGGTTGCGACACGGATGTCGTCGTACGACGACGACACTGTCGTTCCGACGCAGCCGACGCACCCGACGCAGCCGACGCAGCCGACGCAGCCGACGCAGCCGACGCAGCCGACGCACCCGACGCACCCGACGCGGCCGACCCGCCCGACGCACCCGACGCACCCGACGCACCCGACGCACCCGACGAACACGCCACCGCACCCACCCACCCGCCCAGCCGCCTACCCTTGACGGGTGGCACATCTCCTCGGCGCCGAGAACCTGCATCTCGAGTTCCCCACCAAGGTCGTCTTCGACAGCGTCACCCTCGGCATCGACGAGGGTGACCGCATCGGCGTCGTCGGACGGAACGGCGACGGCAAGTCGACCCTGCTCGCCCTGCTGTCCCAGCGGCTCGAACCGGACGGCGGCCGGGTCACGCACCGCCGTGGTCTGACGGTCGGGTACCTCGACCAGCGCGACATCCTGCCCGCCGGTGAACTCGTCGGCAGCGTCGTCGTGGGCGACCGCGAGGAGCACGAGTGGGCGGGCGACCCGAAGATCCGCGACATCATCGGCGGCCTCGTGTCGGACATCCCGTGGGACGTCAGCGTGGACGAGCTGTCCGGCGGGCAGCGTCGGCGGGTGGCTCTGGCGCGGCTGCTGGTCGGCGACTGGGACGTCCTGTTCCTCGACGAGCCCACGAACCACCTCGACGTCGAGGGCATCCAGTGGCTCGCCGAGCACATCAACCGCCGGTGGTCGTCGACCCAGGGCGGCCTCGTGGTCGTGACGCACGACCGGTGGTTCCTCGACGCGGTGTCGACCGACACGTGGGAGGTCCACGACGGCATCGTCGACCCGTTCGAGGGCGGCTACGCGGCGTACATCCTGCAGCGCGTCGAGCGTGACCGGCAGGCCGCGGCGAGCGAGCAGCGTCGGCAGAACCTGGCCCGCAAGGAGCTCGCGTGGCTCCGCCGCGGCGCCCCGGCCCGCACGAGCAAGCCGAAGTTCCGCATCGACGCGGCCAACGCGCTCATCGACGACGTGCCGCCGATCCGCGACACCGTCGCCCTGGCGAAGACGGCCACGGCGCGGCTCGGCAAGGACGTCGTGGACCTGCTCGACGTCAGCGTCTCCTTCGACGGCACCGAGATCCTCGACCGCATCGAGTGGCGGATCGCGCCGGGGGAGCGGACGGGCATCCTCGGTCCGAACGGCGCCGGCAAGTCGACGCTCCTCAACCTGGTGTCGGGTCGGCTGCAGCCGACGAGCGGCCGCGTGAAGACCGGCAAGACCGTGCAGGTGGCGGTGCTCGACCAGCAGCTCGCCGACCTCGCGCAGTTCGCGACGGACCGCGTCCGCGAGGTCGTCGCCCGCAAGAAGACGAGCTACGTGGCGGACGGCAAGGAGATGACGCCGTCGCAGCTGCTCGAGCGGCTCGGCTTCACCTCGGAGCAGCTCTCGACGCCGGTGAAGGACCTGTCCGGCGGGCAGAAGCGCCGACTGCAGCTCATGCTCATCCTGCTCGACGAGCCGAACGTGCTCATCCTCGACGAGCCCACGAACGACCTCGACACCGACATGCTCGCCGCGATGGAGGACCTCCTCGACACCTGGCCGGGCACCCTGCTCGTCGTCTCCCACGACCGGTACCTGCTCGAGCGCGTGACCGACCAGCAGTACGCGGTGCTCGGCGGGCACCTTCGGCACCTGCCGGGCGGCGTCGACGAGTACATGCGGCTCCGTGCGGCCGGCACCGGTGGCGGGACCGCCTCGGCGGCTGCCGCCGCGTCTGCCGGGAGGCCCGACACGGCAGGCGGGACGGGCTCGGCCGGTTCCGTGGCCGGGTCCAGTGCCGCCGGTGCGTCTGCCCTGTCGGGTGCGGACCGGCGGACGGCGGAGAAGGAGATGTCGGCGCTCGACCGGAAGATCGCCCGCGTCGGGGCGGATCGCAAGAAGCTGCTCGACGCCTTCGCGACCCACGACCAGTCCGACTACGCCGGGCTCGGGGAGCTGCAGGCGAAGCTCGCGGCGCACGAGGCCGAGATCGAGCAGCTCGAGGAGCGCTGGCTCGAGGTCGCGGAGTTGCTCGGGGTGTAGCGGGGCGGCTCGGGTCAGTCCCTGAGGCAGTCGACGTCGGGCTCGTCGCCGCCCTGTTCGACGCCGACACCGAACGCCTCCGGCGTGCTGTCGGTCCGCAGTGTTCCGAGGACACCGGTGGTGGTGACCGTGAAGCCCCGCACCTGGCCTGCCACCGCTCCAGGCCGTAGCACGATCCGTCCGGTCACGTCGAGTTCGCCGTGCGCCGGCACCACGAAGCCGCTGTCGACGGGCACGGTGCGGCCGTACTCCGTGGGGCGGCCGGTGTCGTCGGTCGCGATCAGGCCGGAGGTGCGCTCGTCGGGGTGCGGCGCGATCGCGAAGCGTTCGAGTGTGACGTCGCTGAGCTCCTGTGGCTCGACGTCGCGGACGTGGACCTCGAAGTCCGAATCGTTCTGCAGCGCGACGAGGAACCACGCCGACGGTGCGTGCGAGCCGTGCGGGAACGTGGCGCAGGCGCCGCCACTGATGACGTTCGTCGTGAGTCCGTGCACCGGCGCGACGGCGAAGCCGAACCCGACCGCCAGCACGACCGCCCCGACCGTGCTCGTTCCGAGGATCGCCCGCCCGATGTCCACATCGTCACCGTAGGGCACGCCCGGCTCGTCGCGCAGCCCCCCGTCGTGGTGGGCTACTCGCCCGCGTCCGCGCCAGCCGGGGCTGCGTCGGCGGGGTCGCCGCCGCCGGGGTTCGCGACGACCTCCCAGAGGTGGCCGTCGGGGTCCTGGAAGAAGCCGGAGTACATGCCCCACGGCCGCGTGTACGGCGCCGCGAGCATCGTCGCGCCGGCCACTCGTGCCCGGTCGAGGAAGGCGTCGGCGGCCTCGCGGGAGTCCACGAAGTGCCCGATCGTGCTGCTCGGGCCCTCCGCCAGGTGGACGCCGCCGTCCTTCGCCATGTCCTCCCGGCCGTACACGCTCACGATCAGGCCGTCGTCGAGGGTGAACATCGCGGTGGTGCCGCCGGCCTCGGTCTCGGTGGCGGGGTACTCGGTGCCGATCACCCCGCTCCCGTCGACGCCGAGCAGGGCACGGTAGAAGTCCGCCGATCGTGCGACGTCGGCGACGGCCAGGGTGATCGCGTGCATGCGCCGGAGCGTACCTTTGTCGCGACCTCCGCGCGCCGTGCCGGTCAGCCCGCGTTGCCGCCGCAGCGCCACAGGGCTGCTGCGAGTGCGTCGATGTCCTTCCGCGCCGCCGGGTCACCGGTGCCCTCGGCGAAGACCGTGAACGCGATCCGGTCGCCGGCGACCTCGTCCGTGACACCGGTCAGGCCGAACATGTCGTCGAGGGTCCCGGTCTTCCCACGGACGTGGCCACGGGCGTCGGCGGCCGGACCGGTGAAGCGCCCGTGCTCGGCGAGGGTGCCGGTCGTCCCGGCCACCGCCAGCCCCGCGTCGACCGGGGCGAGTCCGTGGCGGTGCTCGGCGACCGCCCGCATCAGCTTCGTCAGGGTCGACGCCGGCACGCGGTTGTCGGGGCTCAGCCCGGAGCCGTCGACCAACCGGAGCCCGGCCGTCGGCACGTCGACGTGACGGAGCGCCTTCGTGGTGCCGGCCTGGATCGCGTCGAACGACCTGCCGGTGCCCTCCGCGACGGCGACGTGCCGGGCGAGCACCTCGGCGAGTGTGTCGTCGGAGTGCGTGAGCAGCGTGCCGACCAGGTCGGACACCGTCGCCGACCGCACGGAACCGAGCACGGTCGCACCAGACGGCGCCGCACCCGACGGCGCCGCACTCGATGACACCGCGACCGACGACGTGTCGACGCGGACGTCCGGTCCGAGCAGCACGGCGAACGCCGATGCCGCCCGAGCGACCGCGGCCGCGCTCCGGAGCGAGTAGGCGTCGGCGGGGTCGTCCCGGTCGCCGTCCACCATGAGCGCGGTGATGTTCGAGACGCTGCCGCTCGTCCGCGCGCTCTCCGTCCAGGTCGGGTGCCACGCCGGACCGTCGAACAACCCGGTGTCCACCTGCACGACGTCGATCGGGCCGGGGTGCGCCGCGCGGACCTGACGGGCGAGGTCGTCCAGGTGGGGAGCACCCGGGTAGACGCCGTCCTGCCCGCTCGGCAACCGGCTCAGCGTCGGATCGCCACCGCCCACGAGCACGACGCTCCCCGGGGTCGTGCCGGCGACGATCCGGGTGGTGAAGCGGCGGTCCGGGCCGAGCGCGCTCAAGGCTGCGGACGCCGTGAGGAGCTTCATCGTGCTGCCGGTCTGCGTGGGTTCGTCCCCGCGCACGGTCAGCACCGCCTTGCCGGTGCGCACCGATCGCGCGTCGAGGAACAACCGGCCCGCAGACCACCGCCCGGCGAGCGAGTCAGCCGTGCACCGTCCGTCCGCGGCGGTCGCTCGGTCGCGCGAACTCCCGATCGCCGTGGTGGCCACCGCGATGCCGCCGACGACCAGCGCGAGCACCGTCGCGAACGCGATGGTGTGCGGGTAGCGGCGGAGGAGCTCACGGGGTTTCTGCACCCGTCCATCGTCGCGAGCGCCACGTTCGTCGGCATCGGCCGCTCGACCGAAGGGAGCGCTCCGCGTTCGTCCTGCCGGGTGAAGGCGGTGCCGTCAGTCCCCGAGACCGAGGATGAGCCGACGCAGCAGGCCGGACAGCTGGCCCTGCTCGGTCTCCGACACCCCGGCGAGGATGTCCCGCTCGGCGGCGAGCAGATCGGCGATCGCGGCGTCGACCGCTCGGCGCCCCTCGCTCGTCAGGGACACGAGGATGCCCCGACCGTCCTTCGGGTCGGTGCGACGGGCCACCAGCCCGCGGGCCGTCAGCCGGTCCACGCGGTTCGTCATCGTGCCGCTCGACACCAGGGTCTGCTGCAGGAGCGTCTTCGGACTGAGCTCGTACGGCTCACCCGCCCGCCGGAGCGCCGACAGGACGTCGAACTCCCACGGCTCGACGTCGCTCTCGTCGAACGCCGCGCGACGTGCTCGGTCCAGGTGCCGGGCGAGCCGGTCCACCCGGGACAGCACCTCGAGCGGCCCGAAGTCGAGATCGGCACGCTCCCGTCCCCACGCAGCGACGATGCGGTCGACCTCGTCCTCCTGCGGCATCCCACCATCTTGGCCGAAGCGGGGGCTGCACGGCCAGCCTCGTCGGCATGGGAGGATGGTCGGGCACTCCGCGGGGTGTGTTCCGCCTTGGTGTAATGGCAGCACGACGGCCTTTGGTGCCGTTAGGTCCGGGTTCGAATCCTGGAGGCGGAGCCAGCCAGGGGGTGTTCGGAGATTTCGGCGATCTCAGTCGGAAAATTCGAGCGTGACATTAGGCCGAGGTGGAAAACCGCGCTCAGCTCCGCTCCCAGGGTCGCTCGTCCTGTCCCGACGACCGCTGGGGAGCGTACCGCGACGCGTGCCTTGGTCTGCGTTCGCTTCGAGGAACGACGAATACCCCCTGCCGGACGTGGCGAGGGGGAGTTCAGGGTCTATGAAGTTTGGAGGCGCGGGCTCGTCAGTCCAGTAGTTGGAACTCTGGTAGCTGCGCGATTGCGTTGAAGCCGTTTCGAGTGTCGTGCTCGTCGAGGGTGAGGGTGCTCAGGCCGGCCTCGAACAGGGCGGGGCTGGTGTTGTTCATGCGGTTGATGGGCGCGAGGCTCAGTCGCTCCTTCAGCCACTCGATGATGCGAGCGAGGTTTGCGCTTGCAGCTGCGAATGCGGCAGCGAGCTCGACGAACCAGGGTCCGCGGACGCGACGCTTCATAGCCACTCCGAGGGCTTCGCGATCGGCGTCTTTGAGGCGCGAGTTGCCGTTCTCGACATTGTTGCGCTGGCCGAACCAGGCACGCTGCCTGAGTTCCGTGGCCCCCAGACGTCCAGCGTCACCCGACGAGGCCGTCGACCCCTCAGGCGCTTCGGCGGGCTACGAGCGAGAAACTCGCGACGATCTCTGAGGGCTGCGCTGGAGGCCCGTCCGAGATTCTCCGGGCAAGGAGATCGGTCGACGTCTTTGCGATCTGCGCAAGTCCCGGATCGATGGTTGTCAATGAGGGATAGGAGAACGCAGCGGCAGGAACGTTGTCGAAGCCGACGACGCGCACATCTCTGGGAATCTCCAGGCCCGCTTCCAGCAGCACACTCATCGCTCCGATTGCCAAGTTGTCGTTGAAGCAGAACAGACCATCGAACGCGACCCCGCTGTTGAGCAATCGATGAGCGGCTACGGCGCCGTCGTTCTGATGCCACTCGCTGGCTGTTGCAACGAGTCTGTCGTCGAGTCCTCGGCCGGCTCGCTCGAGAGCCCGGGCGTGCCCCTGCAGCCGGAGCGCTGCTGCACTCACTGATCCACCCGCCGGATTGGCCCCAACCACCGCAATGCTGCGGCAACCGCGGTCGATCAGGTAGGTGGTGGCTGCGTCAGCAGCCTCCGCGTTGGCCATGGCGACGTGGTCGACCGGCCCGTTGAAGATCCGGTCGCCGAGCAGTACCAAGGGCTGATCTCCTGTGATGAGCCGTTCGTCTCCAGGTCCGAGGGCATGCGGTTGAAAGATCAAGCCGTCGGACAGCTGCCGTGCCGCTCCGGAGAGGATCGCGAGTTCGGTCTCTCGCCGCGCACCCGTCTGCTGGATGATCACTGTCCATCCGTGCGCCTCGGCCTCGCGCATGACTCCATTCGCGAGCTGCGCGAAGTAGTCGATACTCAGGTCCGGGATCGCCAGGGTGATCATGCCCGTCAGCCCGGTACGCAGCCCCCGTGCCGAAACATTCATTTGGTAGCCGAGGTCGCGGACTGCCTTCAGGACAGCATCCCGTGTCGCATCGCGAACGCCGACTTTTCCGGAGAGAACGTTCGACACGGTGCGCGCGGTGACCCCCGCCGCCGCACCGACGTCCGCCATCGTCGCGGAACGCCGCGGCTGCGATGTCGGCACGATCGTCCTCTCGAGGGTCATGAGAAGGTGACCGTGATCACGCTCCAGGAAACCGGAGGGATCTGCACCCGGACTCCCGTGCCGAGGATATCGACCGGCAGCGACTGTGGTCGCACCCGCTCCGGCGTGGACGCGTCGTTCGTAGCGAACGGGTCCGGATCGGACAGCACTGTCCCGGCCGCCCCCGCCACCGGGCCGAAGGAGCTCAGGTCGAGTTCGACGTAGATCGCTGTTGCGGTGTGGCGTCCGACGAGCATGATCTGCAGCGTTCCGTCCGTGCGCTGAACCACTGCAGCGCTGATTGCCGGCGCTTCTGCTTCCGTTGTCGGCGCCTGAATGGCGACCTGGAGGGCCTCCCCTCCGGCACTCGCCGCTGCGTCCCGGAACGGGAAAAACGTCGTCTGGCGCCAGGCCGGTTTCCCCGGCTCGGCCATGATGGGCCCGATGACGTTGACCAGCTGCGCCATGCTCGCCGCACGAACAACATCGGCTCGGTTGATCATGCTGATCAGCATGTCGCCAACGACGACTGCGTCGGCGACGCTGTAGAAGTCCTCCAACAACCGCGGCGCAACGTCCCAGCCAAGGCCCTGCGCTACGCGTGCATCGTGCGCCGTGTAGTCCCACACGTTCCACTCGTCGAACGAGATCGTCACTTCCCGCTTGCTGCGGCGAACGGCGCCCACATGAGCGATCGTTGCGGCGACGGTGGCGATGAAGTGGTCCATCGTGACGCCGGATGCCAGGAATCGGGCAAGGTCGCCGTCGTACCGCGCGTACTGATGACACGAGATGTGATCGATCACCTCCCAGCACTCCTCGAGCACCTCGCGCTCCCACGTCCCGAACGTCTCCATGCGGTCGTTGCTCGAGCCGCAGGCGACGAGCCGGAGATCCGGGTCAACCGCTCGCATCGCCGACCCGGTCGCCGCTGCCAGGCGCCCGTACTCCCGAGCCGGCATGTGCCCGATCTGCCAGGGGCCGTCCATCTCGTTACCGAGACACCACGTCCGGACCGCCCACGGCTCCGGATGGCCGTTCGCCTTCCGGAGATCAGCGAGGGTCGTCCCGGACGGGTGGTTGACGTACTCCTGCAGCTGCAGAGCAGACCGGATGCCGTTCGTCCCAAGGTTCACCGCGAGCATCGGCTCGACCTCGGCCCGCCGACACCACGACAGGAACTCATCCGTGCCGAAGCGGTTGGTCTCGACGGAGTGCCACGCGGGATCGAGGCGGACCGGTCGCTCGCTCACCGGCCCGACGCCGTCCCGCCAGTCGTAGGCGGAGACGAAGTTCCCGCCCGGGTACCGCACCGTGGAGACTCCCAGCTCACGGACGAGCGCAAGCACATCCTCCCGGAAACCCTCGGCGCCACTCCTTGCATCGTCCGGATCGAAGACCCCGCCGTACACGCCCCGCCCGAGGTGCTCGACGAATGAACCGAAGAGTCGGTGGTCGACGGTTCCCACCACGAACTCCGGGTGGACGGTGATCTTCGCTGATCCCTGTGAGGACATGAGTATCCGTTTCATCGATGAACAAGGGCGACCGTGGCTACCCCGAGGTGCTGGTGACGCCCAGTGAAGCATGGTTGACGTTCTCCCGCCAACCTGCCTATGCTCAGCCTGCCGCGGTCGTGCACCCCAGGATTTCATCGATGAAACCCACGATCCCCTCCCTCGGGCCAGCGGCGGTCAACGAAGACACACCCGAAAGAGAGGGCGCATGATGCGTCGCACACACAAGATCTTGGCGGCGACGATCGCCACGATTGCCGCCGTCGCGAGTCTCGCTGGCTGTACGCCGTCATCGGCTCCAGCCGCAGGTGGCGAGAGCAGTGGGACGAAGACCCTCACGGTCTGGCACTACTACTCGGTCCCAGGGCAGACGAAGGGGCTCGACTCCCTCGGTCAGGACTTCGAGGCCAAGCACGACGGTGTCACGGTGAAGAACGTGTACGTGCCCTTCGACCAGCTCACCAACAAGCTGGTGCAGGCCGCGGGGACCAAGAGCGGTCCGGACGTCGTCGTGTACAACGCAGCGGACACGTACACGCTCGATAAGGCCGGCGCGATCGCACCGATGGACTCCTGGTGGAATGACTTCGCGGACAAGGACCAGTTCCCGGACTCCGTGATCCAGAAGGTCGACGGCAAGACCCTCGGCGTGCAGGGCTTCGTGAACCTCATCGGGCTTTGGTACAACAAGGACATCCTCGACCAGCTCGGCGTCAAGCCGCCGACGACCTTCGCCGAGCTCGAGAAGGACCTGGCGCTCGCGAAGGCGGCCGGCAAGGAAGGCATCACCCTCACGGGGAAGCCGAACTCAGAGGGTGAATGGCAGGCGTTCCCCTGGCTGTCCCGTGCCGGATGGGACTACGCGAAGCCCGAGAAGGAGCCCCTCGAAGACGCGTTCTCGCTGATGCAGGACTGGACAGCGAAGGGCTACCTCACGAAGGAAGCTTCGACCTGGGACCAGACCGTTCCGTTCCAGCAGTTCTCGGCTGGCAACACCGCGTTCGCAGTCAACGGTAACTGGCAGATCGCGTCGGCAAAGCAGTCGGCGAAGTTCAACTACGGAGTCGTGCCGATCCCCGTCGGAGACAAGGGCTCGATCTACCTCGGCGGTGAGGCGCAGAACATCGGCGCCTTCTCGAAGAACAAGGAGCTCGCTCAGCAGTACCTCGAGCAGGAGTTCTTCTCCAAGCAGGGTGAACTCACACTGCTGAAGGCCTTCGGCTCGATCCCCGCACGTGCTGACGTTGCCGAAGCTCCGCAGGTCAAGGACGACCCGATCCTCTCGGTGTTCTCGTCGATCGTTGCGAAGAACGGTCACGCCTCTCCGGACCGGGCCATCCCGTCGAAGAACGTCGCGACCGTGTTGCAGACGGTGGGCGAGTCCTGGAGCGCCGCGATCGCGGGTACCGGCACGCCCGATCAGATCAGCAGCGACCTGCTGAACAAGCTCGAGCCGCTGCTCAAGCAGTAGCAGGACTGGAGAAACCACCGTGGGAGCATCATCTCTCCGCACTGACCGCCCTGAACGGTCCGCCAGCGAGCGGGTGCCCCCACGGCGGCGGGGGCTGCGAGGGCGAAGCCGGCTCGCCTTCGCAGCCCCTGGGATCGCGGTCCTTGCCGTCTTCTCGATCTACCCGATCTACCTCCTGCTCAAGATGAGCGTCAGCGAGGTCAGCACCGGGACCTTGAACCAGGCATGGCCCTTCGTCGGCTTGCAGAATTACGCATCGCTGTTTCAGGGGCCGAGCGTCGCACCGGCAGCGCTCGACACGGCACTGTTCGTCGCGATCGTCACGCTCATCGGGATCATCGGTGGACTGGGCGTCGCCATGGTCGTCCGCTCATCCCGGCCTGCGAGCTCGATCCTGCTCGGGATGATGGTGTTCATCTGGGCGCTCCCACCGGTCGTGAACGGCAGCATCTGGAAGTTCCTCCTTGCCGACGACGGACTGGTCAACGGCGTCCTCCGAGGGCTCGGCATCGCTCCGCAAGGATTGCCGTTCCTCTACGACCCCCACCTGGCGCTGCTGTCCGTCGCCGCGGTCAATGCATGGGCTGTCATCCCGTTCAACGCGCTCGTGTTCCGTGCTGCGCTGCTCAACATCGATCCCGAAGTCCTCGAAGCTGCATCCCTCGATGGCACCAGCAAGCTGCAGGAGATCTGGTACGTCCTGATACCGGCCGCACGACCGACCGCAGTCATCCTCGCGATCCTGACGGTGGTCTACGCGTTCCGGAGTTTCGACTTCATCTACGTCATGACGGCGGGCGGACCAGGGACGTCGACCACGACGTTGCCGTTCCTCAGCTACTCGCAGGCCTTCATCGAACACGACTACGGCCTTGGCTCCGCCACGGGTGTCATCGCCCTGGTCATCGTCGCCGTCCTCGCACTCGTCTACGTCCGGTCCGTCCGGCGGGAGAACCAATGACCACCACCGCTCCACGCCACGGCCAGGCCCCGCTCTCGATGGCAGCCGTGGTCACCGCTCCTCGGCATCCGAACCGACGACGGCGCCCTGCCCGTGAACCAGTCGCAGCGACAGTTCGGACCCTGCTGTACGTCGTCTACGGCCTGCCCCTCGTGTGGATCCTGCTGACGTCCTTGAAGCAGCAGGGAGCCGTCCTCGGCGGGAGTCCCTTCGCCCTGTTCACTCCCACACTTGGCGCCTACCGCGACGCGATCGCGAACGCCGGATTGTCGACGGCCCTGCTGCAGTCCGCCCAGATCGCCGTCGGGACCACCGTCCTCGTCGCGCTGCTCGGGGTGCCCCTTGCCTACGCGCTCGCGCGGGTCAACGGCGTCGCAGCGAGCGTGGTGCTGGCGCTGCTCATCTTCCTGCAGATGGTCCCGCAGACGGCGAACATCATCCCGCTCTACACGTTCTTCAGCAGGGTCGGGTTACTCGACACCACAATGAGCCTCGTGCTCGCTAACGGCGCGATGTTGCTTCCGTGGGCCACCTTGCTGCTCCGTCCGTTCTTCGCCGGTGTCCCGGACGCGATCGAAGAGGCCGCGTCGATCGACGGTGCGGGACGCCTGCGGACGTTCATCAGCATCGTGATCCCGATCGTTCGCAACGGCATCGCGACCGTGGCTGCGCTGATCTTCCTCGTCTCGTGGGGCGAGTTCCTCTACGCGATCAACCTCCTCATCTCTCCGGTCAACTACCCGATGAGTGCACTCATCGCACAGCAGACGTCGGGGTACGGCATCAACTGGCCGGGCCTGATGGCTCTGGCCGTGCTCTCGTCGATCCCGCTCCTGGTCGTCTACATCGCCTCGTTCCGTCTCCTCCGCGAAGGTCTCGCGGTCGGGTCCACCAAGTAAGTTCCTCCCTCACCGAAAGGCGGCAATGATGCTGCTCTCGAGAACACGCTCACGACTCACCGCCGGGGTGGTCGCGATCGCGACCGCAGCCGCGGTGGCGGTCCTGGCCCATCCAGGGTCGGCAACCGCCGCGACGCAGATCGCGAACACGATCAGCTCCACCAAGCTCGCGGCCGGGTTCGCCAGCGACGGCAGCATCCAGTCGCTGAAGATCCCAGGGGACACGTACGACACCCAGTACGTGATGAATCCCGACACTGCTCCCGAGCAGGCAGCCGAGACGAACGCAAAGTACAAGCAGTGGCTCGGCAACGTCATGTTCAGCTACGCGACCGGGAACGGAACCATCAGCAAGACCGGTGTCGGAACGACGCCGTGGAAGAAGGCCTGGACGACGGAGTCCGCTGATGGTCGCACTGTCAGCGTCAACGGCAACACGGTCACCGTCACCTACAAGAACTCGACCGACGCCGAAGGGGTGAAGGGGTTCACGTTCACCCAGACGTACACGGTCGCTGCCGACGGATCGATCACCTGGAAGCAGAACGTCGAGAACACTTCCGGCCAGCGACTCGTCCTCGGGGACTGGGGACTCCCGATCCCCGCGAACGAACTCTGGAAGGGTGGCGACTCGATCTACGAGACCCGCGTCCTCACCCACTCCTACGTGGGGAAGAACGGCTCGTACCTGACCTTGCAGCGCCCCAGCGGTCAAGGCCCCGGGATCATGATCACTGCTGACACGGGCACCGGTTCCGGTTTCGAGTACCAGGACCGCTGGCGCACCCAGGAAGTCGGCGACACCTCGTGGGCGTGGAACTCGGACAACGAGAGCTCGAACATCAAGGGCCTGAACGTCTACTACCCGAACTCCACGGCAATCCAGTCGACCAACCGCGGGTACCTCGGATCCACGGCGACAACGCTCGCCGCCGGAGCCAGCAAGACGCTTACGTTCCACATCAGTAAGTTCACCAGTGACAACGACCGTCAAGACGTGCTCTACAACCAGGGGCTGCTCGACACCACCGTCGTCCCGGGCCTCGTCGTGCCGTACGACCAGACCGCGCAGGCCGCGTTCCGGATCAAGGGGACGATCACCTCGGTGACGGCGAAGAACAACAACGACCTCGGCGGCGCCAACCCGACGAACCCGAAGGTGACGTTCTCACGCGCCAACGGTGACTACCGCATCTACTCCATCGCCTTCGACAAGACCCAACTGGGAACCAACCTGGTGACCGTGAACTACACGGACGCGGCGGGGAGATCCCGCTCCAGCGTGCTGCAGTTCTCCGTCACCGACAAGGTCGCGAACGCCCTCAACGCGCATGCGGACTTCATGGTGAAGAACCAGCAGTGGACGACCGCCGACGGCATCACCACCGACGACATCCGGTACGGAACCTACGACGACTGGATGATGAACGCCGCGGACGGCTCGCTGCCGTCGTCGACGAAGGCGCCGGAAGGCAAACGCAACGAGTACGCCGGCTACTACGGCCTCGGAGACGACTGGGGGCTGCCACACGGAGAGTTCCTCGCGGCGAAGAACGCGCTCGACCCCGTCAAGACGCAGGTACAGTCCCTCGACCTCTACCTCGAGAAGGCCGTCTGGGAGCACCTGATGGGCAACACAGCCGACACGACGAAGCCGAGCTACCTCGTCTACGACTTCTGGGAGCAGGGCAAGCCCGGTGCCGCGAACACGACACCCAGCTACCGCGGGTACGCCTACCCGCACATCTACAACACGTTCTTCAGCATGTACCAGATCGCGAAGCAGAACCCCGGCCTGATCAGCTACAGCCACCCGTCGAAGTGGTACCTGACGCAGGCGTACGGGGTGTTCAAGGAGCTCTACGACGGCCCAGTCGCATACAACTGGAACACCGGTCTCATGGGTGAGCTCACCACGCCCGCGCTGATCGATGCGCTGCGCACCGAGGGCATGACCCAGCAGGCCAACGACATCGAAGCGAAGATGGCCGTCAAGTACAAGAACTTCTCGTCGGAGAAGTACCCGTACGGCTCCGAGTACAGCTACGACAACACCGGCGAAGAGGCGGTGTACACACTCGCCAAGCTCAACGTCAACGCCGACAAGGCGAACGCGCTGCGGATGATGCGCGACATCGTGGCGAAGACGCGCGCAGCGCGAGGACAGATGCCCGTCTGGTACTGGTACGCCGACCCCACCACCATCACCGGCGAGAACTGGTGGCAGTTCCAGTACAGCATCGCCCTCGCGGGGTACACGATGGACGACTACATCAACCACACCTCCGCGCTTGAGACCGGCACGGACGCGGTCACTCCGACGGAGCGGGCCGAACTGCAGCGACTGAACTACGCATCGAAGCTCGGCGCGATCGCGAACGTGAACTCCGGACAGATCAGCAACGTGCCGGCGAACATCGGCGCCTCCGCATGGTCCTACCAGTCGGAGAAGGGCAACCTCGGCACCCTCGGAGTCGGCGGGGGCACCAACGTGCAGCTCCTGAACGGCTGGCGGGGCATGACCGGCGAGAGCGACCTCAACCTCTGGGGCGCACTGCAGAACATGAGCGCGGACGTCGTGACCGATGACCCGATCTTCGGGACCATCGGCTACGGCGCCACGGTTTCCTCCGATCAGTCATCGACGACGGTGCAACCCACCGACGGTGTGCAGCGCAAGCTCAACCTGGTCAGCCAGCAGCTCTCCGTCGACCTGAACTCCGACCGCTACACGCAGGCCGTCGTCGGCAAGAACAGCGCCGACCTCCGCCTCGACCTGGCGAACGTCTCCGGGGCAGCACACACCGGTTCGTTCGACGTCACAGGGCTGGCCCAGGGCACGTACTCGGTGCTCGTCAACGGACAAGCGCAACGGAAGATCAACGTGTACACGCCGGCGGCCGCCGCCGGAACGCTCCGCGCCCCCACGAGCGTGACGTACCAGGTTCCGGCAGGGTCCAGCTACACCGTCCGCCTCGTGACGGCCGCTCCGGATGCCAACACGGCACCGAAGGTCAACGCCGGCGCGGATCAGACCGGCATCGTCAACGGGCTGGATGACGTGACCCTCAGCGGCTCGGCCACCGACGACGGACTCGGCAACCCGAACGGCACACTCAACTCAACCTGGACGGTGAACACGAAACCCTCCGGAGCCACCGCGACGATCAGTGACCCGAAGAGCCTGCACCCGACGGTGAAGGTCAGCGGAGCGGGCAACTACCTCTTCACCCTCACCGGGTCCGACGGATCGCTGCAGTCCACCGACAGCGTGAAGGTGACCGTCACAGCCCCGGCACCGATGCCCACGAACTGGGTCAACTACACCTTCGCCACGGCAAGTGGGAAGACGGTGCCCGACACGAGTGGGAGCGGCAACAACGCAACGCTGAACGGCACCGCGGCAGTGACCAGCGACGCTGGCACGAGCGCACTCCGACTCGACGGTGCAGACGGCTCCTACCTGCAGCTGCCGAACGACATCGTTTCGCGCGGAACGTCCATGACGATCTCGACGAGACTAAAGGTGGACTCGGTGCAGACGTTCGGCAGGATCTTCGACTTCGGCAGCAACACCACGAAGTACATGTTCCTCACGCCAGCGCTCGGTGACGGTCACGTCGGCTTCGCCATCAGCAACGCGGGCAACGGCGCGGAGACCCAGATCACTAGCGACTACACCATGAAGGCGAACACCTGGACGACGCTGAAGCTGACGTTCAAACCGAATTCTGACGGGACCACGACCGGCACGCTCTACGCGGACGGGACACAGATCGGTCAGAACACGGCCATGAAGGTGGCGCCGAAGGACCTCGGCCGCACCACAGGTGACTACCTGGGCAAGTCCCAGTTCCCGGACCCGTACCTGAAGGGCACGATCGACACCTTCGAGATCCACGGGGACGTCCGCTGAGCCGGTGCGGGCCGGGTTTTCGGGATCCGGCCCGCACCTCAGCAGCACCCAGACAACCGCCCGCACGCCAACGTTCCGTCTTCCTCACCGCGAAGGTTCCCATGCCAATCACCAACAGGACCGCACCCAGGAACGGCCCGGTGCTGCCCTCTTCCTCTCTCTTGCGCCCGCTCCCTCTCGGGGCTCTCCGGCTCGCCGGTGGGTACTGGGGAGAATGGCAGGACCGGAACGCGCACACGATCCTGCAGCACTGCGAAGACTGGATGGAGCGAATCGGGTGGATCGGGAACTTCGACGCCGCCGCGGCGGGCGAGCCGTTCACACATTCGGGCATCGAATTCGTCGACTCGGAGGTCTACAAGCTGCTCGAGGCGATGGCTTGGGAACTCGGACGGAGCGCTGACCCGGATCTCGCGAGCCGGTACGAGCGCCTCGTGAGACGAGTGGCTGCTGCCCAGTCCCCGGACGGGTACCTGCACACGAGTTTCGGACGTCCCGGGCAACCTGCTCGGTGGTCGAACTTCGAGTGGGGTCACGAGCTCTACAGCATGGGCCACCTCATTCAGGCTGCCGTGGCGCAAATTCGGACCGCCGGCAGCGGACCCCTCGTCGACGTCGCCGTCCGCGTCGCCGACCATCTCGTTGCGGTGTTCGGTGCCGACGGGCGACAGGCGGTATGTGGGCACCCGGAGATCGAACCGGCCCTCGTCGAACTCGGACGGGCCACCGGCGACCACCGGTACACCGAGCTCGCGCGGTTGTTCGTCGAACGACGTGGGCACGGTCTCCTGAAACCGATCGAGTTCGGGCAGGAGTACTTCCAAGACGAGCTTCCCTTCCGCGAAGCGGACGTGATGCGTGGGCACGCCGTCCGAGCGCTCTACCTCGCGGCGGGCGCCGTCGACGTCGCCGTGGAAACCGGCGATGCCGAGTTGCTACGCGCTGCCGAACTGCAATGGGAGCGCACGGTCGCACGGCGGACCTACCTCACCGGTGCAATGGGCTCGCATCACCAGGACGAATCCTTCGGTGCGGACTTCGAATTGCCGTCGGACCGCGAGTACGGCGAGACCTGCGCGGCGATCGCCTCCAACATGCTGTCGTGGCGCCTGCTGCTCCAGACCGGGGACGCCAAGTACGCAGACCTCATCGAACGCACCCTTTACAACGCGGTGATGGTGGCGCCCCGAGAGGATGGCCGCGCGTTCTTCTACGCGAACACGCTGCACCAACGTGTCGAGGGAACAGTCCCACCTGAGGACGAAGTGAGTGCCAGAGCGCTCGCGAGTCTGCGTGCACCCTGGTTCGAGGTCTCGTGCTGCCCGACGAACCTCGCCCGGACCCTCGCGAGCGTGGAATCAGTCTTCGCAACGATGACCGAGCACGGGCTCCAGCTGCACCAGTACGGCGACTACGACATCGACGTCGACCTCCCGGGCGGCGGCACGGCAGGCTTCGAGGTCCGCTCCGGCTGGCCGTTCAACGGCGAAGTGATCGTCACGGCGACCAAGTCGAGTGAGACACCGCTCGAGCTTCGACTCCGAGTGCCGGCCTGGGCCACGACCGCCGAGCTCGACACGCCGGACGGCCACCACCGCGTGGCGGGTGGCACGTCGATCGCCGTCGATCGGATCTTCAACCGGGGAGACAGGGTGACGCTGACGGTACCCAATCGGGCCCGGATCACGCACCCCGATCCGCGCATCGATGCTCTTCGCGGCACCGTCGCCATCGAGCGGGGCCCCCTCGTCTACGCCTTGGAGTCCACGGACCTCGGAAGAGCGATCAACGATGTCGTCCTCCTCGACGAAGTCGCCTTGCAGGACGACGGCCCCGACGACGTCCGGGTCGGGATCGCGGTACGAGAAGCGCAGACCGGATCACCGCTTCCCTACGGAGCCGCAGTCACAGAGACGACGTTCATCGACACAGTGCGGCTCGTCCCCTATTCGACCTGGGGGAATCGAGGTCCATCGACGATGCGGGTGTTCCTCCCCACTGAATGATGCCGCTGGAAGCGGGAGAGGAAGCGCTATGACGCGAACGCCAGCCTTCGTAGGCGACCGATTGCATTCGCGGATGGGTGCACCAGCTGGGCAATCAGAGACCGCCTGTCTTGCCTCGCGGCCGCGGCGACACGGACAGATCAGGTGAAAGCAGATGGCTGAAGCTGGTGCACCCACCATCTACGACGTGGCGACGGTGGCAGGCGTCTCGCACCAGACTGTCTCACGCGTCCTCAACGACCCCACGAGCGTCGCTCCCACCACGAGGCACCGAGTGTTGGCGGTCATCGCCTACCTGAGGTACCAACGAAACGCAGAAGCAGCCCAGCTCGGCCGAAGAGCAAAGAAACCGACTTGAAACACCGCCGGTGGTCCGGCCTCCGCTCCCTGCAGGAGCGGAGAAGTCAGGCGCTGGCGACACCAACGCGGACCCCACCCACCGGCACCTCCGCCCAGAGTGGGTGTGCGGGACAATCAACAGGTCGGCACAGATTGGGAGCACCGTGAGCGAACCGTCCCTGAAGAGCATCCATCGCGAACTGTTCGTCTGGCTCGCGGGACTGCTGCAGGTTTGGTTGACTCGTTCGATTAGGCCGCGAGTGCGACCTGTGGGTTGATGATCGTCTCGTACTCGATCGGGGTCAACTTCCCCAGACCACGTTGGCGCCGTTTCCGGTGGTAGGTCGTTTCGATCCAGGTGATGATCGCGAGCCGGAGCTCTTCCCGAGTCCCCCAGCGTCTCCGGTTGAGGACGTTCTTCTGCAGGAGCGCGAAGAACGATTCCATCGCCGCGTTGTCCGCGCACGCGCCGACCCGCCCCATCGATCCGAGCAGCCCGGCGTCCGATAGCGCCCGGACGAACTTCTTCGACCGGAACTGGCTGCCCCGATCCGAATGGATGACCGTCCCTGACGGGTTCCGGCGGGAGATCGCCATGTGCAAGGCCGCGACGGCAAGCGAGGACCGCATCCGGTCACTGATCGAGTAGCCGACGATGCGCCGCGAGCAGGCGTCCTTGATCGCGCAGAGGTAGAGCTTGCCCTCACCGGTCGGGTGCTCAGTGATGTCCGTCAGCCAGAGCTTGTCGAGGTCTGGTGCCGTGAACGCACGCCGGACCCGGTCGTCGTGCACCGGCGGCCCGGCCTTGCGATTCAGGCCGCGCTTCTTCGCATGCAACGACCAGAGCCGCTGTTGCGAGCACAGCCGCCACACCCGCCGCTCTGATGCTCGGTGGCCGGCAGCATGAAGGTCATCGGCGATGAACCGGTATCCGAACGTCGGATCGTCGCGGTGCGCATCGATCGCTGCCTTGGTCAGGTGCGCGTCCGCCCAGTCGCGATCGGTCACCGGATCGGCACGCCACCGATAGAAGGCCTGCTTCGAGAAGCCCAACACCCGGCAGGCCACCGCGACCGGGATCCGATCGTCGGCGAGTTCGAGGACCAGCGGGTAGATCATTTTGGGAGTTGCGACTGAGCGAAGTACGCCGCCGCCCGGCGGAGGATCTCGTTCTCCTGCTCGAGCAGCCGGATCCGCTTTTGGGCGTCCCGCACCTCCGCCTGCTCGAACGCTTTCGCCGACGGCACCGCTGCAACACTGATGCCGTCGTCGCGGTCCGCGAGCCGCAACCAGCGGGCCAGGCAGGACTCGGACACACCGAAGTCCTTCGCGACCTGCCGCACCGACGTCTCGCCCTTCCGGGCGACCGCGATCACATCACGGCGGAACTCTTCCGGATACGCCTTCACCATGGCGCACATCCTTCCAGCAGGAGCCAACGCCCCTACCTGTTAGGAGTCAACCAAACCTGCAGCAGTCCCGAGCAGCTGACGTTTCGATTCGCGGAGTCTGAAGGGGGCTGGGCTTCGGTGCTCGTGCACGGCGGGGGTGCCGGGGTGCAGATCGGTAGCAGTTTGCTAGACCCTCGTGTCGCCAAGCGCTGGGTCGAGTTCTATGCGACGTACGCAAAGCCTGCGCTCGCGCTGCCCGGCGAAGCTGCACGCCGCAAGCGCAGCGACGAGACTGCTTGGATGCCGTAGAGCTCAGGGTTGCTCTAGGCCTGGACGAGCGGGCGAGCCAAGCTTCGTTCCGCACCCTCGAAAGTGTTTGGACCGGCAGTGCTACCCCCGATGGAGGGTTCTTCGGCCCGTGGAACAGAATCCCAAAACCCGTGGAACGCCCGTCAGCACTGGGATCCGCGATCCCCGCCACTACTGGCATCCGCGAATAAGCCGAACACCTCGCCAGTGGATCCGCGGCCTCGACGCCGGGTGTGACCTCGGCAGGCCGGTCAGATCCGCCCTGCGCGGCTATTCTGGGGTCGACGCAGCGGTGCTGCGGGACGAAGGCCGCATTCGTTGGCTGTCCGACGAGGATTGGGATGCTGCCCTGAACTGGATCATCGCGAACTTCGGTCTCATCTGGAGCCTCACCGTCACGCACGTGGCCCTCGCCGCGGTGCCCGTCGTCCTCGGCTTCGTCGTGGCCGTGCCGCTGGGCTGGGTGGCGACTCGTTGGCGGGCGGTGCGATCGGTCATCGTCGGCGGCGGCAGCCTGCTCTACACGATCCCGTCGTTGCCGCTCTTCGTGATCCTGCCCTACCTGCTCGGCACCCGCATCACGGATCCGGTGAACATCGTGGTCGGGCTCTCCGTCTACGCGGTGGCCATCATGGTGCGACTGGCAGCCGACGCGTTCGCCGCTGTGCCGGCTGACGTCGTCGACTCGGCAACCGCGGTGGGTTTCTCCGCGTGGAAGCGCTTCTGGGCGGTCGAGCTCCCGTTGGCGGGTCCCGTGCTCCTCGCAGGGATCCGGGTGGTCTCGGCGAGCACCGTCGCCCTGGTCTCGGTGGGCGCCCTGGTCGGTTCCGCGAACATCGGCTTCCTGTTCACGGACGGGCGTCAGCGGCAGTTCCTCGAGGAGATCCTCGTCGGCGTCGTGGCGAGCCTCGTCATCGCCCTGGTGTTCGACACCGTCCTGGTGGCGCTCGGGCGCATCCTCATGCCGTGGTCGCGTCGGACACCGCGGCGGACGCGGCGGATGCGCAGCAACGCGACGCTGGCGACGATCGAGCGGGGGGCCTGACCGTGCAGTTCTTCCTCAGTGCGGTCGCCTGGCTGCTCGACCCGGCGAACTACCGTCCCGGACTCCAGACGCCGCTCCCGATCCAGGACCGGATCGGCGAGCACCTCCTGTACACGTTCATCTCGGTGGCCATCGCGGCCCTCATCGCGCTCCCGCTGGGCTTGTACATCGGTCACACCGGGCGCGGGCGCGGCTTCGTCATCGCCTTCACCGGGTCGATGCGCGCGCTGCCGACGCTCGGCCTGCTCGGCACCCTCTTCGTCGTCATCGGGATGACCGTGCCGTTCACGCAGACCGCCTTCATCGCGTCGATCATCGCGTTCGTCGTCCTGGCGATCCCCTCGATCCTCGCCGGGGCGTACGCGGGCGTGGAGTCAGTGGACCCGCAGACGGTGGACGCCGCTCGCTCGGTCGGGATGACCGAGCTGCAGATCCTGTTCAAGGTCGAGATCCCGCTGTCGCTGCCGCTCATCATCGGTGGCATCCGGGCGTCCGTCCTGCAGGTCATCGCGACGGTCGTGATCGCGTCGTACATCTCGCTCGGCGGGCTCGGTGCGATCATCTCGACGGGCATCAGCCTGAACGACAACGACCTCATCCTCGGTGGTGCCTTGCTCGTGACGGTGCTCGCACTCGTGATCGACGGGCTCTTCGCGCTCGCGCAGCACCTCACACGACGCGGCGGACCGAGCCGAACCCGCCGCAGCGGGGCGGGCCGAACCCGCCGCAGCCGCACAGACGTCCGCTCGCTGCCACTCCGGCGCCGAGCGGTGACGGTATCCTCCGTCGACGAAAGGGACCACTGATGTTCACAGCAGGCACCAGAACGCGCATCCTCGCGGGCGCGGTGGCGATCGGCGCGATCGTGGCGCTCTCCGGGTGTTCGACCTCCGACCCGACGGGAGCGACCTCCGGCGGCGGCAGCGGATCGGGCAGCACGCCGATCGTCGTCGGCTCGTTCAACTTCCCGGAGAGCGAGATCCTCGGCAACATGTACGCCCTGGCGCTCAAGGACGCCGGGTTCGACGTGACGACCAAGTTCAACCTCGGCCCGCGGCAGACCACGATCCCCGCGCTCAAGGACGGCTCGATCAACCTCATGCCGGAGTACAACGGCAACCTGCTGTTCTTCTACGACACCAAGGCCTCCGCGAAGACGACGGCCGACGTCGACGCCGCCCTGAAGTCCGAGATCCCGAAGGACTTCCAGGTGCTCGAGCCGTCGCCGGCGCAGGACAAGGACGCCTACGTCGTGACCCAGGCGACGGCGGAGAAGAACGGCCTCGAGTCGATCTCCGACCTGTCGAAGATCGAGCCGTTCACCCTCGGAGCCAACCCGCAGTTCGGCACGCTGCCGTACGGCATCCCCGGGCTCAAGTCGACGTACGGCGTCGACAAGGTCACGTTCAAGTCGATCGAGGACTACGGCGGACCCGACACGGTCAAGGCGCTCGTCGACGACACGGTGCAGGTGGCCGACATCTACACGACGTCGCCCGACCTGGTGACGAAGAAGCTGCAGGTGCTGAAGGACCCGAAGAACCTGATCGCTGCGCAGAACGTCCTGCCGTTCCTCAACAAGGACATCTACAGCGCGAAACTCGCATCGGTGTTGAACAAGATCTCCGCGAAGCTGACGACGGATGACCTCATCGCCCTGCGGAACCGCGTCGAAGGCAGCGAGAAGGCCCAGGCCACGACCGCGGCGAAGGACTGGCTGACCAAGGAAGGGCTGCTGAAGTAGCGCGGGGAAGACGTCGGGCGGGGCGAGGCGTGCTGCGTGCAGCGGGCTCGTGCGTGCGGAGCAACCGGCGGTGCCGCTCCGTGCTCACGGGCGTCGCCGCAGCCGTCTTCGCCGTCCTGATCGCGCTCGCCCCGGCGGCTGCGCCCGAGTCGCCTCCGGCGTCACCCGCCCCTCCCGCCACGACCGACGTGCTCCGCGGGGTCCGGTACGTCGCGTACGGACACTCCTTCGGACAGGTCAACCCGGGCACCGGCTCCACCCCGAGCACGCTCTACCCGGCCCTGGTGCGAGACGCTCTCGGCGCGGACCCATACCGCTGGGCGAACCGCACGGTCCGGGGAGCGACGACCTCGGCGATCCTCGCCCGGGCAAAGGCCACCTGGCACCGGGGTGACTCCGGGCTCGTCACGTTCCTCGGCAACCAGAACGACGTCGGTCGGCACGTGCCCGAGGGCACCTTCCGAGCGAACGTCCGCGCGTTCATCGACTGGGTCCGCGGACCCGGACCGTTCCCACCCACCGTCGTCGTCGTCCTCGACACCCCGTCGACCGCCGTCGGCTACGCCCGGTACCCGAACCCGCCGACCGACGACGACGTGGCCCGCTACAACCGGGCGCTGCGGGAGGTCGTCGCGACGTACCCGCAGGACGGCTCGGTCCTCGTCGCCGACGCCTCCGCCGGGTGGGACACGAGCACGATGATCAGCCCCGACGGCCAGCACCCCAACGATCGCGGGCAGGCGCACATCGCCGACGCGATCGAGACGGCTCTGACCGGTGTCGTCCCCCGGGAGGGGCAGAACGACGGCGTCACCCTGCCGGCGCCGATCGACGACCGGGTCGGCGCGTTCGATCATCCGGTTCGCGCACAGTAGTATTCCGGAGGCGGAACAGCGCTGCCGCGATCGGCGGAGCCAGGGGTGAGGGAGCCGAAGATCAGTACGCGTGTCATGCAGCAGGTCGAGGGGCGGTTCCGACCCGAGATCCAGGCGCTCCGCGCGATCGCCGTCGTCTCCGTCGTCCTCTACCACCTGTGGCCGAACCGGCTCAGCGGCGGGTACGTCGGCGTGGACGTGTTCTTCGTCATCTCGGGCTTCCTCATCATCGGCCACCTGCTGCGCGAGACCGAGAAGACCCGACGGGTCGACCTCCTCGGGTTCTGGGCGCGTCGTGTCCGACGACTGCTGCCCGCGAGCACGCTGGTCCTCGTCGTGACCGCGATCGCGACGCTCATCTGGGTGCCGCAGGTGCAGTGGGTGCAGTACTTCCACGAGTTCGCCGCGTCTGCGGCGTCCGTGCAGAACTGGCTGCTGTCCGCGTCGAGCATCGACTACCTCGGGGCAGACGACGCCGCGTCACCGGTGCAGCACTTCTGGTCGCTGTCGGTGGAGGAGCAGTTCTACATCGCCTGGCCGCTGATCGTCCTCGGCGTCCTCGCGCTGCCGCGGCGACGGCGGGGGATCAGCACCGCGCGGCGGGTGTTCTTCGTCCTGACGGGCATCACCGCCATCAGCCTCGTGCTCTCCGTCGTGATCACGAACACCTCGCCCTCGACCGCGTACTTCGACACCACGACCCGTGCATGGGAGCTCGGTCTCGGTGGCATCCTCGCGTTCGTCACCTACGGTCGGCACAAGCCCCGCCGGGTGCTCGCGGCGTCGATGAGCTGGGCCGGGCTCGCGATGATCGCCGGCGCGCTGCTCTTCTTCACCGAGGCGACGCCGTTCCCCGGCTGGACCGCCCTGCTCCCCGTCGTCGGGACGATGCTGGTGATCGCCGCGGGGACCCCGCACATCTGGTGGTCGCCGACCCACCTCGCCCGGTTCCCGCGGGTGCAGTGGCTGGGCGGCATCTCCTACTCGCTGTACCTCTGGCACTGGCCGATCCTGACGATCGTGCCCTTCGCGCTCGGCCACCCGCTCGGCTTCAAGTCGAAGCTCGCCGTCGTGGTGCTCTCCCTGGTGCTCGCGACCCTGACGAAGCGGTTCGTCGAGGACCCGGCGCGCACGATGCCGGTGCTCACCCTCCGACGCCCGCTGGTCTCGGTCGTCGCCGGCGTCGCGACCGCGGCCCTCGTGCTCGGTGCGTCCACCTCGGTCGCCGCGGCGACGACGGCGACGATCACCGCCCGCGCCGACGCGCTGCAGCACTCGCTCAGCGAGCAACGACCCTGCGTCGGCGCACTCGCCGTCGGCGACCCGGACTGCAAGGACCCGAACCGGCCGAACGCCCTGACCGAACCCGGCGTCGCCCGGGCCGACATCGGCAAGGGCGTCGCGGTCGAGGACCCGTGCAAGCAGGGGCTCACCGAGACGGGTGTGATGACCTGCCGCATCGGCGACACCGAGCAGCCGACCAAGCGGATCGCCCTGGTCGGCGACTCGCACGCGGGGCAGTACCTCGTGCCCCTCGACCGGTACGGCAAGCAGCACCGCATCGAGTTCGTCACGTACCTCAAGAGCTTCTGCATCGGCCTCGGAATCCCCGGGATCGAGGCCCAGCACAACGGTCGGCCCGCCGTCGTGAACAGCTGCGCGACGTGGGGTGCCTCGGTCCAGCAGGACCTGCGGACGGCGGACGTCCAGGCGGTCGTCTTCACGAACTACACCCCCGCCTACACGACGAGCGACGCCCCGTGGCGCCCGGTGACCGCGAAGGACTTCGAGTCCGTCTGGAAGCCGCTGCAGGACGCCGGCAAGCAGGTCGTGGCGCTCCGCGACGTCCCGGTGTCCGCCGAGGTGAACGTCCCGCAGTGCGTCGCGCAGCACCTGGACGACGCGGACCCGTGCACGACCCCGCTCGCACGTGCCCAGCTGCCGGCCGACCAGGACCCGATGCTCCAGGCCGCCGCGACCAGCGACGTCCCGGTGGTGGACATGACCGACCTGTTCTGCACCGGCGACACCTGCCACGCGGTCGAGGGCGGGCTGATCGTCTACTTCGACCGGCACCACATGACGGCGTCGTTCGCCGAGACCACGGCCGGCATCGTGGGACCCCGGATCGTCAAGGCCGCCGAGCGCTGACGACGGAGGGCGCCGCCCGCCCACGGAGGCGACGGCACCGCCGCGCTGGACCGTTCCGTCGGCGCGTGGCGGGGCCGACCGCGTTCTGACTGGAGGCGCGCCACCAGCTGGCAGCGCGCCTCCAGTCCGTCAGCGGGTGCTCCCAGAGCGTCGCCGCCGTCCGCAACGCGCAGCTCGCTCCGTCGCGGCCCTGGACGGGTCAGTGCCCGAGCTCGATCAGGAACACCCCCGCGATGATGCACGCGATGCCGGCTCCCATGAGCCAGGTGAGGGGGTCCTTGAACAGCAGGCGTCCGAGGACCGCGGTGAGGGCGACGCCGGTCGCGGCCCAGACGCCGTAGGCGACCCCGATCGGCAGGCCGAGCGCGAGCGCTCCGGCGAGCAGGGAGAACGCGACGACGTACCCGATGCCGACGACGACGTACCAGCGCTTCCGGCCGTCGGTGGCGAGCTTCAGGCTGATGGTGGCCACGACCTCGCACAGGATCGCGATCGACAGCAGCACCCACCCCATCAGGCGCCACCCTCGACGCGACGAGCCGCAGCCCGGGCGCGTGCCGCGTGCGCCCGTTGGGATCCGAGTTCGACGAGCAGCACGTCGGCGACGATGAGGACGAGCCCGACGATCATGACGCCGGTGAGGGCCTGGCCGAACAGGACCGCTGCCATGACCGCGGTCAGCGCGACGCCGGCGGCGCCCCAGATCCCGTAGGCGACGCCGATGGCCATGCCGCCCTTGAGCACGCGGGTCAGGCAGACGAAGGCCGAGAGGTAGCCGACGACGACGAGGGCGTACCAACCGGGGGCGTCGACCGCGGCCTGCAGCGCGAGCGACGCGGTCACCTCCACCGTGACGGCTCCGGCGAGCCACAGCCAGGTCACGAGTGGCTCCCCTCGAGCAGGGACGCGACGGCGCGCGCGGCGAGATCCACCGAGGCGCGGGCTGCGTCGTCGTCGCGGTCGGCGAGCCAGGAGTTCGCGATCCCGTCGGCGACGGCGATGAGGAGGGCGGCGACCCGGGTGGTCGGTGCCGACCACCGGAGCCCGTCGGTCGCGGTCCACTCGTCGACGTTGCGTGTGACCTCGCGGCGGTACTCGTCCTGCTCCCACCGGGCGAGGTGCCCGAGTCCGGGATCGCGGTGGGACAGGGCGGTCAGCTCGACGAGCGCGAGCGCGTGGTCGGGGTGGGCCGTGACGAGGTCGAGCCGAGCCTGCAGGCCGTGGGCGATGCGCTCCACGGGGTCGACCGGACCGGCTGGAGGGTCGAACGCGGCGGCGAGGGCGGTGCGGAGCTCCTGCTCGAGGATGGCGCCGAACAGGTCGGCCTTCGAGTCGAAGCAGTAGTGGAACGAGCCGTGCGGCAGGCCGGCGCGGGTCGTCACGGCGCGGGTGGTCACCGCGCCGACCCCCTCGTCGGTCATGACGGCGACGGCCGCCTCGACCAGCTGGCGGCGTCGCTCGTCCTGGGGACGGTGTTCACGGGGTGCGGACATGTCCTCGAGCGTAGCCCGATTTGGCCAAGTGGCCAACTGTGGATCCGCCGTGCACGAGCTCGTCCCTCGAGGCCGGATCGGACGCCGTCAGTCGCGGTCGCCGAACAGGCCCTGGCCGTGCTCCGTCAGCACGTCGTACGCGTCCCCGAACGTCTTCGGGACGGGCGCCCCCGGGTCGTACTTCGCCAGGAGCAGGCCGAGCAGGCCCATCCCCGGAGCCGTGAGCGGGCGGTCGCGGTCCCGGTCGCTCGGCGGCTTCCGGCTCGACTCCGGGTTGGTCGGCACGTACGGTCGCGCCACGTCGGGCCAGAGCTGCGGCTGCCGCGGCGACGTCCGGTTGAGGACGTTGTGGATCCCGCGGGCGCCGGCGTCGCGGTGGGTCAGCGGCTCGAGCCCGTGCTGCTCGGTGACCGTGTGGACGATCGCGGCGTGGTGCATCGGGTCGTTGATGATCGTGCCGGGTTCCGTGTAGGCGGAGACGACGAAGGTCGGGACCCGACCACCGAGACGGTCGAAGGTGAACCCCATCTCGCCGGGCTCCGGGGACCCCGACGGCGGGACGGCACCGGGCGGCGGCACATGGTCGTAGATCCCGCCGTGCTCGTCGAAGGTGACCACGAGCGCGGTGTTGATCGCGTTCGAGCCGCTCTCGCTGCGTCCGCCGCGGACGGCGCCGTAGACCTCGGCGAGCAGGACCTCGGCCGCCCGCACGTCGGACATCGCGGAGTCGACCTCGGCACGCTCGGACCCGGGTCCCTCGGCCGGACGACTGACCGGTGGGTGCATGTCGTTGTGGTCGAACATCATCCGCGGTTCGACGAAGGCGTAGTCCGGCAGGGTGCCGTTCGCGGCGTCCTCGTGGAACTGCTCCATGCTCCGGAAGTTCGACTTCCAGTACTTCTCGATGGACGGGGCGTGGAGGAAGCCGGTCAACGAGACGACCTGTCGCGCGTCGAAGTACACCCGCCAGCTCTTGCCGGCGTCCTCGAGCCGGTTGAAGAGCGTCGGGACGGCCTCGGCGCCCAGCCACTTCTGCGGCCCGCCGTCAAGACCGTTCGTGACGTAGCCGTGCGACGTGCTGGCGTGGAAGAACGACCGGTTGCAGAACGTCTGCGAGGGGACGGCGCAGTGCCAGTGGTCGTACACCGCGAAGGCCTTCGCGAGCGTCGAGAACACCGGCAGCATCGCGGGGGAGAACCCGCCCATCACGCGCGAGTACTCCTCGACGGTGGGCTCGCGACCCCGCTCGATGCGGAAGTTCACCACGTAGTCGTGGACGAACCCGGACATCGTCGGCGCGCTGGTGTCCCTCGGGGCGTTGAACGGCGCCGCGTACCCGTTCCGCACCGGGTCGGCGTTGCCGGGCGGGTCCACGGTGCCGAACCACTGCGTGTTGACGTGCGGGTAGAACTCGCCCGGATCGGGATCCGGCTGGCTCATCACGACGTCGGTCGACCCCTCGTACACGTGCGCCGGGACGACGGTCCCGTCCGGAGCGCGGTTCTCGTGCGTGCCGTGCTGGAGCCCCTCGAACGACTGCCCGGACCGCAGCTCGTCGTCGGCGTAGAGGCGGCCGAGGACGTGGTCGAAGCTCCGGTTCTCGAACATCAGGACGACGACGTGATCGAAGCCGGGCTCCGGACGCTCGGGCAGCGGGTGGAAGCCGTACCGGGCGTCGTGCACCGAGGCGTCGTACGCGGCGCCGGCGGCGACGGCCCCGGCACCGAGTGCGGCTCCGGCGGCGCCGATGCCGGCTCGACGGAGGAACGTCCGGCGCGAGGAGGAGCCGCCACCCTGGGCGTCGGGTCGGTCAGTCATGCGATGGTCCCACTGCGGCTCCTCGTTCGTCGGTGCCGTTCGATCCTGCGCTCCCGTCATCGAGGCGCTCCAGCAGCCCCGCGCGCCACTCGCTCGCGTACCCGGTCTCGTTCTCGGCGTCGAGCAGCTGCAGCGACCGGGTGAAGTCCTCGTGGGCGGCGGCCCGACGACCGAGCGCGGCGAGCGTGTCGCCGCGCTCGCGCAACGCGAGGAGGTGGTCGACGTTCATCCCGACGGCGGATGCCACTCCGATCGCCTCGTCTGCCGCTCGCAGCGATCCTTCGCGGTCTCCGGTACTCCGGCGCAGTCGAGTGGCGATCAGCAGCGCCGTCACGAGCGTGACCGACGTGATCGTGCTCGGGTCCTCCAGGTGCGCCGCGCGTGCACGGTCGAGGACACCACGCAGGGACACGAGCGCCGTCGCGTCGTCACCGATCCGCTCGAGGACGAGGGTCACGAGGTTGTCCGCCTGTGCTCGCCCCAGCTCGTCCCCGCTCTCCGCGAACGCGGCGATCGCGTCGTGGGCGAGCGGGAGCGCATCGGGTGCTCTGCCCGCCACCCGCGTCGTGGCCCAGGCTTCGTAGACGAGCGCCCATCCCTCCTGTGTCCGGTCAGCGGCTGCGACCGCTGCGGATCGGGCCTCCCTGGCGGCGCTGACGGCTGCGTGCGGGTCGGCGCGTTCGCGGAGCTCGGCCCACGCGACGTACCCCAGGTGCATGGCCTCGAGTCGATGGTCGCCCACGTGTCGGGCCGCCGCCACGGCGCGCGCGAACAGGTCGCGCCAGTTGCCCCACTGCGACCAGAGGTCGGAGTACCAGTGCAGTGCGTCCGCGACGTCGAGCACGACCGTGTCCTCGCCCGCCGCAGCGGCCTGGCGGAACGCTGCCCACCACAGCGGCCACTCGCGCTCGATCCAGGCCCGCGCGACGTCGGCGTCCGGGAAGCCCGCTGCGTCCGCGCCCTGCCGGAGTGGGTCGCGGTCCGGCTCGAACCAGGCGCCGGCACGCTCGAGGAGGGTGAGCAGCCGACGGCGGAGCCGGAGGCGGTGCTCTGCCTCGGAATCCGGTCCGTCGGCGCGGAGGTGCTGCAGGGCGTAGAGGGTGATCAGGTCGTGGAGGCGGTACCGGTCCCCGCGGAGGGGTTCGAGCAGCCCGAGGTCTGCCAGCGTGTCGAGGCCGTCCTGTGCAGTGTCGACGTCGACGTCCGCCGCCACGGCCGCCACCCCGGAGTCGAAGTCGTGCCCGTCGGTGACCGCCACGGCGTGGAACAGCGCAGCGGTCGCGGTGTCGAGGCCGCGGTGGGACAGTTCGAACGCCGCCTCGACCGCGAGGTCGCCGGCGACGAGGTCGCGGAGCCGACGTTCCTCGGACCGCAGTCCGGAGCTGACGTCCTGCACCGTGCGGTCAGCATCGGCGGCGACCCGGTTCGCGGCGATGCGGAGGGCGAGCGGGACGTGGTCGCAGAGTCGGGCGAGCTCGGCGAGGTCGGCTCCGTCGCGCTGCGCGGCCGGGATGATGCTCGTGAGCAGCTGCACGCTCTCGTCGACTCCGAGGTGCCCGACGGACAGGTGTTGCGCGCCGCTGAGTCCGCTGAGCACTCGGCGCGAGGTCACGACGACGTGGCCGCGGACTCCGGGCGTGACCACGGGGCGGACCTGCGCCTCGGACCCGGCGTTGTCGAGGACCACGAGCGGCTGCCGTTCGGCCGCGACCTCCCGCCAGAGCGCGGCCAGGGCGTCGGCGGATTCCGGCACCGTCCCGTCGACCGTCGCGATCTGGCGGAGCAGGGACTGCAGGACCTCGACGGACGTCAGGGGATCCGTGCCGAGTCCGTCGAGGTCGACGAAGACGATGGTCCGTTCGGTCCGTCGTGCGGCTTCGAGGGCGATCGACGTCTTGCCGATCCCCGGGGGACCGGACACGAGGATCGTCTGCGGGTCCTGGCCGGTGTCGAGGAGCGCCGCGAGGCGCGTGAGTTCGACGTCGCGCCCGGTGAAGTCGGAGACCGGCAGGGGCGTGACCGTCGCGTGTCGCCCGACCGCGGTCTGCTTGCGGGCACTGCCGCGGACGGCAGCGAGCAACTGGTCGCGCCCGGCAGCGTCGAGGCCGAGCGCGGCCGCCAGGGCGAGGACCGTGTGCCGTCGGGGCACGGTGCTGATCCCGCGTTCGATGTCACTGATCGCGCGCGGGCTCACGGTCGACCGATCCGCGAGCGACTGGATCGTCAGTCCCGCGTCGAGTCGCGTCCGCCGGAGCAGATCGGGCAGGGGAGTCGTGCCGGGTGTCGGGTGCACGGTCGAAGCCTCGCAGGTGCTCGGCGCAGCCGCCAGCCCCCTGCGATCAGGTGCTCGTCGTGCGGTCGCCCGACGAGCCGTCCCGTCGATTCCGCATGTCCTCCGCATGGCGACACGCCGGGGCGACGCGGTGCAATCGACGGACCCGGGCCGGCCCCGGTGAGGACGGAGGGTGCGATGCGGAGCGGAGCGGCGTTCGGCGAGTACCTCTGGGCTCGTCGCGCACTCGTCCAGCCCGAGCAGGTCGGCCTCGACCGCGACCCGATGCGCAAGGTCGCCGGACTCCGGCGTGCCGAGGTCGCGGCGCTCGCCGGCATCAGCGCCGAGTACTACCTCCGGCTGGAGCAGGGGCGCGGTCACGTCCCTTCGGATGCGGTGCTCCGTGCGCTCGCGCGCGCACTCGTCCTCGACGACGCATCGACGGCGTTCATGACCGACCTGGCCCACGGCGGGGTCCGACGGAAGGACGCCGGTGTCGTGGACGGGTCCGTCCGGGCGCTGCTGGCCGAGTGGCGCCACCTCCCCGTGCTGGTGCGCGATCGGAACCACGACGTGCTCGAGCTGAACCAGCTCGCGGCGGCGCTCGGCGGGGTGCCGAGCGCCGGACGGGGCAACCTGGTCGTCGACGTCTTCACCGACCGTGCCCGGGAGGCCGCGCGGGGCGACTGGGCGACGACCGCCGAGCGCAGCGTCGCGGCCCTCCGGCTCTCCAGCGACCCGGACGATCCGCGCCTGCGGGAGATCGTCGGAGCCCTGTCGACCCGCGACGACGACTTCCGGCGCCTCTGGGCGCGGTACGACACCCTGCCGTGGCCGAACGGGCGCTCCCGCCACGCCGTCGAGCCGATCGGTACCGTCGAACTCGCGTGGCAGGAGTTCGACGTCCCCGGGTCCGGCGTCACCCTGCGCGTCTTCTGGGCCGACCCGGGCTCGTCCGACTCGGCGGCACTCGCCTACCTGGCCAGCGTCGTCGGTGGACACGCGGACCTCCGCCGGATCGGTGGCGTCAGGTCGGCCTGACCGTGGGCGACGGGTGCGACCGGCGGAACCGCTCGATCCGAGCCCGGGAGTCGTCTTGCCGGGTCTCGGCCCACGTGCCACCCTCGGGTCATGGCCCCCAGCCCGGAACGGACGTCGGTCGGCGACCTCGTGCGACGGGCCCGCCTGGCCGCAGAGCTCACGCTCGAGGACCTCGCCGTGCGGGCCGACATCAGCGCCCGTGCGCTCAGCGACATCGAACGAGGGGTGAGTACGAACCCCCGGCGAAGCACGATCGAAGCGGTCGTCCAGGCGCTCGCGCTCCCCGGGGAAGCCCGCGACGCGGTGCTGGCAGCGGCACGTCCCGTCGAGGACACCGTCGTGCCCGACACCCGTTTCCTGACGACGCCGCCGCCGGCCGTGGTCGACTTCACGGGGCGCCGCGACGAGCTCCGGATCATCCAGGAACACCTCACGACCGCCGGTCCCGGCAGTTCCGTACTCGTGCACGGCGCACCCGGCATCGGGAAGACGTCCACCGCGCTCGAGGTCGTCCGTCGCGCGGACCGGCGGGTCGTCTTCGTGGACCTCGACGGTCTCGCTGCTCGACCGCTCACCCCGCTGCAGGTCCTGCAGGCGCTGGTCGCGCAGGTCGGCGGTACCACGGCCCCGCGGACGTTCGCCGCCGCTGCGGCCGCGTGGCAGCGTCTCGCGACGGAACACCGGCCGGTGGTGCTCCTCGACGGTGCGGCGTCCGACGACCAGGTGTCCGCCGTGCTCGTGCCCGAGGGTGCAACCGTGCTGGTGACCTCGCGACGTGCGCTCCCACTCCACCCCGGGATGCGCAGGGTGACCCTCGAGCCGCTCACCGGGCAGGACGGCGTCCGGCTGCTCGAACGCATCGTCCCCGTGGGACAGCGTTCGCGTGGTGACCTCGACGAGCTCGCGCGACTCTGTGCGCTGAACCCGCTGGCGCTGCGTGTCGCTGGGAACCGGCTCCTCGCCCGGCCGGCCTGGGACGTCGAGGACGTGGTCGCCCGGCTCCGAGACGAAGACCGTCGGCTCCGCGGACTGGTGGCCGGGGACCTGGCGGTCGCTGCGGCGTTCGCGCTCTCGTACGACGGACTCGACGAAGTGACCGCACGGGTCTTCCGCGCGGTCTCGGTGATCACGAGTGACGACTTCGACGCCCGCGCGGCAGCCGCCGCTGCGGACGTCCCGGTACTCGACGCGCAGGACGCCCTGGACGAACTGGTGGACCTCGGTCTCGTCGAGCGCCGTCGCGACGACCGTCACCGGCTGCACGACCTCGTCCGGCTCTTCGCCCTGGAACGCCTGCGACAGGGGACGGGGGACGCCGAGGCGCTGGCGACGGACCGGCTCCGGTCGTGGTTGCTCGTGAAGCTCGAACGTGCCGGGGCGTGGTTCGAGCCCGACCGAGACGGCGCCGCGGCCGGGAACGACGGTGTCGGACTGCCGGACGCTGAGACCGCGCGGTCGTGGATCGAACGTGAGTGGCGACACTGGTGGTGGGCCTTCCAGGCGACCGCCGCGGCCGGACACCACACCACCGTGGTCGACGTCGCAGACTCCTTGCACTGGTTCTCGGACCGCTGGTCGGACTGGGGGCGTTGGCGCGACCTGTTCGCACTGTCGGTCACCGCCGCACAGGCGCTCGGGGACGCGCGTCTCGAGGGTGTGCACCTCGGGTACGTCGCGTGGGCCGAGATGATCGAACGGGCAGACCACGCGGCGGCCGTCCGTGCAGCACGAGCGTCTGGGCGGGCGGCACGTGCAGCCGGTGACCGATCCGTCGAGGGGTGGGCGAGCTTCTACGAGTCGTGGGCGCTCTCCACCGGTGGCGACCACGAAGCCGCCCTGGTCGCAGCCGCCCGGGCGGTGTCCGTCTTCGCCGAGATCGGCGACGTCGACGGGCGGCGGCAGGCGTCTGTGCGGCTCGCGAACGTCCTCGGTCGGCTCGGTGACGGCGCTGCCGCCGGGGCAGCGTTCGACGAGCTCGAGCGCGATGCGTCCGAGCGCTTGGCCGTCGACCCCGATGACCAGGTCGCCCGCTTCGATGCCGTCTCCGCGATGAGCTTCCGCACCGAGTTCCTGCTCTCGCAGCGGCAGTGGGCCGCCGCAGTGGCCGCGGCCGACCGGGCGCGCAGGGAAGCGGCTCGGCTCGACTGGCGACTCGGGGAGGTCCTTGCGCTCCGTGACCGTGGGGACGCCCTGGCCGCGATCGGTGACGCTCATGGGGCAACGGCTGCTTTCCAGGCTGCGATGGACTCGCTCCGGTCGAGTCCCGGCGCAGCTCGACCGGACGTCCGCGAGAGCCTTGCCGAGCGCCTCGCCGCAGGTCGCGGTTCCCCCGCCGTCACCTGACGCGGTCTCGTCCGAGCCGGTCCAGCACCCGCGCAACGGCACCGACCACCAGGGCGCTCAGGGTGGGCGCGACGAGTGACAACCACACCTGTGCAGCGGCGGTCGGGCCGCCGTACACCGCCGTCCCGATCGACCTGGCCGGGTTGAACGACCCGTTCGACACCGGGATCGCGATCAACGCGACCGCGGTCAGGGTCAGACCGATCACCAGCGGTGTCACGGCGGTCGCACGTCGGGTGACGATCAGCACGACCGCGACGAACACCCCGGTCGTGATCGCCTCGACGGAGAAGGCCGACCAGAACCCGAAGCCGCCCGGCGACAGTGGACCCCACCCCGTCGACGCGAAACCGGATGCCGATAGTGCAACGAAGCGCCCGCTCGCGGCCGCGACGAGGGCGATCGCGCCCCCGCCGACGACGGCACCGACGACCTGCGCGGCGACGTACGGCGGGACGTCCTGCCAGCGGAACCGGCCGGCCGTCGCGAGCCCCACGGTCACCGCCGGATTGCAGTGTCCGCCCGACACGGGCCCGAATGCGCTCGCGCCGACGAACACGCTGATGCCGAGTGCCAGGGCGACCCCGACGAACCCTGATCCCAGGTGGACGTCACGGAACCCGGTGTCGAACAGCGCGGTGCCGGCGACCGCCAGCACGAGGAACGCGGTCCCCGCGGCCTCGGCGAGCAGCCGGTGTGCCACGGGCGGCCGCCCGTGCTCGTCGACGTCCCTGGTGCTCGTCCGCTCCGGCATCGTGTCCACTCCTCCGTCCGGGGGCCGGATGGCCCGCTGGTCCGAGCGTCGCGGGGTCGCTCTCCTGCTGCTTGCGTCGATTGACCCGACCGGGGTTCGACGGCCCCGGATCGAGTCGCATGACGCTCTCCCCGCGCCGGTCGCTCTGCTGCGATGAGGGCCAGGAGCGGCAGGGCGCCAGGCGTCCCGGCAGCACCGACCCTCGACACGAAACCACCGACGAGAGGCAACGGCACCATGACCGACCAGGCAACCAGCACCGCGGCGACGGCAGACGCGCAGCACCACATCGACCCACACCGGAGCGCCGACCAGGTCATCGACGCGCTGACCGAAGCCGGGGTGCAGTACGTCTTCGGGATCCCGGGCGCGAAGGTCGACGCCGTCTTCGACGCGTTCAACGACGGCGGGCCGGAGCTCATCGTCTGCCGACACGAGCAGAACGCGGCGTTCATGGCCGCGGCGGTCGGGCGGCTCACCGGTACCCCCGGCGTGGTGCTGGTGACGTCCGGGCCGGGGACGACCAACCTCGCGACCGGCCTCCTCACCGCCACGACCGAGCAGGACCCCGTCGTCGCCCTGGCCGGCGCGGTCCAGCTGTCCGACCGGCTCAAGCGCACCCACCAGTCGATGGACGCCGCTGCGTTCCTGGCGACGGTCACGAAGTCGACCACGGAGTCCACCGATCCGGACGACGTCCGCGAGGCCGTGGCCAACGCGTTCCGGGCGGCATCCACCGAGCCGAAGGGTGCCGCCGCCGTGGTGCTGTCGGCGAGCGTGCTGGCGGCAGCGGCGACACCGCTCCCGGCCGGACGTCCGGCCAACCCCACGCCCGCCCTGGGGCCGGCTCCGGCGGACGAGATCGCCCGCGCCGCCGAGTTGATCCGCGCGGCTCAGCGTCCGGTGCTGCTGGTCGGGCTCCGCGGCTCCGACCCGGAGAGCGTCCGTGCACTGCGGGCCGTGCTCGCCGACACCGAGCTGCCCGTCGTCGAGACCTTCCAGGCCGCGGGGCTCGTCTCCCGCGAGCTCGAGGACCACTACCTCGGACGCGTCGGCCTCTTCAAGAACCAGCCTGCCGACCTCGCGCTCACCGAGTCGGACCTGATCATCGCGGTCGGGTACGACGCCGTCGAGTACGACCCGGTGATCTGGAACGCGGAGGTGGACCGACCGGTCATCCACATCGACACCGTCCCGGCCGCGTACGACCGCCACTACCGCCCTGCCCTCGAGCTCCGGGGCAGCATCGCGGCGACGATCGACGCACTCTTGCCCGCCGTTTCCGGGCTGACGCTCTCGGACGACGCGCGACACCGCGCGGTCGAGCACCGCGAGCAGCTCGCGGCGATCGACGACCACGCGAGGACGGCGGACGCCGCACCCGGCCTGGTCGACCCGGCGCGACTGGTCCTGACGCTGCGGGACGTGCTCGACGACGACGCGACGGTCGCGTGCGACATGGGCTCGAACTACATCTTCATGGCGCGGCACTTCCGCGTGTACGAGCCGCGGCACCTGCTCTTCTCGAACGGCCAGCAGACGCTCGGTGTTGCGCTTCCCTGGGCGATGGCTGCCGCGCTCCTCCGGCCGGGGACGCAGATCGTGTCGGTGGCCGGTGACGGCGGGTTCCTGTTCTCCGCGCAGGAGCTCGAGACGGCGAACCGGCTCGGTCTCTCCCTCACCCAGATCATCATGCGGGACAACGCCTACAACATGGTCGCGTTCCAGGAGGAACTGAAGTACGGCCGGACCTCCGGGATCCAGCTCGGCGACTACGACTCCGTCGCCCTGGCCGAGACCTTCGGCGGCACCGGACGGCGGGTGTCGACGCTCGCCGAGTTCGAGACCGCGCTGCGCGCATCGCTCGACGAGCCGGGGGTGTCGATCATCGACGTCGCGGTCGACTACAGCCGCAACGCCGAGATCGCCGCGCACCTGGATGCGGACTCCTTCGAATGACCACGCCATCGCAGCCCACCCACCGGGTGGACGACTCGGACGACTACGCGGTCTACCAGACGTCGACGATCTCGGCCCTCCTGGCGGGCGTCTACGACGGAGACGTCACGGTGGCGCAGCTCCTCGAGCACGGCGACTTCGGACTGGGCACCTTCAACCACCTCGACGGTGAGATGGTCGTCGTCGACGGCGTCTGCTACCACCTCCGTGACGACGGCAGCGTGACCGTCGCGTCGAGCACGGACCGGACGCCGTACGCGGCGGTGATGCGCTTCCACGGCGCGACGGAGATCACCGTCGACGAGCCCTGCACCCTCGCGGCGGTGACCGCCCGCGTCGACGCAGCGGTGGGCAGCCCGAACCTGCCCGTCGCGGTACGGATCGACGGGACGTTCTCCACCGTCCGGACCCGGACGGTCGGGGAGCAGCACGAGCCGTACCCACCGCTCGTCGAAGCGACCGCGTACGAGACGACGAACACCCTCCACGAGACGACCGGTACCGTCGCGGGCTTCCGGACGCCGCGGTTCGAGCAGGCGATCTCCGTCGCGGGCTACCACCTGCACTACGTCGACGACGCCCGTCAGCACGGCGGTCACGTGCTCGACGTGGCGGTGCGGGAGGCGCGTGTCCGGATCACACCGATCTCCGAGATGCGTCTCGCCGTGCCGGACGACGCCGCGTTCCTCGGCGCCGACATCGACGTCGACCAGATCGGCCAGCAGGAACGGCAGGCCGAGGGATGACCGCGTCGCGAGCGGACACCCCCACGACCGTCACCGTAGACGACCTCGTCGGCGCGTGGACGCTCGTCAGCGCCGTGCAGACCTTCGACGACGGCGAGCAGGTGCCGGAGTTCGGTCCCACCGCCGACGGCTACATCATCTACACGGCCGACGGTTCCGTCTCCGCGACCCTCGGCGACGCGTCCCGCCCCCGGAGCGGTGCGACCGATCCGCAACGGGCGACCGACGGGCAGCTCGCGGCCATGGCGCAGCGGTTCATCGCCTACGCCGGACCGTTCACGCTCGACGAGGACACCGGCACGGTGACCCACCACATCGTGACGGCCCTGTTCACCGACTGGCAGGCCGGCGAGCAGCGACGACGCGTCCGCATCGAGAACGGGCTCCTCCACGAGGCGGGGACGCCACGGGAGGCACCCGACGGACGGCGCTTCACCGTCGAGCTCCGCTGGAGGCGGGTGCCGGCCGGCTGAGGCGCGCGCCTCACCGTCGAGCGGCCGCGCGGAACCCGAGGTCCAGGAAGTCGACCATCCACGTGAAGCTCGCGTCGACGTCGGTCGCCATCTGGAACCCGTCGGACGCCTCGAGCGTGGCGAAGCCGTGCAGGACGCTGCGGAGCATCCGGAGCGCGTGCACCTCGTCCGCCGGGTCGAGCGCGTAGGCCCGCAGCGCCGCGGCGAACGACGCCATGGTCCGGTCGAGCGCCACGGTCAGCGGGTCGTCGGGATCGGTCGGCCGGACACCCGTCGTCGCGTCGTACCGGCCCGGGTGCTGCTGGACGTACCGGCGGACGGTCTGCGCCGCGGCCTCGAGCGCGTCGCGTCCCGCTCGGCCCTGCATCGCGTCGCGCAGCTCGTCGCCGAGTTCGGTGGCGGCGAGCACCGCGATGCGGCGGACGAGGTCGGGCAGCCCGTCGACGTGCTTGTAGAGGGAGGGAGCCTTCACGCCGAGGCGTTCGGCGACGAGGCTCATGGTCAGCTGCGCGAGCCCGATCTCGTCGGCAAGGCCGGCCGCGGCCTCGGTGACGATCGCCGGGTCGAGGCCGGCCCTAGGCACGCTGGTCCCCGGCGACCGAGGGCAGCGTGCGGCCGAGGAACGGCAGCAGCAGCGCGAGGACCTCGGCCGGCGCCTCGGTGTGCGGGTAGTGACCGACGCCGTCGAGGACGACGAGGGTGCCAAGTCCGTCGGGCAGGTCGGCGAGGACGCGTTCGCCCTCGGCCCGCGGGTCCGCCCAGTCCGGGTCGGCGCTGCCCTCGACGACGAGGACCGGGCACCGGACGTCGCCCAGTCGTGCGCCGGCGTCGGCCGGGGAGGTCTTCGTCATCGCCCGCAGCGCCGCCATCCGTTCGGGCTGCTGCAGCGTGCTCTCGATGCGCCGGCGTTCCTCGGCCCAGTCCGCCGGCTTCGACGGGATCGCGATGTCCAGGTAGGCGAGCCAGCCGGGCAGGCTGCCGGTCGTCATGAGCTTGAGGAGCTGCATCGTCCCCGCGCGGTGGGTGCGGTTGCGGAGCAGGCCGACGAGGTCGAAGGACTGCTTCCGGGTGAACGGTGCGAGTTCGACGATGCCGACGACGTCGTCGGGCGCGGTCGCGGCGGCGATCGTCGCTGCACCGCCGCTGATGGACTGTCCGACGACGACCGCCGGGCCGCCCAGGTGCCGGACGACCGCGACGAGGTCGCCGGCGATGTCGGCGCGTTCGTAGCTCGCCCACCCGGTGCTCGAGTCACCCGCTCCGCGGATGTCGACGTTGGCGACGCGGTAGCCCGCGGCGACGAGCTCGGGGACGATGAACCGGTACGAGTGCCGGCTGTCGCCCATGCCGTGGGCGAGGACGACGAGCGGTCCCGTTCCGGTGACGTCGTACGCGATCGTCCCTGCACCGGTGTCGAGGTGTTCGAGCATGGCGGCCTCCTTGGCTATTGCCTGTAGCCAAAAGCTACACCGCATAGCCAAGGCGTGTCAAGCGCTCAGCCCGGCCAGCGCTCCAGCCGCCAGCCACCGTCCGCCCCGGGGTCGCGGGAGTAGGCCAGCCGGTTGCTCGGTCCCGCCGCGTCGCCCTGCCAGAACAGCATCCGCACGGGGGTGATCGCGTACCCGGTCCAGGTCTCCGGTGGCTCCAGGTCTGCACCGCGATCCCGTTCGAACGCCGCCCACCGCTCGCGCCGACGGACGTCCGGCTCGGCCGCGAGCTCGTGGTCGTTGAGCCACGCGAGCACCTGTAGGTAGCGGCTGCGCGCGGCGTAGGCCGCGCGGGCCTCCTCCGCGGTGACCACCGCCACGTCGCCGGTCACGACGAGCTGCCGCGCGTGCTCGGGCTGGTGCAGGGTCACGGTCGCGCGGGGGACGGCCGCGAGCTCGGCGGCCTTCCGGCTGCGGGTGTCGGTGTGGAAGTGGAACCGTCTGCCGTCGAAGCGCGAGAGCAGCACGGTGCGCGCGGACGGGTACCCGTCGAGGCCGATCGTCGACAGTGTCATCGTCGGTGGCACCGCGTCCGCCCCGTCCAACCACGCCGCAGCCAGGACGAGCGGATCCGACGCCGACGACGACGACGCCGCCGCGGCCGACACCGGCACGGGCCCGACCGCCGCTGACGCCGGTGCCGCCGCCGGCACAGCGCCGCCCGCCGCCGTCATCGCGGCGACGCCGGGTCGAACCGCGCGATCTCGTGCAGCGACGCCACCGCCTCGTCGAGCGAGTGCTCCCAGAGCGCCGCCCCGTACGACGCGGTCGCACGGCTCGCGTCCCCGACGACCCCGGCGTCCCCGAAGTCGTTCGAGAGCCACCCGAACGACACCGGCCCGCCGTTGAAGGCGATCTTCGAGAACTCCGCCAGGTGTTCCGGCACCCAGCGTTCGGCGAGCGTCATGTCGACCAGGTCGGGCCGCAGGTGCAGGATCATCGACGTCTCGGCAGCGCCGCCGTGGATGCCGAGGCCGAGTTCGTCGGCGTCCTCACCGTCCGGCGCGGGCGTCCGCGCGAGGGTCGGCATGAGGAACGTCTTCAGCCCGTAGCGCTTGCGGATCTCGCGGAGCGCGACCTGCAGCAGGGCGACGTTCCCGCCGTGTCCGTTCGCGAACACGAGCGTGCCGGCGCCGGTGAGCGCCACGGCCCGACCGATCTGCACGACCGTGTCGAACATCGTCTCGGCGTCGAGCCACACCGTGCCGGGCGCCCAGCTGTGCTCGTCGGACTTCGTGAACGCGAGCGTGGGGAGCTGCCAGACGTCGAGTCCCTCGGCGGCGGCCCGTTCGACCGCGGCGCCGCCGATGTGGTCGGCGAGCAGGAAGTCGGTCAGGAGCGGCAGGTGCGGTCCGTGGTGCTCGACGGCCCCGGTGGGCTGCACGACGATGGTGTCCGGCCCGAAGCCCGCCGCGACGGCGGGTCCGGACAGCTCCGCGAGCTTGCGGGTGCCGGTGCCCGGCGCGCTCACTTGCCGAACCCCGGGACGGTGGGCTGCGCGGACGCGGTCGAACCGCCCGAGACCACGAGCGACGGGTCGATCACGTGCCCCGGGTTGAGCAGTCCGTCCGGGTCGGTGCGCTGCTTCAGCGCGATGAGCTCCTCGACCCCGTGGTCGACGTAGTACTGGTGCGGGCTGTGCACCCGGACGTCCAGGTCGCGGAGCAGCGGGTACCCGGCGTAGACGTCCTCGGCGCCGGTGTACGGCGCGGTGAGCATCCCGATCGGCCCGACGTGCGCCGCCTCGATGTGCAGCATGCCCCCGGGGTAGACGGCCTCGACCTCGGCGATCCGGTCGATCAGCGCCTCGCCGCCGACCTCGACGTGGAAGTACTCGGTGTCCGGCGTGTTCCGCTTCAGCCACCAGATCGGGTGGTTGTACGACAGCATCGACACCTTCGTGGTCTGCTGCAGTCCCTCGCGGACGTCCTCGACGGTGCCGCCGGCCAGGTCGATCAGGTCGCGGGCCTCGTCGAGCGTGACGGCGTCGATGATCCCCCGGAGGCTCGCCCGGCCCGCGACGATCGCGGCGTCCTTCGGCAGCGTTGCGGCGATCTCCGCCCGGTCCGCGCTGACGAGCCGGGGGACCGGGGACAGGCCGCGCAGGGTCCGGACGGCGGTCAGGGCCTGCTCGAACGTCGGGAAGGTCGCGTAGACGGCGCGCCAGTCCTGCAGCGGCTCGAGCCGGACCGTGGCGCGGGCGATGACCCCCGCGGTGCCGTAGGTGTGCACGAATGTCTGGGCTTCCTCGCCCTCGACGTGGAGCAGCTCCTCGTGCCCGGGCAGGGCGATGTCGAGCGCGGTCACGAAGCCCTGCCAGTTCGACCCGTGCGCGATCGACCCGGTGCCACCGGACCCGCCGGAGAGGAACCCGCCGATCGTCGACTGCGCGGTGGACGGGTACATCCAGAGCTGCTGTCCCGCGGCCGCGGCGGCCTGCTCGAGCGCCACCATCGAGGCGCCGGCCTCGGCCGTCACCCAACCGTCGCCGACCTCGACGACGGCGCGGGCTCGGGACGTGTCGAGGACGAGGCCGCCGTGCAGCGGGATGCCCTGGCCGTAGTTGCCGGTGCCCTTCCCGCGGGTGGTGACGGGGACGCCGTGCCGGACGGCGGCCTGCAGGGTCGCCTGGATCTCGTCGGCGCTCGCCGGCGAGGCGACGAGGTCGGCCAGGCCGAGCGGCAGCTGCTCGGTGAGGATGGGGCTCATGGTCGCCTCGTCGACGGAGGCGCGCTCACGGGTGCGCTGGTCGGCGCTGACACCGCGCTCGCCGAGCAGGTCGACGAGCTCGGCGCGCAGCGCCTCGACGGTCGTGGGGGAGGCGGTGGTGACGCTGGTCATGCTGGCTCCTGACGGGTGGGACGTGCGGGACGACGGACTGGAGGCGCGGGGCGGGGGTGCACCGCGCCTCCAGTCCGGTGGGTGGTCGGCGAGCCGACCGCGTTCAGGCGACCGCGGTCAGGAACCGAGCCCGATCTTCTGGTCCAGGAACTCGTTCGTGAACAGGTCGCCGGCCGTGAGGCCGGACTTCACGTCGCCGCCGGAGCCGGAGAAGACGGGGGTGGCCTTCTTGATGAAGTCGGTCATCCGCTGCTCGTCCATGTCGCCGATGTAGCCGTTCGAGCCGTCGGTCGCGATGCCGAGCTTCGTCATCTGCTTCGCGGCGAACGCGCCGACCTTCGAGTCGTACGTCCAGCCGTTGTTGTACTGCTGCACGAGCTTCGTGATGAGGTCGTTCGTCGCACCGGGGGACTTCAGGTAGTCCACGTCGGCCTGCTGCATGACGGGCACGAGCTTCTCGAGGCAGGGCTTCAGCTTCGACATGTCACCGGAGCGGATCGACATCGTCTCGGGGTAGGGGTTCCACCCGGTGCTGGAGATGAGCGAGTAGTCGACCTTCTTGCCCCAGGCCGCGACCTGGTTCTGGTAGATGTACGGCTCGGCGGTCGCGAAGCCCTGCTGGGCGTCCTTGCCGCCGGCGGAGACGAACTTCGACGGGGTGCCGTCGTAGCTGCCGTCGAGGACGCTCTTCGGCAGGGCACCGGACTGCTCGAGGTAGGTCATGTACGAGGCGCCGTTGAAGTACCGGACGACGCCGTCCTTCTTCTCGAGGGCCTTGCCGAGGCTCTCGATGCTGTCGACGCCCGGGTAGGTCTTCGGGTCCCACATCAGGACCATCGGCGACTGGTCGTTCTCGGCGAACACCGCGGTGGTGGGGAGCTTGCCGGAGAACTGCACGGCCTCGTCGGTGGACACGTAGCCGAGGGTGATCGACTTGTCCTGGTACATCTGCGAGCTGACCTTCGAGTAGCCGATGGCGGGGCCGCCGGCGCGGATCTCGAGCTTGACGCCGGTGCTCTTGCCGTTCGCGACCAGGTCGCCGGTGACGCTCTTGTCGGAGGCGTTGATCGCCGGGTTCGCGCCGAGCATCTGGTACAGGTGGCCGTGCTCGCCCTCGGGGTTCCAGTCGGTCTGCACGACGACCGTCGCGGGGCAGACGCTCGACAGGTCGACCTTCGGCCCGGTGGCGGTGTTCGAGGTCGCGGCGGTCGTCGCGGTGGTGCCGGCGGACCCCGACGCACAGCCGGTGAGGGCGATGGCGGTGGCGGCGAGGGCGGCGGTGGCGACGCCGATTCGGGTGGTGGTGCGCATGGAGGCTCCGTTCGTGGTGCGGGTCTCGTGGTGCTGGGGTGGGTTCGGGGAGTGGGTTCGGGATGGCGGGCGCGGTGCGGGTGCTGGGGCGCGGGCCGCGGGCGCGGTGCGCGTGCTGGGCCGCGGGCCGCAGCGCGCTCGCCGCTCGGGGTCAGCCGAAGTCGTGCCAGCGTCCGACGGCGAGGCGTCCGACGAGGCCGAAGATGAGGAAGACGGCGACCCCGTACAGCGAGGCGATGATGATCGTCGCGTAGAGCTCGGGGCCCATCAGGCGCGAGGCGGTCACCTGGATGAGGACGCCCAGGCCGGGGTTGCCGCGCTGGAAGAACTGGTCGCCGACGATCGCGCCGATGACGGACAGGCCGGCCGAGGTGCGCAGCCCCACGAAGATCGACGGCAGCGCGGCGGGGACCTGGAGCTTGACGAGCTGCGCGAGCCGGCCGGAGCGCTGCAGCTGGAACAGTTCGCGCTGGGCCCGGTCGGCCGACTGCAGGCCGAACAGGGTGTTCGACACCATCGGGAACAGGGCGATCATCACGGTGACGATGACCCGGCTGACGAACTCGTAGCCGAACAGGGCGCCGATGAGCGGCACGAGCGCCAGGATCGGCACGCACTGCAGCACCACCGCGTACGGGTAGAGCGAGTTCTCGAGCCACTTCGCCTGCGCCATCGCCATCGCCCAGACGACACCGATCACGATCGCGAAGCCGAGCCCGGTGAGCGAGACGACCGTGGTGCGGCCGAGTGCGGCCCAGAGGTCGGTGCCGAACGTCGTCGGCGCCCCGTTCATCCCGGTCGGGGCGACGATCGCCTTGAGGACGAGGTGCGGGTACGGCACCAGGAACGCGAGGTTCCGGACGTGGTCGTAGTAGTACGCGGCGGCGTACCAGACGGCCACGAGTAGCGCGAAGACGACGACCGGCTGCCACCAGGTGACCGAGCGGCGGACGCGTGGTGCCGAACGGCGGGCGGCGGCGCGGGTCGCGCGGGCGTCGGCGACCTCCTGCAGGGTGGCCATCAGCGGTGTCCTTCCCGGAGTGCGTGCGAGACCTCGCCGACGAGTTCGGCGAACTCGGGGGTGAAGCGGATGTCGGGGTCACGGGGCATCGGGAAGGGCACGTCGAACCGGCCGACGATGCTGCCCGGACGGCCGGACATCACGATGACCTCGGTGGAGAGGTACACGGCCTCGGACACCGAGTGGGTGATGAAGAGCCCGGCGAACTGCTGCTCCACGAACAGGCGGAGGAGTTCGTCGTTGAGGCGCTCGCGGGTGATCTCGTCGAGGGCGCCGAACGGCTCGTCGAACAGGAACAGCTGCGGGTCGAGCGTCAGCGACCGTGCCAGGGACACGCGCATCCGCATGCCGCCGGAGAGCTGCTTCGGCAGGTTGGTCTCGAACCCGTTCAGACCGACCAGGTCGATGGCGTGCTTCGCCTTGGCGGCGCGTTCGGCCTTCGGCACGTGCTGGAGCTCGGCGAGCAGCTCGACGTTGCCCTGCACGGACCGCCACGGCAGGAGCGTGGCGTCCTGGAACACGTAGCCGATCCGGTCCGCGGCGACCCCGGCGGAACCGTCCGAGGCGGTCTCGAGGCCGGACGCGATCCGGAGGAGGGTCGACTTGCCGCAGCCGGACGGGCCGACGACGGAGACGAACTGGCCCCGGTCGACGGTCAGGTCCACGCCCTGCAGCGCGATCGTGCCGTTCGGGAAGGTCATCTCGACGTTCCGGAAGTCGAGCAGTGTGTCCGTCGCGGTGACGGGGGACGGTGCGGTGGTGGTCACGACTACCTCGTGTTCTCGTGCATGGGCGTGCGCGGTCAGGGAACGGGGACGGTTGCGGGCTCGGACTCGGGCGCCGGTGCGGCGTGGGTCCGGGCGGGGGCGGCGACGCTCCGCCGCACCTCGGTGCGGGCGACGAGGCGCCCGCGGGACAGGACGATGCGGTCGGCCGGGGCGTTCGCCACGGCGTCGGTGATGCTCGTCGCGGCGACGGCGAGCAGGTCGGCGCGCGCACCGGGCACGACGCCCGCGACCGGCAGGCCCATCACGCTGCGAGCGGTGTCGCTCACCATCGCGTAGGCCTCCTCCGGCGTCAGGTGCCCGGCGGTCACGAGCAGGGACGCGGTCTCGAACGCGTCGCTCCGTCCGACCGGGTTGAACGGGTCGCGGACGTTGTCGGCCCCGGCGGCCACCCTGACGCCGGCGTCGAGGAGTGCCCGGATCGCGGTCAGCCCGCGGGGCGTCGCCACCGCGTGCTGCCACCCCTGCAGGTAGAGGTTGGTGATGGGGAGCGTGATGACGCCGATGTCCGCGGCGGCCACGTCGGCGACGACCTCGGCGAGTCGCTCCGGGTGCAGGGTGCCGAGCCGGACGCAGTGCCCGGCGGAGTACTGCCGGTCCCGGGGCCAGTCGCGGACCGCCCGGGCGTAGTGGTCGAGCGTGACGGGCCCGTCCAGGCTCTCGTCCGCGTGCAGGTCGACGCCGAGGCCACGGTCGCGGGCGATGGCGAGCAGCCGGTCGACGTCCGCGGCGGGGTCGTCGGCCAGGTGCGGGGCGCCACCGACCAGGTCGACGCCGAGGTCGAGGACGGCTGCCACGTGGTCGTCCGGCGCGAGGGGGCCGGCGAGGGCGACGAGCTCGATGTCCATCAGGTCGGCGAGTTCCTCGCGGACGCGGACCAGGGCCTCGGCACCGCGCACGGCGTCGGCGACCGTCGCGGACCCGTGGGCGCTCAGGACGTCGACGTGGCTGCGGACGGCGGTCGTGCCGGCGGCCAGCATCGCGAGCGCCTGGGTCCGGGCGCGGTCGGCGATCTCGTCGACCGACATCGTCGTCGCGTACTCCGACCACGCGGTGATCGCCGAGCCGAGGTCGCCGAGCGGCGGGTGGATCCGGTCGGCGCTGAGCGCCTTGTCGAGGTGGGCGTGCGGGTCGGCCGGGGCGGTCAGCAGCAGGCGTCCGGCCAGGTCGAGCGTGCTCTCGGCCGGAGCGCCGAGCGAGCCGGCCGGCACGACCTCGGTGACGTGTTCGCCGCGGATCGCGACGTCGACGAGTCCGCCGTCGGGCAGGAGCGCGGACCGCAGGAGGGTGATCCGGCGGGGCAGTGACGACTCCATGGGACCCTCTCGATCGTGTGTGAGAATGTTGATCGCATCAACATTCACGATGCTAGGTGCGGCGTGTTTCCCACCCGTTTCGTGCCGGTTGCCGACTGTGACGAGCAGTCGACTCCGGAACGCCCACCGCCCGCAGACCACGAACGGAGCGCGATGCCCACCGACCTCCTCGACACCGACCGGGTCGTCGACGAACAGGCTCGACGGATCGGCGAACACGTCCGGAGCCGCCGCCGTGCCGCCCGGATGACCCTCGTGCAGCTCGCCGACCGCACCGGACTGTCGCACCCCTTCCTCAGCCAGGTCGAGCGCGGGCACTCGCGGGCGAGCATGGTCTCGCTCGAGAAGATCGCCGCGGCGCTCGACACCACGCAGGTCGCGCTCCTGGCCGCCGGGGCGCCCGAGCGCGAGGAACCCGACGACCAGACGCCGGAGGTCATCCGCGCCGGCGAGGGCGCGCGCGGGCCGTTCTCGAGCGGCGAGGCGCGGCTGCTCGTGCACGCCGGACCGCACGCCTTCGAACCGCTCGAGTGGGTCGGGGACAACACCGACCTCGGCGAGTACTTCGAGCACCACGAGGACGAGTTCCTGACGGTGCTCGCCGGCGACGTCCTGCTCGACCTGCGGGGCCGACCGCCGCTGCGACTCGGACCGGGCGACTCCGCGTACTACCGCGGCGGGACCGGGCACCGGTGGGCGAGCGCCGACGGCAGCCGGTTCCACATGATCGTCGTCAAGGAGTCCCCGCGCACCGGAGCGGCGTCGTGAGCGCGGCGTCGACCGGTGCCGGCCCGACCGGTGCCGGCCCGACCGCTGCTGGCCCGACGGGTGCCGCCGCGCGGCACCGGGTCCGCGTCGCCGGGCGCGAACGCGTGACCGACGACGTCGTGGTGCTCGACCTCGCCGCGCTCGACGGTGCTCCGTTGCCGGAGTGGGAGCCCGGCGCCCACATCGACCTCGAGGTCGCGCCCGGCACCGAGCGCCAGTACTCCCTCGTCGCGACCACACCGGACGGCCACTGGCGGATCGCCGTCCTCCGTGAAGCCGCCGGGCGGGGCGGGTCGGCCGCGGTGCACGACGGCCTCGAGGTCGGCGCCGAGACCACCGTCGCCGGGCCCCGGAACCACTTCGGCTTCGACCCCGGTCGCCCGGCGGTGTTCGTCGCGGGCGGCATCGGCATCACGCCGATCGCCGCGATGGTGGCCGCGGCGGAGCGTGCCGGTACGCCGTGGGAACTGCACTACGCGGGCCGGCGGCGGGACCGGATGGCGTTCGCCGACGCCCTCGTCGCCGAGCACCCGGACCGGGTCGGGCTCGCCGTCTCCGACGAGGGCACGCGGCTCGACCTCGACGCGCTGCTCGGATCGGTCCGTGACGCCGTCGTCTACTGCTGCGGCCCGCGCCGGCTGATGGACGCGGTCGAGGCGGCCGCGGCGCACTGGCCGGCCGGGAGCGTCCGGGTGGAGCGCTTCGAGCCCGCCGCCGACGTGGACGCGCCGGGCGAGCCCTTCGAGGTGGAGCTCGCCGTCACCGGGGTCACCGTCACCGTGCCGGCCGACCGGACCCTGCTCGAGGTCGCCGAGGAGGCGGGCGCGTTCGTCCTGTCGTCCTGCCGCGAAGGCACCTGCGGCACGTGCGAGACGCCCGTCCTCGAGGGTGCGGTCGACCACCGCGACACCGTGCTCAGCCCCGAGGAGCAGGCCGACGACCGCACCATGATGGTCTGCGTGTCCCGCGCCCGACGCGGCTGCCCGCGCCTGGTCCTGGAACTCTGAGGACGACGGACGGGAGGCAGTGCGCGCGACGTGCGCACTGCCTCCCGTCCGTCGCGTCCCGGCCCCGCTACGGGCGTTCGGTGTCGTCGAGCGGTCCACCGGTGAGCGCCGACAGGCGCTCCAAGCCCGCCTCGGCGACCAGCTGCCGTGCGAGCGGCCGCGCCCGCGCGACCGCCTCGTGCACGTCGACCCGGGTGACCTCGCCGTCGGCCAGGCTCAGCTCGCCGTCGACCCAGACGTCCTTGACCTCGCGGCTGCCGGCCACGAACACGACCGCCTGGTAGGGGTCGTGGACGTTCGCCAGGGTCGGGCTCTCACCGTCGAACACGACGAGGTCCGCGCGCTTGCCGGGCTCGAGCGACCCGATCGTGTCGTTCATGCGCAGGGCGCGGGCGCCGCCGATCGTGCCCATCTCGAACGCCTCGCGGGCGCTCATCGCGGTGGCCTGCAGGTCGCGGACCCGGGCGAGGAGGGCGGCGGTCTTCATCGCCTGCAGGAAGTCCTGCGAGTCGTTCGACGCCGGGCCGTCCACGCCGATCCCGACCGGCACGCCGAGCGCCCGGAACTCCGCGACCGGCGCGATGCCGCTCGCCAGGATCCCGTTCGCCACCGGGTTGTGGGCGACGCCGACGCCGTGCGCCGCGTAGCGCTCACGGTCCTCGCGGTCGACCCAGACGCTGTGCGCCGCGATCACCGGCACCTGCAGCATGCCCGTCGCCTCGGCGTGCCCGATCGCCGTCCGACCGGTCCGCTGTCGTGCCGCGGTGACCTCCTCGCGCACCTCGTGGAAGTGCACGTGCACGCCGTGGCCGCCCGCGACGGCGTAGTCGACGTGCTCTTGCCAGGTGTCGTCGGTGTAGCGGCCGATCGACGAGACACCGACGCGGAACGAGCTGTAGCGGCTGGCGTCGGCGGCTTCGCGGAGGGCCTCGAACTCCTCGAGGATCGGCGTCGCCCCGAAGTCACGGTCGACGTCACCCGAGCCGAACGACACCACGCCGCGCAGGCCGAGCTCCTCGAGCGCCTGCACGACCCCGGGCGTCGCCGGTTCGTCGGGCATCGGGTCCGCGCAGAACATGTCGTTCGCGGTCGTGACCCCGCTCCGGAGCATCTGGATGCCCTGCAGCATCGTGCCCGCGTACGCCTTCTCGCGGGTCATCACCGGGTTGACACGACCGATCAGGGCGGTGAGCCACTCCCACAGCGTGTACTGCGAGCCGATGCCCGTGATGAGTCCCTCGCTGAAGTGCCCGTGGGTGTTCACGAAACCGGGCGTGACGATGTCGTACGCGCCACCGCGCACCGCGGCCCCGGGGTGGGCGGCGGACAGCTCCGCGAAGGTCCCGACCGCGGCGATCCGATCGCCGTCGAGCAGGACGGCGCCGTCGCGGATCGCAGCGGGCGTGGCGGAGTCGTCCGGTGCGGCGGTGAGCACCCAGCCGGCGCGGATGAGGGTCTGAGACATGCTGCGACCGTACGGGCCGGGTGTTCCGCGGGGGTTACGGGCGGGTTTCCCGGAAGGCCTCGGCGACCGGACGGGAACGGGCCGTCACGGGCCGGAAACAGCGGGCTGCTAGAAACGCCTGCATGCTGACCGTCACCGGCGCCCGCCGCGTCCTCGTCGACCACCGGACCGAGCGCGACGGCGACGTCGTCGTGGACGACGGCAGCGACGTCGCGAGCACCCTCGACGCGTCGGGGTGCGTCGTCACCCCTGGTCTCGTCAACGCGCACCACCACCTGCTGCAGACCGCGTTCCGGACGCTCCCGGGGACCCGTGGCGTGCCGATGGCGGACTGGCTGCCGACGATGGCGCAGGCGTACACGCGGGTCGGCCACGATCCCGAGCTCTACGGACTGGCCGCGTCCGCCGGGGCCGCCGAGGGCCTCCTGTCCGGGGTCACGACCATCGCCGACCACCACCTGAACTGGCCCGCCGACGCGACCACCGACGACACGGTGGCACTCGCCGCCGCGACGGTCGACGCCGTGCGAGGGCTCGGTGGGCGGCTCGTGTTCGTCCGTGGTTCGGCGCGGGACGACGCCCAGCGAGCCGCGACGTCTGCGGACGCGATCGCGTCGGGGCTGCTCCACGCGGAGGCCGTGGGCGGCGTCGATCCGGACGGCTTGCTGCAGGTCGCCGTGGGACCGGCGGGGGTGCACTCCGACGGCGAGGCCACGTTCCGCGCCCTCGGCGAGGTCGCCGCGCAGCACGGTCTCCGGCGGAGGACGCAGGCCAACGAGCAGGTCGACACGGCGATCGCGCTGGAACGCTACGGGCGGCGGCCCCTCGACCTGCTCGAGGACTGGGGGTGGCTCGCGCCCGACGTCACGATCGCCCACCTGTGCGACGTGACCGACGACGAGATCGCGCGGCTCGCCGCCACCGGGGTCACCGCGACCCACGCACCGGGCTGCGACGTGCCGATGGGCTGGGGGATCGCGCCCGTCGCGCGCCTGGCCGCGGCGGGGATCACGGTCGGTCTCGGCACGAGCGGTGGCGGCAGCAACGACGCGGGCCACCTGCTCGCGGACGGCCGGCTCGCGATGCAGGTCTCCGCGCTCGTCGGGCCACAGCTGCCGGCGCGGCAGGTGCTCGGCATGATGACGGAGGGATCGGCCGTCGGGCTCGGGCGTCCCGAGCTCGGGCGCCTCGGTGCCGGGTCCGCCGGTGACCTGTGCGTGTGGGACGTCTCCGGTGTCGCGGACGCGGGGGTCGACGACGTGGTGGCCGGTCTGCTCTGGGCATCGCCCGGTCGTCGTCCCCGGCACGTCGTCGTCGGCGGGCGTGTGGTGGTCCGGGACGGGAGGCTCGTGTCGGCGGACGAGCGCGAGGTGGCGGCCCGGCTCGCCGAGCGGTTGGCGCGGACGCCGGTCGACGCCTGACCGGCGTCGGGTGGCAGGATCGGACCGTGCTCACCGACCAGGCCATCGTCGCCGCGTTCCACGCCGCGGGGCCGCGCGACGGCTACACCGTCTCCGACGTGCGCACCGAGGACGGCGTGCTCGGCCTGACGTTCGCGCACGCCGGCGCTCCCTCCGCGCGACTCCGGGTCCGCCTGCCCTCGACGGGCGCGCCGCAGTGGTGGCTGTTCGCGCCGCCGGAAGACGCCGACGACTGGGTGAGCCAGTTCTTCGTGTGGGCGGACGAAGAGGTCCTCACCGGCGGACTCGGCGACAGCCGTGCACGTGTCGACGTCGACGGCGAGAGCCACGTCGTGGCCGTGAACTACGGGTGGCAGCTGTCCGATCCGCGGGAGCACCTCCGGCTCACCGCGCTCGCCGGCCCGTTCGGTTGGCACGACGGTGGACGCTCGACCTGGACGGACGGCTCCGTCTCGGTCCCGGCTGAACGTGAGCTCGAGGTGGACGGCGAGCGGATGCGCGGCGAGCTCCGCTCGTTCCTGGCCGATGTCGATCCGGAGACCGGGTACCTGCGCGACGACTGAGCGCGCGGGCGGGGGCGCGTGCGCGCAGGCCGCCCCGCGCCGTGCGTCACACGCGCAGCGCCTCGCCCCGTCGCCGGTGCAAGGGACCCTCGCCGCCGGTGAGCGCGCCACCGCCGGCCCCGTTCCGCACCGCGATCACCTCGGCCATCACCGCGACCGCGATCTCCGCCGGCGTGACCGCACTGATGTCGAGCCCGATCGGGGACCGGAGCCGACCGAGTTCAGGCGTCCCCAGCGCCCGGAGCTCCTCGAGCCGCCGCTCGTGCGTCGCGCGCGACCCCATCGCACCGACGTACCCGGCGCCGCGCCGGAGCGCGAGATCGATCACGGCCGCGTCGAACCGGTCGTCGTGGGAGAGCACGACGACCACGGTGCTCTCGTCGACGGGTGTCTCCGCGAGCACCCGGGTCGGCCACCCGACGACGCGCTGGTCGGCGGCCGGGAAGCGCTCGTCGGTGAGGAACACCGGGCGCGGGTCCACGACGGTCACCGCGTAGCCGAGGACCGCCGCCGCGTTCGTCACCGCGACGGCGAACTCGACGGCACCGACCACGACGCACCGGGGACGGGTGTCTGCCCGCTCGGTGAAGACCCGTCCGCGGCAGCCCTCCGGCGCGGTGACGACGGTGGCGAGCGTCCCCGGGTCGAGCGAGAGCGCCAGGGACACCGGGGAGCCCGCCTCGGCCCGCCGCAGGGCATCGACCACCGCGTGGTCGTCCGGTCCGACCCGGTGCACGAGCACCTCGATCCGGCCGCCGCACCGGAGCGCGGGCGCCCAAACGGCGTCGGGGTCGGCCGCAGGCCCGGTCTCGTCGAACCCGAACCGCTCGAGGACCGCGACGCCGGTGGCGAGGACCTCCTCCGCGGTGCCGTACAGCGAGCCCTCGACGCAGCCGCCGGAGATCGTCCCGACGACCTCGCCGCCGGGCAGGACCGCCATCGACGTCCCCGCGCCGCTCGGTGCGCTGCCCTGCAGGGAGACGGCGGTCGCGACGATGACGGGGTCGCCGGCGTCGAGCACGGCCAGGAGGCGCGGTGCGAGTTCGAACATCAGGCACCTCCGACGGCGGTCGCGTCCACCGCGTCGCGCGGGTCGTCCGCATCGGTCGCGGCGCTCGCATCGGTCGCGTCGGCGTCGGTTGCGTCGGTTGCGTCGGCGAGCATGGCCCAGACCCGGTCACGGGTCATCGGCAGCCGGTACGGGCGGATCCCGATCGCATCGCGCACCGCGTTCGCGACCGCCGGCGCGACGGGGTTGTACGGCGCCTCGCTCATCGACTTCGCCCCGAGGGGTCCGAGCGGGTCGTGCGTGCGGGCGAACAGCACCTCGGTGCGGGGCACGTCGGAGATCTTCGGCACCCGGTAGGAGCGGAAGGCGTCGGTGAGGACCCGGCCGGTGTCGTCGAGGAGGACCTCCTCGTACAGGGTCGAGCCGATCGCCTGTGCCGACCCGCCCTCGACCTGTCCGCGCAGCTGCTCCGGGTTGAGGACGGTCCCGGCGTCGACGGCCTGCACGCTCTGCAGCACCCGGACCTCGCCGGTGGGGCGGTGCACGGCGACGCGTGCGCCGTGCACCGTGAACGCCAGCGACCGGGGTGTGCCGTCGTGGCGTCCGTGTGCGAGCGCCGGGCCGTCGGCGAGCAGCTCGTGGTGCCCGACGTGGTCGTTCCCGATGCGGACGCCGTCCGGTCCGACGACGACCGCGGGGCCGAGCGGACCGTCGGCCGTGCGGGGCGTGCGCGCGGCGACGATCGCCATCGCGCGGGCGACGAGGTCGTCGCGGAGTGCCTGCGCGGCGGCGTACAGCGCGCGCCCGGCGACGACGACCCCCGCCGACCCGAACGCGCCGGTGTCGTGCTCGGCGGCGTCGGTGTCGGACTGGTGCACGTCCACCCGGTCCGGCGTGGTGCCGAGCGCGTCCGCGACGAGCTGGGTGTGCACCGTGGTCGTGCCGTTGCCGAACTCGGCCGTGCCGACGCCGATCCGGTAGCGCCCACCGGGCCGGAGCTCGACCGTGGTGTGCGCGTGGTGGCCGCGCGGTGGCATGGTCGCGATGGCCGCCAGGGCGATCCCGGTGCCGTATGCCCAGTCCGGTGAGCCGTCGAGCACGGGGCCGTCCATCCGGGGGACCTCGGGCAGTGGGCGCGCGAGGGCATCCTCGACGAGGTCCAGGCACTGGTCGAGCCCGTAGCTGCCCTCCCACCGCAGGTCGGTCTCCTCGTCGGGGTCGGTGACGACCAGCGGGTCGCCGGGCACGATGACGTTCCGCCGCCGGAGTTCGACCGGGTCGATGCCGAGCTGCCGTGCGAGTTCGTCCATCGCGGACTCGATCGCGAAGACCACCTGCCCGAGGCCGTAACCCCGGAAGGCCCCGGCGGGCAGGTTGTTCGTGTAGACGGACTCCGCGTCGACCCGCTTCACGGGGCACCGGTAGACCGCGACGGACTCGCTGACCGAGTGGAACATGACGCCGACGCCGTGGTTGCCGTACGCGCCGGTGTCCATGGTCTGGTCGACGTGCATCGCGGTGAGGACACCATCGGTGCCGGCGCCGAGCCGGACCCGCACGCGCATCGGGTGCCGGGTCGGCGCGATCGTGAACTCGTCCTGCCGGCTGTACTCGTACTGCACGGTGCGTCGGGTGCGCAGGACCGCGAGCGTGACGAGGTCCTCGGTGAGCAGCTCCTGCTTGCCGCCGAACCCGCCACCGACCCGCTTCGCGATCACCCGGACGCGCTCGGGGTCGAGCCCGAAGACGCGGGCGATCTCGTCGCGCACCAGGAACGGTACCTGCGTGGCGGTCCGCAGCACGAGCCGCCCGTCCGCATCCAGTCGACCCCTGGTGGCGTGCGTCTCGAGGGCGGCGTGCGAGACCCGTCCCGTCGACCAGGTGCCGTCGACGGTCGCGTCGGCCCCGGCCAGGGCGGCGTCGACGTCACCCGTCGCACCGTGCAGCGCCGCGACGACGTTGCGCCCCGGTTCGGCGATCCGGTGCTCGGCGGTCGACTTCTCGCCGTGCAGCAGGGGCGCGCCCGGTCGGCGCGCGGCGTCCGGGTCGTGCACGCTCGGCAGCACCTCGTACTCGACGCGGACCAGGTCGCACGCCAGCTCGGCGGTCCGGACGCTGTCGGCGACGACGGCCGCGACGCGCTGCCCACGGAAGCGCAGCACGCGGTCGAACACCAGCGTGTCGTCCGGGTCGTCGAGCCGTGACTCGTGCCGGCCCGTCGAGAAGAGCACGCCGGGGTCGTCGTGGTGGGTCAGGACGGCGTGCACGCCGGGCAGGGCCTCGGCCGCCGCCGTGTCGATCGCGGTGATCCGGGCGTGCGGGTGCGGGCTGCCGAGCACGGCGAGGTGCAGCAGCGCCTCGGTGCCGCGCACGTCGAGCGTGTACTCCTCCTGCCCGGTGACGATCCGCTGCGCGGCCGGGGCGGCGACGGACCGGCCGATCGCTTCCCCCGCGCCAGCGCACGCGGTGTTCGTGACGCCGTCCAGGGCGTCCTCGATCGCCCGGTACCCGGTGCACCGGCAGAGGTTCCCCTTCAGGCGGCGGTGCCGGTCGGCCAGGTCGTCGGGGCCGAGCGTGGACGCGGTCACCACGAACCCCGCCGTGCAGAACCCGCACTGGAAGGCGGCCGCGTCGGCGAAGGCGCGTTGCACGGGGTGCGGGTCCTCCGGGGTCCCGAGCCCCGCGGCGGTGGTCACCGATCGGCCCTCCAGCCGGTGCGCCGGGGTGATGCAGGAGTGCACGGGGACGCCGTCGACGAGCACCGAGCAGGCCCCGCAGTCGCCCGCGTCGCAGCCCTTCTTCACCGAGGTGACGCCGTGCTCGCGCAGCAGCGTGCGGAGGACCTGGCCGGGCTGCGGGTCCACCTCGAAGGGCGTCCCGTCCACGTCGATCCTCATGCCGCACCCACCGTCGTCGCTGCCGCCTCGTCGCGCAGCTCGAGCGCGAAGCGGGTGCTCACCGCGCGCCGCCACGCGGGGGAGCCGTGCGGGTCGTCGTACCAGTCGTCGTGCCGGGCCAGCGCCGCCTCGAGCACGGCGGGCTCGGGGACCGACGGGAACCGCAGCACGAGCGGCCGGGGTGTCGCCGCGGTGACGACGAGCACGAACCCGGCCGACGACCACCGGGCGGTGACGAGTGCGCCGGACCGGCCGTGCGGGCTGAGCGACACCCGGCGGAACCCGGTGGTCGCGGTCAGCGCAGCCTCCGGCACCTCGAACGCCCGGATGACCTCGTCGGCGTCGAGGGCGAGCGACCGGACGCCGAGCACGAGGTCCGCCACCGGCAGTCGGCGCTCGCCGCCGTCCGACGTCCAGACCACCGCGGTCGCGTCGAGCGTGGTCAGCAGTGCGGTCATCGCGCCGGCGGGCAGCCCCACGGCGACGTTGCCGCCCACGGTGGCGCTGTTCCAGACCTTGAACGACGCGAGCAGGGCGTTGGCGCAGCGGTCCACGAGCGGCCACGCCGACCACTCCGGTGCCGGCTGCAACCGGAGCAGGGACGCGATCGTGCACGTCGCGCCGATCGTCAGCGTGCCTGGCGTCCGTTCGACGTCCGGCCAGCCGAGCGCGGTCAGGTCGACGAGGCCGGTCAGGCCGGGCTGCTCCTCGGAGAAGAGCCACGTGCCGCCGGCGAGGGGGCGTTCACGCGCGGTGAGGGCGAGGTCGTCGCGGTGCGCGGGCATCCGCACGCTGCGGACGGTGACGAGGTCCATGCAAGGGTCCGATCGGGGTGGAGGGGGAGTGGAGGACACGTCCCCGCCGTCGGCCGTGCGCGATCATCCCGCGGTTCCACGCCGAGGTCGGACGCGTCGAGCTGCTGCTGCCCACGGTGACCTCCTCGGATCGAATCTCGTGTCGGCCACCGTACGGAACGGGTGTTTCAGCACGGTTACGGGCCGGGAACGCTGGATGACGGCGGTCGCGACGAGCCGTCACCTGCCGGAGACACCGCCGAAACAACCGGGTGGAATCCTCCGGGACATGACCGACACGACCGCGGGCACCACCGCCACCCCGACCTCGACCGCCACGACCGTGCACCTCGGCGCCAACCAGTACGGCAAGGCCGAGGTCCGGCTCGTCCGGGTGACGCGGGACACCCCGCGGCACGAGATCGAGGACCTGACGATCACCACGCAGCTGCGCGGGACGGCGCTCGCCGACTCGTACACCGACGGCGACAACGCCAAGGTCCTCGCGACGGACACGCAGAAGAACACCGTCTACGCGTTCGCCCGTGAGCACGGCGTGCACACCCCGGAGGACTTCCTGCTCCGGCTCGGCCGGCACTTCACGACCGCGTTCGACTGGTACGAGGGGGCCACGCTGTCTGCCGAGCAGCACGCCTGGGAACGCATCGCGGTGGACGGCAGCGAGCACGACCACGCCTTCGTGCGGGCCGGCCGCGGCACCCGCACCGCGGTGGTGCAGTTCGACGGCGAGGACGTCCACGTGGTCGCGGGCGTCACCGACCTCACCGTCCTCAAGTCGACCGGCAGCGAGTTCCACGGGTTCCCGCGGGACGGGTACACCACGCTCGCCGAGACCGACGACCGCATCCTCGCGACCTCGGTGACGGCCCGCTGGCGGTACACGCCCGAGGCCGTCGCGGCCGGGATCGACTACGACGCGCTGTACGAGGGGGTCCTCGACCGGATGCTCGCGACCTTCGCCGAGCTGCACTCGCTGGCGCTCCAGCAGACGCTCTTCGCGATGGGCCGCGCGGCGATCGAGGCGTTCCCCGAGATCGCCGAGGTCCGCTTCGCGATGCCGAACAAGCACCACTTCCTGGTCGACCTGGCGCCGTTCGGCCTCGACAACCCGGGCGAGGTCTTCTTCGCCGCCGACCGGCCGTACGGGCTCATCGCCGGCACGGTCGTCCGCGACGGCGTTGCCGAGGCGCCGGCGGCCTGGACCGCCGTGCCGGGCTTCGTGTGACGGCGGAGGGCGGTCGCACCACGGGTCTCCTGCTCGCGGCCGGTGCCGGGACCCGGATGGGGCGGCCGAAGGCCCTCGTCGCGGGGCCGGACGGCACCCCGTGGACGGTGCACGCCGCGGCGACGATGCTCGCGGGCGGCTGCGACGGCGTCGTCGTGGTGCTCGGTGCACGCGCCGACGAGGCCGCCGTGCTGCTGCACGACCGGCCCGGCGTGCGAACCGTCGTCGCGCCGGACTGGGCGACAGGCCTCGGCGCGTCGCTGGCCCGCGGGCTGGCGGCGCTCGCCGTGTCCTCGCCGCCGGTGGACGCCGCCCTCGTGACGCTCGTCGACCTGCCGGGCCTGCCGTCCGAGGCTGTCCGACGGGTCCTCGGCGCGCGGACGGGACGGGCGACGGCGGTGCGGCAGGCCGTGTACGGGGAGCGTCCAGGGCACCCGGTCCTGATCGGCCGGTCGCACTGGGCCGCGTTGTCCGACCACCTCGACGGCGCCGCAGCCGATCCGTCGAGCGCGGACCGGGGCGCGGGTGCGTACCTGCGTTCGGTGGGCGCCGAGCAGGTGCCGTGCGCGGACCTCTGGGACGGCGCCGACCAGGACCGACCGGCCGCCGCCGGCTGACGCCGCCGCCGCCGGCCGCCGCCGCCGAGCCCCCACTCGGTCTCGCGGTATCGTCCACTGCGCGCCCGGTCCCGGGCGGTCGAACGGAGGAACCCCTGTGGCCGAACACCCCGACCTGGTCTTCCTCGACTGCGACACCGGCATCGACGACGCGCTCGCGATCGCCTTCCTCGCGCAGAGCGACGCCGTCCGGCTCGTCGGGGTCGGCACCGTGTCCGGCAACACCGACGCCGCGACCGCCGCCCGCAACACGCTGGACCTGCTCGACCTGGTGGGGCTCGAGGACGTTCCGGTGGCGGTGGGCGAGCGCGACTTCCTTACGCGCGGGTACGCCGGCGGAGCCCCGCACGTGCACGGCGACAACGGCATCGGTGGCGTGGTGCTGCCGACCAGCTTGCGGGCGACGGACGAGCAGGACGCCGCACACCTGCTCGTGTCCGCGGCCCGGCAGCACCCCGGCGAGTTGCGTGTCCTGGCGATCGGCCCGCTCACGAACCTCGCCCGCGCCCTGCAGCTCGAGCCGGAGCTGCCGGCGCTGGTGCGGGACGTCACCGTGATGGGCGGCGCGTTCCTGGTGCCCGGGAACGTCACGCCGCTGGCCGAGGCGAACATCCACAACGACCCCGAGGCCGCCGACGCCGTGTTCGCCGCGGACTGGCCGATCACCCTGGTGCCCCTCGACGTGACCACCGGTCACCGGTTCCTGCAGGAGCACCTCGAGGAGCTGCTGCGCGCACCGGAGCCGTCCGCGAGCATCGGCGCGATGCTCGACACGTACTTCGACTTCTACGCGACGGTCTACGGAACCCGGGTGGCGATCCTGCACGACCCGCTCGCCGCAGCGGTGCTCACCGGCGAGTCCGACGTCACGAACACCCTGGAGGTCCCGGTCCTCGTCACGACCGAGGACGGTCCGGATCGTGGCCGGACGCGTGCGGACCTGCGGACCGACGGGTCGGCGACGCGCCGACCGGTGCGCGTGGTGCTGTCGGTGCGCGAGCTGTTCGCCCCGGTGCTCCTGCACCGGCTCGTCGGGGCGTCACCGGTCCGCGACGTGACCGGATGACGGCCTGGAGGCGCGGTGCCAGCTGGCACCGCGCCTCCAGGCCGTCGTCGGTCACGGCAGCACGACCACCTTGCCGACGATCCGCCCCGCCTCGGCCTCGGCGTGGAGCGCCGGCAGCTCCGCGAGCGTGATGCGCCTGGTGACCTCGACCGTCAGGTCGCCCGCGTCGACGAGGGCGACGAGCTCGGCGAGGCGCTGCCGGTCCGGCCGGACGAACACGGTCGCGGCGCGCACGCCGCGAGCCGCGTCGTCGGGTGTCGCCACGGCGGGGGTGGTGCTGACGACGGTGCCGCCGTCGCGGACGGCGGCGACGTCGGCGGCGAACTGCTCCGGGGCGATCGGTGCGAGGTTGAGCAGGACGTCGACCTGACCGTCGAGGGCGTCGAGCGGTTCGGTCGTGGTGTGGTCGATCACCTGGTCGGCACCGGCGGCGCGGACGGCGTCGGCGCTCCGGGGGCTGGCCGTGGCGACCACGGTGACTCCGGCGCGCTTCGCGAGCTGGACGGCGTACTTGCCGACGACGCCGCCGGCGCCGACGATGAGCACGCGCTGACCGTCGGTCAGGTGCCCGTCGTCGAAGAGCGCCTGCCACGCGGTCAGGGCGACGGAGGGCAGGGCCGCCGCGTCGGCGAGCGGGATGCTGGTCGGTGCCGGCACGAGGGCCTCGACCGGGGCGACGACGTACTGCGCGGCGCCGCCGTCGCGCTCCATCGGCAGGAACCCGATCACCTCGTCGCCGACCGTGATCCCCTCGACGCCGTCGCCGAGTGCGTCGACGGTGCCCGAGACGTCGTACCCGGGCACGTGCGGCAGCGAGATCGGGATCGGCAGGAACCCGCCCCGCATCCCGCCGTCCGCTGCGTTGTAGGCGGATGCGGCGACGCGGACCCGCACCTCGCCGGCGCCGGGAGTCGGCTGCTCCACGTCGACGACCTCAAGGACCTCGGGCCCACCGACCTGTTCGAACTGCACTGCCTGCATGGCTGCTTCCCCTTCGTTGTTGCTTCGAGTTCGAAGCACTGCGGGAACGGTAGCACTGCTTCGAACTCGAAGCAACAGGTGCGAGAGGATGGGGCCGTGAGCCGCGCGCAAGTGATCCTCGACGCCCTCGTCCGCCGGGCCGACACGACCGGCTTCGCCGCCCACGGGCTGCACGTGCTCGTCGGTGACGACGTCGCCGAACACCACTGGACACCGGACGTCCGCCGCGAGGTCCACTCGGCGGCCAAGGGCGTGTGCGTCCTCGCCACCGGCATCGCCGCCGACGACGGGCTGATCGACGTGGACGTCCCCGTCGCCCGGTACCTGCCCGAGTTCGTCACCGGACCCGGCGTCGACGCGGTCACCCTCCGGCACCTGCTGACGATGACGAGCGGCATCGACATGCCGTGGTCGCCGACGGAGCGGACCGACTGGCCCGACCTCGCCGCCGAGTTCCTCGCCCGGCCCTCTCGTGGCCGGGTGTTCCAGTACGCGAACGCGAGCACGTACACCGCGATGCGCGTCCTCGAGACCCGCGTCGGCGACGTCGGGGCGTTCGTCTCGGAGCGGCTGTTCGCACCGCTCGGCATCACGGGCGTCGCGTGGGAGCGCTGCCCGAACGGGTACGTCGCCGCGGGCGAGGGGATCGCGCTCCGGACCGAGGGGCTCGCGCGGATCGGTCGCCTGGTCCGCGACCGCGGTGTCGTCGACGGGCAGCGGGTCGTGAGTGGCCGGTGGTGCGACGCCATGCACACGGACTGGGTGCGGCGGGAGGGCACGGACCCCGGGTACGACCGGTACGCGATGGCCGGGTGGGGCGGACCGGGCCGGCTCTGGCGCCTGCACGGGGCGTACGGCCAGATGCTCCTCTTCGACGAAGGCAGCGCGGGCGCGGGCGCTCCGGACGGCGTGGGTGCCGTGGTGACGGTGGCCGCCGACGACCACGCCGGCGCCGACGCGTTCGCCGCGGCCGTCGCCGACGAGCTGGCCCGCCAGCTGCCCTGACGCACCACGACGGCCGCGCAGCGCACGCATGTGCGCCACCTGCGAGCGTCAGCCCTCCGCCGGTGCGATGATGAGCGGCGGCCGTCGCCCGGACGGCCGGAGACGGAAGTGACGAGCGTGACCGAGACCCGCTCTCAGGCACCGACGACCGAGACGACCGACGACGGTCACCACGGTCCCGGCAAGGGGATCGCCGTCCTCGCCCTCGCCGCCCTCGGCGTGGTGTTCGGCGACATCGGCACGAGTCCGCTGTACGCGCTGCGCACGGTGTTCACGATCGACGACGGTCTGGTCAAGGCGAACCAGGAGGACGTCTACGGCGTCATCTCGATGATGTTCTGGAGCATCACGATCATCGTCTCGATCAAGTACGTCCTCGTGCTCATGCGGGCGGACAACGACGGCGAGGGCGGGGTGATGGCGCTCGCCGCACTCGCACGCCGGCTGTACGCGAAGCGCCGTGGCGGGGCGACGATCTTCCTCGTCATCGGGATCGTCGGCGTCTCGCTCTTCTACGGCGACTCGGTGATCACCCCGGCGGTCTCGGTGCTGTCGGCGGTCGAGGGGCTCGGGACGGCAGCGCCGTCGGTGGGGCACCTCGTGGTGCCGATCGCCGCGGTCATCCTCGTCGTGCTGTTCGCCGCGCAGCGGTTCGGCACCGGCAAGGTCGGCAACCTGTTCGGCCCGGTCATGCTGCTCTGGTTCGTGGTCATCGCCGCCGCCGGCGTGCCGCACATCCTCGCGCACCCCGGGGTCCTGCAGGGGCTCTCCCCGACGTGGGCGATCGCGTTCACGTTCGCGCACCCGTACATCACCTTCGTGGCGATGGGCGCGGTCGTGCTGGTGATCACCGGTGCCGAGGCGCTGTACGCCGACATGGGGCACTTCGGGCGGACCCCGATCCTCCGCGCGTGGTTCTTCGTCGTGTTCCCCGCGCTCGTCCTCAACTACCTCGGACAGGCGTCGCTCGTGCTGAGCGACCCGTCCGCCGCGAAGGACCCCTTCTTCCTGCTGTTCCCGGACGGGCTCCGCCTGCCGGTGGTCGTGCTCGCGACGATCGCCACCGTGATCGCGAGCCAGGCCGTCATCTCCGGGGCGTTCTCGCTCACCCGGCAGGCGGTCCAGCTCGGGCTGCTGCCGCCGCTGACGATCCGGCAGACGTCGCGGCAGGAGAGCGGACAGATCTACCTGCCGGCCGTCAACCTGCTGCTGTTCATCGGCGTGCTCGCGATCATGCTCGCCTTCCGGTCCTCGGCGAACCTCGCCACCGCCTACGGGGTGTCCGTCACCGGTGCGCTCGTCGTCGACACGATCCTGCTGCTGCTCGTCGTGCGACCGCTCTGGAAGTGGAAGCCGTGGAAGCTCGTCGTCGCGGCCGTGGCGTTCGGCGGCCTCGAGCTGACGTTCCTCGCCGGCAACCTGTCGAAGATCGTCCACGGCGGGTGGGTGCCGCTCCTCATCGCCCTCGCCGTGATCACCGTGATGACCACCTGGCGGCGCGGGCGCGCCCTCGTGCAAGAGGAACGGAAGGAACGCGAGGGGTCCCTCGCCGACTTCATCGAACGGGTCAACGAGCACCACATCCCGCGCGTGCCCGGGGTGGCGGTGTTCCCGCACCCGAACAAGGAGACCACCCCGCTGGCGCTCCGCGCGAACGTCGAGCACAACCACGTGCTGCACCGCACCGTGCTCATCGTGTCCGTCCTCACCGCCAACGTGCCGCACGTCCCGCACGCGAAGGCGTTCTTCCGCGACGACCTCGGCTACGAGGATGACGGGATCGACCACATCACGGTGAAGTTCGGCTTCTCGGACGACCAGGACCTGCCGAAGGCGCTGCACGCCGCCTGCCTGGCCGAGGTCCTCGACATCGACCCCGAGGAGATGCAGCACGCGTCGTACTTCATCTCCCGCGGCGCACTCCGGCCGACCCCCGGCAACCGCGGCATGGTGTCGTGGCGGAAGAAGCTCTTCGTCGGCCTCGCGCACAACGCCGCCGACCCCGCGGCTCGCTTCGGGCTGCCCGCGCAGCGCACCGTGACGATGGGGAGCGACGTCGAGATCTGACCCGCACCGAAACCCGACGGCCTGACTGCTAACGGCCTGCACCGGACGCCCGATACTGCCTCGCACACACCACGTCCAGAGCATCCCCCACGCAGGAGGCAGTTCGCATGCGGTCCCCGTTCGTCGTCGTCGCTACCCTCACCGTCGCCCTCGTCTCGACGACCGCCCTGGTCGGCGGTGCCCCGGTGTCCGCACGGGCCGCCGCCCTGCCGGCGTCCTCCACCGCCGTGGCGAAGATCGCCGAGACGACCGGCATGCCGCGCGGGAACGTGACGACGAACGGCCGGACCTGGAAGCAGTCGTACCGGCAGGACTTCACCACGGCGGCGGCGCTCGGCACCGTGACGAAGAAGTACCCGGGACTCGGCACCTACGACGGGTTCTCGGACACGACCGGCCGCGGGAAGTACGCGCCGGCGAAGGTCCTCAGCGTCAAGAACGGGGTGCTCGACTTCGCGCTCCACACCGAGAAGGGGCAGCCGCTCGTCGCGGCGGTCATGCCGGACGGGTACGCACCGCACCGGACCGGCCGGGTGTCGATCCGGTACAAGACGACCAAGACGGCGGGCTACAAGTTCTCCACGATCCTGTGGCCGTCGAGCGACGACTGGAACGAGGGCGAGATCGACTGGCCGGAGGCGGACCTCGGCGCGCGGCCCCGCCCGGCGTCGGCGGTCCCCGGCACCTGGTCGCCGCGGACCGGTATGCGGTTCGAGCCCGGCAAGGAGGCCTTCGCGGCCACCGACTCGACGGGCTACCACGTGGCGACGACCGAGTGGGACAAGGGCATCGTCCGGTTCTACTGGGACGGCAAGCTCGTGACCTCCACGACGAAGGCGGTCCCGACGACGCCGTTCCGCGTGACGCTGCAGGCCGAGACCACGACCAGCGGCGCGAAGATCCCGGCCTCCGCGGTCGGGCACGTCAGCGTCGACTGGGTCGCCGTCTGGAACTGACCCGGCGCTGATCCCGCGCCGGCGCCGTCCGGACGGGCGTCAGAGCGCCGCGGCCGCCGCGCGGAGTTCGTCGAGCGCGGCCAGGGCGTGTCCCGCGAGCGGGTCGTCGTCGGTCCGCCCAGAGCCGGACCACCGGTCGAAGCCCTGCTTGAACGCGAGCACGCCCATCTCGCTCGCGAGCCGTGCTGGTGCGACGGCGACGCCGCGCGCGAGGAGCGCCTCGGCCATCGCGGCCGCCATCCCCACGCTCTTCAGGGCGTCGCGCTCCTGCAGTTCGGCGCTCGCGGCGACCGCTGCCCGGAGTCGTGGGCCGAGTTCGCGGTTCACCGGACCCATCTCCTCCGACGCCCGGGCGAGCCCGGCGGCGACGGCGTCGAGCGGACCGCTGTCGGCCGGGGCCTCGGCGATCCCCTCGGCGAGGAGTCGGCTCAGCGTCTCCTGACCCGCCACGAGGAGTTCGCGCTTGTCGGGGAAGTGCCGGAAGAAGGTGCTCTTGGTCACGCCGGCGCGCTCCGCGATCTGCGTCACGGTGGTCACGTCGTAGCCCTGCTCGGAGAACAGGTCGACGGCCGCCAGGACGAGCCGTTCCCGGGCTCCGGGTTCCCATCGCGCCATGCCGCCATCCTATCGACGGGACAATTGTCCCATCGGGGGTGTACCGTGATGAGACAACAGTCCCATCACTCGTGATCGCACTCCTGAGGAGCACCCATGCACGTCTTCGTCACCGGTGGCACCGGCACGATCGGCACTGCCGTCGTCACCGAACTCGTCTCGTCCGGCCACACCGTCGCTGCATTGGCCCGGTCGGACCGTTCCGCAGCAGCCCTCACCGCCGCCGGGGCGACTCCCGTGCCCGGCTCGATCGCCGACCTCGACGTCCTCCGGGCCGGGGCGGCAGCAGCCGACGGCGTGGTCAGCCTCGCCTTCTCGAACGACTTCAGCTCGGCCGAGGCACTCGCCCGGGGCATCGCCGAGGAGTCCGCCGCCATGGCCGCCCTCGGCGAGGAGCTCGTGGGCTCCGACCGCCCCTTCGTCGTCGTCTCCGGGACGCCGTGGGTCCCCGGGCGGGCATCGGTCGAGACGGACCCGCTCCCGCTCGAGGGGCCGGTCGCCGGTCGCGCACGGTCCGTCCTCGCCGCCCTCGCCCTCGCCGACCGCGGCGTGCGCGTGTCCGCCGTCCGCCTGCCCCGCACGGTGCACGCGGACGGAGCCGGGGGCTTCGCCGGCATCCTCACCGAGACGGCGCGGGGCTCCGGGGTCGCCGGGTACCCGGGCACGGGTGAGCAGCGCTGGCCGGCCGTGCACGCGCGGGACGCCGCAGTGCTGTTCCGCCTGGCGCTCGAGGGCGCGCCCGCCGGCACGGCCTGGCACGCGGTGGCGGACGAGGGTGACCGGGTCCGTGACCTGGTGGCGGTCATCGGCCGCCGACTCGGCGTGCCGGTCGAGCGGGTCGCGGACGAGGTGTTCGGCGAGTTTGCGCCCATCTTCGCGATGGACCAGCCTGCCTCCGGTGCGCACACGCAGCGCTCGCTGGGGTGGCAGCCCCGGCACCCGAGCCTGCTCGCCGACCTCGAGAACGTCACCCCGTGACGGACTGGAGGCGCGGTGCCAGCCCGCACCGCGCCTCCCGTCTGCACGTGCGTACCGGGCGCGGGGCGCCCCTCGGACCGTGCGTAGGCTCCCTGGCAGCTCCGAGGCGAGCAGTGCACCTGCGAGTTCTCACAGGTTGTCTCCACAACATGTCCCCCGCGCACAGCGCTCCGCCATCTCGGCCCGGCGAGTCGCGGGCAGATCGTTGCCCGATCGTGGCCGATCCGCGGGGATTACCCGCAAACGAGGGGTAGACGACTCATTCCCGTGTCCATGCGGATCGCCGGGGGATAGGTCGCGGACCGACCCGGTTGAGCACGGCAGAAGACAGACACCTGTCGTCGATCTGTTGAGCAACAGTCGTTGTCAAGTGCGGAGGGGGTCGGGCTGGGCAGAACCTGGACAGGGTCGGCGATGTCGAGAAGGTACGGTTCCGCGTCCGTTCATGCTCGATCAGGAGGCAGTAACGCATGTGGAACCGAACAGCCGCCAGGGACTGGCGGCGGATCACCTCGATCGTGGTGGCCGCCGGCACCGTCGCGGCGAGCGCGCTCGGCATCAGCTCGGCGCACGACCACCATCACCACCACGCCGGCGGCTCGGGTTCGTCCCCGACGCAACCGGCCACCCCCACCCCGCCCACCCCCACCTCGGCCCCCACCGAGCCGACCCCGGAGCCGACCGCGTCGGCCCCCATCACCCCGGCCCCGGCACCCACCACGTCGGCACCGACCCCGTCGTCCCCGTCGAACCCGGCGGGCAGCACGACCACGATGCCGACCGGCAACGTGACCTCGAACGGCCGCACCTGGGTGCAGAGCTACGCGGAGGACTTCGACACCGCGGCTGCCAAGGGCTCCGTGCTGCAGAAGTACCCGAAGATGGCCGCGTACGACGGGTACAACGACACGAGCGGTCAGGGGCTCTACGCCCCGGACAAGGTCCTCAGCGTCGCGAACGGCAACCTGGACTTCGACCTGCACTCCGAGAACGGGCAGCCGCTCGTCGCGACGATCCTGCCGGACGGGTACTCCGCGCAGACCACCGGTCGCGTCTCGGTCCGCTACAAGACGACGAAGACCCCGGGCTACAAGTTCGTCGGCATGATGTGGCCGTCGAGTGACGACTGGAACCAGGGTGAGATCGACTGGCCCGAGGCCGACCTCGGCGGGGTGCCCCGTCCGGCGTCCGCGGTGCCGGGCACGTACTCGAACGGTGCGATGCACTTCGAGCCCGAGTCCGAGCAGTTCGCACCGACGGACACGACCGGGTACCACGTCGCCACGACCGAGTGGGACAAGACCGCGGTCCGGTTCTACTGGGACGGCACGCTCGTCGCCACCACGACGAAGGCCGTACCGACCACGCCGATGCGCGTGACCCTGCAGGCCGAGACGGCGATCGGCGAGGGCACCACGCCCGCGTCGAGCAAGGGCAGCGTGGACATCGACTGGATCTCCATCTGGAAGTGACCCCGCACCGCGGCGCCCGGACCACCACCGGTCCGGGCGCCGCGGCGTCCGGCAGGTCAGGGGCGTCCGGCTGCCGCGTCAGTGGTGCGTGCGACCGCGCAGCCGCCCGATGCCGAGCACGATCCCGACGATGAGCATCCCGAGCACGACGCCGAACACCGCCGAGACCGCGGTGTCGACGATCCACGTCACGACCGGTCCGGCCGCCTCGATCGCGTGCACGATCGCGTGGAGCAGGTCGTACGGTCCGTGCCAGAACGTCTCGGCCAGGTTCGCGATGACGAGGTGCCCACCGACCCACAGCATCGCGACGGTGCCGACGATGCTGATCACCCGGAAGACGGCCGGCATCGCCCGCACGATCCGGGCGCCGGTGCGCCGGGTCCGACGGACCGGGTGCTTCATCATCTGCAGGCCGATGTCGTCGACCTTCACGAGCAGCCCGACCGCGCCGTAGACCAGTGCGGTCATGCCGAGCCCGATCACCGCGAGGGCCCCGACCGTCGGCCAGAACCCGAGGTCCGTGTCGAGGCTCGCGAGCGCGATGAGCATGATCTCGGTGCTGAGGATGAGGTCGGTGCGGATCGCGCCGAACACGAGCTTCGGCTCGGTGGTGGGCTCCGCCGACTCGGCCTCGTGGTGCGTGCCGAACCACTCCAGGACCTTCTCGGCGCCCTCGAAGCACAGGTAGGCGCCACCGAGGACGAGGAGGTACGGCAGCACCCACGGCGCGAACGCGGTCAGCAGCAGCGCGAGCGGGATGATGATGACGAACTTGTTGAACAGGCTGCCGAGCGCGATCCGCCCGACCACCGGCAGCTCGCGCGCCGGCTCGAGCCCCTGCACGTACTGCGGCGTCACGGCGGCGTCGTCGATGACGACCCCCGCGGTCTTCGCGCTGGCCTTGAGGGCGGCGGCGAGGATGTCGTCCACGACCGCGAGCAACCCGACTGACATCCGTCCTCCACTCGTCGCCTGTCCGTCCGTTCAGACCAGCGGCTCACAGACTAGGGCCTGGAGGCGCGGTGCCAGGCCGCACCGCGCCTCCAGGCCCGCAGGTGGGCGCGACCCGACCGGAACGCGCCGACCGGCCGGGTCAGAGCTCGAGTCGGTTCCAGACCTGCTCGCCGCGGCCGTCGTCCGGTTCCGGGTGCGCCGCGGTCGCGGCGGGGTCGCGGACGAAGCCGAGCCGTCCGGCGACGGCGAACGACGGCGCGTTCCACGCGCGGATGGTCGCCCAGAGGCGGGTGTACCCGGCGGAGCGGGCGGCGGCGACCACGGCTCGGGCGGCCTCGGTGGCGTAGCCGTGGCCGTGTGCGGCCTCGAGGAACTCGTAGGCGAGTTCCGGCTCGGCGGCGGTGGACCGTCCGACGACCAGGCCGCAGTACCCGAGCGCCGTGCCCGTACCCGATCCCGTTTCCGCACCCGTTCCCGGCAGTCGCACCGGGTGGAGGGGCAGCGGCGTCCCCACCGTCGCGGCGAGCGAGCGGACCGAGGCTGTCGCGGCGTCGTGGCCCGGCCTGCCGGCCGTGCGCGGTGTCGGCGGCTCACCCCGCCGCGCTGCCGAGGCGCTCCGCTCGGCGACGAGGTCGGCGTACCAGCCGGCGTCCTCGTCGGTCCAGCCGCCGAGGACGAGTCGGGGCGTCCGGATCGTCGAGGGCAGGCGGGCCGGAGCGGACATGCACCGACCGTACCCGCGGGGGCGACACGGCCGCTCGTGCGCTTGGTGGCTGAACCGTGCGGGCTGCCAGTCGCTCGCGAGGACGGTGAGGTCAGCGGCGACCCCGTCGCTGGACAGCAGGAGGCTCCATGTACTTCCACGCACAGACCTGGATCAACGACATCGCTCCCGGCGACCCGGACCCCGCGGCCGCCAACGCGCTGCAGGAGGGGCTCGGCGGCCAGTTCGGCGAGATGCGCACGATGATGCAGTACCTGTTCCAGGCGATGAACTTCCGCGGCCCGGCTGCGAAGCCCTACCGCGACCTCATCCAGGGTGTCGGCACCGAGGAGATCAGCCACGTCGAGCTCATCGGCACCACGATCTCGCGGCTGCTCGACGGCGCCCCCGGGTACTCGGGCAAGGTCACCGACCCGGTCGACCAGCCCGGCGCGAAGGGTGCGACGCCCCTGTCGATCGCCCTCGACACCGGCAACATCCACCACTACCTCGTCGGTGCGCAGGGCGCGCTGCCGGTCGACTCGGCGGGCAACCCGTGGAGCGGCAGCTACGTCTACAACTCCGGCAACCTGCCGCTCGACCTGCTCTACAACCTCATGCTCGAGTCCACGGGGCGCCTGCAGAAGTGCCGCATCTACGAGATGACGGACAACCCGACCGCGCGTGCCACGGTGGCGTACCTGATCGTCCGCGACCAGGCGCACGAGAACGCCTACGCCAAGGCGCTCGAGACGCTCGGTGTGGAGTGGAAGTCGCTGCTGCCGATCCCGAAGACGAACGCCGAGCGGTTCCCCGAGGTCAAGGAGCTCGTCGACCTCGGCCTGCAGAGCAAGCAGTACAGCTTCGACCTCGACGGTGCGTCCGAGGCGGCCAAGATCTTCCGCGGCGCGTCACCGTCCGGCGACGGCACCGACCTCGACGCGTCCGAGCAGGCACCGACCGGCACGCCGTCGTTCATCGCGGAGGAGCGCCTCGAGGAGTTCGCACCGGGACTCGACGCCGACCTGCTGGAGCTCATCCAGCAGACCGCGGAGCTCGAGCTGGACCAGGCGGAGACGCCGCAGTACGGCCCGGTCGCCTGATCGGACTCAGTCGAGGCAGAACTCGTTGCCCTCGACGTCCTGCATGACGATGCACGACTCGTTCACCTCGTCGGCCGTCATCCGGCGGAACTGCGTGGCGCCGAGGGCGATCAGCCGGTCGCTCTCGGCGTCGAGCGCTGCGAGCCGTTCGGCGCCGACGAGGCCGGTGCCCACCCGAACGTCGAGGTGCACGCGGTTCTTCACGACCTTGCCCTCGGGGACACGCTGGAAGAACAGGCGCGGGCCGACGCCGTTCGGGTCCTGACACGCGAACGCCGAACCCCGGTGCTCCGGCGGGAGGGCCTGGTCGAACGCGTCCCACGAGTCGAAGCCGGGCGGTGGCGCGGGCACCACGTACCCGAGCACCTCGCACCAGAACCGTGCCACCCGCTCCGGGTCCGCACAGTCGAACGTCACCTGGACCTGCCGTACCTGCCGCTCCGTCGCCGCCATGGCGCCACCCTAGGCTGAACGTCGCCGTGGTGTCGTCCGTAGGCTCGTGGCATGGCTGACTTCACCGCCGCACAGGCCGCCGTCGTCCGGATCGAACGCGCCGAGGAAGGTCGTTGGGACCTCTCGGTGATCAGCGACTCCGGGGTCGCGATGGGGCACGGCGTGTACCTGTTCGACGCTGCGCACGACGACGCCGAGGACGAGCAGGCCGCTGCTGCCGACTTCGTGCAGCAGTACGGGTTCCGGTTCGAGCGCGAGGCCGTCGTCGCCGACGGGCCGGACGCCTACTGGGCGCCGCTGCTGCCGTCCGACGCGCAGTAGTATTCACAGCCGGCGCGTCGCTCGGCGCGTGCGCGCCGCAGTACTCGCAGCCGGCGCTTCGCCCGCGGGTCACTGCTGGGCTGATGCCTCGAAGCCGATCAGCCAGGTGACCCCGAAGGCATCGCGGACGATCCCGTCCCAGTCGCCCCACGGCCGCTGCTGCAGGGGATCGACGACGGTGCCGTCCGAGGCGAGGTCGTCGAACCACCGCCGCAGGACGTCGGGTTCGGCGGCGCCGAGCAGCGAGAACAGCAGGCCCGACGCCTGAAACGGGGTCTCGCCGGTGGCCGCATCGGCCGCGAAGAGCTGCAGCTCGCCGGTGAGCTGCCCGTGCGCGACCGCGTCGGCGGGGCCGTCGGTGCGGGAGAACTCGGCGAAGGTCGCCACACGGACCTCGCCCCCGAAGACGCCCTGCCAGCGCTCGAGCGCCTGGCGGGCCGTGCCGTCGAACTGGAAGTAGGGCGAGGGCCCGTTCACGTTCATGCCGGGACGATACCGCCGTGGCGGTGGTCGCACCAGGAGGTCGTCAGCCCAGCAGGTCGATCGCCCGGTCGACCGCGTCCGCCGGGCGACCCTCGCCGTGCGTCGCCCACCAGGTGAGCGCGGCGTTCGTCGCCGCCGCGAGCGTGCTCGCCCGGACGATCACGGCGAGGTCGTCGACCGAGCCGCCGTCCCGCTCCGCCACGAACCGCACGATCGCGTCGGTGAGCGACGTGATCGTCGCGTCCCCGCCCCGCTGCAGGGACGGGTTCGTGCGGATGACGCGGAGCCGGTGCCGGGTGACCTCGACGGTCTCGTCCGGGAACGACGCTCCCACGCGGTAGGCGGCGCGGAGGGCGGTCGCTGAGGGCTCGTCGGTGGGCCGTGCCCGGAGCGCGTCGGTGAAGCGGGTCGCGAACTCGTCGAGCCCGCCCCAGACGAGGGCGGCCTTGCTCGGGAACAGCCGGAACAGCGAGCGACGGCTGATCCCGGCGGCCGCGGCGACGTCGTCCATCGACACGGTGTCGAAGCCCTGCTCGTCGAAGAGCCGCAGTGCGACGAGGGACACCGCGTCGGGGTCGATCGTCCGCGGACGTCCGGTCGGCCGATCGCTCGTCGAGCTCATGCGTTCCTTTCGGCACTGAGTGCTATAACCAGGGTGGCGCAGCGAGCGCCTCTCAGTGAGGAGACGACATGACCGACACCACCGCCGGACGGTTCACCGGCAGGACCATCATCGTCACCGGAGCGGGTTCCGGCATCGGACGCGCCACGGCGACGCGCATCGCGAACGAGGGTGGCCGGGTCATCGCGACCGACGTGGTCGCCGAACGGCTGGAGGCCCTGCGCGGCGAACTCGCCGCACACGACGGGCGTCTCGAGACCGTCGTCGGCGACGTCGCCGCCACGGAGACCATCGACGCGCTGATCGCCGCCGCGGGGGAGCGGATCGACGGGCTCGCCAACGTCGCCGGCATCATGGACGCCTTCCTGCCGCCGAGCGAGGTGGACGACGCCACCTGGGACCGGGTGTTCAGCGTGAACGTGACCGGCCCGATGCGGCTCACCCGCGCCGTCCTGCCCGTGATGATCGCGGCGGGTCGCGGCGCGGTCGTCAACGTCGCGTCCGAGGCCGCGCTCCGGGCCTCGGCGGCCGGCGCCGCGTACACGGCGTCGAAGCACGCGATCGCCGGGTTCACGAAGAGCGTGGCGTTCTTCCACGGGCCGCAGGGCATCCGCGCGAACGCCGTCGCGCCGGGAGCGGTCGCGACGAACATCGAGGCGCCGATGCGGAGCGAGTACGCCGCCGGTCGTGTCGGCCCGATCATGCAGGTCGCGATCCCGCCGGTCGCGCAGCCCGAGCAACTCGCCGCCGCGATCACCTGGTTGCTCAGCGACGACTCCACCAACGTCAACGGCGCGGTGCTGCCGAGCGACGGTGGGTGGTCCGTCGTCTGACGCGGTGGCGGTTCCTTCCCATCGCACTCGGAGTGGCAAGCGGAATCGGGCGTCGGAGGTCGAAACTCTCGACCTCCTACGCCCGATTCCGCCGAGTATGCGCGGAACGACCTCCCACGCCATCTCCCACGTCACCTCCCACGCCATCTCCCACGTCACCTCCCACGCCGACTCCCCGCGCGGCCTCCGCGCGCACGACGGCGTCCACCGCGGCCACCACGACGGCACGGCGCCGAGCCGCTCCGACCTCGTCGGTGAGTCGGGCGTACTCCGGGGTCGCCCCGCTCCAGAGTGCGGCGGTGTGGATCACGATGCCGAGGAGCTCCGCCGCGGTGAAGGTCGCGGGCAGCCGTCCGGCATCCTGGGCATCCTCGATCGCCCGGAGCTTCGCCGCGTTGCTCCGCACGACCGCGTCGATCGGCTGCTCGGCGTCCCCGCGCTCGAGCCGGTACCAGGTGGCAAGACGCTGCACCCAGGGCCGCCGGGCGTACGAGTCGTGCAGGCGTCCGGCGTACTCGGGCAGGTCGTCGGCGTCGATCGTGACCTCGTCGAGGGTCTCCGCAACCATCGCGTCGAACACCGCGTCGAACAGGCCGTCCTTGCTGCCGAAGTAGTGGTAGATCTGCGCCTTGTTGCTGGCGGCGGCCGCGGCGATCCGGTCGACCCGGGCGCCGGCGATCCCGACCGCGGCGAACTCGTCGCGGGCGGCGGTGAGGAGTCGGGCGCGGGTGGCATCGGCGTCGCGGGGCATGGGCACCTCCCGATGCTATCAACTGGATGGTTGACAACCGTGGACGCCGGGTGTTCCATGACTGGTGTCAACCAACCGTTCAGTTAGGATCACCATGTCCGTCTTCCTCGTCACCGGTGCCTCCCGTGGCCTCGGCCGCTCGATCGTCACCACCGCCCTCGCCGCCGGCCACCAGGTCGTCGCCGGCGTCCGCGACCTCCACGCACTCGACGACGTCACGGTGCCCGAGGGAGCCGCGCTCGTGCCGGTCGCCCTCGACGTGACCGACCCCGAGGCCGCACGCGCCGCGGTCCGCACCGCCGTCGAGCGCTTCGGCCGGCTCGACGTGCTCGTCAACAACGCCGGGTACGCGAACCTCGCGGCCATCGAGGACGCCGACCCCGACGACTTCCGCGCGCAGGTCGAGACCAACCTGTTCGGCGTCGTCACGCTCAGCCGCGAAGCCGTGCACGTCATGCGGGAGCAGGGCTCGGGGCACATCGTGCAGGTGTCGTCGGTCGGCGGCCGCATGGCGACGCCGGGCCTCGGCGCCTACCAGACCGCGAAGTGGGCCGTCGGTGGGTTCTCCTCGGTCCTCGCCAGGGAGGTCGCCCCCTTCGGCGTCCACGTCACCGTCCTCGAACCGGGTGGCATGCGGACCGACTGGGCCGGGTCGTCGATGCGCGTCGCCCTGGTGCGGCCGGAGTACGCGTCCACCGTCGGGGTCTCCGCGCAGATGCACGGCGGGACGGCGATCGGGGCGAGCGACCCCGACCTCGTCGCCGGTCTCGTCCTGCGCATCGTCGCGATGGAGGAGCCGCCGCTCCGCCTGCTCGTCGGCCCGGACGCGTTCGAACACGGCACCGCTGCGGGTCGTGCGCTCCTGGCCGAGGACGAGCGGAACGAGGCGCTCAGCCGTTCGACACAGGCCGCGGACGCGACCCCGGAGCAGTTGGACCCGCTCGCCCACGTCTGAGCACGTCCGGTGCGCGGTGCCGTTCCTTCCCATCACGCCCGGAGTGGAAAGCGGAATCGGGCGTAGGAGGTCGAAACTTCCGACCTCCTACGCCCGATTCCACCGGGTACGCGCGAAACGACCGAGTACGCGCGGAACGACTGGGTACGCGCGGAACGACCGGGTACGTGCGTGTCGCGGTGCGCGCCGTTGCGCACCGCGACACGGGTCTCAGCCGCGGTGGCGGCGTCGGACGGTCCGGATCCCGCGGAACCCGAGGAGCGCCGCGCCGGCCGCGAGGAGCCCGACGGCCCAACCGATCGGCGTGGAGGTCTCCGCGCCGGTGTAGGCCAGGTGGTCAGCCGTCGCGACGGGGGTCGCGGTGGCCACCGGGTCGACCACGCCGGAGGCGATCGGCGTGGCCTGGACGACCACCGGGATCGCCACCACGTCGGTGACCGGCTCGGCCGGGTCGTCGACCGGCGTCGTCGGGGGCTCCGGCGTGGTCGGAGTGGTCGGCGTGGTGGGCGTCGTCGGCGTGGTCGGCGTGGTCGGCGTGGTCGGCGTCGTCGACGCGGGGATCACCTCGACCGTGAACTCGGTGCAGACGCCGTCGACCGTCACGGAGATGACGTGCGACGAGGCGTGCGGGAACGTGATCGTGAAGCCGGAGTCGCCGTGCACGACGACGTCCGAGTCGATGCTCGACCAGACCTCGGCGGTCGCCGACGCGTTGGTGGCGTTGCCGTACTCGTCGCTGGTCCACGGCACGAGGGTGATCGAGCCGCCCTCGTTCACGCGGATCGGTCCGGGCGAGGTCGAGCCGTCGGGTGCGACCCAGGTGTACGAGCCGTCGGAGGCCGCGGGGACGTCGTGGACGACGACTCCGAGCTGCAGCGACGCCGCCGGGGTGACGGTCATCCGCACCCACTGGCTCGCGGTCCCGCAGTCGTTCGTGGCCGTCACGAGCGCCGTGAAGGTGCCCGCGTAGGTCGGGGTGCCACCGAGGACGCCGTCGTGGAACCACAGCCCCTCGGGGAGCGAGACGGAACCACCCTCGACGGTGGTCAGGGTGTAGGTCGCCCCGTACGCGTGGTCGGCGCGGAGGTCGGCGCTGAACTCCTCGCCGGCCCGCACGGACGGCAGGGTGACGGGCGAGGACTGCGACGACTGCGAGGAGTACGTCGGCATCTGGTGCTCGTCGTGGCCGTGGCCGTGGCCGTGTGCGCCGGGCTTGCTCGGCTTCGCGGCCGTGCCGGTCGACGGTGCGGTGGGCTGCCGGCCCGACGTGGCCGCCGGGGTCGTCTCGGCGGGTGCCGGGGCGGAGGCAGCGGGGGCGGGGTCGACGGCGGGAGCGGGTTCGGCCGACGGGGTCGCTGCCGGCGTCACTGCCGGGGCGGGGGCCGTCGACGCGGCGGGGGCCGGAGCCTCCGGTGCTGCCGCAGCCGGCGCCGGTGCCGGTGCAGCCGCGGCCGGCGACGGTGCCGGAGCTGCCGGTGCGGCCACCTGCGGAGCGGCCGCGGCGGTGCTCGAGGCGGTGTCGGCAGCGGCCACGGAGGTGGACGTCGCCGGTGCCGCGGTGGTGGCCATCGCGGGGACGATGCCGAACGCGCTCGACACCAGGACGGTGCCGGTGGCGGCGGTGATGAGTGCTGCGGTACGACAGCTCGGACGGTGCTTCATCGGGTGGGGCTCCTCGGCGTGCGTACCGGTCGTCATGACCGGAAACCAGCCGTCGGGTACGGCCGATGTCCGGAGCGTAGGCATGCTTCGACGTCCGCGAGAGGAGTCCTGCGGGATGCCGAACGCGACCTGTGGGTCCGCGCAGCCCCGGGGTTTCCCGCAATCCCGCACCGCTGTCCGCAGGCGGCGTTGCGGGGCCGTGACGTGCCTCCAGGCCGGGGTGGGGGTGCGCCGGACCCGCGCCGGCTCCGTCGACCCGGAACGACACCGTCGTCGTCGCACGACAGCGACCTCGTCGTTCCCGCGCGCGGACAACGGGCCGCGTCCGCGCCGGACGACATGGTCGACGTCGTACGACGTCGACCATGTCGTTCCGAGTCAGCGACGCGCCGGCCCCGCACCCGGGGCCGGGACGGCGCTGGGGCGTCAGGCGGAGGCGAGCGCGCCCATCTCCCGCACCACGGCGCGGAGCCGCGTGGCGAGCTCCTCGGCGCCCCGGACGGTCTCGCGGTGCGCGACCTCGCTGAGTGCCGACATCACCAGGGCGACCGCGGTGCGTGCGGTCTGCTCGTCCGTGCGGGTGCCGACCGTGCTGAGCAGCGACTGCCGTGACTCGGCCATCCACTGCATGACCATCGGGGTCATCTCCGGCCGGAGCACGAGGAGCTCCTTCATCCGGCGGCGGTCCTGCGACAGCGGGACGGTGCGCGCGACGAGGCCGCACAGGTCGTCGACGAGCCGGCCGTCGGCGACGGCGAACCACTCCGCCGCGGCCTCGGGGACCTCGACGGTGTCCAGGCCGATCGCGGCGTGCGCCTTCGAGGTGAAGTAGTTGAAGAAGGTCCGCGGCGAGACGTCGGCGTCCGCGCAGATCTGCTCCACGGTGACCCCGTCGAGGCCGTGCGCCGAGACGAGTGTCAGGGCGGCGTCGTGCAGCGCCTGCCGGGTCTGCTGCTTCTTCCGTTCGCGCAGCGTGCACGGCTCCGTCGCCGCGGTCGCTGCCGGTGTGGTGGTCACGAGGACTCCCTGTCTGCGGATGGTGCTGGTGGGTGGGGCGCCCGCCCGGAAAGGGGGCACGGACGGACGCCCCGGTCGGTCACCGACGCTGGGTCGGCGTGGAGCCGGTCATCGGACCGGTGAAGGAACCCGCCTCGGCGGCCGCCATGCCGGCGGACGCCTCGAGCTGCGCCTCGGCGTCGGGTCCGGCGGAATCGGCGGCGTCGGCGCGCTCCTGCAGGGCGGAGCGCTGGCGGAGCGGCGGCACCCGGAAGAACCAGGTGAGGACGAACGCCAGCAGGATGACGCCGAGACCGACCCAGTAGATCGTCACGGACGAGGCGTTGAAGCCCGCCATGAACGGCCGGGTCAGGCGGCTGTCGGCACCGGTCAGGAACGAGGTGTCGTTCGTGCTGGTGGCGCTGTCGTTCTGCGTGCTGCCGTCGTCGACCTTCTTCGCGAGCTCCGGGGTCAGCTGCTCCACCCAGTACGAGCGCTGCGTGGCGTCGGACCAGTCGACGGACACGGTGTCGCCCTGCACGGAGGCGTGCGCCTTCGAGGCGACGGCGTCACGTGCGGCGGCCTCGGCCGCCGGGGTGGCGGCGGCGACCTGCTGGTCGATCACGGACTGCGCGGTGGCTGCCGGCACGGCGCCCGCGGCGACCTGCTGCTGCACGGCCGCGGTGACCTGCTCGGTGACCTGTGCGACGGCGGTCTGGTCGGCGGTCGCCACGGCGGCGTCGAGCTGCGACTGCACGGTCTTCGTCAGCGGCGTGACGATCGGCGTCCAGATCTTGTCCATCGCGCCACGGTTCGCCTTCGCGCTCGCGACGGTCGGGTTCAGCGCGGCGTCGAGCGCCGGACCGAGGTCCTTCTGGTTCGCGGTGGCGTGCAGGATGTTCGCCGGCATCACCGAGAACAGGATGGACAGGAGCACGGCGGTGCCGAGCGTTCCACCGATCTGGCGGAAGAACGTGGCCGACGACGTGGCGACGCCCATGTCCCGGGCCTCGACGGAGCCCTGCGAGGCGAGGGTCAGCGACTGCATGACCGAGCCGAGGCCGAGGCCGATGAGGAACATGCCGATCATGAGGAACCAGAGCGGCTTGTCGATCGTCATGAACGTCAGGACGACGTAGCCGCACGAGACCAGCGCCGTGCCGATCACCGGGAAGATCCGGTAGCGGCCGACCCGGGCGACGATCTGGCCCGAGGTGATCGAGGCGATCATCAGGCCGCCAACGAGGGGGAGCGTCGCGAAGCCGGACTCCGTCGGGGTGAGGCCGACGACGATCTGCAGGTAGAGCGGGATGGTCAGCATGGCGCCGAACATCGCGAAGCCCACGAGGAAGCCGATGACGGTCGCCATCGAGAACGTGCCCGAGCGGAAGAGCTTGAGCGGGATGATCGCCGCGTCGCCCATCTTCGACTCGACGAGGAGCAGCCCGATCAGGCCGGCGACGCCGATGACGTAGCAGGCGATGGCGGCCGGGGAACCCCAGCCCCAGGTCCGGCCCTGCTCGGCGACGAGCAGCAGCGGCACGAGGGTGACGATGACGGCGGTCGCGCCCCACCAGTCGACCTTCGGCTTCGCGGCGTCCGCACCGTGCACCTTCGGCAGGTGCAGGAAGACGATGACCATGATGAGCGCGGCGACGCCGATCGGGACGTTGATGAGGAGCACCCAGCGCCACCCGGTGATCCACAGGATCTCGGAGGTTCCGGCGAGGAGACCGCCGATGAGCGGGCCGATGACACTCGAGATGCCGAACACGGCGAGGAAGTAGCCCTGGTACTTGGCACGCTCGCGCGGAGCGAGGATGTCGCCCATGATCGCGAGCGGCAGCGACATCAGCGCACCGGCGCCGATGCCCTGCACGGCGCGGAAGCCGGCGAGCATGAGCATGGACGTGGACATCGAGGACAGCACGGCGCCGAGGATGAACACGACGATGCCGAAGATGTACAGCGGGCGACGGCCGAAGATGTCCGAGAGCTTGCCGTAGATCGGTGTCGCGATGGTCGAGGTGATGAGGTACGCCGTGGTGACCCAGGCCTGCTGGTCGAGGCCGTGCAGGTCGTCACCGATCGTCCGGATCGCCGTGCCGAACACCGTCTGCCCGAGGGACGACAGGAACATCCCCGCCATCAGCCCGTAGATCACGAGCAGGATCTGGCGGTGGGTCATCAGCGGCTGCTGGCCGGGGGCGCCGGAGGCAACGGGGGCCTCGGACGAGTGCCGGCCGTGCTGCACCGGAACGGGTGCGGTGGCGGTCATCGAACTCCTTTTTCGTGCTGTGTAACTTTGCAGACCGCGCAACGCTACATCTATTGCTTCCAGCAAGCAACTAAATCTGCCCAGTACGCTGACGGCGTGACCGACGACCGGGACGACGCCGAACGGCTCCTCCGCGCCCAGCTCGACCGCCTGTGGGTGCGGCAGACCCTTCGGTCGTCGCTCATCGAGTCCCGCGGTGGCCTCGACCCCACGGCACGGGTGATCCTTCGCGCGGTCGACCACTTCGGCGCGGTGCGCTCGATGGCCATCGCCGACGCCACGGGGCTCTCCCGTCCGGTGATCAGCCGCCGGGTGGCGTCGCTCGTAGAGTCCGGGTACCTCGGCACCGAGCCGGACCCTGCCGACGGCCGCGCCAGCCTGGTGTCGATCGCACCCGCGGGCCGGAAGCTGCTCGACACGCTCGACGTCGCCGGTGCCGAGGTGTTCGACGACCTCACCCAGGCCTTCGCGACGGCGGAACTGCACACCCTCGCCGGTCTCCTCGCCCGCCTCAACGACCGCGCCGACACCGTGCTCGGCATCGGTGCCGCGGCCCGGGGCGAGTCGGCCTGAGGACCCGACCGTCACTGCTGACGGCGTATTCGAGATACCGTTTGCGCATGAGCACGGACACCGTTACCACCACCGAGACCGCCGACGAGGGGCCCGTGGTGACCTTCGCCGACCTCGGCCTGAGCGACGCGGTGCTCAAGGCCGTCAAGGACATCGGCTACGAGACGCCCTCCGCCATCCAGGAGGCGACCATCCCGACGCTGCTCGAGGGGCGCGACGTCGTCGGCCTCGCGCAGACCGGAACGGGCAAGACCGCGGCCTTCGCGCTGCCCATCCTGTCCCGCATGGAGGCCGGCGCCAAGGTGCCGCAGGCCCTCGTGCTGTCCCCGACCCGCGAGCTCGCGCTGCAGGTCTGCGAGGCGTTCGAGCAGTTCGCCTCCCACATGAAGCACGTGCACGTGCTGCCCGTCTACGGCGGCCAGGCCTACGGCGTGCAGCTGTCCGCCCTCCGCCGTGGCGTCGACGTCGTGGTCGGTACCCCCGGTCGCATCATGGACCACATCGCCAAGGGCACCCTCGACCTGTCGCAGCTGAAGTACCTCGTGCTCGACGAGGCCGACGAGATGCTCAAGATGGGCTTCGCCGAGGACGTCGAGACGATCCTCGCCGAGACGCCGGACGACAAGCAGGTCGCGCTGTTCTCGGCGACGATGCCCGCGCAGATCCGCCGCATCTCGCAGCAGTACCTCAACGACCCGGCCGAGATCACCGTCAAGACCAAGACGAAGACCGCCGCGAACATCACGCAGCGCTACCTCATGGTGTCGTACCCGCAGAAGGTCGACGCGCTCACCCGCATCCTCGAGGTCGAGGACTTCGAGGGCATGATCATCTTCGTCCGCACGAAGAGCGAGACCGAGACCCTCGCCGAGAAGCTCCGCGCCCGCGGGTACGCCGCCGCCGCGATCTCCGGTGACGTCGCCCAGGCCCAGCGCGAGCGCACCGTGAACCAGCTGAAGTCCGGCAAGCTCGACATCCTCGTCGCCACCGATGTCGCGGCCCGCGGTCTCGACGTCGACCGGATCACGCACGTCGTGAACTACGACATCCCCGTCGACATCGAGTCCTACGTGCACCGCATCGGCCGCACCGGCCGCGCCGGCCGCTCGGGCGACTCGATCAGCTTCGTCACCCCGCGTGAGCGCCGCCTGCTGTCCGCGATCGAGCGGCACACCAAGCAGCCGCTCACGCAGATGCAGCTGCCGACGATCGAGGACGTCAACGAGACCCGCCTGACGCGCTTCGACGACGCCATCACCGCGGCGCTCGAGCAGCAGGACCGGATCACCGCGTTCCGCGACATCATCGCGCACTACGTCGACCACCACGACGTGCCGGCCGACGACGTCGCCGCCGCGCTGGCGGTCGTTGCGCAGGGCGCAGACCCGCTGCTGCTCGACCCGAAGGCCGACGAGCTGCGGAACCGCGTCGACCGCGACGGACGCAGCAGCGACCGCCGTGACCGCGACGACGACCGTGGCGGACGCTCCGACCGCGGCGACCGACCGGACCGTGGCCCGCGCCGCTCGCAGCCGATGACCGCGTACCGCATCGAGGTCGGCCGTCGGCACCGCGTGGAGCCGCGCCAGATCGTCGGCGCGCTCGCGAACGAGGGCGGCCTGCGCCGCGACGACTTCGGCGCGATCCGCATCCAGCCGGACTTCTCGATCGTGGAGCTGCCGGCCGACATGGACGGCGGCGTGCTCGACCGCCTGACGGACACCCGGATCAGCGGCAAGCTCATCGAGATCAAGCCGGACCGCCGGGGCGGTGGCGGCGGTGGGCGTCGCTTCGACCGCGACGACCGTGACCGTGACCGAGACGACCGTCCGGAGCGCAAGCCCCGCCGCTGACGCGAACTCACGCGAGCAAGCTCACGCGAACTCACCCGAGCAAGCTGACGCGAACGACGACCGACGGGAGGCACGGTGCCAGCTGGCACCGTGCCTCCCGTCCGTCGTTGCGGGATGGCGCACGGTGGACCGCACGATCGGTGTCGGGGCCCCTGCGGGGACACCATCGGTGGTGGGATACCCGGAGCCGCGACGCCCGAGCCGCGGGAACGAACAGGGGACGCACGTGTACAGAGCCTTGGTCACCGCCGCAGCCGCGGTGGCGCTCGTCATCGGGGGAGTGTCGCCGGCCGTGGCGGCTCCCTCTTCGTCGGTGCCCGGCGCACCGACCTCCGTCACGGTCACCGGAGCCGCCGACAGCGCGACCGTGACCTGGGCCGCACCGAAGTCGGGTGCGAAGGTCACCGGGTGGCGTGTCACCGTCACACCGGCCGAGCGACAGCCGGACCAGGGTGTCGACCGCCTGCCCGCGCCGGCCCGCTCCGACCGGTTCGGCGCGCTGACGCCGAGCACGCGCTACACGTTCAGCGTCCGTGCCGTCGGCGCACGGGGCAACGGCCCCGCCGTCGCGGTGCGGTACACCGCCCCGACCTCGGTGCGGACGGTCCAGTCCCTGTTCGCCCTCGACGGCAGCGGCGCCGTCGTGCGGTACCCGACGACCGGCACCGGGACCCCGAAGACGGTCGCCCCGAACGGCGCCGGCTACACGGCGGACGACGTGGGCGACGTGTTCGTGCCCTCGGCCGACCGCACCTCGATCGTGATGTACCCGGCAGACGGCAGCGCCTCCCGGACGATCGCGACCGGCCTGCACCTCTCCGTTGATCTGCGCTCCGACGTCGCCGGCAACCTGTACTGGGTCGACTCGGTGTCCGGTGCGGTCACGAAGCTCCCGGTCGCTGGTGGCGCCCCCGTGGCGATCATCCCCTCAGCGGGCACGGCGTGGGCGGTCGGCCGTGACGGCACCGTCTCGGCCTTCACCGCTGCGGCCCCGATGCAGACGGCCGCCACGGTCGTGAGCGTGGCGCCGAACGGTACGAAGACGACCCGCACCGTCCAGCAGCCCGCGTACGCGACGTTCGCTGCGCTGCTGGCCGACGGTTCCGGCACCCTGTACTTCGACTACTGGTCCACGGGCGCGTCCGGTGCGTCGTACTGGCAGGCGCTGCCGGCCGGCACGTCGACCCTGGTCGACGGGGTCACGCGTCTCGCGTTCGAGTACGCGGCGACGAACGACCAGTCGTTCCTGCTCGCCCAGTCCGAGGGGTGGTGCGCGGCACCCGCCGACGCCAGCCCGACGGGCTGCCAGGCCGACAAGACGGTCCGGCACCTGTTCTCGCGGGCGCTCGACGGCACGATCGTGGACCGGACGACGAGCGGCGTCACCAGTGAGGGCCGCGGCACGCACGTCGGCGCCGCCGACGCCGCCGGCGACGTGTTCATCGACGTCGCCTCCGGCGCGACCCCCGGGCTCTGGCGCCTGCCGGCCGCCGGTGGCGTCGCGCAGCAGCTCAGCACCGGACAGTTCACGCGCCTGCTGGTGATCTGACCGGACCACGGGCGGACGGGAGGCACGGTGCGGGCCCGCACCGTGCCTCCCGTCCGTCACACGGCCAGTCCGGCGACCGTGCGTCGGCAGACCTCGTCCCACGGCGTCGGCTCGATGCCGAACCGCGCTCGGCTCTCGCGGTCGTCGACGACGTACGGCGCCGTCCACTGGTAGCCCATCTCGGCGAGTTCGCGCGGCATCGGTGCGACCAGGCCGAGCGCCCGGAGCGCGCCGACGGGCAGGCGCCGGACGGTGACCGGCGGCCGGCCGGCGGTGGCGAGCATCTCCGTCACCGCCTGCCGCTGCGACCGCGGCTCGTTGCTCGGCACGATCCAGGTGCGCCCGTGCGACCCCTGGTCGTCGGCGGCCGCGACGAGCGTGCGGGCGACGTCGAGCACGTCCGTGAAGCTGTGCGGGAGGTCGGTCCGGCCGATCATCGTCACCGCCTTGCCCCGCAGCGCGGCGGGGAGCACGCGGGTGACGTGGCCGTTGTCGCCGATGCCGGGTCCGACGTAGTCGGCCGCGCGGACCTCGACGGCGCGGAGGCGGCCGGCCTCGTGGGCGGCGCGGGCGTCGGCCCAGAGGCGTGCTCGGAGGACTCCCTTGTGGTCGGTCGCGGCGTCCGGCAGCCCTGGGTGCATCGGACCGTCGACGGGGCCGTACGGGTAGAGGTTGCCGGTGATGGCGTAGGTGGCGCCGGTGCGCTCGGCGGTGGTGAGGAGCGCGTCCGCCAGCGGTGGCCAGACCCGCTCCCACTGCGTGTAGTCGCCGGGGTTCGCGCAGTTGTGCAGGACCGCGGCGCTCTCCGTGACCCGGGTGAGCGCCGTCGCGTCGGAGGCGTCCAGTGCGACGTGCTGCACGCCGGGCAGGCCGGTGTCACGGCCGGACCGGGTGACGACGGTGACGCGGTCGCCGCGCTCGGTGAGGAGGGCGGCGACGTGCCGGCCCACCGGACCGGCGCCGACGATGACGTGGTGCTGGGACATGGGTTCCTGCTTCCTCGGACTGGTCGCGTCCTGGTCGTGGTCGTGTTTTCCTCTCAGAGAGCAGTGCTCTCTGCAGTGAGCATGCACCGGTTGTGTCGCATCCGCAAGAGCACTGCTCGCATTTGTGTGCAGTGCTCTCTCGTGGCAGGGTGGACGTCATGGCACCGACGGCTCGCGAGCTCGCACGACGCACCGTGCAGGACGGCATCCTCGCCGCCGCACGCGCACGGCTGACGGCCGAGGGGCCCTCCCAGCTCAGCCTGCGCGCGGTCGCCCGCGACGTCGGGCTGGTGTCCTCGGCCGTGTACCGGTACTTCCCGAGCCGCGACGACCTGCTCACCGCGCTCCTCGTCGCCGACTACGACGAGCTGGGGGCGGCGGTCGAGGCCGCCGACGCCGCCGCCGGACCGGAACCCGGTCGACGCTGGGTCGCGGTGTGCCGCGCGATCCGGACGTGGTCGATCACACACCCGGGCGACTTCGCGCTGCTGTTCGGCTCGCCCGTGCCGGGGTACGTCGCGCCGCGCGAGACGGTCGAGCCGGCGACGCGCACCACGCTGGCGATCGTCCGGGTCGTCGCGGACGCGGTCGCGGCGGCGCGGACGGACGTGGAGGCGCGCTCGGACGTGGAGGCACGCGCGGACGTGGACGCGCGCTCGGTCGCGGACGCACGCTCGGTCGCGCATCCGTTTGCCGGGAGGCACGGATCACCGTCCGCGCCGACGGCGGCACCCGGGGCGGTCGGCTCGGCCGTCGCCGACGGGGTCGCCACCCTGCGCGCGCTCGGCCTCGACCTGCCGGAGGAGGTCCTCGTCCGGACCCTGATGGCGTGGACGACGGTGTTCGGGACGATCTCGTTCGAGCTGTTCGGACACTTCGTCGGGTCGGTCTCGGACGGCGCGGCCTACTTCGACGAGGTCGTCGCCCGGCTCGCGTCCGACGCCGGCTTCACCGCGACGTTCGACTGAGCGGGAGCGCGCCGGGTCGGGCCGGGCCGGGCCGGGCCGCGCCGTACGCCTGACTCGCCGCAGAGCGCGCTGCCTGACGAGCGGGGCCGACGTGCGGTAGACAGGTCGGGACGCCCTGGCCGACCCGACGACCCGAGCGCACGACCGACGCGTCCGCACCCCGGAGCCGACGCCCGGACGGAACCAACCCCTCGGGCGCGCGCGGTGGCCGGGGGCCCGGTGATCAGGAGGCACGCTTGCGACGCAGCACGTTCGGCGACCCCGCGGCCGGAGCCGCCCGGTGACCGCCGTCGACCTCAGCCGCCGCGACCAGCGCCGTCTCACCACCGGGACGTCCCGGCGGCGGCTCGTGACGGTGCGGACCGTCGCGCTGCTCGCCTCGCTCGCCGGCGTGAACTACGTCGTGTGGCGGTGGGCCGCCTCGGTGAACTGGCACTCGTGGTGGATCGCGGTGCCGCTCATCCTCGCCGAGACGTACAGCGTCATCGACTCCCTGCTCTTCGCGTTCGGCGCGTGGCGGCTCCGGGAGCGCGGTGAGCCGCCGACGAAGCCGTCGCCGGACGTCACGGTCGACGTCTTCATCACGACCTACAACGAGCCCGTCGAGCTGGTCGTCCGGACCGCGCGCGCGGCGAAGGCGATCTCGCACCCGCACGAGACGTGGATCCTCGACGACGGCGACCGTCCCGAGATGCGGGCCGCGGCGGAGTCGCTCGGCATCGGGGTCATCACCCGCGGCGCGGACTGGGTCGATCGGCCCCGGCACGCGAAGGCTGGCAACCTCAACAACGCGCTGCTCGCGACCCAGGGGGAGTTCCTGCTCATCCTCGACGCCGACCAGGTGCCGGACCGGTCGATCCTCGACCGGACGCTCGGGTACTTCAAGGACCCCCGGATGGCGCTCGTGCAGACACCGCAGTGGTTCGAGAACGTGCCGGACGCCGACCTCCTCGGCAGCCAGGCGCCGCTCTTCTACGGGCCGATCCAGCAGTCGAAGGACGGCTGGAACGCCGCGTTCTTCTGCGGGTCGAACGCCGTCCTCCGGCGCGAGGCGCTCATGCAGCTCGGCGTCACCCGCTACGTGCGCGAGGTCGAGGCCTCGGTGGCCCGGACCATCAAGACCTCGCGGAAGCTCCTCGCCCGGGCCCGCGAGACCGAGACCGACCCGCGGGTGCTCGGTGCCCTGGACGAGGCCGAGGCGGTCGTCGACCGGGCACGCGACCAGGTGCAGCGCGGCGAACCGCTCGGTGACGTCACGTACGGGTTCCAGCGCGGCATCGACGCGATCGCGTTCCGGTTCGCCGCGTCCGACCTCGAGTCGGTGCGGAACGACCTGCAGGAGCTCGCGGCCATGTCGACCGAGGCGGACACGTTCGCCGGGCTCGACGACGCGGCGCTCGACGTGCTCGGTCGCCGCGAGGCCTCACCGGTCGCCGCGATCGAGTCCATCGCGGTCCTCGCCCGGGCCCTCGACGTCAACCGCGACGACGAGGCCCAGCCGATCATGCCGCTGGCGACGATCTCGGTCACCGAGGACATGGCGACCGCCATGCGCCTGCACGGCCTCGGGTGGCGGTCCGCGTACCACGACGAGATCCTCGCGAAGGGCCTGGCACCGGAGGACCTGCCGACCATGCTCGTGCAGCGGCTCCGCTGGGCGCAGGGGACCATGCAGGTGTTCTTCCGCGAGAACCCGCTCGTGCAGAAGGGCCTGTCGTGGGGGCAGCGGCTCATGTACTTCTCGACGATGTGGAGCTACCTGTCCGGGTTCGCCGCGATCGTCTACATCGCGGCCCCGGTCCTCTGCCTGTCGTTCGGCGTCGTCCCGGTGCAGGCCTACAGTGTCGACTTCTTCGCCCGACTCATCCCGTTCCTCGTCCTCAACCAGCTGCTGTTCTGGGTCGTCGCCGCCGGTCGGCCGACGTGGCGCGGGCAGCAGTACTCGCTCGCGCTCTTCCCGGTCTGGATCGAGTCGGTGACGAGCGCGTTCGAGAACGTGTTCCGCGGCAAGCCCCTCGGCTTCCGGGTCACGCCGAAGGTCCGTGACGAGTCCGAGCAGCGGCCGCGGTGGGACCTCGTCAAGCCGCAGCTGTACGCGATGGGTGCTCTCGTCGCCGCGCTCGTCCTCATCGGCATCCGGTACCTCACGGGGCAGGCGTCGGGCATCGCCCCGCTGGTGAACACCGCGTGGGTGGTGTTCGACCTGTTCATCTTCAGCATCGTCGTCCGCGCGGTCCTGTACCGCGGCCCCGGACCGGGCACCGTGCAGTCCGAGCACGAGTCGAGCACGGTCGGGGGTCCGCTGTGAGCCAGGCACGCACCACGTTCGACGTGCCGGCGACCGTGGAGTCCCTCGACCTCGTGCAGGACCGGTTCGGCGCGTGGTGGGACACCCTGGGGATCGAGGACGTCCGGCTCCGGTTCGGCCTCGAGACGGCGGTCACCGAGATCGCCGGGAACATCGTCGAGCACACCCGACGCACCGACCAGGAAGCAGGCAGGCGCTACACCGTGGAACTCGACGCGACCGACCGCGAGCTCGTCGCCGTGCTCACCGACAACGGGCTGCCCGCCGACGTGGACCTCGCCGCGGTCACGATGGCCGACCCCGACCAGGAGGGCGGCCGTGGCCTCGCCCTCGCGATCGCGGCGCTCGACCGACTCGAGCACCGGCACGAGGGCGGACGGAACATCTGGACGCTGGCGTGCTCGCGGTGAGGCGACAGGCGGCCCGGGTCGTCGCGTTCCTCGTCGTGGTCGGCACGCTGCTGCTCGGCGGAGCCCTGCCCGCATCGGCCGTCCAGGCCGCCGCCGCGTCCGCCGCGACCGGCTCCGCCACCGCCGGAACGACCGCCTCGACCGGCCCCGCTGCGTCCGTCACGCCGCCCGCGGGGAAGACCTGGTTCGGCCCCGACATCGACTGGGGCGACGACGCCCCGGACGGGTACGCCGGACGACTCGGCGCGACCCCCTCGATGTACGGCGTCGAGATCGAGTACCCCCTCGACCGCAGCGCCCGGAAGGAGTTCCTCCGCGCGACCCGGGCGGCGGCGACGCAGGGCGCGGTCCTCGTCGTGAGCCTCGAGCCCGACCGGTCGCTCCGCTCCCTCAGTGCGGCCGACGCCCGCGCGGCGAACACCCTGTTCGAGCAGGTCCACGACCAGTACGACACCCAGGTGCTCGTCCGGTTCGCCCCGCAGATGAACGGCACGTGGGTGCGCTGGGGACAGCAGCCGACGCAGTTCGTCTCGGCCTTCCGGACCCTGGCGACCGCGGTGCACGACGGCGACTCGGACGCCCTGATGGTGTGGTCGCCCTCGTACGGTGCCGGCTACCCGTTCGGCGAGTCCGCCGGGAGGCTGCGGGACCTGTCGGCGACCGACGTCGCGAAGCTCGACACGAACGGCGACGGACAGCTCACCGCCGCCGACGACCCGTACGAGCCGTACTGGCCGGGCGACTCGTCCGTCGACTGGGTCGGGCTGTCGATGTACTCGTTCGGCAAGGGGAAGGCGACCGAGGCCGCCGGGCGGGACGTCCCGCTCACCCGGAACGACGTGCCCGATGCCGGCGAGGTCGCCGGGCGCATCGACGAGACCTGGGGCTACGAGCAACCGCAGCCCGGCACCTTCTACGACCGCTTCGCCGCGGCCGACGACCGGCCGATGCTGCTCGACACCGGCGCCCTGTACGACCACTCGCTCCGTGGTGCCGACGAGCTCGCGGTGAAGCAGGGCTGGTGGCGGCAGGTGATCGCCGCCGTGCAGGACCGTCCGCTCGTCCGGGGCGTGACGTTCCTCGAGACGAACCGCCGTGAACCCGAGGCCGCGGGCCGCGTCGCCGACTGGCGGGACACGGCCGCGCCGGGGATCGCCGGGTCGTTCCGGACCGACCTCGAACGCGCCGACCACTTCGTGTTCGGACCGGTCACCGAGCGCGTGACGCCGCAGGACGGAGCCGCCGCGACCGACCAGCAGTACGACACCGGCGGCGACCAGATGGCGTGGATCGTCTGGTGCGCGGTCGGGCTCGCCGTCGTGTTCCTGCTGAGCGGGCTGTTCGGCCGGCTGCTGCCGAGCTGGCGGTACCCGGACGACGGCAAGCCGGGGCGCGACCTCCGGCTCGACCTGTTCCGCGGGTTCATCATCCTCGCGGTGGTGATCACCCACATCGAGATCGGTGGCCCGTACTCGTACATCACGTTGCACGCCGTGGGGGCGATCACCGGCGCGGAGATGTTCGTGTTCCTGTCCGGCATGGTCCTCGGCATGACGTACCCGTTCGCCATCAAGAAGTTCGGCGAGTGGGTCGCCGCGGTCGGTGCCTGGAAGCGTGCGCGGAAGCAGTACCTCGTCACGCTCGCGGTGATCCTGGTCGTCTTCGCGCTGAGCTTCGTGCCGTTCCTGAACACCGACGCGATCACCACCTTCACGGACCGGGGGACCGGCACCGGTGGCGTCGGGGCCGAGGGGCGCGTCTACGACCTGTACCCGAACGCGATGCAGCTCCTCGCCTACCCGCCGCCCTGGTACGCGATCCGGCAGTTCCTGCTGCTCGAGATGGGTCCCTGGCCGTTCAACATCATGGGCCTCTTCGTGGTGCTCAGCCTGTTCATCCCGGCGTTCCTCTGGGTGATCCGCCGCGGATTCTGGTGGGCGCTGCTCATCGTGAGCTGGGCGCTGTACGTGTTCCAGGCGCTCAACCCGGACTTCCGGCCGCTGAACTCGCAGTTCGAGTCGGTGTTCCCGCTGCTCACCTGGCAGGTCGTCTTCACACACGGGCTCGTGCTCGGGTACTACCGACGGCAGATCATCGGCGCACTGACCGGCCGGCTCGGGAAGGTCCTCGTCGGGGTCGGCATCGGCGGGTACGCGCTCTTCCTGGCGTACGTCTGGGCCGCGAACCAGTACGGCTTCACGCCCGTGCCGTTCCCGGCGTCGATGTACGACCAGCTGTACAACACGGCGTACCAGCGGGTGGACCTGCAGTGGGGCCGCCTGGTCGACATCGCGTTCTTCGCGATCGTGTCGTACGCGATCCTCACGGTGTTCTGGAAGCCGATCGCGGCCGTCATCGGCTGGCTGTGGATCCCGATCGGGCAGGCGAGCCTCTACGTCTTCGTCTGGCAGGTGTTCTTCGCCCTGGCGATCGCGTCCATCCCGGGCGTCGACTGGTACAACGCCTGGATCGGCTTCGCCGTGCACTCGGCGCTCATCCTGCTGGTCTGGTACATGATCCGGCGGCGGTTCCTGTTCTCGGTCATCCCGCGCTGATCGCGCGACCCGCGCCGTGACGGACGGGAGGCGCGGTGCCAGCTGGCACCGCGCCTCCCGTCCGTCAGCCGGTCGCGTCGTGACGTTCCTGCCCATCGCACGCGTCCTGGAAAGCCGAATCGCGCGTAGTGGGCAAGAACTTCCTGCTCCCTACGCGCGAAACGTCTTCCCATGCGCGGAACGACCTTCGCCGCGCGGAACGTCAGCTGACCGTGGCCGCGTCCGGTGACCCCGTCGCGAGCGCGCCGCGGACCGACGCCCACGACGTGAGCCGCTCGCGGATCGCCGGGTCCTGCTCGTCCGCGATCGCGGTGGCGTGCGCCTGCTCCAGCACCTCGTCGATCACGATGCGCCGCCCCGACCGGGCCGAGGCGATCGCCGCGTCCACCATCGTCAGGCTCATCACGTTGCCGTGCACCTCGCCGTCCGGGGTGTCGCCGGAGCGGACCGCCCGCACGAACGAGGCGAGCGACCCGGCGATCTCGCTCCCCACGCTCGGGGCTGCCGCAGGGGTGCCCGGCACGCCGTCGAGGTCGCTCCACGGGTCGTGGTCACCGTCCCACAGCGCGGTGCCGGACGCGCCGGACGCGCGCCAGTCGCCGTTCCACGACGTCTCCGCGCCGGGCGCGCACCACGAGCCGTCGTAGACGTACCGGACGTCGTCCTCGAACGCGAAGACCGCCGCGGCCGCCGCGTCGCCGCGGTACCAGGACCACGACGGGTTCCACGACTCGCAGTACACCGAGACCGGGTCGCGTTCGAGCACGTACCGCGCGGAGTCGAACGCGTGGATCGCCATGTCGAGCAGGAGGACGTCGTCCATCTCCTCGCGGAAGCCACCGAAGTGCGGGGCCTTCGCGAAGCGCGTGCTCAGGCCGCCGATGTCCCCGAGGTCGCGGACGTGCTGCCGGAACGCGACGAGCTGGTCGTTGTAGCGGCGCGACTGCGACACCATGAACAGCTTGCCGGTGGCCTCGGCCGCGGCCGCCAGCGAGAGTGCCTCGGCGACCGTCTGCGCGGCGGGCTTCTCGCCGAGGACGGGCAGCCCGGCGCGGAGGGCCTCGAGCGTCACCGGGTGGTGCGCGACCGGCACCGTGATGTCGAGGACGGCCTCGGCACCGGTGTCGGCGATGAGTGCCGACAGGTCCGTACTGACCGGGATCGACGGGTCGCCCGCGACGACGGCGCCTGCTCGGGCTGCGTCGAGGTCGAGGTCGACGATGCCGACGAGCTCGACGTCCGGGTCGGCGGCGACGGTGCCGAGCCAGGCCCGGCCCATCCCGCCGGCACCGACCTGGACGACGCGCAACGCCGTCACGCCTGCGCCCCCTCGGCCACCGGAGCGTCGTCGAACGGGCCGCGGTAGTGCTGGCCGTCGAAGTACTCGCCGAGGTCGTAGCGGCGGAGCGTCGGGATCTCCCGCTCGCGCTCCGGTCGTGCCCACTCGGTGGCGTTCGCGATCACCCGGCGGACGTCCTTGTGGTGGTACACGGGGAAGTCCTGGTCGCCGGGGGAGAAGTAGAAGATCTTCCCGAGGCCGCGGCGGTACGTCATGCCGCTCCGGAACACCTCGCCGCCGGTGAAGCCAGAGATGAACACGAGCTCGTCGGGGGTGGGGACGTCGAAGTACTCGCCGTACATCTCCTGCTCGGGGATGACGATCGGGTTCGGGACGCCGCGGGTGATCGGGTGCTGCGGGTTCACGGTCCAGACGAGTTCCTGGTCGTGCTCGCTGCGCCAGCGGAGCGTGCAGGTGGTGCCCATCAGCTTGCCGAAGATCTTCGACCAGTGGCCGGAGTGCAGCACGACGAGCCCCATGCCGGACAGCACGTGCTTGTGCACGCGGTCCACGACGGCGTCGTCGACGTCCTGGTGGGCGGCGTGCCCCCACCAGGTCAGGACGTCCGTCTCGGCGAGGACCGCGTCGGTCAGGCCGTGCTCGGGCTCCTGCATGGTGGCGGTGCGGACGACGGCGTCCGGCAGGTTCTCGCGGATGCCGTCCGCGATCGCGCCGTGCATGCCGTCGGGGTAGCGCTCCGCGACGTGCTGCTCGACCTGCTCGTGGACGTTCTCGCCCCAGACGGTGATGCGCAGCGGGGTGGTGGTCATGATGTGCCTTTCAGACGGTGGTGCTTGGTGAAGTCGGTCCGGGGCCGTCACTTGACGGCACCGCCGAGGGCACCAGCGGAGATGTACTTCTGCGCGAAGACCAGCAGGACGGCAGCCGGCAGGGACGCCAGCACCGAGGTCGCCATGACGGGCCCCCAGTCGGTGACGTTCGTGCCGATGTAGTTGTAGATGCCGAGCGTGATCGGTCGGACGGCCGGGGTCGACGTCAGGGTGAGCGCGATGAGGAAGTCGCCCCACGCGCCGAGGAACGTGAACAGTGCCGCGGTGACGATCGCGTTCCGGCTGATCGGGACGACGATCGACACGAACGCCCGGAAGTCGCTGGCGCCGTCGACGAGGGCCGCCTCGACCAGGCTCGGGGGGATCGACTCCATGAACGCGCGCATGAGCAGGATCGCGAAGGGCACCTGCACCGCGCTGTCCGCCAGGATCAGCCCGATGTAGCTGTTGAGCAGCCCGACGTTGTTGAACAGGGTGTACAGCGCGTTCGCGATCACGATCGCCGGGATCATCTGGGTGATGAGCAGCACGAGCAGGAACACCCGCGTGCCGCGCATCCGGAACCGGGCGAGCCCGTAGGCGGCCGGTGTCGCCACGGCGAGCGTGAGCACCACCGTCCCGAGCCCGATGATCATGCTCGAGACGAAGTTCTGCCCCTGCTGCTGGAACGCCGCCTGGTACCCGGCGAACGTCGGGCTCCACGGGAACCAGGTCGCGGTCGCGGCACCGGACGTGGCCTGCAGGCTCGTGTTCACCATCCAGTACACGGGGAACACCATGATCGCCAGGAACACGATGCCGAGGATCGTGAGGGGGATGCCCTTCACGGTGCCGCGTGGTCGCCGTGGCCGTGCGGTCCGGTCGGTCGTGATCGCGCGGGTGGCGGTCACGGTCTGGTTCGCGATTCCGACGCTCATTCGTCGACCGCCTTCCGGGAGATCGCGATGTAGACCATCGCGAAGACGAACGAGACGACGATGAGCACGTTGCTCACCGCGGCTCCGATGCCGAACTGGAAGTTGACGAACGACTGGTGGTACGCGTTCGTGGCGAGGGTCTGGGTCGAGTTCGCCGGGCCGCCGCCGGTCAGGCCGAGGATGATGTCCACGACCTTCAACGTGTAGACGACCCCGAGCACGATCACGACGCTGACCACCGACCGGATGCTCGGCCAGGTGATGTACCAGAACGCCTTGAACCCGGTGGCGCCGTCGAGCGAACCGGCTTCGTAGAGCTCCGGCGGCACGGACTGCAGCCCGCTGTACAGGATCGTGGTGTTGAACGGGATGCCGAGCCACACGTTGACGCCGATCACCGCGATGAGCGCGAGGCTCGGGCTGACGAGCCACGGCACCGGGGCGATGCCGACGAGCCCGAGCAGCTGGTTCAGGGCGCCGCTGTCCTGGTCGAGCAGCCACTTCCACACCGCGCTCGAGGCGATGAGGGGCAGCAGCCACGGCAGGAGCAGCAGCCCGCGCAGGAAGCCCGACAGCGGGAAGTGCCGCCGGAAGAACAGCGCGAGGCTCAGCCCGATGACGAACTGCAGGACGATCGAGCCCAGGGTGAACAGGGCGGTGTTCACGAGGCTCGTCGTGAAGACCGAGCTCTGGAACACCGAGATGTAGTTGCCGAGACCCACCCAGGGGGCCTCGCCCGTGAAGAACGTCGCCGTCGTGTAGTCCTGGAAGGACATGATGACGTTCTTCACGACGGGGTAGCCGAAGAAGACGGCGACGAAGATCGCGGCCGGCACCACGAAGAGCCATCGGGTCATGCCGGATCGGAACCGGGCGCGTCGCTGCCCGGGTCGGGGTGTCGTCACGGGCAGGGTCGTCCGTGGTCGTGTCTGTGTCGAGGCGCTCACGCCGGGGTCCTTTCCTCCACGCGGGTGGGAGCCGACCGGACGGCCGGCTCCCCACTGCTCGTGCGCTGACTACTGCTCTTGCGACTGCGCCTGCTTGAGCGCTGCCTCGGGGCTGGCCTTGCCGGTGAGGGCGAGCTGGACGGCGGTGTAGATCTTCGTGGCGGCCTTGGGCCAGTCCGGTCCGAGCTCACCGGTGCGGGCGCGGGCGGTCTGCACCGTGGTCACGAAGGAGGCGACCTGCGGGTGGTCCTTCGCCCAGGCTGCGCCGGCCTCGAGGTTGGTCGGCACGTTGCCGCTCACCTCGGAGAGGGCCTTCTGCATCTTCTGCGTGTGGAGGCAGCCGACGAACTTGCCGGCGAGCTGCATCTTGTCCTTGTCGCCGGTCTGCGGGACGGTGAACGCCTCGCCGCCGAGCGGAGCGACCGTGGCCTCGCCGGTGCGCGTCGGGATCGGGACGCTGTCGAACTCGAGGCTCTTCTTCTCGTTGAGCGCCGGCAGCTGCCAGGGACCGTTGATCATCATCGCGGCCTTGCCGGCCAGGAACTGGTTGTTGACGTCGGCCTGGGCCCAGTTGATCGAGCTCTTCGACATCGAGCCGTCGTCCTGCAGGTCCTCGACGAGCTGCAGCGCCTGGGTCGCCTCGGGGGTGGCGATGTTCTTCTCGTCACCGCCGTTCGACCAGAAGAACGGCAGGAACTGCCAGGTGCCCTCGTACGTGTTGATGTTGCTCATCGCGAAGCCGTAGGTCGAGCCCTTGGTGAGCGTCTTCGCGGCGGCCTTGAGCTCGTCCCACGTCTTGGGCGGCTGGACGCCGGCGTCCGCCAGCAGCTTCTTGTTGTAGTAGAGCGCGATGGAGTTCGTGTTCGACTGCAGACCGTAGAGCTTGCCCTTGTAGGTGCTCGCGGCCTTCACGCCGGGGACGTCGCCGTCGGCGTTCAGGCCGTACGCCGACAGGTCGGACAGGGCGCCGGACGAGGCGATCTGCTGGACGTCCGGGTTGTCGAGCATGAGCACGTCGGGCAGCGTCTTCGACGATGCCTGCTGCAGCACCTTCGCGATGAGGCCGGCGCCGGCGACGTGGTTGATGTCGAGCTTCGCGCCGATGGTGGCGGCGCACTGCTTGTAGACCGGGTTGTAGTTCGCGTCGTAGTAGTCCTCGATCGTGAGGGTCTTCGAGTCGGTCGAGGCAGAACCGGAGCCGGAGCAACCGGCCAGGACCAGGGGGATCGTGGCGACGACGGCGACGGCGCCGACGAGTGCACGCGTCCGACGCGACGGGGAAGTGAACTTGTGCTTCATTGCAGAGCTCTTCTCTTGACGGATGCTGGGACAGGCACGCATCGACGAGGCCGCTGACGTCATCGTCGCTGTGCTCTTGAGGCGAGAAGCTAACAGAAAAGCGCTTCACCTGTAAAGCGCTTTTCTCGCACACTGGACGCCCGCTGGAAGCTAGGCTGACCCGCATGGCCACGATGCAGCAGGTCGCCGACCGAGCGGGCGTCTCGATCGCCACGGTGTCCTTCGTCGTGAACGGCACGAAGTACGTCACCCCGGCGACGACGGCCCGGGTCACCGCGGCCATGCGTGAGCTCAAGTTCCGCGGCAACGTCGTCGCGCGGGCACTGGCGAGCCGGCGGACCCGGATCATCGCGCTGCTCTTCCCGACCACCGGCAACCGCTTCAGCCCGACCACCTCGCAGTTCTTCATGAGCGCGGCCAAGCGTGCGTCGGAGCGCGGGTACCACCTCGTGCTCTGGCCCGTGGACCCGGCGGGCGACGACCTCGACGACCTCGTCTCGGGCGGCCTCGTGGACGGCGTCATCCTGATGGAGGTGCGGATGGACGACCCCCGCGTCGCCGTCCTGACCGACCTCGGCGTCCCCTTCACGCTCATCGGGCGCACCCGCGACAGCAGTGGGCTGCCGTACGTCGACATCGACTTCGAGACCACGATCGAGGACAGCCTCGACCACCTCGAGGGGCTCGGGCACCGCCGGTTCGGCCTCGTCCTCGAGGACCTCGAGGGCACCCCGATGGCCGGCTACGCGCCCCACCTCCGCGTCCACGACACCTTCCGGCAGGCGATGCTCGACCGCGGGGCCACCGGCACCGTGGTCACCGCTGGCCCGGGCAGCGACGGCGGTCGGAACGCGGCGAGCGACCTGCTCGAGGCGGACCCGAGCGTCAGCGCGGTGCTCGTCATGAAGGACGACTCCGCGGCCGGGCTGCTCGTCGGCCTGCACGCGGCCGGACTCCGGGTACCGGAGGACGTCTCGGTGCTCAGCATCGCGTCGTCCGAGGCGAACGCCGACCAGCACTCCCCGCGCCTGTCGACGATGGTCGCGCCCGGCCCGGAGCTCGGCACGCGGGCCGCCGACGCGCTCATCGAGCAGCTCGACGGCACGTCCGACGACCTGCCGCACTTCCTCCTGCCCTGCACGCTCCGGACCGCCGAGTCGACGGGCCCTGCCCCGACCCCCCTGACGGCCCCGACCCCCTGACGGACTGGAGGCGCGTGGCGGCCCCGCCCCGCGCCTCCCGTCCGCCCGCCCCCGCCCACTTGCCCTGCCCACTCGCCCTGCCCACTCGCCCTGCCCGTCTCGCCCTGCCCACTCGCCCTGCCCGTCTCGCGAAAGCGACAGATGGCCGCGAACTCTTGGCGGCCATCTGTCGCTTTCGCGGCCTGGACTCGCCGCCAGGGGCGGGTGCTGTCGCCATCGCGCCCATCTGTCGGCCTGGAGGCGCGGGTCGACCCCGTCCCGCGCCTCCCGTCCGCCCGTCCCGGCCGTTTCGCGAACGCGACAGATCGCCGCGAACTTATGGCGGCCATCTGTCGCTTTTGCGGCCCGGACCCGCCCCGAGGGCGGGATCTGTCGCTTTCGCGGCCCGGACCCGCCCCGAGGGCGGGATCTGTCGCTTTCGCGACGGCGCCAGCCCCAGCGCGCCAGCCGCCGCGCGCCGACGCGCTCGCCGGCGGCGCCGCCCGCCCCGCCCGCCCCGTTTCGGGCTGAGCGACAGTTCACGGGCCCGCAAGCCCGTGAACTGTCGCTCAGCGCGAACACCGCGGCGCACTGCGCGCCCGCGCCTGCGCCCGCCCGCGCCCGCGGCGCGCCCGCGCCCGCGGCGCGCCCGCGGCACTGCGCGCCCTCCCAGGGAGCGTTGGTTGTGTGGATGCACAGGATCGCAGCTCCACACGTCGAGGAGGACGGATGGCAATCGACCGCAGGCTCTTCCTGCTCGGAGGCGCGGGGGTGCTGCTGCTCGCCGGCTGCTCCACCCGCCCGGATCGCACCACGGTGGAGAACTGGCCGACGGACCCACCAGAGGGCGAGGTCACGATCAGCTGGTGGGCCGGCCAGGTCGCCTCGAAGGACGGCGGGGACCTGCGGCGGAAGCTCATCGCCGAGTTCCAGAAGGAGCACCCGAACATCCGCGTGCGCATCGTGAGCGCCCCGAGCGACACCGACACGAACCGCACGAGCCTGACGACCCAGATCGCCGCGGGCAGCAGCACCCCGGACGTGTACCTCGGCGACGTCGCGTGGCCCGGCCAGTTCGCGAAGAACAAGCTCGCGACCCCGGTGAACCAGCTGGTGGGGGAGGACTTCTTCGAGCAGTTCCCCGAGGGTCTCCGGCAGGCGGCGAGCGTCGACGGGACGTACTACATGTTCCCGCTCTACATCGACGAGTCGTTCTTCCTGTACCGCAAGGACCTGCTCGCGAAGCACTCCCTGCAGGTGCCGAAGTCGTGGGAGGAAGTGCGCGAGACCGCCGCGAAGCTCGTCGACACCGGAGACGTGTCGTACGGGTTCGCGTTCCAGGGTGACGTCTACGAGGGCCTCACCTGCAACGTGACCGAGTTCGTCGCGGACGCCGGCGGCTCGCTCCTCAACGACGACCTGACGAAGCCCGAGACGACCAGCTCGGAGACGAAGCGGGCGTTCGAGTTCATGCGCTCGCTCATCACCGACGGCGCGAGCCCGCGGGCCACCCTGACCTACCAGGAGCAGGACACGAACGACGCGTTCTCCGGCGGCCGGGCGGCGTTCCTCCGGAACTGGTCGTACGCGTGGGGGATCGCGAACGGCCCGGACAGCCGGGTGGCCGGCAAGGTCGGGCTCGCAGCGCGACCGACGTTCGACGGCATGGACGAGCACCACTCGACGATCGGCGGGTGGGGGAACTACATCAACCCGCACACGCAGGAGCCGGCAGCGGCGCTGACCTTCGCGAGCTGGATGTCGAGCGAGACCGCGCAGCAGTTCCTCACCCGCGAGGGCGGGGTCCTGCCGGCCCGGTCGGCGAGCCTCGTCAGCGCGGACGCGAAGTCGCAGAAGCGCCCGACGTACGACACCGCGGCCGGCATCACGCTCGTGCCCCGCCCGACGTCGACGGCGTACTACCCGAAGGTCTCGCAGGGGGTCTACCAGAACGGCAACAGCATCCTCGGTGGGCAGGCCACCGTGGACGGCGGCACGAGCACGATGGCCTCCGCCATCGCGCTCGCCCTGCAGGGTGAGGCACTGTGAGCGCCGGCACCGCGACGCGGCAGCAGACCAGGCCTGGAGGCACGGGTCGGGTCGATCCGCCGCCTCGCCTGACCGGGCGGTCGCGGCTCGACCGCATCCGCGCGCGGGGTGCGTGGGGCTTCGCGGCCCCGGCGCTCCTGGTCGTGGCGGCGGTCACGATCTTCCCGGTGGTGTACTCGATCGTCCTGAGCTTCGCGGACGTCGAGGTCGGCTACGAGGGCTTCACGATCCAGTCGTTCGGGCTCGGCAACTACGCGGCCCTGCTGCAGAGCGCCGACTGGTACCGGGCGCTCGGCTTCACGGTGCTCTACACGGTCGTGACGGTCTCGGTCGAGCTCGTGCTCGGCATGCTCGTCGCCCTCGTGCTCGAGCGGCTCGGGGCCACCCGCGGCTGGATGCTCGCGCTCATGCTCATCCCGTGGTCGCTCGTGACGATCGTGAACGCGCAGCTGTGGAAGTACATCTACGACTCCACCTACGGCGTCGCGACGTGGTTCTTCGGCCTGTTCGGGGACGCCCCGGTGATCCTCGGCGAACCGGTCCCCGCGATCACCGGTCTGATGGTCGCGGACATCTGGAAGACGACGCCGTTCGTCGCGATCATCCTGCTCGCCGGGCTCGTGCAGATCTCCGAGGACCACTACGAGGCCGCCGAGCTCGACGGCGCCAGCACCTGGCAGACGTTCTGGCGCGTGGTGCTGCCGCAGCTCACCCCGACGCTGACGATCGCGGTGCTGTTCCGCATCCTGCAGGCGTTCGGCGTCTTCGACCTGCCGTTCGTGCTGACGAACGGCGGTCCGGGCACCGCGACCCAGTCGCTCGCGATCATGGGCTACAAGGTGCTCTTCCAGGACATCAACATCGGCCCGGGCGCCGCGATCGCGACCTCCACCGCGGTCATCGTCGCGGCCGGGTGTCTGCTGTTCCTCCGGGCGTTCCGGAACCAGGCGAAGGGAGGGGACGACTGATGCCCCGTCAACGCGTGCGCAAGGGCTGGCGCAAGTGGGTCAACACCGTCAACGTCAGCGGTGTCGTCATCGCGGTGCTCACGGCGCTGCCGCTGTACTGGCTCCTCTCGACGTCACTCAAGCCGGCGTCCGAGATCGGCCAGTCGCCGCCGACGGCGTGGCCGCAGTCGTTCACCCTCGAGAACTTCGTGGTGGCCTTCCGCGACAACGCGCTCGGCCAGTACATGGTGAACAGCGTCATCGTGTCGGTGTCGACGACGGTGATCGTGCTCGCGCTGGCGTTCCTCGCCGGGTACGCGCTGGCCGGCCGGTGGATCAGGGGCCGCACGGCGATCATGACGTCGCTGCTCATGCTCTCGGTGTTCCCGGCGATCGCGGTGCTGACGCCGCTGTACCTGCTCGAGCGCAACCTCGGGCTGCTCAACTCGTACCCGGGCCTGATCGTGCCGTACGTGGCGTTCAACCTGCCGTTCGCCATCTGGATCATGCGGAACTACCTGGTCGGGATCCCCTCGACCATCGAGGAGGCCTCCGAGATCGACGGCGCGGGCGCCTGGCGGACGGTGCTGTCGGTGATCCTGCCGATGGCGAAGCCCGGACTGTTCACGGTCGGGGTGTTCACCTTCACCGCGTCGTGGAGCGAGTTCCTGATGGCGCTGACGTTCAACAGCGAGAACTCGTTCCGGACGATCCCGGTCGGCATCGCGCTGTTCGGCACGCAGTTCACGGTGCCCTTCGCGCAGATCTTCGCCGCGAGCGTGGCCGCCACCGTGCCGATCGTGATCCTGGTGCTCGTGTTCCGCCGCTCGATCGTGTCGGGCCTCACGTCGGGTGCCGTCAAGGGGTGAATCCCTTGTTGATTCCTCAGGATTGATCGGCCAGGATCGGGGGAACGTCGCACGCGGACGGTCCGGGACCAACCACCCCGGACCGTCCGTCCACCAGGCGGCGGCACGGATCAGGAGACTCGTCGATGGCCGACACCAGGACAGTCGTGCGCGCCCGGCGGCGCACGAAGGCATTCGCACTCGCAGCAGGAGGCGCCCTCGTCGTGGGCGGCCTCGGCTACACGCTCGCATCGTGGACGGACACCGAGTGGGTGTTCGGCGGCGACGGCTCCGGCGGGGGAGGCGTCGGCACCTCGGGCTTCGAGGTCGAGCAGAACGTGACCGCCCCGTTCGCCGCGGCCGGGTTCACGTCGGACGAGACGAACCCGGGTCAGGCGCTCCGGTTCACGGTCGACGCCCTCGCGCTCTCGCCGGGCACCGCGGCCTACGCGCCCGTCGCCCTGCGGACCGCGGCCGACTCGATCGCGGGCGACGTGGCCCTCCGTGCGGCCGTGCCGGCGGACGGCGTCACCGTGACCGATGCCGACGAGGCGCTCTGGGACGCGCTCCGGGTGCGGGTCACCACCGTGACCGGCACGACGGCGGCGTGCGACGCGACCGCGTTCGCCACCCCGGCCGCCGTCATCGCCGACGGGCCGCTCGGCAGCACGGCCGCGACGGCGACCCAGCGGCTGGCCGCCGGCGGGACGTCCACGCAGCTGTACTGCTTCGAGGTGTCGCTGCCGACGTCGCCGACGCTGCCGGCGGGCACCACGGTCGACGTGTTGCAGGGGCGGACGGCGGCTCCCGCGTGGCAGTTCGCCGCCGAGTCCGACTGAGCCCGGGGTGCCCGGCACCACGGCGTCGGCGTCCGGGTCACCGGACGCGGCGCCTCCCCGTCGTCTCGTCGACCGTGTCCGCACGGTCGTCGTGACCGTCGCGGGCGCGATCGGGCTCGCGTGCCTGCTCGGGTGGGTGGCGATCGCGCTCACCGGGCTGTCGTTCGTCGTGGTCACGACCGGCTCGATGGCGCCGACGATCCCGGCCGGCGGGCTCGCGATCACGCACGAGGTCCCCGCGGCCGACGTCCGCACGGGCGACGTCGTCACGGTGCCCCGCCCGGGGTCGCCGCTGCCGGTCACGCACCGCGTCGTCGCCGTCGACCGGGTCGCCGGTGACGCCGGTGCCCGATCGCTCACCCTCCGCGGGGACGACAACGCGACGGACGACCGCGACCCGTACGTCGTCCGGAGCGCTGGCCTCGTCCTCGCGCACGCCCCCGGGCTCGGCTCGGTGCTCGTGGCGTCGACGAGCCCCGTCGCGCGCGGCCTCGGGTTCGCCGTCGTCGGTGGACTCGTGGTCTGGGCGTTCTGGCCCGAGCGTCGTCGGCAGGACGCGTCGTGACCCGCCGGCTCGCAGTGCTCGCCGGCGTCGCCGCGTTGGTGGCGGCGTGCGCCGGCCTCGGCACGACCGCGGTGGCGGTGGCGGCGACCGACTGGAGGCCCGTGCCCGAGACCGGCGCACCGGGTCGCCTCGTGCTGCACACCGGTCCGGAGCCGCTCTCCCTGCCCGGGGCCGCCGGCGTCACCGAGACGGTGTGGCAGGTCCGGACCGACGTCGAGACCGCGGAGCACGGGCGCCCCGAGCCGGTCACGCTCGACCTGGAGGTCCGGAAGGACGGCGCCCTCGCCCGGGTGCCAGGCGGGCTCCGGGTCGCGGTGTCGTCCTGTGACCGCGAGTGGACGGCCGGGGCCGGCGGACCCGTGTGCCCGGCCGGTGCCGTGGAGCTGGTGTCGCCGGGTCCGGCGGACGACTGGTCGGTAGCGAGCCCGGTCGTGCGGATCCCGGACGCGGACGGCGACGGCACCGCGTACCTGCTCGTCCGGTCGACCCTGGCGGACCCGGGTGCGGTCGGTCCCGCCGGCGCGGTCGGCCCCGACGGTCGGCTCGACGGTCGGCTCGACGGCCGGCTCGGCGTCGGCGTCACGGCGCGGAGTCACGGTCCCGCCGTGCTCCCGAGTCAGGCGTCGGTGCTGCCCCCGGTGCTGGCATGGACCGGCGGCGGGTTCGCCGGGCCGGTGCTCGTCGGGCTCGCCGCGGTGCTCGCCGGTGCGGCCCTGCGACTGCGACGGAACGACCGGGAGGGCAGCGCGTGACGTCGCGGTCGCGGTCGTGGTGGTGGTCGCGGTCTCGGTCACGGGTCGCCGTCGTGGCGGGCATCGGGCTCGCCGTGGTGCTCGTCGCGCCCATCGCCGTGCCGAGCACCGCGTCGTGGTCCGACCGCGAGTTCGTCACCGGGGACCTCGGGACGTCGTCCTTCGACTGCGGCACCGACGCCGGGTACACCGCGACGGCGTCGAGCCGGTTCCTCGGCGGCAGCCTGGCCGGCGTCGATCTCGACACGCTCGCCACCGTGCGCGGGGTCGACGTCGCCAAGACCGGATCGGCACCCGCCGCGGTCGAGCCGGCCGGCGCTCCCGAGCTCGGTACCGTCCAGCCGTACGCCCAGGCGTTCGGCAACCCGCTCGACGTCGGGCTGCTCGGCGACCTGGTCGGCATCGACCTGACCGGGCTCGGCGTCGGACTGCCGGCGGGCTCCGCTGGGGCCGTCAACCAGGTCGCCACGGTCGCGGGGACCGGAGACGCCGTGGCGGCCTCTGGGCTCGTCGCCGACTCCGGCGGGGTGCTCGTCACCGATGCGACCCCGACGAGCGAGCTGCCCGACCCGGCGTCGATCACCCTCGGTCGTGCGCTGCCGGGGATCGCGGACGTCACCGACGTCGGGCTCGAGGTCGGTGCCGTCGGGGCGAACGCTCGGCTGGCCGGCTGCGACGCCCTGCAGGAGGACGTCTGGGGCGGCGTCGTGCAGCAGACGCTCCGGACGAACCTCCGGGCCGCGGTGCAGCGGGCGGTCGCCGTCGCCGATGCCGATGCCGACGCCGATGCCGTCGCCGATGCCGGGGCCACGGGCGTCGAGCGCGACTACGGGATCGCGAGCCTCGACCTGCGCGTCGACAGTCCGCTGGTCGGTGCGCTCGTCACCGCGGTCGACGACACGGTGACCCAGCTCGACGCCGCCGTGGACGCCCTCGGCGGCAGCGACGGCGTGCTCGCGAAGACGATCGGCCAGGGGGTCCTCGGCGTGCTCGGTGGCCTCACCGGCAGCCTCGGGCTCGGCACGGTGGGCGGCACGGTCGTCCTCACCGGTCCCGACCTCGCCGGAGCGGTGTCGCCGCTCCTGGCCGATCCGCTGCAGGACCCGGGCGGGACGCTCGCCCTCGACCTCGCCGCGGGCACGATCCGTGTCGACCTGGCGCACCTGCTCGGGGACGACGAGCAGGGGCTCAACGACCTGCCGGCGAACCACGAGGTCGTGCTCGACGCCGTCACCCTGAATGCGATCGCGGACCGCCTCGGGCAGGTCGTCGACGCATGGTCGACCCGGGTCACGACCGCGCTCACCACGGCGCTCGGCACGATCCAGCTCCGGATCGCGCTCGCGGCCGACCTCAGCGCTCCGCTGCTCGGCGTCCGGGTCCCGATCGCGAAGCTGTCGGTGGCGGTCGACACCGGCGTCGCCGCGCTCATGGCCGGCCGGACGACGCTGTCCGTCGGGGTCGACCTGCTCGGGCTGCCGCTCGGCGGCCTGCTCGGGGTCGTCACGGGACTCGCGACGTCACTCGTCAACCCGCTGACGCAAGCGGTGGTGGGGACTCTGACGACGCGGCTGTTCGCCGTGGTCGGGACGCTCGGCACGACGATCACGACGACCGTGGTTCGACCGCTGCTGACCGCCCTGGCGACCGTCCTCGGTGGTCTGCCGGGCGTGCTGTCCCTGCGGGTCAACGTGCAGGAGGACACCGCCCCCGGTCGGATCGCCGATGGCCGCGCGACCACGGGCCGGTACACCGAGACGGCGCTCCGCCTGACGATCGCCGACGGGCTGGTGCCCGGCGGACTGGCGCGGGTCGACCTCGCCACGGCGACCGTGGGGCCGAACTCGGTGTCCCTGGTGCCGCAGCGGACGTGACGGACGTGCGCCGTGCCTCCAGGCTGTCCGATCAGAGTCGACGCGGGTCGCGGTCCGTGTCCGTGAAGAAGTCCTCGTACAGGCCGGCGCCGTCCTGCAGCTCGCCGAACTTCCAGCGCTTCCGCATCCGGCGGAACGTCTCGATGCGGACCGGGTCGACGCCCTGCTGGGATTCGTAGTTGCCCATGATTCCTCCTCGTCGTCCTGGTGCCCCCGATCGGGGGCCTCCGGAGGAGAACGTACGGACGAGTGAGCGGTCCGTCCGGCAAGATAGGTAGGGAAGTTACCTAACTGCGCTTGTTGGACAAACGGTCCGGAAAGCGTCCGAGCCGCCCGTAGCCTGCCGTCAGGGAGTCGGAGCGCCGTGCTCGAGCGCTGTCACGACGCGGTCGATCACCTTGACGTACTTGGCGGTCTCGCGATCAGAGAAGGAGGACAGGAGCTCGTGCAGGTGTTCGTTCGTGCTGTCCATCGCCGAGGCGTACGCGCGCTGGGTCTCCGGCGTCAGCTCGATGAAGCGGCTCCGTCCGTCGTCCGGGTTCGGGACTCGGGACAGGTGGCCGGCCTGTTCCAGACGGTCGACCGTCCCCGTCACCGCCGGGCCGCTCAGACCCAGGTGCGACGCGAGGTCCTTCACGCGGACCTTCCGCTCGGCCGCCTCGGCGCGCGCGACGAACTGCAGGACCGTCAGGTCCGTACCGGACACCCCGAGTCGCTCGCGCAGCCGACCGCGCAGGGCCCCCATCGCCGCCTCCAAGCGGGTGATGGCGGCCGTCAGGTCGATCTCGCTCACGTGGTCGCTCCCTCGGTGCGGATCGGTTCCGCGCAACGATACGCCGCGCTCACTCCGCCAGCGTATCCAGATAACGAGGGGGATGTCGTGATCCGGACATCCGGCACCGATCGGCGATCCCCGCGGTGGCCCCGGTGATCGAGGACGCGGACGTGTCCGGAGCGCCGGCGACGGTCCGGTTCGAGGTGTCCGGGAGTCATCCGGAGGACGCCGTGCGGGACCTCAACGGCCTGTACGGCGGCGACGACTGGGCGGCGCAGCCCACCGACGGTGCCTTCGACTACCGCTACACCGCGCTCGGCGACACCGAGGTGACGATCCGTCGCGCCCAGTTCCACGGGTCGCTGCACGGCACCGTCCCGCCCGGCGGCGACTACGTGGTCGCCTGGATCGGCGCGGGCTCCGCCGAGGTCGAGCGCCTGGGGGAGCGGTACCCGCTGCCGCTCGAGACGCCCGTGCTCCTGCCGCCCGACCACGAGTACACGTTCCGGACGGCCGACCACGACCACCGGCTCGTGCACCTCGACCGCGGCTTCGTCGGACGCGTCGCCGCGGCCCGGCTCGAAGCCGTCGCGCAGCCCCTGCGGTTCGACGACCGCCGGGTCCCCGACGCCGACGCCGCACGGCGTTGGCAGGGCGTCCTCACCGCCCTGGCCCGGGCGCTGCGCGTCGGCGGCCCGGAGTCGCCCGCCTGGCACAGCGCGAAGACGATGGCCGTGGAGGTCTTCCTCGACGCGTTCCCACCCCGTTCCGACGAACTGCCCGCCGTGCTCGGCCACCCGCGGAACGCCCGGCTCCGCGCGGCCGTGCAGTACGTCCACGACCACGCTGCCGAACCGGTGACCGTCGCCGAGCTGTCCGAGGCGTCCGGGCTGAGCATCCGGTCCGTGCAGGAGTCCTTCCGGCGGGTGTTCGACGTGTCGCCGCTGACCTACCTGCGGCACGTCCGGCTCGACCGCGTCCGCGCGGAGCTGCTCGAGCTCGACCCGCAGGTCGGCGCCGTCGGGGACGTCGCGCGGCGGTGGGGGTTCGCGCACCTCGGACGGTTCTCGGCGTCGTACGCCGAGCGGTTCGGCGAGTACCCGAAGCAGACGTTGCGGCGCTGACCGTCGCGTCAGGCTGCGGGCGGGGGCACCGGGCCCGTGCTCTGCCGCACCCGCAGGGTGGTCGGCAGGCGGACGTGGGCCGAGGCGGGTTCGCCGCGGAGCATCGTCAGGAGCATGTCGACCGCGTGCCGGCCGAGCTCGACGAGCGGCTGCGCGACGGTCGTCAGCGGTGGCGTGGTGGTCGCGGCCTGGGGGACGTCGTCGAAGCCGACGACGGAGAGGTCCTCCGGGACGCGCAGGCCGAGGGCCGCCGCGGATCGCAGGACACCGACGGCCGAGGAGTCGTTGGCGGCGAACACGGCGGTCGGGCGGTCGGGGCCGGACAGCAGGTCGAGGGCGACCTCGGCGGACCGGTCCTCCTGGTAGCCGCCGTCGCGCACGATGTCCTCGTCCACGGTCAGCCCCGCGGCGACGAGTGCACGGCGGTAGCCCGCTTCGCGGAGCTGTGCCGAGGCCAGGTCGGGGCGGCCACGGAGGTGTGCGATCCGGGTGTGCCCGAGCGCCACGAGGTGCTCGACCGCCTGGACGGCCCCGCCCTCGTTGTCGGAGTCGACGGTGGCGTGCCCCTCCGGACCCGTGTGCGGGTCGATCGCGACGACCGGGATCGACGAGCTCGACAGCGCGGTGCTCGGCGTGACGACGATCGCACCGTCGATGAGCGTGCCGGAGAGCCGCGAGAGCGACCGGCGTTCCCAGCCCTTCTGCTCGGCGCCGGTGACGAGACCGGCGTAGGCCAGCAGCTCGTAGCCCGTGCCCGCCGTCGCGCCGGACACCCCGCGCAGCAACTCGGTGGAGAACGGTTCGAACTCGGTCACGAGGATGCCGACCACGCCGGTGCGCGAGCTCCGGAGGCTCCGTGCGACGAGCGAGGTCTCGTAGCCGAGCTCCTCGACGACGTGCTGCACACGGATGATCGTCGCCGGTGCGACCCCGTCCCGCTGGTTGATGACCTTCGACACCGTCGGGATCGAGACGCCGGCAGCTCGTGCGACGTCCGCGATCGTCACCCGGCCCGCTCCGGGGCGCGCGCCGATGGCCGTGTCCATCCGCACACCGTACCGCGGTGTCTGCGACACGATTGGTAAAGAAAACGTTATCGATATCGATTGACACGCCTATCGACCACCTGGCACGCTCTCCGCAGCGGCACCCGATGTCGCCCGATGTCAACGACGACAACCAGGAGTTCCACGATGACGAGGAAGATCCGTGCCACGGCAGCCATCGCGCTGATCGGGGCGACAGCACTGCTGGCCACCGGCTGTTCCGCAGGGGGCAACGCCTCCAGCGGTGGCAGCGACGGGAAGGTCTCGATGACCTTCTGGAACAACTCGACCACCGGCCCGGGCAAGGCGTTCTGGCAGGACACGGTCAAGGCCTTCGAGGCGAAGAACCCGAACGTGACCATCAAGATCCAGGCGATCCAGAACGAGGACCTGGACGGCAAGCTCCAGACCGCGCTCAACTCGAACTCCGCTCCGGACGTCTTCTCGCAGCGCGGCGGCGGCAAGATGGCCGCGATGGTCAACGCCGGCCAGCTGCTGGACATCTCCGACTCGATCGGCTCGGGCGCGAAGAGCGGGATCAGCGAAGGATCGTTCAAGGCCTTCGACCTGAACGGCAAGACCTGGGCGATGCCCACGAACGTCGACCCCGAGGGCATCTGGTACAGCCAGGACCTGTTCAAGAAGGCCGGCATCGAGGGCACGCCCACGACGATGGACGAGCTGAACGCCGACATCGCCAAGCTCAAGGCCGCGGGCATTCAGCCGGTGGCCGTGGGGGCGAAGGACGCCTGGCCGGCCGCGCACTGGTACTACAACTTCGCCCTGCGGGCCTGCTCGGCGGACACGCTCAACAAGACCGCGCAGGACCTCAAGTTCACGAACTCCTGCTGGAAGGCGGCGGGCGAGGACACGAAGTCGTTCTTCGACACCGAGCCCTTCAACGACGGCTACCTCACCACCTCCGCCCAGCAGGGTGCGGGCAGTTCGGCCGGTCTCATCGCGAACCACAAGGCAGCGATGGAACTCATGGGCGCGTGGGACCCGGGCGTGATCTCGTCGCTCACCCCGGACGCCAAGCCGCTGTCCGACCTCGGCTTCTTCCCGTTCCCGGAGGTCTCCGGCGGCAAGGGTGCACCCGGTTCGATGATGGGCGCCGTCGGCGGGCTCTCCTGTTCGGCGAAGGCCCCGAAGAAGGAGTGCACCGACTTCCTCAACTTCGTCACCACGAAGGACGTGCAGGAGAACTACTACAAGGCGTTCAACTCCATCCCCGCGAACAAGTCCGCGCAGTCGGTCGTCACCGAGCCGTACCTGACCACCGTGCTCAAGGCCTACAACGACGCCCCGTTCGTCTCGAACTACCTCGACACGCTCTACGGCCAGAACGTCGGCAACGCGCTCAACACCAGTGTCGTCAACCTGCTCGCCGGCAAGGGGTCCGTCTCGGACATCGTGTCGACGGTCAACCAGGCCGCAGCGAAGGGCTGAGTCACCCATGACCACCTCCGTCACCAGCCCCTCCTCGGCACAGCGTGAGGCGGGACGGTCCGGGACGGGGCGTCGCACGGGCGGGGCCGACGGTTCGCCGTCGGCCCCGGCCCGCCGGGCCCGCACGGGCACCGACGTCCGCACCCGGGTCGAGATCGCGGTCCTCGCCGGGCCGGCGGTCATCATGTTCGTCGGGTTCGTCATCCTGCCCGTCGCACTCGCCGCCTACTACGGCTTCTACAAGTGGCAGGGCTACGGCGCCCCCGTCGACTTCGTCGGCCTGCAGAACTACACGGTGATCTTCACCGACCCGGACTTCCGCGCCGTGCTCTGGCACAACCTCTTCATCGTCATCGGGTCGCTCCTCGTGCAGGGCCCGATCGCGATCATCCTCGCGCTGCTGCTCAACCAGCGCATCCGGGGCCGCGGGCTCATCCGTGTCCTGATCTTCCTGCCCTACGTCATCTCCGAGGTCATCGTCGGCACCGGGTGGAGCCTCATGCTCCAGTCGAGCGGGGCCCTGAACGACCTGCTGCAGTCGCTCGGCCTCGGTGCCCTCCGGAACGACTGGCTCTCGAACCCCGACATCGCCCTGTGGACCCTGCTCGGGATCATCTCGTGGAAGTACATCGGCTTCGCGGTGATCCTCTTCCTCGCCGGCCTGCAGAGCATCCCCGAGGAACTGTTCGAGGCCGCGCAACTGGACGGCGCGAGCTACTGGCAGATCCAGCGCCGCATCACGCTGCCGCTCCTCGGCCCGACCCTGCGCATCTGGGCGTTCCTGTCGATCATCGGGTCCCTCCAGCTGTTCGACCTCGTCTACATCATCTGGGGGCAGTACATCGCCTCCACCGCGGGCACCTCGACGATGGCGACCTACATGGTCGGCAACGGTCGGCTGTCCGGCAACTACGGGTACGGCAACGCCGTCGCCGTGGTGATCTTCCTCATCTCGCTGGTCGTCGCCCTCGTCTACCAGCGGTACGTCCTGCGCCGCGACACCGCCGGCGCCCTCACCGAGAAGGCCACCCGATGACCGCCACCGCATCGATCGTCGCCCCGGGCCGCCGCGGCGGGAAGCGCCCGAACGACGGCCCCGTCCGTCGCGAACGGAACCTCGGCACGTACTTCATCGCGTTGCTCTTCATCGCGGTGTGCATCGGTCCCGTCGCCTACATCGTGCTCGGCGGCTTCCGCACCAACTCGCAGATCACCGCGAGCCCGGCCGGACTGCCGAGCCCGTGGCAGGTCAGCAACTACGTGTCGGTCCTGACGAGCGGGGTGTTCTGGCAGCAGCTCGGCAACTCGGTGATCGCCGGAGTCACCACGACGGTCGGCGTCGTCGTGCTCGGCCTGATGGTGAGCTTCGTCCTCGCCCGGTACCGGTTCCGGGGGAGTGGCGCGCTCTACTCGCTGTTCGCCGCCGGCCTGATGTTCCCGATCACCGTGGCGATCACGCCGCTGTACATCCTCGTGAAGGACCTCGGGCTGACGAACAACCTCGCCGGCGTGATCCTGCCGCAGATCGCGTTCGCCCTGCCGACGACGGTCATCATCCTGGTGCCGTTCCTCCGAGCGATCCCGGACGAGCTCGAGGAGGCTGCGGCCATCGACGGCGCGAGCAAGCTCGGCTTCTTCTTCCGGATGGTCGTCCCGCTGTCGCTGCCCGGCGTCGTCACGGTCGGCATCCTCGCGTTCATCGGCAGCTGGAACAGCTACCTCCTGCCGCTGTTCATCCTCAACGACGCGTCGACCTACACGCTGCCGCTCGGTGTCCAGGCGTTCGCGTCGCAGTACTCGGTCGACACCGCGCGGGTGCTCGCGTTCACGTCGCTCTCGATGATCCCGGCCCTGGTGTTCTTCGCGATCTTCCAGAAGCGCATCGTCGGCGGCCTGACCGGGGCGGTCAAGGGATGACGGCCCTCGACGGGCCGCAGGCGCACCTCGCGTCGGCGCCCGCGCCGACGGTCGACGCCACGACGGTCGGACTGGAGGCGCGTGGCGGCCCCGCACCGCGCCTCCAGTCCGACACCGGTCGCGTCCCCGACCACGACGCGACGGACCGTGCGTCCGCGCTGCTCGCCGAGATGACGCTCGAGGAGAAGACGGCGCAGCTCGTCGGCTACTGGCTCGACCAGAACGGCGTCGTCGCCCCCATGCAGGGCGAGATGGCGTCGCAACAGGACGCCGACGCGGGCCGCACCCTCGCCGACATCACCCACCACGGCATCGGCCAGTTCACCCGCGTCTACGGCACCCGACCCGTCGAACCCGACGAGCGCGCCGCCTGGCTGTGGGCGGAACAGCGCCGCCTGCAGCGCGAGACCCGGCTCGGGATCCCCGCGCTCGTCCACGAGGAGTGCCTCACCGGGCTCGCCGCGTGGAAGGCCGCGACGTTCCCGACGCCACTCGCGTGGGGTGCCGCCTTCGACCCCGAGCTGGTGGAGCAGGTCGGCGCCGCCATCGGGTCCTCGATGCGGCAGCTCGGCGTGCACCAGGGGCTCGCGCCCGTGCTCGACGTCATCCGCGACCCGCGCTGGGGCCGGGTGGACGAGTGCATCGGCGAGGACCCGTACCTGGTCGGCACCGTCGGCACCGCGTACGTCCGCGGGCTGCAGAGCGCCGGGGTCGACGCGACGCTGAAGCACTTCCTCGGGTACTCGGCATCGCAGGCGGGACGGAACCACGCTCCCGTGCACGCCGGACCCCGCGAGGTCGCCGACACCTTCCTGCCGCCGTTCGAGATGGCCATCCGCGACGGTGGCGCGCGCAGCGTGATGAACTCCTACGCGGAGATCGACGGGGTGCCCGTCGCCGCGAACGGGGCGCTCCTCACCGACCTGCTCCGGGACACGCTGGGGTTCGAGGGCACGGTCGTCGCCGACTACTTCTCGGTCGCGTTCCTCGAGGTCATGCACGGCATCGCCGCCGACCGAGGCGAAGCCGCTGCGCTGGCGCTCGGGGCCGGCATCGACGTCGAGCTGCCCACCGGCGACGCGTACCTCGCGCCGCTGATCGACCGGGTCCGAGCGGGGCTGGTCGACGAGGCCCTGGTGGACCGGGCCGTGCTCCGCGTGCTCCGGCAGAAGGAGCGCCTCGGGCTGCTCGACCCGGACGCGTTCGCCGACGAGGCCCCCACCGGGATCGACCTCGACACGCCTCGGCACCGGGAACTCGCCCAGCGGCTCGCGGCGCGGTCGCTCGTGCTGCTGTCGAACGAGCCGATCGGCGCGGGGGCGGACACCGGCGCGGCAGTGGCACCGGCACCGGCGGCGACGCCCGCGCCCGTCCTGCCCCTCGCGCCCGGCACCTCCGTCGCCCTGATCGGCCCGAACGCCGACCGCGCCGAGGCCCTGCAGGGCTGCTACTCCTTCGCGAACCACGTCCTCGCCTCGTACCCGGACCTGCCCCTCGGCTTCGCGATCCCCACCATCCGCGAGGCCCTCGCGGAGTCCCTCGGCACCGCAGCCGTCCGGTTCGCCGCGGGCTGCGCCGTCAGCGGGACCGATCGCTCGGGCATCGACGAGGCGGTGGCCGTCGCCCGCGCGTCGGACGTCGCCGTCGTCGTCGTCGGCGACCAGGCCGGACTGTTCGGCCGGGGGACCGTCGGTGAGGGCAACGACACCGCGTCGCTCGACCTGCCCGGCGTGCAGCGCGAACTCGTCGAGGCGGTCGTCGCCACCGGCACACCGACCGTCATGGTGCTGCTGACCGGCCGACCGTACGCGATCGGCTGGGCGCTGGACGACGCTGCCGCCGGCTCCGAGGACGGCGCTCGCGACGGTTCCGAGGACGACGCTCGCCGTCGTCCGGCCGCCGTCGTGCAGGCCTTCTTCCCCGGTGAGGGCGGGGGCCTCGCCATCGCCGACCTCCTCACCGGCGCCGCGGCACCGTCCGGCCGTCTGCCCGTCTCCCTGCCGCGTGCGGCCGGTGCGCAGCCGTACACGTACCTCCACCCGCGGCTCGGCGGTCCGTCCGACGTCACCGCTGCCGACTCGACCCCGGTCCGGCCGTTCGGGTTCGGGCTCGGGTACACGTCGTTCGCGTACACGGACCTCGTGGTCGACGAGACGGTCGGCACGGCGGACGCGTTCACGGCGACCGTCACCGTCACGAACACCGGGGACCGGCCCGGCGAGGACGTCGTCCAGCTCTACGGGCACGACGTGGTCGGTTCGGTCACACGGCCGCTCGTGCAGCTCCTCGGCTACGCGCGCGTCGCGCTCGCCGCGGGGGAGTCGACGCGGGTGCGGTTCGACGTGCCGGTCCAGCGCTTCGCGTTCAGCGGCCGCGACCTGCGCCGCGTGGTCGAGCCCGGTGACGTCGAGGTGTGGGTCGCGTCCCACGCGGCGGCGTCACGGCCTGGAGGCGCGCTGGACTCCGGCGGCATCGTCGCCCACGGCACGGGGTCCGGTCCAGAGCCCGTGCCCGGCTCCGCCACGGACCGCGCGGTGCTCCGCGTCACCGGTCCGGTCCGCGAGGTCGCGCCCACCGACCGACGCATCGTCACGTGGGAGTGCGTCTGACGGGGTGACCGGGATCCGTGCGACGGGTTGCAATGTGGTTTCCATGGAAACTACATTGGTCGCATGGCTCCCGGTCCGTCACTCCTGCACGCGGCCTTCGACGCGCTCATCCGCGTCGAGACCGAGGTCTGGTCGGACATCGACACCGCCGTGACGGCGGCGTGCGGGATGCCCTTGAGTCGCTTCGAGACGATGTCGGTGATGGGGTCCACCCCGGACTGCCGTGTGGCGGACATCGCGGACGCCCTGTCGATCACGCGCGGTGGCGCCAGCAAGATCGTCGAGCGGATCCGTGCCGACGGACTGTGCGAACGGACCGCGAACCCGGACGACGGGCGCTCGGCGTTCTTCGTCCTGACCCCCGCCGGTGCCGCCGCCCTCGACCGTGCCCGGTCGGCGTTCGACGACGCACTCCGCCGTCGGGTCGGCGGGCGGCTCGACGACGCGGCACTGCACCAGCTCGTGGGACTGCTGGAGGCGCTCCGACGGGTGCCGTCGGACGAACGAGAGGAACCGACCCGATGAAGGCAGCCTGGTACGACGAGCAGGGAGCAGCGGCGGACGTCCTCCGCGTCGGCGAGGTCGCTGACCCGGTGCCCGAGGCGGGCGAGGTGCGGGTCCGTCTCACCCGGTCCGGCGTGAACCCCGGTGACACCAAGAAGCGCGAGGGGTGGCTCGGATCGGGGATGCCGACGCCACGGGTCATCCCGCACAGCGACGGCGCCGGCGTGGTCGACCAGGTCGGGGCGGACGTCACGCCGGACCTCCTCGGCCGGCGCGTGGCGGTGTACGGCGCGCAGTCCTACCGACCGTTCGGCACGGCCGCCGAGTACGTCGTCGTCCCCGAGCGCCTCGCCGTCCCGCTGCCGGACAGCGTCGACGACGACGTCGCGGCCTCGCTCGGGATCCCGGGCGTCACAGCGCACCGGGCGGTGTTCGCGGACGGACCGGTCCGCGGCCGGACCGTGCTCGTGCAGGGCGTCCGCGGGGCGGTGGGCTCGATCGCCGCGCAGCTCGCCGTCGCCGACGGTGCCACGGTGATCGGCACCGTCCGGCACAGCGGCGACCTCACGACCAGCGCCGTACCGGGCGTGCGGCTGGTGGCGCTCGACGCCGATCCGGTCGCGGCGGTCCGGGCGATCGCTCCCGACGGGGTCGATCGTGTCATCGAGGTCGCGCTCGACGCCAACGCCGACCTCGACGCCGCCGTCATCGCGAACGACGGCGTCATCGCGACCTACTTCGCGCGCGGCGACCGCGTCGACCTGCCGTTCCCGCCGCTCCTCTTCGCCAACGTGCTCGTCCGGTTCCTCGGCAGCGACGACTTCGCGGCGGACGTGAAGCGCTCCGCGATGGAGGCCCTGGTCGCGGCCGCGTCGGACCGCACCCTCGCCGTCACCGTCGGGGCGGTGCTGCCGCTCGCCGAGATCGCGGCCGCACACGAGCTCGTCGACGCGGGCCGCGGCGGCCGGGTCCTCCTCGACACCACCCGCTGGACACCGCACTCCGGGGTGTGACCCCGGCGCGCGGCGGCCGTCGAGGACGCGCTGGCAGGAGACGCGGGCGAATGCGGTCCTCGGACAGAGCCCGGGGTGCCGTCGTACCGTCGAGCGCATGGCGACGAACGAGGCAGACGACGGCCACGACCGGTTCGACCACCTGACCCGGGCACTCGGTGCCGTCCTCGACCCGTCGCTCGACGTCATCGACGCGATGGACCGCGTGGTCGACGCCGTCGTCCGGTTCACGTCGGCGACGGAGGCGGGGATCGTCCTGGCGGACGCCGACGGCACCCTGCACGTGATCGCGTCGACGAGCGAGCGGAGCAGTGACGTCGAGGAGGCGCAGCTCGGCGCCGGGCAGGGCTCCGGCATCGACTGCCACCGGAGCGGCACGACCGTCGACGTGCCGGACGTCGCGTCGCACGAGGCCGAGTGGCCCGCGTTCGTGCGCACCATGCGGGAGCGCGGTCTCACCGGGACCTTCGCGGAGCCGATCCGGCTGCGCGCCGCGACGATCGGGTCGCTCTGCGTCTTCGCCGACCACGACCGGGGGCACGACGACCGCGACGTGGTGCTCCTGCAGCTCCTCGCCGACGCCGGTTCCGCGGCGCTCGCCCGGCAGTGCGGCACCGGACCGCTCCGGACGCTCGACGAGCAGGTCGCGGACGCGATCGACGCGCGCGTGACGGTCGAGCAGGCGAAGGGAGCGCTCGCCCACCGCCGGGGCGTGCGGATCGACGAGGCCTTCCAGCTGATCCGTCGCGCCGGGCAGGGTGCCGGCCGCGGGATCCGGGAGGTCGCCGAGGACGTCGTCCGACGGGGCGCCGACCTCCGGTTCTAGAGGATGCCCGTGAGCACGCCGCCGTCCGCCCGGAGTGCCGCGCCGTTTGTCGCCGACGACCGCGGGCTCGCGAGCCAGGTGACGAGGTCGGCGATCTCGGACGGCTCGATGAACCGCTCGAGCAGCGTGGTGCGGTTCTGCTCGACGACGGCGTCGCGCACGGCGCTCGCGGGGACCGACTGCGCCGCGGCGATCGACTCGATCGTCGCTGCGACACCGTCCGAGTACGTCGGGCCGCCGAGGACGGTGTTGACCGTGACCGCCGTGCCACGGGTGCGCTTCGCGAGGCCGTTCGCGAGCGCGAGCTGCGCGGCCTTCGTCACGCCGTAGTGCACCATGTCCGCCGGCACGTTCACACCGGACTCGCTGCTGACGAACACGATGCGTCCCCATCCGCGTTCGAGCATCGGGGCGAGGAGGTGCCGTGACAACCGGACCCCGCTCATCAGGTTCACGTCGAGGTACCGCGCCCAGTCGGCGTCGGTGACGGACTCGAAGTCGGCGAGCCCGAACAGCCCGACGTTGTTCACCAGGACGTCGACCGCGACCCCGTCCTCGTCGAGGCGGGTGAGGAGCCGCTCGACCTCGTCCGGCGCGCCGAAGTCCGCCGCGATCCCGGACACGTCCGCGCCCGGGCGCTCGCGCCGGAGCCGGTCGACCGCCCCCTCGACGCGCGCTCGGTCCCATCCGTTCAGCACCACCCGGACGCCCTCGGCGACGAGGCACGCCGCGATCGCGTACCCGATCCCCTGCGTCGACCCGCTGATCAACGCCGTCCTGCCCTGCAGTCCCAGTTCTACGGTCGCTCCTCGTCCTCGTGACTTGCCCAGGCAAGTGACCGTAGACGGTTTCACTTGCCTGAGCAAGTCACCCTGGTACGCTCGAACCGTGACGGACCCCGGCGGACTCAGCGACGAGCAGCTCGAAGTCTGGGCGGCGGTCGCCACCCTGCTCGAACGCCTGCCGACGGCACTCGACGCCCAGCTCCAACGGGACAGCGGGTTGACCCACTTCGAACACGGCGTGCTCTTCGCCCTCGACCGTGCGCCGAAGCGGACGCTGCGGATGAGCGTGCTCGCCGGGTACGCCAGCTGCACGCTCTCGCGGCCGTCCCGGGCGGTCACCCGGCTCGAGGCGAAGGGGTGGGTGCGACGCGTCGTCGACCCGGCGGACGGTCGCTTCACCCTGGCCGTCCTCACCGACGCCGGACACGAGCAGGTCGAGGAGTCCACCCCGGCACACCACGCCCTCGTCCGCCGCCTGGTCTTCGACTCGCTGACCGCGGCGCAGGCCCGTCAGCTCGGCGCCGCCAGCCGACGCGTCGCCGAGGCCGTCAGCGACACCCCGGTCTGGACGCCGCCGGTCTCCCGCTGACCGCCACGATGATGGTGGCATGGGTGCGGACACGACACCGACGACCGTCGGCGACCTCTTCGAACGACCACCGATGCAGTTCGGGTTCCGAGGCGATCCCTGGCTGTGGGCGGCGCTCCGCGAGCGGCTCGCGCAGACGAGCCTGCCGATCGGTGGGCGGCGGTCACCGGAGCCCGGTGACGGGCGCTGCGCGCGGGAGGAGCCCCGGCGGACGCGGCCGGTGCCCTGGTCCGCACCGCTCGCGGGCCCGGAGGCGCGTGGCGGGCTGGCACCGCGCCTCCAGGCCGTCAGCTGGTGACGTCGGCCGCGCCCACGGTCCGCACCGTCTCGTCCGGCGCGCGCTCGTCCTGCACACCCAACCGTGCCACCGCGTTCGCGAACCCACGGCGGTCACGGGTCGCGACCAGACCGATGAGCGCCGCGACGGCGAGTGCGAAGGCGAGCAGACCGGACAGGGGGAAGGCGGCGGCGGAGACCGTGGCCCACCCGCCGGAGCCGGCCGCCCACCGCACCAGACGCTGCCACCCGGACGGACGCGGTTCCGGGCGCAGCCGGACGACGGCTTCGCCGAGGGTGCGTCCGGTCGTCAGCACGAGGACCAGCTGGAGGGCCGGCGCGACGAACGGCAGCGTCGCGAGCAGGACCCTCGCGAGCGTCGAGCGCAGGTCGTGCCCGGCCAGCGCGAAGGCGAGACTCGTGACGGAGACCAGCGCGCCGGAGGTCAGCGTGACCGCCAGCAGGTCGCAGAACATGCCGAAGCCCCGCCGCCACACCGTCACCGGCCGGGGCACGCCCGCCGTCGACTCCCCACGGTGCCGGGTCAGGATCCACAGCACCGGCGAGACGAGGGTGCCGACCAGCGCACCGAGCGTGTTCGCGAAGAGGTCGTCGACGTCGAACAACCGGTAGGCGCAGGGGTAGAGGAACCAGTCGCCGGTGAGCTGCGTGCACTCGATGAGCAGGGAGACCGCGAAGCCGGCGACCGTGCCGACGACCACCCCGGCGACGAACCGTCCGTGCAGGAAGACGTGCCGGACGAGCATCCCGAGGGGCACGAACAGGACGACGTTGAAGACCACCTGGGCCGCGGCCGGGTTGCCGAGCAGCGACCGTGGGCCGCTCAGGCCGCCCTCCTTCGCGATGTCCCCGACGAAGGCGAACGGGGTGAGCTGCGGGCCCGACGCCGACCGGCAGACGGCGGCGACCTCGCTCGTGTCCGGCAGGGGGAGCAGCGTGTACGTCACCAGGGCGAGGCCGTAGACCACCGCGAGGAAGGCGAGGACCGCGTTGCCGATGCCCAGGGTCCCGCGTCGCCGGTACTGCAGTGCCGCCCACGGCACCAGGCCGGCGATCGCGATCGCCGAACCGACGAGGAGTGCGAGCAGTGCCGGGGTGGCCGAGGTCATCCCTCGACCCTACGGACGGCCCGTCGTGCTCGTTCCGGTCAGGACCCCAGGCGCTGCAGACACTGCACGCACATCGGCCAGCCGTGGGTGCCGCGCACGCGCTTGCAGCCCTCCGGCAGGTCGGTGCAGTCGTCGAACACGTGGTGCACGCCCGGCGTCGCATCGGTGTGGAACGGTCGCACCTGCATCGGACGCTCCTCCCGCGACGGTGGGCTCCCCGACGAGCCCGTGCACCATCCCTACGCGCCCGACCTGCGATCTCGCGCAACTCGGTCCCGTCCGCGCGGGACGGTGCCCCGTCAGCCGCGCTCGCGGAGGAACGCCACCTGCCGCTCCCAGTGCCGGAACGCCCCGCCCTCGTGCCCGTTGTACGGGTAGACCTCGATCGCCTTGTCCGTCGACCCGAGCACGTTGTAGGCCGCGAACGTCGTCCGGGGCGGCACCACGTCGTCCATCAGCGCGACCGAGAACAGCGCCGGTGCGGTGATGCCCGCGGCGTGGTTCACCCCGTCGAAGTACGCGGCGGTGTCCCAGACGGTCTCGGCGGCGTCGCGGTGCACGGACAGGTAGGTCGCCAGCTCGCGGTACGGCCCGCCGACCGCCACGGCGGTGCCGGACTCCCACGCGCAGAGGAACGCGACGTCGGGCAGCACCGCGGTGATCGGGCCGACGTGCGCCTCGACGAGCGCGGCGGCGGCGATCGCGATCCCGCCGCCCTGGCTGCCACCGGTCAGGGCGATGCGTGCGGGGTCGACGCCGGGCAGGGTGCGGACGGCGTCGACCAGGCGGACGGCGTCGGTGAAGACGCGGCGGTAGTAGTGGTCGGCAGGGTCGGTGATGCCGTTGGTCATCCAGCCGCCGACGTGCGGGGCGGAGCCGTGCGGGTCCGGGGTGTCACCGCCGGTGCCCCACCCGCTGCCCTGGCCGCGGGTGTCCATCACGACGTGCACGTACCCGGCGAGGGCCCACGAGACGCGCTCACCGGGCAGGCCACGGCCGCCGTTGTACCCGAGGAACTCGACGACGACCGGCAGGTCACCGGTGGCGCCGACCGGGCGCGCGACCCAGGCGCGGACCGGGTCGCCGGCGAAGCCCGGGAAGGTGAGGTCCTCGATGACGAGCCCGGTCACCGGGGTGTCGGCGGGCACCAGGGTCGGGGCGGTGTCCGCTCCGGCGGCGCGGGCGGACGCGATCGTGTCGGCCCAGAAGGCGTCGAAGTCGGCGGGGCGACGGACGTCCGCACGGTGGGTGCGGAGCGCGTCGAGGGGCAGGTCGGTGAACGGCATGGGTGTCCTCCGGGCGAGGTGGATTCGGGCGTACCGGGTCGATTCGGGCGTACCTGGTCGAGACTTCCGACCAGGTACGCCCGATCCTGCCAGGAACCGGACTGCGGACGAGGCTCAGGCCGCTGCGGCGCGGTACTGCTCGAGGACCGCGGGCTGCGGGTCCGCCGGCACGACCGTGGTGTCGAGGTCCCACGACGGCAGGGCGCCGGTGAGGACCCAGGCGGCCTGTCGTGCGGCCCCGGCTGCGACGTACTCGCCGGGAGCGGGGAGCTCGACGTCGCGGCCGAACACCTGTGCGGCGACGACGCGGACGGCCTCGTTGCGTGCGGCGCCGCCGATGAGCAGCAGCCGTGACACGGTGACACCGGTCGCCTCGACCGCGGCGAGCCCGTCGGCGAGGGCGCAGAGCATCCCCTCGACGGCGGCCCGCGCCAGGTGCGCGCGGTCCGTGGTCTCCGGGGTCATCCCGAGCAGGGACGCGGTCGCGTCCGGCCGGTTCGGCGTCCGTTCCCCGACGAAGTACGGCACGAGCACCAGCCCGTCGGCTCCGGCCGGCGCCGTGAGCGCCAGCTCGCCGAGGGCGTCGTGGTCGACGCCCAGCAGCCGTCCGATCACCTCGAGCACGCGGGCCGCGTTGAGCGTCGTGACGATCGGGAGGCGCGACCCGCTCCCGTCGGCGAAGCCCGCCACGGTCCCGCTCGGGTCACGCACCTCGGCGTCGCTGACCCCGAAGACGGTGCCGCTCGTGCCGAGGGACACCGCGACGTCGCCCGGTCCCAGTCCGAGGCCGAGCGCTGCCCCGGCGTTGTCGCCGAGTCCGGCGCCGACGATGAGGCCGGCCGGTGCGAGCGCACCGTTCGGCAGCGCGACGTCGGTGGACAGCGTGCCCATCGCCTCGTCGGGGGCGACGACCCGCGGCACGACCACGGCGTCGTCGGCACTCGCGGGACCCGACTCGCCGAGCGCCGTGCGCATCGAACGGCCGAGGGCGAGCTCGAACAGCTCCGGGTCGTACTCGCGGCGCACCGGGTCCCAGTACGCCGTGCCGCTGGCGTCGGACGCGTCCGTCGCCAGGGCGTCGAGGTCGGGGCCGAGCGGGCTCTCGTCCGCCGGTCCGTAGCCGCGGAGCCGCCACGACAGCCAGTCGTGGGGGAGCGCCACGGCCGCGACGCGGGCCGCGTTCTCGGGCTCGGCGTCGCGGAGCCAGCGCAGCTTGGTCCCGGTGAACGACGCCACCGGAACCAGTCCCGTCCGGGCGACCCAGGAATCCCGGCCGAGCTCGTCGACCATCTGCGCGGCCGCGTCCGCACTGCGGACGTCGTTCCACAGCAGGGCGTCGCGGACCACGCGGCCGTCGGCGTCGAGCGCGACCATGCCGTGCTGCTGCCCGGCGATCGCGACGGCGGCGACGTCCTCGAGCCCGCCGGCGTCGGCGACCGCGGTGCCGAGGGCGTCCCACCAGTGGCGGGGGTCGACGGACGTGCCGTCCGGGTGGGTCGCGCGCCCCTCCCGGACGACCGCGCCGGTCGCCGCGTCGCGGATCGTGACCTTGCAGGACTGGGTCGACGAGTCGACCCCCGCCACCAGCTCAGCCACGAGCACCCATCAAGTGCTCGATGGCGAGCTGCTGCAGCTTCACGAAGCCGAAGCCCTTGCCGCCGAAGTACGCGTCGGCGTCGAAGTCCTCGTAGGCGGAGCGGTCGGCGAGGAAGTCGTCGTACGACTCGCCGGCGTTGAGAGTCGGGGTGGAGAGCTCGGGGACCTTCGAGGCCTCGAGCGCTGCCTGCACCTCGGGGTCGGCGCGGAACGCCTCGGCGCGCTCCTTGAGCAGGAGGTACATGCGCATGTTCGCGGCGGCGGAGTCCCAGACGCCCGAGATGTCCTCGGTGCGGCTCGGCTTGTAGTCGAAGTGACGGGGGCCGTCGTACGCCGGGCCGCCCTGCGGGGCGCCGTGCTCGAGCAGGTCGACGAGCGAGAACGCGTTCTGCAGGTCGCCGTGACCGAACACGAGGTCCTGGTCGTACTTGATGCCGCGCTGGCCGTTGAGGTCGATGTGGAAGAGCTTGCCCTGGTAGAGCGCCTGGGCGATGCCGGCGGTGAAGTTCAGGCCCGCCATCTGCTCGTGGCCGACCTCGGGGTTGATGCCGAACATCTCCGGACGCTCGAGGGTCTCGGTGAACGCGATGGCGTGACCGAGGGTCGGCAGGAGGATGTCGCCGCGGGGCTCGTTCGGCTTCGGCTCGATCGCGAACCGGATGCCGTAGCCCTTGTCAGTGACGTACTGGGCGAGCAGGTTGACGGCCTCGCGGTAGCGCTCGAGCGCGGCCTGCACGTCCTTCGCGCTGTCGTACTCGGCGCCCTCGCGGCCACCCCACATCACGAACGTCGACGCGCCGAGCTCCGCGGCGAGGTCGATGTTGCGGAGCACCTTGCGGAGGGCGAACCGGCGGACCTGGCGGTCGTTCGAGGTGAAGCCGCCGTCCTTGAAGACCGGGGCGGAGAAGAGGTTCGTCGTCACCATCGGCACGATGATCCCGGTCGCCTCGAGCGCGCCCTTGAGGCGGTCGATCTGCTTCTGGCGCTCGGCGTCGGTCGAGCCGAACGCGAAGAGGTCGTCGTCGTGGAAGGTCAGGCCGTAGGCCCCGAGCTCGTCGAGCTTCTCGACTCCCTCGACCACGTCGAGGGCGGGGCGGGTCGGTCCGCCGAAGGGGTCGGAGCCGTTGTAGCCGATGGTCCAGAGACCGAAGGAGAACTTGTCTGCACGGGTGGGCGTCGTTGCCATGGTGGTCACCGTTCGTCGTCGAAACAAAATGTTGCCGCGCCCAACATAAGCGGTAGTGTTGGCTGTGGCAAGGACGTGATCGCAAAGGAGCGAGCGGATGGCGGAAGAACGACGCGGGCAGCAACGGCTGCGGGTCGCGATGGTCGGGCACGGGTTCATGGGAGCCGCCCACTCACAGGCGTGGCGGACCGCACCGCGGTTCTTCGACCTCGGGGTGGAACCGGAGATGGCGGTCGTCGTCGGCCGTGATCCGGAGCGCACCGAGGCCGCGCGGCAGCAGTACGGCTGGCAGACGGCCTCGACGGACTGGCGGGCCGTGGTCACCGACCCGGACATCGACGTCGTCGACATCTGCTCGCCGGGGTCGTCGCACGTCGACGTGGCGATCGCCGCGCTCGAGGCCGGCAAGCACGTCCTCTGCGAGAAGCCGCTCGCGAACACCGTCGCCGAGGCCGAGGCGATGACCGCGGCCGCCGACGCCGCACGGGCGAAGGGGGTCCGCTCGATGGTCGGCTTCAGCTACCGTCGCGTCCCCGCGATCGCCCTGGCGAAGCAGCTCGTCGAGGCCGGCCGGCTCGGCACGATCCGGCAGGTCCGCGCGCTCTACCTGCAGGACTGGCTCGCCGACGAGGACGGCCCGATGACCTGGCGGCTCGACAAGTCGCTCGCCGGCTCCGGCTCGCTCGGCGACATCGGCGCGCACGCCATCGACCTCGTCGAGCACGTCACCGGCGCACAGCTCACCACCGTGTCCGGCACGCTCGAGACCTTCGTGCCGGAACGTCCCCTGCTCGCCGACGGGGTCGGACTGTCCGGCACCGCGTCGAGCGAGCGCGGGCAGGTCACCGTCGACGACGCCGCCTTCTTCCTCGGACGGCTCGGCGGCGGCGCTGCCGACGGTGCGATCGGGTCCTTCGAGGCCACCCGCTACGCCACCGGCCGGAAGAACGGCCTGACGCTGGAGATCAGCGGGTCGGCCGGCGCGATCCAGTTCGACCTCGAGTCGATGAACGAGCTGCGCTTCTACGACGCGACCGCCCCGGCGGGCGCGCAGGGCTTCCAGCGGATCCTCGTGACCGAACCCGAGCACCCGTACATGGCCGCCTGGTGGCCGACCGGGCACCTCATCGGCTACGAGCACACCTTCAGCCACGAGGTGAAGGACTTCGTCGAGGCGATCGTCGCGGGCACCGACCCGTCGCCGTCGTTCGACGACGGCCTGCACGTGCAGCGGGTCCTCGACGCCGTCGAGCGCAGTGCCGCCGACGGCAGCAGCTGGACGGTGATCTGATGGCCGCGCGCCAGGCCCTCGTCGTCCGCGGCGGCTGGGACGGCCACCAGCCCGTCGAGACCACCGACCTGTTCGTCCCGTTCCTGCGCGACAACGGCTTCGACGTCCGCGTCGAGGACGGCACCGCGGTCTACACCGACGCGTCCGTCATGGACACCGTCGACCTCGTCGTCCAGGTGGTCACGATGTCCACCATCGCCGACGACGAGTTCGCCGGACTGCAGCGGGCGGTGCTGAACGGCACCGGACTCGCCGGGTGGCACGGTGGCATCGCGGACGCGTTCCGGAACACCGCCGACTACCTCCACATGATCGGTGGGCAGTTCGCGCACCACGCCGGCAAGCACCCGTCGGAGCGGATCGGCGAGCAGTCGGACAACTACATCCCGTACACCGTGCACATCACCGACCTCGGAAGGTCGCATCCCGTCACGCAGGGCATCGAGGACTTCGACCTCGTGACCGAGCAGTACTGGGTGCTCTCCGACGAGTACAACGACGTGCTGGCGACCACCACGCAGGAGGCGCGGGACTTCGACGCCTGGAACCGTCCCGTCACCGCGCCCGCGATCTGGACCCGGCAGTGGGGCGAGGGACGCGTGTTCGTCTCGGCACCCGGGCACCGGCTCGAGGTCGTCGAGTCGCAGCCACTCCGCACGATCATCGAGAGGGGTCTGCTGTGGGCAGCCCGCTGAAGGTCGGCGTCATCGGCGTCGGCAACATCAGTCAGCAGTACTTCGAGCACTTCCCGGCACTGCCCGGGCTCGCCCTGACCGCGGTCGCCGACCTCGACGTCGAGCGGGCGCAGACCGTCGGCGCGGCCCAGGGCGTCCGGGGCACGAGCGTGGACGACCTGCTCGCCGCGGACGACGTCGACGTCGTGCTCAACCTGACGATCCCGGCCGCGCACGCCGAGGTCGCGACGCGTGCGCTCCAGGCGGGCAAGCACGTCTACGGCGAGAAACCCCTCGCGCTCAGCACCGCCGAGGGCTCCGCGGTCCTCGCGCTCGCCGCCGAGCGCGGCCTGCGGGTGGGGAGCGCCCCGGACACCGTGCTCGGCACCGGCATCCAGACCGCACGCGCCGTCCTCGACGACGGCCGGATCGGCGACCCGGTCGGCGCCGCGGTCTCGTGGACGGCCCCCGGACACGAGCTCTGGCACCCCGCGCCCGCCTTCTACTACCAGCCCGGCGGCGGCCCGCTGCTCGACATGGGCCCGTACTACCTGACGAGCCTGGTGCAGTTCTTCGGCCCGGTCGCCCGGGTCAGCGGCAGCGCCACCCGGTCCAGCCGTGAGCGGAGCATCGCGACCGGCCCGTTCGCCGGCGCACCCATCCCCGTCGACGTCGACACGCACGTCGTCGCCGTGCTCGAGCACGAGAGCGGCGTGGTCTCCACCGTCACCGTCTCGTTCGAGGTCTGGGCCACCCGGGCACCGCTCTTCGAGGTCCACGGCACCGCGGGCAGCCTCGCCGTGCCGGACCCGAACCGGTTCTCGGACCCGGTGTCGATCGCGACCGCCGACGACCGCGAGTGGCGGGAACTGCCGGTGTCCGCCGGGTACGCCGACGCGGGCCGCGGGTACGGGCTCGCCGACATGGCGCACGCGATCGCGACGGACCGTCCGCACCGGGCCTCCGGCGACGTGGCGTACCACGTGCTCGAGGTGATGGAGGCGGTCGCGACCGCCGGCCGCGAGCACACCGTCGTCACCGTCGACTCCCGCGTGGAGCGACCGGCGACCGTGCCCGCCGGGGCACGACCGGAGACCTGGTGACCCGCACCGCGGGCCGACCACGGCACAGCCGCGCGGGTCAGTGTCGACCCGGGCACAGCAGGAAGGAACGAGCATGACGGAGACGACCCGTGCCTCCAGGCCGGTCACCCTGTTCACCGGGCAGTGGGCCGACCTGCCCTTCGAGGAGGTCGCACGACTCGCCGGCGAGTGGGGCTACGACGGGCTGGAGATCGCCTGCTGGGGCGACCACCTCGACGTCCGCCGCGCGGCGACCGACGCGGCCTACGTGGCCGACCGCAAGGCGATCCTCGAACGCAACGGCCTGCAGGTGTGGACCATCGCGAACCACCTGACCGGCCAGGCCGTCTGCGACGACCCGATCGACCAGCGGCACGAGGACATCCTCGCGCCGCACGTGTGGGGTGACGGCGACCCGGAGGGCGTGCGACAGCGCGCCGCCGAGGAGCTCCAGTGGACCGCCCGCGCCGCCGCGGCGCTCGGGGTCGACACCGTCACCGGGTTCTCCGGATCGTCGATCTGGAAGACCGTCGCGGGCTTCCCGCCCGTCCCACCGAGCATGATCGACGCCGGGTACCAGGACTTCCACGACCGCTGGTCGCCGATCCTCGACGTGTTCGAGGAGGTCGGCGTCCGCTTCGCGCTCGAGGTGCACCCGTCCGAGATCGCCTACGACTACTGGACCGCGAAGCGCGCGCTCGAGGTCTTCGCGGACCGCCCGGCCTTCGGGTTCAACTTCGACCCGTCGCACTTCGTCTGGCAGGACCTCGACCCGGCCGCGTTCCTGCTCGACTTCGCCGACCGGGTCTACCACGTGCACTGCAAGGAGTCGGTGAAGCAGCTCGACGGCCGGAACGGACGCCTGGGCAGCCACCTGCCGTGGGGCGACCCCCGCCGCGGGTGGGACTTCGTCACCGCCGGCCACGGCGACGTGCCGTGGGAGCGGGTGTTCCGCGTGCTCAACCACATCGGGTACACCGGCCCGACGAGCGTCGAGTGGGAGGACGCCGGGATGGACCGACTCGTCGGCGCACCGGAGGCGCTGGCCTTCGTCCGGCGGCTCGGCACCATCGCGCCGCCCGAGGCCTCGTTCGACGCGGCGTTCTCGCGGTCGCGGTGAGCGACGCCCGGCCCCGAGTGCCGGCGGCCGTAGGGAGCGCCGCGCGCGTGCTCCGACTCGTGCACGAGGCGGGGCCGATCACCCGCGCCGAGGTCACCCGGCGCACCGGGCTGAACCGTTCGACCACGTTGACCCTCGTCGGCGAACTCGTCGACCTGGGGCTGCTGCACGAGGAGCTCCCGACGGCTGGTTCGCCCGGTGCGGGGGTGGGCCGGCCGAGTCCTGTCGTGCGTGCCGCCGCCGACGTCGTGGCCGCGGCGGTCACGGTGGAGATCGACGCCGTGTCCGTCGCGCTCGTGGGACTCGACGGCACGGTGCGGGCGCGTCTCGTCTCGCCGCAGGACCGCCCACCGACCGCGGCCGAGGCCGTCGAGACCGTCGCGGCACTGCTCGACGGGGTCCGGCACCCGGCTGTCGGCGGCGACCCCACCGCGTCCCCCGCGCTCCGGCTCGTCGGCATCGGCGTCGCCGTCCCCGGCACCGTCCGGGTCGAGGACGGCACCGTCCAGTACGCCCCGCACCTCGGATGGCACGACGAGCCCCTCGCCGGCCCGCTCGCCGCCCGCACCGGTCTGCCCGTGCGAGCCGCGAACGACGCGAACCTCGGCGCGTGGGCGGAGCGACTCGGGGGCAGCGGCCGCGGCGTCGACGACCTCGTCTACCTGAACGGCGGCGCGAGCGGCATCGGTGGTGGCGTGATCACCGGCGGGCGCCCCCTCAGCGGCGCCGACGGCTACGCCGGTGAACTCGGGCACACGTTCGTCGCGGCGAACGGCGTCCGCTGCCACTGCGGCGCCGTCGGCTGCCTCGAGACCGAGGCGTCCCGCGACACCCTGGCCGCCGCGACGGGGACGCCGCCCGACGACCTCGAGGCCCTGGCCGGTGCGCTCGCCGAGGGGCGGCCCGAGGTCGAGCGGGTCGTGGACCGACAGGTCGCCGCACTGGCCACCGCGCTCCGCACCGCGATCCACACCGTCAACCCCGAGGTCGTCGTGCTCGGCGGGTTCCTCGGCGTCCTGCTCGACCACGTCGGCGACCGCATCGTCGACGACGTCCGCGCGCAGTCGATGACGGGCATGACCGACCGGCTCCGCATCGTGCCGGCGGCACTCGGCCGCGACGTCCTCGTGCACGGTGCCGCCGAGATCGCGTTCCGCGACCTGCTCCGCGACCCGGCCCGGATCGAGGCGGCCGTCGTCGCGACCCTCCCCACGAGCACGAGCACGAGCACGACCCTCCCCACGAGCACGAGCACGACCCTCCCCACCACCACGTCCGGCCGCGCCGCCGCGGCCGAGGAAGCGAGACCCGCATGACCTCCACCCAGCACCAGCGCGTCAGCGTGCTGCTCGGCACCCAGGACCTCACCGTCGAGGACCGCCCCGTCCCCGAGGTCGACCCGGGCGACGTGCTCGTCCGCGTCGCGGCCGTCGGCGTGTGCGGCTCCGACGTGCACTACTACCGGCACGGCCGCATCGGGGACTTCGTCGTCGAGGAGCCCCTCGTCCTCGGCCACGAGCTCTCCGGCACGATCGTCGCCGTGGGTGACGGCGTCGACGATTCCCGCGTCGGCGAGCGCGTCGCCGTGGAGCCGCAGCGCCCCTGCCACCGCTGCGCGCAGTGCCTGGCCGGCCGCTACAACCTCTGCCCGTCCATGCGCTTCTACGCGACGCCGCCGATCGACGGGGCGTTCGCCGAGTTCGTCACCATCGAGTCCGCGTTCGCGCACACCCTGCCCGACGCGGTGTCGTTCGAGGCCGGCGCACTGCTCGAACCGCTCTCGGTCGGGATCGCCGCGGTCCGCAAGGCCGGGATCGTCCCCGGGTCCTCGGTCCTCATCGCCGGCGCCGGTCCGATCGGCATCATCTGCGCGCAGGCCGCGAAGGCGTTCGGGGCGTCGCGGATCGTCGTGAGCGACCTCGTCGCCGAACGCCGCGAGCGTGCCCTGCAGTACGGGGCCACCGAGGTCGTCGACCCCACCGTCGTGTCGGTCGCCTCCGACATCGTGCCGGTGGACGCGTTCATCGACGCCAGCGGGGCGCCCCGCGCGGTCTCGGACGGCATCAAGGCGGTCGGCCCCGCCGGCGCAGCAGTCCTCGTCGGCCTCGGGAACTCCGAGATGACGCTGCCGGTCGAGCACATCCAGAACCTCGAGGTCACCGTCACCGGCATCTTCCGGTACACGAACACGTGGCCGGTCGCGATCGAGCTGGTCGCATCCGGGCAGGTCGACCTGGACTCGCTCGTCACGGGGCGCTTCGGCCTCGACGACGTCCGCGAGGCCCTCGAGAGCGACACCGACCCGGCCTCCCTGAAGTCGGTCGTCTACCCCGGCGGGGTCCCGTCCGCCTCGTGACCACACGACGGCCTGGAGGCACGGTGCCAGCCCGCACCGCGCCTCCAGGCCGTCGGACGGTCGCCGCTGCCGTCCGCCACCGGCGTCGTCGACGCGCCCACCCCGGGTGCGTGCCCCGGAACGGGGCCACCGACGCGACACCCGGACGCGCTACGGTTCGCGCATGACGGCTCCACTCTCGGCTGCAGTGCCGCAGCGCACCGACCGGCGCGCGCTCGTGTCCTGGGCCCTCTGGGACTGGGGGTCCGCCGCCTTCAACGCGGTCGTCACGACCTTCGTCTTCAGCACCTACCTGGCGAGCCGCGCCTTCGTGGACCCGGCCCTCGTCGCCGACACCTCGGCCGCCGGGAAGGCCCTCGTCGACCGCGAACTCGCCCACAACGCCGCCGTCGTCTCGACCGCGCTGACGATCGCCGGCATCGTCGTGGCCCTGGTCGCACCCGCCGTCGGACGCCTCGCGGACTCGTCCGGGCACCGTCGGCGGTCCGTCCTCGTCGCGACCATCGGCATCGCGCTGTCCATCGGCGGCATGGTGTTCGTCGCGCCCAGCCAGCCGTTCCTGCTGCTCGGCGCCGCACTCCTCGGCATCGGGACCGTGGCGTACGAGATCGCGAGCGTCGGCTACAACGCCATGCTCGGCCAGGTCGCAGCGGGGGAGCAGAAGGGCCGGGTGTCCGCGATCGGGTGGGCGGCCGGGTACTTCGGCGGGATCGTGCTGCTCGTCGTGCTGCTGGTCCTCTGCATCCAGGACTTCGGCGTCCCCGGGGTCGCCGGGCTCCTGCAGCTCCCCGCGACGGTGGCGTCCGGGCAGTGGGACGTCCGCGTGGCGATCGGCATCGCGGCCCTCTGGCTCGCCGTGAGCTCGATCCCGCTGTTCGTCACCGTGCCCGAGGCCGCACCGGGTCCGGCCCGCACCGGAGGCCTCCTCACCGCCTACGCCGACCTCGGCCGGGACATCGCCCGGCTCTGGCGGGAGCGCCGTGACGTCCTGGCGTTCCTGCTCGCGAGCGCCGTGTTCCGCGACGGCGTCGGCGCCGTGTTCACCTTCGGCGGGATCATCGCCGCCACGGTGTTCGGGTTCAGCCCCTCGCAGGTGATCCTGTTCGCGATCGCGGCCAACGTCGTGGCGGGCGTCGCGACGTTCGTGTCCGGGTGGCTCGACGACCGGTTCGGCTCGCGCGCGCTCATCACGGTGTCGCTCGTCGGGCTCGTGCTGACCGGCCTCGGTGTCTTCCTGATCGGCACGGCGACGCAGGGCTTCTGGATCCTCGGCCTCACGCTGGCGGTGTTCGTCGGGCCGGTGCAGGCGTCGTCCCGCGCGTACCTCAGCCGGCTGGCGACGCCGGGCCGCGAGGGGGAGCTCTTCGGCCTCTACGCCACGACCGGGCGGGCGGCGTCGTTCCTCGCGCCGGCGTTGTTCGGGATCGCGGTGACGATCGGCGGCTCGACCCGGTTCGGCATCATCGGCGTCGTGGTGGTGCTCGTCGCGGGGCTGGTGCTGATGGTGTTCGTGCCGCGGGGCGCGGGCGCGGGGTCGGGCGCGGGGTCGGGCGCGGGCGGCGCGGGGTCGTTCCGCGCGTAGGGGGTCGTTTCGCGCGTACCAGGTGGAATCGGGCATAGGAGGTCGTTTCTTTCGACCTCCTACGCCCGATTCCGCCTTCCATTCCGCGTGCGATGGGAAGAACCGGTCACCGCCCCAGCCTGGAGGCGCGGCTCGTCTTCCCTCCACAGGTGCGGTTCCGCGCACTGTTGCGCACAGGGCCGTGGGTCGCCCGACACCGGAAGGGCACGTGCGCCAGGATGGACCCATGACCGACCAGCGGATCGCCGTCGTCGTCCTCGCCGCCGGGCAGGGCACGCGCATGAAGTCGTCCACCCCCAAGGTGCTGCACCGCCTCGCCGGCCTGCCACTCATCGCCCACGTGCTGCGGACGGCGTCGTCCCTCGGCCCGGAGCACGTCGCCGTCGTCGTGCGCCACGAGCGGGAGCGCGTCGCGGCCGAGGTCGTCGAGCGTGCCCCCGACGCGATCGTGGTCGACCAGGACGACGTCCCCGGCACCGGTCGCGCGGTCGAGGTCGCGGTCCAGGCGCTGCCCGCCGACTTCGACGGCGCCGTGGTCGTGCTCTCGGGCGACGTACCGCTCCTCGACGCGGACTCGCTCCGTCGCCTGGTGGACGCGCACGTCGGCGGCGGACACGCCGTGACGCTCGTCAGCGCCGTCGCACCGGACCCGACCGGGCTCGGACGGGTCGTGCGCGGTACCGACGGTGCCTTCGTCGGGGTCGTCGAGCACAAGGACGCCAGTCCGGAGCAGCTCGACATCACCGAGACCAATGCCGGCATCTACGCGTTCGACGTCACGCATCTCCGCGCCGTGCTGCCCTCGCTCACCACGGTGAACGCCCAGGGCGAGAAGTACATCACCGATGCGCCGAGTCTCATCGCCGGCCGTGGCGGACTGGTCGACGTGGTGACGCTGACGGACCCGTGGCTCGTCGCGGGCATCAACGACCGCGCGCAGCTCGCCGACGCCGCGCGGGAGCTCAACGCCCGCATCGTCCGTCGGCACCAGCTCGCCGGCGTCACCGTGCAGGACCCCGCGACCACCTGGATCGACCTCGACGTCTCGATCGAGCCGGACGCCGAGATCCTTCCCGGCACGCAGCTCATCGGCGCCACCGCGATCGCGTCCGGTGCCGTCGTCGGCCCGGACGCCACCCTCCGCGACACCGAGGTCGGTGCCGGCGCCGTGGTGAACCGCGTCGACGCCACGCTCGCAGTGATCGGCGACGGTGCGTCCGTCGGCCCGTTCGCGTACCTGCGTCCCGGCACGATCCTGGGCGACCAGGGCAAGATCGGCACCTTCGTCGAGACGAAGAACGCGAAGATCGGCCGGGGCAGCAAGGTCCCGCACCTGTCGTACATCGGCGACGCCGAAGTGGGCGAGGACTCGAACATCGGAGCGAACACCATCACCGCGAACTACGACGGTGTGCACAAGCACCGGACCGAGGTCGGGTCGAACGTCCGTACAGGCTCGCACAACGTGTTCGTCGCCCCGGTTAGGATTGGTGACGGGGCGTACACCGGCGCAGGTACGACCGTCCGCAAGGACGTACCGGCCGGGTCGCTGGCGATCAGCTACGCCCCACAGCGCAACACCGACGGATGGGTCGAGGAACACCGGCCCGGTTCGCCGGCGGCCGAAGCTGCTCGGCGCGCGAACGGCGAATAGAACACGGCGACCACCCGTCGCCGGCATCGACCCCGCGCGGGTCAGGGAGTGAGCACCGCACTTGTCCGGAATCAAAACGACCGGCCAGAAACGACTCGTCCTCGTCTCAGGGCGAGCACACCCGACGCTCTCGGCGGAGATCGCCGAAGAACTCGGCGTCGAGCTCGTCCCGACCGATGCCCGGACCTTCGCGAACGGTGAGCTCTACGCTCGCTTCGACGAGTCGGTCCGTGGCTGCGACGCCTTCGTGATCCAGTCCCACACGGCGCCCATCAACGAGTGGCTCATGGAGCAGCTCATCATGGTCGACGCGCTGAAGCGTGCGTCGGCGAAGCGCATCACCGTCGTGGCGCCCTTCTACCCGTACGCCCGACAGGACAAGAAGGGCCGTGGGCGCGAGCCGATCTCGGCCCGACTCGTCGCCGACCTGTTCAAGGCCGCCGGCGCGCACCGCATCATGAGCGTCGACCTGCACGCCGCGCAGATCCAGGGCTTCTTCGACGGCCCCGTCGACCACCTGTTCGCGATGCCGGTACTGCTCCAGCGCTTCCAGGAGATCCTCGACCCGTCGACGCTCACCGTCGTCTCGCCGGACATGGGCCGCGTGCGCGTCGCCGACATCTGGTCCGAGAAGCTCGGCGCCCCGCTGGCCATCATCCACAAGCGCCGCGACCCGCTCGTCCCGAACCAGGTGAGCGTGCACGAGATCGTCGGTGACGTCTCCGGTCGTGTCTGCCTGCTCGTCGACGACCTGATCGACACCGGCCGCACGATCGCCAAGGCAGCCGAGGCGCTGAAGAACGCCGGCGCGACCGGTGTCGTCGTCGCCGCGACCCACGCCGTGTTCTCCGACCCCGCGACCGAGCTGCTGCAGAGCGAGTTCATCGACCGGGTCGTCGTGACCGACACCCTGCCCGTGCCCATGGAGAAGCGCTGGGAGCGGCTCGAGGTCCTGCCGATCGCGCCGCTCATCGCCCGTGCCATCCACGAGGTCTTCGACGACGGGTCCGTCACGTCGATGTTCGATGGCGCCGCGTAGCGGAGCCATCGAGCCCACGGGCACTGCCGACGGTGCTGGCCACCTCGACGACGCACCGTCCGTGGCGGACTGAACCCGTGCCTCCAGGCCATCCCGCCCACTCCGCGCTCGCGGCCCGACTCCGGGCCGCGGGCAGCGTGTTCGCCGAGGACGAGGCAGACCTCCTGCTCGACGCCGGCGACGGCGACCCGGTCCGCCTGCGGGCCCTCGTGCAGCGGCGTCTGGGCGGCGAACCCCTCGAGTACGTCCTCGGTTGGGCGGCGTTCGACGGACACCGCATCCGCGTGACCCCCGGGGTCTTCGTGCCGCGTGCCCGGACGACCGTCGTGGTGGAACAGGCAGCGATGCGGTTGCAGCGCTACGACCGCGTGGTCGACCTGTGCTGCGGTGCCGGGGCGATCTCGGTGGCACTGTTCGGTCGGGTCGGCGCGCTCGACCTGGTGGCCGCCGACGTCGACCCGGACGCCGTGAGCGTCGCGGCGGAGAACATCGGTGACCGCGGCATCGTCGTCGAGGGGGACCTCTTCGCGCCGCTGCCGGACCGGTTCGACGGCGTGGTGGACGTCATCGCCGTGAACGCGCCGTACGTGCCGACGTCCTCGATCGACACGATGCCCTCCGAGGCACGCGACCACGAACACCGGGTCGCGCTCGACGGCGGTCCGGACGGGTTGGACCTGCACCGGCGCATCGCCGCGGGGGCGGGGGAGTGGCTGCGGCCGGGCGGCTCGGTCGTCATCGAGGTGTCGGACGCTCAGGCTGCTGCGTCAGCCGCTGCCTTCGCGTCGGCGGGGTTCGTCACGTCCGTGGAGTCCGACGACGACGTCGACGGCACCTGCGTGGTCGCCACCCGTCCGTCCTGAGCGCGGACGCCGCACGGTACCGGTGCCGGTTGCGCAGTCCGCCGCGGCCCGCGCCGCGCCCGTGCCCCCGTCCGTCAGGACGCGCGCACCTCGACGGTGTGCCATCCCGATGCCCCGTTCGGCGCGGGTGGCCGCTCGACACTCGTCTGCACCTCGCCGTCGGCACTCACTGCGCGCACCTGGATGCGGTGCGAGCCCTTCGTCGGCGTCCACCGGTACACCCACTGCCGCCAGGTGTCGGCGGACACCGAGTCGGCGAGGGTGGCGTCCTGCCACGAGCCGCTCCCGACCCGGACCTGCACGCCCTTGACCCCGGTGTGCGGCTGCCACGCGACGCCGGCGATCGCGACCTCGGAGCCGGCCTGCACCGTCGAGCCCGCACGGGGGGTGTCGATCCGGGACTCCAACTTGACCGGACCTCGCTCGGACCAGCCGCGCGGCGTCCAGTAGCCCTGCGCGTCGGCGAACCGGGTGACCTCGAGTTCGGTCACCCACTTCGTGGCCGACACGTACCCGAACAGGCCGGGCACGACCATCCGGACCGGGAACCCGTGCTCGGGCGGCAGCGGTTCGCCGTTCATCCCGACGGCCAGCAGTGCGGCGGTGCCGGGGTCCTGCAGCACGTCGAGGGGTGTCCCCGCCGAGAACCCGTCGACGCTCCGGGACAGCACCATGTCGGCGCTGGCGTGCGGCGCGGCTCGTTCGAGCAGGAGCCGGATCGGGTAGCCGAGCCAGAGCGCGTTGCCGATGAGGTCTCCACCGACCTCGTTCGAGACGCAGCTCAGGGTGGCGTGGTGCTCCTCAAGCGGCAGCGCGAGCAGGTCGTCCCAGGTGAGCTCGACCTCGTGGTCGACGGCGCCGTGGATGCGGAGCCGCCAGTCGGCGGTGTCGACCGAGGGCACGCGGAGTGCGGTGTCGATCCGGTAGAAGTCGGCGTTCGGCGTGACGTAGGGGGTGACGCCGGCGACGTCGAGCGAGGCTCCGCTCGGCACGGACGGTGCGGCGTTCGCCGGGGCCGGCAGCCGGATCGCCCGTCGCGCGGCGGCAGCGGCCTGCATCGCCGACGAGCCGAGTCGCGACGCGGTGCCCACCACGACGGCGACCGTCGCGGCGGTGATGCCCCACGCCAGGAACGCGCGTCGTTCGGCGGAGGCCGGTCGCGGGGCCGCAGAGGGGACCGCAGCTGCTGCCTCCCACCGCCGGAGTCGCTGCGCCAGCAGCCGGAGCACGATGACCGCCGCGGCGACGCCGAGGACCGACGGCGCGCCGTCGAACGTCCCGCTGCCGGACCGTGTGCTGACGGCGATGAGTGACAGGACGCCCCCGACCGCGAACACCAGCGCGCCGAACGGGGGCCGGGCCCGCTCGAGGATGCCGGCGGCGGCGCTGACGACGGCGACGATGACGCCCATCAGCATGAAGAGCGCGACCTTGTCGCCGGTGCCGAAGAGCGACACCATCAGGTCCTTCGCCCCGCGTGGCGCCAGGTCGATGACCGCGGAGCCGACGGCGACGAGCGGGCTGCCGGCGCCGCCGAGCAGCAGCGCGCCGAGTTCGGCGGCGGCGAAGAAGGCTGCGGCGGCGACGAGTCCGACGCCGGCGGCGAACCACCGCGCCGACCGCAGGGTCACCGCGTGCTCCGAGGTCGTCGGGACGGTCTCCTGGTCAGTGGTCACGGCCCGAGCGTAGGTCTCCGGTGCCGCGTGCGGGCTGACAACCGGGCAACCTGTGGACAGCGGCCCCGGTTCGACGGTCGTTCACCGGGCCGCGCCAGCCGATCACCGGCGGGCCGTGCGAGGATCGGGGTGTGCTGAGGCGTCCCGATCGTGTTCCGCGCCCCGGCCGTGCCCGACGGCAGGAGCGCCGGCCGATGTCGCCCGCTCGCCGGCTCGCCACCCTGCGGTGGGTCATCGTCGGTGTCTGGGCGGCGCTGCTCACCGCGCGGATCATCGTCGTCGCGTTGTCACCCGACGCGGACCTGACGTACTTCGGTGTCGCCGAGGTCGCGGCCATCGGGCTGGGTGCGGGCGTCATCGTCGTCGCGATCGTCCGGACGCACTCGTCGCGCCGCCGCCGTGAGGACGAGGCGCTTGCCCTGGCGATCCGGCGCATCGACCCGACGGTGTGGCTCGTCCCCGCGGCACCGACACCCGAACTCCGTGCCTCGATCGAGACCGTCCGTCCGGAGGTCTCGCTGGGCCACCGCGTGACCTGGGCGTTCGGCGCGACCGAGGCGTCGCTGTGGGAACTCGAGGACCGCCGGGCCACCCGGCTGCTCGTGATCCGGTGGAGCCGGATGGTGCACGTCGGACTCGAGGACCTGCACGGCGACGGGCGCTCGTGGGCCATCGCGATGCACTACGTCCGCCCGGACGACTCGGCGGCCGTGGCGACGTTCTTCGTGCGTGCCGCCCCCGGGTCGCGGCGGATGCTCGGCCGCGGTCCTCGGCTCGAGCGACTGGTCGCCGACCTGGCGCGCGAGCGCATCGTCGCCTGACGGCGGGCCTGCCTCGCCTGACGGCGAGCCCGCGTCGCCTGGCGGCGAGCCCGCGTCGCCGACGGGTCCTGACGGCGAAGGGCCCCGCCGTGCAGCGGGGCCCTCCGTCGTGCTGCCTGCGGCGCGTCAGTGCGTCGACGGCTCCTGCTCGACCTCACGCCGGTCGTCGTCGGACCACAGCGTGTGGAAGGTGCCGTCCTTGTCGATGCGCTGGTAGGTGTGCGCTCCGAAGAAGTCGCGCTGCCCCTGGATGAGCGCGGCGGGGAGCCGGTCGGACGCGAGCGAGTCGAAGTACGACAGTGCCGACGAGAAGCCCGGCGCCGGGATGCCCGACGCGGCCGCGATGCCCACGATGCGCCGCCAGGCGGCTTCGCCCTCGGCCACGGCGTTCGCGAAGTACGGGTCCACCAGCAGCGACTCGAGCGACGGGTTCTCGGCGTACGCCTCGACGATGCGGTTGAGGAACTGGGCGCGGATGATGCAGCCGCCGCGCCAGATCTTCGCCACGTTGCCGAGGTCGATGTCCCAGCCGTACTCCTTGGCCCCGGCGATGATCAGGTCGAAGCCCTGCGCGTACGCGACGACCTTCGACGCGTAGAGCGCGGCACGGACGTCGTCCGCGAAGGTGTCCGGCACCTCGGTGATCGACGGCCGGTTCTTGACGGACTGCTGCACCGCAGCGCGCTGGGTCGGCTTCGACGACACCGCGCGGGCGAACACCGCCTCGCCGATGCCGGAGACGGGGATCCCGAGCCCGACCGCGTTCTGCACGGTCCACACCCCGGTGCCCTTCGACCCGGCCTCGTCGCGGATCACGTCGACGAGCGGCTTGCCGGTCTCGGCGTCGGTCTGCTTGAGGATCTCGCCGGTGATCTCGATCAGGTACGACTCGAGGTCGCCCTTGTTCCACTCGTCGAACACCTGCACCAGGTCCTCGACGGTGAGACCACCGACGCGGCGGAGCAGGTCGTACGACTCGGCGATGAGCTGCATGTCGGCGTACTCGATGCCGTTGTGCACCATCTTCACGAAGTGCCCGGCACCGTCGGTCCCGATGTGCGTCACACAGGGCTCACCCTCGGCGACCGCGGCGATCGACTTGAGGATCGGCCCGAGGGTCTCCCAGGCCTCCTTCGACCCGCCAGGCATGATCGACGGCCCCTTGAGGGCGCCTTCCTCGCCACCGGAGATGCCGGTGCCGACGAAGTTGAGGCCCTGCTCGCGCAGGTCGTGCTCACGTCGGATGGTGTCGTGGAAGTTCGCGTTGCCGCCGTCGACGATGATGTCCCCGGGCTCGAACTTCTCGGCGAGCTGCGAGATCACGGCGTCGGTGCCCTTGCCGGCCTGCACCATGATGATCGCCGTGCGGGGCTTGGAGAGCGACGCCACGAAGTCGTCGATGTCCTCGGACGCGATGAAGCCGGCGTCGCCGTGCTCCTTGATGAGTTCCTCGGTGCGGGCGTAGGTGCGGTTGTAGACCGCGACCGTGTTGCCCTCTCGCGAGGCGAGGTTCCGTGCGAGGTTCGAGCCCATGACTGCCAGGCCCACCACCCCGATGTTCGCTTGACCGTTGTTGTCTGCCACGTGGGTCTCCTTCGTCCTGACGTCTGCACCTCAACCTACGGTCGGCGGCCTGGGACCGCACGGCTGTTACGGCAACTGGGGATAGGCGTTCGGCAGACCAATACTGTGGAGGGATGATCGAGAGCGTTGTCCTCCCGCCCGTGCTCGTGATGGGGGTCTCCGGCTCCGGCAAGTCCACGATCGGCCGCACCCTCGCCGACGCGCTCGCCGCGCAGGGGGAACCGTGCGTGTTCGTGGACGCCGACGACCTGCACCCTGCCGCGAACAAGGAGAAGATGCGGCAGGGGATCCCGCTGACCGACGAGGATCGCTGGCCCTGGCTGGACGCCTGTGCCGACCGGATCGCCCGGGTCGAGGCGTCCGGCAGTCGCTGTGTGATGGCGAACTCCGCCCTCAAGCGCATCTACCGCGACCGCCTGCGTGCCAGTGCGCCCGGCCTGGTGATCGCGTTCCTCGACGGCTCGCGCGAGCTGATCGCCGAGCGGCAGTCGCACCGGCACCACGAGTACATGCCGACGTCCTTGCTGGACTCGCAGTTCGCCACCCTGGAGCGCCCGCAGCCGGACGAGGCCGCCGTCGCCGTGTCGATCGAGGGGTCGGTCGACGACACGGTGGCGACGATCCTCGCCGCGCTGTCGGTCACTTCCGGCTGAGCTCGGACAGCCGCGACCGGTACTCGTCGGCGTCGATGTCCCCCCGGGCGAACCGGTCGGCGAGGACGGACCGCGCGTCCGACCGTGCCCGCCAGCTGCCGCGGCGGAGCACGCCGAAGACGACGAACACGACCAGGAACGCGAAGAAGAAGAACGCGGGGAAGACGAAGAACGGGAACCCGCCGCCGTGCCAGTACGGCGCGGTCGCTGCGATGGTGGTGAGCATGGGGACCTCCTGAGGTCGGTTTCGGTGCCGCTGTCGCGACCCTTCCAGCGTCGGGCCTGGAGGCGCGGCACGCGTCCGTCACGGAGCCCCACTTCCGCCTGCTCCCGCAGTCGTAGTGCCGCGCCTCGTCCACAGGCGGCTACGCCCGGGGGAGTAGTCCACAGGTCGTGCTGCCGCCCGATGACCGAGCCGGTCGGCGACCCTAGGCTCGCTGCATGGACCCCACACCGACCGTCGCCGACCCGGCGAGGCACGACGCCCGCCTCGGCGGCCGTCGTCGCTTCGCACGCGTCGGTCGCGTGCTGCCGGTCGCGGTGGTGCAGATCGTGGGTACCGTCCTCGCCTCCCGTTTCGCGAGCGGTGCCGGACCCGGCGACGGGGCGATCGGTGGCCCGCCGTGGGCACGACACGCGTTCGCGGCGAGCGGGAGAACGGACGTCGTCCAGCTCGGGCCCCTCGCGATCGCGTTGCTCGTCGCCGGCGTCGTGGTCCTGCCCTGGCGGTGGCGGTGGCCCCGAGGGGTGCTGCTCGTCACGCTCGCCACGACGATCGGGTTCGCGCTGGTCGTGAGCCCGCGGGGTCCCTTCGTCGCTGCGCTCACGATGGCGCTCGCGAACGCCTGGCTCCGGGGGCACCGGGCCTGGGTCGCGGTGGCCGCCGGCGTGAGCGTCGCCGTGCTGCCGACCGCCGACGCCGTCCTCGGCCGCTCGTCGGTCCTCGACCTCAGCGCGGTGTTGCTCTGCATCGCCTGGGTCACCGTGACGATCGCGGTGTCCGAGCTCGTCCGGGTCCGGCTCGAACGGGTCGCTGAGCGCCGACGGCAGCGAGCCGAGGCCGAGCGTCGTCGGGCGGCCGACGAACGCGTGCGCATCGCCCGGGAACTCCACGACTCTGTCGCCCACAGCATGTCGCTCATCAACCTGCAGGCCGGCGTCGCACTGCACCTCGGAGCGGGCCTGCCGGACCAGACGCGGGAGTCGCTCACCAACATCCGTGACTCCAGCCGCGAAGCGCTCGTCGAGCTCCGGACCATCCTCGGCGTCCTCCGCGCGGTCGACGCTCCGGTGGACGAGTCCGGCGCCGGGGCCGATGCCGGGGCGGCCGAACGGAACCCGGCACCGGGCCTCGACCGACTGGTCGACCTGGTCGAGCGCGCCCGGGCCGCGGGTGTCGACATCGGGTTGTCCGTGTCGGGCGATCCCCGCGCTGCCGGCGGGGTGACGGACCGCAACGCCTTCCGCATCGTGCAGGAGTCGGTGACGAACGTGATGAAGCACGCTCCCGGGCACCGCGCCGACGTCGCCGTGTCGATCGGCCCGGAGGTCGTCGACCTGGTCGTCGAGGACCGCCCGGTCCGCCCGGACGGCGCGGGCGCACCGCCCCGGGGCTCCCTCGGCGTGACCGGCAACGGCCTCATCGGCATGCGCGAGCGTGCCGTCGCCACGGGCGGGGAACTCCGCGCGGGGCCGACCACGAACGGCGGGTGGCGCGTGTCGGCCCGACTGCCGGTCATCGCAGCAGACGCGGCGGTCGTCGCCGCGAACCCGCCGGTCACCGACGCCCACCCGCCGGTCACCGATCCCGATCCGCCGGTCATCGACGCAGACCCGAAGGACCCGACGTGAACGAGCACCGCGACCGCCCCGAGCCGATCCGGGTCCTCCTCGTCGACGACCAGGTGCTCGTCCGCGCCGGCCTACGCGCCCTCGTCGACGCCGAACCGGGCATGACGGTCGTGGGCGAGGCCGGCGACGGTGACGCCGCCCTCGAGTCCGCACGGACCGAACGCCCGGACGTCGTCCTCATGGACATCCGGATGCCCGGCACCGACGGGTTGACGGCCACCCAGCGAATCTCCGCCGATCCGGCCCTGGCGGACGTCCACGTGGTGATCCTCACCACCTTCGAAGAGGACGACTACGTCTTCGAGGCGATCCGCGGCGGGGCGGCCGGCTTCCTGGTGAAGGACACCGAACCGGCCGAGCTCCTGCGTGCGGTGCGGGCGGTGGTCGCAGGCGACTCCCTGCTCTCACCCCGGGCCACCCGCTCCCTCGTCGAGGCGTACGCGACGCACGCGAAGCCGGCGTCGCTCACGCCCGCACTCGACGTCCTCACCGACCGTGAACGCCAGGTGATGCAGCTCGTCGCGGTCGGCCTGACGAACGCCGAGATCGCCGAGCGGCTCTTCGTCAGCCCGATGACCACGAAGACCCACGTCTCCCGCGCGATGATCAAGCTCGGCGCCCGCGACCGCGCGCAGCTCGTGGTCTTCGCCTACGAGACCGGCCTCGTCACCCCCGGTTGGCAGCCGTGATCGTCCTCGATCGATCCCGTGGTATCGCCACTGATACCATCCCGGACATGGCCATGACCCTCCGACTCGACGACGACGAGACCAACGCGCTGCGGAAGCGCGCCGAGCACGAGGAGCGTTCCATGCAGGAGATCGCCCGGACCGCGATCCGGGAGTACATCGAGCACCACAGTCGCGCCGACCTCATCGACGGGATCCTCGACCGAGAGCTTCCCCGGTACGCCGAAGCGCTGGAACGCCTCGGCCGGTGATCCACCTCACCATCGACGAGGCGCTCCACATCGCCCGCCGGACGCTCGGCGACGGTGTCGCTCTCCGCGACGTCGGACTCCTCGAAGCCGCCGTTGCGCGTCCGGCTGCGTCGGTCGGCGGTCGCGACGCCTACCCGACGCTCGTCGAGAAGGCAGCAGCCCTCGTGCACTCGGTCGTCCGCAACCACGCGCTCGTCGACGGCAACAAGCGACTCGGACTCATGCTGCTCATCGTGTTCCTCGGCGTGAACGGCCGACGCCTGACCGCCAGCAACGACGAAGCGCACGACTTCATCGTCAAGATCGCCGACGGCCACCTCGACGCGGTGGGCGACATCGCCGATTCCCTCGACCGCCTCATCGAACCGGCCTGACGACCGACGTCAGCCGACGACATCCGACGTCGACCGACGGCAACGGACGGCAACGGTCGCCGGGTCTCCGGTTGCGGAGTTGCATGGACCCATGTCGTTCACCGGATTCGGCGTCGTCGCCGGAGCAGAACTGACCGAGCCCGCTCGCCGCGCGGGCGCCGACCACGTCGAACCCGCCATCGCCGGCAACCTGGTCGTCCGCGACGGCGGGGGATGGGCGCTCACCGACTCCTACGCCGGTGAGCGGTTCCCGTCGTTCGCGGTCCTCGTCCCGGGTGACCTCCCGTTGCTCACGTCGGACCGCCATGCCGTGGACGACTACTTCGCCGCGGTCCTGCCGATCGTCCGTTCGGTGGCCGAGCCCGGCGCGACCATTGTGTTCGGTTCCGGAACGGCCCGGACCGCCCCGGACGACATGTCGCCGAGCGAGGCCCACCGTCGGTTCGCCGAGGTCGTCCGCACCGCGCGGGACACGGCCGACGTGCACGACCTCCGGATCGTCGTCGAACCGCTCAGCCGAACGGAGACGAACCTACTGCACACCGTCGCCGAGACGGTGGCGTTCCTCGACGACGCCGACATCGACGGTGTCGGCGTGGTCGCGGACCTGTTCCACATCCGCAACGAAGCCGAGTCGCTCGAGGTCGTCCGCGGGTACGGCGACCGCATCGGGCACGTGCACGTCAGCGACCCCGACCGGCTCCCTCCCGGCACCGTCGACGACGTGTGGCGGACGTTCCTCGAGGCCGTGCACGACGGCGGCTACCGCGGTGCGGTCTCACTCGAGTGCCGCTGGTCGCCGGACCCCGACGTGGCCGAGGCGGAGATGCGCGCCGCACTCGAACGCCTCCGCGCCGCACAGCCCACGACCGCCTGACCCCGTCGCGCCCCACCCGACAAACCTCGCACCGTGCGAGGCACGCCCCACCGCCCCTAGAGCTTGAACGTCGCCTTCGGGATGTCGGACACGATGCGCCGGGCCGTGCGGACCGCGTCCTCCTCCGAGATCTCGTGCGTGACCACGAGCGACGCCAGGTACGCCGCGTCCGCCCGCCGCGCCATGTCGTGCCGCGCGGGGATGGAGCAGTACGCCCGGGTGTCGTCGATGAACCCGGAGGTCTTCGTGAACGACACCGAGTCGGTGATCGCGGCACGGTAGCGCCCGATCGCCGCCGGGGTGTCGATGAACCACCACGGAGCCCCGGCGTACACCGCGGGGTAGAAGCCGGCGAGCGGTCCGATCTCCCGCGAGAACACGGTCTCGTCGACGGTGAAGAGCACGAGGTGGAAGCCCGGTGCGGTGCCGAACGACTCGAGCAGGGGGCGGAGCGGCTCGGTGAAGGACCCGACGGCGGGCAGGTCGTGGCCGGTGTCCGGCCCGAAGCGCTCGAGTGTCGGCGCGTGGTGGTTCCGGAGCACGCCGGGGTGCAGCTGCATGACGAGCCCGTCCTCGACGCTCATCTCCGCCCAGCGGTAGAGCATGTCGTGGCGGTAGGCCACGGCCTCGGCGGCGGTCACACCGGACGGTCCCTCCAGTGCGGCGGTGTGGATGCGCGCACGTTCGGACGCGGTCAGCGGCATCGACCCCGCGTCGAGCACCCCGGTGTCGGTGGCGGTGGCGCCGTGCTCGATGAAGTACCGGCGCCGTGCGCGGAGTGCTGCCAGCAGGCCGTCGTGGGTGCCCGTGTCGATGCCGGCGGCCTCACCGACGGACGCGACCACGTGCCTCCAGTCCGACCGCGACGGGTCGAACACGGCGTCCGCGCGGAAGGTGGGGAGCACCCGGCCGCTGAAGGTCGGGTCGGCGGCGAGCCGCGCGTGCGCGGCGAGGTCGGCGTCGGGGGCGTCCGTGGTCGCGAGGACCTCGATGCCGAAGGCGTCGAACAGGGCCCGCGGCCGCATCTGCGGCTGCTGCAGCAGGGCGGCGATGTGGTCGTACTGCGCGTCCGCGTTCGCGGCCGACGGCTGCTCCGTCAGCCCGAAGACGTCGTGCAGCTCCGTCTCGAACCAGTAGCGGACGGGGGTGGCGAGGAAGTCGTCCCAGTGCTCGGCCAGGTTCCGCCAGATGGACCGGCCTGGCGGGGTCGGCTCAGCGGCATCGCGCCAGCGACGCGCCGACCCCGCCGGGCGAGCCTGCGAGCCCGGAGGGGTTCCGGACAGGTCGGCGCGACCCAGCGCCTCCAGTCCGACGCCGTTGGCGTGCAGGAGCCGCAGGACGTAGTGGTCCGGCGTGATGAGCAGCGAAGCCGGGTCGGCGAACGGCTCGTCGTCGGCGATGAGGGCCGCGTCGACGTGCCCGTGGGGGGAGATGATGGGCGCGTCCGCGACGGCGTCGTAGACGGTCCGTGCGACCGCTCGCGCTCCAGGGTCGGCGGCGAAGAGCCGGTCGGGGTGCGGTGCGAGCGGGGTGGCGGTGCTGGTGCGGGTCATCGTCGACTCCTTCAGGACGGACGGTGGTGCGAGGCCGGCGCGGGGCCGGTCGACTCGCGGACGGTGAGGTGCGTGGGCAGGGCGACCGCGCCGCTCATGTGCTCGCCGGGCAGCTCGTCGGCCGGGATCGCGCCGAGGCGCCCGAGGAGCATCCGGATCGCCACGCGGCCGGCCCGTTCGATGGGGGAGGTCATGGTGGTGAGCGGCGGGTTGCAGAAGTCGGCGCCGAAGATGTCGTCGCAGCCGACGATGCTCATGTCCTCGGGGACGCGGACCCCGCGCTCCCGGAGCCGGGCGAGCATGCCGATCGCGATGAGGTCGTTGAAGGCGATGCACGCGGTCGCGCCGGCGTGCACGGCGGCGTCGGCAGCCGCGGCGCCGGAGTCGACGAACGGGGCGTGCGGGCCGACCCGGGCGACGCGGACCTCGAGGCGCTTGGCGACCCGGACGAGTGCCCGCCAGCGGCGCTCGTTCGACCACGAGCTGTCGGGTCCGGCGATGTAGAGGACGTCCCGGTGTCCGAGCGAGACGAGGTGCTGCACGGCCTGCTCGACGCCGCCGGGGGTGTCGATGAGGACGGAGGGCACCCCGGCCGGTCGGCGGTTCACGACGACGAGCGGGGTCCGTTCGGCGAACCGGGCGATCTGCGCGTCGGACAGGCGGGACGCGGTGAGGACGGCGCCGTCGGCCTTCCCGGCGATGGCGCTGAGGGCGGCCATCTCGGCGTCGGCGGACTCCTCGGTGTCGACGAGGAGCTGCGTCCACCCGGCGCCGGCGAGCTGGTGCTGCGTGCCGCGGATGACGTCGAAGTAGAAGGGGTTCGTGATGTCGGACACGAGCACGGCGACCGCCCGGGTGCGACCGGACGTCAGGGCCCGGGCCTGCGAGTTCGGGACGTAGCCGAGTTCGCGGGCGGCCTGCTGGATGCGCTGCTGCGTGGCGTGGTTCACCCGGTCGGGGAGCGAGAGCGCACGGGAGACCGTGGACGGGGCGACGCCGGTCGCGTCGGCGACGTCCCGGATGGTCACCCGTCGGGACGTGTCCGTGGCGTGGCCGGTGCCCGTCCCCGCGGAAGCGGCCGGGCCGGTGCCCGCCGCCGTACCCGCCGCTGCGGCGGGGCCGGTGCCCGCCGCCGTGGCGTCGGCGGTGACGTCGGTGTCTGCGCTGCTCACGCTGCCGAACGTAGGCCGGTGTGGCAACAAGTGGCAACCGGTTGCCGGATGTTGCCACGCGGGGAACAGTGGTCACCACGCCGGGGGCAGGACCACCCGGCACCCGGGCTGCAGCGTCGCTCCCGGGTGGAGGTCTCGAGGAGGAAACCCCCGCATGAGCACAGGAAGACTCAGGACACGCACCCTGGTCGGTGCCGTCGCCGTGGTCGCCCTCGCCGCGCTGTCCCTGCAGGGATGCGCCGTGGTGAACGGCAGCGGCGACGACCCGAACACCCTCCGCGTCATGATGGGCGCGGACACCACGTACCCGAAGGAACGCAAGCAGTGGCAGCAGGACACCGCCGCCGAGTTCAAGCGCACCACCGGGGCCGACATCCAGTGGGAGACCTACTCCTCCGCGCAGGAGGAACTGACCGCGATCCAGACGAGCGTCATCTCGGGGCAGGGCCCCGACGTCTACGCGATCGGCACCACCTTCACCCCGACCGCGTACGCCACCGGCGCCTTCGTCGAGATGGGGAAGAAGCAGTGGAACGCGATCGGCGGGAAGGACCAGTTCGATCCGGCGTCGTTCGGCATCTCCGGCCCGAGCGCCTCGAAGCAGATCGGCATCCCCTTCGCCAGCCGCCCGTTCGTGATGGCGGTCAACAAGGACCTGCTCGCACAGGCCGGCATCGACGAGATGCCCACCACCTGGGACCAGCTCACCGCGGACGCCAAGGCGACCACGGGTGACGGCCACCACGGCATGGCCGTCGCCTACGCCGACGGCTTCGACCCGTGGAAGTTCGTGTGGGGCATGGCGCAGAACGCCGGCAACACGATCGTGTCGGCGAACGGCAAGGCCGAGATCGACTCGGACGCCGTCGCGAACGCGTACCGCACCTACTTCGACTGGGTGACGAAGGACGGCGTCGTCGACAAGGCCGCGATCGGGTGGAACAACGCCCAGGCCCTCGCGCAGTTCACCGACGGCAAGGCCGCCTTCTTCCCGATGACCACGACCACCGCGATCAACTCGTTCAAGAACACGAAGGTCGACGGCAAGTACGAGTTCGCACTGCTGCCGACGGTCCCGCCGGGAGCCACGTCGCGCCCGTCCGACGGCATCGACGCCGCCAGCATCCTGTCCGGCGACAACTGGGTCGTCGCCGACTACGGCAAGAAGCAGGACCTGTCGTTCGACTTCATCAAGCAGCTCAGCGCGCCGAAGGCCCAGCTCGAGTACTACCGCCTGTTCGGCAACCTGCCGACGAACGCCGACGCCGCAGCGCAACTCGCGGCCGACAACCCGCAGCTCAAGCCGATCATCGACGCCGGGAAGCTCTCGAAGCCGACCGCCTTCACCGGTGCCTGGTCGGACATCCAGCTCTCGCTCGTGGACGTCGTCGTGCAGTCCATCCCGTCGCTGAAGAGCGGCGAGGTCACCGACGACCAGCTCCGGAAGCGCCTGCAGGACGCCCAGAAGGACGCCCAGTCCACGCTCGACCGTCAGAAGAACGGAGGCCTGTGATGACCAGTACGCAGACCCGCCCCGAGCAACGCGCCGAGACGGTCCGTCCCGTCGGCAAGACCCCCCTGTACAAGCGCGAGCGTCCACTGTGGATGCTCCTGCCCGGCGGCGTCCTCATGCTCGCCGTCATCGTGGTGCCGCTCCTGGTGGGCGTGTACATCGCGATGCTCGACCTCGACCAGTACACGCTTCGTCAGTGGTTCAGTGCACCCTTCATCGGGTTCGCGAACTTCGCCGAGGCCTTCACGGACTCGCCCCTGCTGCACTCGATCTGGATCTCGGTGTCGCTGTCGGTGCTCGTCACCGCGGTCACCGTGCCGATCGGGGTCGCCGCCGCGATCTCCACGCAGAACCGGTTCCCCGGCCGCGGACTCGTCCGCTCGGTCTACCTGATCCCGTACGTGCTCCCGGCCTTCGTCGTCGGCACGTTCTTCCGCACGATGCTGCAGCCGCAGGGCGTCGTGAACTCGATCCTGCACACCGACGTGCTCTGGCTGAACGGTTCGGCGTCGTACTGGGCGCTCGCCGGGGTGATGGTCTGGACGAGCTGGCCGTTCGTCTACCTGCTCTCCCTCGCCGGGCTGCAGGCCGTCGACAACGAGGTGCACGAAGCCGCCGCGCTCGACGGTGTCACCTGGTGGGCGAAGCTCCGCTACATCATCTTCCCGTACCTGCGCGGCCCGCTCTCGCTCGCGATCATCATCTCGATCCTGCACAACATCAACAACTTCACGCTGCCGTTCGTCCTGTTCGGCGTCCCACTGCCCTCGAGCGTCGAGGTGATGCCCGTCCTGACGTACATCGCCAGCTTCCAGTCGTTCCGCTTCGGCCTGTCCGCCGCGATGGCGATCTGCTCGCTCGTGATCGTCGCCATCCCGCTGTTCGTCTACCTGCGGGCGGTCAAGCTCGACACCGGTGACGACGCGGGCCCCAACCGGAAGCAGCGCCGGGCCGACCGCGCGACGCTCGCCGCCACCCCGACCGTGGCCGACATCGACGGAGCACGCGCATGACCACACCGAGCACGTCCTTCAGCACCCGCACCCGTCCCACCGCGACGCTCACCGAGAGCATCACGACCGGCGACCGCGGCCGACGCCAGAAGCGCCCCTACGACACCGACGTCACACGGCTGCTGCCGCGCTGGCTCCTCGTCACCGTCATCGCGGTCATCATCGCGTTCATCGCCGTCCCGGTGCTCTACATCCTGTTCGGCTCGGTGAACTCCGACGTCGCGGTGGCTCGCGGCGAGTACTTCCCGTCCGAGTTCACGCTGTCGAACTACGTGGACATCTGGTCGACGGTCGCGCTCGGCGAGGGGCTCGTGAACTCGATGCTCACCGCCGGTGCCGTCGCCGTCGCGAGTGCCGCGCTCGCCGTGTCCACCGCGTACGTGCTCGTCCGCTTCCGGTTCCTCGGCCGCCTGACGATCCTCCGCGGGCTCCTCGCCCTGCAGTCGATCCCCGGCACGCTCCTGCTGCTGCCGGTGTTCGTGGTGTTCTCGAACATCGCCAGTGCGACCGGCGTGCAGATCATCGGCACCCGGTGGGGTCTGTTCGTCACGTACCTGACGTTCGCCCTGCCGTTCTCGACCTGGGCGATGGTCACGTACCTCCGCGGCCTGCCGAAGGAACTCGAGGAGGCCGCCCGCATCGACGGCGCCAGCTCGACGAAGATCCTCACCAAGATCGTCCTGCCGCTGTCGTGGCCCGGGATCGTCGTGTCGGCGATCTTCGCGTTCCTGCTCGGCTGGAACGACGTCCTGTTCTCGACGATCATGACGACCCCGAACACGCGCACGGTCGCCGTGGTCCTGCAGGTGCTCGGCACCACCCAGGAGGGCGGCGCCGTCCCGATCTACGGCCAGATGATGGCCGCCTCGATCGTCTGCGCCGTGCCGGTGGTCGCCCTCTACCTGATCTTCCAGCGCTACCTGGTCGGCGGTCTCACCGCCGGTTCCGTCAAGTAGCGCTGTGGAGTCTGCCGACTTGTCCACAGACTGCCTGGAGGCGCGGTGCCAGCCCGCCCCGCGCCTCCAGACTGCCGTCATGAAGGGAATGCAATGACCCAGCCCAGTTGGGAACTCTCCGGTTTCGGCGACGAGATCGACGCCGACCCCGCGACCCAGGTCGCGGTCCTCCAGGCGCTGGGGGCCAGCGCGATCGAGGTCCGCAGCGCCTGGGGCGTGAACGTCGTCGACCTCGACGAGGACCAGCTCGCCGGCCTGCACCGCCTGTTCGAGGAGCGCGGCCAGACCGTGTCCGCCATCGCCTCGCCGATCGGCAAGGTGTCCGTCGACGAACCCGTCGAGCACGAGGTCGCGCGACTCGCACGCGCCATCGCCGCGGCCCACGCCCTCGGCACGACGAACATCCGGATCTTCTCGTTCTACTTCGAGGGCCGCCGCCCGGAGGACGTCCGCGACGACGTCCTCGTCCGGATGCGGGCCCTCGCCGACCTCGCTGCGCAGGAAGGCGTGACGCTCCTGCACGAGAACGAGAAGGACATCTACGGCGACGTCCCCTCGCGCGTGCTCGACATCGTCGAGAGCGTCGGGTCGCCGGCGCTCCGGCTCGCCTGGGACAACGCGAACTACGTGCAGTGCGGCGTCCGACCGTTCACCGACGGCTGGGCCCAGCTCGCCCCCTACGTCGACTACCTGCAGGTCAAGGACGCCCTCGCTGCCGACTCGTCGGTGGTCCCCGCGGGCGAGGGCGACGGCGAACTCGTCGAGACCCTGACCGCCCTCCGCGACGCCGGGTACTCCGGCTACGCCTCGCTCGAGCCGCACCTCAGCGACTTCACCTCCCTCGGCGGGTTCTCCGGCCCCGCGGCGTTCGGCCGCGCCGGCCGCGCCTTCCGCACGCTCACCGACCAGATCGGAGTCACCCTGCGATGACCACCCCTCACGAAGCCGCCCCGCTCCGCCTCGCCGTCGTCGGCGCCGGCGTCATCGGACGCCACCACGCCAAGGTCGCGGTCCACCATCCGGACCTGCGGGTCGTGGCCCTCGTCGACGCGATCCCCGCAGCGGCCACCAGTGCCGCCGACGAGATCGAGGCGATGGGCGTCGACCGTCCGATCACCACGTCCACCATCGAGGAAGCGATCGAGCAGACCGACATCGACGTCGTCGCGATCTGCTCGCCGTCCGGCATGCACGTCCAGCTCGCCGAGGCGGCCCTCGCCGCGGGCAAGCACGTCGTCATCGAGAAGCCGCTCGACACCACGATGCCCCGGGCCCGGCAGATCGCCGCGCTCGCCGCGTCGGCCCGTGACCGCGGACTCGTCACGAGCGTCATCAGCCAGCACCGGTTCGACCCGGCGTCGGCCGCGGTCGCAGCGGCGGCGCACGACGGCGGGTTCGGCACCGTGACCTCGGGCCTGGCGAGCGTCGCCTGGTACCGGTCGCAGGGCTACTACGACTCCGGCGACTGGCGCGGCACCTGGGCGCTCGACGGCGGCGGCGCGGTGATGAACCAGGGCGTGCACACCGTCGACCTGCTCGTCTGGGCGCTCGGCCGTCCGGTGGAGATCTCGGCGCAGGTCGGGCTGCTCGCGCACGACCGCATCGAGGTCGAGGACACCGCGGTCGCCACGGTCCGGTTCGCCGGCGGTGCGCTCGGCGTCATCCACTGCACGACCGCCGCCTACCCGGGCCTCTCCGCCCGCTACGCCGTCTACGGCACGCACGGTTCCGCGATCGTCGACGACGACCGGCTCGCGTACTTCCACATCGCCCCGGACGCCGCGACGCTCGAGTCCGCGTCCACCACGTCGAACGCCAGCGCCGTCGCGGGGGCCGTCGACCAGAAGGACGACGTGGTCCCCCCGGAGCACGTCGTCGGCGGCCCGGCCGAACCGGACCACTTCGCGGCGGGACACGGCCGCCAGTACACCGACATCGTCGCCGCGATCCGCGAGGGCCGCGAGCCCGGGGTCACCGTCGACGCTGCCCTGGTGTCGCTCGCGACGGTCCGCGGCCTCTACGTCAGCGCGACGCTCGGCCAGCCCGTCCGCATCGACGACGTGATCGAGGGGAAGTACGACGACGTCGTCCCGGTCGTCGGCACGCCCGCAACCGCCGCAGCAACCGAAGGAGCCACCCGATGAAGTTCTCCGTCTTCACCGCGTCCACGCCCGACTGGACCCCGTCGCAGGCCGCTTCGACGCTGGCCGCACAGGGCTGGGACGGCATCGAGTGGCGCGTCGTCGACGACCGCCCCGCCGACGGCGTCGAGGTACCCGCAGGCCGGTCGTTCTGGGCCGGCAACAAGTCGACGTGGCAGTTCACCGGCATCCAGGACCAGGTCGGCGAGATCGCCCGGGTCACCGACGCCGCCGGCCTCGAGTACTCCGGCATCGGCGGCTACCAGCAGGCGTCGGACCACGACGGCGTCGAGACGATGCTCCGGGTGACGAGCGAACTCGGTGCCCGGCAGGTGCGGGTGACGATGCCGAACTACCGCGCCGAGAAGGAACGCAGCGGCGCGACGTACGGAGAGCTCTTCGACCGCACCCGTGCCGACCTGGAGTGGGCGGCCGACCGCGCGGCCGAACTCGGGGTGAAGGCCCTGGTCGAGCTGCACCACATGACGATCACGCCGTCGGCCTCGGCCGCACTGCGGTTGATCGACGGGCTCGACCCGGCGCACGTCGGGGTCATCCACGACCTCGGCAACCTCGTGATCGAGGGGCAGGAAGACCACCTCGCCGCGTTCGAGATGCTCGGCCCGTACCTCGCCCACGCCCACGTGAAGAACGCCCGCTGGGTCGACACGGGGGACACCCGGTCCGACGGCAGCACGATCTGGGTGAACGAGTGGGCGCCGCTCCGCAGCGGCCAGGCCTCCGTCTCCGAGTACCTCGACGCCCTCCGGCAGGTCGGGTACGACGGCTGGGTCACCATCGAGGACTTCTCCACCGACCTCCCGCTCGAGACCCGGACCGCCGACAACCTCGCGTACCTGCGCTCGCTCGTGCCGGTGTCGGCATGACCGATCGCCGCGCCGGCATTGCCCACCTCGGGGTGGGTGCGTTCGCGCGCGCCCACCTCGCCTGGTACACGGCCCACACCACGGGGGACCCGTGGGGCATCACGGCCTTCACCGGCCGCTCGCCCGCGGCGGCGGACGCCCTCACCGCGCAGGACTGCCGGTACACCCTGGTCACGCGTGCTGCGTCCGGCGACGACGCCGAGGTGGTCGACACGATCGTGGCCGCCCACCCGGGCAGTGACGACGCGGCCTGGAGGCACGTGGTCGCGTCCCCGGAGACCACCATCGTGACGCTGACGGTCACCGAGCAGGGCTACCGGTCCGGTTCCGACGTCCCCGCCCGGTTGGTCGCGGGGCTCGACGCCCGGCGCACGGCCGGAGGCGGGCGCATCGCGCTGGTCAGCCTCGACAACCTGACGCACAACGGTGGCGTGCTGCGCGAGGCCGTGCTGGGTGCCGCCACCGACCCCGACCTGCGCGCGTGGATCGAGGCGAACGTCTCGTTCCCGTCGTCGATGGTCGACCGGATCACGCCTGCGACCACCGACGCCGACGTCGAGGGCCTCGCCGCCCTGCCGGGAGCGCTCGCCGGCGACCGGGTCCCCGTCGTCACCGAGCCCTTCGCGGAGTGGGTGCTCGAGGACGCCTTCGACGGGATCGAGCGCCCCGCGTGGGAGACCGCCGGCGTGCGCATCGTCGACGACGTCACGCCGTACGAGCAGCGGAAGCTCTGGCTGCTGAACGGCTCGCACTCGCTCCTCGCGTACCTCGGGCTGCTGCGTGGCCACGAGACCGTCGCCGACGCGATGGCGGACCCGGTCTGCCGAGCCGCCGTCGACGCCCTCTGGGACGAGGCCGCGGCGGAACTCCCGCTCCCCGCCGACGAGGTCACGGCCGCCCGCGCCGCGCTCGTCGAGCGGTTCGCGAACCCGCGCATCCGGCACACCCTGCGGCAGATCGCGTCCGGCGGCTCCGAGAAACTGCCCGTCCGCGTCGTCGACGTGCTCCGGCGCTGGCTCCAGCGGGACCCGTCCGCCGGCATCGGCCCCGGCGCCGCGACGGCCATCGCGGCGTGGTGGCTCCACGTCACCGCGCAGCCCGAGCTCGTGAGCGACGCCGGGGCTCCCGGGCCAGACTCGGACGTGCACGACGTCCTGGCCGTCATCGCCCCCGACCTCGACACCACCCCCGTGGTCGCGGCCGTCACCGCCGCGGCCGACCGCATCCGCACCGCCGCGGCCGCAGCCCGCGGCACTGCCGACGAAGGAGTCCACGCATGACCGACACCAGCACCACGAACCCGGCCGCACCCGTGCCCGGAGCAACCGACGGCGGATCGGCCACCGACCCGACCGCCGGGCGCCCGGACACCTGGGCATCGGCGGACCGCGGGCAGCTGATCGACCGTGCCGAGGTCATCGTCACCAGCCCCAACCGCAACTTCGTGACGCTGAAGCTCACCACCGCCGACGGCGTCACCGGACTCGGCGACGCCACGCTCAACGGCCGCGAGCTGGCCGTCGCGGCCTACCTGTCCGAGCACGTCGTGCCGCTGCTCGTCGGCCGCGACGCCAGCCGCATCGAGGACGCCTGGCAGTTCCTGTACCGCTCGTCGTACTGGCGCCGGGGTCCGGTCACGATGGCCGCGATCGCCGCCGTCGACATGGCCCTCTGGGACATCAAGGGCAAGGTCGCGGGGATGCCCGTCTACCAGCTGCTCGGCGGAGCCTCCCGCACCGGGCTGATGGCCTACGGGCACGCCTCGGGGAAGGAACTCCCCGAGCTCTTCGACTCCATCCGCGAGCACCAGTCCGAGGGCTACCGGTCGATCCGCGTGCAGACGGGCGTGCCGGGCCTCGAGTCGATCTACGGCATCGCGTCGAACAAGACCACCGAGGGCAACAGCGGCGTCCGCTACGACTTCGAGCCGGCGCAGCGCGGGGCGTTCCCGGCCATGGAGGACTGGGACACGCGGGCGTACATGCGCCACCTCCCCACCGTGTTCGAGGCGGTCCGGAACGAGTTCGGACCAGAGGTGCCGCTGCTGCACGACGGCCACCACCGGATGACGCCGCTGCAGGCCGCGAAGCTCGGCAAGTCGCTCGAGCCGTACGACCTCTTCTGGCTCGAGGACTGCACCCCGGCCGAGAACCAGGAGGCCCTCAAGCTCGTCCGGCAGCACACCACGACGCCGCTCGCGATCGGCGAGGTCTTCAACACCGTCTGGGACTTCAAGGACATCATCCGCGACCAGCTCATCGACTACGTGCGCGGGGCGGTCACGCACATGGGTGGCATCTCCCCGCTGAAGAAGACGATGGAGTACGCCGCGCTGTACCAGATCAAGTCCGGGTTCCACGGGCCGACCGACATCTCGCCGGTGGGACTCGCGGCGCAGATGCACCTCGGCCTGGCGATCCACAACTTCGGCATCCAGGAGTACATGCAGCACGGGCCGAAGACGAACCAGGTCTTCCACCAGACCTTCACGTTCACCGACGGCTACCTCCACCCGGGCGACGAGCCCGGCCTCGGGGTCAGCCTCGACGTCGACGAGGCCGGGAAGTACCCGTACGAGCAGGCGTACCTGCCGTTCAACCGGCTCGCCGACGGCACCGTCCACGACTGGTAGCGGGCAAGCTGGGCCGCATGGGGATCGCGGACGTGGCGAGGGAACTGCTCCTCGTCGCGCCTGCGGACTTCGTGGCCGAACGCACCGCACGGCAGCGTGCCGCGCGGAAGGACGACCGCGAGCTCGCGGCGGCGATCGGGGGGCTCCGCAAACCGGCCCCTGCGGCGTGGGTGGTAGACCTGCTGGCACACCAGGGCGCGCTCGACGAAGCGGTCGAACTCGGACCGGCGATCCGTGCGGCCCAGGCGGACGCCGACCCGGCCGAGATCCGGCGGCTCCGGAAGCAGCGCGCGGGCGTGGTCGATGCCCTCGCCCAGGCCGGGGCCGACCTCGCGTCCGACGCCGGGCACCCGGCGACCCGGGCCGTCCTCGAGCAGGTCCGCGCCACGATCGAGGCCGCGATGGCCGATCCGCACGCCGGCGCCGCGGTCCGGTCGGGGCTCCTCGTGCGGCCGCTCGAGAGCGCGGGGTTCGACGACGTCGACCTCGACGGGGCGCTCGCCGATCCGGACGCGGTGCCGGACGCCTGGTCGGGCAGTGATGCCCCACCCATCCCCATCGAGGAGGGGCGGCGCGCGCGGAAGGCGAGCCGCGCCTCCAGGCAGACACGACCCGAGCCGGAGCCGGACCCGCACCCGGAGCCGAAGCCCGAGACGGAACCAAAGCCGAAGGCTGAGCCGGCAACGAAGGCGGAGCCGAAGCCGAAGCCGAAGCCGAAGGCGGAGCCGAAGACCGACCCGGCCGCCGCGAGGCGCGCCGCCCGCGAGGCCGAGACGGCCGCACGGGCCGAATCCCGCGACGCCGACGCCGCACTCGACGCCGCGGCGGACGACCTCGCGACCGCAGAGGACCGCCGCGCCGACCTCGAGCGCCAGCTCGCCGACGCCACGGCCGAGGTCGAGCGCCTCGAGCGCACCCGGGACGACGCCGAGGCCGCGAGCGACCGCGCGCGCGACCTCCTGCGGGTCGCGCAGGAGCACCGGAAGACCGTGGGCCGCTGACGCCGGTCCGACACGCCCGGACGGGTGCTGCTAGACTCGGTGACTGACTTCGGCGAGGGCCGCGCGTGCGCGGCCGTGATCGACGCAGTGGGAGAGCCGGCCCCGTCCTGGGAGCGTTCCTCACGCGTGTACGCGTTCGAGTTGCAACACCACAGACCCCCACGATGCCGGCACCCCGGTGTCGTCCCCGAGACCAGGAGACACCATGGCTGACTACACCAAGCTCGCAGCGGAAGTCCGCACCAAGTTCGGCAAGGGCGCTGCCCGCAAGCTCCGCGCCGCCGACAAGATCCCCGCCGTCGTCTACGGCCACGGCACCGAGCCGCAGCACATCTCGCTGCCCGGCCACGAGACCATGCTCCTCGTCCGTACCGCCAACGCGGTCGTCGACCTCGACATCGACGGTGCGGCGCAGCTCGCCCTCGTCAAGGACGTCCAGCGTGACCCGGTGCGTCAGATCATCGAGCACATCGACCTCGTGGTCCTCCGCCGCGGCGAGAAGGTCACCGTCGACGTCCCCGTCGTCATCGAGGGCGAGTCCTTCTCGGGCACCATCCACGTGCAGGACCTCAACACGGTCTCGCTGCTGGTGCTCGCGACCGACATCCCGGAGCACGTCACCGTCAACGTCGAGGACCTCCAGGACGGCGTGCAGATCCACGCCGCCCAGCTCGAGCTCCCCGAGGGTGCCGAGCTCGAGACCGACCCCGAGGCGCTCGTCGTCGCGATCGTCACCCCGCGTGGCACCGCCGACGACGACGCTGCCGACGCTGCTTCGGCCGAGGCCGGCGCCGAGTCGGGTGCCGACGGCGCTTCGGACTCCGAGTAACCCCTCCGAGGACATCTGGTCGACGCTGATGGCGCTGGACGCATGACGGTCGACACGTTCGTCGTGGTCGGGCTCGGGAATCCCGGGCCCGGCTACGCCGGCAACCGCCACAACGTCGGTCAGATGGTCCTCGACGAACTCGCCGCCCGCATGGGCACGACGTTCAAGAAGCACAAGACCCCGAACCAGGTCGCCGAAGGCCGCCTGGGGCCCGGGGGGCCCCGCCTGGTGCTCGCCAAGCCGGGGTCGTTCATGAACACCTCCGGGGGACCCGTCTCGTCGGTCCTCGGGTTCTACAGCGCGACGCCGGAGTCCCTCATCGTCGTGCACGACGAGCTGGACCTGCCGTTCGACACCGTCCGGCTCAAGGGCAGCGGCGGGCACGGCGGACACAACGGCCTGCGCGACATCATCAAGGCGACGGGCACCAACGAGTTCTCCCGCGTGCGGATCGGCATCGGCCGTCCCCCGGGGCGCCAGGACCCTGCCGACTACGTCCTCCGCGACTTCTCGCCGACCGAGAAGAAGACGCTCCCGAACCTGCTCGCCGACGGCGCCGACGCGGTCGAGGCGATCGTGGAGCTCGGGCTCGTCGCCGCGCAGCAGCGCGTGCACGCCCCCTCCTGACGAACGGTCCGGCCGGACGACGGGTCCGGCCAGCCCGACGAGCGGTCCGGGCCCGCGGGGCGGTCCGCGCGTTCGCTGGTCGCGCACGGTGCGGGCGCTGTCGGAGGTCGCCGGTACCATGTCCTGAGTGACGATCTCGGGCATCATCCCAGCGCTCTCGCGCGCCTCCGCGTTCGATCGTGTCCTCCGCGCCGCACCCCGTGACGCCGACTTCTCGGTGGTCGACGGCCTTCGCGTGCCGCTGCTCGGCGCGCTCCTGGCCGAGCGGAACGGGCCGCAGTGCCTCTTCGTGATCACGGCCACCGGGCGCGAAGCCGAAGCCGTCCGCGGCTCCGTCGGCTCGTACCTGCCCGACGCCGAGGTCCTCGAGTTCCCGGCGTGGGAGACCCTGCCGCACGAGCGCCTCAGCCCGAGCGCGCAGACCGTGGGCACGCGCATCGCGACGCTCCGGAAGCTCGCGGTGTGGCAGGAGACCCCGGCCGCCGACCGCCGCACCACCGTCGTCGTGGCGAGTGTCCGCGCGGCCCTGCAGCCGATCGCGAGCAACCTCACCTCGCTCGCCCCCATCGTGCTGCGGACCGACTCGCGGGGGAACGACCTCGGCACCATCGCCGGCCAGCTCGTCGACATGGCGTACGCCCGCGTCGACCTGGTCAGCCGCCGCGGTGAGTTCGCGGTGCGCGGTGGCATCCTCGACGTCTTCCCGCCGACCGCCGACCACCCGGTCCGCGTCGACTTCTTCGGCGACGAGATCGAGGCGATCAAGGCCTTCTCCGTCGCCGACCAGCGCACGACGGACGACGACCTCGGCTCGGTCGAGCTCACCGCCTCGCGCGAACTGCTCCTCAGCGACGACGTCCGACAGCGGGCACGCGAGATGCTGCACGAGTTCCCGAACCTGTCCCAGATGCTCGCGAAGATCGCCGAGGGGATCCCGGTCGAGGGCATGGAGTCCCTCGCACCCGCCCTCGTGCAGGACCTCGTGCCGGTGACGGACTACCTCCCCGCGGACGCCGTCGTCGCGGTGCTCTCGCCCGAGCGGGTGAGTGGCCGCGCGCACAGCCTGGCCGAGACGAACACCGAGTTCCTGCAGGCCGCGTGGAGCGCCGCCGTCGCCGGGGCACAAGCGCCGATCGACCTCGACTCCGGCAACTTCCTCAGCGTGCAGCAGCTCAAGAACGGCCGTGGGCAGCGCACCTGGTGGACCGTCTCGCCGTTCGACTCCGGGCTCGACGAGGGCGACACCGAACGCGTCCTCACCGACGCCGAGGCCGCGGCCGAGGCGGGGGAGTACATCCGCGTCCGGGCCGAGGCGGTCCCGAGCTTCGCCGGCAGCGCCGACGGGGCGATCGCGCACGTGAAGGAACTCACCGACGACGGATGGGCCGTCGTGGTGACCGCCCAGGGCCAGGGGCTCGTCGAGCGGGCGGTGCAGGTGCTCGCCGACGCCGGGGTCGCAGCGCGTGCCGAGAGCCTCACCGCGCCTCCCGAGCCCGGGGTCGCCATCGTCACGACCGCCACCGTCGAGGCGGGCTTCGCCATCCCGGACCCGCGCATCGCGGTCGTGAGCGAAGCCGAGTTCTACGGTCGCAGCGTCCAGCAGGGTGCCCGCACCGTCAAGAAGCTCGCGAGCCGACGGAAGAACGTCGTCGACCCGCTGCAGCTCAAGCCGGGCGACGTCGTCGTGCACGCCACCCACGGCATCGCGAAGTTCGTCGAGCTCGTCAGCCGCGAAGTGTCGAGCGGCGGCCGCAACGCGGTGAAGACGCAGCGCGAGTACCTCGTGCTCGAGTACGCACCGTCGAAGCGGAACTACCCCGGCGACAAGCTCTTCGTCCCCACCGACCAGCTCGACCAGCTCTCCCGCTACGTCGGCGGCGAGAACCCGACCCTGTCGAAGATGGGCGGTTCGGACTGGTCTGCGGCGAAGTCGAAGGCGCGCAAGGCCGTCCGTGACATCGCCGTCGACCTCGTGAAGCTCTACTCGGCCCGGATGGCGTCGAAGGGGTACGCGTTCGGCCCGGACACCCCGTGGCAGCGCGAGCTGGAAGAGGCCTTCCCGTTCGCCGAGACCGCCGACCAGCTCACCACGATCGACGAGATCAAGCGCGACATGGAGAGCCCGATACCGATGGACCGCCTGCTCTCGGGCGACGTCGGCTACGGCAAGACCGAGGTCGCGATCCGCGCCGCGTTCAAGGCGGTGCAGGACGGCAAGCAGGTCGCCGTGCTCGTCCCGACGACCCTGCTCGTCCGGCAGCACATGGAGACCTTCCAGGAGCGCTTCGCCGGCTTCCCCGTGCACCTCCGCGCCCTGAGCCGGTTCCAGAGCGAGAAGGAGTCGAAGGAGACCATCGCGGGCCTCGCCGACGGCACCGTCGACATCGTCATCGGGACGCACCGCATCCTGTCGCAGGGCATCCAGTTCAAGGACGTCGGCCTCGTCATCATCGACGAGGAGCAGCGCTTCGGCGTCGAACACAAGGACCAGCTGAAGAAGCTGAAGACGAACGTCGACGTGCTCGCGATGTCCGCCACCCCGATCCCGCGGTCCCTCGAGATGGCGGTCACCGGCATCCGCGAGATGTCGACGCTCGCCACCCCGCCGGAGGACCGTCACCCGATCCTCACGTTCGTCGGGCCGCAGTCCGACCTGCAGGTCGCCGCCGCGATCCGGCGCGAGCTGCTGCGCGAGGGCCAGGTGTTCTACGTGCACAACCGCGTGAAGGACATCCAGGGTGTGGCCGCGCACCTCGCGGAGATCGTGCCCGACGCCCGGATCGCCGTGGCGCACGGGCAGATGTCCGAGAGCACCCTCGAGCAGGTCATGGTCGACTTCTGGGAGCGCCGCTTCGACGTCCTCGTCTCGACGACCATCATCGAGACCGGCCTGGACATCGCGAACGCGAACACGCTCATCATCGACAAGGCCGACAAGTACGGACTGTCGCAGCTCCACCAGCTGCGCGGGCGCGTCGGTCGTGGCCGGGAGCGCGGCTACGCCTACTTCCTCTACGACGCCGACAAGCCGCTGTCCGAGACAGCGCAGGACCGCCTCGAGACCATCGCCGCGAACAACGAGCTCGGCGCGGGCATGCAGGTCGCCATGAAGGACCTCGAGCTCCGCGGCGCCGGCAACCTGCTCGGTGGCGAACAGTCCGGGCACATCGCGGGCGTCGGGTTCGACCTGTACCTCCGCATGATCGGCGAGGCCGTCTCGCAGTTCCGCGGGGACGTCGCCGAGGGGCAGACCGAGCTCCGGCTCGAGATCCCCGTCGACGCGCACATCCCCGAGGACTACGTCGAGTCCGAACGGCTCCGGCTCGAGGCGTACCAGAAGCTCTCCGCTGCCTCCGCCCCCGCGGCGCAGGCCGAGGGGATCGACATGGTGCTCGACGAGCTCACCGACCGGTACGGCCAGCCACCGCAGCCGGTGCTCACCCTCGTCGAGGTCTCGCGCCTCCGCCGGATGGCCCAGCAGGTCGGGCTGTCCGACGTCGTCGTGATGGGGTCGAACCTCCGCGTCGCGGGCAAGGAGCTCGCCGACTCCGCCCAGGTCCGGCTGAAGCGCATGTACCCGGGTGCCCGCTGGTTCCCGCAGCAGGACGCCGCGAGCATCCCGCTGCCGAAGCCGCACGGTGAGACCCTGCCGGACGACGCGCTCATCCAGTGGGTGGAGAGCATCCTGACGGCCGTGTACGGGGCGTCGAAGGCGACCGCGGAGACGTCCGCCGCGTAGCGAGCGAGCGTGCGGCGCGGTGCCGGACCGGCGCCGTGCTCTGGAGGTGCGCGGGCGCACGCGGCCGGGGCGTGCCTGCGACGCGCGCTGGCGCGTTCGGTCGTCGACGTGCGGGCCGTGGGTGCGCGTGCCCTGGACGCGTCTGCCCTCGGACTGGAGGCACGGTGCGAGTCTGCACCGCGCCTCCCGTCCGTGAGCGGCCGCGCCACTGCGCGTGACGGCACTACTCTGCGGACCTGTCGCGACATCGTCGCTGTCGTACGACAGCGACGATGTCGCCATCACGCGTGCGCAACGGTTGCGTCCGCAAGGAACGACGAATCCGTTGTCGTACGACGTCGGCCTTGTCGTTCGGGATCGGCGCGCTGCTGCGCCGCCCGGCCCGCGCCACCCGACCCGCGCCACCCGACCCGACCCGCGCGGTGCGGCCCGCGCGGCGCTACTCCGTCGCCTCGGCCTCGGAGAGCTCCCGCCGCGCGCGGTACCGCCGCGCCCGCAGGCTCACGACGACGGCGGACGCCACGATCGCGATCCCGGAGCCGACCAGCACGGCGAGGACTCCCTCGTCGAGGATCTCCTCGTTCCGGGCGAAGGCGAGCTCGTTCATGAGCAGCGAGACCGTGAACCCGATGCCGCCGAGCACCCCCACGGTGACGATCGACCAGAACGACAGTGTCGACCGCCCCGGCGCCCGGAAGATCCGGGTCGCGACCGCGCCGAACAGCGTGATCCCGATGACCTTGCCGACCGGCAGCGCGAGCACCACCGCCCAGAACGTGGGGGAGAGCTCGCCGATCCCGACCGCGGGGACGACGACCGCAGCCGACGCGAACGCGAACACGGGGAGCACGATCGCGTTCGACCACGGCTCGACGTTCTCGTGCAGGGTGTGCCCGGGCCGGCGGGGCAGCACGAGCCCGAGCGCCACACCGGCGATCGTCGCGTGCACGCCGGAGTGGTAGACGAGCCACCACGTGACGACGCCGAGCACGACCATGCCGGCGACGACCCACGCCTGTCCCGGGCGCCCCGGGCGGAGGGCCTTGCCGAGCAGCCAGAACAGCGCGAGCACGACGACGGCACCGCCGAGCGCGAGGAAGTCGGTGTCGTGCGCGAACACCACGGCGATGATGATGATCGCGATGAGGTCGTCGAGCACGGCCAGGGCCAGCAGGAACACCCGGAGCGTCGACGGCAGGCCGCGGCCGAACATCGCGAGGACGCCGAGCGCGAAGGCGATGTCGGTCGCGGTCGGGATCGGCCAGCCGTGCCCGTACGGCGTGCCGGTGGTCGCTGCGAGGTAGATGCCCGCCGGCACGACGACGCCGCCGACCGCAGCGATCGCCGGGATGATCGCCGTCTTCGGGTTCGACAGCTCACCGGCGACGAGCTCGTGCTTCAGCTCGATCGCGACGAGCAGGAAGAACACCGCGAGCAGGCCGTCGCTGATCCAGTGCGACACCGAGAGGTCGAGCCCCACGGCACCCCACGGGGCGTGCACGTCGAGGAGGTCTTCGAGACCGAGGCCGAGCGGCGAGTTCGCCACCAGCAGGCCGAGGACGGCCGCGGTGAGGAGGGCGATGGCGCTGAAGCGAGGGGAACGGACGAGTGCCGACATGGGGCTCCGGGAAGTGGGTTCGGGTGATGGTCCGTCGACCAGACTTCCCGACACGCCACGTACAGCATACCGGTCACGGGCGACGGTCGTCCAGGCAGCGGAGCGTGGCACGATGACGGCATGACCGCCGTCTCGGACCTCGTCGCCGTCGTCGACCGCCTGCTCGACCCCGCCGGGGGCTGCGTCTGGAACCGCGCGCAGACCCACGCATCGTTGGCGCGGTACGCCGTCGAGGAGTCGTACGAGCTCGTCGACGCGATCGACTCCGGTGACGACGACGAACTCCGTGAAGAGCTCGGGGACGTGCTCTACCAGGTGGTGTTGCACGCCGGACTCGCCGAGTCGTTCGACCTCGAGGACGTCGCCGCCGACGCCCGCGACAAGATGGTCCGGCGCCACCCGCACGTCTTCGGGGACGAGCACGCGGACACCGTCGAGGACGTCGTCCGGGTCTGGCGCGCGGCGAAGGCGGCCGAGAAGTCCGGCCGACGCAGTCTGTTCGACGGGGTGCCGCGGGCGATGCCGCCGCTCGAACGCGCGGTGAAGCTGCTGGAACGCCTGGAGGAACGTGGGGACGCCGACGCGGTCGTCGCGGCCGTCGTGACGGGTGCGTCCGGTGCATCCGGTGCGTCCGGTGCGTCCGGTGCGTCCGGTGCACCTTCCGCCGGTGCCGCCGATGTGGCGGTGACGCCGGGTGCGGTCGACCGCTCGTGGGGAGCGGCGGTGCTCGCCTCGGTCGCGGGGGCGCGGAGCGCGGGCATCGACCCGGTCGCGAGCCTCCGGGCCGCGGTCGCGGACCTGGAGGCGGCCGGTCGCGTCGGCGAGTGATCCCAACGGGGCGGGTCCGCGCGGGCCGGGGCGGCGCTGCGAGAGTGCGGGCCGGGCCGGGGCGGCGCTGCGAGAGTGCGGGCCAGGCCGGGGCGGCGCTGCGAGAGTGCGGGCGTCCTCCCAACCCGAAAAAAGGAGGACGCCCGCGAGCGGGCAGCCGACATCACCAGGGATGCGGTGTCGGCAGGGAGGCCCGCTCGAACCGCGGGGCACACTGCAGCACGGTGCCCACGCGATCGATCCGACTCGTGGATCAGGCACGTGTCGGACCGAGGTTCTGGATCCAACATATCAGCCGGTCGACGAGTGCGCAACCCGGAAGCGCCCGTCTGCCAGAATTGCGGCATGGCAACGACCGTGACGGCACCCCGTGGCATGCGCGACTTCCTCCCCGCGGACAAGGCCCGGCGGGAGCACGTGCTCGGCGTGATCCGTGGGGTGTACGCGCGGCACGGGTTCGACGAGATCGAGACCCCGGTCGTCGAGGACGCCGCGCGGCTCCACTCCGGGCTCGGCGGTGACAACGAGAAGCTCGCGTTCGCCGTCATGAAGCGCGGCCTCTCCACTGAGGACCTGCAGCGCGCCGAGGCCCCGCTGGACCTCGCCGACCTCGGGCTCCGGTTCGACCTGACCGTGCCGCTCGCCCGGTTCTACGCCTCGCACCGCGCCGAGCTCCCCTCGGTGTTCCGGTCGGTGCAGATCGCCCCGGTCTGGCGCGCCGAGCGTCCGCAGAAGGGGCGCTACCGCCAGTTCGTCCAGTGCGACATCGACATCCTGGGGGAGCCCGGGCAGCTCGCCGAGATCGAGCTCATCCGTGCGACCACGGCCGCGCTCGACGCGCTCGGCATCGCCGGCACGACCATCCGGATCAACGACCGGCGGATCCTGCTCGCCCTGCTCGCCTCGTGGGGGATCACCGAGCCCGCCGCGGCCGACCGGGCCCTCATCACGATCGACAAGCTGGACAAGATCGGGCCGGACGGCGTGGCCGCCGAGCTCCACGACACGGTGGGCGTCGACCTGCCGGGGCTCGAGGACACGATCCGCGCGCTCGGGTCCGCCGACTGGGAGTCCGTCGCCGGAGCGGAGTGGCTCGACGCCGCGGCGTTCGACGACCTGCTCCGGCTCCGCGCGGCGCTCCCGGGCGTCGACCTGCGCTTCGACCCGACGCTCGTGCGCGGCATGGGCTACTACACCGGCACGATCTTCGAGGTCGCACACCCGGACTTCGGCTACAGCCTCGGCGGTGGCGGCCGCTACGACGGCATGATCGGACGGTTCCTCGGGCAGGACGTGCCGGCGGTCGGGTTCTCGCTCGGCTTCGAGCGGCTGGTCGACCTCGTCACGCTGCCCGAGTCGGCCGAGTCGGACGCCGTCGTGCTCGTGTACGACAAGGACGTCGACCCGGTCCGGCTCGCGGCGCTCAAGTCCGAGGCGCTCGACCGGCACCGTCGCGTCCGCCTGGAACGCCGTACGAAGAACACGAAGAACCTGCTCGCCGGGCTCGTCGCGCAGGGGTTCGACGCCTTCGCCACCGTCACCGCGGACACCGAGTCGCTCGACGGCGTGGAGCTCCGCCCGCTCGCCTGATCCGACCGCCGTGTTCGCCCGGGTTCTCCACAGCGGGCGTCATCGGGGACTCGTGTTCACCCGGCGTCGGTAGGATCGATCCCGCAATCACCACAACCGAACGTGTAGGGAGTACCCCGTGGCCGTGATCGATGCCGTAGGAGCACGCGAAGTCCTCGATTCCCGAGGCAACCCGACGGTCGAGGTCGAGGTCCTCCTCGACGACGGCGTCGTGTCCCGCGCGCTCGTCCCCTCCGGTGCCTCCACCGGTGCGTTCGAGGCGTACGAACTCCGTGACGGAGACAAGGCCCGCTACGGCGGCAAGGGCGTCCTGAAGGCCGTCGACGCCGTCCTCGACGAGATCGGCCCGGCGCTCGAGGGCTTCGACGCCACCGACCAGCGCCTCGTCGACGCCGCGCTCATCGAGCTCGACGGGACCGAGAACAAGTCGCGCCTCGGTGCGAACTCGATCCTCGGCGCCTCGCTCGCCGTGGCCCGTGCCGCCGCCGACTCGGCCGACCTGCCGCTGTTCCGCTACCTCGGTGGCCCGAACGCGCACACCCTGCCGGTGCCGCTGATGAACGTCGTCAACGGTGGGGCGCACGCCGACACCAACGTCGACATCCAGGAGTTCTTCCTGGTGCCCTACGGCGCCGAGTCCTTCTCCGAGGCACTCCGCTGGGGCGTCGAGACGTACCACGCCCTCAAGGGCGAGCTGAAGAAGCAGGGTCTCGCGACCGGCCTCGGCGACGAGGGCGGCTTCGCGCCGGAGCTCGCGTCGAACCGCGCCGCGCTCGACTTCCTGCTCGCGGCGATCGAGAAGGCCGGCTTCACGCCGGGCAAGGACATCGCGCTGGGCCTCGACGTGGCCTCCACCGAGTTCTTCCACGACGGCAAGTACTCCTTCGAGGGCAAGCAGCTCTCCGGCGAGGAGTTCACCGCCTACTTCGCCGACCTCGTCCGCGACTACCCGCTCGCGACCATCGAGGATCCGCTGGCCGAGGACGACTGGGCCGGCTGGACCCACCTGACCGCCGAGCTCGGCGACAAGGTGCAGATCGTCGGCGACGACCTGTTCGTCACGAACCCGAAGCGTCTGCAGCGGGGCATCGACGAGAAGGCCGCCAACTCGATCCTCGTGAAGGTCAACCAGATCGGCACCCTGACCGAGACCCTCGACGCGGTGTCGCTCGCGCACCGTCACGGCCTCACCTCGATCCTGTCGCACCGCTCGGGCGAGACCGAGGACACCACGATCGCGGACATCGCGGTCGCGGTCGACGGTGGTCAGATCAAGACCGGCGCGCCGGCCCGTTCGGACCGCGTCGCGAAGTACAACCAGCTCCTCCGCATCGAGGAAGAGCTCGGTGACGCCGCGGTGTACGCCGGTCGCTCGGCCTTCCCGCGCTCGGCTTCGCTGTAAGCCGCTCGGCTTCGCTGTCAGCACGGACCACACGACGCCGTCCTCCTGCCGGAGGGCGGCGTCGTGCCGTCTGCGCGACCGACCGTCGGGCGGGGCCGGCGGGGCGGAGGCGAGCCGCGCCTCCAGGCCCGGTCCGCACGCTGGGAGGGCACCGAACCGCCGCGTGCCGACCGCTCCGACCACCGCGGCCGGGTTATCGTCGGACCGTGCCCAGTCAGAAGCCCCGCGTCCGCCGCGTCCCCGTGGCCATGCCGGAGAACGGCACCGCCGAGCAGCCCTGGTTCCGGTCGATCCGGTTCTCCGGGTTCAGCCTGCTCATGCTCGCGATCATCGTGCTGTTCGTCGTCGTCCTCGCACCGTCCCTCCGCACGCTCATCCAGCAGCAGGAGCAGATCGCACAGCAGCAGCGCGAGGTCGCCAGCCAGAAGGCCGACGTCACACAGAAGAAGAAGGACGTCGCGCGCTGGGACGACCCCGCCTACATCGAAGCGCAGGCGCGGGACCGGTTGCTCTACGTGTACCCGGGCGAGGAGAGCTACCTCGTGATGGGCGCCGAGACCTCGAAGGGCGACGACCAGCCCACGACCGACTCCGGCACGCCCGTCAGCTCGACGGTGCAGACGCCGAAGGTCGACTGGGTGCAGGCGATGCTGTCGTCCGTGCTCACCTCCGGTCTGACCGACCAGACCACGCAGCAGCTCGTCGCCCCGGACGTGTCCGGCACGGGGGACCCGATGGGCACCGGCGACACGAAGTAGGCCGCGCCGCGGGACTCCGGTAGGCTCTCGTCCCCGTGACGACCCCTCCCTTCGACCCGCCCTCCGAACGCGACGTCCAGGTCGTCTCGGCGCAGCTCGGCCGACCGGCTCGCGACGTCATCGGGATCGCGGCTCGCTGCGTCTGTGGCAACCCCACGGTCGTGTCCACGAAGCCCCGACTGTCGAACGGCACCCCGTTCCCGACGTTCTACTACCTGTGCCACCCCGCGGCCACCGCTGCGGTCAGCACCCTCGAGGCAAACCAGGTCATGCCGGAACTGGCAGCCCTCCTCGAGGACCCCGACGTCGCCGCGCAGTACCGCGCGGCGCACGAGTCCTACCTGGCCGATCGCGAGTCGATCGAGCACGTCGACGAGATCGTCGGGATCAGCGCCGGTGGGATGCCCACCCGCGTGAAGTGCCTGCACGCCCTCGTCGGTCACGCCCTCGCCGCCGGAACCGGCGTCAACCCCATCGGCGACCTCGCGCTCGAGCGCGCGAGCTGGTCGCCCTCCCGGTGTGAGTGCCGGGCGTATGATGGCGGTGCAGACGCTGGAGTCGGGGCGGGTGGCGGCGAAGTCTGACTCGACTCCCGGCCAACCCCCATCCAAGGAGATCATCCCCCGTGCCCAAGATCCTCGTCGTCGGCGGCGGTTACGCCGGCTTCTACACCGCCTGGAAGCTCGAGAAGCACCTTCGCCAGGGCGAAGCAGAGGTCGTGATGGTGGACCCGCTGCCGTACATGACGTACCAGCCGTTCCTCCCCGAGGTCGCAGCCGGTTCCATCGAGCCGCGCCACGCGATCGTCGCGCACCGTCGTCACCTCAAGAAGACGCGCGTCGTCACGGCGAAGGTCACGAAGGTCGACCACGCCGCCAAGACGGCGACGATCACCCCGGCCGAGGGTGAGGCGTGGGAGGAGTCCTACGACCAGATCGTCATGACCGCGGGCGCGGTCTCGCGCACCTTCCCGATCCCGGGCGTCGCGGACGAGGCCATCGGCCTCAAGACCATCGAGGAAGCCGCGGCGATCCGCGACAAGATCCTCACGAACTTCCACAAGGCGGCGAACCTGCCGGCCGGTCCCCAGCGCGACCGTCTGCTCACCGTCGTCGTGGTCGGCGGTGGCTTCGCCGGCATCGAGGTGTTCGCCGAGCTCCGCTCCTTCGTCACCGACCTGCTGAAGAGCTACCCGCAGCTGTCCTTCGACGACACCCACTTCCACCTCGTCGAGGCGATGGGGCGCATCATGCCCGAGGTCTCGCTCGAGACCTCGCACTGGGTGCTCAAGAACCTCGCCCAGCGCGGTGCCACGGTGCACCTCGAGACGCAGCTGGCCTCGGCCGTGGGCGGCGTCTGCGAGCTCAAGACCAACGACGGCGCGATCGAGAAGATCGAGTCCGACCTCATCATCTGGACCGCCGGCGTCATGGCGAACCCGATGGTCAAGGGCACCGACCTCCCGCTCGAGCAGCGTGGTCGCATCCGCGTGCAGCCCGACCTCCGCGTCGTCGACGACAACGGCGTGATCGCGGACGCATGGGCCTGCGGCGACGTCGCGGCCGTGCCGGACCTCACGGGCGGCGGCGTCGGCGGCTTCTGCGTGCCGAACGCCCAGCACGCGGTGCGTCAGGCGAAGCAGCTCGCGAAGAACGTCGTCGCGACCATCCGCGGCGAGGCCACGGTCGACTACAAGCACGAGAACCTCGGCGCCGTCGCGGGCCTCGGTATCGGCATCGGTGTGTTCCAGTCGGGCAAGTTCGCGATGAAGGGCTTCCTCGCGTGGGGCGCCCACCGCGGCTACCACGGCATGGCGATGCCGTCGTGGGAGCGCAAGTGGCGCGTCGTCGGCGACTGGGTCGGGGGCTTCTTCCTCGGCCGCGACATCGCATCGCTCGACGACCGTGAGACCCCGCGCGCCGCGTTCGAGGCGTTCGCGTCGCGTCCGAAGCCGGCTGCCGAGGCGCCCGCTCCGGTCGAGGCCACGAAGCCGACGACCGCTCCGGAAGAGGGCAAGCCCGCCGGTGCTGCCGGTCCGGCGTACGGCGAGCCGGCGAAGGACGTCTCCAACGAGGCCGAGCCGGTGAAGGCCGAGGCCGACGCCAAGTAGCGACACGCTCGACCGAGGCGGTCACCCCCACGGGGTGGCCGCCTCGTTGCGTCGGTAGGCTGTTGCGGCCCGCCCCCGTGGCCCAATCGGTAGAGGCACGCGACTTAAAATCGCTGAGTTGTGGGTTCGAGTCCCACCGGGGGTACGAGTTCGGCGGCGGGGACGCGTTCGCGGGTAGCGCCGAGACTCGGCTGCGGCCCGCCGAGGTTCGGGCTGAGCGACACTTCACGCGGCATGCGGGGCGAGAACTGTCGCTGAGCGCGAAACCCGCGGCAGGCGCGCGGCCCGCGGCAGGCGCGCGACCCGCGGCAGGCGCACGGACCAGTAGCATCGACGTCCGTGGCCAGTCTCGGAAGCGCGCTCGCGAACCTGCGGAACGCCCTCAACCGACCCGAGGCCCACGTCGAGGTCGTCGACGGCGAGACCGTCCCGGTCGGCATGCTCCTCGGCACGCTCGGCGCTCTGCTGCTCGACGCCGGCAGCTCCGTCACCGACGTGCGTTCGGCGCTCGAGAAGGCCCGCGACGCCGCCGGGGTCGGTCCCACGCTCGCCGTCGGGGTGCTCCCCGCGCTCGTGATGGTGAGCGAGACCTCGACCGGCGCCGCCACGATCGTCAACGCCGAGGGCGTCGAGCTGTCCTCGCGGCAGGCCGCCCGGGCGAACCGACTCGTGCTCGGGCTCGAGAGCGGGTCGATCGCCCTCGCCGAGATCCCCGCACGCGTCCGTGCCATCCGCGCCGGCACCGTCCCACCGCCCGCGCTGCCGTGGATCCTCGGCAACGCCCTGACCTCCGCGGGGCTCGCGGTCGTGTTCCGCTGCCCGTGGTGGGCGATCCTCGTCGCGCTCGGGGTCGGTGCGCTCGTCGGGGTGATCGGCCTGGTGCTCCGCCGCTTCCGCGAGGCCGTCGCGATCATCCCGTTCCTCGCCGCGTTCATGTCGACGGCCGTCGTCGGACTCGTCGCCGCGGGCACCGGGTTCGACCACGTCCCGCTCTTCGCGGTGTGCGCCCCGGTGGCGGTGTTCGTGCCGGGAGCGCTCATCACGAACGCCCTGCTCGAACTCACCGCCGCGGACATCGTCACCGGCGCCTCGCGGCTCGTGCAGGGGCTCATCATGCTCGGGTTCATGGCCGCCGGGATCGCGGCTGGCAGCGCGCTGACCGGGCTGCACGTCGACCCGTCCTCGGCGGCCCTCGTCGGCGAGGTCGCCGGCATCGGCAACGATCGTGGCGGCTGGGAGGCGGTCCCGTCCTACTGGGTGTCGTGGGTCGCCGTCGTCGGCTTGGCGGTCGGCCTCGGCCTGGTCTTCCGGTCCGGCTGGCGCCTGACGCTGGTGTCCGTCGCCGTCATGGTCACCGCCTACGCGCTGGTGAGCGGCACGACACCGCTCTGGGGCAGTGTGGTGGCGACCGGTGCGACGGCCGCTCTGCTGTTCGTGGCGACGCGTCTGCTCGAGCGCCTCGTGCCGGCGATCCCGGCGACGGTGTCGTTCTTCCCGGCGTTCCTGCTGCTCGTCCCCGGGACGGTCGGGCTGGTCGCGGTGGCGACGTTCGACCCGGAGGCCCTCGCGACACCCCTGGCGACGTTCGTCAGCCTCTGCATCGGCACGAAGATCGGCGGGCTGCTGCCCGGCCTGTTCGCGCGCAACGCGCCCCACCGCGGGGTGGACGCGACGCGCTGACGGCCTGGAGGCGCGTGGCGGGCCCGCCCCGCGCCTCCAGGCCGTCAGCCGGTCACCTGTCGGGCGCTACGGCTCGATGAACAGGCCGGCCGCCTGGTCGTCGGCCGCACTCGCCTTGGCGAGGTAGTGCACCTTCTTGCCGGTCGCGTTGTAGGGCAGCTCGGTGACGAAGCGGTACCGGCGCGGCCGCTTGTAGCGGGCGAGGCCGGGGTGCGAACCCGTCCAGTCCTCGAGCACCGTGGCCGCCTCGACGTCGTCCTCCGGCAGCCGCCCCGGAGCACGGACGACGTACGCGATGACGACCTCGCCCCAGCGCTCGTCCGGCACGCCCACGACGATCGAGTCGGCGACGCCCGGGTGCTCCTGCAGCGCCGCCTCGACCTGGACCGGGTGCACGTTCTCGCCGCCGGAGATGATCATGTCGTCCTTGCGCCCGACGATCGTGACGCGCTCGTGCTCGTCCCACGTGGCCAGGTCGCCCGGGTAGAACCAGCCGTTCGCGAACTTCTCCGCCTCGAGCCCGGGGTTCCGGTACGAGTAGCCCGACTTCACGGTGCGGACCGCGAACTCGCCGATCTCGGAGCCGTCCTTCGGCACCGTGTCCGACGGGTCGGCGAGCCGGTCCTCGTACACGCGGACCACGGCGACGTCGTCGTCGGTGGAGGCGCGACCGGTCGACCCGGCGCCGTCCGGGAAGTCCTCGGGGCGGAGGAACGTGTTCCAGAACGTCTCGGTCGTGCCGTAGCCGTTGAAGATCCGCGGCGACAGGAGCTCCTGGTACCGGAGGGCCGCCGATCGGTCGAGCGGGGCGCCCATCGTCACGATGCCGTTGAGGGAGGACAGGTCGCGGGGCTTCGCCTCTTGCGCGTCGGCGAGCTGCACCAGGTTCGGCGGGGCACCGATGAGGAAGGTGAGGCGCTCCGACTCGACCAGGTCGAGCACGCGGTCGGCGTCGAACTTCCGGAGCGTCGTGAGCTCGGCACCGACGTAGAACACCGGGTTCGGGCCGCCCGAGTAGAGGCCGCCCCGGTGGAACAGCGGCGACATGTTGAGCGTCTTGTCGAACGGGCTGAGCGGGAAGTGCATGATCACGTCGTGTGCGCTGAGCACCTCGACCAGGCTCGGCAGCGGGACCGGCTTCGGGCGGCCGGTCGTGCCCGAGGTGTACAGGCGGGTGGTCTCGTCGTAGGTGCTGCGGGGTTCGGCGACGGCGAGTTCCTCGGCGGTGACGGGGTCGGCGGCGAGGAGCGTCGCGAAGCCGTCGTGTTCGTCGTGGTCGCCGCCCAGGGTCACGACGTGGTCGGGGCGGTGCGCCGACGACTCGAGCGCGGCGGCGATCTCGGCGTTCCGGACGGCGTCGTGCACCAGGACGACGGGCGCGGAGTCCTCGATGATGAAGGCGACCTCGTCGGGGGCGAGCCGGAAGTTCGTCGGCGAGAACACGGCGCCGATCCGGTGGCACGCCAGGTAGAGCACGGCGAACTCGGGGGAGTTGAAGAGCTCCACCATGACCACCGAGCCCCGTCCGACGCCGTGGCGGACGAGCCACCCCGCGACCCGGTCGACGTCGGCCCCGAGCTCCGCGTACGTCCACGACCGGCCGGTGTCCGGCTCGCGCAGCGCGGGACGGTCCGCGAAGCGGTGGGTGTTCCGCGCGAAGCCGTTCGCGTAGGTGTAGCTGCCCTCGAACACCTCGCGGAAGCGGGTCGGGTCGTAGTCGGATCGGGTCTGGGTCATCGTCGCTCCCTGGGACGGTCGTGGTGCCGAGGAGCACCGTTCGTCAGCGTATCCGGAGCGCGACCGCGGGGGCGTGGCCCCGTCGTGGTCAGGGGAGTTGCCCCGTGGCGGTCCGGGCCGTGGGCCGCGTCCTGGTCAGGGTCGTGGGCCGCGTCGTGGCCCTGTCGCGGTCAGGCGACCTGGTCGCTCCGGGACGCCTGGTCGCGCTGGGAGGCTCGGAGCCAGAGGTGGCTCGCGACCGCGGCCGCGACGCACGCGCCGGCGGCGACCACCAGGACGACGGGGGAGACGTGGGTGCCGGCGGCCCCGGAGTACACGGCGGCCGCCAGCGCGACCGCGACGGCGGCGATCGCGGCGTAGCGGCCGCGGGACTCCTCGAGCAGCGACTGCCCGGCGGAACCGGCAAGCGGGAGCATCGTGGTGACCACGGCACCGAGGCCGCCGACGCAGAGCGTGATCGCGAACTCGGACACGATCGAGCCCCAGAAGCCGGACCCCGGCGTCACGGAGTGCAGCACCCAGCCGACCGCCGCGACCACGAGCAGGGCGACCGAACGCCAGGTCGCGCTGCGGGCACCGGCGGCGATCGTCGCGCCGAGCCGGAGCCCCGCCGTGTCGGCGTGCGGTCGGCCCACGGGCAGGAGCACCGCACCGACGATGACGGCGGGGGAGAGGTCGAACGCCCGCGTGATCCCGCACGCGACCAGGGCGGCGAGGACGAGCCACGGGGACACCCGGAACCCGATCGTGCCCCGGTCGGCGCCGGCCGCCCACCGGCTCGACAGCACGATCGTCGTCGCGAGCACCGCGGCGCCGAGCAGGACGGCGACCGCCAGGCGCACGTAGCGGGCCTCGAGCGACACCCCGACGCCGAGCACCGTGCAGAGTCCGACGACGAGGACGGCCACGGTGATCGAGGCCCAGGTGGGGAACAGGTCCTCGCCGCGGCGCCGCTCGGCGTGGGGACGGTTGCGCCCGAGCACGGCGGCGAAGGGGTTGCGGAGTCGACCCCGCGCGGCACCGGCGACCAGGGCGAGGGGGCCGGCGATGAGCACGAGGAACCCGGCGGCGACCGCGGTGGCCACGAGGACGGTGCGCCACGAGAAGGCGGCCTGGATCGTGGGGACGGTGGAGTCGTACGCGGTGGAGGCCGTCCAGTCGCCGGCCGGGCCGGACCAGTCGAGGCCGTGCGGGTCCGACGGCCCGCCGGCTGCGGGGCCGCTGCCGGATCCCGTGGTGCTGCCGCCGTCGCCGCTTCCGTTGCCGTTCGTCGGGCCGGCCCCGCCGGCGTCGCCGGTGCCCGCTCCGCTCCCCGGCATGCCACTCGCCGAGCCGGATCCGGAGCCGGAGCCGGTGCCCGCGCCGGAGCCGGGCACGGAGGGCGTGCCGCTGCCACTCGGACCGGCCCCGGTCGGCGTCGACGACACCACGCGGACGACGACCTCGGCCGAGGACCGCGAGAAGTTCCCCGCGGCGTCCTGCTGCGTCGCGCTGATCGTGCGGGAGCCGGGTGCGAGGGTCGACCCAGCGGTGGTGCAGGACCACCGTCCGGACGCCGGCACGTCGACACGGCACACCGGGGCGCGGTCGACGTAGACGGTCAGCACGGCCCGGGGCTCCCCGGTTCCGGACACCGCCGCCGCCCGGGCACCCACGCGGTCGCCGGCGCCGGGCGACGTGATCCGTGGTGCGGTCGGCGCGGTGCGGTCGAGGGTGATCGTGACCGGGGCCGATGCCGCACTCCGCAGGTCGGACCGGTAGCCGTCGGCCGTGCTCGCCGTCTGCGTGGCGCTGACCGAGAGCCGGGCGTCGCCGCCGCTCGCCGCCGTCGCGCCGCCGAGGGAGACCGTCCACCGGCCGTCGCGACCGACCGTGGCGCTGCGGTCCCCGGAGGAGCCGGAGACGGCGAGCGTGACGGTGGACCCGGGGCGACCGGTGCCACTGACCGGGCCGTTGGTCGGACGCGAGGTCGTGACCGTGGGCGGCACGATGACGTCCGCTGCTGGCGTGTGCGCGCTACCGAGTTCGGGCGCGCTCCGGTCGACGACGGTGAAGACCTGGCCGGGGCCGGACGTGACGGCGGCGAAGCACGACCAGGTGCCGTCGTTCGACACGGTGGCGGGACACCCGGCCGATCCGGTCGACGCTGGGCCGGTCACGCGGACGGTGTGTCCAGGGGTGCCGGTGCCGCTGAACCGGACGGTCGCACTCGTGATGTCGCCGGGGTCTGCGACGGTGGGCCGGACCGGGCGGCCGGTCGGCGGGGACGTCGGAGTGCCGGGGCTCGGCGTGAGGTGGTTCTGCGGGGACCCCGTCGGCGTGCCCGAGGGCGCCGACAGCGGGGGCGGTGCAGTGGCTGCGTCCGCACTCGCGGACAGGGCGGACGACGCGGTCGCCGCTGCGGTACTCGAACTCGCCGCGTCCGCACTCGTACTCGTACTCGCGGCGAAGGAGGGGGCCGCGGCGGTGCCGAGCAGCGCGGCGACGAGGGCCACCGTGCCGGCGGTCAGGAGCACGAAGCGGGTTCGCCGGACGGGGTGGTCGCCCCCGACCACCCGTTCGTCCACGTTGTCCCCGCGCGTGTGCATGCGAACCCATCCCACGTGATCGAGCGCCCGGGGTCAATACGTCGAACGGATGATGTCCGCCGAACGGATGATGTCCGCCGAACGGACGACACGCCGTCGAGGCCGGACGCCCGGTGTGTACGACTCGGGAATCGGCCGTGAACCGCGGCCGCGGACCGGAGCACGTGTCGCGCGTCGATACAATCGATCCCGGCCGTTCTGGCCACGAACCACCGCGGATCCCGACGCGCAAAGGAGTACGCCCTCATGGACACCGGACTCATCACGACGCTCATCGTCGTCGGAGTGGTGGTGGTCCTCCTCGTGGTCGTCGGGATCTACCTCTGGGTCACGTACAACGCGCTGGTCACCCTCAAGGTCCGCGTCGACGAGGCCTGGAGCGACATCTCGATCCAGCTGAAGCGCCGCGCCGACCTCATCCCCACCATCGTGGAGACGGTCAAGGGGTACGCCACGCACGAGAAGGCCGTCTTCGACGACGTCACGAAGGCCCGCTCCGAGACGCTGAGCGCCGGGGACGCCACGACGGCCTCCACGGCCGAGGGCCACATGCAGAAGGCGCTGAAGAGCGTGTTCGCCGTGGCCGAGGGCTACCCGCAGCTGCAGTCGAGCCAGAACTTCCTGCAGCTGCAGTCCGAACTCGTCGACACCGAGGACAAGATCCAGTCGGCCAGGCGCTTCTACAACGGCGGCGTCCGCGAACTCAACACGAAGATCCGGGTCTTCCCGAACTCGTCGTTCGCGAAGAGCCGCGGGTTCTCCGAGGCGTCGTTCTTCGAGACCGCCGAGCCCGCGGCGATCGCGGAACCGCCGCGCGTCCAGTTCTGATCCGTCCGACGTCGGGCTGACGTGTACGGCGCGATCGCGCGGAACAAGCGCAACACGGTCCTGATCGTCCTGGTGTTCCTGCTCCTCATCGGCGCACTGGGCTTCCTCGGTGGGTACCTCGCGGGCAACGTCTCGATCGGGGTCATCGTCCTGGTCGTGGCGATCGGCTACGCCGTCCTGCAGTACTTCCTGGCCGCGCGGCAGGCGACGGCGATCGCCGGGGGCGTCGAGATCGACCGGACGACGGAGCCCCGTCTCTGGCGCACGGTCGAGAACCTCGCGATCGCGACCGGCATGCCGATGCCCCGTGTGTTCGTCATCCAGGATCCTTCGCCGAACGCGTTCGCCACCGGCCGTGACCCCGAGCACGCGATCGTCGCCGCCACGACGGGGCTGCTGGCGATCATGGACGACCAGGAGCTCCAGGGTGTGATGGCCCACGAGCTCGGTCACGTCCGGAACTACGACATCCGGGTGTCGACGATGGTGTTCGGGCTCGTCGTCGCGGTGGGGCTCATCGCCGACGTGCTCCTCCGCATCTCGATCTTCAGCGGCCTGTCCGGGGGTCGCAGCCGCAACAACGACTCCGGCGGGAACAACAACCCGATCCTGCTCATCGCCGGACTCGTGGCGGTCATCGTCGCGCCGATCGCGGCGGCCGGCGTGCAGGCTGCGGTGTCGCGGCAGCGGGAGTACCTGGCCGACGCCACGGGCGCGATGACGACCCGGCACCCGGAGGGCCTGGCGCGGGCGCTCGAGAAGCTCGGGGCGTACGGACGGCCGATGCAGACGCAGAACTCGTCGATGGCGCACCTCTGGATCGCCGACCCGATGCGGCCCGGCGTGATGGACCGGCTGTTCTCGACGCACCCGCCGCTGCCGGACCGCATCGCGCGGCTCCGCGGCAGTCTCGACCGGTTCTGACCTCCGAGGAGCGGGTGCGCCCGCTCCGTGCGGAACGCAGCCCGTGGCGGCCTGGAGGCGCGGTGCGGGCCCGCCACGTGCCTCCAGGCAGTCAGATCGCTGGGTCCGGAGCCGCCGTCGCGTCTGCGTCGTCGATCGCCTCGTGCGGCAGGAGCGGGACGCCGAGCGCGGCGGCGACGGCGGCGGCCGCGGTGCCGCGGTCGGTGACCTCCACCACGTCGAGCCCCTGCCAGGCGGCCGTCCGCCGCAGGGTCTCGGCCAGCCGGTCGGGGTCGAGCCGTTCGCCGGGCTCCTGCCACGCCGTCCGGACCCGCAGCACCCCGCGCTGCCGGTCGCTCTTGAGGTCGATGCGCCCGACCAGCCGGTCGTCCTGCAGCACCGGCAGCACGTAGTAGCCGAACACCCGCTTCGGCGCGGGCGTGTAGATCTCGATCCGGTAGTGGAAGCCGAACATCCGCTCGGCCCGGCGGCGGAACCACACGACGGGGTCGAACGGGCTGAGGACGGCGTCGGCCGACACCCGCCGGGGGACCCGGGCGTCGGCGTGCAGCCATGCCTGCTCACCCCAGCCCTCGACCCGCACCGGCAGGAGCTCACCCGCGGCGGTCAACTCGGTGATCGCCACCGCCGTGTCGTCGGAGCGCAGCCGGAAGTAGTCGGCGATGTCCGCACGCGTCCCGACCCCGAGCGCACGGGTGGCGTGCCGGACGAGGCGGAGCACCGCTGCCGGTCGTGCCGGGGCGGTCTCGAGGGTGCCGGCCGGCAGCACCTGTTCCGGCAGGGCGTAGACGCGCTCGAAGCCGGCGCGGCCCGCGGTCACGACGTCGCCCCAGCGGAACATCTGCTCGAGCCCGAGCTTGACGTCGCTCCAGCCCCACCACGGGCCGCGGCGGACGTTCGACTCGTGCTCGACGGCACTGGCGGGCATCGGTCCCTCGGCACGCAGCAGGGCCTGCAGCTCGCGCCGGACCCCCTCGGTGCGGGTGACCGAGTCGATCCGGGTCGGCCCGGCGTCGCGGGCGCGCAGGGCGTCCATCCGCCAGCGGAAGAGCGGGAGGTCGTCGCGGTCGATGAACGCGGCCTCGTGCGCCCAGTACTCGGTCCAGGGGCCGCGGGCCGACAGGGTGCGGCGGTCGAGGGTCGTCTTGTCGTACGCGCCGAGCCGGGCGAACAGCGGCAGGTAGTGGCTGCGCTCGAAGACGTTGACCGAGTCGATCTGCAGGAGCCCGAGCCGCGCGAACCCGGCCGTGAGCGCCCGCGTCGAGACGGCGTCGGTCGGTGCCTGCCCGAACCCCTGGGCGGCCAGTGCCACCCGGCGGGCCTCGGCGGCGGAGAGCGTGGTCCTGACCATGCCTCCGACGCTACCGATCCCCGCCGACACCGCGTACCCCGGAACGTATGCCGCATCTGGTACCTGTCAGGAGGCACATCGGTACACTCGCGGCATGGCATGGGGCAAGAAGCAGCAACCGACGCACCCCGACCCGGTGGTCGAGGACAGCGTCCCGACGGGTGTGCGCATCGCCGGAGCGTGGTCGTGGCGGATCCTCGTGGTCATCGGCGTCATCGCGGTCTTCATCTGGCTGATGTCGATCTTCAGCCAGATCCTCATCCCGTTCCTCGTCGGCATCGTGATCTCGGCGCTGCTCGTCCCGCTCTCGAACTGGATGCAGCGGCACCACGTCCCGAAGTGGGCGGCCGTCGTGATCAGCCTGCTCGGCGGTCTCGCGGCGCTCGGCGGCCTGATCTGGCTCGTCGTCGACCAGATCATCGCGTCGTACCCGTCGCTCCGTGACCGCACGGTCGACCAGTACGCCAACATCAAGGACCTCGTCCTCAACTCCGGCCTCGGCATCACCCAGGGCGACGTCAACGGCTGGCTCGACGACGGCACGAAGTGGCTGCAGGACAACTCGGCGTCGATCCTCTCCGGGGTCGCGAGTGCCGGATCCGGTGCCACGCACGTGTTCGAGGCGCTCTTCATCATCCTGTTCACGACGATCTTCCTGCTCATCGACGGCAAGAACGTCTGGCGCTGGACCGTGCGGCTCTTCCCGCGGAAGGCCCGCGCCGCCGTCGACGGGGCCGGGGTCGCCGGGTGGATCACCCTGACGAGCTTCATCCGCGTGCAGATCTTCGTGGCGTTCGTGGACGCGGTCGGCATCGGCCTCGGCGCCTGGATCGTCGGGCTCTTCTTCGGCGGCATGCCGCTCGTCATCCCGATCGCGGCCTTCGTGTTCCTCGGCGCGTTCATCCCGGTCGTCGGTGCGATCGTCACCGGGTTCCTCGCCGTGTTCGTCGCGCTCATCTTCAACGGGCCGCTCGCCGCCGTGCTCGTGCTCGGCGTCGTCCTGCTCGTGCAGCAGATCGAGGGGCACATCCTGCAGCCGCTCGTGATGGGCAACGCGGTCAAGGTGCACCCCCTCGCGGTGGTGCTCGGCGTCACCGCGGCCTCCGGGCTCGCGGGCATCGCCGGTGCGTTCTTCGCCGTGCCGCTGATCGCCACCCTGAACGCCATGGTCACGACGATCGCCTCCGGCCGCTGGCGGGGACTCGACTCCGACCACGTGCTCGAGGCGACCCCGAAGCACGGCCAGCACGGGCAGCTGCAGCTGATGCGGCGCCGTCGGCACAAGGTGGGCGACGACGTCCCGCCGCCCGGCACGAAGCCCGAACCGACGGCGGTCGACGGCACCGCCAGCACGAACTGAACGTCACGGAATCGTCAGGAGCCCCTCTGACCGACGATGATGGGATCGTGACCGACACCACTGCGACGCTGATCCCCACACTCGACGACATCGAGCGGGCGCGCGAGACGATCGCCGGGGTCGCACGCGTCACGCCGATGGAGACCTCGCAGTTCCTCGCCGAGGTGCTCGGCTCGCCCGTGCACCTCAAGTGCGAGAACCTGCAGCGGACCGGCGCGTACAAGGTCCGGGGCGCGTACAACCGCCTCGTCGCCCTGACGCCGGAGCAGCGTGCTGCCGGGGTCGTCGCCGCCAGCGCGGGCAACCACGCGCAGGGGGTCGCCCTCGCGGCCCGCGAGCTCGGCATCCCCGCGACGATCTTCACGCCCGTCGGGGTCGCCCTGCCGAAGCTGCAGGCCACGCGCCACTACGGTGCCGAGGTGGTGCTCCGCGGCCACTCGGTGGAAGAGGCCCTCAGCGCCGCGAAGGACTTCGCCCACCGCACCGGGGCCGTCTTCATCCCGCCGTTCGACCACCCCGCGGTGATCGCTGGCCAGGGCACGCTCGGCCTCGAGATCCTCGACCAGGTGCCGGACGCCGACACCGTCGTGGTGCCGATCGGCGGCGGTGGCGTCATCGCCGGCATCGCCCTCGCCGTGAAGGGCATGGCCGAGCGCCTCGGCCGGACCATCCGGGTCGTCGGGGTGCAGGCCGAGAACGCCGCGGCGTACCCGAGCTCGATCGAGGCCGGCGAGCCCGTCACCGTCACGACGAAGCCGACGATCGCCGACGGCATCGCGGTGGCCCGGCCCGGCGACCTGAACTTCCCGATCATCCGCGACCTGGTCGACCAGATCGTCACCGTCTCCGACGACGACGTCGCCCGTGCGCTGCTGGTGCTGCTCGAGCGCGCCAAGCTCGTCGTCGAGCCGGCGGGCGCCGTCGGCGTCGCGGCGATCATGTCCGGCGCCGTCCGCGACACCGGCCGCACCGTCGTGCTGCTGAGCGGCGGCAACATCGACCCGCTCATGATGGAGCGCGTGATCACCCGCGGCCTCGTCGCCGCGTCCCGCTACATCGGCATCCGGATCATGCTGCCGGACCGTCCGGGTCAGCTCGCGCGGGTCTCGCAGGTCATCTCGGACGCCGGCGCGAACGTCGTCGAGGTGCTGCACACTCGCCACGGCCAGGGGCTCGTCATCAACGAGGTCGCCCTCGACCTGTCGATCGAGGCGCGCGGCCCCGAGCACGCACAAGAGGTCATCCACCGCCTGCGCGAGGTGGGCTTCCGGCCGGAGCTGCTGGAGCACTGAGGGCCGGCCACAGACGGACAGGAGGCGCGGTGCCAGCTGGCACCGCGCCTCCTGTCCGTCTGCCGGTCGCCCCCAGGGCGCCCGACTACGGCTCGTAGCGCTCGACCTTCGTCACCTCGACGGCGATCTCCTTGCCGTTCGGTGCCGTGTACGTGGCCTTCTCGCCGGCGCGCAGGCCGACGATGGCCGCGCCCACCGGGCTGACCGGGCTGTAGACCGTCAGGTCCGAGCCGTCGGCCACGATCTCGCGGTTGCCGACGAGGAAGGTCGACTCGTCGCCGGCGATGACCGCCGTGACGACCGTGCCGGGCTCGACGGTGCCGTCGAAGTCCGCTTCGCCCACGGTGGCGTGCTTGAGCAGCTCGGTGAGCTGACGGATGCGGGCCTCGATCTTGCCCTGCTCGTCCTTCGCGGCGTGGTAGCCGCCGTTCTCCTTGAGGTCGCCCTCTTCACGAGCGGCCTCGATGCGGTTCGCGATCTCCTGACGAGCGGGGCCGGACAGCTGCGCCAGCTCCGCCGTGAGGCGGTCGTGGGCCTCTTGCGTCAGCCAGGTGACCTGCGTGTCGTTGCTCATCGTGCATCCCTTCAGCAAGGAACGAGACCGGCCGGTGTGGCCGGTCTCGTCCGCGAATCAGGGCAGTCTAGGGAACCCAGCAGTCGTGGATCAAGCCGGTGACGCCGCGGGACACCGTCTTCACAGCAGTGTTGAGGCTGCGGGTGCGCTGATCGGACGCCGGCACCGGGACCTCTTTCCAGCCGACGATCGTGTACGACTTGTCGAGGACCTGGACGGCGCACCTGGCGGTGGTGCCCGGGTCGACGGAGACCTGGCTGTGCACGACCGTCTCGTGGTCCGACACGACCTGGTACCCGATGTCGTCCGAGTCGAGGCCGTGGCTGGTCTGCCCGGGGCCCGCCCAGATCACCCAGACGAGGAACACCAGGGCGACGGCGGCCGCTGCCACGACGCCGATGAACCGCGTCCGACGGGCGCGGCCGGGCGTGCGGCCGTAGCGGTCGTCGAGCGTCGCCGTGGTGCTGGCGGACGGCTGAGGTGCCGATGGGTGCTGCGGTTCGGACAGTTCGGGGCTCCCGGGGTGATTATCCTGATCCCAGGGTAGTTCACGCGTCGCTGTGTGCTGCCCGCGTCCACCGCACGACCAGTGAGGAACCCCACGTGCCGTACCGCCTGATGGCCGTCCACGCCCACCCCGACGACGAGTCGAGCAAGGGGGCGGCGACGGCGGCGAAGTACGCGGCCGAGGGGAACCAGGTCCTGGTGGTCTCGTGCACCGGCGGCGAGGCCGGCGACATCCTCAACGAGCAGCTCGGCGAACCCGCCACCAGCCGCGCCCACCGCGACATGGCCGGGTACCGCCGCACCGAGATGGCCGCGGCGCAGGCGGCGCTCGGCATCGACCACGTCTGGCTCGGCTACCACGACTCCGGCCTGCCGGACGCCGAGAAGGGCGAGACCGTGCGCCCCGGCACGTTCTCGACGGTGCCGCTCGAGTACTCGACCGAGGCACTCGTGCGCGTGATCCGCCGGTTCCGCCCGCACGTGCTCGTCACGTACGACGAGAACGGCGGCTACCCGCACCCCGACCACATCCGCACGCACGAGGTCTCCGTCGCCGCCTGGCGCGACGCGGCGGACCCGACGAAGTACCCGGACGCCGGGCCGGCCTGGTCGGTCTCGAAGCTCTACTACGAGCGCACCATGAACCCCCGCCGGTTCCGGACGATCTTCGAGGCCCTGCAGGAACGCGACCCGGACAGCCCCGCGATCGAGCAGCTCCGCGAGTGGGTCGAACGGTTCGCCGACCGACCCGACCTCGCCACCACGCACGTCGACGTGCACGAGTACTTCGACGCCCGCGACGCCGCACTCCGCGCCCACGCCAGCCAGGTGCCGCCGGACAGCGCCTTCTTCTACTGGCCGAACGACCTCCTCGCGACGGTGTGGCCGACCGAGGACTACCAGCTCGTCGAGGCCCGCGTGCCCACCGAGCTCCCCGAGTCCGACCTGTTCGCGGGGATCCCAGTCGACAAGGACACCACCGAGTGAGCACCATCGCGGCGGCACTCGCCGCCACCCCCAGCCCGAGCCCGACCTCGACCGTCCCCGACGTCGACGTGACGCCCGGGGTCGCCGGCTTCATCGCGATCGCGGTCGTGGCGATCGTGACGATCCTGCTCGTCATCGACATGACCCGTCGCATCCGCCGGACCCGCTACCGCGCCGAGATCCGGGAGCGCCTGGAGGCCGAGGCGAACGGCACCGAGGTGGACGCCGACGGTGTCGCGACCGACGAGCCGGAGCGGCGCGCGGCCGAGGACGGCCGGGCCGACGTCGGCGACGACACCGAGCGCGGCTGACGCGACCCGGTGACGGCCTGGAGGCGCGTGGCGGGCCCGCCACGCGCCTCCAGGCCGTCGTCCGGTCGCGACCGGACCGCGCTCAGCGCACCGGGTGCAGCGCCACGATGAGGACACCCGCCCACTGCGCGGCGAAGGCCACGACCGTCAGGGCGTGGAAGACCTCGTGGAAGCCGAACAGCGTCGGCGACGGGTTCGGGCGCTTGAAGGCGTACACGAGGGCGCCGACGATGTACGCGACACCGCCGGACAGGATGAGGACCGTCATCGGGACGCTCGCGGCGAAGAACTGCGGCAGCAGCCCCAGCGCGGCGCAGCCGAGCACGAGGTAGATCGGCACGTACAGCCACCGCGGGGCGTTGATCCACAGCACCCGGAACGCGATGCCGAGCGCCGCTCCGGACCACATCACCCAGAGCACCACGACCATGAGCGTGTGCGGCAGGGCGCAGATCGCGACCGGCGTGTACGTGCCGGCGATGAGCAGCAGGATGTTCGTGTGGTCGATGCGCTTCAGCACGCGCTTGACCGTCGGACCCCACGGGAAGCGGTGGTACGTCGCCGAGACGCCGAACATCGCGAGCGACGTCGCCATGAACACCGCACTGCCGACCTTCGCCGCCGGGGAGCCGGCGAGGCTGATGAGCACGATGCCCATCGCGATGGCGAACGGGAAGGCCCCGAGGTGGATCCAGCCGCGCCACGCCGGGCGGGTCTCGGTGCTGTCGGCCGCTGCGCTGCCCGCCGCGGCGTCGTCGGCCGCGGTGCTCGCGGCCTCTTCGGTGAAGGGGACGTGGGGGAGCGTCCCGGTGTCGTGCTCGGCTTGCATGGTCCGACCGTATGGGTGGCAGCCGAGCAACAGCCGAACATCCGGTGACCAGCTCGCTCCCCAGGGGCGGTGCACTATGTTCGTCCCGTGAGCGGCAAGGTCGGGTGGGCAGGACGAGGGATCCTCTACCGCGCCTACCAGAGCCGCATCCGGCGCCAGATCGACGACGCGGCCAAGCCGAAGCACGTCGCCATGATCGTGGACGGCAACCGCCGCTGGGCGAAGCAGCTCGGGCTCGAGTCCGCCGCACACGGCCACCGCGCCGGCGCCGCGAAGATCCCCGAGTTCCTGACCTGGTGCGACGACCTCGGGATCGAGGTCGTGACGCTCTACCTGCTGTCCTCCGACAACCTCACCGGACGCGGCGGCGAAGAACTCGAGCAGCTCGTCGGCATCATCGCGGACCTGGCCGGCACGCTCGCCGACCACCGCGACTGGCGCGTCCAGCACGTCGGCGCGAACGAGGGTCTGCCGCCGGCGCTCGTCGCCGCGCTCGAGCAGGCCGAACAGCGGACGGCCGACCACACCGGGCTGCACGTCAACCTGGCGGTCGGGTACGGCGGCCGGCGGGAGATCGCGGACGCCATGCGGAGCATCGTGCGGGCGCACGGCGAGGGCGGTGGAACGCTCGACACCCTCGCCGAGGTCCTCACGCCGGAGCTCATCGGCGACCACCTCTACACGCAGGGGCAGCCCGACCCGGACCTGGTGATCCGGACCTCGGGGGAGCAGCGGCTGTCCGACTTCATGCTGTGGCAGAGCGCGCACAGCGAGTTCTACTTCGTCGAGGCGTTCTACCCGGACCTGCGCGAGGTCGACTTCCTCCGTGCGGTCCGTGACTTCGGGCTGCGGTCGCGGCGGTTCGGCGGCTGAGGTCGCGCGGCTGAGGCTGCGCGGCTGACGCTGCGCGGCTGACGATGCGCGGCTGGCGTGCGTCGTGCTGGCTCCGCGTTCGCTGCGCAGAACGGCCTGGGTTCGCCCGCCGTCGGCCATCCCAGTAGACTCACAGGGTTTTCGTCCCACGGAAGGTTGCACCTGTGAACATCGCCGAGTACGCCGCTGGCTTCGCCGAAGAGCCCGGCTACCTCGACCACGCCGCGTTCGGTCCGGTGCAGACCGCCGTCCTCGAGGAGCAGCGCGTGCTCGGGACGATCCAGGAGCACATGCGCTTCGGCGCCATGGAGACCCTCGACGAGCAGGACGCCCGGGTACGCACCGTCGCCGCCCGACTCGTCGGCCGCCGCGAGGACCAGGTCGTCTCGCAGACCGCCACCACGCCGGGGCTCCTGCACACCGCGTTCGGCCTGACCGGAGGCGTCCTCGTGTCCGCCGACGAGTACCCGTCGCTGCCGCTCGCGCTCGCCAGCGCCGCCTCGGCCACCGGCGGCCGCGTGCAGCCCGTCGTCATCGAGTCGGGAGCCGGCTGGATGACACCGTCCCTCATCGAGTCGCGCCTGACCGACGAGGTCACCGCCGTCGCCGTGTCCCTCGTCGACTGGCAGACCGGATACCTCGCCGACCTCGCCGCCATCCGCGAGGTCATCGGCGACCGCCTGCTCATCGTCGACGCCATCCAGGGCTTCGGCGTCGTGGACGCCCCCTACGAGATCGCCGACGTCGTCGCCACCGGCGGCCAGAAGTGGCTGCACGCCGGCTGGGGCACCGGCTTCACCGCGTTCAGCGACCGCGCGCTGAACCGGCTCCGCCCGGCGCTGTCCGGCCCGCACGGCACGACCGGCTGGCCGACCGGGGTACCCGCCGTCCGCACCGGTGCCGCCGGGTTCCAGATGACGCGCATCGACCCCGTCGCCCAGGCCCGGATGGCCGTGTCGCTCGACCGCCTGACCGCCGTCGGCGTGGCCGCCGTGCAGGAGCGGGTCACCGACCGCGTCGAGCGCGTGTTCGACATCGCCGACGAGTTCGGCCTCTCCGTGGAGTCCAGCCGTGACCCGCGCGAGCGTGCGGGCATCGTCGTCCTCCGTCCGCCGCAGGGGCGCCTGACCGCGCTGTCGGCGGCCTTCCACAACCACGGGGTCACCGCGACGACGCGGCTCGGGGTCGCGCGGGTGTCGGTGTTCGCCTCCACGACGGACGAGACGCTCGACATGTTCCGCGACGCCTGCCTGTCCTACGCCACGATGCAGTAGCGCTGGGCGCTGCGCTGCGCTGCGCGGTCGCGGTCGCGGTCGCGGTCGCGACAGCGACAGATGGCCGCGGGCCATCCGCGGGTTCCTGTCGCTTCGGCGACCGGCGGTGTGGACGGCGCCGTGACGGACGGGAGGCGCGGGGCGGGCTGGCACCGTGCCTCCAGGCCCGCAGGTGGGGCGTTTCGGGCGCGACGCGACTCGCGTGGCACGGTCGCGTTGTTCACGTGACCGTAACGCGCGGAACAGCGTGTCGCTGGCGCCGTGTCGGGGGTCGGACGTAGCTTTGCGACATCGGGCACCGCGCCCGATCGAAGCGGCCACAGTCGGTGCTTCGGGACCGCTCCAGTGGCCGCGTTCGAGGACATGGACCGGGCCGATCGCGGCCCGGGGATGGAGTGGTCGTGACCTCTCAGAACGTCTCTCGCGGAACCCAGCAGCACCCCACCGCGGACTCGTCCACATCGGTCGCCCAGCGCACGTACGTGCTCGACACCTCGGTGCTCCTCAGCGATCCGCGGGCACTGTTCCGCTTCGCGGAGCACGCGGTCGTCCTGCCCGTCGTGGTCGTCAGTGAACTGGAGTCCAAGCGCAACGACCCGGAGATCGGGTACTTCGCCCGGCAGGCCCTCCGGCTGCTCGACGAACTGCGGATCGAACACGAACGGCTCGACTTCCCGATCGCGATCGGCGACGGCGGCTCGTTCCGGGTCGAGCTGAACCACTCCAACCAGTCCGTCCTGCCCTCCGGGCTGCAGCTCGGTGACAACGACTCGCGGATCCTCGCGGTCGCCTCGAACCTCAAGAACGACGGACTCGACGTCGTCGTGGTCTCGAAGGACCTGCCGTTGCGGGTCAAGGCGTCCTCGATCGGCATGGCCGCCGAGGAGTACCGCGCCGAACTCGCGGTCGACAGCGGGTACACCGGTGTCGCCGACCTGCAGGTGTCCGGCGAGCAGATGTCCGACCTGTACGAGAAAGAGGAGATCCGGTCCGCCTCGCTCGAGGGCGTACCGGTCAACACCGGCGTCGTGATCCACTCGGAGCGCGGCTCGGCGCTCGGCCGCGTGATCCCCGGCGGCTCGGTGGCACTCGTCCGCGGCGACCGCGAGGTGTTCGGCCTCCGGGGCCGGTCCGCCGAGCAGCGGCTCGCGATCGACGCGCTGCTCGACCCGGAGATCGGCATCGTGTCCCTCGGCGGCAGCGCCGGCACGGGCAAGTCGGCGCTCGCGCTCTGCGCCGGACTCGAGGCCGTGCTCGAACGGCAGCAGCACAAGAAGATCATGGTGTTCCGGCCGCTCTACGCGGTCGGCGGCCAGGAGCTCGGCTACCTGCCCGGGGACGCATCCGAGAAGATGAACCCATGGGCGCAGGCCGTGTACGACACGCTCGGGGCTCTGGTGTCGGACAACGTCCTCGACGAGGTCGTCGAGCGCGGCATGCTCGAGGTGCTGCCGCTCACGCACATCCGGGGCCGCTCGCTGCACGACGCGTTCGTGATCGTGGACGAGGCCCAGTCGCTCGAACGGAACGTGCTCCTCACGATGCTGTCCCGCATCGGGCAGAACTCCCGCGTGGTGCTCACGCACGACGTCGCGCAGCGCGACAACCTCCGGGTGGGGCGGCACGACGGGGTCGCCTCGGTCATCGAGCGGCTCAAGGGGCACCCGCTGTTCGCGCACGTGACGCTGACCCGGTCCGAGCGGTCGGCGATCGCGGCGCTCGTGACCGAGATGCTGGACTCGCCGGACCTCGTGTAGCGGCGCGCGGGCGCCGGGCGCGCGGGCGCCGGGGCCGCGCGGGCGCCGGGGCCGCCGGGTGCGCTTCGCACAATCAAAAGCACCCCGAGCCGGGGGATCCTCGGGCTCGGGGTGCTTTTGGTTGTGCGACGGTGCAGGTCGCGGTCGCGGCTCAGTTCGGGTGCGTCATGCTCAGGACGTCGAGGGCACTGTCGAGCTGCTCCTCGGTGACCTCGCCGCGCTCGACGTGGCCGAGCGCGATCACTGCCTCGCGCACCGTGACGCCCTCGGCGACGGCGAACTTCGCGACCTTCGCGGCGGCCTCGTAGCCGATGACCCGGTTGAGCGGCGTCACGATCGACGGCGACGACTCGGCGAACGACCGGGCGCGGTCGAGGTTCGCCTCGAGCCCGTCGACGGTCTTGTCGGCGAGCACACGCGAGCTGTTCGCCAGCAGGCGGATCGACTCGAGGAGCGCCGTGCCCATCACCGGGATCGCGACGTTGAGCTCGAACGCTCCGGAGGCACCGGCCCACGCGATGGTGGCGTCGTTGCCGATCACCCGCGCGGCGACCATGAGCGTCGCCTCGGGGATGACCGGGTTGACCTTGCCGGGCATGATCGACGAACCCGGCTGCAGGTCCGGGATGTGCAGCTCGCCGAGCCCGGTGTTCGGGCCGGAGCCCATCCAGCGGAGGTCGTTGTTGATCTTCGTCAGGCTGACCGCGATGACCTTGAGCGCGCCGGACGCCTCGACGAGGGCGTCACGTGCGCCCTGCGCCTCGAAGTGGTCGAGCGCCTCGGTGATCGGCAGGCCGGTGTCCTCGGCGAGCTGGGCGATCACGCGCTGCGGGAACCCCTTCGGCGTGTTGATGCCCGTGCCGACGGCGGTGCCGCCGAGCGGGACCTCGGCCACGCGGGGGAGCGTCGCGTTGACGCGTTCGATCCCGAGACGGACCTGGCGCGCGTAGCCGCCGAACTCCTGCCCGAGCGTCACCGGAGTGGCGTCCATGAGGTGCGTGCGCCCGGACTTCACGGCGTCGGCCCACAGCGTCGCCTTCGCCTCGAGCGCTTCGGCCAGGTGCTCGAGCGCCGGCACGAGCGAGCGGATGAGTGCCTCGGTCACGGCGACGTGCACCGACGTCGGGAACACGTCGTTCGAGGACTGCGAGGCGTTCACGTGGTCGTTCGGGTGCACCGGCGTGCCGGCGATCTCGGTCGCCAGGGTCGCCAGGACCTCGTTCATGTTCATGTTCGACGAGGTACCGCTGCCGGTCTGGTAGACGTCGACGGGGAACTGGTCGTGGTGCTCACCGGCGATGATCACGTCGGCGGCCTTCGCGACGGCGTCCGCCAGGGCGGGGTCGACGATGCCGAGCTCCCCGTTGACGATCGCCGCAGCCCGCTTGATCCTGGCGAGGGCCACGATCTGCGCCGACTCGAGCCCGCTGCCCGAGATCGGGAAGTTCTCCACCGCGCGCTGCGTCTGCGCGCGGTAGAGCGCCGACTTCGGCACCCGGACCTCGCCCATCGTGTCGTGCTCGATGCGGTAGTCGCCGTCGGTCGCGGTGCTCGTGGTGGTGTCGGTCACGTCGTCGTGGTCCTTCCTGGGGTGCTCGCCGGCCGCGGTCGCGCCGGCTGGTGGGTGTCCCGGTGGCGGGGTGGCCGCCGGTGTCCGGGACGGTCGTCGTGTCGGCCGGTCAGGCCTGGCCCACGACGGTGTCGATGGCGACCTCGCCCGTGGTGAGGTCGTAGGTCGCGCCGACGACGGCCAATCTACCCTCGGCGATCGCGTCGGAGACCGCGCCGGAGCGCTCGATCACCTGGCGCAGCGTGGCCTCGAGGTGGGCGGCGCCGACGGCTTCCTGCGGGACCTCGGCGTCGGTGGCGCGGACGCGCTCGACGCTCGGGGCGATCGCGTCGACGAGGGCCTGCAGGTGCGGGGCCGGGACCGGCTCGCCGGAACGTGCGGCAGCCACTGCGCCGCAGCGGGTGTGGCGGAGCACCACGACGAGCGGGGTGCCGAGCGCGACCACGGCGAACTCGATCGAGCCGAGCACGACGTCGTCGACGATCTGGCCGGCGTTGCGGATGGCGAACAGGTCGCCGATGCCGGCGTCGAAGACGTGCTCGAACGGCACGCGGGAGTCGGAGCAGCCGAGGACGGTGGCGAACGGCGCCTGGGAGCCGGTCAGCTCGGTCCGGCGGTCGGGGTCGATGCGGCCGGTGCGGCGCTTGTCCGAGGCGAAGCGTGCGTTGCCCTCGACGAGGAGACGGAGTGCGTCGGACGGGGTGGAGGCGGCGCGGTCGGGCATGGGGCTCCTCGGGACTTCGGGTTCGGGGTAGGGCTGCTGCGGGTGCCGGTCAGTCGGCGAACTGCTTGCTGACCGCCGTCGCGACGGTGCGGAACGACGACCCGTTCGCGGTGCCGGACAGGACGACGGTGCTCGTGCCGAACGTCGAGACGAGGGAGTACGCCTGGTTGCCGGCGTCGTCGCCCTCGGCACGGCGGTCGTACACGGTCCACTTCGTGCCGGCGATGGTGCGGGTGCCGGTGGCGGCGTGCTGGTCGAGCTGGTTGGACACCCACGTGTCGTTCGCCTTGATGCCCTGCTGCAGCCCGATGTACTGCTTGTCGGGCGTGATGAGGCCGACGGTCCAGACGCTCACGCCGTCGCTGGTCTTGTCCTTGAAGTCGGCGCGGTTCGACGAGTAGCCGTCGGGCAGCACGGGGGCGGCGAGGGTCACGCCGGGCACCTTCGCCTGCGACGCGACCTGGCGGTAGTCCACCGCGCGGTCGACGACGGTGGTGTCGGGGCGGACGACGACGGCGACCAGGAACAGCACGATGCCGAGCGACGCGATGAGCGCAATGACGAGGTTGAACGCCGTCTGGTGCTGCCGCCGGGCGGTGCGAGCGGCGTCCTTCCGGGCCCAGGTCTCCTCAGCGGTCTCGGGGCGCCCGAGCTCGGCGACGATCGGGCGGCCGTCGGGGTCGGTCATCGGGCAGCGCCGTCCTCGGACTCGGAGGCGGCACGGGCGGCGTCGAGCCGGGCACGTGCGCCGACCAGCCACTCCTCGCACCGCGCGGCCAGGGACTCGCCCCGCTCCCACAGCGACAGGGAGCGTTCGAGCGTCGCGGAACCCTGCTCGAGCTCGGCGACGACGCGCACGAGTTCGTCGCGCGCGGCTTCGTAGCTCAGCGACCGGACGTCGGGCTGCTCGGGTTCCTGCTGGGATGACACCCCTCGATCCTACCGAGCGCCCACCGACCTGCGGGCCCGCCCGGGAACCTGTGCACAACCGGGTCCCGTCGTCGCGTGACCCGGGCCGCGTCAGACCCCGTCCGGCGGCCCGGGCCGGGTCAGACCCCGTCCGGCCCCGGCCCGTCCGGCTCGAGCGTGCCCGTCGCCGTCCCCGCGCCGAGCGTCACGTGCACCGGCGTCGCCCCGGCCAGGTCCTCCGCGCTGCGGACGACCCCGCCGTCCGTCGTCTGCACGATGGCGTACCCACGCCGCAGGGTGTCCCGCGGCGACAGCGACCGCAGCCGCGCGGTGAGGTTGCCGACGTCGGAGTGGGAGCGCTCGAGGCGCCGGTCGAGGAGCTCGCGGGCGCGGGACAGGTCCCGCGCGACTTCCTCGGCACGGGTGTCGACGAGCCACGCGGTCGAGGCGAGAGCGGGACGGGAGCGCAGTGCCGCGATCCGGTCCGCCTCGACCGAGAGCGTGTGCGACAGCCGCTGGCCGATGCGAGCACGCGCGGCCCGGACGTTCGCGAGTTCCTCGGCGACGTCGGGGACGACCCGCTTCGCCGCGTCGGTCGGGGTCGAGGCGCGGAGGTCCGCGACCTCGTCGAGGATCGGCCGGTCGGCCTCGTGTCCGATGGCCGAGACGATCGGCGTCGACGCGCCCGCCGCGGCACGGACGAGTCCCTCGTCGCTGAAGCCGAGGAGGTTCTGGAAGTCGCCGCCGCCGCGCGCGACGATGATGACGTCGACGTCCGGGTCGGCGTCGAGTTCGAGGATGGCGGCCGTGACCTCGCCGACGGTCCGTTCGCCCTGCACCGCCGTGTGGATCGTCCGGAACTCGACCTGCGGCCACCGGAGCTGGGCGTTCCGCTTGACGTCCTTCTCGGCGTCGGAGTCCTTGCCGGTGATCAGGCCGATGCGGTGCGGCAGGAACGGCAGGCGCTTCTTCCGGCCGGGGTCGAACAGCCCTTCTTCGCCGAGGGTCCGCCGGAGCCGTTCGAGTCGTTCGAGCAGGTCGCCGAGGCCGACGTGCTTCATCTCGACGACCTGCATCGTCAGCGAGCCGCCCTTGACCCAGTAGTTCGGCTTGACGGCGGCGACGACCCGGTCGCCCTGCTTGATGTCCGCTGGCACCCGGGAACGGACGCTCGACCAGATCGAGAACGACACCGTCGCGTCGACCTCGACGTCCTTGAGCTTGCCGTAGACGTTGCCGCCGGCGACGTTCCACTGGGTGATCTCGCCCTCGACCCAGGCCGTGCCGAGCCGGTCGATCCAGTCCCGCAGCTTCGCGCCGAGCAGCGCGACCGGCCACGGGTTGTCGGCCGTCGGTGGTCCCTGTTCGATCGCCATGTGCTCCTCCTGGTGGTGCGGTCCGATCCTGCCTCAAGCCGGCGACACCGGCCCGGATGCGCGGCCGGCCGGCGCCCGCACGCGCGCCCAGCCCGCGTGCGATCCGCTCACCTATCATCGGGGACGTGACGATCACCAACGGCCACACGGTCCCGCTCGCCCCGCCGCGGGTCCTCGCGGCGCGCGGACGACTGCGCGACGAACCGGTCGCCGGCACGAAGAAGGTCCTGCTCGCTGCCCCACGCGGGTACTGCGCCGGCGTGGACCGTGCCGTCGTCGCCGTCGAGAAGGCGCTCGAGCAGTACGGCGAGCCGGTGTACGTCCGCAAGCAGATCGTGCACAACGTCCACGTGGTGTCGACGCTCGAGCAGCGGGGTGCGGTCTTCGTCGACGACGTCGCCGAGGTCCCGCGCGGCTCCCACGTCGTCTTCAGCGCGCACGGCGTCTCGCCGGCCGTGGTCGCCGGCGCGGCGGACCGCGACCTGCACGCCATCGACGCGACCTGCCCGCTCGTCACGAAGGTCCACCGCGAGGCCACGCGCTTCGCGAAGGCCGAGCGAACGATCATCCTCATCGGTCACGCCGGTCACGAGGAGGTCGAGGGCACGATGGGCCACGCGCCCGAACGGACGATCCTGGTCAACGGGCCGGCGGACGTCGCCGCGCTCGAGGTGCCGGACCCGGACAACCTCGTCTGGCTGTCGCAGACCACGCTGAGCGTCGACGAGACGATGGAGACCGTCCGCCTGCTCCGCGAGAAGTTCCCCGCGATCGAGAACCCGCCGTCGGACGACATCTGCTACGCCACCCAGAACCGTCAGGTGGCGATCAAGAAGGTCGCCCCGTCCGCCGACCTGGTGATCGTCGTCGGTTCCGCGAACTCGTCGAACAGCGTCCGCCTGGTCGAGGTCGCGCTGGAGCACGGCGCACGTGCCGCCCACCGCGTCGACTACGCCTCGGAGATCCAGCAGGAGTGGCTCGACGGTGTGCGCACGGTCGGCGTCACGAGCGGCGCCTCCGTGCCGGAGGACCTGGTCGCCGAGGTCCTCGAGCAGCTCGCCGACGCCGGCTACGGCACGGTCGAGGAGATCGTCACCGCGCACGAAGACCTCATGTTCTCGCTCCCCAAGGAGCTCCGCACCGACGCGTCCGGCAACCCGACGCGCGGGCTGGGCGGGCGGCACCGATGAGCGACGAACGTCCGGACGGCTGGTCCTCGGTGCCGGCTCGCGAGCCGGGTCACGTCGCGGACGGGGCGGACGGCCTGGAGGCGCGGCGCACCCCCGACGGGTCGGCCGACGCTCCGGCTCCGGGTCGCGTCCACGGCCGCCCCGCACCGCAGTACGGCGAGTACGCGCCCGAGGGCTGGGTGAACCCGGTGCTCGTCGAGCAGGAGCGCCGCGAGCAGGAAGAGCGTTCGCGGGCGCTCCGGCAGCAGGCCGCGCAGGACGCCGTGCGTGACCGCCGCGGTGGCCCCGGTGCCGTCCGGCAGGGCGCGGCGAACGGCAGGCCCGACGCTGGCCCTGGGGCACCGACCGGGCGCGACGACGGCGCCGCCGATCCTCGTCCGGACGGTCGACCCGCTCCGCTCGCGGCGCGGTTCGGTCGTTCACCGATCGACTTCGTACTGACCGTCGGCTTCCTCGCCATCGGCTTGTGGACCGTCGTCCAGGCCATGTCCGTGGGGCGGTTCGCGTCGGCGATCCGGCTCACCGTCGAACGCCAGTTCACCGATCTGGCCGATCCTGGAGCACTGTCCCAGGCGGCTGCCGTGCGTGCCGTCGTGATGGCGATCGTGTTCGTGCTCGTTGCCTGGTGGTCGATCCGACGACTCCGTGCTCGTCGCCGGACGTTCTGGGTCCCGCTGCTCGGCGGCGTCGCCGGGCTCCTGTTGGGGGTGGTCCCGTTCGTGGTCGTCGTCATCAACGACCCCGCGGTCGCCGCGTACCTGCACCGCATGGCCGGGAGCTAGCCCAGGACCTCACGGGTCCGTGCGAGCACGGCGTCGAGGTGCGTGGTCAGCGGCGCGCTCGTGTCGTCGTCGAGCCAGGCCTCGAGCGCCGTCTGGAACCACTCGACCGTCACGCCGGCGAGCACCCGGGCGGTCAGTGGGTCTTCACCCCGGCCCAGGAGCCCCTGTTCGACCGCGTCGCGGAGATCCGCCTGTTTCCGGAGGTCCCGTTCGCGGAGCGCCGGTTCCGCGTCGATGACCAAGCGGGCCGAGCGCATCCGGTCGCGCTGCGGTTCGAAGCGTTCGACGGCCAGGGTCCGGAGGCCCTCGGACACGAGCGTGAGCGGCGGCACGTGGGCGGGCGTGGTCGCGAGCAGGCGACGGGCGATCGCCGGGATCTCGTCGTCGCCGAAGAACACCTCGCGCTTGTCGCTGAAGTGCCGGAAGAAGGTCCGCTTCGTCAGGCCGGCGCGCGCGACGATGTCCGGCACGGTCGTCGCGGTGAAGCCCTGCTCGTCGAAGAGCTCGAGCGCCGCGGCGCGCAGTCGTTCCCGGGTGTCGGGCGCCCATCTCGCCATGTCGCCAGCATAGGTGATGACACTCGGTGTCGTCATGCCGTACGGTGAGGGCACCAAGTGTCATCACTCCTGCAGAAGGGCACACCCGTGTCGCAGCACTCCGCCGCCGTCCTCCGCGCCGCCCGCGCACCACTCGTCGTCGAGTCCGTCACCACGCCCGTGCCGCGTGCCGACGAGGTCCTGGTGCGCGTCCGGGCCGTCGCCGTGAACCCCGTCGACTGGGTCGTGCAGGGGACCGGATCGGTCACGTACCGGTGGCTGCACCACCCGGCCGTCCTCGGGTCCGACGTCGCCGGCGAGGTCGTCGCGATCGGCTCGGACGTCACCCGCTTCCGCGTCGGCGACCGCGTGTTCGGCCTGGCCACCGGCACCGACCGCGAACGGGACCCGATGCGCGAGGGTGCGTTCCAGCAGTCCACCGCACTGCTCGAACGCCTCACCGCGCCGACGCCGCAGGGGATGAGCGACACCGAGGCCGCAGTGCTGCCCCTCGGCGCCAGCACTGCCGCGTGCGCGCTCTTCCAGCCCGCACACCTCGGTCTGACCATGCCGGGAGACGAGCCGGTCCCGACGGGCAGTCGTGGCGTGGTCGTCGTCTGGGGTGGTTCGACGAGCGTCGGCATGAACGCCGTGCAGCTGGCGCGGGCCGCGGGCTACGACGTCGTCAGCACCGCGTCGCCCCGGAACGCCGAACTCGTCCGGTCACTCGGCGCCGACGTCGTCGTGGACCACCACGGCGACCGCGCGGTCGACGAGCTGGTCGCGGGCATCGCCGGACGTCGGGTCGTGGGTGCGGTCGCCCTCGGGACGACCTCGGCCGGCCCGTGCATCGAGGTGCTGCGGCGGACCGGCGGCACCGCACTCGCCCTGGCCAGCACCCCGGTGTCCCTCGACGGGCTCGCCGGACGCCGTCGCCTGTTCCCCGCGATGCTCCCGGTCTTCGGTCGCATCGGTCTCACGATGGCCGGGCTGATGACACGAGCCCGGCGGAACGGGATCCGCGCCGCGTTCGTCTGGGGGAGCAGCCTCCGCGACGACGAGGTCGGCCGTCGACTGTGGGCCGAGGTGCTGCCGACCGGACTCGCCGACGGCAGCCTCCGAGCGCTGCCCGAACCCCTCGTGGTCGGATCCGGCCTGGGCGCCGTGCAGGGCGCGCTCGACCGCCAGCGAGCCGGGGTCTCCGCGCAGAAGGTCGTCGTGACGCTCTAGGACGCCAGGAACGCGGCCACGGCACCGTGCAGCGCCGCGAGGTCGTCGACGTGCACGAGTTCGCGGACGGAGTGCATCGAGAGCAGTCCGACGCCGATGTCGATCGTCGGGATCCCGAGCCGGGTCGCCGCGATCGGTCCGATGGTCGAGCCGCCCGGGATCGTGTTCACGTTGACGAACGGCTGCCACGGCACGCCCGCGGAGTCGCACGCGGCGGCCCAGACGGCCTCGCCCTTCGCCTCGGTCATGTAGCGCTGGTTCGCGCTGATCTTGAGCAGTGGGCCCGCACCCGGGCGCGGCCGGTTCGTCGGGTCGTGCTTCTCCGGCTGGTTCGGGTGCACCAGGTGGCCGGCGTCGCTCGACAGCAGCCACGAGGCGCGGAAGGCCCGTGCTGCCTCGGACCGGGTGGCGCCGAGGCCCTCCTGCACGCGGCCGAGCACGTCCTCCAGGAAGGGGCCGCCGGCGCCGGACGGGGTCGACGAGCCGATCTCCTCGTGGTCGAACGCCGCGAACACCGGGATGTGGTCGCCGTCGGCCGGGGCGTCGACGATGCCGCGGAGTCCGGCGTGCACGCTCGTCAGGTTGTCCATCCGGCCCGACGCCAGGAACTCGCGGTCGATGCCGAGCCGCGCGGGGGCCTGCGTGTCCGCGAGGAAGAGGTCCCACGACACGGCGTCGTCTCCGAGGCGTGCGCGCAGCCACTCCACGACCGAGGTCCCGCCCGCGTCGCCGTCCACGCCGACGATCGGCAGGGTGTGCCGCTGGCGGTCGATCTCCTTGCCGTCGTTCACCCCGCGGTCCAGGTGGATCGCCAGGTTCGGGATCCGGGCCACGGCGTCGGTCGACACCAGGCGCACGCTGCCGTCGGCGTCGACCACGCGGCCGGCGATCCGCAGGTCGCGGTCGAACCAGGTCGAGAGGAGCGCACCGCCGTAGACCTCGACGTTCAGCTGCTCCCATCCACCCGTGCGCACGCCCGGGTTCGGCTTGATGCGGAAGCCGGGGGAGTCCGTGTGCGCGCCGAGGATGCGGAACGGTGTCGTGGGGACGGCGCCGTCCGGCAGGCGCCAGGCGATCACCGCGCCGTCGCGGACGACCACGTAGGCACCGGCCTCGGTCGGCCAGGCGTCGAGCTCGGAGAGCTCGGTGAACCCCGCCGCGACGAGCCGGTCCCGGGCGGCCGCGGCCGCGTGGAACGCGGTCGGCGACTCGGTGACGAACTGGGCGAACTCGGAGGCGATGGCGTCGACGGTCACCCGCCCATCGTGGCATGCAGGGGAGGCGACCGGACGCAGAACGGGGCGCGTCCGTCGGACGCGCCCCGTGCCTCCAGGCTGTGGAGTGGGTCTCAGCCCTGGGTGTGACCGGCCGAGCCGAGCACCTTCGCGGCCTCGCCCACGCGAGCCGCCATGGCGGTCTCGGCGACCTTGCCCCAGGCGCGCGGGTCGTACTGCTTCTTGTTGCCGACCTCGCCGTCGATCTTCAGCACGCCCTCGTAGTTCCGGAACATCGAGTCGGCGATCGAGCGCGTGAACGCGTACTGCGTGTCCGTGTCGATGTTCATCTTGATGACGCCGTTGCGCACGGCCTCGTGGATCTCGTCGTCGGTCGAGCCGGAGCCGCCGTGGAAGACGAGGTCGAGCGGGTTCTCACCGGTGCCGTGCTTGGCGGCGACCGCTGCCTGGATCTCGCCGAGGAGCTCGGGGCGGAGCTTCACGTTGCCCGGCTTGTACACGCCGTGCACGTTGCCGAAGGTGAGCGCCGCGATCCAGCGGCCCTTGTCGCCGAGGCCGAGCGCGTCCACGACCTTCTCGACGTCGTTCGGGGTCGTGTAGAGCGCGTCGTTCGTGCCCTCGTGCTCGACACCGTCCTCTTCGCCGCCGACGACGCCGATCTCGACCTCGAGGATCGCGTTGATGTTCCGCGTCTTCGACAGCATGGTCTTGGCGATCTCGATGTTCTCGTCGAGCGGCACGGCCGAGCCGTCCCACATGTGCGACTGGAAGATCGGGTTGCGCCCCGCACGGACCTCTTCCTCGCTCGCCGCGATGAGCGGCAGGACGAAGCCGTCGAGGGCGTCCTTCGGGCAGTGGTCGGTGTGCAGCGCCACCGTGATGTCGTAGTTCTTCGCGACCTCGTGCGCGAACTTCGCCATCGCCAGGGCGCCGGCAGCGCGGTTCTTCACGGTGTGCCCGGCGAAGTAGTCGGCACCACCCGTGGTCACCTGGAGGATGCCGTCCGAGCCGGCCTCGGCGAGGCCCTGCAGGACCGCGTTGATGGTCTGGGACGAGGACACGTTCACGGCGGGGTACGCGAACTTGCCGGCCTTCGCTCGTTCGATCATCTCGGCGTACTGTTCCGGCGTTGCGATGGGCACGTGGATCTCCTTCGACTTCGGTGGTGTCCCCGCCGATCGTAGTCAGACCCACTGGAGGCGCGGTGCGGGTTACGCGCGCCCGTTCCGCGGGGCAGTGCACATGCGTTCACGGGCGTCCGGTCCGGACGGTCGCTCGGCCGGCTGTCGGTAGGCTCAGGGTGTGACTCCGACGACTGAGACCGGCTCCTTGTTCCTGCAGCCCGACCGCAACCTCGCGCTCGAGCTGGTGCGTGCGACCGAGGCCGCCGCGATCCGGGCGCAGCCGTGGGTCGGCCGGGGTGAGAAGAACCTCGCGGACGGTGCCGCCGTCGACGCGATGCGGAAGTTCCTCGGCACCGTGAACTTCGACGGCGTGGTCGTCATCGGCGAGGGCGAGAAGGACAACGCCCCGATGCTCTACAACGGCGAGCACGTCGGCAACGGGCACGGCCCGGCCTGCGACATCGCGGTCGACCCGATCGACGGCACCTCGCTCACCGCCGCCGGCCGCCAGAACGCCATCTCCGTGATGGCCGTCTCCGACCGCGGCTCGATGTACGACCCGTCCGCCGTGTTCTACATGGACAAGATCGCCGCCGGGCCCGAAGGCCGCGGGGTCCTCGACCTCGAGAAGCCGATCGGCGACAACATCCGCGCGCTGGCGAAGGCGAAGGGCAAGGACCTCGAGGACATGGTCGTCGCCGTCCTCGACCGTCCCCGCCACGACGAACTCATCCGCGCGATCCGTGCCACGGGCGCCGGCACCCGGCTGCTGCTCGACGGTGACGTCGCCGGTGGCATCGCCGCAGCCCTTCCCGGGTCGACCATCGACATGTGCGTCGGCGTCGGTGGCACCCCGGAGGGCATCATCACGGCGTGCGCGATCAAGGCGCTCGGCGGTGTGATCCTCGGCAAGCTCCAGCCGAAGGACGACGAGGAGCGCGAGCGCGCCGTCGCCGCCGGCCACGACCTCGACAAGGTCCTCGACCAGGACGACCTCGTCACGGGCGACAACACGTTCTTCGTCGCGACCGGTGTCACCGACGGTGTGCTCGTGGACGGTGTCCGTCGTTCGCGCGGCGTCATCCACACGGACTCGCTCGTGTTGCGCTCCCGCTCGAACACGATCCGCCGGATCCAGGCGGACCACCGCGCCGAGAAGTGGTTCTAGGCCGCTGACGCGTCCGGGCCGGCCGCGGTTCGGACGCCGGCGCGGCCGGCGGCGCCGGCGCGGCCAGCGCGGGGCCGCGGTTCGGACTGACTCCGCACAACCAAAAGCCGCCCGAACCACGCAAACGCGTGGTTCGGGCGGCTTTTGGTTGTGCCGGGCGGTGGTCGCGAGCGCGCGGCTCGCGCGGCTCGCGCGGCTCGCGCGGCTCGCGCGGCTCGCGCGGCGAGCGCGGCGAGCGCGGCGCTCACGCCGCGCCCCGCGGCGGGCGCCGCGGGGCGCGGCGGGCGCACCGAACCACGAATCCGACATCGAACCGGCCTGCGAGGCTGGTTCCACGTCCGATTCGTGGTTCGAAGCGACGCGGCGGCCGCGCGCGGCGCGGGCGGCGCGGCGCGGGCGCCGCGGCCGCGGGCGGCGGCGGCGCGGGCGAGCGCGGCGCGGGGCGCCGCGGAGGCGAGCGCGGCGAACCGCGGGGCTCGCGCCGCGGGCGGCGGCTCGCGCGGCTCCCGGGTCAGTCGGGGTCGTGGGCGTCGGAGGCGCCGACGAGCTCCGGCGCGGTGAGCAGCCGCGGCTCGTCCTCGATCGAGGCCGGGTCGGCGATGACCTTCGACTCGTCGAGCAGCGACAGGCGTCGGGCGCTCGGGAGCACCTGCCGCTCGAGCGACCCCACGAAGCGGTTGTAGTCGACGACGGACCCGCGGATCGAGCGCCCGAGCTTGTCCACGTGCCCGGCCATCGTCGACAGGCGGCCGTAGAGCTCGCGCGAGACCCGGAACAGCTCGTGCGCTTCTTGCGAGACGACGTCCTGCTGCCACGAGAAGGCGACGGTCTTGAGCACCGACCAGAGCGTCACGGGCGAGGCCAGTGCGATCCGCTTCCGGAACGCGTGGTCGAGCAGCCCCGGGTCGGCGGCGAGGGCGCTCGACACGAGCGACTCCGACGGGATGAACGCCACGGTCAGCTCGGGGGAGGCGTCGTACCCGGTCCAGTACTCGCGCGCGGCCAGGGCATCGACGTGCGCCCGGAGTGCCTTGACGTGCTGCGCCATCAACTGGTCACGCCGAGCGCCCTCGGCACCGGTGGCGGTGGCGGGGATCTCGGCGGCCTGAAGGTAAGCGGTGAACGGGACCTTCGCGTCGACGGCGATGGTCTTGCCGCCGGGCAGGTGCACCACCATGTCGGGTCGTGCGACACCGACGGACGTGGTCACCGAGGACTGCACGTCGAAGTCGACCCGTTCGAGGAGCCCAGCGGCCTCGACCACGTTGCGGAGCTGCGTCTCGCCCCAGACGCCCCGCGTGCTGTTCGACGACAGCGCGCTCGCCAGGGTGTCCGCGGTGGCACGCAGGCGCTCTTCCGACTCGGCGGCCGACCGCAGCTGTGCCGACAGCGCGCCGTACTGCTCGCTGCGGGACTGCTCGAGCTCGGCGATCTTGGCGCGCATGGTGTCGAGCGTCTGGGCGACGGGACTGAGCGCCGAGAGCACCTTGGACTCGTTCTGCGACCGAGCGGCGTCGGCGCCGTGCATGCGCTGGACGAGGTGCTCGAGTTCGGCGGACCGGCGCTCGAGGGAGTCCACCTGTCGGCGGTACTGGGCGTCCTGCGCGTCGAGCCGTTCCTCGGCGTCGCGGCGGGCCGCGTCGAGCTGGCCGCGCAGCGCCTCGGCGGTGGCGCGGGCGGAGGCCGCGTCGATGCCCGCGCGCGACCGCGCGAGCGACCAGGCGAGGACCGCACCGACGGCGACGCCGATCACGAGACCGATGACCAGGGCGAGGATCTGCATGTCGTGACCTTGGCAGGACCCACCGACACCGCGCCTCCAGGCCTGGTCGATCCATGTCATGACATTAGGGCAAACAAGGTGTACAGTCGTGATCGTCCGCCGATGAAGCCGCACGGAAGGTCCACCACGTCGCATGACGAACCGAGCTCCCCACGCCTACGACGTGATCACCATGGGTCGCGTGAGCGTCGACATCTACCCCCAGCAGACGGGCCCGCTCGAGGACGTGTCGACCTTCTCGAAGTCCGTCGGCGGCAGCGCCACGAACGTCGCGATCGCCGCGGCCCGCCACGGAGCGGACGCCGCCGTCATCACCCGTACGGGCAACGACCCCTTCGGTCGCTACATCGCCCGCACCCTGCCGGAGTTCGGCGTCGCGAACGAGTTCGTCGCCACGGTCGACGGGCTCAACACCCCCGTCGCGTTCTGCGAGATCTTCCCGCCGGACGACTTCCCGCTGTACTTCTACCGGGCCCCGAAGGCGCCGGACCTGATGATCACGGCGAAGTCCCTGCCGCTGCACGAGATCGAGCGGGCGAAGGTCTTCTGGACGACGGTGACCGGGCTCAGCGAAGAGCCGAGCCGGCAGGCCCACCACGTCGCGTACGAGGCCCGGAGCGCCGCGCAGAACTCCACGAAGCAGCACACCGTGCTCGACCTGGACTACCGGTCGATGTTCTGGTCGTCACCGGAAGCCGCCACCCGCGAGGTCGCCGTCGCCCTCGAGCACGCCACCGTCGCGGTCGGGAACCGCGAGGAGTGCGAGGTCGCCGTCGGCGAGACCGATCCGGTGCGAGCGGCCGACGCCCTGCTCGAGCGCGGCGTCGAGATCGCCGTCGTGAAGCAGGGGCCGAAGGGCGTGCTGGCGAAGACCCGCGACGCGTTCGTCGAGTTCCGGCCGCACCACATCGACGTCGTGAACGGGCTCGGCTCGGGCGACGGGTTCGGCGGGGCACTCACCCACGGACTGCTGCAGGGCTGGGACCTCGAGCGGATCCTCGCCTTCGCGAACGCCGCCGGCGCCATCGTGGCCACGCGGTTCGAGTGCTCGACCGCGATGCCGACCAGTGACGAGATCGACGCCTTCATCGCCGACAACCCGGCCGAGGGCACGAACCACACGAGCGCCGAGGAGAAGACCCATGCCTGAGCTCAGCCCCGCTGACTTCCAGCGCCTCCGGGACGTCCGCGCGAGCCAGCCCGGTCTCGTGAAGCGGACGCTCGACGCCCGCCGCAAGCGCGAGCTGCTCGCCGACGACGGCAAGCTCTTCATCGTCGCGGCCGACCACCCGGCCCGCGGGGCCCTGGCCGTGCGGGACGACGAGTCCGCGATGGCCGACCGCTACGACCTGCTCGAGCGGCTCGTCACCGCGCTCGGTCGTCCCGGTGTCGACGGTGTCCTCGGGACCCCGGACATCCTCGAGGACCTCGCGCTCCTCGGCGCCCTCGACGACAAGGTCGTGGTCGGCTCGATGAACCGCGGTGGGCTGCGCGGCGCGACGTTCGAGATGGACGACCGGTACACGGCCTACTCGGCCTCGGCCATCAAGGGCGCGGGGCTCGACTTCGCCAAGCTGCTCGTCCGGGTCGCCCTCGCCGACGCCGGCACCGCTCCCACGCTCGAGGCCACGGCGAAGGCGGTCAGCGAGGCCGCCGCGCTCGAGCTGCCGATCATGCTCGAGCCGTTCATGTCCGAGTGGCGTGACGGCCGCGTCGTGAACGACCTCAGCGCGGACGCCGTCATCACGTCGATGGCGATCGCCGCCGGCCTGGGGGAGTCGAGCGCGTACAGCTGGCTGAAGATCCCCGTGGTCGACGACATGGAGCGGGTGATGGCGGCGACGACGCTGCCGACCCTGCTGCTCGGCGGCGACCCGTCGAGCAACCCGCTCGAGACCTACGCCAAGTGGGCCGACGCACTCGCGCTCCCCGGCGTCCGGGGACTCGTCGTCGGCCGCACCCTGCTCTACCCGGCGGACGGGGACGTCGCCACGGCGGTGGACGTCGCCGCCGGACTCGTCCACACCGGTGCCCCCAGCGGCCGGTTCTCCACAGCATCGAACCACAGCGCCACGGACCTCGACGGTTCCGCGACGATGGACCAGCACGTCTCGGAAGGAAGCAACGCATGACACTCTCGGACACCGCCCTCACCACGATCGGCCACTGGATCGACGGCGCTCGCGTCGACTCGACGTCGGGCAACACGGCGCCCGTGTACGACCCGGCGCTCGGCGTCGCGACGAAGCAGGTCGCCCTCGCGAACGAGGACGAGATCCAGGCCGCGATCGCGAGTGCCAAGGCAGCGTTCCCGGCGTGGTCGAACCTGTCGCTCGCCAAGCGCCAGCAGATCCTCTTCGCCTTCCGCGAGGTCCTGAACCGCGACAAGGCGGAGCTCGCCGAGATCATCACGTCGGAGCACGGCAAGGTCATCGACGACGCGCTGGGCGAGATCGCCCGCGGGCAAGAGGTCGTCGAGCTCGCGACGAACATCCCGAGCCTCATGAAGGGCGAGTTCTCCGACCAGGTCTCGACCGGCATCGACGTCTACTCGATCCGGCAGCCGCTCGGTGTCGTCGGCATCATCAGCCCCTTCAACTTCCCGGCCATGGTGCCGCTCTGGTTCCTGCCGATCGCCATCGCCGCCGGCAACACCGTCGTGCTGAAGCCGAGCGAGAAGGACCCGTCGGCAGCCATCTGGCTCGCCGAGAAGTTCAAGGAGGCCGGGCTGCCCGACGGCGTCTTCACCGTCCTGAACGGCGACAAGGCGGCCGTCGACGGGCTGCTCACGAGCCCCGACGTCGAGTCGATCTCGTTCGTCGGCTCCACCCCGATCGCGCAGTACGTCTACGAGACCGGCACGAAGCACGGCAAGCGCGTGCAGGCCCTCGGTGGTGCGAAGAACCACATGCTCGTCCTGCCGGACGCCGACCTCGACCTGGTGGCCGACAACGCGATCAACGCGGGCTTCGGGTCCGCCGGCGAGCGCTGCATGGCGATCTCGGTCGTCGTCGCGGTCGAGCCGGTCGCCGACGAGCTCATCCAGAAGATCACGGAGCGCGCGGCGACCCTGCGCATCGGCGACGGCCGTCGCGGGTGCGACATGGGGCCGCTCGTCACGAAGCAGCACCGTGACAAGGTCGCCTCGTACATCGAGGTCGCAGAGCAGGACGGTGCGGTCGTCGTGGTGGACGGTCGCACCGTCCGTCCCGACGGCGACGAGAACGGCTTCTGGCTGGGCCCGACCCTCATCGACCAGGTCCCCACCACGAGCCGCGTCTACACCGAGGAGATCTTCGGCCCGGTGCTGAGCGTCGTCCGCGTCGCCACCTACGAAGAGGGCCTCGAACTCATCAACTCCGGCGCGTACGGCAACGGCACCGCCATCTTCACCAACGACGGCGGCGCCGCCCGCCGCTTCCAGCGGGACGTCCAGGTCGGCATGATCGGCATCAACGTGCCGATCCCGGTGCCGGTCGCGTACTACTCGTTCGGCGGCTGGAAGAACTCGCTGTTCGGCGACCACAAGGCGTACGGCGCCGACGGCGTGAGCTTCTTCACACGCCAGAAGGCGATCACGAGCCGCTGGCTGGACCCCTCGCACGGCGGCATCAACCTCGGCTTCCCGTCGAACGGCTGACCCGGGCATGACGAACGGCAACTGGTTCATCCCGGCCGGCTCGCGCCCCGAGGCGGGCTGGACCGACGTGGTGGACGGACGCATCGAGGGGTGGGCGCACACCGGTCTCCGGACCGGCAGCCTGACCGACGGGGGCGAGCTGCGCCTCCGGGCCGACGCCGTGGAGCGCATCGTCGTGCCGCTGGCAGGGTCGTTCCACGTCGCCTACCAGGGCGCCGCCGGTGACGGCGAGCAGGACCTGGAGGGGCGCGCGAGCGTCTTCGACGGACCGACCGACGTGCTGTACCTCGGCTCGGGCACCGCGGCGACGATCACCGGTGCCGGTCGGTTCGCCGTCGCCGAAGCGCCCACGGACACCGTCAAGCCGACCACCCACGTGGCCCGGCGGGACGTCCCCGTGGAGCTCCGCGGCGCCGGGCAGTCGAGCCGCCAGGTGCACAACTTCGGCACCCCGGCGGCACTCGACGCCGTCAAGTTCATCGTGTGCGAGGTGATCACGCCGGCCGGCAACTGGTCGTCGTACCCGCCGCACAAGCACGACACGAACGTGCCCGGTGCGGAGTCGAACCTCGAGGAGATCTACTACTACGAGGCAGCGGTCTCCCGCGGGCTCGACGGGATCGCTCCCGACGCCGCTGACCCGTTCGCGCTCCACCGCACTTACGCCTCGGACGATCGGGCGATCGACGAGTTCCGCCAGGTGCGGACCGGCGACGTCGCCCTCGTGCCGTACGGCTGGCACGGTCCCGCCGTCGCGGCACCGGGCTACGACATGTACTACCTCAACGTGATGGCCGGGCCCGACCCGGAACGCGTCTGGAACATCACCGACGACCCCGCCCACGGCTGGGTCCGTCAGGCCTGGGCATCGGAACCGATCGACCCACGGCTGCCCTACGAGAAGGAGTCCTCCCGATGAGCGAGACCCGCCGGATGACCGTCGGCCAGGCACTCGTCGAGTTCCTGGCGAACCAGTGGACCGTCGACGGCGACGTCCGTGAGCGCACGATCCCGGGGATCTTCGGGATCTTCGGGCACGGCAACGTCGCCGGTCTCGGTCAGGCCATCAAGCAGCTCCACGTCGAGCAGCCGGGCCTGCTGCCGTACCACCAGGCGCGCAACGAGCAGGCGATGGTGCACGAGGCCGTCGGCTTCGCCCGGATGCACCGCCGCCGTGCCACGTACGCGGCGACGGCGTCGGTCGGCCCGGGCGCTGCGAACATGCTCACCGGTGCCGCCCTGGCGACGACGAACCGGCTGCCTGCGCTCCTGCTGCCGTCCGACACCTTCGCCACGCGCACGACCGACCCGGTGCTGCAGCAGATCGAGATGCCGCACGACACCTCGCTGCAGGTGACCGACGCGTTCCGTCCGCTGTCCCGGTTCTTCGACCGTGTCGAGCGGCCCGAGCAGCTGTTCTCCATCGCGCTCGCCGCGATGCGCGTGCTCACGGACCCGGCCGAGACGGGTGCGGTCACGATCGCGCTGCCCGAGGACGTGCAGGCCGAGGAGCTCGAGGTGCCCGTCGCCTTCCTGCAGCCCCGCGAGTGGCACATCCGTCGTCCGCTGCCCGAGCACGGTCCGCTCGCGCGTGCCGTGGCCGCGATCCGCGCCGGCGAGCGTCCGGTGATCGTCGCTGGCGGCGGGGTCCTCTACTCCGACGCCGCCGACGAGCTCCGCGCCTTCGTCGAGGCCACCGGGATCCCGGTCGGCACCTCGCAGGCCGGTGGCGGCTCGCTCGTCTGGGACCACCCGCAGTACCTCGGCGGCATCGGTGCCACGGGCACCGCCGCGGCGAACGCGATCGCGGCGCAGGCCGACGTCGTGATCGGCATCGGCACCCGGTACAGCGACTTCACGACGGCGTCGCGCACCGCGTTCCAGAACCCCGACGTCACGTTCGTGAACGTCAACGTCGCGCCGTTCGACGCGTACAAGCACGGCACGCAGCTGCCGCTCGTCGCGGACGCCCGGGAGGCACTGGTCGCGTTGCGCGCGGCGCTCGCCGCCGACACGGCGTACGTCGTGGGCCCCTCCTACGCTGACGAGATCGCCTCGCTGAAGGCGACGTGGGACGCGGCGGTCGACGGCGCGTTCGCGCCGACGGGCAACGCGCTGCCGGGCCAGCCGGAGATCATCGGCGCCGTGCAGTCGGTCTCCGACCCGCGCGACGTCGTCATCCAGGCGGCCGGCTCACTGCCCGGCGACCTGCACAAGCTCTGGCGGGTGCGCGACGAGCTCGGGTACCACGTCGAGTACGCCTTCTCGTGCATGGGCTACGAGATCGCCGGCGGCATCGGCGTGCGCCGGGGTGCCCCGGACCGCGACGCCATCGTCATGGTCGGCGACGGCTCCTACCTGATGCTCCACACCGAGCTCGTGACCGCGGTGGCCGAGGGCATCAAGATCATCGTCGTGCTCATCCAGAACCACGGGTACGCGTCGATCGGGCACCTGTCCGAGACCGTCGGGTCGGAGCGCTACGGCACCCGGTACCGCTACCTCGACGAGACGCAGTCGTTCGACAACGGCGACCCGCTGCCCGTCGACCTGGCGGCGAACGCCCGCTCGTACGGCGTCGACGTGATCGAGGTGCAGCCCGGGCCCGACAGCATCGAGGACCTCAAGGCCGCGGTGCGCCAGGCGAAGGCGAACGACCACACCACCCTCGTGCACATCAACTCGGACCCGCTCGTCTACGCCCCGGAGGGCGACGGCTGGTGGGACGTGCCGGTCGCGCAGACCTCCACGCTCGAGAGCACGCGGGCCGCCCGCGCCGAGTACGAGCAGCAGGTCGCGGCGCAGCGGCCCCTGCTCGGTTGAGCACCCTCCCCACCACCACACCGGGGCCGCGCCCCAGAAAGCGACAGCGACGTCATGACCGACACCGCCACCCCCACCGGCAGCCCGTCCACCGACGCGGCACCGGCCTCGATCCGCATCGGCACCGCACCGGACTCGTGGGGCGTCTGGTTCCCCGACGACCCGAAGCAGGTCCCGTGGCAGCGCTTCCTCGACGAGGCGTCCGCCGCCGGGTACGAGTGGATCGAGCTCGGCCCCTACGGGTACCTGCCGACCGACCCCGCACAGCTGTCGGACGAGCTCGACTCCCGTGGGCTCAAGCTGTCCGCCGGCACGGTCTTCACCGGGTTCCACAAGGGTGAGGACCAGTTCCAGCGTGCGTGGGACCAGGCGGTCGCCGTGGCGGGCCTCGCCGCGAAGCTCGGCGCCGAGCACCTGGTCACGATCCCCGACCTCTGGCGCTCGGACGCCACTGAAGAGGTCCTCGAGTCCCGCACGCTGACGGACGAGCAGTGGGGGCGCCTCGGCAAGGGGCACGACCAGCTCGGCAAGGCGCTGCTCGAGGAGTTCGGCGTCCACCAGCAGTTCCACACGCACGCCGACAGCCACGTCGGCACGTACAAGGAGACCGTGCGCTTCCTCGAGGTCACGAACCCCGAGTACACGAACCTCTGCCTCGACACCGGACACTTCGCGTACTACGGCGGCGACAACCTCAAGCTCATCGCCGAGCACCCGGAGCGGATCGGCTACCTGCACCTCAAGCAGGTCGACACCGACCTGCTGTTCGACGTCCTGAAGAACGACGTGCCGTTCGCCACCGCCGTCTCGCAGGGCATCATGACCGAGCCGCCGCACGGCACGCCCGCGCTTGCCCCGATCATCGAGGCCGTCGCCGCGATCAACCCGGACGTGTTCGGCATCGTCGAGCAGGACATGTACGGCTGCTCGGTCGACGCTCCCGGCCCGATCGCCGAGCGCACGTTCCAGCACATCTTCGGTTCCACGTCCGCCGCCCGCGCGTCCTGACGCAGCCCGCGTCCGCAGCGTCACCCACCACAGGAGAGCCACCATGAGCACCACTGACAACCTCCGCGTCGCCGTCGTCGGCGCGGGCGCGATGGGCAGCGACCACATCCGTCGCATCACGTCGACCATCGCCGGCGCCGACGTCGTCGCGATCGTCGACCCCGACACCGGGCGCGCCACGGCCGCTGCCGAGAAGGCGCCCGGTGCGATCACCGCCGCGTCGTTCGAGGAGGCGCTCGAGCGCACCCCGATCGACGCGGTCATCGTCGCGACGCCGGGGTTCCTGCACGAGCCGGTGCTCGTGCCGGCGATCGAGCGCGGACTCGCCGTCCTGTGCGAGAAGCCGCTGACGACCTCCGCCGAGGACTCGCTGCGCATCGTCGAGCTCGAACAGTCGAAGTCCGACCGTCCGAAGATCCAAGTCGGGTTCATGCGCCGGTTCGACAAGGGCTACCAGGAGCTCCGCGCCCTCCGCGAGTCCGGGTCGAACGGCGCCCTGCTCGCGCTGCACCACGCGCACCGGAACCCGACCACCCCGCCGAACTTCAGCGAGTCGATGCTCATCCACGACTCGGTGATCCACGAGATCGACATCATCCCGTTCATCACGGGCGAGGCGATCACGAGCGTCGAGGTCAAGAAGCCGCGCAGGAACTCGCTGGCGCCCGCCGACCTGCCCGAGCCCCAGTTCGTGCTGTTCACCACCGAGTCCGGCACCATGGCGATCGTCGAGATCAACGTGAACGCCCAGTTCGGGTACCAGGTCACGACCGACGCCGTGTTCGAGTCGGGCGTCGCCTACATCGGCCGCGAGACGTCGCTCACCCTCGTGTCGCAGGGCGTTTCCGGTCAGGGCGTCACGCCGTCGTTCGTGGAGCGCTTCGGCGCCGCCTACGACGAAGAGGTCCAGCGCTGGGTCGACGCGGCGAAGCAGGGCGGGATCGACGGCCCGAGTGCCTGGGACGGCTACACGGCGTCCGTCGTCGCCGAGGTCGCGGTCCGCGCGCAGCAGTCCGGTGCGCTCGAGCAGGTGACCTACGCCACCGCGAAGCCGGCCTTCTACGAGGCCGGGTCCACCACGCTGGCCCCGGCCGGTGCCGGCGCGTCGGCCGGAGCCGGCGCCTCGGCTGTCGCGGGGGCCTGATGCCGAAGATCGCCCTCGACCCCACCCCGTTCCACCACGACCTGTCCCTGCTGGAGTTCCCGCAGAAGGTCGCCGACCTCGGGTACGAGTACCTGCAGCTCACCCCGCACGCGGACTTCATCCCGTTCTACCGGCACCCGAAGGCCGACGACGACCTCGTCGACGCGTTCGCCGCCGCCTGTTCCGCCGCCGGCGTGCAGGTGGCGAGCGTCCTCCCCGTGCTCCGCTGGTCCGGCCCGGACCGCGACGCCCGCGAGGCCGCGGTGCGGAAGTGGAAGCGGGTCATCGAGATCACGAAGCGCCTCGGCGTCGACACGATCAACACGGAGTTCTCCGGTCGTCCGGAGCACCCCGAGGAGTCCGAGGACGCCTTCTACCGGTCGATGGAGGAACTGCTGCCGATCATCGAGGACGCCGGCATCCGCGTGCTCATCGACCCGCACCCCGACGACTTCGTCGAGGACGGGCTCGAGGCGCTGCGCGTGATCCGGGGCCTGAACTCGAAGCACGTCGGGTTCGTCTACGTCGCGTGCCACACCTTCCACTACGGCGGCAACATGGACGAGGTCATCGACGCCGCGGGTGACTCGCTCCAGCTGGTGCACGTCGCCGACGCGTACGACCACCGCCGGTCGCACGGCCTCCGCTACATCACGAACCCTCCCGGCAACGCGGTGCGCGTGCACCAGCACCTGCCCGTCGGCCAGGCGGACGTCGACTTCGACGCGTTCTGGGACGCCCTCGACCGCGTCGGCTTCACGGCGCGCGAGGACACCGTCGCCGTGTCGAGCGTCTTCGCCGAGGACGAGAACGCCGACGAGGTCTCCCGCTTCCAGCTCGACACGATCAAGAAGGGACTCCACCGATGACCGACACCCTCGCCGCACCGGCGTCCACGGACACCGACACCCGTCCGGTCACGCTGCAGGCAGCGTCGCAGACGGTGACCGCGCTCTGGAACGACTCGGCGGACCCGCGCGAGCTGTCCACGGCCATCAACGAGTACGGCGCCGTCGGCGCGACCTGCAACCCGGTGATCGCGTACACGTGCATCCAGCAGGACCCGGCGACGTGGGAGCCCCGGATCCAGCAGATCGCCGAGGAACACCCGACGGCGGGGGAGTCCTGGATCGGCTGGAAGGCCGTCGAGGAGCTCTCCATCGCGGCCGCCGCACAGCTCCTGCCGGCGTTCGAGGCGTCGGGTGGGCGCAACGGCCGTCTGTCGATGCAGACCGACCCCCGCCTGCACCGCGACGCCGACGCGCTCGTCGAGCAGGCCGTGCGGTTCTCGGGTCTGGCACCGAACATCATCGTGAAGATCCCCGCCACCAAGGTCGGCATCGCCGCGATCGAGGAGGCCGCGTACCGCGGTGTCTCGATCAACGCGACCGTGTCGTTCACGGTGCCGCAGGTCGTCGCCGTGGGCGAGGCCATCGAGCGGGCCCTTGCCCGTCGCGCCGCCGACGGACTGCCCGAGCAGGAGTTCGGGCACGTCGTGACGCTCATGGCGGGCCGCTTCGACGACTGGCTGAAGACCGTCGTCAAGCGCGACCACGTCATGATCGACCCGGGGTACCTCGAGTGGGCCGGCGTCGCCGCGGTGAAGAACGCGTACCGCGTCTTCCAGGAGCGCGGGTTCCACTCGCGCGTGCTCGTCGCCGCCTTCCGGAACGCGCTGCAGTGGTCGGAGTTCCAGGGCGGTGACCTCGTGGTCTCGCCGCCGTTCCAGTGGTCGAAGGACATCAACGACAACGCGTTCCCGTTCCGTCCGGACGCGATCGACGACGAGGTGCCCGCACACGTCCTCGACGCGCTCCGTGCCGCGACGCCGGAGTTCGCCCGCGGGTACGACGTCGACGGGATGACCATCGACGAGTTCGACCGCTTCGGGGCGACGGTCACGACCCTCCGGCAGTTCCTCGACGCGGACGCCAAGCTCGACGCCCTCGTGCGCGACATCCTCGTCCCCGCCGCATGACCGGCATGGACACCATCGGCGTCGGCCTCGTCTCCGTCGGCTGGATGGGACGCCTGCACTCGCGGGCCTACCGTGCCCTGCCCGACCACTTCCCCGAGCTCGGCGTCCAGCCCCGGCTGGTCGTCGCCGCCGACCCGATCGAGGCGGCGCGTGAACAGGCCGTCACGCGCCTGGGCTACGAGCGCGCCGTCGCCGACTACCACGAGGTCCTCGCCGACCCGGCCGTCGACGTCGTCTCGATCTGCTCGCCGAACTTCCTGCACCGCGAGATGGCCGTCGCCGCAGCCGCAGCGGGCAAGCCGTTCTGGATCGAGAAGCCGATGGGCCGGTACGCCAGCGACTCCCGCGAGATCCACGAGGCGGTGCAGCGCGCCGGCGTCATCACGAGCGTCGGCTTCAACTACCGCCACGCGCCCGCGATCGAACGGGCACGGGAACTCGTCCGGAGCGGCCGCCTCGGTCGGATCACGAACGTCCGTGGATCGCTCCTCGCCGACTACTCGTCCGACCCCGCCGCACCCCTGACCTGGCGCTTCGAGCGTGAGCGTGCGGGTTCCGGCGTCCTCGGCGACCTGCTGTCGCACGGCCTCGACCTGGCGCAGTACGTGGTCGGACGGATCGCCAGCGTGACTGCGCTCGCCGAGACGGTCATCGCCGAGCGTCCGCGCCCGGCAGCGGGGATCGTCGACCGCAGCGCTGCCGCCACGGGCGAGCTCGGACCGGTCGAGAACGAGGACTACGCCGCACTGCTGTTCCGCTTCGACGACGGCGCGGTCGGCACCATGGACTCCAGCCGGGTGATGCGCGGTCCGCACGCCGAGTACACCTTCGAGGTCTACGGCACGAAGGGCTCCGTGCGGTGGGACTTCCAGCGCCTCAACGAGCTCGAGGTGTACCTCGACGGGCAGGAGGTCGACGGGTACGCGACCCACTACGTCGCGCCGGGGGACGGCGAGTTCGCCCGGTTCCAGCCGGGTGCCGGCACTGCCATGGGGTACGACGACCTCAAGACGATCGAGGCCGCGCAGTTCATCGCCAGCGTCCGTCGTGGTGAGCAGCTGGCGCCGTCGGTCGCGGACGGGCTGGCGGCCGCGTCGATCGTGGAAGCGGCCGAGGCGTCGCTCGCCGACGGGGCGTGGCACGACGTCGCGCGCGTCGACGGACCGCTCACCTACGCGGCGGCGACACCCGTGCTCTAGACGGTCGCCCCACACGGACTGGAGGCGCGGTGCCAGCTGGCACCGCGCCTCCAGTCCGTCTGGTCACCACCGCACCATCCATGTTAGTTTGTCAGGACAAAGTCCCGAACTGCAGGAGGCACCATGCCGCTCGTCCGTATCGACCTCGCCACCGGGCGCACCCCGGAAGCCGTCCGCGCCATCGCCGACGCAATCCACACGGCCATCGTCGACGTGTACGGGATCCCGCTGCGCGACCGCTTCCAGATCGTCACGGAGCACCCGGCGGGTCAGATCATCGCGGAGGACGCGGGGCTCGGCTTCGAGCGCACCGACGGCGTCGTCATGATCCAGGTCTTCACGCAGCGCGGCCGGACCGACGATGCGAAGACGACGCTCTACGCGGCGATCCACGACGCGTTGGCGGCCGTCGGCGTCGCGTCCGAGGACGTCTTCATCGGCTACGTCGAGAACGGGCCGCAGGACTGGTCGTTCGGGTTCGGGCGCGCGCAGTACGTGACGGGCGAGCTCGGGGTGCCGTCGCCGGCCTGACGGGCCTACTTGTCGACGAGGGTGACCTCGAACGAGTAGCGGTCGGGGCGGTAGCAGTGCACGCCGTACTCGACCGCGCGACCCGAGGCGTCGTACGCCGTCCGGCTCATCGTGAGCACCGGGTCGCCGTCCTCGATCTCGAGCAGGCTCGCCTCGTCGTCGGTCACCGCGCGGGCGCCGATCCGCTGCTTCGCGACGCGCATGGTGACGCCACGGCTGCGGAGGAGCTGGTACAGCCCGTGGGACTGCAGGTCCTCGTCGGTGATCTCGAGGAACTCCGGGGGCAGGTAGTTCTCGAGGATGGCCATCGGGACGTCCTCGGCGAAGCGGACCCGGCGGATGTGCGCGACCGTGGTGCCGGGCTCCACACCGAGCGCCTCGGCCACGACGTCGGACGCCGGCACGTCGTTCCGTTCCAGCAGCGTCGTCGCCGGTCCCTGCGATCCCTGCGCGAGGTCGTCGTAGAGGCTCGTCAGCTCGACCTTGCGGGTAACCGGGCCGTGCACGACCTGCGTGCCGATGCCGCGACGGCGGACCAGCAGTCCCTTGTCGACGAGGTCCTGGATCGCCCGACGGATCGTCGGCCGGGACAGCCCGAGCCGCTCGCCGAGCGCGATCTCGTTCTCGAGCCGTGCGCCGGGGGGCATCGCGCCGGAGCGGATCGACTCCTCGATGCGCGAGGCGACCTGGAAGTAGAGGGGCATCGGACCCGACCGGTCCAGGTCCATGAACAGGTCGGACGGCAGCTGGCCATCGTTGGTCATCGCGGTCCTTCGGGAAGTGCGGGTTGCGGCGCCGTGCGTTCGGCAGCGGTGCCGAGGGAATGTCGTGACAATACCACCGGGGGTCGTGCGCCCCGACGAGCCACTCCCGTCAGCGCTCCACTGCCGCCCGGAGCTTCGCGAGTCCCTTCTCGAAGTCGCCGCCGATGAGCTTGTCCATGTCGATGAACACCCCCATCACGCGCGATGCGAGGTTCTGCGGGCTCGTCATCGACCACACCACGCGAGTCCGGCCCGCGTTCGCGTCCGTGTGCTCGTTCGCGTTCTCGGTGAGTCGGAACGTGCAGGTGCTCGAGGACTTGAAGGGTGCCGTGAAGCGGAGGTCGAGGCCGACCTCTGTTGGGGCGATCCGCGTGACGGTCATGTCGCCCGCACCTGCCTTGCGGTTGCCCTTCCACGCGTACGTCGAGCCGACCGATCCGGGCTCGCCGCCGTAGGTTCGCTGCAGGTTCGGGTCCTGCCCCTCCCACGGTGACCACTCGACCCACCGGTGCAGGTTCGCGAGGAGGGGCGTGATCGCGTCTGCCGGTGCCGCGATGACGGTCGACCGTTCGATCGTCGAGGTCTTGTCTGCCATGTGGCGACAGTAGTGCGGCGGGGCCCATCCGGCACCGGTTCGGCGTCGATCAGGACGCTAGCCAGCGGCCAGCGGCCGGCAGACGGCTGCCGTCAGTCGGCGAAGATCATCGGGCGGTTCGACAGCCGGGGCTGCGCCGCCGAACGCGGCTTCTCGGCGCGGACCCGGACCGGAGCGATCGTGACGCGGGTCGCCGCGCCGAGCGCCTCGACCGTGTCGGCCCCGTGGTACCCGGCGGCGTGCACGACGATCGCGGCGCACGCCTCGGCGTCGGCCGCTGCGTCGTGGTGCTGGAAGCCCTCGTAGCCCGCGGCCCGCGCCGCCATCGGCAGCCGGTACGAGTCGAGCGTGTAGGTCTTGCGGGCGACCTGCAGCGAGCACATCGAGTGGTGCTCCCCGAGGGCGATGCCGGTCGCCGAGCAGCCACCGGCGATGACGCCCATGTCGAAGCGGGCGTTGTGCGCGACCAGGACGTCACCCTCGGCGAAGGCGACGATGTCCGGGTACTGCTGCTCCCACGACTTCGCGTGCACCACGTCCGAGGCGACGATGCCGTGGATCCGGGTGTTCCACTCGAGGAAGGCGTCGTGCCCGAGCGGTGGACGGATGAACCACGACGCCCGTTCGACGACCTTGCCGGAGCGGACCTTGACGAGTCCGACCGAGCAGGCGCTGGCGGGCGAGCTGTTCGCGGTCTCGAAGTCGATCGCGGTGAAGTTCAACGGCACGTTCCCGATGGTCGCACGCAGCGCCGACATCGCCGGAACCCGCCCCGGCGTTGCGCGCGCTCCTCAGCGACGGAGAACCGGGCCCGCTCCTCAGCGACGGCGGACGCGGCGGGAGCCCCGCTGTCGGCGTGCGGTCAGGCGCCAGGTCGCGCTCCGCCGGGCACGCTGCTCCGCCCAGTACGGCGCGAGGACCGTCCCGACCAGCTCGAACGCGAGCGCGGCCGCATCGAGCCGCCAGCGCTTCGGGAGTGCCTCGACGTGGGCGGTGACGGCGGACAGGAACGCCTCGGCCGTGTCCGCGGTGATCGGGGGGAAGGCGACGTCGGACGGCGGGAAGACCATCCGGAAGTCGTCCTCGGCGCCGTGGTCGATCGAGTCGTCCTCCGGGTCGTAGTCGACGAGGACGTCGGCCTCGAGTTCGGCGAGTGCGTCGTGCAGGGTCTCGAGCTCGGTCGGCGGGAGCTCCTCGAGCGCCGCGATCGTCTCCGCGGTGAAGTACCGCCGTTGGCCACGAGCGTCCATGCCCATCGAGTGCACACCGCGCCGGTCACGTTCGAACCACATCGACGTCCTCCATCCGTGTCGTCCCGACCACGCTGCCACGTCCCGGGGTCGCGTGTGCCCCGGACGCGGCAGTTCCCTCGCTCCGGCCACCGCCGTACGCTGCGGTCATGGGCGAACCGCGGGACCTCGACGAGCTGCTCACCGGCGCCCAGGTCGTCGACGCACCCGCGCACACGGCGCGACGGGCGGTCGGCCTCGGCATCGGGTTGGTCACCCTCGGCGCCGCCGTCGCGGTCGCGGTCACCACCGGCGGCTTCGCTGCGCTCGCCACCGTCGTGCGAGCAGCCATGGCGAGCTGGGCGGACCAGTTCTGAACGAGCGGGCCTGGAGGCACGGGTCGGCCCCGACAGGCGGCCGCCGGTAGGCTGTCCTCCCGTGGCACTCACCATCGGAATCGTCGGTCTCCCGAACGTCGGCAAGTCGACCCTGTTCAACGCCCTGACCAAGAACCAGGTCCTCGCCGCGAACTACCCGTTCGCGACGATCGAGCCGAACGTGGGCGTGGTGAACCTGCCCGACCCCCGCCTGGACCAGCTCGCCGAGCTCTTCCGCTCGGAGAAGACCGTGCCCGCGCCGGTGTCGTTCGTCGACATCGCCGGCATCGTCAAGGGCGCCAGCGAGGGCGAGGGCCTCGGCAACAAGTTCCTCGCGAACATCCGCGAAGCCGACGCCATCGCGCAGGTCGTCCGCGGGTTCACCGACGACGACGTCGTGCACGTCGCGAACAAGGTCTCCCCGAAGGACGACCTCGAGGTCATCAACACCGAGCTGATCCTCGCCGACCTCGAGACCATCGAGAAGGCGCTGCCCCGCTACGAGAAGACGGTGAAGCTCAAGCAGGCCGAGCCGATCGTGCTCGAGACCGCGAACGAGGCGAAGGCAGAGCTCGAGAAGGGCACGCTGCTCTCCGCGACCTCGATCGACCTGTCACCGATCGCCGAGCTCGGGCTGCTCTCCGCCAAGCCGTTCATCTTCGTCTTCAACGTCGACGAGGCGATCCTCACCGACGAGGCCCGCAAGGCCGAGCTGGCCGCGCTCGTCGCCCCCGCCCAGGCCGTCTTCCTCGACGCCCAGGTCGAGTCCGAGCTCATCGACCTCGACCCGGCGGACGCCGCGGAACTCCTCGAGTCGACTGGCCAGACCGAGTCCGGCCTCGACCAGCTCGCTCGCATCGGCTTCGACACCCTCGGCCTGCAGACGTACCTCACGGCCGGCCCGAAGGAGTCGCGTGCGTGGACGATCGGCAAGGGATGGAAGGCGCCCCAGGCTGCCGGTGTGATCCACACCGACTTCGAGAAGGGCTTCATCAAGGCCGAGGTCATCTCGTTCCAGGACCTCATGGAAGCCGGCTCCATCGCCGAGGCCCGTGCGCACGGCAAGGCCCGCATCGAGGGCAAGGACTACGTCATGCAGGACGGCGACGTGGTGGAGTTCCGCTTCAACAACTAGCCCGAACGGCACGGCCCTGGCACTAGGTTGGCGCTGAGCCGCACAACCAGGAGGCCTCCATGTCGTACGTCGTCGACTTCGAGAACGTGTCCACCGTGGGGGTCGAGTCCTCGCCGGTCGCGGACGCACTCGCGGGACTCCGGGCCAACGAGGCGCGGTACTTCAAGAACAAGTTCGACCACCGCTTCACGACGCACCCCGCCGCCGATGTCCCCGACCTGGTCGACTACGTCGCGCGGGTGCTCGATGACGAACGCGACATCGTCATCGCGTCGAAGCCGCTCGAAGCCACTGAAGTGCTCGTCGACGGCGTGCGGTGGACCTACGTGTTCTGCGAGTCGGGCCTCGCCGTGAACGTGCTCTACACGCTCGACCCGGGCGGGAAGCGGGCCGTCGGCTTCAAGCTGTCGGACGGCATGGACGTGCCCAGTGAGCTCGACGCCTTCAAGTTCGCGCGGCAGAAGTCGAAGCTCGCCGGCACGATCCGCGGCTCGTACTTCGTCGTCAAGGGCGACTACTGAACCTGGTGGAGGTACAACATGTTTGGCGCTGCCCTCCCGATCGACCACGCTTGTCCGACCATCAAGACGATCGGCAGGACCTGGGCTATGACGGTGACGACGTTGACGAAGAACACGATGCACGGCCTGTTCGTCGGGCTGACCGGGGACGCGTCGCGTGCCCGGGCCATGCGGATCCTCCTTCAGGCGAAGCGTGCGACTGCAGCGGAGGCGAGGGCACAGGCCCAGGGGCAGGGGCAGGCGGCAGTGACCAGAAGGTCTTCGCGTACGCACTGAGTGGGTGTTCGCAGGTCATCAGCGCCACGCGGCGCGGGACGTAGCTGGAGCTCGACGGATCGTTCCCAGCTCCACATGCGGTCGTAGTCCGATCAGAGTCGCACCGCGTCGTCGAGGACGTGCCCGAAGTTCGGATCGTGCGCGAGGTCGTCGTCCTCGACGAGCAGGTCGACGGGGAACCCGGTGAGCTGTTCGACCTCGTGAGCGAATCCTCCGAGGTCGAAGAGCGTCGCGCCGGGGGCAAGGGAGACGAGGAGGTCGATGTCGCTGCGTTCCGTGTCGCGGCCGTGCGCCGCCGACCCGAAGACCCGCACATCGGTCAGGCGGTAGCGCTCTGCCAGCGCGAGGATGCTCCGAGCGTGCAGTGCGAGCGGGATGCTCGGGCGCAGTCTCGCGGCAGTGAGCATCAGCGCGAGCACCTGCGGTGACGGGCACGCGACGTCTTCCTCGTACTGCCGCACGGCTTCGGTGGTGATGCCGACGCCGACGGCCAGGTCCTCGAGCGACATCGCGATGTCGTCTCGTGCAGCGCGGATCAGGCTGCCAGGTGAGACCGGGGTCATGATCGGACCGTAGCGCGGGTTCTGGCCGTTGCACGCACATGTTGAGTGCACGCGCACCCGCCGCACCTACCGTCAGGCGCGGGAGGCATCGTGAAGTACATCAACTACGACGGCAGCATGATCTTGACGGGTGACGCGATCGCCGACGCGGTCCTCGACTACGCGGCGATCCTCGGCGCCAACAGCAGGACGGACACGGTGGCGATCCCGGCGGTCGCCGACGACGGCTCGGTGACCCGGACCACCGTGTTGCTCGGGCCGGCGAGCGAACTGACGCTCAGTGCCGCTCCGGACGACGAACTCGAGCCCGAGGACTCGGCGTTCATCCGCCACCTGCGGGACGCCGCCCAGCGTGTGGGCGACGAGCTCCCGGTCGACGCTGACGGGGGCCATCGGTTCCGCGGCGCCGACGGCCCGGACGACGGCGGCCCACGCGGCGGCGAACCGGCCAGCCGCGGCGGCGAACCAGCCCGCGGCGGCGAACCAGCCCCCGGCGGCGAACCAGTCCCCGGCGGCGAACCGGCCGGCGGCGGAGACGACCGCACCCGCTGAGACGACGGAAGCCGCCGAGCGCTGCTCGGCGGCTTCCGTGGTGTGGAGCGTGTGGCTCAGGCGGCGAGGGCCAGCTCGCCGGCGCGGACGCGCTGCGCCTGCACGAGCGTGCGGCTCGCCTCACCGCGCCACGAGCGGCCCGGCACGGTCCAGCCGGCCTCGCCGTCGATGTCCACGCGGGCACCACGGGTGATGAAGAGACCGAGGTCGTCGGCCGGGATGCGGACGAGGTACTCGCGCTGCGAGCGCTCGTCGCGCACACCGAACTCGGCGATGCGGTCGGGGGAGACGGACGGCGCCGCGAGTGCGGTGCCGGTGATGGTGATTCGTTCGTTGCTGGTCATGGTGTTGCGGTACTTCCTGGTCGTTCGGCGCCAGGGCGACTCGGTGTCGGCGGACGTCTGAGTCCGGCGCGACGCATCGAGTGCGGGGCGCGCACGTCGAGTTTCAACGTGCAGCTCGTCCGTTCGGATCGAGCGGGGGTCTCGCGGGAATGCGACTCGGGTGAGTCGGCTTCGAGACGGGTCGGTGTGCGCGAGTCAGATGGGTTCGCTGCAATGCACCAAACGACCACTATACGGCGTCGACCGCGCTGTGTCCAGGCCGGATGTCGGATCACCCGCGAACGGGGGAATCCGGTCGCCGTGCCGTGCTCGGTACAGTCGATGCGCGCAACGGGCCAGGGGGACGGCCGCCCGGCGCGGTGATCGTGGCCGCCCCTGACAGGACCGTCATGGCGATCAGACGCCTCACCCCCACCGTTGCGCTCATCGCCGCGGTCGCTGCCGCGCTCGTCACGGTGACCGCGGTCGAACCAGCGGTCGCCGTCCCGAGCACCGGCACGGTGTCCGGCGTGGTGACGTCGTCCGGCCGACCGGTCGCCGGCGCACACGTGACGCTCGTCCGCTCGGGCCGGGCCACGCACTTCTGCTCCCTGGCGTGCAGCACGACGGGCGAGGACGTCCGGACGGACCGTGCTGGTCGGTACACGCTGCGGTCCGTGCCGAACGGCGCCTACGCCGTGCAGGCCGACACGTTCGAGGCCGGCGATGCGACCTCGTACTCCGGCGGGGCGTCCTCGTTCGAGTCGGCTCGCCAGGTGACGGTCGCCGGACGGACCGTCGCGGGCATCGACGTGCAGATCGCTGCGGAGGCGACGGTCTCCGGCGACGTCGTCGCGGCCGATGCGAACGCCACGCGCGGGTCGGTCCGTGCACGGTTGTGGGCGCAGTACCGCGGGCACTGGCACGTCATGCGCGACGCCTCGTACGACCCCGGGTCGCACGCGCCCGCCCTGCCGCAGACGCAGACGGTGTCGCCGTTCACCGTCGGACGGGTCGCTGCCGGAACGTACCGGCTGCAGCTCGTCCCGGAGGACTCCGACACGACCGGCACCGTCGCGGGCTGGTGGGGCGGGACGAGCCTCGCCACCGCGAAGTCGTTCACGGTCGCGGCCGGCCAGCACCTCGACCGGATGGACGTCACCGTCGGCTCCACGACCTCGGCGCCTGCCGATGCGTCGACGCTCATCGCCGGCAAGGACCTCTGGTCCACGAGCGTGGGGATCGTGCAGCGTGGGGTCGCCGACGGCGTGTACGCGCAGCACGGCACCGTGTTCGTGGTCTCCGGGCAGTACCCGACGGACGGGCTGTCGGTCGTCCCGGCCGCGGCACGGCACCACTTCCCGATGCTCCTGACGCCGGCCGCCGCACTGCCGTCGGCGACTCGGGCCGAACTCGTCGCGCTCGCCCCGGCGAAGGTCGTCCTGGTGGGCGGGACCGCTTCGGTCTCCGCGAACGTCCTGCGGCAGGTGCACTCGGCCGTGCCGCGCGCAGCGGTCTCCAGGATCGAGGGGCGCGACCGGTACGAGGTGAACCGGCGGGTGAACGACGCCTTCTTCCCGGGGACCCAGGCCGTCGCGACCTTCGTGGTCGGCACCGGGACCACCGACCTGCTCGCCGCCGTGCCCGCAGCCGGCACCGACGCGCAGCCCGTCGTCCTGCTCCGCCCCGGCACGCACCCGGACGCCGCGACACGCACGTTCCTCCGGGCGCACCACGTCGACCACGCCACGCTCGTCGGCTCGCAGAAGGGGACGTCGCCCGACTACCTGGCCGACCTCGACACCGCCGGGGTCAGCACGATCGACACGGTGCTCGGACCGGAGCCGGGAGCGGTGTCCGCGGGCGCGGCGACGAAGCTGACGGGGACGGCCGACACGGCGTACCTCGTCTCCGCGAAGAGCCTGCCGGACGGGCTCGCCGCGGCCGCGCTCGCCGGCAGCGAGGGTGCCGCCGTCCTCCAGTCGTCGCCGACGTGCCTCCAGCCGTCGGTCGCGCAGACGATCGGTTCACTCGGCGTGCACCACGTGGTGCGGATCGGCGGTCCGTCGTCGCTCAGCGCTGGCATGGCGACGCTGCCGCGCTGCCGCTGACGTCGCCACGTGCGGACGGGAGGCGCGGGTTCAGGACCCGAGGAACTCGTCCCACCGCGCGCCACCGGCAGCGACGTTCCCCGAGCCGTCCAGACGAGCAGCGGACGACGACGGCTTCCGTTCGGCCTGCTCGTGGATCAGGCCGTCGAAGGTCGCCGAGAAGTCGAGTCGGGGGACCGCCGCGGTGACGGTTCGCAGGGCAGCCGCGTCCCACCGGTCGAACCCCGCCCCGGAGACGTCGAGCGAGGTCGCGACCTCGAGCAGGTGCCCCTCAGCGTCCAGCGCAGGGTCGACGGACGTCCACATGTGTCGCTCGACGATCTCACCGACGCGACGGGCACGTCCGGCGTCCCAGCCAGCGCCGAGCGCGAACACGGAGCCGACGGCGCCGCCGGCGTCCTCGAACGGCACCGCGTGGGCGTCGAAGGACGGCGTCACGCCGAGGTCGTGCAGCATCGTCGCGACGAACAGCAGCTCACGGTCCGGGTCGAGCCCGATGCTCGGGGCGAGCAGGGACGCCCACGCCCACGAGCGCAGGCAGTGGTTCACGAGCGCCGGCGACGACCAACCGCGCACCACGTCGAGCGCACGCGCCGCGACGGGAGAGGGCGGGGTCAGCAGCGAATCGACGTCCAGGCTCATGGCACGACAGTAGCGGCCAGCAACCGCCGGACGGCCTGGAGGCGCGGTGCCAGCTGGCACCGCGCCTCCAGGCCCAGGGCGGTTCAGTTCAGGGTCGGGGTGTCCTCCGGCACGACGCCACCGCCGTACAGGTCGGTCGCCAGGTCGCGGAGCGCGCGCAGCGCGACGCGCTGCGTCAGCGGCCCGTAGGAGATGCGGGCGACTCCGAGTGCCTCGTACTCGGCGGCGGGGAGCGCTCCCGGCAGCCCGATGACGGACAGCTTGCCGCGGCCGAGGCCCTCGACGAGCCGTTCCACCACGGAGCGCTCGATCGCGCCCGGCACGAACACCAGGGCGGCGCCGTTGTCGAGGAAGGCCTTGCCGCGGGCGATCGCGTCGGCGATGCTCTCGTCGATCGGACGGTCGCCACCACGGGCGATCGCGTCGGTGCGGGCGTTCAGCTGGAAGTCGATGCCCTCGGCCTGCGCGGCAGCGGTGATGGCTGCGACGCGGGCGACCGCCTCGTCGAAGGGGCGGAGGCGGTCCTCGACGTTCGCGCCGACGATCCCGGCGCCGATCGCGCGACGGATCGTCTCGGCGGGGTCCTTGTAGCCATCGTCCAGGTCGGCGGTGACGGGCAGGTCGGTGGCGGCGGCGACGGTGGCCGCGCCGGCGAGGGCCAGGTCGAGGGGCATGCCGCCGTCCTCGTAGCCGTACGAGGCGGCGATCGAGTGTCCGGCGGTCGCGATCGCCTTCGTCTCGGGCAGGTCGCTGACGACCTTGGCGCTGATCGCGTCCCAGACGTTGACGACCCGGAGGATCTCCGGGGCTTCGTGCAGGTGCTTGAGGGTGACGGCCTTGTCGGCGGTGCTCGTGCTCATGCAGCCGACAGTAGGCCGACGGGGCGGCCCCCGGTCCAGCGGACATTTCGTTCATCGGCCGCTCTGGGCCGGGTAGCGCGGACTTCGACGATCGCTCGCGTCATGAGGCGGTTGAAGTTTCACTCTTGGATAGGCTCCTTCTGTCGACGGCAGGGAGAGGTCCAGAAGTGGCACGAAAGCGCGGATTCTTCGCGGAGATCCAACATCAGCAGCGAGTAGCGCAAGCCCACGCCGCTCGTGTTCAACGACAGCAGGTGGCGGCCGTGCGCCAGCAGGCGGCTGCAGTCGCTGCCGTTGAGCGAGCACGGGCGCAAGCAGAACGCGCGAATGCTGCTGCGGCTCGTGCCACGGACGCGGAACGGAAGCGGCTGGAGCGAGAAGCACAGGTGGCCTACGGGGAGGCCCGCAAGGCCGAGGCTGAGGAGATGAACGCTCGCATCCAGGAAGTCAATGACGACATTGCGGGACTGCTCGCCGCCACGCTCGACGTTGACGATCATGTCGACCTCGAGGAGCTCAAGCGCACGGTGGCTCACCCCCGTTCCCGCACCCCGATCTCGAAGTGCCGAGGCCTCGCCCGCTTCCTCTGGTTCTCCCTCCGCAGCCGATTTGGCAGGAGCCTCCGGTTCCGAAGGGAGTGTTCGGCAAGAAGAAGAAGCACGAACAGGTGAAACAGGAGTGGTGGGCAGGGTTCCAGCCGCTTCGGCAGAGTGGGAGGCTCTTCGCTCCTCGCTCCCGGAGCGGCAGGCGGAAGCCAACCGGCAGCATGACGCCGTCGAGCAGCGTCGGGTGGAACTCCTCCGAGCGGAACGTGAGCGCTACGACGCGGAGTGCAGACTCCGTGAAGCCGAGGTCGCCGAGCACAACGGCGAAATCGACGCGCTCATCGCAGGTCTGGGCTACGGCGTGACCGAAGCTGTCGAGGAGTACGTCGACATCGTGCTCGCCAACTCGGTGTACCCGGACACCTTCGAAGTGACCCATCAGGCTGAGTTCGACGCGAGCACTTCGGAGGTGTTGCTCCGAGCCATCGTCCCTGCACCCGACGCGGTGCCCGGTGTCAAGAGCTATCGCTGGGTGAAGGCGACCGACGACATCGTCGGGAGCCCTGCAACCAAGAAGGACATCAACGAGCGATATGGCGACGCCCTGGCTCAGGTCGCGTTGCGCACTCTCCACGAGGTGTTCGAAGCGGATCGTCGCGGGATCATTCAGACCGTGGGCCTGCAAGTCGGGCCAGCAACGAAGGACCCAGCAACAGGTCTGGATCGCTTCTTCCCGCTTGTCGCTGTCAGCGCTTCGCGAGACCAGTTCACCCAGTTCGATCTCGGGGCCGTCGTGCCAGCCGCAACTCTCGACCTCCTCGGCGCTGCCACATCGAAGAATCCCGCTGCGCTGACCGTCGTTGACCCGAGCGGAGTGCGGCGCTCATGAGCGCCGAACGTCGCTTCAACCCTCCTCCCGGCTGGCCGCCCGTACCGGCGGGCTGGACACCACCCTCCTCGTGGACGCCTCCTGCTGACTGGCCGCCTCTGCCCGATGGATGGCAGCTCTGGCTCGACGGTCCAGAAGGAGAGCCGTTGAACGGGCCGCCGGCGTCCGTCGACGCGAGCAGCGTCGGGACTGATCGAGGGCCTCTTCGCTCCAACGCCCCCGGCGAGCGTCGAGTAGCTCTCGCCGAGTCGTCCGAGATCGACGAGCGTGATGCGACTATCAGGGCGCTCGAACTCACGATACGTGATCTCCGCGAGGCGCTCGGCTCGAATGATGTCGATCAAGATGTCCCACTCGACGACGATCGTGTGCTGCAGGCGGTCGGTATCTACCGCTACCATCATCCGCTTGAAGATGCTGCCGCCTACAAAGAACGCTTGAAGGACATCGAAGGTCGGATCGCCGATCTCGTCCGCTCCGGTCGAGCGATCGAACGGTCAAACATGTTCACGTTTGACAATTCGCTCGCGAAGGGACGCAAGATGTCGGACGACCTTTCAAAGCTGATGCTGCGCGCCTACAACGCCGAAGCCGACAGCTCCGTCCGCTCGCTTCGCGCTGGCAACGTTGAAACGGCCAAGAGACGACTCGAGAAGTCCCGCGACGCGATCGCCAAACTCGGTTCGATGATGGAGATGCGGATCAGCCCGGCTTTTCACGCGCTCCGGGAAGAGGAGGTGGAGCTCACCTCCGACTGGTTGATGAGGAAGCAGGACGAGCGCGAGCGAGAGCGCGAGGAACGTGCCCGGCTGCGAGAAGAGCGCCGTGTGCAGCAGGAACTCGACGCTGAACGTGAGCGGCTCGACAAAGAGCGCGCTCTCATCGAACAGACGATCGCGCAGCTCCGTCTGAACGGTCAAATCGACCCTGATCTGGAGCGACGCCTCCTCGCAATCGATGAGGCAATAACGCAGAACGACTTCCGTACTGCGAACATCAGGGCCGGTTACGTTTACGTCATCTCCAACCGAGGGGCCTTCGGCCCCGACGTGGTGAAGATCGGATTGACCCGTCGCCTCGAGCCGCTGGAGCGGGTGAGTGAGCTGAGTGGCGCGTCGGTGCCGTTCCGCTTCGACGTCCACACGATCTACTTCTCCGAAGACGCCGTCACTCTCGAGACCGAACTCCACCGGCACTTTGCGTCGCGTGCTTTGAACCAAGCGAACTCGCGAAAGGAGTTCTTCTTCGCGACGCCTGCTGAGGTCCGGGACGTCCTGATGCAAAAGGTCGGTGCGCTCCTGGAATTCCGCGAGGACGCTGAGGCCCTTGAGTACCTGCAGTCGGTCGGCTCCTGGCCGCGACGCAGTGAAACTGCGCTCACGTAGCGAGCAGAAGTCATCGAGTGGGTCGCGATCAGTCGACCATCCGTCGTCCAGCGCAGGTAGGCCGACGGGGCGGCCCCCGGCCGCAGCCGGACCCGCAGACGACGCGGGATGACGTCCGGACTCGCGCCGCGCCTCCAGTCCGATGCATGCTGGGACGCATGGCGAGCGACGAGCAGGACCCGGTCGGCACGCTCCGCGGGGTCCGGACGAGCATCAAGTGGACGCGCTACGCGCCGGACGTGCTGCCCCTGTTCGTCGCCGAGATGGACCACGAGGTCGCCCCGGCGATCCGGCAGGCCCTCATCGAACGGGTGCAGCAGTCGGACCTCGGGTACCTCGACGGCCCCGGACCGCTCGCGCCGGCCTTCGCCGCGTTCGCGAAGGACCGATGGGACTGGGACGTCGATCCGGCTCGCGTGTACCTGGCCACGGACGTCAGCGTGGGCATCGTCGAATCGCTCCGGCTCGCGCTCCCCGAGGGCGGCCGTGTCGCGATCACGCCGCCGGTGTACCCGCCGTTCTTCGAGCTCGTCGAAGAGGCCCGATGTCAGGTCGAGGAGGTCCCGCTGCTCGAACAGTGGGGGCAGTACCGGCTCGACCTCGAGGGCCTCGAGCGCGCCTTCGCGGACGGGGTCGGCGTGTTCCTGCTCTGCAACCCGCACAACCCCGTCGGACTCGTGCACGACCGCGCAGACCTCGTCGCGATCGCCGAGCTGGCGGCGAAGTACGACGTCCTCGTCATCAGCGACGAGATCCACGCACCCCTGACGCACCCCGGAGTCGCGTTCACGCCCTTCGCAGCGGTGGCCGAGCCGGCCGGAGCGCGGAGCGTCTGCGTGACGAGCGCGAGCAAGGGCTGGAACCTCGCCGGCGTGAAGTGCTCGATCATCGTCGCGGGTGACCCCCGCACGGCAGCCCTGCTCGACACCCTGTGGGAGGAAGTGGCCTGCCGCACGAGCATCCTCGGGCTGCACGCGAACCTCGCGGCGTTCACGGTGGCGACGGACTGGCTGGACGACGTGGTCGCCCGGATCGTCGCGAACGAACGACTGCTCGCCAAGCTGCTGGCGGAGCACCTGCCCGGTGTCGTCTACACGCGCCCGCGCGCCGGGTACCTCGCGTGGCTGGACTTCCGGGGCATCGGGCTCGGGGACGACCCCGCCGTGCCGCTGCGCGAGCACGCCTACGTGGCGCTGAACTCCGGGCTCGGGTTCGGGTCGCAGGGGCGCGGCTTCGCGCGGCTCAACCTCGCGTGCTCGCCGGACACCCTGCGCGAGGCGGTGCTGCGGATCGCGGCGGCCTACCCGTCGAGCGCGCAGGAGGGGCTGGTCTGGCACGTCGCGTAGCGACGCGGGTTGCCCGTCGGCCGGTCGGGTGTCGGCTCGGCCGGCTGTCGGCCCGTCGGGTGTCGGCCTGGAGGCGCGGGGCGGCTACTCGGGTCGGCGCGCCTCGATCAGGTGGCGGGCCGAGTACGCCACGAACGGCCCGTCGCGCTGGATCAGCTCGTGCAGGTCGCGCAGCCGATCGCGGTAGCGCTCGACGCTGAAGTCCGGCACCCACCAGATCACCTTGCGCAGCAGGTAGACCACCGCGGCGACGTCGTGGATCTCGATCCGCGTGCGGGCGGTGCGGAGGTCGACGATCTCGAGCCCTGCGGCACGTGCGGCGGCAGCCTCGTCATCGTGGTGGCGCCCGCGACGCTCGACGGGCTTCGGACCGAGGAAGAACTCGATCAGTTCGAACGCGCTCGCCGGTCCCACGTGCTGCGCGAGGTAGCTGCCGCCCGGACGGAGCACGCGCGCGATCTCGTCCCAGTGGATCGCGGCCGGGTGCCGGCTCGTCACGAGGTCGAACGCGGCGTCGGCGAAGGGCAGGGGCGGCTCGTCCGGATCGGCGACGACGACCACGCCACGCGGGTGCAGGTGAACGGTGGCAGCCGCGATGTTCGGCGGCCAGGACTCGGTCGCGACGGCGGTCGTCGGGTACGCCGGGGCCTCGGCGAGCCGCGCCAGGCGTTCGCCGAGCAGTCGGGCGTAGCCCCACGGCGGACGTTCCTCGGTCGCGCGGCCGTCGAGCCACGAGAAGTCCCAGCCGGTGACGTCGGCGGCCTCGCCGATCGCCAGGAGGTCGTCGAACGTGTCGGTGGTGCGCATGCTCCCCATGGTGATCGAACCGGTGGCTGGCAGCCAACTCGTTCCTCCACAGCCGTGTCATCGAGTGCGCTGATCCACAGACCTGTCCGCTCGTTCTTCGCCACGGCAGCCCGTCAGGCACCGTCGGCACATGACCACTCCACGACCCGTTGTGTCTCGTCGCGGTAGGCAAGCTTGCCTAGTTCCGATTGGACACGTACGGTGAAGCGGGTCGACCTGTTGGACCGGCTCGCACGACTTGCCGCACGAGACGGAGTCGAGTTCGTGTTCTCGCGCCATGGAGGGCGCCATGACCTCTTCCGGTTCGGGGATCGTCTGGTTGTCGTCCCACGGCACCGCGAGCTGCGGGAGCGGACGGCGCAATCCATCGTCAGGGAATGTGAACGAGAGAGAGGGACTCGGGAATGAGTCGACACGTCATCCGTGCGGAGCGCGACGGGAAGTGGTGGGTCATCTCGATCGACGGAGTGGTACGCACCCAAGCGCGGCGCGAGCGGGACATCGAGCTCACGGCCCGCGATTGGCTCGCACTGATGCACGACCGTGACGCCGGATCGTTCGAGCTCGACGTCGAGCTCGCCATGCCCGAGGCTGCCCGTGCGCACCTCGATCGTGCTCGGGTCTTGCGGGAAGCCTCTGAACGTGCTCGGGTGGAAGCCGCGCGGGAGACCGCGGCCGCGGCGCTCGTGCTGCACGAGTCCGGCCTGACGGTCCGGGAGATCGGCCCGCTGCTCCACGTCTCACACCAGCGCGCGCAGCAGCTCGTCGCAGCCGCGCGCTGAGCCGGCGCGGGGTCAGTCGTCGGCAGGGTCAGTCGTCGACGTACTGGTTGCGACCGACGACGCGGATGCGCAGGTCGTCGGTGCGGTCCATCGCGAGGAACTCACGGGACACGAACCCGACGGACGGCCACCGCGTGACCTCGGTCACCAGGATCCCGTCGATGAACACCTGCCACGCGCCGCGCTCTCGCACGGCCTGGACCTCGTACGTCGCCATGCCGCGAGCGTACCGGCTCAGCCCACGCGCTTCGCGTAGTACCGCACGGTGGGGACCTCGCCGGACGGGGTGCACCAGTCGGCGGGTCCGCGGCCGGTGAGGCACCAGCCACGACGCTCGTAGAGCCGCCACGCAGTCGGCGACTCCTCCGTCACGTCGAGGCGGACGTGGGTCCCGGGGGCGCCCCGTTCGGCGGCGTCGAGCAGGGCGTCGGCGATGCCCTTGCCACGGTGGGCCGGGTCGACGAACAGCCGTGTCACCTCGGGCATGCGACCGGGCGCGGGCACTGCGACACCGACGTGTCCGACCACCTGGTCGTCGTCGATCGCGACCCAGGCGCCGAAGAGGCCCTCGGGGGAGATCCAGTCGCGCGGGGCCTCGGGCCAGTCGGTCGGGTACCCGACGCCGTACGCGCGCCGGAGCACCTCGACCAGTGGGTCGAGATCGGTCTCGGCGCGCTCGTGGATCCGCATCTCGTCGGACGCTATCGGTCGGCGGTCGCCGATGGTCAGTTTCCGGCGAGATCCGCGGTCAGAGTTCCAGCGCCATGTGCACGTCCGCGCGGACGTAGGGGCTCGGCGCGACCTCGTCGTGGCCGAGGTGCCGGAAGCCGAACGCCTCGTAGAGGTGCACCGCGCTCGCGAGCTGCGCGTTGCTCTCGAGCACGACCCGGTGCGCGCCGAGTGCCCGAGCCCGGTCGAGCGCGACGGCGATGAGCTTCCGGCCGGTGCCGTGGCCCTGGTGGTCGGGCGAGACCGCCATCTTGACGAGCTCGAACACCCCGGGGCCGACGGGTGCGATCCCGATGCAGCCGATGACCGGGCCGTCCTCGCCGAGACGGGCGACGAATGCGGCGCCGCCGGGTTCGACGATCTGCCCGACCGGGTCGCCGAGGAGCTTGCGGTCCTCGTCCTCCAGCGCGAAGAACTGGCTGATCCAGGCTTCGTTGAGGACTCGGAAGGCCTCGGCGTCGGCGGTCGAGGCGATGTCGGTGATGGTGAGGGCGTCGGCGGTGGTCGCATCGGGCATGCATCCATCCTCGACTGCCCGTCGAGCGGCGTCCAATACTCGTTCGCGCTGATCGATACGCTGTGTGCATGGATCGGACGCCAGATGTCGACCTCCGCCAGCTGCGGGCATTCCTCGCCGTGGCCGACGAACTGCACTTCGGACGGGCCGCCGCACGCCTCCGGATCGCCCAGCCCGCACTGTCGCAGCAGATCCGACGCACCGAACGCGACCTCGGCGTCGACCTGTTCGCCCGCACGAGTCGCAGTGTGGCGCTCACCCCGGCGGGACGCGTGCTGCAGGGGCGGGCGCGATCGCTGCTGGAGCAGGCCCGCCGCGACCTCGACGAGACCGTGCGCGTCGGTCGGGGTGAGGCCGGTCGGCTCGACGTCGGGTTCGTCGTGTCAGCGCTGCCGCTCGGTCCGATCGAACGCGTGCAGGTGTTCCGGGAGCGCTACCCGCGCGTGCGCGTTGAACTCACCGAGGGGTACTCGTCCACGCTGCTGGCGCGGATCGTCCGCGGCGAGCTCGACCTGGCGATCGTGCGGGACCCCGATCCGGACCCGGCCGTGCGCTTCCTGCCGTTCCGCAGCGAGCGGTTCGTGGCCGCCGTGCCACGGGGTCACCGGCTCGCTCACCGCGCGTCGATCCACGGTGCGGAGCTCCTCGACGACCCGTTCGTGTTCTTCCCGGCGGAGGCCGGTTCGGTCGCGACGGAGCGGAACCTCGCTCCGGTCGTCTCCGGAGCACGCCGTCCCACCGTCGTGCAGGAGGCCACGACCTGGGCGACCGTCCTGCACCTCGTCGGCGCGGGCCTCGGGGTGACGGTCGCGCCGGAGAGCGCCACGCTGGCGGCGCCGGCCTCGGTCGTCCTGCTGCCGCTCGAGGCCGACGACCACCGGAGCGAACTCGTCTGGGCGGCCCGTGCCGACGACGACCGCGAGATCCTGCGGAACTTCGTCGCCGCCACCGAGTGACGCGGCTCAGCCGAGCGGCAGCACCGGCGCCCGCTGGTCGCCCAGCTCGTCGGTGCGCCACGGCCGTGCCCCGCGCAGCGTCAGCCCGAGCTGCACGAGCACGAAGCCCACGTGCGGTTCGACGTCCGGGTCCCACGGCCCCTCGACCCCGAGGCCGATGGCGCCGAGTTCGTCGTCGGCCTCGTCGCGCAGGGTGAGGCGCCACCGTCCGTCGCCGAGCTCCTCGACGACGGCCCATCGCGCACTGCTGAACCGGCTCACGCGGACTTCATGATGTCCGCGGTGAAGTTGTGGATGCGCCCGAGCAGCGCCTCGCCGCGCATCGCGATGGTGGCGGGCGGGTTGAGGTGCGGCGGCGCCGTGCGGATGAGCAGCGGGCAGCCGAGGTCCTCGCAGATGTAGGTGCCGATCGTGTTGCCGTTCCGCCCGGACTCGCCCGCGCGGGACGCCGAGAACAGGCGCACCTGCGTGGCCGGCTGCGGGGAGTGGCAGAACGAGCACATCGCGGCGATGCCGGGGCGGAGCGACCCGCCGGCGGACCGGACGACGATGCCGACGGGGCGGTCGTCGATCCACGACACGATGTAGCCACGGCGGGCGGCCTGCGGGTCACGCCAGCCGAGGAACTCGCGTTGGTCCCACAGGGTCTCGTGCAGGCCGGGGATCGGCAGCTGGGCGAGTTCGTCCGGGGTGGCGTTGACGAACGACGAGCGGATGTCTGATTCGGTCAGTGGCTTCACGGTCCGTTCACCCTATGCCTCGCCCCCGACACGGGGTGCTCAGGACGACAGCCTGGAGGCACGGATCGCCGCGAGCGCGCCCGTCTCGTCCGCCACCAGCACGGCTCGGCGCAGGGCGTCCCGCCCCACGCGGCGTGCCGCCGCGTCGTCGGCGGCGAACTCCACGAGGACGCGCGTCGAGCGCGCCATGGCGCGCGCACCGGGCACCCACGGGACCGCACGTTCGATCGACTCGGCGATCCCGACCGCGATCGCGTGGCGCTGGGTCAGGTGCGCTCGTTCGTGGGCGACCACCGCCTCCAGTTCGTCGGTCCGGAGACGGTCCGCCAGCCCGGTGCTCACGAGCACCCCGCCGGACCTGCCGGGGACGGCGCAGGCGAGTGCATGCTCGGCCTCGACGACGGCGACCGGTGTGCCGTCGATCTCGCGGTGCGGGGCCGCTCCGGAGCGCATCGCCTCGCGCACGGCCTCGTGCTCGGGGCCCGGGCGGACGCGCACGGCGATGACGAAGGCCAGGACGGCGAGCAGGGCGACGCCGATGTTCAGGCCGTGGGTGGGGGAGTCGCCGAGGCCGAACGGGTCGGCGATCGGCCGGTTCGCCAGGACGACGAGCGTGGTGCCGGCGACGAACCCGACGACCCCGAGCAGCACCGCGATCGACCACGACACCAGGGCGGTGCGGGGCCGGTCGATGGTCCAGGCGGAGCGGGTCAGGACCCGGGGCGCCAGGACCACGACGGCCAGGGCCAGCGCGATGAGGACGACTCCGGTGACGACCACGGCGACCGGTCCGTCAGGAGCGCGACCGGGCGTCGAGCGCGCGGCGGAGCACGTCGAGGTCGTCGGAGGCGAGGGATCCGGTGAACTGCAGCAGTGCGGCCTCGCGGTCGGTCGCGGCGGCGAGGGCGTTCGACATGAGGGACGCCGTCTGTTCTTCGCGGCTGTTCGTCGCCCGGAACGTCAGGGGCGCGTCGTCGTGCTCCTGCCGCTCCACCTGCCCCTTGCGGCCGAGTCGGTCGAGCACGGTGAGCACGGTCGTCAGCGCGGGGCGGGGGTCCGGGAAGGCGTCGAGCACCTGGCGGGCGCTGAGTCCCGCGTCCGAGGTCTCGGCGGCGGACCAGAGCGCGTCGAGCACCGCCTGCTCGAGCTGCCCACGGGGGCGCGATCGCTGTCCTGCCACCCGGGCATTCTACGAGACGTCGAACCGCGGCACGCGACACATGCCCGTAACGCGGGCTGGGTATGCTCGTGCGCGGACAACTGAACACCGGCCGACCATCCGTCGCGGGAGACGTCGTGCAGTGCCCCGGCACACGCACGGCACCGAAGGAGCAACCTCCCCGTCAATCTCTCAGGTCCAACACCGCCACGGGCAGGCCACTCTGAAAAGCAGACGCAGTGCGTCTCGCCCACGGTGAAAGCCGCCGGACCTCACGGGCCGCGGTGAAACTCTCAGGCACATGACAGAGGGGGAGTTCCACCCGACGACGGTCGTCGGGCCCTGCCGATGCCAGGAGAACTCCGCCATGAGTCCGTCCCCACTGCGCTCCTCTCCCCTCGAGCCCGCGCACGAAGCCGCCGGTGCCACGTTCACCGACTTCGCCGGCTACCGCATGCCCGTGCGCTACTCGTCCGACCTCGCCGAGCACCACGCGGTGCGTCAGGCGGCGGGGGTGTTCGACCTCTCGCACATGGCGGAGATCGGCGTCACCGGTGCCGGAGCCGTCCCGTTCCTCGACCACGCGCTCGCGGGGGCGTTCGGCGCGATGACCGTCGGACGGGCGAAGTACTCGCTGCTCCTGGCAGAGGACGGCGGGATCCTCGACGACCTGGTCGTGTACCGCACCGACGAGGACGTCTTCCTCGTCGTCGCGAACGCGTCCAACCGGCAGGTCGCGGTCGACGCCCTGACCGCTCGCGCCGACGGCTTCGACGTCGAGGTCTCGGACGACTCCGACAGCACGGCGCTCGTCGCGGTGCAGGGCCCCGCCGCCGCCGGCACGCTCGACGCCCTCGTCGTCGCGGACCGGCTGCAGCCGGAGACCCCGCTCGACGACCTCGGCTACTACCGGGTCCTGCACGCCCTGTTCGACGGCGCCGACGTCCTGGTCGCCCGCACCGGCTACACCGGCGAGGACGGCTTCGAGGTCTACAGCGACCCGTCGGTCGCCACGGAGATCTGGGACGCGATCCTCGAGGCCGGGGCCGACCGCGGCGTCGTACCGGCCGGACTCGCGGCGCGTGACACCCTGCGACTCGAGGCCGGCATGCCCCTGTACGGGCACGAGCTCGGCACCGACGTCCGTCCGGCGCAGGCCGGGCTCGGTCGCGTCGTCGCGAAGGACGGCGACTTCGTGGGGGCGGACGGTGTCGCCCCGACCGACGACGCCCGCGTGCTCGTGGGTCTCGTGACCGAGGGCCGTCGTGCTCCGCGTGCCGGCTACGACGTCGTGCACGAGGGCGTCGTCGTCGGCACCGTCACCTCCGGCGCCCTCTCGCCGACGCTCGGCCACCCCGTCGCGATGGCCTTCGTCGACCCGTCGCTCGCCACCGAGGGACAGCTCCTCCACATCGACGTCCGCGGCACGGCCATCCCCAGCACCGTCACCGCGTTCCCCTTCTACCGCCGCACCCCGAAAGGCTGACCTCCGTGACCGACCAGACCGCACTCCAGTACACCGCCGACCACGAGTGGCTCCTCGTCGAGGGCGACACCGTCACCGTCGGCATCACGGACCACGCTGCCGAGCAGCTCGGTGACGTCGTCTACGTCGAACTCCCCGCCGTCGGGACGGCCACGACCGCCGGCGAGCAGATCGGCGAGATCGAGTCGACCAAGAGCGTCGGCGAGCTCTTCGCCCCGATCGAGGGTGAGGTCGTCGCGATCAACGACGCCGTCGTCGACGCCCCCGACACCGTCAACCAGGACCCGTTCGGCACCGGTTGGCTCGTGAAGATCAAGGTCGACGGCACCTCCTTCCCCGAGGACCTGATGGACCACGACGCGTACCGGGCGTCCATCGCATGACCGGCGACCTCCAGAACCTCCAGACGACCTTCGCCGACCGCCACATCGGCACGACCCCGGCCGACCAGCAGACGATGCTCGACGCCGTCGGACAGCCCACGCTCGACGCGCTGGTCCGTGCAGCCATCCCGGAGTCGATCCACGCCGAGCCGGCGACCCACTCGTCGATCCCCGCAGCCGTCGGCGAGACCGAGGCGCTCGCCGAACTCCGCGCCAAGGCCGGCCGCAACACCGTCCGTCGCGCCATGATCGGGCTCGGCTACCACGGCACCCACACCCCGGCCGTGATCCAGCGGAACGTCCTCGAGAACCCGAGCTGGTACACGGCGTACACGCCCTACCAGCCGGAGATCTCGCAGGGGCGGCTCGAGGCACTGATCAACTTCCAGACGATGGTGTCCGACCTGACCGGCATGGCGACCGCCGGCGCGTCGATGCTCGACGAGGGCACGGCCGTGGTCGAGGGCATGCTCCTCGCCCGCCGCGCCTCGAAGACCAAGGGCGACGCGTTCCTCGTCGACGCCGACCTGCTGCCGCAGACCCGCGCCCTGCTCGACCACCGTGCCGACGCCGTCGGCATCGCCCTCCGCGAGTTCGACGCGGCGGACGGCCCGAGCGACGAGCAGCTCGACGGCGCGTTCGGCGTGGTCCTGCAGTACCCCGGGGCCTCCGGTCGCGTCGTCGACCCGTCCAGCACCATCGAACGCGTCCACGCCGGCGGCGGCATCGCCGTCGTCGCGGCCGACCTGCTCGCGATGACACTCCTCGCCAGCCCGGGTGACCTCGGTGCCGACGTCGCCGTCGGCACGAGCCAGCGCTTCGGCGTCCCGCTCGGCTTCGGCGGCCCGCACGCCGGGTACCTCGCCGTCCGCGCCGGCCTCGAGCGCCAGCTGCCCGGCCGGCTCGTCGGGGTGTCCTTCGACGCCGACGGGCAGATGGCCTACCGCCTCAGCCTGCAGACCCGCGAGCAGCACATCCGTCGCGAGAAGGCGACGAGCAACATCTGCACCGCGCAGGTCCTGCTCGCCGTGATGGCCTCGATGTACGCCGTCTACCACGGGCCCGAGGGGCTGCGCTTCATCGCCGGACGCGTCGCACGCACGACCGGTGCGCTCGCCGCGGTCGCGCGGGACGCCGGGCTCGAGCTCGTGCACGACACGTACTTCGACACGCTGACCCTCCGTGCGACCGGCCGCGCCGCGGCGATCGTCGCCGCCGCGCAGGAAGCCGACTACCTGCTGCGCCAGGTCGACGCCGACACGTTCCAGCTCTCGGTCGACGAGACGACCACGCCGGACGACGTCGCTGCCCTGGCGGGCGTGTTCGGGGCCGTTGACGTGACCGTCCCCGCAACCGAGACCGCCGTCCGCGACGCAGCCACGGGCCTCCCGTCCGCCCTGCAGCGCGAGAGCGACTACCTGACGCACCCCGTGTTCAGCGCACACCGCAGCGAGACCCGCATGATGCGGTACCTCAAGCACCTGGCGGACAAGGACTACGCGCTCGACCGCGGCATGATCCCGCTCGGCAGCTGCACGATGAAGCTCAACGCGGCGACCGAGATGGCGGCGGTCACCTGGCCGGAGTTCGCGAACGTGCACCCGTTCGCGCCGCGCGAGGACGTCATCGGCTACCTCGACATGATCGGCGACCTCGAGACCTGGCTGGCGGAGGTCACCGGGTACGACACCGTCTCCCTGCAGCCGAACGCCGGCAGCCAGGGCGAGCTGGCCGGGCTCCTCGCGATCCGCGGGTACCACCTCGCCAACGGCGACACCGAGCGCACCGTCTGCCTCATCCCGTCGAGTGCGCACGGCACGAACGCGGCGTCGGCGGTCCTCGCCGGCATGAAGGTCGTCGTCGTGGCGTGCGACGAGAACGGCAACGTCGACCTCGACGACCTCCGGGCGAAGACCGCGCAGCACGGCGACCAGCTCGCCGCGCTGATGATCACCTACCCGTCGACTCACGGCGTGTACGAGCACGACATCCGCGAGATCTGCGACGCCGTGCACGACGCCGGCGGACAGGTCTACGTCGACGGCGCGAACCTCAACGCGCTGCTCGGGCACGCCCGCTTCGGGGACTTCGGCGGGGACGTCTCGCACCTCAACCTGCACAAGACGTTCTGCATCCCGCACGGTGGCGGCGGACCCGGCGTCGGCCCGGTCGCGGCGAAGTCGCACCTCGCACCGTTCCTGCCCGGACACCCGTTCGCGCAGGACGCCGACCGGCGCCCGGGGTCCGTCACCGAGCCCGGAGCCACCCGCGACGCGCACGCCGGCGGCCCCGTCAGCGCGGCGCCGTACGGCAGCCCGAGCATCCTGCCGATCACCTGGACCTACGTCCGGATGATGGGACTCGAGGGGCTCACCCGTGCGACGGAGGCCGCCGTGCTCGGCGCGAACTACATCGCGGCACGGCTGCGGGACGCGTTCCCGGTGCTCTACACGGGCGAGTCCGGCCTGGTCGCCCACGAGTGCATCCTCGACCTCCGGCCCCTCCGCGACACCACGGGGATCACGGTCGACGACGTCGCGAAGCGCCTGGTCGACTACGGCTTCCACGCGCCGACGATGTCGTTCCCGGTCGCGGGCACGCTCATGGTCGAACCGACCGAGAGCGAGGACCTGGCCGAGCTCGACCGGTTCGTCGACGCGATGCTCGCGATCCGCGCCGAGGCCTCGGCCGTCGAGCGGGGGGAGTGGCCGGCGGACGACAACCCGCTCGTCCACGCGCCGCACACGGCGTCGTCGGTGATCTCCGGCGAGTGGACGCACGCGTACACGCGCGAGCAGGCCGTCTACCCGCTGCCGGGCATCAGCGCGCGGAAGTACTGGCCGCCGGTGCGCCGGATCGACCAGGCCTACGGGGACCGCAACCTGGTCTGCGCCTGCCCGCCGGTCGAGGCATTCGCGTAGCGACCCGCGTCCTCGACGCACCAGCAGACGGGACGCATCGGCAGACGGACGGGAGGCGCGGTGCCAGCTGGCACCGCGCCTCCCGTCCGTCGTCAGTCCGGTCAGGCGACCGGCGTGACGGGCAGGTGCTTCGCCCACCACGCGAGCACGTGCTCGAACCGCTGCACGCGGTGCCAGGGGCGACCCGAGCGGGACAGCTCGTGTCCCTCTCCGGGGAACACGAGGAACGACGCGTCGACGCCCGCGCGCTTGAGCGCGACGAACTGCCGGTGCCCCTGCTCGATCGGGCAGCGCCAGTCCTCTTCCGAGTGCGCCACCATGAACGGGATCGTGACCTGGCCGGCGTACGTCAGGGGGCTGCGGCGACGCTGCTCCTCCGGGTCCGGACCGACGTAGGCGTCGGCGAAGAACCAGCCGATGTCCGAGCTGCCGGCGAAGGAGTCCCAGGCGTTGACGGCCCGCTCGCTCCAGGCCGCGACGAACCGGTCGCCGTGGTGCGCGGCGACCCAGCTCGTCATGAACCCGCCGTACGAGCCGCCCATGATGCCGACGCGGGAGGCGTCGAGGTCGGGGCGTTCCAGGGCCGCATCGAGCAGGGCGAGGACGTCGTCCACGTCGACGGTCCCCATCGCGCCGATGACCGCACGGCCGTGCTCGAGCCCGTAGCCGCCGGAGCCGCGGGGGTTGCCGATGACGACGGCGTAGCCGGCGCTGGCGTAGACCTGCGCCTCGTCGAAGAACGCCCAGGTGTCCTGTCCGAACGGTCCGCCGTGCACCACGCGGAGGACGGGGTGGGGGCCGTCGCCCTCGGGCAGGACCACCCAGCCGTGCACCGGGGTGCCGTCGGCGGAGGTGCCGGTGAGCTCCTCGATGCGACGGACGCCGGGTGCTGCCGCGTGCTCGCGGAGCGGTGCGGCGAGGTCGGTGAGGACCGCGGTGTCGCCCCCTGTGGTCAGGTCGACCACGTGCAGTTCGCCGGGGGAGTCCGTCGTGGCCGCCGTCGCGACGAGCACGTCGCCGTCGACGTCGAAGCCGGAGACGACGAGGTGCCCACCGAGGACCGTCGGGAGCTCGTCGAGCTGCAGCGCGGTGGTCGTGCCCGCGGGGACGCGGCGGACGACCACGGTGCCGCGGTCGAGCACGGACACCAGGACGTCGTCGCCGTGCAGCACCGGGGCGCTGGCGACGTCGACGGTCTCGCGCGCGGTGCGCCGGACGGGGTCTCCGCCGTCCGTCACCGACCAGAGGCCCTCGGGCTCGCCGACCAGGCGGCCGTCGAGGTGGGACGCCCCGACGTAGTGGATCGTGCCGTCGGCCGCGACCGTGCTGGAGCTGACGGATCCCTCGCTCCGGACGGCGAGGGCGATCGTGCCGTCCGTGGCGTCGACCCGGTACAGGTCGTCGTCGTGGGTCTCCCGCTCGCCGAGGTCCCGCGGCGCGACGACGAGCAGGGCGTCGCCCTCCGGGTACCAGGCCGGCGCGGCCAAGGAGCACGGTGCGCTCGTGAGGGCGGTCTCGACCGGTGCCGCCGCGCGGTCCGTGACGTCGACGACGACGAGCTGCTGCGGCTTGTCGAGCAGGTAGCCGGTGCCGTCGACGTGGAAGTCGAGGCGCGTGATGAGTCGCGGCGCCTCGGCGTTCGATGCGGGTCGACGGTCGCCGCCGGGGACGGCGGTGCCGTACCGGCCCGGCTCGGGGAACCGCGCCGTCACGGCGACGCGTGTGGAGTCGGGTGACCAGACGGGCGAGCCCGCGCCGAGCGGGAGCGCGGTGACGACGCGGGCCTCGCCGCCGTCCACCGGCGCGACGGCGAGCTGCGGGTGCGGGGCGCCGTGTTCGTCGTCGACGGAGCGGAGGAAGGCGAGCGAGCGGCCGTCGGGGGAGAGGACCGGCGAGGAGTCCCGGTCGCCGGCGGTCCAGCGCACGACGCCGTCGGCGGTCACCCGCTCGACGGTGCTGCGGTAGGCATCGGCGTCGAGGTCGGGGCGGGACACCGCGACGAAGGCCGCACCGCCCTGCCGCGGATCGCCGCTGAGGGTCGGGGACGAAGGGACGTGGAGGTGGTGGATGTCGTTCGCGAGCACGTGTTCACGCTACGGCCAGTAACCGCCGGACGCGGGGCGGATCGCCCCGGTACGCGTCCCGAGGCGTTTCCCGAGCGTTCATCGGCTTGAGGGCCCGCCGCAAGACTGTTCAGAATCCGTTGCGGGGTCAAGCGCACGCGTTGCGCATGGCACCTTCGCGGCGCAAGTATCCACAGTCTCACGCAACGATCCGCCGCACACGTTTCCGATGTGTAACAACTTCGCCGGAGATTTTGAGCGCCTTCCGACCCGCACCTATGGTTCTGGGGAACGCGCCGTGGGTCCTGCCTCCTGCACGTTCGATCACATTCCATCAGGAGGATCACAGAGTGAACATCACCAAGAAGCGGGGACGCCAGCTGCTCGGCGCCGTCGCCCTGGCCGGGGCGGCCGCGATCGCCCTCGCTGGCTGCACCACCTCTCCGAGTGCCAACGAGTCCGGTTCGGCGTCGAACAAGACCGTCACGGTCGCGCAGGTCAACGAAGTCACGTCGTTCAACTTCAACACCCCCCAGGGCAACCTGGACATGAACGGCATGATCAACTACATGACCCAGCCGCAGTTCGTGACGCTGGGGTCGGACTACAAGATCACGCCGAACACCGACCTCGGCACGGTCAAGAAGCTCAGCGACGACCCGCTGACCGTCAAGTACACGCTGAACAAGGACGCGAAGTGGTCCGACGGCAAGGCGATCACCTCTGACGACCTCCTCCTGGGCTGGGCGCAGGCGTCCGGCTACTACGACTCGGCCACGCAGGACGCCGACGGCAAGGTCACGAGCGGGACGCAGTACTTCTCCCTCGCCTCAGCCTCGCCGTTCAAGACGGACTACCCGAGCGACATCACCAAGACGTCGATCACCCTGACGTACAAGGAACCTTACGTCGACTGGAACCTCGTCAACCCGATCCAGTTCCCGGCGCACGTCGTCGCGGACGAGGCGGGCACGACCACCGACGATCTGCTCAAGGCCCTCAAGGACACCCCCGCGGGTGACCCGGCCAAGCCCGCCGCGGCGAACGAGACCCTCAAGAAGGTCGCCGACTTCGTCAACACCGGCTACGACAAGACCAGCCTGCCGAGCGACAAGAAGCTCCTCGTCTCCGGCGGTCCGCTCATGGTCTCCGCGTGGACCCCGAAGCAGTCGATGACCCTCGTGCCGAACCCCGAGTACACGGGCGAGCACAAGGTCAAGTTCGGCAAGCTCGTCGTCCGCTTCATCGGTGACGCGAACGCCCAGGTCACGGCCCTCCAGAACGGCGAGGTCGACGCGATCCAGCCGCAGGCCTCGGCCGACACGGTGAAGGCGCTCGACGAGGCCTCCGGCGTGAAGGTCATCGAGGGTGCACAGGTCGCGTACGACCACCTCGACCTGAACTTCGGCGCGTCCGTGTTCAAGGACGAGAACGTCCGCAAGGCGTTCCTCCTCACCATCCCGCGTGAGCAGATCCTGAAGTCGATCGTCACCCCGATCAACAAGGACGCCAAGGTCCTCGACTCGCAGCTCTACCTGCCGGGCCAGGACGGCTACGAGGACGCGGTCAAGAACAACGACTCCGACGAGTACTCGAAGGTCGACATCGACCAGGCGAAGAAGCTCCTGAACGGCGCCACCCCGTCGATCAAGATCCTCTACAACACCGAGAACCCGAACCGCGTGGACACGTTCCAGGCGATCCAGGCCTCGGCTGCCAAGGCCGGCATCAAGGTCGTCGACGGCGGTTCGCCGGACTGGTCCTCGCTCCTCGCGGGCGGCGACTACGACGCGTCGATCTTCGGCTGGGTCAACCCGGGTGCCGGCAACGCCGCGATCCCGCAGCTCTTCCAGACCAACAACTCGGGCAACTACAACAAGTTCGCCAACGAGGAGGCCTCGAAGCTCGCTGTGGACACGCAGACGACGCTGGACGAGTCGAAGCTCAACGACATGAAGCAGCAGATCGACAAGATCGCCTTCGAGCAGGGCTACGGCCTCCCGCTGTTCCAGAGCCCGGGGCTCTTCGCCACCGGTTCGAACCTGAAGGGCGTCGACTACTTCGGCGGCCAGACGGGCATCTTCTGGAACGTCTGGGACTGGACCAAGTGATCCTGACCGGTCGCTGATCAGCACCACACACGAGGGGGCGCCGGACTCGACGAGTCCGGCGCCCTCCCGTGAGCCGGGACCCTGTCCGGCACCACTCTTCGCCGGAGACCCCGGCACCCACCGCTGTGCGATGTCGAAGACGACCGCAACGCGGGACCCAGTACTCTTGCTGCTCGGGCCGCCCGATCGGACGACCAGCAGTACGATCCACCACACCGGAGAGGCACCCATCGCCCATGGTGAGTTTCATCGCGAGACGGATCCTCGTCTCGGTCCTCATCCTCATCGCTGCGTCGTTCATCATGTACAACCTGGCGGCGATCGCGGGGAACCCCCTGCAGGACCTCCAGAGCAGCAACTCGCCGAACCGTGACCAGCTCATCGCTGCACGGACCGCGGCCCAGCACCTCGACGTCATCCCGCCGCTCCGCTGGGGCATCTGGATCACCGGCGTCGGCAAGTGCGTGATCGGCCAGTGCGACCTCGGCACCACGTTCAGCAACCAGCCCGTCGCGGAGCTCCTCCCGCAGGCCGTCGGCTCGACGATCCAGCTGGTGACGTTCTCGTTCATCCTGGCGATCATCTTCGGCATCGGCCTCGGCGTCGTCACCGCCCTCCGCGTCTACTCGGGCTTCGACTACTCGATCACGCTGGTCAGCTTCTTCCTGTACTCGCTGCCGTCCTTCCTGATGGCCGTGCTCCTGAAGTCGTTCATCGCGCTCGACTACAACAACTTCCTGGTCGACCCGAAGATCCCACCGGTGACACTCGTGCTCATCGCGGTCATCGTCGGCCTGGTCATCCAGCTCATCGTCGGTGGCGTCCTGAAGCGACGACTCATGGTGGGCGCGATCAGCGCCGTCGTGACCGCCGGCATGCTGCTGCTCATGCAGGCCACGGGCTGGTTCACGGACCCGTCGCTCGGCCCGGTGTTCGTCATCCTGTTCAGCGCCGGCATCGGCGTGGCCATGGTCGCCCTGCTCGCCGGTACGAAGAACCGCCGTGCGTGGCTCGTCGCGGGGATCAACGTCCTCGTCGCGATCATCTGCTACTTCGCGCTGCAGGGTCTGCTCAACGTGTCGTCCGGCGCGACGATCTTCATCCTCGCCGTCGTGACCGTCCTGGTCGGCCTGGCGTCCGGCTTCTTCGTCGGTGGCCACGACCGGGGGCTGATGATGCGCATCGGTGCGCTGACGGCGTTCCTCAGCGCCGGGGTCATCCTGCTCGACCGCTTCATGCGCTCGTGGATCGACTACACGCAGAACTACGTGTCGCGTCCGATCGCGACGGTGGGTTCGCAGACGCCGGGCCTCACCGGTGACTTCTGGATCACCGGCATCGACACCTACACGCACCTGCTGCTGCCGACGATCTCGCTCCTGCTCATCAGCTTCGCGAGCTACACGCGGTACTCCCGCTCGGGCATGCTCGAGGTCCTCGACCAGGACTACGTGCGCACCGCCCGCGCGAAGGGCCTGCCGGAGCGCACCGTCATCGTGCGCCACGCGCTCCGCAACATGCTCATCCCGATCGCGACGCTCGTGGCGACGGACGTCGGCGCACTCCTCGGTGGCGCGATCATCACCGAGCGGGTCTTCGCGATCTCCGGCATGGGCAGCCTGTTCAACAGCGGTCTGTCGATCACCGATGTGAACCCGGTGATGGGGTACTTCCTCGTCATCGCGATCACCGCGATCGCGTTCAACTTCCTCGCCGACCTGGCCTACTCGGCCCTCGACCCGCGGGTGCGTGTCCGATGACCGCGCCCCGGACCACGATGCAGGGTCGTCGCGCCACGAGCGCGGCCGGCCACTCCACGGCAGTGCACCCCCAGGAGGGAACCCGATGAGCACGATCCAGGGCGGCGCACCGCTCGAACCCAACATCGGCGACGGCCTCGAGACGGGGAACACCCCGGGCTCGCACGAGAAGCAGATCGGTGAGAGCCAGGGGCGGATCATCCTCCGCCGCTTCCTCGCGAACCGCCTCGCGGTCGTGGCGCTGGTGCTCTACGTCCTCGTGCTGCTCTTCGCCGTCTCGGCGGTCGGCCTCGGTCCGATCCCCGGCTGGTGGCACTACTCGTACAAGGCGCTCGAGGACCTGCAGAACGGTGGCGCTCCGACCTCGGACCACCCGTTCGGGCAGGACCGCATCGGCAAGGACTACTTCGCCCTGACGATGCGCGGCATCCAGAACTCCGTGCTCGTCATGATCGTCATCGGCCTGTTCGCGACGTTCATCGGCGTGGTCGTCGGTGCGGTCGCGGGCTACTTCCGCGGCGTCGTCGACGCGATCCTGATGCGCATCACCGACATCTTCATCGTCATCCCGGCGATCGTGATCGGTGCCGTGGTCGGCAAGACGGCCAACGGCCTCGGGGCGTGGGGCCTGGCGCTCCTGCTCGGTCTGGTGTCCTGGATGGTCATCGCCCGTCTCGTCCGCGCCGAGTTCCTGTCGCTCCGTGAGCGCGAGTTCGTCGAGGCGGCCCGGGTCGCGGGGGCGTCGGACATCCGGATCATCTTCCGGCACATCCTGCCGAACGCGATCGGCGTGATCATCGTCTCCGCGACGCTCCTCATCGCCTCCGCGATCCTGCTCGAGACGGCCCTGAGCTACCTCGGCTACGGCATCAAGGCGCCGGACTCGTCGCTCGGTCTGCTCATCAGCCAGAACCAGTCGGCGTTCCAGACACGTCCGTACCTGTTCTGGTGGCCGGCCTCGTTCATCGTGCTGCTCGCGCTGTGCGTGAACTTCATCGGTGACGGCCTGCGCGACGCGTTCGACCCGCGCTCGAAGCGGTTCAGCCTGCGCAAGACGCGTGAGGCCGACGCGCCGGAGAACACGTCCGGCTCGGAGATGATCAGCGCGTGACGTCCCCCCGTGTCCTAGCGCGCCGCGATGGCGAACCAGCCGCCAACGGCGGTCGCCGCGAGCAGCACGATCGACAGCCAGTGCAGGGTGACCGGCACGCGCACGCTGTCGGCGGTGCCGAGCTCGATGGCGTCGCGTTCGCGCAGGTCGTGCCAGCGCTGCCGGATCAGGTACGCGGCGTCTCCGGACGCGGTGGACAGCAGGTCGCCCGCGCGGCGGTTGCCGTCCTCGGCGTCGGGGACGACGCGTCCGTGCCGCTGGTTCTGCCGACGAGCCAGGGCGACACCGGCACGACCGGGCGCCGGGGCGGCCCAGACCGCCACGCGTCGGTTCGGCGTGACGAGCGTCAGGGCGAATCGCGTGTCGACGTGCACGAGCGCCGCCCAGGGCACCCGCACCGTGTGGAAGACGTTGACGACCTCGATGCCGTCGTCGTCGACCGCCAGACGCGGACGCCAGAGCGCCACCCAGCCGAGCAGGACGCCGAACGCCGTCGGCACGAGTGCGAGCGCGCGGTCCTGCCAGGTCGCGTCGTTCAGCACGGTCGTGACGACGAGCAGGGCGACGATCAGCCAGAGGGCGATCGCGAGTCCGCGGTTGAACTTGGACACGAACACATCGCGCGTCGTCGGGGTGGCAGGCATGCCTCCATCGTCGCAGGTCGGAGCCTCCGCTCCCGACGCCTGCACCCCCGGCGCCAGCGCTCCTCCATCACCACCCACGCGGTCGTCACGAACGACCGGGAAAGGACCGGACGTCGTTGAGCACGCCCGCCTCCGCGGCCACCACCCCGGCCGCCACCAGCACCCCCGTCGTCAAGGTCTCCGGGCTCGACGTCGACTTCGCGGTCGACGACGTCTGGACCCCCGCGGTCAAGCAGCTGTCCTACGTCATCGAGTCCGGTGAGGTCCTCGCCCTCGTGGGTGAGTCCGGCTCCGGCAAGTCCGTGAGCTCGATGTCGATCCTCGGCCTCCTGCCCCGGAACGCCCGCGTGAACGGCTCGATCGAGTTCCAGGGCACCGAGCTCCTCGGGCTCCGCTCGGCGCAGCTGCGCGAGTACCGCGGCAAGGAGATCGCGGTGATCTTCCAGGAGCCGATGACGGCCCTCAACCCGGTCTTCACCGTCGGGTCGCAGATCGTCGAGACGCTCCGCATCCACTACGGCATCTCGCCGAGCGAGGCGAAGGTCCGCGCGATCGAGCTCCTCACCATGGTGGAGATGCCCGACCCGCAGAAGGCGTTCGACTCCTACCCGCACCAGCTCTCCGGTGGGCAGCGGCAGCGCGCGATGATCGCCCAGTCGATCTCCTGCGACCCGAAGCTCCTCATCGCCGACGAGCCGACCACGGCCCTCGACGTCACGGTGCAAGCCGAGATCCTCGACCTCATCCGCGACCTCGCCGGCAAGCTCGGCAGCGCCGTCCTCCTCATCACGCACGACATGGGCGTCGTCGCCGACCTCGCCGACCGCATCGTCGTGATGAAGCAGGGCGTGGCCGTCGAGACCGGCACGGTGCGTGACGTCTTCGCGGCGCCGCAGCACGAGTACACCCAGACCCTCCTCGACGCCGTGCCCCGTCTCGGCCAGGCCGGCGACGTGGTCATCGACCTCACCGAGACCCTCGAGGCGGTCGTCGAGCAGGACACCCCGGTCCAGGTCCACGAGACCCTGCTGCACACGGACGTCGTCCAGACGCTCGGCCCGGCGGTCCTCGAGTTCAAGGACGTCGTCATCGAGTACCCGGGCCGCGGCCGCGTGAAGGCGTTCCGCGCCATCGACGGCGTCGACCTGACGGTGCACGAGGGCGAGGTCGTCGGCCTGGTCGGCGAGTCCGGTTCCGGCAAGTCCACGCTCGGCCGCGCGGCGATCGGGCTCCTGCCGATCACGTCGGGCCAGCTCGACGTGACCGGCGTCGACCTTTCGAAGCCGACGCGGTCGCTCGTGCGCCAGGTCCACCAGAACGCCGGCATCGTCTTCCAGGACCCGTCGTCGTCGCTCAACCCGCGCATGACGATCGGTCAGTCCATCGGTGAGCCGCTGCTGCTCGGCAAGGGCATGAAGGGCCGCGAGCTCGAGCGCGAGGTCGAGTCCCTGCTCGAGGCCGTGCGCCTCCCCACCGCGTACTCGACCCGCTTCCCGCACGAGCTCTCGGGCGGCCAGAAGCAGCGCATCGGCATCGCCCGCGCGCTGGCACTCCGGCCGAAGCTGCTCATCGCGGACGAGCCGACGTCGGCGCTCGACGTGTCGGTCCAGGCAACCGTGCTCGAGCTGCTGAAGGACCTGCAGCGCGAGTTCGACTTCGCCTGCCTGTTCGTCACGCACGACCTGGCGGTCATCGACGTGCTGGCCGACCGGATCGCGGTGCTCCACCACGGTCACCTCGCCGAGGTCGGCACGCGCGACCAGATCCTCCGCGACCCGCAGGACCCGTACACGCAGCGACTCATCGCCGCGGTGCCCCTGCCGGACCCTGACGTCCAGCGCGAGCGTCGCGAGCTGCGTCGCCAGATCCTCGCCGCCGGCTCGGACGAGTAGGACCCGAACCGCAACGACATCCCCGACGTCACACGACGTCGGGGATGTCGTCGTTCGCGCGCGCGTGCGTTCCTTCCCATCGCGCGTGCAGTAGGAAGTGGAATCGCGCGTACCTGGTCGAAAGAAATGACCCGGTACGCGCGAATCGACCTGGTACGCGCGAATCGACCTGGTACGCGCGGAACGGCCTGGTACGCGCGGAACGACCCACGCGCGTCGGCCTGGAGGCGCGGTGCCGGGCCGCCCCGCGCCTCGAGTCCGTCCCGGCGTGCGTTTCTTCCCATCGCGCGTGCAGTAGGAAGCGGAATCGCGCGTACCTGGTCGAAAGAAACGACCTGGTACGCGCGAAAAGGCCTGGTACGCCCGGAACGACCCATGCGCGTCGGCCTGGAGGCGCGGTGCCGGGCCGCCCCGCGCCTCCAGTCCGTCCCGGTGTGCGTTTCTTCCCATCGCTCGTGCAGTAGGAAGTGGAATCGCGCGTACCTGGTCGAAAGGAACGACCTGGTACGCGCGAAAAGGCCTGGTACGCCCAGAACGACCTGGTACGCCCGGAACGACCCATGCGCGTCGGCCTGGAGGCACGGTGCCGGGCCGCCCCGCGCCTCCAGTCCGTCCCGGTGTGCGTTCCTTCCCATCGCGGGCGTAGTAGGAAGCGGAATCGCGCGTACCGGGTCGAAAGAAACGACCTGGTACGCGCGAATCGACCTGGTACGCGCGGAAGGACCCGGTACGCGCGGAAGGGCCCGGGACGCGCGGAACGGCCCACGTGGCGGCCTGGAGGCGCGGGCCGCGCCCGCCCCGCCGGCCGCGGGCTACAGCTGCGCGGCCGCCATGGACGCGGCGACGCCGAGGACGATCATCGCGAGGATCGTCCACCCGTGCGCGCGGTGGGTGATCGGCGCAGCCGTCACCGTCGCCGGGGGCGGGCCGTTCTGCGCGGGCGGGGCGGGCACGAAGGCCCGGATGCGCTCGGCCGCGGCGTCGACGTCGAGGTGGGTCGCGCCTCCTGGCTGGCCCTCGACCACGGCGCTGAGCCGGGCCGACCTGCGGGTGGCGAGCCAGGTGCGGCGGACGCCCTCGCTCGAGACGATCTCGATGCCGTACTTCGTGCGGACCTCGGTGACGCGACGCCACGCGTAGGTGCTGGTGCGGCGGACGTCGACGATGCGGAGGTGCTCCGGCGTGAGCTCGAAGCGGGGGCGCCAGAGGACCGCCCAGGCGACCAGGGCGATGAAGACGCTGGGGACGGGCGCGAGCCAGCGGATCCCGTCACCGACGAGGGCGAGGGGGACGAGCACGACGGCGACGACCCACAGGACGACGGCGAGCGTGCGCATGCCGGGGGCGAGGATCGTGGTGGTCTGCACGCCCACGAGGCTACAAGCAAGAGGGTTACGAGATGCCTCCCCGGGAACGCCCGGAGAGCGGGTGTGACACACCGTCGCGTATCTCCGGACGACCCGATTCCCCGGGGAGGCAGATCCTGTGTGGACCTCTCGTTCCACCAATGGTCCTCGTCCCCCCGTTCGGGTGTCAATACCCCACGGCGAGAAATTCCGGGGAACGCCACGCCGGATCCGCGCTATCTGCATGCACGCGCATCGAGCGCACTCACACCACCAGGCGCCACCGCGCTCACGCCACCAGGAGCTCGATCTGCGCCCGGATCGTCTCGGCCTTCGGGAACCGGAGTCCGACCAGCCCGACGTGCCGCCAGCGGACCACCCCGTCCGGCCCGATCACGAACACCGAGCGACGGAGCCCGATGCCGGGCGCCTGCACGCCGTACGCGCGGATGACGTCCCCGGCGGTGTCACTCAGCAGCGGGAAGGTGAGCGAGGAGCCGCGGGCGAACGCCTCGTGCGAGTCGAGCGCCTGCGGGCTCACACCCCACACGACGGCACCGAGGTCGCCGAAGTCGTCGAGTTCCTCTTGGTAGCTGCAGAGCTGCGCCGTGCAGACCGCGGTGGCGTCGCCGGGGTAGAAGGCGAGGACGAGGGCCCGCCCGATCTCGGCGGACAGCGAGTACTCGTCGTCGACACGGTTCCCGTCGCGGACGATCATGCCGGGCAGGGTGAAGCGCGGCGCCGGGTCGCCCACCGCGGGGATGCTCATGTCGCCACGCTAGGGCCGGGGGATCGGCGGGGTGCTGCGCCGCGCTGTGGGTTCACTGTGGGATCGCCGAGCCGGGGTCGTGCTGGTCCACCGCATCGCCGACGCCCGAACGGGGGTGGAGCAGCGGCGCAGCGGACCAGCGGACCAGCGGCGCGGCGGACCAGTGGCGCGGCGCAGCAGCAGCACAGCGGAGCAGCGGAGCAGCGGGTCAGCGGAACAGCGCGGGGAAGGCGTGGGCCACCCACGGGTACCCGACGAACACCGCCGCGTCGAGCAGGCAGTGCGTGATGACGAGGGGGAGGAGCCGGCCCCACTTCGTGTAGATCCAGCCGAAGACGATGCCCATCACGGCGTTCCCGACGAACGCGCCGAAGCCCTGGTACAGGTGGTAGCTCCCGCGCAGGACCGCGGTGGAGAGGATCACCTGCCAGCGCCCCCACCCGAGGCCGCCGAGCCGTTCGTAGAGGTAGCCGACGACGATCACCTCCTCCTGCAGCCCGGAGCGGATCGCCGAGAGCAGCAGGACCGGGATCGTCCACCAGTACGAGTCGAGCGCCGCCGGGTTCACGTTCACGGTGAACCCGAGCGCGCGGCCGGTGAAGTAGAGCGCCAGCCCCGGGATCCCGATGCCGAGCGCGATCAGTGCCGCACCACCGAGGTCGGGGCCCACGCGGAACCGGTCGATGCCGAGCCGGCCGAGGTGCGGGCGGGTCGTGCGCCAGAGCAGGAAGCACACCAGCGCGACCGGCGCCAGGTCGACCGCGATGCCCACGAGCTGCCGTGCGAGGTCGACGTACTGCACGGTGGTCGTCGACGTGTTGAGTGCCGTGGACTGCTGTCCGAGCGGCGTCGTCTGGGACAGGTCGTCGATGATCTGGAGCACCGAGTAGAGGGCGCTGCCACCGAGCGACAGCATCAGGACGATCGTGATCTCGACCCACGTTCGCCGACGGCTCATCGTCTGTACTCCTGTCGGTTGCGAACTACCGGTAGACTGGCGTGTCGGGCGTTCTGCCCGCGGGCGTGGCGCCGATGCTGCCGGCCCGACTCTTCCCAAGAAATTGAAGGATGTCCTGTATGGCGCTCGCCACCCGGTCCGACCTGCGCAACGTCGCCATCGTGGCACACGTCGACCACGGCAAGACCACCCTCGTCGACGCGATGCTCACGCAGACCAACTCGTTCGACGCCCACTTCGAGGGCGAAGACCGCATGATGGACTCGAACGACCTCGAGCGCGAGAAGGGCATCACGATCCTCGCGAAGAACACGTCGGTGCTCTACAACGGGAAGCACGCGAACGAGTTCGGCTCGGACGGTCCCATCACGATCAACGTGATCGACACCCCGGGTCACGCCGACTTCGGTGGTGAGGTCGAGCGCGGCCTCTCCATGGTCGACGGTGTCGTCCTGCTCGTCGACGCGTCCGAGGGTCCCCTGCCCCAGACCCGCTTCGTGCTCCGCAAGGCGCTCGCCGCCAAGCTCCCGGTGATCCTCCTCGTCAACAAGACGGACCGCCCCGACTCCCGCATCGACGAGGTCGTCTCCGAGTCGCAGGACCTGCTCCTCGGCCTGGCGTCCGACCTGTCGGACGAGGTCGACGACCTCGACCTCGACGCGATCCTCGACGTCCCCGTGGTCTACGCCTCGGGCCGCGCCGGTGCCGCCAGCCGCAACAAGCCGGCCGACGGCTCGCTGCCCGACAACGACGACCTCGAGCCCCTGTTCGAGGCGATCCTCCAGCACGTGCCCGCGCCGAAGTACGACGACGAGCACCCGCTGCAGGCCCACGTCACGAACCTCGACGCGTCGCCGTTCCTCGGTCGCCTCGCGCTGCTCCGCATCTTCCACGGCACGATGAAGAAGGGCCAGACGGTCGCGTGGGTCAAGCACGACGGCACCGTCCAGAACGCCCGCATCACCGAGCTCCTCATCACGAAGGCGCTCGAGCGCTACCCGGCCGAGTCGGCGGGCCCCGGTGACATCGTCGCCGTCGCCGGCTTCGACACGATCACCATCGGTGAGACCCTGACCGACCCCGAGGACGTCCGTCCGCTGCCGACCATCACGGTCGACGACCCGGCGATCTCGATGACGATCGGCACGAACACCTCGCCGCTCGTCGGCAAGGTCAAGGGCCACAAGCTCACCGCCCGCATGGTCAAGGAGCGCCTCGACCGCGAGCTCATCGGCAACGTCTCGCTCAAGGTCCTCGACATCGGCCGCCCGGACGCGTGGGAGGTCCAGGGCCGTGGTGAGCTCGCGCTCGCCATCCTGGTCGAGCAGATGCGTCGCGAGGGCTTCGAGCTCACCGTCGGCAAGCCGCAGGTCGTCACGAAGCGTGACGAGAACGGCAAGCTGCAGGAGCCGTACGAGCACATGACGATCGACACGCCGGAGGAGTACCTCGGCGCGATCACGCAGCTCATGGCGGCGCGCAAGGGCCGCATGGAGAACATGACGAACCACGGCACCGGGTGGGTGCGCATGGAGTTCATCGTCCCGTCGCGTGGCCTGATCGGCTTCCGCACGTCGTTCCTCACCGAGACCCGCGGCACCGGCATCGCGAACGCGATCTCGCACGGCTACGACGAGTGGGCCGGCCCGATCCAGACCCGCATCAACGGCTCGATCGTGTCCGACCGCTCCGGTGTGGTCACGCCGTTCGCCATCACGAACCTGCAGGAGCGGATGACGTTCTTCGTCAACCCCACCGAAGAGGTCTACGAGGGCATGGTCATCGGCGAGAACTCGCGCGCCGACGACATGGACGTGAACATCACCAAGGAGAAGAAGCTCACGAACATGCGGTCGGCCAACGCCGACACGTTCGAGTCGATGACGCCGTCGCGTCAGCTCTCGCTGGAGGAATGCCTCGAGTTCGCGCGTGAGGACGAGTGCGTCGAGGTCACCCCCGACGCTGTGCGCATCCGCAAGGTCGAGCTCGATGCGCAGGCTCGCCAGCGCTCGTACGCCCGCCTGAAGCGTCAGGACGCGTAAGCGACAGCCTGGAGGCACGCCCTCCACCGCCGGCCCGGTCACCTCATCGAGGTGGCCGGGCCGGTGTCGGTTGTAGCGTGGTGCGCGTGACTCTCGACCTCCTCTCGCTGTACCAGGACCTCCACGCCCACCCCGAGCTCGGTTTCCAGGAGCACCGCACCGCCGGCATCGTCGCCGACCGGCTGGCGGAGATCGGTGGGATCGCCGTGACGACGGGCGTCGGCGGCACGGGTGTCGTCGGCGTGCTCGCGAACGGCGAGGGGCCCGTCGTGTGGCTCCGCGCCGACATGGACGGGCTGCCCGTGCAGGAGCGCACCGGCCTGCCCTACGCGAGCGAACACCGCGGCACCGACGAGGACGGCAACGACGTGCCGACCATGCACGCCTGCGGGCACGACATCCACGTGACGTGGCTGCTCGGCACGCTCGAGCGGCTCGCCGCCACCACCACCGACTGGCACGGCACCGTCGTCGCCGTGTTCCAGCCCGCCGAAGAGGTCATCTCGGGCGCGCGGGCCATGGTCGAGGACGGCCTCGTCGACCGCTTCCCGAAGCCCGACGTCGTGCTCGGACAGCACTCGGCACCGGCACCGGTCGGCATCGTCGCGGTCGGCAGCGGCCCGGTGATGGCGTCGAGCGACCGCCTCACCGTCACGTTCAACGGCCGCGGGGCGCACGGTTCCGCGCCGCAGGCGTCGCTCGACCCCGTCGTCACCGCCGCGTCGGCCGTCGTCCGGCTGCAGACCGTGGTCTCCCGCGAGGTCTCCCCGAGTGACGCCGGCGTCGTGACCGTCGGCAGCTTCCACGCCGGCACCCGGGCGAACATCATCCCCGACGAGGCCGTCATCGAGATCTCCACCCGTGCCCGCAACGAGGAGACCCGGGCGCGGATCATCGCGTCGATCGAGCGCATCGTCCGCGCCGAGAGCGAGGCCGGCGGGCTGCCCGCGCCGACCATCGAGCGCTCGCCCGGCGCCGAGGTCACCGTGAACGACGTCGACGAGGCGCAGGTCGTGCTCGACGCGATCCGTGCCGAGGTCCCCGGCGCCCGTGACCTGGAGATCGGTCTCGCGATGGCGTCGGAGGACGTCGGACAGCTCGCCACGGCCGCGGGAGCGCCGCTCGTGTACTGGTTCACCGGCATCACGGACCCGGAGCTCTTCCGTCGCGGCGAGGACATCCCGAGCAACCACTCGCCGTTCTACGCGCCGCAGGCGGAGACGGCGATCCCGGTCGGTGTCGACGCCCTGGTGGCAGCGACCCGCGCGTACGTCGCCTGACCCGTCGTGCCGGCCGCGAGGCGGGGGCGGGCCGATGGTGGTGAGCAGCGACCAGCCGTCCACGTGACGTTCCCAGGGGACTCACGCCGCGCCTCCCGGCTGGCCCTCTAGGGTGCAGCGCATGCGCACCACCACCCGCACCCTGATCGCCGCCGTCGCTGCCGGCATCACCCTCGCCGGCCTGGCCGGCTGCTCGACCGACGCGGTCGAGCAGGCCACCGACCTGGGGTCCTCGGTCGCGTCGAGCGTCGCCGAGGGCGTGCAGGGCATCGACGGCAAGGCGATCCAGGACGGCATGTCCTCGGTCGCGGGCGGTATCGACGGCGCGCTCGACACGGCGCTCGAGGGCACCAACGTCAAGTCCGACGGCAAGGTGCCGGACGGGTTCCCGTCGAAGGACGTGCCGCTGGTCGACGGGACGGTCCTCGGGGGCGGCGCCGGGCCGAACGGCTCCGGGTGGGTCGCCCAGGTGCGTGCGTCGTCGGTGGACGACTTCGCGACCGCCGACCAGCGACTGACCGACGCGGGGTTCACCGAGTCCGCCAAACGCGCCGACTCGTCGAGCGCCTTCGGGATGTTCCGGAGCGACGCCTACCGGGTCGTGCTGACCTTCTCGGACGGTCAGGACGGCGCCACCGCGACCTACATCGTGACGCCCCGCTAGCCCGTACGCTTGGACGCGATGTCGAAGGTCCCCGCAACCCGCCCCGAGCGCGTCCTGTTCGTGCACGCCCACCCCGACGACGAGACGCTCGCGTCGGGCGGGACGATCGCGACCCTGCTCGAGCTCGGCGCTGACGTCACGGTGCTGACGGCCACCCGCGGCGAACGCGGAGAGATGCTCACGGCGTCGCTGGCCCCTCTGTACGGCGACGGTCCGCGCGTCGCAGCGCACCGTGAGACCGAGATCGCCGGGGCGCTCGCTGCCCTCGGCGGCCCGCGCCACCTGTGGCTCGGCGGACGGGGTGCGCGCCCGACCGACCTGCCCGAGCGCCGGTACACCGACTCCGGCATGCAGTGGGGTCCCGACGGCCGTGCGGTCGCTGCCGACGACGCCCCCGCGGACTCGCTCACCGCGGCAGACCTCGGCGAGGTCGTCGACGACATCCGTGCCGCGATCCGGTCGACCGCGGCCGACGCCGTCGTGAGCTACGACGACGACGGCGGGTACGGCCACCCGGACCACGTCCGCGTGCACCACGCCGCGCGGTACGCCGCACGCGCCGAGGAGCTCCCGTTCTCGATGATCGTCGACCCGTCCACCACCGAACCGGACGTCACCGTCGACGTGCTGCCCGTCCGGGCGAAGGTCCGTGCCGCCGTCGAGCAGTACCGGTCGCAGGTGACCGTCGACCCGGTCGACCCCGCCGACCCCACGGCCCTGTCCTGGGTGATGCCGCACGGCGCCCGCCACCAGGCTCCCGCCGTCGAGGCGTTCCGGCACGCCGACGCACCAGCGGCACCGGCGCCGCAGACCTACGCCGAGATGTCCCGGCAGGGCAAGGTGACGGCGGTCGTCGTCGCCCTCGTGCTCGGGCTCGTCGCAGGTGGCCTCGGGACGGTCACGCACCAGCAGACCCTCGGCGCCTTCCCGATCGGGATGGTGCTCACCTCGCTCATCGTCGTCGGCCTGACCGTCGGCCTGCGGCTGCTGTACCGCTCGCGGGCCATGGTCGCGGCCGTCGGGATCGGCGTGATCGTCGCGACGCAGGTGCTCGTGTCGGTCGGCGGGCAGAGCTCACCGCTCGTGCTGGCGAACGCGGCCGGGTACGTGTGGACCTTCGGGCCGGCCGTCGTCGCGGCGCTCGTCCTCGCGTGGCCGGACCTGTCCGGGGTGCGGGCGGCGGCTGCGGCGGCGCGGGCGGAGGACGCCCGGTCGGGCTCGCCCGCCCGCCACGAGTGACCGTCCGGTCAGGCTCGCCCGCCCGCCACGAGTAGACTCGACAACGCTCAGTCCGAAGGGAGCACCCCAGCCGTGACGTACGTGATCGCCCAGCCCTGTGTCGACGTCAAGGACCGCGCCTGCATCGATGAATGCCCGGTCGACTGCATCTACGAAGGCGACCGCTCCCTGTACATCCACCCGGACGAGTGCGTCGACTGCGGTGCGTGCGAGCCCGTCTGCCCGGTGGAGGCGATCTACTACGAGGACGACCTCCCCGAGGAGTGGGCCGACTACTACAAGGCCAACGTCGAGTTCTTCGAAGAGGTCGGCTCGCCCGGCGGCGCCGCGAAGGTCGGTGTGATCCACAAGGACCACGCGGTCATCATGGCCGAACCGCCCCGCGGCTGACCCGGAGCACACACGTGGCGCTCGACCTCCCCGACTTCCCCTGGGACCAGCTGGTCCCGTTCAAGCAGCAGGCAGCGGCGCACGACGGCGGCATCGTCGACCTCAGCGTCGGCTCACCGGTCGACCCGACGCCCGCGGTCATCCGGACGGCCCTGTCCGAGGCGACCGACGCGCACGCCTACCCGCAGGTCGCCGGTACCCCCGCGCTGCGCGAGGCCATCGCGGCCTGGTACGGCCGGCGTCACGGCGTGCAGCTGACCGAGGCGAACACGCTGCCCACGATCGGCTCCAAGGAGTTCATCGCCGGCCTGGCGCTCTGGCTCGGCATCGGCGCCGGCGACACCGTCGTCTTCCCCGAGGCCGCGTACCCGACGTACGAACTCGGTGCCGCCCTCGTCGGGGCGGACGCCCTCGCCGCCGACGACCCCGCGGTGTGGCCCGACACGACCAAGCTCGTCTGGCTGAACTCGCCGGGCAACCCGGACGGCCGAGTCCTGACCGTCGACGAGCTCCGCGTCGCGGTCGCGCGTGCGCGGGAGCTCGGTGCCGTGATCGTGGGCGACGAGTGCTACGCCGAGCTCGGCTGGGAAGCCCCCTACGACTCCGAGCCGACCCCGACCATCCTCGACCCGCGCGTCGTCGGCGACTCGCTCGACGGTGTGCTCAGCGTCTACTCGCTGTCGAAGCAGTCGAACCTCGCCGGGTACCGTGCGGCGTTCGTGGCCGGCGATGCCGCGATCCTCGCCGACGTGCTCGCCGTCCGGAAGCACACCGGCATGATGCCGCCGCTGCCCGTCCAGCAGGCGATGATCGTCGCCCTCGCCGACGAGACCCACGTGCAGCAGCAGAAGGTGCGTTACCGCGCGCGCCGGAACATGCTCCGACGGGCACTCGAAGGCGCCGGGTTCCGGGTCGACCGCAGCGAGGCCGGCCTGTACCTCTGGGCGACCCGCGGCGAACCGGCGCTCGACACCGTGGCGTGGCTGGCGGAGCTCGGCATCCTCGTCGCACCGGGCACGTTCTACGGCACGGCGGGGGAGCAGCACGTCCGCGTGGCCCTCACCGCCACCGACGAGCGGATCGCCGCGGCGGCCCAGCGGCTGGCGAGCAGCCGCCGACTCGGCTCCGCCTAGCAGGGTCCCCGGCGCCGGACGGTCGCTTCCGCCCCGAGCGCAATCCGTGGTTCCCACCAAGTCCTGAGCATCCCGGTGTGCACACCCTCCACACGGCGCGATTAGGCTGTCCTCGTGACTGACACTGCCAACGACGCTCAGAAGACGGCCACACCGCCCACCACGCCCGTCCCCGTGAGTCCCGCTGCCGAGCAGACGACCGAGACCGCGACGCTGACGTACCCGGGCGGCACCGCGGAGTTCCCGATCCTGCCGAGCGTCGACGGCGCGTCGACCGTCGACATCTCGACGTTCAAGAAGCAGACCGGCATGAACACGCTCGACTACGGTTTCGTGAACACCGGCTCGACGAAGAGCGCCATCACCTACATCGACGGCGACCAGGGCATCCTGCGCTACCGCGGGTACCCGATCGACCAGGTCGCGTCGAACTGCACCTTCCTCGAGGTCGCCTGGCTCCTCATCTACGGCGAGCTGCCGTCGGAGTCCGAGCTCGCCGACTTCGACGCGCGCATCCGCCGGCACACCCTGCTGCACGAGGACCTCCGTCGCCTGTTCGACGCCCTGCCGCACTCGGCGCACCCCATGTCCGTCCTCTCCAGCGCCGTCAGCGCCCTGTCGACGTACTACGAGGACGACATGGACGTCGACGACCCCGAGAAGGTCGAGCTCCAGACCGTCCGACTGCTCGCGAAGCTGCCCGTCATCGCCGCCTACGCGCACAAGAAGTCGATCGGGCAGGCGTTCCTGTACCCGGACAACTCGCTGTCGTTCGTCGACAACTTCCTGCGGCTCAACTTCGGCACCATGGCCGAGACGTACCAGCCGAACCCGGTGCTCTCGAAGGCCCTCGACCGGCTGCTCATCCTGCACGAGGATCACGAGCAGAACGCGTCGACGGCCACGGTCCGCATGGTCGGGTCGACGAAGGCGAACATGTTCGCCTCGATCTCCGCCGGCATCAACGCCCTGTACGGTCCGCTGCACGGTGGTGCGAACGAGGCCGTCCTCGAGATGCTCCAGCAGATCAAGGACTCCGGCGAGCCGGTCCAGCGCTTCGTCGAGCGGGTGAAGAACAAGGAGCGCGGGGTGAAGCTCATGGGCTTCGGGCACCGCGTCTACAAGAACTACGACCCGCGCGCGAAGCTCGTGAAGGAGAGCGCGGACGAGGTCCTCGAGTCGCTCGGCGTGCAGGACGACCTGCTCGACATCGCGAAGGAGCTCGAGCAGATCGCGCTGTCCGACCAGTACTTCATCGACCGCAAGCTCTACCCGAACGTCGACTTCTACACGGGCATCATCTACAAGGCGATGGGTTTCCCGCCGCGGATGTTCACGGTCCTGTTCGCGATCGGTCGTCTGCCCGGGTGGATCGCCCAGTGGCGCGAGCTCAACAACGACCCGCTCAACAAGATCGGCCGCCCGCAGCAGCTGTACGTCGGCCACCCGGAGCGCGACCTCCCGCAGCACTGATGGTCCCGAGCGCTCGCTCAGGTGCGTCGGTATGTGAAATGTAAGGTGGTCCCGGGCGACCCTCGCCCCCAGAGAGGACCACATGCACATCCCCCACGCCATCGCCGCCGGAGCACTCGTCCTCGGACTGTCCGGCGCCGGCCTCGCGTCCGGCCCGGCAGCCGATGCGGCCCCGCGGAGCGCCCCCGAGGCCACCGCCACCGCGTCGACCTCCGCTGCCTCCGCGTTCCCGGCCACCGAGGTGCTCCGCGTCCAGCGGCTCGGCCCGGAGGCCATCCGGATCCAGGTGTCGTCCTCCCCGTTCGCCGTGGTGGACGTCACCCTGTCGGACGGCTCGACCAGGGGACTCTCGAAGGTCTCGAACCAGGTGTACGGCGGCATCCTGCCCGTCCGGACCGGCGAGGAGATCGTCGTGCGCGCCGCGAACCCGGCGAACGGCACCTCCGCCCCGGACCTCCGGTACGTCGTCACCGACTGACGCAACGGACTGGAGGCGCGGTGCCGGTCTCGTGGACCGGCACCGCGCCTCCAGACGGTCACGCCGCGCGCGGGGCGCTCCGCGGGGGAGCGTGCCCCGTGCGCGTCACGCGTGCAGTGCGGTGTTGAGCTGGATGCCCTGCCCCTGGCGCTGCAGGGCCTCGACGGCCCCGGTCACCGAGTTGCGGCGGAACAGGACGTTGGGGACGCCGGACAGCTCGGCGGCCTTCACCGTCTTCGCGGTGCCGTCCGGGTTCGGGGCGGCGCCGACGAGGACGACCTTCGTGCCCGCGGTCACGTACAGCCCTGCCTCGACCACGGAGTCGTCGCCGAGGGAGATCCCGAGCCCGGCGTTGGCGCCGAGGAGCGCACGCTCGCCGAGGGACACCCGGTGCGTGCCGCCGCCGGACAGCGTGCCCATGATGGACGCGCCGCCGCCGATGTCGGTGCCGTTGCCGACGACGACGCCCTGCGAGACGCGGCCCTCGATCATCGCGTCGCCGAGGGTGCCGGCGTTGAAGTTCACGAAGCCCTCGTGCATGACGGTCGTCCCCGGTGCGAGGTGTGCGCCGAGACGGACCCGGTTCGCGTCGCCGATGCGGACCCGGTCCGGCACGACGTAGTCGACGAGCCGCGGGAACTTGTCGATGGCGTGCACGGCGATGCCGGCGCGCTGCAGGGTCGGTCGGAGCCGGGTGAGGGCGTCGGGGTGGACCGGGCCGGCGTTCGTCCACGCGACGATCGGCAGGTGCGCGAAGACCCCGTCGAGGTTGACCTCGTTCGGGCGGACGCGCAGGTGGCTGAGGAGGTGGAGGCGGAGGTACGCGTCCGGGGTGCTCGCGGGGGCGGCGTCGATCGTGACCTCGGTCGTGACGGCTTCGATGCGGACCTCGCGGCGCGGGTCGTCGCCCACGTGCGCGCGGAGCTCGGCGGGGAAGGCCGCGTCGGACGGCAGGGCTCCGAGGTGCGTCTCCGGGTACCACGTGTCGAGCGTCGTGCCGTCGGCGGCGATCGTCGCGAGGCCGTGGCCCCACGCGTGGGTGGGGCGGTCGGCCCCGGACGTCGGGTCGGGCTGTGCGGTCGTGTCGGTCACCGGACCAGGGTACCGATGCGGTGGGGGCGAGCACCCGTCCGTCCGGACGGGTGCTGCGGAGGTGACCCGCGCCTCCAGGCCGCGGCTGCGGCGAGGACGGAACGCGCGCCGGTCCGCCGGGCCAGCGGGCGGCAAGGGGCGGCCGATAAGGTGACCGCATGCCGGAGCAGCTCGACCTCACCGCCTCGTCCATCGACATCACCCGCGCCATCTGCGACATCGAGTCGGTGTCCGGTGGCGAAGGGCCCCTCGCCGACGCGATCGAAGCGGCGCTGACGCCGCTCGCCCACCTCGAGGTGATCCGCGACGGCGACTCGATCGTGGCGCGGACGAACCTCGGGCGCGACCGCCGCGTCGTCATCGCCGGGCACATCGACACCGTCCCGCTCAACGGCAACCTGCCGACGGAGTTCCGGACGACCGAGGACGGCACCGAGATCCTCTGGGGCCGCGGCACCGTCGACATGAAGGGCGGCTGCGCCGTCCAGCTGAAGCTCGCCCACGACCTCGCCGAGCCGAGCGTCGACCTGACCTGGGTCTTCTACGACCACGAAGAGGTGAGCGACTCCCTCAACGGCCTCGGCCGGCTGGCCCGCACGCGGCCGGAGTTGCTCGCCGGTGACTTCGCGATCCTCGGCGAGCCGTCCGGGGCGCAGATCGAGGGCGGCTGCAACGGCAACCTCCGCGCCGAGATCCGCACGTTCGGCAAGCGGTCGCACAGCGCCCGCAGCTGGATCGGCGACAACGCGATCCACAAGACCGCGCCGATCCTGGCGACGCTGGCGGCGTACGAGCCCCGCACGGTCACGGTCGACGGACTCGAGTACCGCGAGGGCCTCAACGCCGTCGGCATCACGGGCGGCATCGCCGGCAACGTCATCCCCGACGAAGCGATGGTGCACGTGAACTACCGCTTCGCGCCCTCGCGGAGCGCCGACGAGGCCGTGGCGCACATCCGCGAGCTCTTCGACGGGTACGACGTGCAGATCGTCGACCTCGCCGCCGGCGCACGGCCCGGGCTCGACGCGCCCCTCGCGCAGGACTTCGTCGCGGCGGTCGGTGGCCCGGAGCCCCGCCCGAAGTACGGCTGGACCGACGTCGCACGCTTCTCGGCGCTCGGCATCCCCGCCGTGAACTACGGCCCCGGCGATCCCGTGTTCGCCCACCACGACGACGAGCAGGTCCCCGTCGACCAGATCACCTCGGTCGAGGACGGTCTGCGTCGGTGGCTGACGGCCTGACCACAGCCGGGTCGACCCGGCTGAGCCCCACCCGCGCCCGGTGGCACGCCCGCTACCGGGTGGTGCCGTGGTGGGTGCGCATCACGGTCGTCTACGTCCTCGCGCGGCTCGTCACGGGGGCGATGCTCTCCGCGTTCGCGAGCGTGCAGGCGGCGAACTCCTTCACCGTCCAGCACCCGTCGTACCTGTCGTTCGCGTCGATCTGGGACGGCGCCTGGTACCGGGTGATCGCCGCGAACGGGTACCCGTCGACGCTGCCGGTGGACGCCGCCGGGCACGTCACCGAGAACGCGTGGGCGTTCATGCCGGCGTACCCGTTCCTGGTGCGGGCGCTGATGGCGCTGACCGGGGCGTCGTTCGAGTTCATCGCGGTCGCGGTCTCGCTGCTGTTCGGCTGGGGCGCAGCGCTGGTGTTCCGCCGGCTGATGGGACGCTTCCTCGACCCGGCTCGCGCGACGTTCGCCACGGTGCTGTTCTGCGTTGCGCCGGTGTCCGCGATGTTCCAGGTCGCCTACGCGGAGTCGATGGGGCTCTTCCTGCTCCTCGTCGCGCTGCTGCTCATGGTCGACCGGCGCTGGTGGACGATGCTGCCCGTCGTGCTGCTGCTCGGCATGACCCGGCCGACCGGGCTGGCGTTCGCGCTCCTGGTGGTGCTGTTCCTCGGTGCGTGGTCCATCCGGCCCGCGTGGGTCCGTTCGTCGGAGCCGCTGACCGTGCGCCGGTTCGTGCCACCCGCCGTGGTGGCCGTCGTCTCGGGGCTGGTCGGGCTGGCCTGGCCGGCGATCGCCTGGGCGGTGACCGGCGTGCCGAAGGCCTACACGGACACCGAACTCGCGTGGCGATCGTCGTACATCGGGTGGAAGGAGCTCGTGCCCTTCGCGCCGTGGATCCAGGGCTTCGGCTGGTGGTTCCGGCAGCCGGCCGGGGGGATCCTGCTCGCCGTGGTCGTCGTCGGGTTCGCGGCCTTCGTGTTCCTGCCGGCCGCGCGACGGATCGGACTCGAGCTCCGGCTCTGGGGCGTCGCGTACCTGGTCTACCTGCTCGCGGTGTTCTTCCCGCAGTCGAGCACGTGGCGCATCCTGCTGCCGATCGCGCCGCTCCTCGGGATCGTCGCGCTGCCGCGGTCGCGGGTGTACCGGGTCGCCGTCGTGGTCGCGTTCGTCGCCGCGCAGTGGGCGTGGCTGTACTTCTGCTGGTGGGTCGACGGCTACGACTGGACCCCGCCGTGATCGGTGCGGCCTGATCCGACGGGCACGTCGTCGCCCGGGCGCCACGCCGCCGCTGCGGTCACCATCGCGTTCACCGTCGCGATGAACGGCACCGCGAAGAACGCCCCGACGACACCGGCGATCGTGGTACCCGCGGTGACGCCGAGGACCACGCCGAGCGGGTGCACCTTGACGGCCTGACCGGTCAGGAACGGGTGCAGCACGTGGCTCTCCAGCTGCTGCACGAGCACGACGACCCCGAGCATGATGAGCGCCGTCACCCACCCGTTGAACACCAGCGCGATGAGGACCGCCACGATCCCGGCGACGATCGCGCCGACGACCGGGATGAACGCGCCGAGGAACACGATCACGCCGATCGGGATGGCCAGCGGCACCTGCAGGACGAGCGCCCCGATCACGACGCCGAGCGCGTCGGTGACGGCGACGAGGAGCTGGATGCGGATGAAGCTCGTCAGGGTCTTCCACCCGGCGTGGCCGGCGACGTCGATCCGCGGACGGGCGCGGCGCGGGAACAGTCGGACCACCCACGCCCAGATCCGCGGCCCGTCGATGAGCACGAACAGCGTCGTGAACACGATGATGAACAGGCCCTCGAACGCGTGCACCGCGCCCGACCCTGCCTCTTGGAAGCCGGACAGGATCGACGAGGCGTGGGCCTGCAGGTAGTCGGTGCCGTCGGACACCCACCGGTTGACGTCACTCGCGGTGATGCCGAACGGCTCGCTGTCGAGGAGGGACTGCAGCGACCGGACGCTGTGGTGCAGCCGGTGCTCGAGCGAGGGCAGATCGTAGCGGATCTGCGCGGTCACGATCAGTGCGAGTCCGCCGATCGCCAGCACGATCGCGATGAAGCACGAGAGCACCGCGGTCCACTTCGGCCAGCGGTGGCGCTGCAGGAACGCCGACATCGGGGCGAGGAGGGCGCAGACGAGCAGGGCGACGAGGAACGGCACGACGATGTCCTGCAGCAGGACGACGAGCGCCACCACGACCGCGAGCAGGGCACCGACGACGAGCAGGCGCCACGAGAACGCGCCGGCGATCCGCATCCCCGCCGGGACCGCGTCGTCGGCGTGTGCGGACGCCGCGGATCCGTCTCGAAGGGTCCGATTGCGCGTGGAGCGGATGTTCGGCATACGCCAAGGTGACCATTCCGAACCGCGAGAACGTCCCGATTCGCCACCCCCAACCTGGGCGGTTTCGCAGTTCCCCCATCGATACGAGATAATGGGGGTGCATGTACTGCACGAAAGGGGACATCTGATGGCAGCCATGAAGCCGAGGACCGGTGACGGGCCGATGGAGGCTGTTAAGGAGGGTCGACTCATCATCGTGCGGGTTCCGCTCGAAGGTGGAGGCCGCCTGGTCGTCTCGGTCAACGATGCCGAGGCCAAGGAACTCCACGACGCACTCGCTGAGGTCGTCTCGGCCTAGTACGTCGAAGCACCAGAACGGAAGGCCCGGAACGTGTACGTTCCGGGCCTTCCGCTGTCCGGTGCGACCGCCGTGCACGGGCAACCGACCGCAGTCCGGCGCGACCGCCGTGCACGGGCACCCGGCTCCGGCCCGGTGTCGGCCGGGCACGGCATGATGGCGTCCGTGCCGAGGACCCACATGCCGATCCGTCGCGTCGAGGAGTACCTCGACCCGCACCCGATGCCCCGCGACGTCTGGCCGGCGACCCTGGCCCCCGTGCGGCAGCTCCTCGACGAGGGGCTCGACCTCGACCCGGTCACGGTGTTCGTCGGCGAGAACGGCGTCGGGAAGTCGACCATCGTCGAGGCGATCGCGCTGCAGTTCGGCATGGCGCCGGAGGGCGGCGGCACCGGCTCCCAGCACTCGACCCGTCCGTCCGAGTCCGCCCTCTGCGAGCACATCGCCATCCGGAGGGACTTCGGCGCTCCGCGCGGCGGGTTCTTCCTGCGCGCGGAGACCATGCACGGCTTCTTCACCTACCTCGAGGAACACCCGAACCGATCGCGTCCCGAGCCGGTCTTCCACGAGCGCAGCCACGGCGAGTCCTTCCTGGACTTCGTGATCGACCGTGCGCGGTGGCCCGGGTTGTGGATCCTCGACGAGCCGGAGTCCGCGCTGTCCTTCTCCGGGTGTCTGGCGCTCATCGGACTGCTGCAGTCGATCGTCGAGACCGGCGTCGGACAGGTGATCCTGTCGACGCACTCGCCGGTGCTCGCCGCCTTCCCCGGCGCGACGGTGCTCGAGGTGGGGGACTGGGGCCTCCGTCGGACCGACTGGGCCGACCTCGACCTCGTCCGGCACCAGCGGTCGTTCCTCGAGTCGCCGGAGCGGTACCTGCGGCACCTGTCCTGACGACCCAGCGCGTTTCGTTTCTTTCGAATAGCATGGCCCTCATGACGACCACGACCGATCGGCGGTCTTCGCGGACGTACTTCCCCGCGGACGACCGAGAGGACATCGCCGGCCTCGCGCAGCTCATCCGCGAGATCGAGCAGGCTGCGCGCGACGAGCACACGGCCGTGCACCTCGCGGAACTCCGCGCTCCTGACGGACGCGTGCGTGCGATCCCGATCGAGATCTTCGAGGTGCTCGAGCAGGTCGTGGACGCCCTCGCGCAGGGCAGCGGCGTCACCGTCGCCAGGAACGACACCCAGATGACGACGCAGCAGGCCGCAGACTTCCTCGGTGTCTCCCGACCGACCCTCGTCAAGTACCTCGAAGACGGCAGCATCGCGTTCGAGAAGCGCGGGCGGCACCGGCGAGTGCTCCTCCGTGACCTCGTCGACTTCCAGGAGCAGTTCCGTGTGCGCCGCCGCGCGGCACTCCGCCAGTCGGCGCGCGAGGGGCAGACGCTCGACCGCCAGCGCACCGACGCGTCGAGCACTGACTGATCGTGGCGTTCCCGGTCTTCTTCGACGCGTGCGCGATCTACGGGATCACGCTCTCCGACCTGCTCCTCCGCCTCGCCGACGAAGGCGCGTACCGGCCGCTCTGGTCCGACGAGGTGCTGGACGAGGTACGCCGGAACGCGGTCGACGCCGGCATCCTGGCGGACGGCATCGACCGACGGCTCGGCGTGATGCGGACGTACTTCCCGGACGCTCTCGTGACCGGACACGATGACCTGGTCGACGGGTTGACCTGCGACGAGAAGGACCGGCACGTGCTCGCCGCAGCCATCCGGGCCAAGGCCGACGCGCTCGTCACGTTCAACCTGCGCGACCTCCCGGCAGTGTCGCTCGAGCCCTTCGATGTGGAGGTCGTCCATCCGGACGTGTTCCTGCTCGATCAGCTCGACCTCTACCCCGGCATGGTCACGCGGGTGCTCCGGGAACTCAGCGAGGACTACGCCGACCCGCCACAGTCCGTCGAGGACATCCTCGGTACGCTTCGCCGCGGAGGAGTCCCGCGGTTCAGCGACGAGGTGCGCCGGTACCTGTGAGCTACGCGGAGACCTTCGTCATCTGCAGCAGCCCGTCACCAGCGGGCGACAGGGAGCTGATGACCGCACCCGAGGTCGACACCTCGGTGAGCAGCAGCCGGAAGTCCGTGGTCGCGCGGTCCCGCTTCACCGGGTCGGCGACCCGACCACGCCAGAGCGCGTGCGGCACGAGCACCGTCCCGCCGAGCCGCGCGAGCCGCAGCCCGTGCTCGACGTACTCGATGACGTGCTCCGGGTCGGCGTCGACGAGCACGACGTCGTACGACGCCTCGTTCATCCGGGGGAGGACCTGGTTCGCGCGGCCCGGGATGAGCCGGATGCGGGCGGGAGCGGTGCCGGCGGCGATGTAGGCGTCGCGGGCGTACTGCTGATGGTCGACCTCGACGTCGATCGTGGTGAGGGTCGCGTTCGGAGCCCCGCCGAGCAGGTACAGCCCGGACACGCCGAGCCCGGTGCCGATCTCGATGATGCTCGTCGCGCGGGACGCGGCGGCGATGACGCCGACCTGCGCGCCGATCGCCGGCGAGATCGCCTCGACCCCGAGCTCGAGGGAGTGCTCACGCGCTCGGGCGATCACCTCGGATTCCGAGACGAGGTCCTCGGCGAACTTCCAGTTCGACTCTTTCTCTGACACGCACACTCCGTTCGGGTGACAACTCTACGGGTGCTGCGCGGCCGGGACGGGTTACGCTCGTACCGTGTTCGACGGCTTCGAGAAGTTCCTGGTCATCGGGATCATCGGCGTCCTCCTGCTCGGTCCCCAGCGGCTGCCGCTGTACGCCCAGAAGCTCGCCGAGTTCGTGAAGGCCGTCCGTCGCTTCGCGGACACCGCGAAGGACCGCATGCGCGAGGAGATGGGTCCCGAGTTCGACGAGGTCGACTGGCAGAAGCTCGACCCGCGGCAGTACGACCCCCGCCGGATCATCCGCGATGCCCTGCTCGACTCCGGTGGCAGCGCGGCCGCCGTGCAGACGGCGCAGGTCACCGCGTCCAAGGTCCGTGCGACGGCACCCGTGGTGCCGCTCGCCGTCGGCGAGAGCGCACCCTTCGACGCGGAAGCGACCTGACGCCCGTCACGTGACCAGCTGACGGACTGGAGGCGCGGTGCCAGCCCGGCACCGCGCCTCCAGTCCGTCCGTGGCTCAGTCGCGCGTCGCGACGATCGTGAAGGTCGTCGGGACACGGTCGTGGTCGGCGTCGGGCCACGCCCACGAGCCGTCGCCGGTGTCCTCCATGCGCGGGCTGAAGCGCCACGGCAGCGTCCGTCCCTCGTCGAGCAGCCGCAGGCGCAACCCGGCGCCGAGCAGCGCGTTCACGATCTCGGACAGGGGATGCGGCCACTCGTACGTTCGGGTGTTCGCCACGGTGCCGTCGCCCGCGTACGTGCCCGCGTCGTCCCACTGCTGCGCGGTGCCGTCCGGGAAGTACCGGTACCGGGTCACGAGCTCGTCGGCGGACTCGTCGAGCGCGTACAGCGCCGGATGGCCGTCGCGGATGAAGAACACCCCGCCGGGCCGGAGCAACGCTGCCACCTGTGCCGCCCACCGGTCGAGGTCGTCGAGCCAGCAGATCGTGCCGATGCTCGTGTAGACGACGTCGAAGTCGCCGACCACCGCAGCGCGGGCGTCCAGCACGTCGGTCTCGACCCAGGTGACGTCGAGGCCGAGCCGCGCGGACAGCCCGGCGGCGGACGCGAGGGCGGCGGGGGAGAAGTCGACCCCGGTGAGCCGTGCGCCCTCACGTGCGAGGGAGACGGTGTCGGTGCCGATGTGGCACTGCAGGTGGCAGACGTCGAGCCCGGCGAGGGAACCGTCGGGGAGCCACGGCCGGAGGACGGGCAGGTCGTCGCGGACGACCGTCGAGCGGTGGTCCGGGTCGGCGAGGGCGTCGATCTCGTACGCGCCCTCGTGGATGGGCACGCGGTCGTCCCAGTTCGCGCGGTTGGTGTCGCGGGCGTGATCCCAGTCGACGCTGACGTGGTCGGTGCTCATGGAACTGAGCCTAGGTCAGCGACAGGCCGAGCTTCCGGCCGGACAACCCGCGGCCCATCGTGGTGATCCGGTCCGCGACGGCCGCGAGCGCCTGCGCTGCCGGGTCCGTGGGGACGCCGAGCACCACGGGCACGCCGGAGTCCCCGCCCTCGCGCAACGGGATCGACAGCGGCACGCTGCCGAGCACCGGGACGGGCGAGTCCTGGTCGCGGGAGAGCCGCCGCGCCGTCTCGGCACCGCCACCTTCGCCGAACAGGTGCAGCACGGAGCCGTCGGGCTGCACGAGGCCAGCCATGTTCTCGACGACGCCGATGACGCGCTGCCCGGTCTGCCGGGCGACGATGCCGCTCCGCTCGGCCACGTCGGCCGCGGCGGCCTGCGGCGTGGTGACGACCAGCACCTCGGCGTGCGGGAGCAGCTGGCCGACCGAGATCGCGACGTCGCCGGTGCCGGGCGGCAGGTCGAGCAGGAGCACGTCGAGGTCGCCGAAGAACACGTCCGTCAGGAACTGCGACACGGTGCGGTGCAGCATCGGTCCGCGCCAGGACACCGCGGTCGAGACGTCGTCGACGAACATCCCGATCGAGACGACCTTCACGTCGTGGGCGACCGGCGGCAGGATCATGCTGTCCACGCGGGTCGGGCGGGGAGCGACACCGTGCTCGTCGGTGAGCCCCATCAGCCCCGGCACGCTGAAGCCGTGCACGTCGACGTCCACGATCCCGACGCGCTGCCCCCGTGCCGCGAGCGCCGCGGCGAGGTTCACGGTGACGGTGGACTTGCCGACGCCGCCCTTGCCGCTCGTCACCGCGATCACCCGGGTGAGGGAGTCCGGCGTGAACTGCACGCCACGGGGTCGTCCGGCTCGGAGCCGCTCGGTCAGGGCGGCCCGCGTCGCCGGCGCCATCACGGACACGTCGACGGCGACGGCGGCGACGCCGTCCACGGAGCCGGCGGCCGCACGGACGTCGCGCTCGATCGTGTCGGCGGCCGGGCACCCGACGATCGTGAGCTGCAGGTCGACGCGCACCGTGCCTCCAGGCTGCACGTCGACCCCGCGGATCATGTCGAGCTCGGTGACGGGCCGGCGGATCTCCGGATCGATGACGCGGTCGAGCGCAGCGAGGACCGCTGCGCCGAGCGCCTGGTCGTCCTGCGGTGCCGTGGCCTCAGCCACGGACGTCGACCGATCGCTCCGGCTCCCCGTCGTCGATCGCGTCGCGGCGGTCGAGCTCCTCGAGCAGGGAGCGGATCTCGGCGCGGATGAAGTCCTTCGACGCCATGTCGCGCATCGCGAGGCGGAGTGCGACGACCTCGCGGGCGAGGTACTCGGTGTCCGCCAGGTTCCGCTCGGCACGCTGCCGGTCCTGCTCGAACTGCACCCGGTCGCGGTCGTCCTGCCGGTTCTGGGCGAGCAGGATGAGCGGCGCGGCGTACGAGGCCTGCAGCGACAGCACGAGGGTCAGGGCCGTGAAGCCGATCGCCGCGGAGTCGAACTGCCACGACTTCGGCAGGAGCGTGTTCCAGCCCATCCAAACCACGCAGAAAAGGGTCAGGCCGACCAGGAACCAGGGCGTTCCCATGGCGCGTGCGATGCCCTCGGTAGCGCGGCCGAAGGTGTCACCGCGACCGGATCGACGGCGGGTCGGGAGCACGCGCGTGCGCATGCCCTTCGGGGAGTCGAGGCGCTCCTGACGCTCGAGGCGTTCCTGGCGGTTCTCATCCGTTCGGGCCACGGGTGGTCCTCCTTCCCGTCGTCACGGGCGTCTTGCGCGGGCGTTGGCGTGGGAGCGGTGAGGGTTCCCCCTCGCCCTGACTTCGCCAGTCGTCCGGCAGGACGTGGTCGAGGACATCGTCGATCGTCACCACCCCGACGAGTCGGTGGGCGTCGTCGACCACGGGCACGGACAGCAGGTTGTACGTCGCCATGATGCGGGTGACCTCGGCGGCGCTCGCGTCGACCCGGACCGGGTCGGTCTGCTGGTCGATGAGCGTGCCGAGTCGTTCGTTCGGCGGGTACCGGAGCATCCGCTGGAAGTGGACGAGCCCGAGGAACCGGCCGGTCGGCGGCTCGTACGGCGGCAGCGTGACGCAGACCGCGGCCCCGAGGACCGGCGCGAGCTCGTGGCGACGGACCAGGGCGAGGCCCTCGGCGACGGTGGCGTCGGCCGAGACGATCACCGGCTCGGTCGTCATGAGCCCACCCGCCGTGTCCGGCTCGTACTCGAGGAGCATGCGGACGTCCTGCGCCTCCTCCGGCTCCATGAGCTGGAGGAGGGCTTCACTGCGCTCGTCGGAGAACTGCGCGAGGACGTCGGCCGCGTCGTCCGGCTGCATGTGGTCGAGGACGTCGGCCGCTCGGGAGTCCACGAGCCGGGTGAGGATCTCGATGCGCTGCTGGTCGGGCATCTCCTCGAGCACGTCGGCGAGCCGGTCGTCGGGGAGTTCCTCGGCCACCTCGAAGCGGCGCTCCTCGGGCAGGTCGAGCAGCGTCGACGCGAGGTCGGCCGGCAGCAGGTCGGAGTACGCGGCGATGACGTGCTCGGCGGACTGCGCCTCGCCGGGGAGCTCGTCCTCGGTCACCTCGTTCCAGGTCGCGAACGTGGTCGGGCCCTTGCCGAACGGCGACGGCGTGGTCTTCGGCTTGCGGAGGAAGAGCTGCGAGACCTCCCAGTCGCCCTGCCCGCGGTCCTCGATCGCGACGTCCTCGATGGTGGCGCGGATGCGCTCCTTCTTGATGAGGACCTTGCGGCCGAGCATCTCGGCGATCACCCGGACCTCGCCGCCGCGCTGCTCGAAGCGGCGCATGTTCACGAGGCCCGTCGTGATGACCTGCCCGGCACCGATCGAGGTGATCCGGCCGATGCTGACGAAGATGCGGCGTTTGCCCGGCACCTCGACGATGAGACCGACGACGTGCGGGGCATCGACCCGTCGGTAGACGACGAGGACGTCCCGCACCCTGCCGACGCGGTCGCCCGCGGGGTCGAAGACGGAGCACCCGGCGAGGCGGGCGACGAAGACCTTCGTGGCGCTCACCCGACACAGCGTAGTCGGTGCGTCTGGCCGCACGGTGCCCGAGCCGTCCCGGGCTCTTCCCCGGCGGTGCACGTGCGATCGCAAGGTGTTCGGTGAATGATGGCTGGGTGAGCAATCAGAGCCCCTTCGCCGGCAGGACCGCCCAGGCCTTCCCGACGCTGCCCAAGGGCGACGTCCTCGGCACCTACGACAGCTACCCCGACGCCCAGCGCGTCGTCGCGAAGCTCGCCGAGGCCGACTTCCCGGTCAACCAGCTCTCGATCGTCGGCAACGACCTCAAGACCGTCGAGCGGGTCACCGGCAAGATGACCTACGGCCGCGCCGCCATCGCCGGCGCGCTGTCCGGCCTCTGGCTCGGCATCTTCTTCGGCATCGTGCTCACCCTGTTCTCCCCGAGTGCGGGCGGCCTCATCCTCGCCGCCGCCATCATCGGTGCGGCCTTCGGCATGCTCTACGGCATCGTCTCCTTCGCGATCACGAAGCGGCAGCGCGACTTCACGAGCGTGCACCAGGTGCTCGCCACGAACTACCAGATCGTCGTCGCCCCGCAGCTGACCGGGCAGGCCCGCCGGATCCTGGGCGAGGCCGGCGTCGCCCCGCAGACGCACTGGAACCCGGGCACGCCCGGCGCACCAGGAGCACCGGGGGCCGGCTTCCAGGGGCAGCCGCCGCAGCAGCCGTGGCGGCCCGGCCCGCAGAACGGGCAGCCGAACCAGCCCCAGGGATCGCCCTACGGTGGGCACGCCACACCGCACCAGCAGCCTGGAGGCACGCAGCAGCCCGGCACGCCGACTCCCGGCGCGCAGACGGGAGCGCCGCGCTACGGCACGAACGAGGGCCCGCGGTACGGGGAGACCCCCGCGACGGCACCCGCTCCGGCCGAGCCCGCGGCCGCGCAGCAGCCCCGCCACGACGAGCCGCCGCGCTACGGCGAGCGGGTCACCGGCGCCACGCCGACGTCCGCGCCGGCGCCCGCTCCGGAGCCCGCTCCGGACGCGAAGGACGACGAGTCCCGCTGAGCTCGGGCTGCGGCGGCGTCGTTTCCGCCGAGATCGCACTCCGGCGGGGTTCGGCGGCGATGATGACCGCGGAAGTGCGATCTCGCCACGTCGCCCACGGCCGAGCCCGAGCCCGCGGCCGCGCGCTCGGCACCGGGATCGAGGGCTACAGGACCTTCGAGTAGCAGATGGACAGCGGCGCCCCGACGTACGGACCGAAGTTCGCGATGCGCGAGAACCCCTCGCGCTCGTAGAACCCGATCGCCCGCTTCTGCTCGTTGCCGGTCTCGAGCACCAGGGCCGGTGACCCGAGGTCGATCGCCGCTTCCTCGAGTCGACGCAGCATCGCCGCCGCGACACCCGAGCCGCGCGACTCCGGCCGGACGTACATCCGCTTGATCTCGGTGATGCCGTCCTGCACGACGCGCAGGCCGCCGCAGGCGAGCGGTGTGCCGTCCTCGTCGCGGGCGACGAAGAACACGGCGATCGACTCGGCCGTGGGCTTGTCGCCCGGCTCGGTGTCGCCGCCGTAGGCACGGTCGATCTCGAGACGCTGCGCGGCGCGGAGCCGCTGGGCGTCGGGGGAGTCGAAGTGCTCGACGTCGATCGCGAACACGGTCGAGTCGTCCGCCGGGGTGGCGGGGCGCTGGCTGGGGTTCGTGCTGGGGGAGGCCTCGGGCGTCGTCACCCGCTCAGGCTAGCGGCCGGAGCGGGCGATCCACCCCTCCACTTCCGAGGGGGTCCGGGGGATGCCGATCGACAGGTTCTCGGCGCCGTCCTCGGTCACGAGGATGTCGTCCTCGATCCGGACGCCGATGCCGCGGAACTCCTCCGGCACGGTCAGGTCGTCCTGCTGGAAGTACAGTCCGGGCTCGATCGTGAACACCATGCCGGGCTGCACGATGCCGTCGATGTACATCTCGCGGCGGGCCTTCGCGCAGTCGTGCACGTCGAGACCGAGGTGATGGCTCGTGCCGTGCACCATGTAGCGCCGGTGGAACTGGTTCTCCGGCTGCAGGGATTCCTCGGCGGTGCCGGGCAGGAAGCCCCACTCGGCGGTCTTCCGGGCGATGACCTCCATCGCGGTGGCGTGCACCTGGCGGAAGGTGATGCCGGGCTTGACGATCGCGAACGCGGCGTCGGCGGCTTCCAGCACGGCCTCGTACACCAGGCGCTGCACGTCGGTGAAGGTGCCGCTGACCGGCAGCGTCCGGGTGATGTCGGCCGTGTAGAACGAGTCGACCTCGACCCCGGCGTCGATGAGGATGAGGTCGCCCGGCTGGACGGCGCCGTCGTTCCGGGTCCAGTGCAGGATGCAGGCGTGGTGGCCGGAGGCGGCGATGGTGTCGTAGCCCACCGTGTTGCCGTCGGCGCGGGCTCGGCGGTTGAACGTGCCCTCGACGATGCGTTCGCCGCGGGGGTGCGCCAGCACGGCGTCGAAGTCGGCGATGACGTCGTCGAAGCCGGCCTTCGTGGCGTCGACCGCTGCGCGGAGCTCGTGCACCTCGTACGCGTCCTTCACGAGCCGGAGCTCGGACAGGTCGCGGGCGAGGACGTCGTCCGTCGCGGGGGCGCCGTCGGCCTCGGGTGCGCCGCCGACCGGGCCGCCGAGCCGCTCGTCGATCGCGCGGGTGAGGTCGGTGTCGGCTTCACGCACGAGGAGCGCCGACGTGTCGAGGCCGGCGGCCACGTCGTCGAACGCGCCGAGGTCGGCCGTCGCGACACCGAGGTCCGCTGCGACCTCGTCCAGCGACGGACGCGGGCCGACCCAGAACTCACCGATCTCCGGGTTGGCGTAGAACTCCTCGGAGTCGCGCCCCGCGGTCGCGCGGAAGTAGACCGTGGCGTCGTGACCGGAGCCGTTCGGCGTCATGACGAGCACGGAGCCGACGACGGTGTCGGTGCCCCAGCCGGTCAGGTGCGCGAAGGCGGAGTGAGGACGGAACGGGTAGTCGCAGTCGTTCGACCGGACCTTCGCCTGCCCGGCCGGCACGACGATGGTGCGACCAGGGTGCAGTTCGGAGATCCGCGCACGGCGCTCGGCGGCGAAGGCGGCCTGCTCGCGCGGCTCGGGCAGCGGGCGGTCGCGTTCGGCCCACTGCGACCCGATGTAGTCCTTGAACGTCGAGGACCCGGGGGTCGTGGAACGGTTGCTCGTCGCGCGGGGTGTGGTGTCGGACATGGACCCATCATCGCACCGCCCGACGGACCGCGGCCTGTGCGCCTCCTCACCTGTGGATAGCATTGGACCGTGCCTGATCCGTTCATCGACCTGCACGCGCACTCGAGCGTCTCCGACGGCACCGAGCGACCCGCGGACCTCGTCCGAGCGGCAGCAGCCGCCGGGCTGGACGCCGTCGCCCTGACGGACCACGACACGACCGCGGGCTGGGCCGAGGCATCGGCGACCGCTCGCGACCTGCCGCTCACGCTCCTGCCGGCCCTCGAGCTCAGCACGCGCGTCGGGTACCGGAGCGTCCACGTCCTCGGCTACCTGGTGGACCCGGAACACCCCGGCCTCGTCGAGGAGACCGGCCGGATCCGCGACGGTCGGCTCGCACGCGCCCGGCGGATGGTCGATCGCATCGGTCGCGACCACGCGGTCACGTGGGAGGACGTGCTCGCGCAGTCCCGCGACGGCGCGACGATCGGCCGACCCCACATCGCCGACGCCCTCGTGGCGCGCGGGCTCGAGGTCGACCGGAGCGCCGCGTTCCGGGGCATCCTGCACCCCTCCTCGGGCTACTACGAGCCGCACGACGCCCCGACCCCGCTCCGTGGCGTCGAGCTCATCCGGCAGGCCGGCGGCGTCCCCGTGATCGCGCATCCGGCGGCGTCCTCGCGCGGCATCGTCATCGACGAACCGATGCTCCGCGAGCTCGTCGAGGCCGGGCTCGGGGGCCTCGAGGTCGACCACCGCGAGAACCTCGCACACGGCAAGCGGACCCTGCTCGACTGGGCCGGACGCTACGGCCTGTTCGTCACCGGATCGAGCGACTACCACGGCACCGGCAAGCCGAACCGGCTCGGCGAGCACCGCACGGCCCTCGCGTCGTTCGACGCCATCCGCTCCGAGGCCACCGGCAGCGCCCCGGTCGTCGGCGCCGGCTCGCGCCTCGCCTGACCCGAGAGCGACAGATCGCGCACTGATCGGCCGACCAGGCCGTCAGAGCGACGGATGGGCGCCGGAGTTCCGTCGGTGTCCGTCGCTTTCGCAGGGCCCGGTTCCGGGGTGGGGACGACGAAGGGCCCGTCGCGTCAGCGACGGACCCTTCGGTCTGGAGGCGCTACTCGCCGTCCGACGTGCCCTGCGGTGCCGAGGCGGTCGCCTCGGACCCGGTGCCGGACCCACGGCGACGGCGACGCCGGCGACGCTTCGCGGCGCCGTCGGCCGAACCGGCCTCGACCGACTCTGCCGCGCCGGACGCGGATTCCGGAGCCGGGGACCCGGCGGCCGGAGCCTCGGAGGCGGGCTTGTCCGTGCCTCCCGACCGGGTGCGGGTGCGGGCCGGACGCGAGCCGGTGCGCGGCGGCCGGTCGCCCGTCTTGCGCTCGGCCGGACCGCCGGCGGAAGCGGCGTGGGCCGAGGCACCCGGGAGGCGACCCTTCGTGCCCTTTGGGATGTCGAGCTCCTCGAACAGGTGGGGCGACGACGAGTAGGTCTCGACGGGCTCGGGGATGCCGAACTCGAGGGCCTTGTCGATCAGCGTCCACTTGTGCAGGTCGTCCCAGTCGACGAACGTGACCGCGATGCCGGTCTTGCCCGCACGACCGGTCCGGCCGGCGCGGTGCAGGTACGTGTCCGGGTCGTCCGGGATGGTGTGGTTGATGACGTGCGTGACGTCGTCCACGTCGATGCCGCGCGCGGCGACGTCGGTGGCGATGAGCACGTCGCGCTTGCCGGCCTTGAAGGCGGCCATCGCGCGCTCACGCTGCTCCTGGTTGAGGTCGCCGTGCACCGCCGCGGCGTTGAACCCGCGGTCCTTCAGCTCCTCGACCAGCTTCGCCGCGGCACGCTTCGTGCGGGTGAAGATGACGGTCTTGCCGCGACCCTCGGCCTGCAGGATGCGGGCGATGACCTCGTCCTTGTCGAGCGAGTGCGCCCGGTAGATGAGGTGCTTGATGTTGGCCTGCATGAGGCCTTCGTCGGGATCGGTCGCGCGGATGTGCACCGGGCGGCTCATGAACCGGCGGGCGAGCGCGACGATCGGCGCGGGCATCGTCGCCGAGAACAGCATCGTGTGCCGCACCTCGGGGATGGCCTGGAAGATCCGCTCGATGTCCGACAGGAACCCGAGGTCGAGCATGCGGTCGGCCTCGTCGAGGACGACCTCCTGCACGTGGGAGAGGTCGAGCATGCGCTGCCGCTGCAGGTCGATCAGGCGGCCCGGGGTGCCGACGACGATCTGCGCGCCGGCCTTGAGCTGCTCGATCTGGCCCTCGTACGCCTTGCCGCCGTAGATCGACACGATCGTGGTCGGGCGGTTCGACGCGGCCAGCTCGAGGTCCTCGGTGACCTGCACCGCGAGCTCGCGGGTGGGGACGACGACGAGGGCCTTCACGCCGGGTGCCGGGTCGGCACCGAGACGCTGGATGAGCGGGAGGCCGAACCCGAAGGTCTTGCCGGTACCCGTCTTGGCCTGGCCGATGATGTCCTGGCCGGTGAGGGCGAGCGGGATCGTCTGCTGCTGGATCGGGAAGGGCTCGATGATGCCCTTGCCGGCGAGCGCATCGACGATGTCCTGCTCGATGTTGAGGTCTGAGAAAGTCAAAGAATCACCTTAGTTCTGGTGGAAGTCCCGACCAGTCTACCGACGGGCCGGTCGGGCGTGGGCGCGGGTGGGTTCCCGCTATGCTCTTCGGGTGGTGTCGTGGTGGAACCGGAAGCGCGCTGCGCAGCTCGCCGCCGCGTGGCTCGCGTCGCGCAACCCGCGGAACGCCTCGCCCGTGGAACGCCTGCAGCTGGACGACGTCAGCCCCGAGCTCGACGTCTACCTCGGCCAGGCGGCCTACCTGCAGCTGTCGCTCTACGAGACCATGGGCCGCGCCGGAGCCGGTGCCCCCACGCTGTCCGGACGACTGGTGACCGGCGTGCTGGCGACGACCGCACTCGAGCGGCACCGGACCATCGTCGCAGAGATCGAGCGATCCGGGGGAGACCCCGCCGCGTTGATGGCGCCCCACCGCGAGGCGATCGACCTGTTCCTCGAGCGCACGAGCGGTGCGGACTGGTACGAGTCGATGCTCACCGGGTACGTGACCGCGGGCATCCTCAACGACCTGTTCGGCAGCCTGCTCCGCTCGCTGCCCTCTGACGTCCGGCAGCGGCTCCGCACGGTGTTCGACGCGCGCGAGGAAGCGGCCGTCGTCGAGGAACTGACCGCCCGCATCGACGAGGAGCCACAGGTCGGTTCGCGGCTGGCGATGTGGGGCCGACGGCTCGTCGGGGACACGCTGCTCGTGGCCCGGTCGGCGCTGGCGTCACATGCGCGCGAGGACCAGGAGCGGCTCGAACCGGTCTGGACCGAGCTCATCGCCGCGCACACCCGACGGATGGACGCGCTCGGGCTGACCGCCTGATCGTGCCGCCGGTCGCACCGGTCGCACCGGTCGCACCGGTCGCACCGGTCGCGCCTGTTTGGCCGCCGGTCGGGTGGACCTAGGCGCCCTGGGCCTTGATGCGCTCGTAGTAGTCGGCGTCCGCCGCGGTGCGGCGCTTGCCGAGGACCCACTCGGCGACGAGTGCGACGACGCCGGCACCGACCAGGGCGACGACCCAGATCCACGTGCCGTCGTACTTCCAGCCCGCCCAGCTCAGGGCTTCCCAGAGGGCGGCGGCGACGACGCCACCGACCGCCGGGCCCAGCAGGGAGCCGCGCGTCGAGCGCCACGGCAGCACGACGTGGGCGACGGCCCCGACGATCAGGCCGCCGAGGACGACGAAGAGCAGTTCCACGTCGTCAGGCGACGAAGCCGATGCGGCGGGATTCCTCGGCGCCGACCTCGACGTAGGCGAGCGAGCCGACGGGCACGATGAACCGACGGCCCTTCTCGTCCTGGAGCGAGAGGTGCGTCGACTTCGACGCGAGGGCCTCAGACACGGCCTTCTCGATCTCGTCAGCGGTCTGGGCGGTCTCGAAGGCGATCTCGCGGGGGCTGTTGGTGATGCCGATCTTGATGTCCACGACCACAGCGTATCCGAGCGGTCCACCGGCACATCGGACGTTCGCCGCAGGCGCACGGGTCCCCGGCGTGCAGTGCGACGGCCGGTCTCGGCGCGGCGGTCGTGGCGGCCGGCCGGTGTCGGTCGCGGCGGTTACCGTACGAGGGTGCCCACGACCACGCTGACGCCCGCTCCGGCCCCCGAGGGTGTCTCGCGGGCCCTCGCAGCGGACCCGTCGCAGGCCGCGGTCCTCGCGCTGCCCGACGGCCGGCACGTCGCCGTGATCGGCGCACCGGGTACCGGCAAGACGACGACGCTCGCGCGGCTGGTCGCCGCGCGGCTCGCCCGTGCCGACGGCATCTCGCCGGACGGCCACGCCAGCGTGCTCGCCCTGACCTCGGCCCGGACAGCGGCGACCGCGCTGCGCGACCGGCTGGCCGCCTCGGTGGAGCGTGCGGTCCCCGGTGCACTCGCACGGACGGTGAACTCCCTCGCGTTCCAGATCGTCGCGCACGCCGCGGCCGTGCAGGGGCAGGAGCCGCCGACCCTCCTGACCGGCGGCGAGCAGGACCGCATCATCGCCGACCTGCTCGAAGGACACGAGCTGGACGGCACCGGCCCCGACTGGCCGGCGCCCATCACGGCGGTGGTGCGCGAGCGCGCCGGGTTCCGCACGGCGCTCCGCGACGTCATGATGCGTGCGGTGGCCGCCGGCGTCGAGCCCGAGGACATGCGTGAACTCGGGGACGACACCGGGCGCCCGGAGTGGCGGGCCGTCGGGGACTTCGTCGACGAGTACCGCGGGGCGGTGACCGCCTTCCGCGCCACCAGCCTCGACGCTGCCGAGCTCGTCGCCTACGCCACCGCGGCCGTCCTGCGCGGCCAGGTCCCGGCGAGCGTCGCCGCACTCCGGCTCGTCGTCGTCGACGACACGCAGGAGCTGGTGGAGGGCGAGACCGCGCTGCTCGGAGCGCTCGCCCGGTCCGGCGTGCAGATCGTGGCCTTCGGCGACCCGGACATCGCCGCGTCGGCGTTCCGCGGTGCCGAGCCCGACGTGCTGGGCCGGCTGGCGGTCCGGCTCGGCGTGGACCGCGTCGACGACGTCGTGCTGACGACGGTGCACCGCTACCCGGAACCGATCCGCGCGCTCGTCGCCGGCGTCACCGCTCGGATCGGGACGGCCGCCGCCGGACGGCAGCGCACCGCGACGGCGACGGCGGAGGACGCCCGCCCCGACGCCGTGGTCCACCTCGAGGGCGCGAGTCGCGCGGCGCTCGTCGTCGCGGTCGCCCGTCGGCTCCGCGAACACCGGCTGCTCGACGGCGTCCCGTGGCACCGGATGGCCGTCGTGACCCGCAGCGGCGCAGCGATCCCCGAACTCGTCCGGGCGCTCTCCGTCGCCGAGGTACCCGCGACCGCCGGCGCCGCGCCGGTCCGTCCCCGCGACGACACCGCCGCCCGGTCCCTGCTCGACGCCGCGGCGGTGGCGCTCGGGGTGCTGCCGCTGGACGCCGTCCTCGCGACCTCCTTCGCGACCGGCCCGCTCGGCGGCCTGGACACTCTGGCGATGCGCCGACTCCGGCTCGCCCTGCGGCGCGAGGAGCTCGCCGGCGGGGGCAGCCGCACCGCCGACGAGCTGCTGGTCGACGCACTCGGGGCACCGGAACGCCTCGCGACGGTCGACGCCGGGTTCGCGCGACGGGCGACCCGCCTCGCACGGAGCCTGGTGCAGGCACGCGCCGACGCCGAGGCGGACGCCAGCATCGAGGAGATCCTCTGGGGACTCTGGGAGCGCAGCGGCCTGGCCGGCAGCTGGGGCGGGCAGTCCGCCGCTGGTGGGGTCGGCGCGGCCGAGGCCGACCGGCACCTCGACGCCGTGGTCGGACTCTTCACCGCCGCGAAGCGCTTCGTCGAGCGCACGCCGGACGCCCCGGCCCGGGTGTTCGTCGACGACCTGCTCGGCGCCGACCTGCCGGAGGACTCGATCGGCCCCGACCGGACCGCGGGCCGTGTGCGGGTCCTGACCCCGTCGGCGACCATCGGCCTCGAGTGCGACGTGGTCGTCGTGCTCGGGCTGCAGGACGGCGTCTGGCCGAACACCCGGGTGCGCGGCAGCCTGCTCGACCCGGACGGACTGGTCCGGGCGGCGGCGGGCATCGACCACGCCTCCGTCGACGACCGCGCGGCCGTGATCGCCGACGAACTCCGGCTGTTCGCGCGGGCGGTCTCGCGTGCCACCACCCAGGTCGTCATCGGCACGGTCGCGAACGACGACGAAGCGCCCTCGCCGTTCGTGCGCCTCGTGCCGGTCCCGCCGGACCGCCAGCCGACCGCACACCCGCTGTCCCTCCGCGGTCTCGCCGGGTCGCTCCGTCGCCGGGTCGTGGCGTCGGGCGACCACGAGGCAGCCTCGGCACTCGCGCGCCTGGCCGAGGCCGAGGTGCCCGGGGCGTCCCCGGACGACTGGTACGGCCTGGCCGAGCCCTCCACCGAGACGCCGCTGGTCGACCTCGAGGCCGAGCCGGTCCCCGATCCGCAGGACCCCGAGGGCGGCGAACCCGTCGCCCCCACGGTGTCGGTGTCCCCGTCGCGCATCGGCACCTTCGAGGAGTGCCCCGTGCACTGGTTCGTGCAGACGTTCGGCGGCAGCGCCCCGAGCCCGGCGATGGGCATCGGGACGATCGTGCACGAGGCGATGGAGCACGCGACCGAGGTGGACGTCGAGTCGCTGTGGTCCCACGTCGAGGGGCGGTGGGACGAGCTCACGTTCGAGTCGCCCTGGGTCGCCGACCGCGAGCGTGCGCGGACACGACGGATGATCGAGGGCCTGAGCGACTACCTCCGCACCTTCGCCAGCGCCGGACGACGACTGCTCGGCGCGGAGACCTCGTTCGCACTCGTCACCGGTCCGGCCCGGATGCGCGGCAGCATCGACCGGATCGAGGTCGACCCCGACGGCCGCGTCAGCGTGGTCGACCTGAAGACCGGACGGTCGATGCCGAGCGAGAAGAACGACATGCCGGAGCACCCGCAGCTCGGGGCGTACCAGCTCGCCGTCGAGGACGGTGCCGTCGAGGGGGTGCCCGCCGGATCGGTGATGGCCGACGCCCGCCTGGTGTTCGTGCAGAACCCCCGCGGCGGTCACGCGTTCTCCGAGCGCACCCAGCACGCGTTCGACGAGGACGCCCGCGACGCCTACCGCGAGCGACTGCACACCGTCGCACGGGGGATGGCCGGCCGGACGTTCCTGGCGAACGTCGACGACCACTGCGAGAAGGCCAGGACCGGCGTCGAGTGCCGGATCCACGTGGTGGGCGAGGTGACCTGGTGAACGAGGAACAGGTGGTCCACGACGCGACGGAGGCGGCGGCGACGACGACGGCGGGTGCGACGGCGGCGGCGGCAGGCACCCTGAGCACCCCGGACGGTGCGGACACCGCGGCGACCCCGCGCCGACCGCTGCACGACGCCGACACCATCGCGGACGCCCTCGGCCGCCCCCGACCCACGGCCCAGCAGCGCGCCGTGATCGAGTCGCCCCTGCAGCCCGCGCTCGTGGTGGCCGGTGCCGGCAGCGGGAAGACCGAGACGATGGCGTCCCGTGTGGTGTGGCTGCTCGCCAACGGCATGGTCCGCCCCGACGGGATCCTCGGACTGACCTTCACCCGCAAGGCCGCCGGTGAACTGTCGGTCCGCATCAACGACCGCATCCGCGCGCTCGAGGACGTCGGGCTGCTCGACGCCGGCGACGCGTTCGAGGCACCGACGGTGTCCACCTACAACGCCTTCGCGAACTCGGTCTTCCGCGAGAACGCGCTGCTCGTCGGCCGCGACGGCGAGTCCCAGGTCCTCACCGAGCCGTCCGCGTGGCAGCTCGCCCGCCGGGTGGTCGTCGGCGCGCGCGACGACCGGCTCGCCGGACTCGACCGCGACGTCGACACCGTCACCGCGGCGGTCGTGGCGCTCGCCGGGGCCGTCTCCGAGCACCTGGTCGAGCCCGAGCGCCTGCGCCGGTTCGCGACCGACTTCGCCGGACTGCTCGAACTGCCCGGCAACAACCGTGGTGCCCCGTACAAGGCGGTCACCGACGCCGTCGCCGCGATCGGCGCCCTCGAACCGCTCGTCGACCTGGTCGAGGAGTTCCGCCGGCAGAAGGTCGACCGCGGGTTCGTGGAGTTCTCCGACCAGATCGCCCTGGCCCTCGCCGCGGCCGAGTCCGCTCCGCGGGTGGTCACGGACCTGCGCCAGCGGTACGGGGTCGTGCTGCTCGACGAGTACCAGGACACCTCGGTCGTGCAGACCCGGTTCCTCGCGCGGCTCTTCCGCGGGCACCCGGTGATGGCGGTCGGGGACCCGCACCAGTCCATCTACGGGTTCCGCGGCGCGAGCGCGGCGAACCTCGCCCGGTTCCCCCGCGACTTCGGCGAGCCCGAGCGGGGGGAGCGACCCGTCACGTTCGCGCTGTCGACGAGCTGGCGGAACCCGGTCGACGTCCTCGCCGGCGCGAACGCGGTCGTCGCGCCGCTGTCCGAGGCCTCCGAGGTCGACGTCGAACGCCTCTCCCCGCGGCCCGGGGCGGACGCCGGCACCGTCCACGCGGTGTTCCCGGAGACCCTGCCGGAAGAAGCCGCTGCCGTGGCCCAGTGGTTCGCCGAGCGTCGTGCCGCCGACCCGACGGGTTCGCTCGCACTGCTGCTGCGCTCCCGGAAGGACCTCGCCGCCTTCACCGGCGCCCTCGGGGACCGGCGGGTGCCGTACCACGTGCTCGGGACCGGTGGCCTGCTCCAGCGGCCCGAGATCGTCGACCTCGTCGCGTGCCTCCGCGTCCTCCACGACCCGGCTGCGGGCAACGACCTGATCCGGCTGCTCGCCGGCGCACGGTGGCGGATCGGCGCCGCGGACATCGCGGCACTACACGCCCTCGCCCGGTGGCTGTTCGGCCGCGACCACACCCAGCAGCGGCTCGACGACGACCTGACGGCCGCGTTCCGGGCCTCGGTCGCCGCGGGCGAGCACGGCTCGATCGTCGACGCACTCGACTTCGTGGCCACGGCACCGGACGAGCACGGCGCCCTCGCGGACATCAGCGACGTGGGCCGCCGCCGGATGCGCGAGCTCGGGCAGCAGCTCGCGGCGCTGCGGTCCCGTGCCGCCGGCGACCTCGTGGACTTCGTGACGCTGGTGGTGCAGGAGATGCGGCTCGACATCGAGGTCGCCGCCCACGAGCAGGGGAGCGGGGCGTTCCTCGACGCGTTCGTCGACGAGCTGGCCGGCTTCGTCACGACCGACGACCGCGCCGACCTCGGCGCCTTCCTCGGCTGGATCGACGCGGCCGCCCGACGCGACGACATGGGTCCCCGCTCCGAGGAGCCCGAGGCGGGCACGGTGCAGATCCTGACGATCCACGGTTCGAAGGGCCTCGAGTGGGACGCGGTCGCGGTCCCGCGCCTGGTCGAGGGCGCGTTGCCGGCCCGTCCGCAGGAGGGCTCGTCCGGCTGGATCGGCTTCGGGCGGTTGCCGTACGAGTTCCGCGGCGACGCCGAGGAGCTCCCGCGGCTGGACTGGCGTGGGCACGACAACCAGAAGGACGTCACGCTCGCGATCGACGCCTACAAGGAGCAGGTGAAGGCCCGCAACGAGGACGAGGAGCGCCGCCTGACCTACGTCGCGCTGACCCGCGCCAAGCACGACCTGCTCGTGAGCGGGTCGTTCTGGGCGGGCGGGGTCCGGCCGACCGAGCCGAGCCGGTACCTCCGCGACCTGGTCGCGGCGGGCGTCGTCGACGGGGCGGCGATCCCGGAGACCACCGAGCACGAGGAGAACCCGCTGGGCGACGCCGGTGCCACGCAGTCGTGGCCGCACGTGCCGTTCGGCCACCGTGCCGCCCGGGTCGTCGCCGCTGCCGACCGGGTGCGGAACGCCAACCCCGGTGCCGCGGGCAGGTTCGCCGCGGACATCGACCTGCTGCTCGCCGAGCGGGCCGCGAACCGCAGCGCCCGGCACCGCGTGGTCGTGCCGCACCGGGTGCCGGCGTCCGGCTTCAAGGACTACCTCGCCGAGCCCGACGCGGTGGCCGAGCGGCTCCGCCGGCCGATGCCGGAACGGCCCTACCGTGCGACGCGACTCGGCACGCTCTTCCACCAGTGGGTCGAGCAGCGTGCCCGGAGCGGCGGTTCGCTCGAGACGCTCGACGTGTGGGACGGCGAGCTGGACCTCGACGTCGACGACGTGGTGGACGCGTCGGCCGACGCGGTGGTCACCGACGACGACGCCCGTCGGCTGGCGGACTTCCAGGCGACCTTCGCGCGGTCACGCTGGGCAGGGCTCACCCCGATCGAGGTCGAGCGGGAGATCCACATCCCGTTCCTCGGCCACAGCGTCGTCTGCAAGCTGGACGCCGTGTACGAGATCGACGGCCGGGCCGAGGTCGTCGACTGGAAGACGGGCAAGGCGCCGAAGGGTGCCGACGACCTCGCGAAGCGGCAGCTGCAGCTCGCGCTGTACCGGGTGGCGTACGCGGAGTTCACCGGGCGACCGATCGACGAGGTCGACGCGGTGTTCTACTTCGTGGCCGACGACCTCGAGGTCCGCCCCCGGGAACTGCTCGACCGCGCGGGCCTCGAGCGGGCCTGGCGCGACGCGATCGGCTGACCGCGCGCGGAAGCGACGGGACCACCAACGGGCCGGGCGCGACGCGATCGGCTGACCGCGCGGACGCGACGCGACCAGCAGCGGGCCCGGAGGCGCGTGGCGGGCCCGCACCGCGCCTCCAGGCCGGCAGACGGGCGCGTCTCGATCACCCGACGGTCACGTCGGGCGGGTGGTCCGGTCAGCCGTGCCGACGCTCGGTCGACGAGAGCAGCTGCTCGACCTCGCCGATCTCCATCGTCTCCGGCGAGACGGACTGCAGCGGGGCCGCGCTCGGCGCGTGCACCGCGTCCACCAGGCGGTGCATCATCGCGACCGCGTCGTCGACGACCTCGGTGCTCTTCGCCTGGACGCCGTGCAGCAGCCACTGCGCGGTCTCGAGCTCGTGGTGCACCCGCGCACGCTGCGCGAGCTGCCGGTCACGGCCGCCGCCGTTCGCCTCGTAGGCGCTGAGGACGGTGTCGAACGCGTCCTTCCGGCCGGCGAGCACCCAGGCGAGGTCCTTCGCTGGGTCGCCGAGTCGCAGCTCGCCCCAGTCGATGACCGCCGACACGGCGTCGCCGTCGACCAGGATCGTCTCGGTGCCGAGCGAACCGTGCACGACGGTCGGCGTGAACTGCCAGAGCTGCTGGTCGCGGGCGGCACCCTCCCACCGCTCCTTGAGCGCGGCCGGGACGAGCTTCGTGGCGACTGCGCGGTCCATCACGGAGACGGCGGAGCGCAGCACCTCGAACGGCGTGAGCGACGGCAGACCGGCGTCGGTGACGAAGCTCGTCGGCAGCTGGTGGATCGCGGCGACCGCGCGGCCGACGCTCGTGGCGAGCTCCGGACGCTCGACGAGCGCGCCCAGGGTCGGGTGCGAGCCCGGCAGGTACGTGGTGACGATGGCGCGGGTCGATCCGATCGGCGCCTGACCGCGGTACTCGGCCACACCGAACGGGAGGCGCGTGCGGATCCCGGCGCTCAGCGCGCGGATCGCGACGAGGTCGGCCGACTGCCGGGCCTCGGCCCGCTGGTTGCGTGGTCGGCGGATCGCCGTCCAGGCGCCGTCGGCGTCGCGGAGGACGGCCGATTCGTAGTCCCCGGACGCCGCCGAGCCGAGCGTGCGCGTGCCCGTGACGACGAGGCCGGGGACGGCCGTGGTCGCCAACGCGGCTAGAGTGAACTGGGATCCCGCCATGCACCTCAGGGTAGGTCCGCAGCCCGCGGTCGAGCGTGCGCCACGCTGGCCCGGTGTCGGCCGGAGCGGGCGGTGTCCCGCACTCGCCCCACCCGAATCCGACCCGAGGAGCCCCCTGCCGTGACCGTCGAGTTCGCCAGCCGGCTGCCCCTCTCCCGAAACGAACTCGACCGCGACGCCGAGTTCCGCACGACCGCCGACCTCGACCGGGTGCTGCGGGACGACCCCGCGACGCGCTTCCTGCCCGTGCACGGTTCGGAGATGCTCCGGAACGCCGACGGCACGCTGCGCTTCGTCACCGCCGCCGAGGTACCCGTCGGCACCGTGACGCTGTACCTCGGCCGCGCGGTGTCCGACGCCCCGGACGCACCCGCCGGAACACGGTTCGTCGCCGCCTTCGTCGACGCTGCCACCGCGGCGGCGATCGAGCCGGACGACGACGCGTGGGAGAGCCTGCGGATGTTCGGCACCGAGCTGTCCCCGCGCGACCAGGGGCTGGCGGTCGAGGCGGTCGCGATGGCGAACTGGCACGCCGTGCACGGGTTCTCGCCCCGCACCGGCTCGCCCACCGACGTCGTCACCGGCGGCTGGGTCCGCCGCGACCCCGAGGGCCACGAGCACTTCCCGCGCACGGACGCGGCGATCATCGTCGGCGTGACCGACGCCGACGACCGCATCCTGCTCGGCTCGAACGCCGCGTGGGACGCCAACCGGTACTCGCTGCTGGCGGGCTTCGTCGAGCCGGGGGAGTCCCTCGAGGACGCCGTCCGGCGCGAGGTCTGGGAGGAGTCCGGCGTCCACGTGGAGGAGCCCGAGTACCTGGGGTCGCAGCCGTGGCCGTTCCCGGCGTCGCTCATGGTCGGGTTCCGGGCCCGGGCGGTCGACGGTGACCCGACGACGGCGCGACCCGACGGCGTGGAGATCCTCGACGTCCGCTGGTTCTCCCGACAGGACATCCGTGAGCGCGCCGGGGACACCCTGCTGCTGCCGGGCCGGACCTCGATCGCCCGCGCCATCATCGAGGAGTGGTACGGCGGGCCGCTGGACCTGCCGTGATCGACCCCGCGAGCGGCGGCGCTGCCCGCGGTGCCGGTGGCAGCGCTCCCCGCGGTCCCGGTGGCGGCGCTCCCGGTGACGTCCGCCCGCCGTCGCCGGACGAGCTCCTCGCCGCCCTCGACGCCGAGCAGCAGACCGTCGCGCGCACCCTGCTCGGCCCCGTCGCGGTGCTCGCCGGTGCCGGCACGGGCAAGACCCGCGCGATCACCCACCGGATCGCGTACGGCGTCGCGACCGGCACCTACGCCCCGAACCACGTCCTCGCCCTCACCTTCACGACCCGCGCCGCCGGCGAACTGCGATCGCGACTCCGCACGCTCGGGGCCGGCACCGTGCAGGCGCGCACCTTCCACGCCGCGGCGATGGCGCAGCTCAGCTACTTCTGGCCGGACACCGTCGGCGGCCACGCCCCGCGGATCGTCGAGTCGAAGGGCCGGATGATCGCGCACGCGGCGGACACCGTCGGCCTGCAGGTGGACACCCCGGTGCTGCGCGACCTGGCCGGCGAGGTCGAGTGGCGCAAGGTGCAGATGCTCTCCTACGACGAGTACGAGGCCGCGGCTGCCGAACGGGTGATGCCGCGGGACACCCCGCCGCGCCGCGTGCTCGACCTCATGCGGGCGTACGAGCAGCTCAAGGACGACCGACGGCAGCTCGACTTCGAGGACGTCCTCCTCGCCACGCTCGGCATGGTCGAGTCGGAGCCCCGCGTGGCCTCGTACGTCCGGCAGCAGTACCGGTTCTTCGTGGTCGACGAGTACCAGGACGTCTCGCCCGTCCAGCACGACCTGCTCCGGGCATGGCTCGGCGGCCGCGACGACCTCTGCGTGGTCGGCGACGCCAGCCAGACGATCTACTCGTTCGCCGGGGCGTCGAGCCGGTACCTGCTCGGGTTCGGGTCGGAGTTCCCGCGCGGGTCCGTGGTGCGGCTCGAGCGGAACTACCGGTCGACACCGGAGGTCGTGCACGCCGCGAACGCGCTCATGCGTGGGCAGCCCGGGGCGCTCGACCTCGTCGCGCAGCACCCCGAGCACGGCCCGGAGCCCGTCGTGATCGCCTGCGCGCACGACGGCGAGGAAGCCCAGACGGTCGCCCGGCGGATCGCGGAGCTCGTCGGCGGTGGTGCGGCGTACGGCGAGTGCGCCGTGCTCTACCGGCTCGGAGCCCAGTCGGCGGCGATCGAGTCGGCGCTCGGTCGCGCGGGCATCCCGTACCGCGTGCAGGGCGGCACCCGGTTCTTCGACCGACCCGAGGTGAAGCTGGCGGTGCACCACATGCGCGGCGAGGCCGTCCGGCAGACCGACGACGAACTCACCCGCCGGGTCGGTCTCGTGCTGCAGGTCAGCGGGTGGACCCCGACTCCGCCCGAGGGCACCGGAGCGGTCCGGGAGCAGTGGGAGGCCCTGCAGGCGATCATGGGTCTCGCCGAGGACGCCCCCGCCGGCACGACCATGCAGCAGTTCACCCAGGACCTCGTCGACCGCGCGGCGACGCACCACGAGCCCGAGCTCGACGCCGTCACGCTCGCCACCCTGCACTCGTCGAAGGGCCTGGAGTGGCCGCACGTCGTGGTGGCCGGGGCTGCCGAGGGGCTGCTCCCGATCTCGTACGCGACGACCGACACCGAGGTCGACGAGGAACGCCGCCTGTTCTACGTCGGGCTGACCCGTGCCCGCCGTTCCGTGACGATCACGTGGTCGCGACTGGGTTCCACGCGTGGGGGCGCTCGGGCGGCGAGTCGGTTCCTGGCAGCGCTCGGCACGCACACCGCGGATGGGTCGACACCGGCTGCAGGCTGACCGACAGGTCATCGCGCGCGAACACCAGCTGTTCGGCCCGCGGTCGCTGCGTCGTGCGGGGGAGCCGCTCGACGAGCTGGCGGGTGGCCGCCGCGGCGATCGCCGCGATCCGGTACGGCGAGAGCGGTGCCGCCGGTCGACCCCACACCTGCGCCGCGATCGCGGGCCACGCCGGGTCGTCGTCCGCGCGCGCGTACTCGACGCACTGCAGGCACGGGCCGGCGCCGGGCACGACGAACGGCCCGACCCGGACCCGGCCGTCCCCGACGACGACGGACAGGTGCGGCACGCCCCGCCGGGTCCACGCCGCGCGGAGGGCCGGGTCCACGACGTGGTCGGCGACGACGACCGCCAGCCGCGGCTCCTGCTCGGGCAGGACCACCGGGCCGCCGTGCGGAGCCCGGGTACGGGCGACCGTCACGCCCTCGCCCGACAGGAGCTCCGCCACCGCGTCCGCCAGCGCGCCGGCACCGTGCACCTCGACGCGGGCGAGTGGCTCCGGCAGTACGTCGACGACCGCGGGGGACGCGGCACCCAGGACGTGTGCGGCGACCTCCGGCGGGCACCCCGTCGTCGCGGCCACACCGGACAGCGCGTCACGACCGGTCTCACGGCGCAGTGCGCTGAGGAACCGTTCCTCGCCCGTCGACGGCACGGGCACCACGGCGCGCGGCGGATCGACCCCGAGCTGCACGGTGGCCGGGTCGCGCCAGACGAACTCGAGCGTCGGATCGATGCGGATGCCCATGCCCCCACGCTGGCGGACGGCGGTGCCGCGTGGGGGAGTCGGCGTCGATCTGTGGAGAAGTCGACGGAGCGGTGGACGAACGGAGTGGTGGACGAACCGCCTAGCGGGACGGTGCGTCGTCGCCCGTGCCGGGTACGTCCCCCGTGCCGGGCCCGTCGCCCTCGTCGACGTGGCCGCTCTCGTCCTCGCGCGGACGGTCGCCGGTCGTGTCGTTGAGCAGGTCCTCGAGCGCCTTGTCGAACTCGTCGTCCTCCGCGGAGCGCCCGGGGTTCCGCAGCCGGAGCACGAAGGCCTCGGGTGCGTCGATGTCCTCGGAGGTCGGGACGGCGTCGAAGTGCGACCACAGCGCGTCACGCTGCTCGGTGCCGAGCTCGTCGGTGAGGTGCTGCCACATCGCCGCGGCCTCGCGCAGGCGACGAGGACGCAGTTCGAGGCCGACGAGCGTGGCGAACGCGGACTCGGCCGGGCCACCCGCCGCACGACGGCGGCGGACCATCTCGGCGATCGCACCGGACTTCGGCAGCCGCGCGGTCGCCGCGGCGGTCACGGTGTCGACCCAGCCCTCGACGAGCGCGAGCATCGTCTCGAGTCGGGCGAGCGCAGATTCCTGCTCCTCGGTGCGCGGCGGGATGAGCGCACCGGAGGCCAGGGCGTCGCGGAGCTGCTCCTGGTTCGTGGGGTCGATCTCGGACGCGAGTTCCTCGACCCGGTCGAACGGGATGTGGATGCCCCGCGCGTAGTCGGTGATCGACGAGATGATGTGGAGCCGGAGCCAGCGCGCGGAGCGGAAGAGCCGTGCGTGCGCGAGTTCGCGGACCGCCAGGTAGATGCGGACCTCGTCCTCGGGGACGTCGAGGCCCTCGGCGAACTCCGCCACGTTCTGCGGCAGGAGCGCGGCGACCTGCTCGTCGAGGAGCGGCACGCCGACGTCGCCGCCGGACACCACTTCCTTCGAGAGCTGCCCGACGACCTGGCCGAGCTGGATCGCGAAGAGCGCGCCACCGACGCCGCGCATCGCCTTCGACACGTCGCCGAGCATCGCCTTCAGCTGCTCCGGGGCGCGCTGCTCGATCGCCTCGGTCAGGGCGTTGGCGATGCTCAGGGCCACCGGCTCGGCGATCTGCGCCCAGACCGGGGTGGTCGCCTTCGCCCACTGCTCGCGGGTGTACAGGCTCGGGGTCGCGGTGAGCTCGGCGACCGTGGTCGCCTCGTCCAGCCAGAGGGCGGCGACCTGGAACGCCTGGTCGGAGGCCTGGGACGTGGCGGGGTCGACGGGGTGCCCGCCGTCCCGCGCGATGGCCGTGGCGCGCTCGGCGGCCACGGAGAAGTCGATGCCGTCCCCGCCGGACTGCGCGGCACGCTGCAGCTGGCTCATGAGGTTCGCCACGAAGGCCGGGTCGTTCGGCAGGCCGGCGGCACCGGCGAGCTGCGACGGGTCGATCTGGCCCTCGCCGGACAGGAGCTTCCGGAGCATCTCCTGGAAGTCGTCGTCCGGCCCCGGCTGCGGTTCATCAGGCATGACGACTACGCTAATCGCTGCTCACGGGGCCGCACCTGGGACGCCCCCGTGGGAACGCCCGAACTGCTGCGCCGAGGGCGAACACCCCGCCCTGGAAGGACGTCCGTGACCCTCTTCGCCGCCGAGCCCCGCCGTCGTTCGCGCACCAGGACGGTCGGGTGGGCGTTCGTGATCGGCGCCGTGATCCTGGGGTTGCTCGCGAGCATCCTGCCGAGCCCGTACCTCATCGAGGTGCCCGGGCCCGTGTACAACACCATCGGCACGCAGAAGCAGGGCACCGGCAAGGACGCGAAGGACGTCCAGCTCATCCAGGTGAGCGGACACCCGACCTACCCCACGGCCGGCGCCCTCGACATGCTCACCGTCGGGATCCAGGGCGACGCCACGAACCGGCCGTCCTGGACGAGCGTGATCGGCGCCCTGTTCAGCCGCTCGCGCGCGGTGATCCCGGCCGAGGCGATCTACCCCACCGGCACGACGACCGACCAGGTGAACCAGCAGGACGCCGCCGACATGCAGCAGTCGCAGCAGTCCGCCGTCGCCGCGGCGCTCATCCAGCAGGGCTACGAGCTGCCGACCGACCTCGAGGTCGGCACCGTCCAGAAGGGCTCGGCGGCCGACGGGGTCATCGAGGAGGGCGACGTCATCCGGTCGTTCGACGGCACCTCCCTCACCACCAACGCCGACGCGACGACCCTGCGCGAACTCGTCGCGAAGCACGGCACCTCCGGCCCGGCCACCGTCGTCGTCGAGCGCGACGGCTCCGAGAAGACGGTCGAGCTCACGCCGCGCAGCGAGCAGGGCACCGCGCTCATCGGCGTCGGCGTGACCGAGCAGTACGACTTCCCCTTCAAGGTCTCCATCAAGCTGCAGGACGTCGGCGGGCCTTCCGCAGGCATGATGTTCGCGCTCGGGATCATCGACGAGATCACCCCCGGCAAGCTCAACGGCGGCAAGCACGTCGCGGGCACCGGCACGATCAGCGCCGACGGCGAGGTCGGGGCGATCGGCGGTATCCGGCAGAAGCTCTACGGCGCGAAGGACGCCGGCGCGACCGTGTTCCTCGCCCCCGCCGACAACTGCGACGAGGTCGTCGGCCACGTGCCCGACGGACTCGACGTCTACAAGGTCGCGACGCTCGACCAGGCGGTCACCGACCTGCAGACCATCGCCTCCGGGAAGAGCACCGCGAAACTGGCACGCTGCACGTCGTAGGGCCGGCCACGCGGTCCACGCGACGTCCGCGGACGTCGCGATCCGTTCCTCCAGGCCTCCTGTCTGGAGGCGCGGATCACGTTCCTGAGTCGCCGTACAGTTTCAGACGAGGTCGGGCCACATAAGATCGATGCACTGACGGCCCGCCGCGCCGGGCCCGCCGGTTCGACACGTCTGGAGCACATCAAGTGACGACAACCTCGTCCACCTCGGGTCCTTCTCCTTCCGGGCGGCGATCGCCGCGGGTCCCGATCGTGGTCACGATCATCGTGCTGGCCGCACTGGTGATCGCCTTCTTCATCTTCGCGAGCCTGTACACCGACTACGCGTGGTTCGCGCAGCTCGGGTTCCAGCAGGTCCTGACCACGCGGTGGATCGCCGGGACGCTGATGTTCCTGGCCGGGTTCCTCGGGATGGCGGTGCCGGTCTACGCGAGCATCGCGATCGCGTTCCGGTTCCGGCCGGTCTACGCGAAGCTCAACTCGCAGCTGGACCGCTACCAGCAGGTCATCGAGCCGCTGCGCCGTGCCGTGATGATCGGCATCCCGGTCGTGCTCGGCATCTTCGCCGGGCTGTCGACCGCCGGGCGCTGGAGCATGGTGCTCGAGTACTTCAACCGGACGCCGTTCGGCAAGACGGACCCGCAGTTCGGGCTCGACATCGGCTTCTACGTGTTCGAGCTGCCGTTCTGGCGCTCGATCGTGGCGTACTCCTCCGCCGTCGTGCTCATCGCGGGGCTCGCCGCGCTCGCCGCCTGCTACCTCTACGGCGCGATGCGCTTCGGCGGGCGTGAGGTCCGCATCTCCAAGGCCGCTCGTGTCCAGCTCGCGATCACCGCGGCGGTCTACATCGCGCTGCAGGCCGTCAGCCTCTGGCTCGACCAGTACGCCGCGCTGACGAAGTCGAACTCGCTCATCACCGGTGCGCAGTACACCGAGGTGAACGCGGTCATCCCGGGCCGCGAGATCATGGCCGGCATCGCGGCGATCGTCGCGATCCTCTTCATCGTCACCGCGGTCATCGGCCGCTGGCGCATCTCGATCGTCGGCACCGGGCTGCTGCTCGTCGCGGCGATCGTCATCGGCGGCATCTACCCGTGGATCGTCCAGCGCCTGCAGGTGAAGCCGTCCGAGCGCACCTTCGAGTCCGCGTACATCGAGCGGAACATCAAGGCGACCCGCGACGCGTACGGGGTCTCCGGCGTGCAGGAGCAGAACTACGACGCCACGACCGAGGCGAGCTCCGGCGCCCTCGCGCAGGACGCCCAGACGACGGCGAACATCCGCCTCATCGACCCGAAGATCGTGTCCGACACGTTCAGCCAGCTGCAGCAGTACCGGCAGTACTACCAGTTCCCGGACGAGCTCGACGTCGACCGCTACGACGTCAAGGGCGAGACCGAGGACACCGTGATCGCGGTCCGCGACATCGACCTCGACGGCCTCAGCTCGCAGGCGAACACGCCGTACAACCGTGCGTTCGTGTACACCCACGGCTACGGCGTCACGGCGGCGTTCGGCAACCAGCGCGCGAGCGACGGCAAGCCGGTGTTCCTCGAGTCGGGCATCCCCTCGAACGGCGCACTCGGTGACTTCCAGCAGCGCGTGTACTTCGGCGAGACCTCGCCGGCGTACTCGATCGTCGGTGCACCGAAGGGCTCGAAGAACGTCGAACTCGACTACCCGTCCGGCTCCGACGACGACAACGGCGGCAACGCCACGACGACGTACGCCGGCAACGGTGGGCCCAGCCTCGGCAACTTCTTCAACCGCCTCGTCTACGCGGCGAAGTTCCAGTCGGAACAGATCCTGCTGTCGGACGCGGTGAACAAGGACTCGCAGATCCTCTACGACCGCGACCCGATCTCGCGCGTGCAGAAGGTCGCCCCGTACCTGACGCTCGACAGCGACGCGTACCCGGCGATCGTCGACCACCGCATCCAGTGGGTCGTCGACGGCTACACGACCAGTGACGCGTACCCGTACTCGCAGAGTCAGAGCCTGTCGGACAGCATCGCCGGTGCCGAGAGCTCGGCGTACCGCACCGACCAGGTCAACTACATCCGGAACTCGGTGAAGGCCACGGTCGACGCGTACAGCGGCAAGGTGACCCTCTACTCGTGGGACACCAAGGACCCGGTGCTGAAGACCTGGCAGAAGATCTTCCCGACCGCGGTGAAGCCGGTCTCGGACATGAGCGCGCAGCTGCTCGACCACGTCCGCTACCCGACCGACCTGTTCAAGGTGCAGCGCTCGATCCTCGGCACGTACCACGTGACGAACGCGAACTCGTTCTACTCGGGCGACGACGCGTGGAACACGCCGCAGGAACCCACCTCGGGGACGAACGACACGTCGGACACCGCGAACACGTCGACCACGACGAACCAGGGGACGAACGCGCTCGGCACGACCACGACGCCACGGGCGAACCTGCAGGACCCGTACTACCTGACGATGAAGGTGCCGGGGCAGGGGACCGCGTACACGCTGTACACGACCTACATCCCGCAGCAGTCGGCGGGCGCCAACAACCGCAACGTGCTGACCGGCTACCTGGCGGTCGACTCCGACGCGGGAGGCGCCGGCAAGGGCAAGAAGGGGTCCGGCTACGGCAAGCTCACGCTGTTGACGATGCCGAAGACGGACAACATCCCGGGCCCGGCGCAGGTGCAGAACCTGTTCAACTCGGACACCACGGTGTCGCAGGAGCTGAACATCCTGAAGCGGGGCAACTCGACCGTGAAGCAGGGCAACCTGCTGACGCTCCCGGTCGGTGGCGGGTTCCTCTACGTCCAGCCGGTGTACGTCCAGTCGACGTCGAGCGGCTCGTACCCGCTGCTGCAGAAGGTCCTCGTGGCCTTCGGCGACAAGATCGCGTTCGAGGACACCCTCGACGAGGCGCTCAACAGCCTGTTCGGCGGTGACTCCGGCGCTGCCGCGGGTGACCAGGGTGCCGCGGGCGGGTCGGACTCCGGCTCGGGCTCGTCCGGTTCCGGGTCGTCCGACTCGGGCTCCTCGGACTCGGGTTCGTCGGACTCCGGTTCGACCGGCGGCTCCACGGGTGGCTCGACCGGCGGTTCGGCCGGCACCGTCGACAACGAGGCGCTGCAGAAGGCCCTCAACGACGCCAAGCAGGCGCTGCAGGACCGTCAGGACGCCTACGCGGACAACGACCTGGTCGCCGCTGCCGAGGCCGACCAGCGCCTGCAGGAAGCGATCCAGGCGGCCACCGAGGCCGAGGGCGGGAACTAGACACACCGTGGCGGGGCACTCGATTTGTGCCCCGCCACGGCCCCGTGTAGGCTTATCAACGTGCCGCGGGGTGGAGCAGTTCGGTAGCTCGCTGGGCTCATAACCCAGAGGTCGTAGGTTCAAATCCTGCCCCCGCAACCAAGCGTCACGAAGAAGAAGGCCCCGGTCCACTCGGACCGGGGCCTTCTTCGTCTGCCGGCGCGGCGCGGCGCGCCCGTGGTCCCCGTGCCCGTCCGCGGTTCGTGCCCGCCGCACGCGAGACTCCGGCGCGGGCCGCCAGTACGCTCGGCGCATGGGCACCCTCACGATCGCGGCGGCGCAGTTCGCACCCGTGGACGACCCGGACGCCAACCTCGAGACCGTCCGCGCGGCAGCGGTCGACGCAGCCGCACGGGGCGCCGGGCTCCTCGTCACGCCCGAGTACACGTCCTACTTCACCGCCGACATCGACGACCGGTTCGTGGCCGCAGCGCAGCCGCTCGACGGCCCGTTCGTCACCGGCCTGCGGGAGATCGCCCGGACCACCGGCATCGCGCTCGTCGTCGGCGTCGCCGAGACGGCCGAGGTGCCCGGCCGCTTCCGGAACACCCTCGTCGCGGTCCTGCCCGACGGGTCGATCGCCGCCGCGTACCGGAAGGTGCACCTGTACGACGCGTTCGGCTCCCGGGAGTCCGACCGCATCGAGTCCGGCGACCCCGCGCAGCTGCCGGTGTTCGACCTCGACGGCGTCCGGGTCGGCCTGGAGACCTGCTACGACCTGCGCTTCCCCGAGGTCACCCGCCGCCTCGCCGCGACCGAGCACGGAGCCGCCGACGTCGTCGTCCTGCCCGCCGAGTGGGTCCGTGGCCCCGGCAAGGAGCACCACTGGCGCACCCTCCTCACCGCGCGCGCGATCGAGAACACCGTCTGGGTCGTGGGCGTCGGCCAGACACCGCCCGTCGGCATCGGCGGCTCGGTGGTGCTCGACCCCTCCGGCGTCGCCGTCGCGGCGGCCGGTGCGGTTCCCGGCACGCTCGTCGCGACCGTCGACACGGCCGTCACCGACGCGGTCCGGCAGACGAACCCCTCGCTGTCGCTGCGTCGCTACGACGTGGTGTTGCGCGAGCAGCCTGGAGGCGCGGCGCAGCTCCCCGGGTGACCTCGCGGCGTCGACGCGGGCACCCTCACGACACCCGATTGCACCAGGTTCGCGTGCCGGGGCGGGACCGGCGGGGCGGAGGTGGGTCGTGCCTCCAGGCCGTCAGGTGCGGTCGGCGAGACCCGCGAGGCGGGCGACGGCGTCCTCGAGCACGCTGCGTCGCTTGCAGAACGCGAACCGGACCAGCGAGCGGTAGCCGGCGGCGTGGTCCGGGCGCACGAACGCGGAGACCGGCACGCCGACGACCCCGGCGAGCTCGGGGAGGCGCAGGCAGAGCTCGCGAGCGTCGCCGTACCCGAGGGGTGCGGCGTCGGCGAGGACGAAGTAGCCGCCGTCCGGTCGCATCACGTCGAAGCCGGCGGCGCGGAGGCCGGCTGCGAGCAGGTCGTGCTTCGCCGAGAGCTCCGCGGCGATCCCGGTGAACACCGCGTCGGGCAGCCGCAGGCCGGTGGCGACCGCCGGCTGGAAGGGGGCGCCGTTCACGAACGTGAGGTACTGCTTCACGGTCGTGACGGCGTCCACCAGGGCCGGGGGAGCCGTGAGCCAGCCGATCTTCCAGCCCGTGGTGCTGAAGGTCTTCCCAGCGCTCGAGACGGTCACGGTGCGCTCGGCAGCTCCGGGCAGGGTGGCGATCGGGACGTGGGGCACGTCGAAGGTCAGGTGCTCGTAGACCTCGTCGGTGACGATGACGGCGTCGTGGCGCTCGGCGAGTTCGACGATCGTCGCGAGCACCTCGGTGGGGAGGGCCCGGCCGGTGGGGTTGTGCGGCGTGTTCACGAGGACCGCGCGCGTCCGGTCGGTGAACGCGGCGCGGAGGGTGTCCTCGTCCGGCAGGAAGTCCGGCGCGGTCAGGGGCACCGTGACGTGGGTGGCCCCCGCGAGCCGGATCAGCGCGCCGTACGCGTCGTAGAAGGGCTCGAAGGTGATCACTTCGTCGCCCGGCTCGACGAGGGCGAGGAGCGTGGCAGCGAGGGCCTCCGTCGCGCCGGCGGTGACGAGCACCTCGCGGTCCGGGTCGACCTGCAATCCGTACCAGTGCGCCTGGTGCTCGCTGATCGCCGCGCGGAGGTCCGGGGTCCCGCGACCCGGCGGGTACTGGTTGACGCCCTGGCGGATCGCCTCGACCGCGGCGTCGAGGACCTCGACGGGGCCGTCCTCGTCCGGGAAGCCCTGCCCGAGGTTGATCGAGCCGGTCGCCGCGGCGAGGGCGCTCATCTCGGCGAAGACCGTCGGCGCCGGGACACCGTCCGCCCCGAGGAGCATCGCTCCCTCGGCTGCTCGCAACCAGGGTCCTGCCTGACGCATGTGGTTCCCTCCGGGGGTCGACGGCGACGTGACGTCCAACCTAGCGGCCGGCTCGGCTCCGCCCGGGAACCGTGCACAGGCCACGCATAAGATCGCCATAGGTCGCTCGCAGCGTCGTCAGGAGCACCGCTCAGGTGCGTCCGACAGACTGCACGAGCTTGAAAGGAGCACGTCCAGCATGACGAACACCACGCCCAACGGGCAGGGCGACGACTTCCGTCCGGACGACTCGGCCGCACAGGCCGCTGCCGAGGACGCCTCGCCGAACGATTCCCAGCACACGGACGACGCTCCGACGAGCGACGCACGAGCGGACCACACCGATGTGATCGATCCCGCTCCCGCGAACGAGACCGACGTCATCGCGGCGTCGACCGACCACCCCACGGACCGCTACACGGCGCCGTACCCGACGGTGTCGGGCACGGGCGGCCAGGGCGACGCCGGGCAGGCGCAGGGCCAGGGCCAGTACGGGGCCAGCGAGGGGCAGAGCCCGTACGGCTCCAGCCAGGGCCAGTCCGGGCAGAGCGAGTACGGCCAGACCTCGCAGTACGGTCAGTCGAGCCAGTACGGCCAGGGCCAGTCCGAGCAGCAGCCGGGTGGCTACGGGCAGCACACGAGCCCCTACGGCGGCGCGCACGCGCAGAACAGCCAGCAGCCGACGAGCCAGCAGCCGACGAGCCAGTACGGCGACCAGTCGACGAGCCAGTACGGCCAGTACGGCCAGGGTGGCCAGTACGGCCAGCAGCAGGCAGGCCACCAGCAGTACGGCCAGGGCCAGAGCGGTCAGTACGGCCAGCACCAGTACGGCCAGGCCGGTCAGTACGGCCAGCAGCAGTACGGCCAGGGCGGTCAGAACGACCAGACCGGGCAGTACGACCAGACCGGCCAGCAGCAGGCGGGCCAGTACGGCCAGGCCGGCCAGTACGGCCAGCAGCCCCGCTACGGCGAGTACGCCCAGCCGACCTCCGCCCCCGCGTCGGCGTCGGAGTACGCCAACGCCTCCGCGCAGGCCCCGGCCTCCGCCACGAGCGCGTTCGGCGACGTCGACGGCTCGAACCAGCGCAACGGCCACTACTTCGGCGCAGCAGCCGGAGCGGCGGGCACCGAGACCACGACCCGCACGAAGAACGGCCGCGGCAAGCTCGTCCTGCCGATCATCGCCGGCCTCGTCGTCGCCGGCCTCGTCGGCGGCGGCGCCGGATGGCTCGCCGGGTCCTCGAACGGCGGCGGCACGGTCGTCGGGTCCTCGTCCTCGCAGGGCGGCGGCAACCTGACGGTCAACGACTACAACAACGCCACCGTGGTCACCGCCGTGGCTGCGCAGGCGACCCCGTCCGTCGTGACGATCAACGTCTCGTCGAGCAACGAGGCCGGCACCGGCTCGGGCGTCGTGTTCAGCAAGGACGGCTACATCGTCACGAACACCCACGTGGTGACCCTCGACGGTGACAGCTCGAACGGCACGATCACGGTCACGACCTCGGACGGCAAGATCTACCCGGCGAAGCTCGTCGGCACGGACCCGACGGTCGACCTCGCGGTGATCAAGATCGACGCGAGCGACATGAAGCCGATCACCTTCGCCGACTCGTCCGACCTCAACGTCGGTGACACGGCGGTCGCGATCGGTGCGCCGCTCGGCCTGTCGAACACCGTCACCGACGGCATCGTCTCGACCCTCAGCCGCAGCATCCAGGTCACCTCGAGCGCCCCCAGCCAGGGCGGCGACTCGAACGAGGGCGGCAACGGCAGCGGCGGCCCGTTCGACTTCTGGGGCAACGGCGACAACGGCAGCAACTCCTCGTCGAACAGCACGGTGTCCCTGCCGGTCATCCAGACCGACGCGTCGATCAACCCCGGCAACTCGGGTGGTGCGCTGCTCGACTCCAAGGGCAAGCTCATCGGCATCAACGTCGCCATCGCCAGCGCGAGCAGCTCGTCCGACTCGACGAGCCAGTCCGGCAGCATCGGCGTCGGCTTCTCGATCCCGTCGAACCTGGTCAAGCGGGTCGCGAACGAGATCAAGGACGACGGTTCTGCGACGCACGGCCTCCTCGGAGCGACCGTGGGCGACGCAGCGGAGGACGCCAAGGCCACCCAGATGGGCGGGCTCATCAAGTCCGTGTCGTCCGGCGGCGCCGCGGCGAAGGCCGGCCTCAAGGCAGGCGACGTGGTCACGAAGATCGGTTCGGCGACGGTCTCCGACGCCACCGACCTGACGGCCCAGGTCCGCTACTTCGCCGGCGGTGCGAAGACGACGATCACGTACATCCGCGGCGGGGAGACCCGCGAGACGGACGTGACGCTCGGCACCTACAAGGGCTGACGCGGTCGGAGCGACCGAACGACGGACGGGAGGCGCGGTGCCAGCTGGCACCGCGCCTCCCGTCCGTCCGTGTGCTGGGTCTCGGGTCGCTGGTCGCGTCGCTCGGTCGGCCGCCGCGCGCGTCGCTCTGTCACCCGCCGCCCGCGTCGTGGGCGGGTGGCGGTCTTGATAGGCTCAGGGTCGCTCTGCGGGGCGGCACCGTCCGCGGTGCGTCCCGTGCACCCCAGCCAGGACCCCGAGGTACGCATGCAGACAGACGGACAGCCCATGCCGGGCGTCTCGTACGTGATGCCCGTCCTCAACGAGGTCTCCGAGGTCCGGGCAGCCGTCCAGAGTCTGCTCGACCAGGACTACGCCGGGCCGTTCGAGGTCATCCTCGCGCTCGGTCCGTCGATCGACGGCACGAACGAGCTCGTGGCCGAGATGAGCGCCGCCGACCCCCGGATCCGGGCGATCGACAACCCGGTCGGGTCGACGCCCGCGGGCCTCAACGTGGCGATCCGGGCGTCGGTGCACCCGATCGTGGTGCGGGTCGACGCGCACTCGGTGCTGCCCGCGGACTACACGCGGATCGCGGTGCGCGTGCTGCAGGAGTCCGGCGCGGACAACGTCGGGGGGATCATGCGCGCCGAGGGGCGCACCCCGTTCGAGCGGGCCGTCGCGCTGGCGTACGGCAGCCGCGTCGGACTGGGCGGCACCCCGCACCACGTCGGTGGCCAGGCCGGCCCCGCCGAGACCGCCTACCTGGGCGTGTTCCGCCGCGACCGCCTGTTCGCGGTCGGCCTGTTCGACGAGGGCATCAAGCGCGGTCAGGACTGGGAACTCAACCGACGGCTGCGCCAGACCGGCGGCACGGTGTGGTTCACGCCCGAGCTCGTCGTCACCTACCGGCCGCGGCCGAGCCTGAAGCGGCTCGTCCGGCAGTTCGTCGCCACCGGCCTGTGGCGCGGCGAACTCGCCCGCCGGTTCCCCGCCAACAACGGCCTGCGCTACTTCGTCCCGCCCGCCATGGTCGCGGCGATGGCGCTCGGCATCCTCGCCGGCGTCGTCGGCATCGTCGGCGCCGCCCTCGGGACCGGTGCGGCCTGGGCGCTGCTCGGCTTCGTGGTGCCGGCCGTCTACCTCGTCTTCGTCGTCCTGGGGGCCGTCGCGGTCGCCCGGCGCTCGGGGCTGCCGACGCTCCTCTGGCTGCTCGTGGTGCTGCCCTGCATCCACGTCGGCTGGGGCCTCGGCTTCATCATCGGCTTCCTGACCCGGACGTCCGACCTGACCACCCACACGGGACGGTGAACTGACCTCTTGACCGATGACACCACCGGTCGCGGCGACACCCGCCCGACCTCGATCGCCGAACAGCGCAGGATCACCCAGCCGGACGAGGTCCGCTCGCGGGCCAACGCCGAGCACTGGACCGCATCGCTCTACCTGCGCGACGTCTCGCCGTACCTGACCTGGATGCTCCTCAAGACGCGGGTGACCGCGAACCAGGTGACCGGCCTGATGATCCTGGTCGGCTGGAGCGTCGCCGCGGCACTGCTCATCCCGGGCATCTGGGGTGCGCTGCTCGCGCTCGTGCTCGGCCAGCTGCAGATGCTCGTCGACTGCAGCGACGGCGAGGTCGCCCGCTGGCGGGGGACCCGCTCGCCCGCCGGAGTGTTCCTCGACAAGGTCGGGCACTACACGACCGAGGGGCTCATCCCGATCGCGCTCGGCGTCCGCGCGGCCACGTGGCCGATCCACGGCGCCGACTGGATGTGGACGACGATCGGCTGCGCGCTGGGCCTGGTGATCGTGCTCAACAAGGCGCTCAACGACATGGTGCACGTCGCCCGCGCCAACGCCGGCCTCGACAAGCTCGTCGACCGCCGCGACGCCGGCACCGTCCCCTCCGGCCGCCGCCTGGCCACCCTGCGCCGCGCCGCCCGGTTCCTGCCCTTCCACCGTCTGTACCACTCGGTCGAGCTGACGATCCTGACGTTCGTCTTCGCCCTGCTCGCGCTCGTCATCGGGCACCCGCTGGCCGACCGGATCCTGGTCGGTGCGCTGCTGCCCCTCGCCGTCCTGGCGACGTTCGGGCACTTCGTCGCGATCATCTCGTCGAGGCGGGTCCGGGGATGAGTGCCGGAACGGTCCGACGGCACGCGATCCCGCACCGCGAACGACCCCGGGTGGCCGTCGTGAGCCTGTCACAGGGCACCCGGCCGGACGACCTGCGCCGCGGGCTGGAGAGCGTCCTCGCCCAGCAGGACGTCGAACTCGACGTGGTGTGCGTCGGCAACGGCTGGGAGCCGACCGGGCTGCCGGACGGCGTCCGCGCGCTCGCACTGCCCGAGAACGTCGGGATCCCCGCGGGACGCAACGCCGGCGCCGAGGTCGTCGACGGCGACTACGTGTTCTTCCTCGACGACGACGCCTCGGTGCCGTCGGAGACCTTCCTGCGCGACGCGATCGGCCTGTTCGAACGCGACCCGTCGCTCGGACTGGTCCAGCCGCGCGTCGTCGACCCCACCGGGGTGGCGAACCCGACCCGATGGATCCCGCGCATCCGGAAGGGCGACGCCGACCACTCGTCGTCGGTGTTCTCCGTCTGGGAGGGCGCGGTCGTCCTGCCGATGGACGTCTACCGAGCGACCGGCGGCTGGGGAGCCGAGTACTTCTACGCGCACGAGGGCATCGAGCTCGCGTGGCGGGTCTGGGACGCCGGCCGCCGCACCTGGTACGCCGGGGACCTCGTCGCGAACCACCCCGCCATCGACCCCGCCCGCCACCGGGAGTACTACCGCCTGAACGCCCGCAACCGCGTCTGGCTCGCACGGCGCAACCTGCCCGCCGTCCTGCGCCCGCTGTACGTCGGTTCGTGGGCGGCGATCCAGGTGGCACGCTGGTGGCGGCACCCGAGGCGTCTGGCCACGTGGTTCGGCGGCGTCCGCGAGGGCTGGACCACCGACTGCGGGCCCGTGCACGTCATGGGCTGGCTCACCATCGGCCGGATGACGCTCGCCGGTCGCCCGCCCGTCATCTGACCCGACCACCACCCACCGACCGCCGACACCGGAAGCAGGACCATGCCGATCATCAGCGACGCGCGCACCGCCGTCCGGCTCGCCGAACGCCTGTTCCGGTCGCGCCGCAGCCGCCGGGACCTCGCGCGGAAGCTGCCGTCCGCGCCGGTCCCCGCGCCGGGCACGATCGAGATCGCGGTGTACTTCGCCGACGGCCCGGTGAACATGTACCAGGTCCGGCAGTGGTACGCACCGCTCGCCGAACTCGCCGCGACGCACCCGGTGGCGATCGTCTCGCGGAGCCCCGGCACGATGCTGAAGCTGCTCGAGGAGTCCCCGGTGCCCGCGGTCTACGCGCGCCAGGTCGTGGACCTCGAGCGGTTCGTCGACGAACAGGCGCCGAAGGTGGTGCTGTACGTCAACCAGAACGCCCGCAACTTCCAGATGATGCGGTACGGGCGCATGTGGCACGTCTTCGTCAACCACGGCGAGAGCGACAAGATGTACATGACGACGAACCAGTTCAAGGCGTACGACTACGCCCTGATCGCCGGTGACGCCGCTCGTGACCGGCTCGCCGACGCGCTGTGGGACTACGACCTGGACACGCGGGCACTCGCCATCGGTCGCCCCCAGGCGGACCACTTCGCCGGCGCCGTGCCCTACCCGTCCGACGACCGCACCGTGGTGCTCTACGCGCCGACGTGGGAGGGGGACCGTCCGGCCGCTGCCTACGGCTCGATCGCGAGCCACGGCACGACGATCGCCGACCGCGTGCTCGCGTCGCCGCAGCACCGGCTCGTGTACCGGCCGCACCCCCGCAGCGGTGTCCGCGACGCGGCGTACAAGGCCGCGCACGAGCGCATCGTCGCCGCCATCGCCCGGGCGAACGCCGCCGACCCGAGTGCGCACCACGTGTACGACGACGGGCCCGAACTCGGGTGGCAGCTCGCCGACGCGGACGTCGCCATCACGGACATCAGCGCGATGATCTACGACCGGCTGGCGGTGGGCAAGCCGCTCGTCGTGACGCGGCCCGTCGCCCGCGAGGCGGACGTCGACGAGCGCGGGTACCTCGGCGACGCGAACTGGCTGCGGGCGTCCGACGCGTCCGACGTGGTCGCCCGGGTCGACGCTGCCGCGAACGACGCCGCGGAGCTCGCGAAGCTGCAGCACTGGGTGCGCCGGTACTTCGGCGACACCACGCCCGGTGCCGCGACCGCACGCTTCCACGACGCCGTCGAACTGCTGCTCCGTCGATGGGACGAGGTCGCCACGGCACGCGGGGAGGCCTGAGCCCCGCACCGCCCTACGCCGCACGGCCGTCACCCACGAGCGACATCCGCCACAGGTACTCCGAGCGGTCCGGTCGACGCCAACGGACGACGACGACGCCGGTGTCCGCCGGGTCGGCGCCGAACACCGCGATCGAGAGCCCGCGACCGGGCTCGAGTCGACGGACGGCGAGCGGCGGGCAGTAGCCGTTGCCGAGGTGGGTGAGGGTGAGACCGTCGACGGGTTCGTCGCCGATGTTCACCAGGTCGTAGCGGCGTGGGGCGAGGGAACGGTCGATCGTGAACGGGACTGCGTAGGCCGGTGTCGGGTGGTGCATGCCGTCACCGTAGGGGGAGGGTCCGACGTCCGGGCCCTGGTCCGGCACGCGGCGCCGACGGCTGTGGAGGGTGGCTGCAGGAGGCCCGGTTGTGGGGGAGTGGGCTCGTCAGACGCCGTAGTCGGCCGAGTACCGCGCCAGGGCTTCCTCGATCGGCCCGTCGAGCTGCAGCTGCCCCTTGTCGAGGTAGAGCCCCCGCTCGCAGAAGCGGCGGAGGTCCTTGTCGCTGTGCGAGACGAAGAACAGCGTCCGGCCGCCGGCGAGGAGTTCCTCGATGCGCTTGTAGCACTTCTCGCGGAACGCCTTGTCGCCCACCGCGAGGACCTCGTCCACCAGGATCACGGGTTCGTCGAGCCGCGAGATGACGGCGAACGCGATGCGCACCTTCATGCCGCTCGACAGGTGCTTGTAGGGCGTGTCCACGAAGTCGCCGATCTCGGCGAACGCGATGATCTCGTCGAAGGCGTCCCGGATCTCCGCGCGCGACATGCCGTGCAGCCCGGCGGTGAGGTACACGTTGTCCCGCACCGACAGGTCCCCGACGAAGCCACCGGTGATCTCGATGAGCGGCGCGACCCCGGCGCCCACGTGCACCCGGCCCTCGTCCGGAAGCATCACCTGCGCGACGAGCTTGAGCAGCGTCGACTTGCCCTGACCGTTGCGGCCGACCACGCCGATCGCCTCGCCCGGGCGGACGTCGAAGGACACGTGCCGGAGCGCCCAGAACTCGTCGGCACGCTTCCGGCGGTTACTGCCCGCGAAGAGGTCCTTGAAGCTGCGGCTCGCACGACGGTTCCGCTTGAACCGGATGCCGGCGTCGCGCACCGAGATCACGGGGGCGACGGTCGCGGTCCGGCCGGTCTGTTCGGTGGCGGTCATCACAGCTCCTTGAGGACCCGGTGCTCGCTGCGGCGGAACACGACCAGGCCGATCACGACGACGACGACGGTGACGACGACCGACACCGCCACCTCGAACCAGTCCAGCTGCGAGGGGAAGAACGCCGACCGGTAGATGCCGAAGATGCCGCTCAGGGGGTTGAACGCCGCGAGGTCGTGCAGCCGATCGGGCAGCGCCTGCGTGCTGTAGATGATCGGCGAGGCGTAGAACAGGAAGCGGAGCACGAGCTTCACCGCGCGTTCGAGGTCACGGAAGAAGACGACGAGCGGGGCGACGATCAGCCCGAGGCCGTAGACGAGCGCACACTGCAGCACGATCGCCAGCGGGTACAGCGCGAGTTCCCAGTGCACGTGGGCGCCGGTCGCGACGGCGAAGACGGCGAGCACCGGCAGGCTGAGCAGGAACTCGATGCCCTTGGACGCGTTCACCCGTGCGACCCAGATGCTCCGCGGGATCGTCGTCGACCGGATGAGCTTGGTCTCCTTGATGAACGCGCGGGTCGAGTCCGAGACGGCGCCGGTGAACCACATCCACGGCAGGAGCGCGGACAACAGGAACACGATGTACGGCTCTTCGCCGACCTTGCCGCGGTGGAACACCTGGGTGAAGACGAACCAGTAGATCCCCGACATGACGAGCGGGTCGAGGATCGACCAGAAGTACCCGAGCGCCGACGTCGAGTAGCGGACCCGGAGGTCACGGACGGTCAGCAGCCAGAGGGCATGACGATAGCGCCGACCGGCGCTCCGGGTCGCCGCAGGTGCGGCAGCCGCGGGCACGGTCGGCGCGCTCGCTGTGGTCACGGTATCCCTTCGGGCGGAACCGCCGAGGGGGTCCTGACGGCGGTTCAGGCGAACAGGTTGTTCGCGCGCTCGAGGTCCTCGGCGAAGTCGATCTCGACGGCGTACAGGTCGGAGATGTCGACCGGCGTCCAGCGTAGCCCGTCCTCGCCGATGGCTGCCTCGATGCCGCCCTCGAAGTACTCCTGGTCGTCGACGCGGCCGAGCTGGCGGATGAGCGCCTGCTTGTCCTGCGCGGAGACGTAGTTGATGCCCACGGCCTCGCCCAGACCGCCGACGACCTGCTTCGACAGCTTGTGGATGAAGCCCTCGGCGTCGACCGTGTACTTGACCTCTTCGTCGGACACCTTCTCGGTGTTGACGCTGACGAACGAGCGGTCCTCGTCGATCATGTCGGCGGCCCGGACGAGCGCACGCGGGTCGAAGACCACGTCGCCGTTCATCCAGAGGACGCCGCCCTTGCCCGTGGCCTTGAGCGCACGGAGGAGGCTCTTCGAGGTGTTCGTCGAGTCGTAGGACTCGTTGTAGACGAAGTTCGCCTCGGGGAACGCCTCGACGATGTACTCCGACTTGTAGCCGACGACGATCGTCACACGCGCGCTCGACCCGAAGGCCGCGCGGATGTTGTCGAACTGCTGCTGCATGATGGTGCGGCCGTCGCTGAGTTCTGTCAGCGGCTTCGGCAGGCTGCGCCCGAGGCGGCTGCCCATCCCCGCTGCGAGGATCACGATCTGCGTGGTCATGGTGGTCCCTTCCGGTGTCCGCCCGCGCGCCCTGGGCACGGGCGGGCCTCGTCGAGTCTGCCCGCGGAAGGTCCGAGTTGCCCGTGAGCCCGCCGACCCTGCGTCCATTCGCAGGGTGGGATGCGCACGAGAACACCGGCCGCGGCAGGTTTCCAAGTGGTGAACACTCCGTCGTGTCTCGGTGAATGATACGGAACGTCCCTCCACCGGGGTACGTCTCCGAGCGCTTCGTGCTCAATTCGTGACACTGTGACCGCCCGTTCCCCGACGTCCGCGCAGCGTTGGTACGGTGGGGCCGTGGCAGCCGGAGCAGACGACGACGACGTGTACGCCACGTCCGACGCTGCCTGGCTGACCGAGGATGACGCCACCGCGGCGCGGGAAGCCGCTGATGACGACATGGGGGACGGGGATGCGCTGGACGCCTCCGCTGAGGACGCGATGACCGACGACACGACGGTCACCGACCACGCGACGGACGAGGCCGACACGACGGCCGGGGACACGACGGCCGGGGAAACGACGGCCGGGTACGACACGACGGGCAGCGACGACCCGGCGAGTGCCGAGACGCCGGCCGACGAGGTCGAGACGACGCCGGCAGGGCGCGCCGCGCCCGCGGCCGCGGCGTCCGTTTCCGGTCGCCGACCCGCGAAGCCCCGCAGCGGCAAGGGACGCGCCACGCGCCCGACGCAGGCCGCGGGGACGACCGGCACCGTGCCTCCAGGCCCGGACGCGCAGGACGTGCCCGACGTGAGCCCGGCGGACGACGCGAGCAGCAGCCGGACCGTCGGCGAGTCCGCCGCGGACACCGCCGCGGACACCGCCGCCCCGAAGGCGAAGAAGCGCCCGGCGTCCACGAAGCGCCCCGCGACCACTGCCAAGCAGCCGCAGCAGCCGGTGGTGCTGCGCGCGAGCGGCCTCGTGAAGCGGTACGGCCAGACCCTCGCCGTCGACGAGGTGGACCTCGAGATCCGCCAGGGGTCGATCTTCGGCGTCGTCGGCCCGAACGGTGCCGGCAAGACCACGACCCTGTCGATCGTCACCGGGCTCCTCCGGCCGGACGCCGGCAGCGTGACGGTGCTCGACCACGACGTCTGGGCCGACCCGACGGCGGCGAAGCGCGACCTCGGCGTGCTGCCGGACCGGCTCCGGCTGTTCGACCGCCTCACCGGCGCACAGCTCCTCTACTACTCGGCGACGCTCCGCGGTCTCGACGGCGCGACCGCACGGAAGCGCAGCGCCGACCTCGCCGAGGCGTTCGGTCTCGGCGAGGCCCTCGGCCGTCAGGTCGCCGACTACTCGGTCGGCATGGCGAAGAAGATCGCCCTCGCGGCGACGCTCATCCACTCACCCCGGGTGCTCGTGCTCGACGAACCGTTCGAGTCGGTCGACCCCGTCAGTGCCGCGACCATCACCGAGATCCTCCGCCGCTACACGCGCGGCGGTGGGACGGTGGTGCTCTCCAGCCACTCCATGGAGCTCGTGCAGCGTACCTGCGACTCCGTCGCGATCATCGTCGGCGGTCGCGTGCTGGCGTCCGGCACGATGGCGCAGGTCCGCGGGCGCAAGAGCCTCGAGGACAAGTTCGTCGAACTCGCCGGCGGCCGCGTCGTGGCAGAGAGCATGGAATGGTTGCACAGCTTCTCCGGCTGAGGGCCGACCTGCTCGCGGGGGAGGTCCGCGGCAGCGCCCGCCGGTCCGTCCTCGTCGTGCTCGGCAGCCTCGCCGGCCTCGTCGCCGCGGTGTTCGTCGCGACCGAGGTCGTCGCGCTGCGCGACGCCTCGCCCGAGGTCGCACGCTCGGTCGTCGTCCCCGTGGGGACCCTCATCGCCTTCGCGTTCACGATCGTCCCCCTCGTCGTCGGCCGGAGCGACCAGTTCGACCCGCGACGCTTCACGGTCTTCGGCATCGGCCGCCGCGACCTCGCCGTCGGACTCGGCGTCGCCGGGCTGATCGGTGTCCCCGTGGTGGCGGTCGCCATCGTCGCCGTCGCACAGTCGGTCACCTGGATGCGCGGTGCCGGAGCGGGTGTGCTCGGGGTCATCGGCGGGCTGCTCGCCATCGCGACGTGCGCCCTGCTCATCCGTGTCGGCAGCGTCGTCGGGTCCACCCTGATCGGCGCGCACCGATCGCGCGACGCGGGATGGCTCGTCGCGCTCGTGATCGTGGTGCTCGGGATCCCGACCGTGTCCCTGCTGCTCCGTGCCGAGTGGCTCGCACCCGCCTCGGGTGAGATGCAGCGCATCGCCGACGTCGCCGGATGGACCCCGTGGGGCGCCGCGTGGGCCGTCCCCGCCGACGTCGCCAGCGGCCGGGTCGGCGAGGGCCTCGTCAAGCTCCTCGTCGCACTCGTCGTCGTGGCACTCCTCGGATGGGCCTGGTGGGCCGTCGTCGGACGCGCGCTCGAGACCGTCGACGGTCGCGCACGGACGCGCCGGTACCGTGGTCTCGGCTGGTTCGCCCGGCTCGGGTCGACGCCCGTCGCCGCCGTCGCCGCGCGCGCCCTCACCTACTGGGGCCGCGACCCGCGCTACCGCATGTCGTACCTCATCATCGTGTTCGTGCCCGTCGTGGTGATCCCGCTCGGGGTCGCCGGCGTCCCGTGGCACTGGACGGCGCTCGTGCCCCTGCCGCTGATGGCCCTCATCGCCGGGTTCCTGCCGCACAACGACGTCTCGTACGACAACACCGCCGTCTGGCTGCACGTCGCCTCGGGTGCGCCCGGCTGGAGCGACCGCCTCGGGCGGCTCGTCCCCGTCCTCGCCGTGGGCCTCCCCGCGATCGTCGCGGGAGCCTGGGCCTCCGCCTGGCTGTTCGGCGACTGGACCGGGTTCCCCGTGCTCATCGGCGTGAGCGTGAGCGCGCTCCTGGCGGGCCTCGGCCTGTCGAGCGTCGTCTCCGTGGCGCTGCCCTACCCGACCGTCCGTCCGGGAGACCACCCGTTCCAGCAGCCGCAGGCCGCGGGCGTGGTCGCGACCGTCGCGCAGTCGACGATGGTCGTCGGAATCGTCGTCTGCTCCGTGCCGGCTGCCTGGCTCGCCGTGCTCGCGTTCGTCGACGGGCCGTCGCCGTGGGCCGTGCTGACGCTCGTCGTCGGGGTCGTGGTGGGCGTCGTGGTGCTGGCTGCGGGCGTCGTCGTGGGCGGTCGGCTCTTCGACCGGCACGGGCCGGACCTGCTGGCGGCGGCGCAGCGCAACTGACGCGGGTCGCGTCCCGACGCGCCTGCTGACGGCCTGGAGGCGCGTGGCGGTGCCGCCACGCGGGTCCGGGGTGCGGGTGCGTGCGTGCGCGGGCCGCTTGCGCGCGGGCGTGCGTGGGCCGCTTTGCGTGCGTGCGTGGGCCGCTTTGCGTGCGTGCGTGGGCCGCTTGCGTGCGGGGCGCTCTGCGTGTGTGTTCGGGCGGCTCGTGCGTGGGCGTGCGTGGGTGCGGTGCTTGGGTGCTTGGGTGCTTGGGTGCGTGGGTTCGTGTACGTGTGTGCCCGCGGCCGAGCGGGCGAAATGCCGCGGTGCGGTCTCCGAGTGCCCGGGTCTTTCGCCCGTTCGCCCGTTCGTCCGGCGTGGACGGTCGCGCGTCCGCGCCGCTCGGGGCCAGGAGGCGAACGGGCGAAGAGGCGTGGTGGACCCTGCGGGCGACCCCGATCTCCCGCCCGCTGGTGCTGGGCAGGGCGCACGCGGCCGGCGATCGCGACCGCAGCGAACACGAGCGGGCGGAACCGCGAGGTGGGTCGCGCGGGCCGCCCGGCATATCGCCCGCTCGTCTCGGGTCGGCCCGACGGCGGCGCCGGCGGTCCGAGGCTGCGCCGTCGAGCGGGCGGAACCGCGGGGTGGGTCGCGCGAGCCGCCTGGCATATCGCCCGCTCGTCTCGGGGCCGGCCCGAGGGTGGGCAGAGATCCGGCGAGCGGGCGGAACCGATGCGTGCGTCGGCCGGAGCACCGTGGTGTTCCGCCCGCTCGCGCACCGGCAATGGCACGAGGGCAGCGGCGCCCCGGCAGCGACCCCCACGGCAGCGGAGCGCACCGGGCGGCGGCGGGACGCCCGGGGCTGCCGCGTGACCTGACGGCGTCGTACCCTTGGGGGATGAGCACGATGGAACCCGGCGGCGGCGGCCTCGACGTGATGGACCGTGAGCTCGAGAAGCTCCTCGAAGAGGAAGCGATCGAGCCCGGAGACCACGAGCGGTTCTCGCACTACGTGAAGAAGGACAAGATCCTGCAGTCGGCCCTCAGCGGCAAGCCCGTGAAGGCCCTCTGCGGCAAGAAGTGGATCCCGGGCCGCGACCCGGAGAAGTTCCCGGTCTGCCCGGACTGCAAGGCCATCTACGAGAAGATGAAGGCCGAGTAGCCCCCGCGCCTCAGATGATCAGCGTGGGGATCGCAGGGTCCCCGCGTCCGATCCGCGCCGCGTCTGCCGGCAGCTCGGCCTTCGCGAGCTTGTGGTGCGCCCGCGCTGCCTCGACCCCGTGCGCGCCGAGGAACGCCGGGTCGACCACGCCGTCCGTGACGACGGGAACGAGCAGGGGGCGTTCGTCCGGCCCGACCTGACCCTTAGTCAGGACGACCTCAGCGGTGGCGATGCCGTTCCGCAGTCGACGCCCGGCCTCCTTCCGACCGCCGAGCGACGCCTTGTCGGCGGACTTCTTCGCGACCGACACCCACTCGCCGCCGCCGCCGGAACCGCCACCGGAGCCGTCGCCGGAACCGGAGCCGCCGCCGGACGACCGGTGCGCGACGAGCTTGAACACCATCCCCGCCGCGGGGTGGCCCGAGCCGGACACGACCGAGGTCCCGACGCCGTACGAGTCGACCGGCGCAGCACGCAGCGCGGCGATCGTGTACTCGTCGAGGTCGTTCGTCACGGTGATCTTCGTGCCCGTCGCCCCGAGCCGGTCGAGCTGCGCCCGGACCGAGGCGACGACGGACGGCAGGTCCCCGCTGTCGATGCGGACGGCACCCAGTCGGCCGGAAGTAAGCCGGACGGCCGTGTCGACCGCGGCCTCGATGTCGTAGGTGTCGACGAGCAGCGTGGTGCCGTTCCCGAGCGCGTCGAGCTGGGACCGGAACGCCTGCTCCTCGGAGTCGTGCAGCAGCGTGAACGCGTGCGCCGCGGTGCCCATCGTCGGGATGCCCCACGTGCGTCCGGCCTCGAGGTTGCTCGTCGCGCCGAACCCGGCGATGTACGCGGCACGCGCAGCGGCGACGGCGTTCCACTCGCCGGTGCGGCGGGACCCCATCTCGGCGAGGGGGCGCCCGTCCGCCGCGGAGACCATGCGCGCGGCGGCGGAGGCGATCGCGGAGTCGGCGTTGAAGATGCTCAGCGCGAGCGTCTCGAGCACGACGGCCTCGGCGAAGGTGCCCTCGATCTGCAGGACGGGGGAGTTCGGGAAGAAGACCTCGCCCTCGCGGTAGGCGCGGATGCTGCCGGTGAACCGGTAGTCGGCGAGGTACGCGGCCGTCCCCGAGTCGATGACCCCGCGCTCGCGCAGGAAGCCGATCTCCTCGTCGCCGAAGCGGAAGTCGGTGAGCGCGGTGAGGAACCGGCCGAGGCCCGCGACGACGCCGTAGCGGCGGCCGTCCGGCAAGCGCCGGGCGAAGACCTCGAACACGCAGCGCCGGTCAGCGGTGCCGTCCTTCAGGGCCGCGTCGACCATGGTGAGTTCGTACTGGTCGGTCAGGAGCGCGCTGGTCACCTCCCCGACACTACCCAGCAGACCGCCGGGAGGCGCGGATCGCCTCGACCGTCCGGCTCACGTTCCGGTCGGTGCGAGGGCGGTCGGGGAGCGTCGGTACGCTGGTCACCGTGACGGATGCACCGATCGGAGTCTTCGACAGCGGGGTCGGCGGGCTCACGGTGGCCCGCGCGATCATCGACCAGCTGCCGCGCGAGAGCATCCGCTACGTCGGGGACACCCTGCACTCGCCCTACGGCCCGAAGCCGATCGCGGATGTGCGCCGCTACGCGCTCGAGGTGATGGACGACCTCGTCGAACAGGGTGTGAAGGCCCTCGTGATCGCGTGCAACACGGCGAGCTCCGCCGTGCTCCGGGACGCCCGCGAGCGCTACGAGCAGGCGTACGGCATCCCCGTCGTCGAGGTGATCCAGCCCGCTGCCCGCGCCGCGGTGAAGCAGACCCGAACCGGACGCATCGGCGTCATTGGCACCGTCGGCACGATCGCGTCACGGTCCTACGAGGACGCCTTCGCGGTTGCGTCCGACGTCACCCTGACCCTCGCGGCCTGCCCGCGCTTCGTCGAGTTCGTCGAGGCCGGGGACACCTCCTCGCCGGCGCTGCGCGAGGTCGCCGAGGGGTACCTCGCGCCGGTCCGCGCCGCCGACGTCGACACGCTCGTGCTCGGCTGCACCCACTACCCGCTGATGTCGGCCGCCATCCAGTACGTGATGGGGCCGGACGTCACGCTCGTCTCCAGTGCCGAGGAGACCGCGAACGACGTGTACCGGCGACTCGTCGAGCACGGGCTCGAACGCACCGCCCCCGAACCGCCGACGTACTCGTTCGAGGCGACCGGCGACGACAAGAACGGTTTCATCCGACTCGCCCGGCGCTTCCTCGGACCCGAGGTCTCCAGCGTCGGCCACCTCCAGACCGGGGCCATCGCGTTGCCCCGCATCGAAAGGACCCCATGAGCGACTCGCTCCGCATCGACGGCCGCACCACGACCGACCACCGTCCCGTCACGATCGAGCGGGGGTGGAGCGCGCAGGCCGAGGGCAGCGCACTCATCTCGTTCGGCAACACCAAGGTGCTCTGCACCGCGTCCTTCACGAACGGCGTCCCGCGCTGGCTCGCAGGCAAGGGCACCGGCTGGGTCACCGCCGAGTACTCGATGCTGCCCCGCTCGACGAACGAGCGCATGCAGCGCGAGTCGATCAAGGGCAAGGTCGGCGGTCGCACGCACGAGATCTCCCGGCTGATCGGCCGCTCGCTCCGAGCCGTGATCGACATGAAGAGCCTCGGCGAGAACACCCTCGTCATCGACTGCGACGTGCTCCAGGCCGACGGCGGGACCCGCACGGCGTCGATCACCGGCGCCTACGTGGCGATGGTCGACGCGATCGAGTGGGGCCGCGACAAGGGCTTCATCGCGAAGAAGGCGACGCCGATCACCGACAGCGTGCAGGCGATCTCGGTCGGCATCGTCAAGGGCGAGCCGATGCTCGACCTGGCGTACACCGAGGACTCGGCGGCCGACACCGACATGAACATCGTCACGACCGGCTCCGGCAAGTTCATCGAGGTGCAGGGCACCGCGGAGCACGCGCCGTTCGACCGTGACGAGCTCAACGTCCTGCTCGACCTCGGCCTGGCCGGCAACCAGTCCCTCGCGGCCATCCAGCGCGAGGTCCTGGGGCTGTCCTCGTGACCGAGAGCACGGTCGTCCTGGCCACCCACAACCAGGGCAAGGTCGTCGAGCTGCGGGAGATCCTCGGCGCCGCGATCGAGGGCGTCGAGCTCGTCGGGTACGACGGCCCGGAGCCGGTCGAGGACGGCGACACCTACGCCGCGAACGCGCTCATCAAGGCGCGGGCGGCGGTGGCCCACACCGGGCTGCCGGCGCTCGCCGACGACTCGGGCATCGCGGTCGACGTCCTCGGCGGTGCGCCCGGCATCCACTCCGCCCGGTACGCCGGCACCCGGTCGGACGCGGACAACATCGCGCTCCTGCTGCAGAACCTCGAGGGTGTGCTCGAGCGCACGGCCGCGTTCGTCTGCGCGGCGGCGTTCGTGACGCCCGAGGGCGAGGAACACGTGGTCGAGGCGGTCTGGAACGGCGAGGTCCTCACCGAGCCGACCGGCACCGGCGGACACGGGTACGACCCGGTCTTCAAGGCCGACGATGCGGACCGGTCCTCGGCGGAGCTGACGCGCGAGGAGAAGAACGCGCTGAGCCACCGGGCGAAGGCGTTCCGTGGCATCGCGCCGATCGTGCGGGAGCACTTCGGCGTCTGACGAGCGCGGGCCCTCACGCCCGCCACAGCGCGCGGCACAACGAAAGTCGGCCCGAACCACGTCATCGCGTGGCTCGGGCCGACTTTGGTTGTGCGGAGCGCGGGCCCGACGGCGTGCGGGATCGACAGCGCGCGGGCCCCGGCAGGGCGGAGCGCAGCGCGCCCCGCGGACTACTCCGTCGCGGTCCGCTCCTGCTCGTCGTGCTTGGCCTTGCGGGCGTTCCGGAAGTACGTGATCCCCATCGGGACGACGGTCACGACGACCGCCGCGAGCAGGATGATGTCGATGTACTCGCGGACGATGTGCGCCACGAAGGGGATGTGCCCGATGAAGTACCCGAGGAACGTCACCCCGACACCCCACACCACCGCGCCGATGGCGTTGTAGAGCGAGTACTTCTTGTAGTCCATCCGCCCGACGCCGGCGGCGATCGGCAGAAAGGTCCGCACCACCGGGACGAACCGGGCGAGGATCACCGCGAGGGGACCGAACCGGTGGAAGAAGGCGTTGGTCCGGTCGACGTTCGCCTTGGAGAACAGCCCGCTCTCCTTGCGTTCGAAGATCGCGGGGCCGGCCTTCTTCCCGATGTAGTAGCCGAGCTCGCCGCCGAGGAACGCCGCCGCGCCGATCATCAGCGCCGCGACCCAGATCGGGATGCCGCCGATCTCGCCGCCGCGGTCGAACGCGAACAGGCCGGTGATGACGAGCAGGCTGTCGCCGGGGAAGATGAACCCGATGAGCAGGCCCGTCTCGGCGAACACGATCGCACAGACGACGAGTACCGCGACGGCCCCGAAGTGGTCGAGGATGTACTGCGGATCCAGCCAGGGGATCAGGGCGAGTGCGACGGAGTGCATGTCTCTTCCGGTCGTGCAGATGCGGTGACGGGAGGGTCACCCGCACGACGAGGGTACCGTCCGCGGGTGACGGCGACGTCCCTCGGTGGTATGAGATGCGCGAGCACGCATCGGCCGGTGCGGAAGGAGGGACTCGAACCCTCACGCCTGGGGCACAGGAACCTAAATCCTGCGTGTCTACCGATTCCACCACTCCCGCGAGCAGCGGCAGTCTACCGAGCGCAGGCCGCGGGGCGGCCGCGATCCGCGCCTCCAGGCAGGCCCGGACCGGCCGTGCGGACGACCGTCAGCGCAACCGGCGGGGGAGGTACCGCGGGACGTACCGCAGCAGGATGCCGGCACCGACCAGGCCGAGCACCCCCATCACCCCGCTCGCCACCGCGATCGACGCGACGGCGGTGACCCCGGAGATGAGGAGCGGCGCAGCCGCCTGCCCGAAGTCGCCGGTGAACCGCCACGCGCCGAGGAACGGAGCCGGGTTCCCGCGGGGTGCGAGGTCGGCACCGAGCGTCATGAGGATGCCGGAGCCGACACCGTTCGCGAGGGACATGCCGATGGCGATCGCGACGAACCAGCCGACCCGCGCGTCGAGGTGGCCGGACCACGCGAGCAGGAAGTAGCTGACGCTCAGGCCGAGCATGCAGGGCAGGGCGCTGGCCAGGCGCCCCCAGCGGTCCATGATCTGGCCGCTCGTGTAGAAGAGCGCGAAGTCGACGGCGCCGGCGATGCCGATGATCAGTGCCGCGGTCGCGTCGTCGAGGCCGACGCTGACCGCCCACAGCGGCAGGATGACCTGCCGTCCGGCGCGGAGCGCGCCGATGAGTCCGGCGCCGCTGCCGAGGCGCAGCAGGACGGCGCCGTTCGCGCGGATGGTGCGGAAGAGGCCGTGGGCCTCCTGCTGGACGAACTGCGCGCCGGTGTCGGCCGGGGGCTCGGTGACGGCGCTCGCGTCCGTCCCGTGGCCGGTCGCGGGCCTGGAGGCGCGGGGCGGCCTCCGGAAGCCCCGTGCGCCCGTCGCGGGGTCGCGCAGGACGAGGAGCACCACGGCCGCCGCCAGGCAGCAGACGATGTGGATCCAGAACGCGCTCTGCGTGGTGCCGGTCAGGTGGACCACGCCGGCGGCGATGAACGGGCCGACGAAGTAGCCGAAGCGGAACACCCCGCCGAGGCTGGACAGCGCACGAGCCCGGATGTGCAGCGGGATCGCGGTGGTCATGTACGCGTGCCGGGCGAGGGCGAAGACGGCGGTCGACACACCGACGAGGAACACCCCGAGCGCGAGCACCCAGGCGTTCGGTGCGACGGTGCAGACGAGCAGGCCGACGACGGAGACCGCCGCCGCGCCGATCATCGCGTTCCGTTCGCCGATCCGCGCGACGACGACCCCGGACGGCACGTCGCCGATGAGCTCGCCGACGAGGATGAGCGCTGCGACGAAGCCGGCGAACGCCAGGCTCGCCCCGAGCGAGGACGCGGCGATCGGGATGATCGGGATGATCGCCCCCTCGCCGATCGCGAAGAGGGCGGCCGGCAGGAACCCGGACAGCAGGACCGCCCGGAAGTCGAAGGCGGGGGTGTCGGAGGTCATCGCTCCGGCAACGCTACGCCTGGTGCCCACGCGCGATGCGCTTACCCTGGAGGAATGCGAGTTCTTGCAGCGATGAGCGGTGGTGTCGACTCGGCGGTCGCCGCCGCACGGGCCGTCGACGCCGGACACGACGTGGTCGGCGTGCACCTCGCCCTGAGCCGGATGCCGGGCACGCTCCGCACCGGCAGTCGCGGGTGCTGCACCATCGAGGACTCGATGGACGCCCAGCGCGCGGCCTCGGCCCTCGGCATCCCCTACTACGTGTGGGACTTCTCAGCGCGGTTCAAGGAGGACGTCGTCGACGACTTCGTGGCCGAGTACCAGGCCGGCCGGACGCCGAACCCCTGCATGCGGTGCAACGAGCGGATCAAGTTCGCGGCGCTGCTCGAGAAGGCGCTCGCCCTCGGGTTCGACGCCGTCTGCACCGGCCACTACGCGTCGATCGTCACCGGGGCGGACGGCGCGCGCGAGCTGCACCGTTCGGCTGCGTGGGCGAAGGACCAGTCCTACGTGCTCGGCGTCCTGACGGCCGAGCAGCTCCAGCACGCGATGTTCCCGCTCGGTGCCACGCCCTCGAAGGACGAGGTCCGTGCCGAGGCCGCCGCCCGTGGGCTGACGGTCGCGCAGAAGCCGGACTCGTACGACATCTGCTTCATCCCCGACGGTGACACCCGGGGCTGGCTGGCCGACCGGGTCGGCACGGCACCGGGTGACGTGGTCGAGCGCGACGGCACGGTCGTCGGAGCCCACCAGGGCGCCACCGGGTACACCGTCGGACAGCGTCGGGGCCTCGCCCTCGGCCGTCCCGCGCCGGACGGCAAGCCGCGGTTCGTGCTCGAGATCCGGCCGAAGGAGAACACCGTCGTGGTCGGCCCGAAGGAGGCGCTCGACGTCACCTCGATGTCGGGGTCGCGGTTCACCTGGGCCGGCACCGCTCCGGCCGACCCCGAAACGCCCTTCGCCTGCGACGTGCAGATCCGGGCGCACGCCGACCCGGTGCCGGCGACGGCGCGGGTGTCCGACGGCGTGCTCGTGATCGACGTCGACGAGCCGCTCTCCGGCGTCGCGCCCGGCCAGACCGCGGTGGTCTACGTCGGTACCCGCGTCCTCGGGCAGTGCACGATCGACTCCACGGTGTCGGCGGTGCCGGCGACGGCGTGACCCGGCTGGTGGTTCGCGCCGCTCCCGGGCGGTGCGACCGCTGACGACAGGGTCGGTGGCGCCCTGTAGAACTGATCCCATGAGCGAGACCGACGCCACGTTCGAGACCATCGACCCCGCCGCGCTCGACGCCGCCCAGGCGCAGCGCGAGGTCGACCGGCTGCGGGCTCGCATCACCGAGCTGCGGAACGCGTACTACTTCGGCGACAACGGTTCGACCGTCACCGACGCCGACTACGACGTGCTGGCCCGGCGCCTCGACGCGATCGAACAGCGCTTCCCGGAACTCGTCACCGCGGACAGCCCGACGCAGACCGTCGGCGGGCAGGTCCAGACGGTGCAGTTCGCGCCGGTCGAGCACGCCGAGCGGATGCTCTCGCTCGACAACGTGTTCAGCCCCGAGGAACTGACCGACTGGGCGGTCAAGGTCCAGCGCGACGCCGGCGCCGAGCGCGTCCGGTTCCTCACCGAGCTGAAGATCGACGGGCTCGCGATCAACCTCCGCTACGAGGACGGCCGCCTCGTCTCGGCGGCCACCCGCGGCGACGGCGTCGTGGGCGAGGACGTCACCGGCAACGTGCTCACGATGGGCACCATCCCGGACCGCCTGTCCGGCAGCGGCCACCCGCCGCTCGTCGAGGTCCGGGGCGAGATCTTCTTCCCCGTCGAGCAGTTCGACGAGCTGAACGCCCGGCAGCGCGACGCGGGGGAGCGGGTCTTCGCGAACCCGCGGAACGCGGCCGCCGGCTCCCTCCGGCAGAAGGAAGAGGGCAAGTCCGAGGCGAAGCGTGCGCTCATGGTCGACCGGCTGCGTCGACTCCGCATGCTCGTGCACGGCATCGGCGCCTGGCCGGTCCGCGAGCTCGAGCGGGACACCGACGTCCGCGCCCAGTCCGAGGTCTACGAGCTCCTGCAGTCGTGGGGGCTGCCGACCAGCTCGCACTACCGGGTGTTCGACGGCATCGACGAGGTCCTCGGCTTCGTGAAGGACTACGGCGACCGCCGCGCCTCGGTGGAGCACCAGATCGACGGCATCGTCATCAAGGTCGACGACCTCGCCCTGCACGAGGAACTCGGGTCGACCTCGCGGGCGCCGCGGTGGGCGATCGCCTACAAGTACCCGCCGGAAGAGGTCCACACGAAGCTCGTCGACATCGTCGTCAGCGTCGGACGCACCGGTCGGGCGACGCCGTTCGCAGTGATGGCCCCGGCCGAGGTCGCCGGCTCCGTCGTGCGGCAGGCGACCCTGCACAACCAGCAGGTCGTCAAGGCGAAGGGCGTCCTGATCGGGGACACCGTCGTGCTGCGGAAGGCGGGCGACGTCATCCCCGAGGTGCTCGGCCCGGTGGTGGAGCTCCGCGACGGCAGCGAGCGCGAGTTCGTCATGCCGACGCACTGCCCGGAGTGCGGCACCGAACTCGCCCCGGCGAAGGAGGGCGACATCGACCTCCGCTGCCCGAACGCGAAGAGCTGCCCGGCGCAGGTCCGCGGCCGCGTGGAGCACATCGCGTCCCGCGGGTCGCTCGACATCGAGGGCCTCGGCGAGGTGGCGGCCGCCGCGCTGACCCAGCCGTCGCACCCGGAGCAGCCGCCGCTCGTGACCGAGGCCGGCCTGTTCGACCTGACGATGGAGGACATCGTCCCGATCGAGGTGGTCGTCCGCGACTCCGAGACCGGCATGGAGAAGACGACCGACGACGGCGCCCCGAAGCGCGTGACGCCGTTCAGCCGGGCACGGAAGAAGACGGACCCGCCGTTCGACCCGGACGCCCGCGGCGCGGACCACACCGGCGAGCCGAGCCGGTACCCGTCGAAGAACGCGTTCGAGATGCTCGCGAACATCGACGCCGCGAAGACGAAGCCCCTGTGGCGGATCCTGGTCGGCCTGAGCATCCGCCACGTCGGGCCCGTCGCGGCGCGCGCACTCGCGAACCACTTCGGGTCGCTCGACGCGATCCGCTCCGCCTCGCGCGAGGACCTGGCGGCGGTGGACGGTGTCGGTGGGATCATCGCCGACGCCCTGCTCGACTGGTTCGAGGTCGACTGGCACCGCGAGATCATCGACCGGTGGACCGCGGCGGGCGTCCAGTTCACCACGCCGGGTCACCCGGGGCCCGGGGCCGCCGAGACCGACGGTGGTGTGCTCAGCGGCGTGACCGTCGTGGCGACGGGGTCGCTCGAGGGGTACAGCCGCGAGGGCGCACAAGAGGCGATCATCGCGGCCGGGGGCAAGGCCGCCTCCAGCGTGAGCAAGAAGACCGACTTCGTCGCCGCGGGCCCGGGTGCCGGGTCGAAGCTCACGAAGGCCGAGCAACTCGGGCTCCGGATCATCGACGCCGAGCAGTTCCGCCTGCTCGTCACCGAGGGTCCGGCGGCGCTCGGCGACGCTCCCGAGGCGGCTGCCGAGACGACTCCCGCCGACTGAGCAGTCCTCGGGAGCACAACGCGGGGCTGTCCGCACGCCGCGGCGCGCCCGGATCCGCACCCAGTTCAGGGGTCAAGTTGCACCGCGCACGCCATCGGGCGGTCATTCTCCTTACACTCGTGAGAGCATCACCCGTCGTCTGCAGGGGGACGACGGGACGGCCTTCCCGGGGGAGACCCGATTGCTGCTCATCGCCGCGGCTCTGCTCACCGCCTCGATGCACTCGCTCGGAGTGGTCGAGGCCCCAGTCGCGCCCGCGGTCCACTCCGTCGCGGCACCGACGTCGTCCGTGACCCTCGTCGTCGACACGTCGCCCGCACGACCGGTCATGACCGGGGTACAGATGACGGCGGAGGACCTCGCCGTGGCCCACGGCCGCACGTTCCTCGTCGACCTGTCCCGTCTCGACCGATCGGCGCTCACGCGCGCCGAGACCGACCGTCGGGTCCTCGCGACCACCCAGGACGACCCGCCGTCGGCCGCCGACGTCACCACGTGGTGGGCCGGGCTCGGCGTCGACGAGCGTCGACTCCTCGAGTCCGCGGCGCCGTCCGTCGTCGGGAACCTCGAGGGCGTGCCGTACGACGTCCGTGACCGCGCGAACCGGTCCGTGCTCGCCGCCGACCTCGCCGACCCCTCGATCGGCGCCGCCCGCACCGCCATGCTCGGGCAGGTCCAGCAGTCGCTCGTCCACGACCCCGGGGCGCCACGACGGAACCTCATCACGCTCGACACCCGCGGCTCCGGCCGGGCGGCGATCGCCATCGGCGACCTCGCCACCGCGGCCGACGTCACGGTCGTCGTCCCCGGCATGTTCTTCACCGTCACCGGGCAGATGACCGACTTCACGAACACCGCGAACGACCTGTACAGCGAGCAGGCGACCCTCGCCGGCGTCGCGGCACCGGGTTCGGGGAGCGGGGTCGCCGTCGTCGCGTGGATGGGCTACCGCACGCCCGACCTGTCGAACATCCTGTCGCTCGGGCTCGCGAAGACCGGGGCCGAACGGCTCGAGCGGGCCGTCGACGGCCTCCGGCAGCTCCGGGACGGCGAGCAGCCCCGGGTCAACATCGTCGCGCACTCGTACGGATCGACGACGGCCCTGATGGCGCTGTCGTCCGGACGGATGAGCGCCGACACCCTCACCGTGCTCGGATCGCCGGGCAGCGACGTGCAGACCTCGTCGGAGCTGTCCGTCGGCGCCGGGCAGGTGTTCGTCGGTGACGCGCACAGCGACCCGATCGCGGGCTCCGGGTACTTCGGCACCGACCCCGGGTCCTCGACGTTCGGGTCGACTGTCCTCGACCTCGCCGGCGGCGCCGACGCGGAGGACGCCGGGGACGTGTTCCGGCGGCCGGTCGGACACAACGACTACCTCAAGCCGGGCACGGCCTCGCTGCACGACGTCGCGCTCATCGCCGTCGGCCGCGGAGACCTCGTCCGCGAGGAGCTCCGTCGCGGCGAGGGCGGCAAGGACGGGGTCCCGCAGACCTCGCCGGACATGTACCTCGTGCGCCCGCAGGACCTGCACCCGCGCGACTGAGACAGCCTGCGGCCGGTGCTCGCTGGGTGGGAACCTGAACGGCGGCGCAGCCTCATCTCGTTCCACGGCAGAACCAGTACAGCCCTACGCCCTACCGTTCCCCCATGCGTGTGGTGCGATGGCCTGGTGCTCTCCTGACGTTCGTCGCGATGTCGGCGCTCGCCGGCCTGCTCGTCGCCGTCGCCGTGACCCCGGCGGTCGCGGTCGCCGGCGAGGGGACGTCCGGCGCGGTCGCCTTCTTCGAGGACCTGCCGAGCTACCTCGACATCCAGACGCCGCAGCAGGTGTCCTCGGTCTACGCGACCAAGGACGGCCAGCAGGTCAAGATCGCGTCGTTCTACGCCGAGAACCGGACGACCGTGGCGTCCGCGGCGATGGCCAGGACGCTCAAGCAGGCGGCGACCGACACCGAGGACCCGCGGTTCTACGACGAGGGCGGCGTCGACGTCATCGGGACCCTGCGCGCGACCATCGCGGACGCGCTGCACCACAGTGTGCAGGGCGGCTCGAGCATCACCCAGCAGTACGTGAAGAACGTGCTCGTCCAACAGTGCGAGCAGCTGACCGGCAAGGACACCGATGCGACCACCGCGCTGGTGGACGCCTGCTACAAGAAGGTCGCCGGACAGTCGAAGGCGCGGAAGCTGCAGGAGATCCGGTACGCGGTCGCGGTCAACAAGAAGTACACGAAGGACCAGATCCTCACCGGGTACCTCAACATCGTCGGGCTCGGCGGGAAGGTCTACGGCGCCGAGGCCGGGGCCGAGTACTACTTCGGCGTGCACGCGAAGGACCTCTCGCTGGTGCAGTCCGCGACCCTCGTGGCGATCTTCAACTACCCGTCGCGACTGCGCATCGACCAGCCGAAGGACAAGGAGAACGGTGCGGCGAACGGGTACGCGGCGACCAAGGTCCGGCGCGACTACGTGCTGCAGCGGATGTACGTCCACCACGACATCACGAAGGCCCAGCTCGCCCAGGCCAAGGCCACGCCGGTCACGCCGAAGATCACGGCCACGGCCAACGGCTGCTCGACGGCCGCGGCCGGCTACGACGCCGGGTACTTCTGCGACTACGTGCGCGACCAGGTGCTGCAGGACACCGCGTTCGGCAAGACGGCCCCGGAGCGGATCGCCGCGCTCGACACCGAGGGCCTGCAGATCCACACCACGCTGAACCTCGACCTGCAGAACCAGGCGCAGACGGCCCTGTCCTCCTACGTCCCGCAGACGATGCCGGGCGTCGACGTCGGCGGGTCCAACGTCACGGTCGAACCCGGCACCGGACGCATCCTGTCGATGGTGCAGAACACGGCGTACACGCAGAGCGACAACGGCGGGGCCGGAGCGACCGCGGTGAACTACAGCGCCGACAGCGGGTACGGCAACTCGGGCGGGTTCCAGACCGGGTCGACGTACAAGGTCTTCACGCTCGCCGAGTGGCTGGCGACCGGGCACACCCTGTCCGAGTCGGTCCCGACGGGCGAGAGCGAGTTCCAGAACTCCGAGTTCACGAACTCCTGCCAGAACGTCAGCGGCGGGGTCTGGAACGTCTCGAACGCCGAGAAGGTCGGCCCGTCCCTGACCGTCCAGGAGGCCACCTCCGAGTCGATCAACACCGCGTACGCCCAGATGGGCAAGCAGCTCGACCTCTGCAAGATCGCCGGGCTCGCGAAGGCGATGGGCATCCACCCCGCGGGCGGCGGCGAGCTCACGCAGACGCCGTCCTCGATCCTCGGGGTCAACGACCTGTCGCCGATCGACCTGGCCGAGGCGTACGCCGGCTTCGCCCACGGCGGCGTCGTCTGCACCCCGACCGCGATCGACTCGGTGACGACCTCGACCGGCGAGAAGATCACCCCGACGCCGGCGTCGTGCACGCAGGGCGTCCCCACGAACGTCGCCGCCACGGTCGACTACGCCCTCCGCGGGGTGCTCACCGGCAACGGCACGGCGGTGGCGGCGAACCCGAACGACACGGTCGACAAGTTCGCGAAGACCGGGACGACCGACGGTGACGTGCAGAACTGGCTCGTCGCCTCGACGACGAAGTACACGAACGCGACCTGGATCGGCAACGTGCAGGGCCACGTCGGGCTGGCGAACGTCGGCTTCCCGCAGGGCACCACGGGGTACAGCGCGAAGTTCGGCGTCGGCAAGGCGCTCATGGGCTACCTCGACCAGACCGTCGGCGGCGACCCCCTGCCCGCGCCGGACCCGGCGCTCGTCGGCCACGTGGCGGCTGCGCCGACGGCCGCGTCGACGGGATCCGGGCAGTCCACGAAGCAGGCACCGGCGCCGCAGACGCAGCAGCCCGCGCAGCAGCAGCCGACCCAGCACGGCGGCCACGGCCAGCCGGCGAAGCCGGGCGACGGCAAGTGACCGCCTGGAGGCGCGGTGCCGGTCCCGGAGACCGCCCCGCGCCTCCAGACCGTCGCGTTCTCCACAGGCGCCTCGCGCGTCGTGGGGCACCAATAGACTGGTGGGCATTCCACGAACCGATCGACGGAGCACCATGCCTGACATCACGAGCGAGCAGGTCGCCCACCTGGCGAACCTCGCACGTATCGCACTCACGCCCGAAGAGATCGAGAAGCTGACCGGGGAGCTCTCGCACATCGTCGAGAGCGTCGCCCGGGTCACCGAGGTCGCGACCCCGGACGTCCCGGCGACGAGCCACCCCGTGCCGCTCGGCAACGTCACCCGGCCCGACGTGGTCGGGCCGACCCTCACGCAGGAGCAGGCGCTGTCGGGTGCCCCGGACTCCGACGGTGAGCGGTTCCGCGTGACGGCGATCCTCGGCGAAGAACAGTAGGGCGGAAGACAGTGACCAACGACATCACCCGCCTCAGCGCCGCCGCGCTCGCCGACGCCCTCGTGGCGCGCGACGTGTCGAGCGTCGAGGCCACCCAGGCGCACCTCGACCGCATCCAGGCGGTGGACGGCGACGTCCACGCGTTCCTGCACGTGAACCAGAACGCCCTCGCGGCGGCGAAGTCGATCGACTCCCGCCGTGCCGCCGGCGACGACCTCGGTCCGCTGGCCGGCGTGCCGATCGCCGTGAAGGACGTCCTGTGCACGCAGGACATGCCGACCACCTCGGGCTCGAAGATCCTCGAGGGCTGGGTGCCGCCCTACGACGCCACCCCGGTCGCGAAGCTCCGTGCCGCAGGCCTCGTACCGCTCGGCAAGACCAACATGGACGAGTTCGCGATGGGCTCGACGACCGAGTTCTCGGCGTACGGCCCGACGCACAACCCGTGGGACCTCGACCGGATCCCCGGCGGTTCCGGTGGTGGCTCGGCCGCCGCGGTCGCCGCGCACGAGGCACCGCTCGCCCTCGGCTCCGACACCGGTGGCTCGATCCGCCAGCCCGGTGCCGTCACGGGCACGGTCGGCGTGAAGCCGACGTACGGCGGTGTCAGCCGCTACGGCGCGATCGCCCTGGCCTCCAGCCTCGACCAGGTCGGACCGGTGTCCCGCACCGTCCTCGACGCCGCGCTCCTGCACGACGTCATCGGCGGCCACGACCCGAAGGACTCGACGAGCATCCCCGACGCCTGGCCGTCGATGGCCGCCGCCGCGCGTGAGGGCCTGCAGGCCGACACGCTCCGCGGGCTGCGCGTCGGCGTGGTCAAGGAACTCGCCGGTGGCGAGGGCTTCCAGGCCGGCGTCACGCAGCGCTTCCGCGAGACGGTCGCGATCCTCGAGTCCGCCGGGGCCCAGGTCGTCGAGATCGACGCGCCTTCGTTCGCGTACGCGATCAGCGCGTACTACCTGATCCTCCCGGCCGAGGCGTCGTCCAACCTGGCGAAGTTCGACTCGGTGCGCTTCGGCCTCCGCGTCACGCCGGAGAACGGCGCCACCGTCGAGGACGTCATGGCCGCCACGCGCGAGGCCGGTTTCGGCCCCGAGGTGAAGCGTCGCATCATCCTCGGCACCTACGCCCTGAGCGCCGGCTACTACGACGCCTACTACGGCTCGGCACAGAAGGTCCGGACCCTGGTGCAGCGCGACTTCACGGCCGCGTTCGAGCAGGTCGACCTGCTCGTCAGCCCGTCCGCCCCGACGACCGCGTTCCCGATCGGCGAGCGCATCGACGACCCGCTCGCGATGTACCTGAACGACCTCACGACGATCCCGGCGAACCTGGCCGGCGTGCCCGGCATGAGCATCCCGAACGGCCTCGCGCCGGAGGACGGCCTGCCGACCGGGGTGCAGCTGATGGCCCCACAGCGCGAGGACGCCCGGCTCTACCGCTACGGTGCGGCACTCGAGCGCCTGCTCGAGCAGCAGTGGGGACACCCGCTCATCGACAGCATCCCGGACCTCGACCAGAGTCAGCAGTCCGCTGCGCAGGAAGGTGTGATCTGATGGCGCAGAAGGACGCGCTGATGGACTTCGACGAGGCACTCCGGCGGTACGAGCCGGTCCTCGGGTTCGAGGTCCACGTCGAACTCGCGACGAAGACCAAGATGTTCTCGGACGCCCCGAACTTCTTCGGTGGCGAGCCGAACACGAACGTGACCCCGGTCGACCTCGGGCTGCCCGGGTCGCTGCCGGTCGTGAACGCGCAGGCGGTGCGGTACTCGATCCAGCTCGGCCTCGCGCTCGGCTGCTCGATCGCCGAGTCCTCGCGGTTCGCCCGGAAGAACTACTACTACCCGGACAACCCGAAGAACTACCAGATCTCCCAGTACGACGAGCCGATCGCGTACGAGGGCGAGGTCGAGGTGGAGCTCGCCGACGGCACGATCTTCACCATCCCGATCGAGCGCGCCCACATGGAGGAGGACGCCGGCAAGCTCACGCACGTCGGCGGCGCCACCGGCCGCATCCAGGGCGCCGAGTACTCGCTCGTCGACTACAACCGTGCCGGTGTCCCGCTCGTCGAGATCGTCACGAAGCCGATCTTCGGCGCCGAAGAGCGCGCCCCCGAGCTCGGCGCGGCCTACGTGCAGGTCATCCGCGACCTCGTCCGGGCGCTCGGCGTCTCCGAGGCCCGCATGGAGCGCGGCAACCTGCGCTGCGACGCGAACATCTCGCTGCGCCCCCGCGGGCAGGAGAAGCTCGGCACCCGCACCGAGACGAAGAACGTGAACTCGTTCCGCGCCGTCGAGCGTGCCATCCGCTACGAGATCCAGCGTCAGGCCGCGATCCTCGCCGACGGCGGCACGATCACGCAGGAGACCCGGCACTGGCACGAGGACACCGGTCGCACGTCGGCCGGCCGTCCCAAGTCGGACGCCGACGACTACCGCTACTTCCCCGAGCCCGACCTGCTCCCCGTGGTGCCGGACCCGGCCGTGATCGAGGAACTCCGGGCGTCGCTGCCGGAGGCCCCGGTGGCGCGTCGCCGTCGTCTCAAGGGCGACTGGGGCTTCGCGGACCTCGAGTTCCAGGACGTCGTGAACGGCGGGCTGCTCGACGAGGTCGAGGGCACCGTCGCCGCCGGAGCGGCACCGCAGGCGGCCCGCAAGTGGTGGACCGGCGAGATCAGCCGCGTCGCCAACGCGCAGGACGCCGCGCCCGGTGACCTCGTGTCGCCGCAGCACGTCGCCGAGGTCATCGCGCTCGTCGAGTCCGGTGACCTGACCGACCGCCTGGCCCGCCAGGTGCTCGAGGGCGTCATCGCCGGCGAGGGCTCGCCGGCCCAGGTCGTCGAGGCCCGCGGGCTCAAGGTCGTCTCCGACGACTCCGCCCTCACCGCCGCGGTCGACGAGGCGCTGGCCGCCCAGCCCGACGTGCTGGCCAAGATCCAGGACGGCAAGGTGCAGGCCGCCGGTGCCATCATCGGTGCCGTGATGAAGGCGATGCGCGGGCAGGCCGACGCGGCCCGCGTCCGCGAGCTGGTCCTGGAGCGCGCGCAGCAGTCCTAGACCGGACCGAACCGGACGGGAGGCACGGTGCCAGCTGGCACCGTGCCTCCCGTCCGTCCGTGGTCCGGTCCAGGGCGGCAACCTGGGGACGCGTCAGCGACCCGGTGACAAGATGAGTCGTGTCCGCAACGATCCGCGCCATCGGTACCGCCGTCCCCACGAGGACGCTCGAGCAGGCGGCGGTCCGGGACCTGTTCGTCCGGCAGCCCGACCTCGGTCGGCTCGGCCGTCGACTCGTGCCCGCCGCGTTCGACGCGTCCGCCGTCGAACACCGGCACACGGTGCTCGACGAACTCGACGCCGCCCTGCCGGCCGGCGCCTTCCGAGACGACGCGGGCGTCCTCCGCTCGCCGTCCACAGGAGCGCGCAACGACCGGTACCGCGAACTCGCTCCGCCGCTGTTCGTCGCCGCCGCGTGGGACGCCGTGCAGCATGCCGGCATCGACGCGGCGTCGATCACGCACGTCGTCACCGCCTCGTGCACCGGGTTCACGCAGCCCGGGCCGGACCTCGACATCGTCCGCGAACTCGGCCTCCGCCCGACCGTCTTCCGCCAGCACATCGGCTTCATGGGGTGCTGTGCGGCGTTCCCCGCGCTCCGTGTCGCCGACGCCTTCGCCACCGCCGACCCGGACGCCGTCGTGCTCGTGGTCTGCGCGGAGCTCTGCACGCTGCACGTCCGCGCCTCGGACGACCCGGACCAGATCGTCGCGAACAGCGTCTTCGGCGACGGTGCCGCCGCGGTGGTCGTCACGGCCGACGGTCCCGGGCTCCGGATGGACGACTTCGCCACCACGGTCGTGCCCGAGGGTGCCTCGGAGATGGCCTGGAACATCGGCGACGAGGGCTTCGAGATGGTCCTCAGCACCGCCGTCCCCAAGCTCGTCGGGGCGACGGTCGCGCAGGCCGTCGGACCGCTGCTGCCGGCCGGGGGCGCAGCCGCCATCCCGGTGTGGGCCGTGCACCCCGGCGGTCGCGCGATCCTCGACCGCACGCAGGACGCCCTCGGGCTGTCCGACGCGGCGATGGGTCCGAGCCGCGCCGTCCTCCGTGACCACGGCAACATGTCGAGCGCCACCGTGCTGTTCGTCCTCCGCCAGGCACTCGACGAGGGCATCGCCGACGGCGCACCGGTCGTCGCCCTCGCGTTCGGTCCCGGCCTCACGGTCGAGGCGTCACGGCTCACCGCGGTCGGGACGACCCCGCGGGACGCGACGCCGGCGGCGACCACGGCGGAGGACCCGGCCGACGCCCTCGAAGCCGCGACCGCAGGGGTCTCGTGAGCCGGCCGGACGGACCCGACCCGCGCCTCCCGGTCGACCTGACCCGGCGCGCCGTCGACCTGCGCGAGCTGATGGACGAACCGGACTGCGACCCGCAGGCGCTCGCCCGCACGTTCCGGCGGTTCGCGCTCGTGAACGCCCTGGTCAGCGGGTGGCGGGCGGTGTGGCGGACCCACGTCGCCCCCGCGTTGCCCGCGGACGGCCGCGGGCGCGTGCTCGACCTCGGGTGCGGTGGCGGCGACCTCGCCCGGGCGATCGTGCGTTGGGCGGCGGCCGACGGGTTCGACGTCGAGGTCGTCGGGGTCGACCCGGACCCGCGGGCGATCGACGCGGCGACCCGGTCGACCACGCGCGGGGTCACCTTCCGCCAGCAGTCGAGCGGTGAACTCGTCACGGCGGGGGAGCGGTTCGACGTCGTGGTGTCGAACCACGTGCTGCACCACCTCGGCGACGAAGAACGACACGGCTTCCTCGCCGACTCCGAGACCCTGGCGACGGGCCGGAGCCTGCACTCGGACATCCGACGGTCGACCGAGGCCTACCGGGCGTACGCGCTCGGTGCGGCGCTCGTCGCGGCGGGCACGTTCGTCCGGGTCGACGGACTCCGGTCGATCCGACGGTCCTTCACGCTGCCGGAGCTGCGCGAGGCGCTGCCGACCGGGTGGCGGGCGGAGCAGGCGGCTCCGCACCGGGTGCTGGCGATCCGGGACGCCGAGGTGCCGGGGTTCGACCGCCGCGTCGCGTGAGACTGCGGGCTCCGGTCGCGGCGTCGCGCTGCGGGGCGACCGCCGCGTCGCGTGACCGTGCGGGGTTCCGTCGTCAGGTCGGCTAGCGTCGGGGGATGGCCTCGGACCCGCTGCACCGCGTCGCGGTCCTCGTGCTCGACGGTGCGAAGCCGCTCGACGTCGGGATCCCCGCGCAGGTGTTCTCGAACCGGCCGAGCATGCCGTACGAGGTGCGGGTGTGCGGGCCACGGGTCGGTCGGATCGCGGGCGGCGACGGGCTCGCGTACGCCGTCGACCACGGGCTCGACGCGCTCGAGTGGGCGCAGACGGTGTTCGTGCCCGGCTACCGGTACCCCGCGGACACCCCGCCGCCGGCCGACGTCGTGGCTGCACTCGCGCGGGCGCACGAGCGCGGCGCACGGATCGCGGCGATCTCGACGGGAGCGTTCGCGCTCGCGGCCGCCGGACTGCTCGACGGCCGGCGTGCCACCACGCACTGGCACTACACGCGGGTCCTGCGGGACCGGTACCCCGCCGTGGACGTCGACGAGGACGTGCTGTTCGTCGACGCCGGCTCCGTCCTGACGAGCGCCGGGGCGGCGAGCGGGATCGACCTGTGCCTGCACATCGTCCGGCAGGACCACGGCGTCGCGCTGTCGAACCACGTGGCACGCCGACTGGTGAGCGCGCCGTACCGGAGCGGCGGGCAGGCGCAGTACGTCCCGCGGAGCATGCCCGAGCCGCTCGGCGACGTCTTCGCCGAGACCCGGGAGTGGGCGCTCCGGCACCTCGCCGAACCGCTGACGCTCGAGGTGCTCGCCCGGAACGCGACGGTGTCGCCGCGGACGTTCTCGCGCCGCTTCGTCGAGGACACCGGGTACACGCCGATGCAGTGGGTGCTCCGGGCCCGGGTCGACCTCGCACGCGAGCTCCTCGAGCGCTCGGACCTCGGCATCGACCAGGTGGCGGAGCGCGCGGGACTCGGATCCGACGCGAACCTGCGGACGCACTTCCGGCGGATCCTCGGGACGTCGCCGACGGCGTACCGCCGCACGTTCCAGGACTGACGCGACCCGTCGCCCTGTTGGCGGGATCCTTCCGGACGCTGGCTTCCCTGCCACTGGAGCCGCGCCTCCAGGCCGGTGAGCATGGACCGCGGAACGAAAGGAACCCACATGACCCGCATCGCCATCAACGGCTTCGGCCGCATCGGCCGCAACACCCTCCGCGCACTCCTCGCCCGCGGCGGCGACGACCTCGAGGTGGTCGCCGTGAACGACCTCACCGCACCCGACACGCTCGCGCACCTGTTCCGCTACGACTCGGCCCTCGGCCCGTTCGACGGCACCGTCGAGGTCGACGGCGACACGCTCGTCATCGACGGACGACGTGTCCGGGTCCTGGCCTCACGCGAACCCGCGGAGCTGCCGTGGGCGGAACTCGGCGTCGAGGTCGTCCTCGAGTCCACCGGCCGCTTCACCGCACGAGACGCCGCCGCCGGGCACCTGGCGGCGGGCGCGCGGCGCGTGCTCATCAGCGCGCCGGCGACCGGGGCCGACGCCACCATCGCCTACGGCGTGAACACCGACGTGTTCGACCCCGCTGCGCACACGGTGATCTCGAACGCGTCGTGCACGACCAACGCGCTCGCACCGCTGGCGTCCGTGCTCGACGACCTCGCCGGGATCGAACACGGCTTCATGACGACCGTGCACGCCTACACGCAGGAGCAGAACCTGCAGGACGGACCGCACCGCGACCTCCGTCGTGCACGGGCCGCCGGCGTGAACATCGTGCCGACGTCGACCGGTGCCGCGAAGGCGATCGGGCTCGTGCTGCCCCGACTCGAGGGGAAGCTGTCCGGCGACGCCATCCGCGTGCCTGTGCCCGTCGGGTCCCTCGTCGAGCTGAACACCGTCGTGTCGCGGTCCGTGACCGTGGACGAGGTCAACGCGGCGTACCGCGCCGCTGCCGCCGGGCCGCTCGCCGGGGTGCTGGCGTTCACGGCGGACCCGCTCGTGTCGACGGACATCACCGGGCGGCCGGAGTCGAGCATCTTCGACTCGCTGCTCACCCGGGTCGACGAGGGGCGGCACGTGAAGGTGGTGGCCTGGTACGACAACGAGTGGGGCTTCTCGAACCGCGTGGTGGACACGCTCGGGATGCTGGCGCGGGCGGCGTAGGGCGCGGGGGCGCGGGCGCGGCCTCGCGCTTGCCGGATTTCGCGCTGAGCGACAGTTCACGGGCTCGAAGCCGCGTGAAGTGTCGCTCAGCGCGAAACTTGGGCGCGGTGCCGGGCGCGGGTGGCGGCGCCGCGCGCGGCCGGCGGCGCCGCGCGCGGCCGCGCCGCGCCGCGCCGCGGCCGCGTCAGCGGATCGCGGCCGTGGTGGACGCGAAGGAGCGGGAGCGCACGGCCTCGCGGTAGCGCCGGAGCGCCACCTCGCCGGCACCGACGGACTCCAGCGCCGCCAGCCCGGCACCGAGCACCGGGGGATCGGTCACCCAGGTCGGCACGGCCCCGGGCACTCGTGACTCGAGCCCCGACACGACCCCGTCCACGAGCATCGGGTCCCGCGCGGCGAGCACCCCGCCGCCGAGCACGACCGGCACCGGCGACGTCGCCGACCCGCCGAGCCCGAGCCGTCCGAGCGACACCGACGCCAGGAGCACGATCTCCTCGGCCTGCCGCTCGACGACGCTCCGCGCGACGTCGTCGCCGGCCCCCGCGACCTCGAACAGCACGGGGCACAGCCGGTTGAACACCCGGTAGTCGAGGCGGCCGAAGTGGATCGCCTCGGTCACCTCGCGGACACTGCCGAGCCCGAGCGCCGTCGGCACCGCGTCGACGAGTGCCGTCGCCGGGCCACGCCCGTCGTCCGCCCGCGCCGCGTGCCACAGGGCACGGTTGCCGAGGTACGCGCCGCCGCCCCAGTCGCCGGAGACGTCCCCGATGGCGGGGAACCGGGCGGTCTCGCCGTCGGCACGGACCGCGAGGGCGTTGATCCCGGTCCCGCACACCACCGCGGCGGCGTCGGGCGACAGCGTGCCCGCCCGCAGCAGCGCGAACAGGTCGTTGTCGAGCACGTCCGGCGCGCCGCCGTCCTCGTCCCAGTGGGCGAGCGCGGCTTCGGCCGCGACGAGTTCGTCGTGCAGGTCGAGGCCGGCGAGGTACACGTGCGTGGTGCGGATGCGCCGGTCGCCGAGCTCGCGGAGGACCCGGTCACGGACGTCGTCGAGGATCGGACCGGCGAGGTCCCACCCGCGCGTCTGCGGGTTCGACCCGGGGCCGCGTGCGTGCCCGACGAGCGTGCCGTCGAGTCCGATCGCGACGACGTCGGTCTTGCTGCCGCCGCCGTCGACGGCGAGGACGACATCGGTCGCGTCCGATGGTCCCGGCGCGGCGGGCCTGGAGGCGCGGCTGGTGTCCGCCCCGTCGGTCCGGCTCAGCGCGCCCACGTCACCTGCTCCGATCGCGTCCACGGCAGGTGCTCCGCGTTCGCGGCCAGCAGCAGGTCGGTGAGCTTCTCGGCCTTGTCGACCTGCCCCACGAGCGGGTGCGCCCACATCGCACGGAGCACCCGGTCGCGCCCGCCGTGGACCGCCGCGTCGAGCGCGAGCCGCTCGTAGCCGGCGACGTGCGACACGAGGCCGACCATGTCCTCGGCCAGCGGGGCCACCGGCAGCGGGGTGATCGCCTGCCGGGTGACGCGTGCCGGGACCTCGATGACGTGGTCGTCGGGCAGGAACGGGAAGGTGCCGTCGTTCCGGACGTTGAGCACCTGCACGTCGCCGCGGTCGCCGAGGATCGAGGACAGCACGTCGATCGCTGCCTCGGAGTAGTACGCGCCGCCGCGCTGCTCGAGCTCCACGGGCTTCGTGACGACCGACTCGTCGGCGTACTTCGCCAGGAGCGCCCGCTCGGTCGCCATCACTGCCTCGGCGCGGGTCGGCTCGCGGAGCTGTTCCTCGAGCACGATGTCGTGGCTGTAGAAGTACCGCAGGTAGTACGAGGGGACCGCGTGCTGCAGGCGGATGAGGTCCTCGTGCATGTGCACGCTCTCGGCCATCCGGGCCAGGGCGTCACCCGGCGCGAGCAGCTCGTCGAGCACGTCGCGCGTGGTGCCGTCGGCGCCGGTGACGTGCACGCCGCGCTCCCAGGTCAGGTGGTTCAGGCCGACGTGGTCGAGGCGGACCGCGGACGGCGCGACCCGGAACTCCGCGGCGAAGCGACGCTGGAAGCCGATCGCGACGTTGCAGAGGCCGACGGCGCGGTGCCCGGCCTCGAGGAGCGCGCGCGTGACGATGCCGACCGGGTTCGTGAAGTCGACGATCCAGGCGTCCGGCTTGGCGTGCTTCCGGACGAGCTCGGCGTACTCGAGCACGACCGGCACGGTGCGGAGCGCCTTCGCGAACCCGCCGGGGCCGGTGGTCTCCTGCCCGATGCAGCACGCCTCGTGCGGCCAGGTCTCGTCCTGCTGCCGTGCGGCCTGCCCGCCGATGCGGAGCTGGAACATGACGGCGTCGGCGTCGCTGACCCCGGCGACGACGTCGTCGGTCACGTGCACGGTGCCGGGGTGCCCGGCGTGCGCGAACATCCGCTTCGCGACGCCGCCGACGAGCTCGCGCCGGACGGGGTCGGGGTCGACGAGCCAGAGTTCGTCGATGGGCAGTTGGTCGCGGAGCCGGGCGAAGCCGTCCACGAGTTCGGGGGTGTAGGTGGATCCGCCACCGATGACTGCGAGTTTCACTGTGGTGCTATCCCTTCACGCCGGTGAGCGCGATGCCCTCGACGAATGCCTTCTGTGCGAAGAAGAAGATGATGACGACGGGGACCATGACGACGACGGTCATCGCCATCGTCATCGACCAGTCGGTGCCGTGCTGCCCGCGGAACGTGGCGAGCCCGTACGCCACCGGCCAGGCGGCCTGGTTCTCGGAGGCGTAGAGGAGCGGGCCGTAGTAGTCGTTCCACGAGTGGAAGAACATGAAGATCGCGGCCGACGCGATGCCCGGACGGGCCATCGGCACGACGACCCGCCAGAGCACGCCCCACTCGCTGCAGCCGTCCATGCGGGCGGCGTCGCCGTACTCCTTCGGGATGGTCATGAAGAACTGGCGGAGCAGGAAGATGCTGAACGCGTCGCCGAGCAGGTTCGGCAGGATGAGCGGCCAGAGCGTGCCGGTCAGGTGCAGCTCGGACCACATCACGTAGACCGGCACCGCGGTGACCTGCGGGGGCAGGAGCATCGCGACGATGATCACCGTGAAGATCAGGTTCGCGCCACGGAACTTGATCTGGGCGAGGGCGTACGCCGCCGGTACGGAGCTGACGAGCATGAACGCGGTGGCGAGCACGGCGTACATCGACGAGTTGCCGAACCACTGCGCGAGCGGCAGTTCGGTGAACACCCGCGCGTAGTTCGAGAAGTCGAACGGTCGCGGCAGGATCGACGCCGTGAGTGCCTGGTTGCTCGACATCAGCGAGGTCAGGATCACGAACACGATCGGGGCGATCGTCAGGACGCCGAGGGCGACCAGCGCGGCGTGCTCGGCGATCCACACGAGGGTCCGGCCGCGGGGCCTGCCGGTGCGGGGAGCGGAACCCCGGGGCGCCCGGGTGAGCGGGGACTGGGACACTGCGGTCATCAGGACTCCTCCGGCCGGAACACACTGATCCGGCGCATCGTGAAGACGAGCACCACGGCGGTGATCACGAACAGCACGACGGCCATCGCGGACGCGTAGCCGAACTGGAAGTTCGCGAACCCGTGCTGGTAGAGCAGCTCGGTGTAGGTGAGCAGCGACGTGCCCGGGTACCCGAGCTGCGCGGCGGTCCCACCACCGATCGTCGCCTTGCCGCTCGCGACACCCGAGGCCACCGCGGCCTCGGTGAAGTACTGCAGCGCCGCGATCACCCCCGTCACGGCCGCGAAGCCGATGACCGGCGCGATGGTCGGCAGCGTGATGTGCCGCACCTGCTGGACGCCGTTCGCGCCGTCGAGCGACGCGGCCTCGTACAGGTCACGCGGCACGTCGAGCAGGGACGCCAGGAAGATGATCATGATGTCGCCCATGACCCAGACGCCCATGATCACCAGCGAGGGCTTCGACCACGCCGGGTCGTTGAACCACAGCGGGCCCTCGATCCCGAAGACCTTGAGGATCTGGTTGACGGGCCCGGTGCCGGGGTTGAACAGGAACACGAACGCCACGACGCTCGCGACCGGCGGCACCAGGGCGGGCAGGTAGAACAGCGTCCGCCAGAACCCGGTCGCCGTCTTGGCCCGGCTGAGGAGTCCGGCCACGAGCAGGCCGCAGACGATCCGGACCGGCACGAGGATGACGACGAACCACAGCGTGTTGACGACCGCGGGGCCGATCTGGGGGTCCTGCGTGAACAGGAACCGGTAGTTCAGCAGGCCGACGAACTCGGGCTCCTGCAGCTGGTTGTACCGCGTGAACGAGTAGAAGATCGACGCGACGAGCGGGTAGGCGAAGAAGATCACGAGGCCCGCCAGGGCCGGGGCCAGCATCGTCAGGGCGACGATGCGGCGGCGGGACTCGGCGGAGCGGCGCCGACGTGGCCGGCTTCCGGGGGCCGTCGAACGCGACCCGGCTGGGGCCGACGGCCGGGAGGCGCGGGTGGGCCGCGCCTCCAGGCTGCCGGTTTCAGGGGTGGTGACGTCCGTCATGATCACGGACCAGCCAGCTGGTTCGCGTTGTCGATGTCGGAGTCGAGCTTCTTGAGCTTCGCGTCGAGGTCGCCGCCGTTCTGCTGGTAGGCCTGCCAGAACTTCGTGAAGGTGCCGATGTAGGCGGCGCCGTCCGCGGTGCCCGGCGAGGTCATCGTGTCCTTGTTCCCCGCGACGTCGACGAAGGTCTTGTAGTTCGCGTCGACTTCGAGGTCGGGCGACTCGAGTGCGGACGTGAGCGTCGGGATGTTCTTCAGGCCGTTGCCCATCGTGACCTGCGCGTCCGTGTTCGTGGACAGGTACTTCAGCAGCGCCCAGGCGAGCTCCGGGTTCTTCGAGCCCTTCGCGATGCCCGCCACGTTGCCCGCGATGTACGTCGAGCCGTAGTTGCCGAGGCCGTCCATCACCGGCGTCGGCGCGGTGCCGTAGTCGAGGTCCGGCTTCTGGTCCTTGATGAACGCGGTGCGGTACTCACCGTCGATCTGCATCGCGACCTGCCCGGTCTGGAACGCGTTGTCGGCGGCGAACTCCTGGCCGAGGCCCGACGTGAACGCCTTGAGCTTGTCGTACCCGATCTCGTCGACGAACCCCTTCTGCCACGTGATGAGCTTCTTCCAGGCGTCGGACGTGCCGATCACGCTGTTGCCCTTGCTGTCCAGCCAGGAACCGTCGACCATCGGCGCCCAGTGCTCGGGGGAGTTCTCGTAGAAGTCGATGAGCGGGTTGAAGCCCAGCTGCTTGATCGACCCGTCGGCGTTGTACGTCGTCAGCTTGAGCGCGTCGGCCTTGAGCTCGTCGAGCGTCTTCGGCGGTGTCGAGATGCCCGCCGACGCGAACGCGGCCTTGTTGTACATCAGGGCGCTGACGTCGGCGAGGGCCGGCAGCGTGCACCGCGTGCCCTTGTACTGCGTGTACGACTGCACGGCCTTCGGGATGTCGGACAGGTCGACCTTGTCGCGCTTGATGTACGGCGACAGGTCGCGGAAGGCACCCGAGGAGCAGAAGCTGCCGACGATGGCGGTCGAGTACGACAGGCCCACGTCGATGTTCTGCCCGGACGAGATCGCCTTCTGCAGCTTCTCGTCGTCCTGGCCGGCGTGGATGTCGACCGTCACGCCGGGGTTCGCCTTCTCGAAGCCGGCGACGGCGCTCTTCACGACACCGGCCTCGCGTCCGGTGAAGAAGTGCCACAGGGACACCGTGCCCTTGAGGTCCTTCGGGGCCTTGTCGGCGACGTCGGCCGCGCTGCTGCCGGAGCTGCAGCCGGCGACGACGAGGGCGCCGGCGGCGGCGATGGCGGTGGCTGCGACGATGCGCCGGAGCTTCGGACTGGGGAGTGACATGCGGAACTCGCTCTCTGATCTCGCTCCGGCGCGGGCCGACGTGCGGGCGCGCCGAAGAGCCCTCGGACAGGGCTGGGGTGGAGGTGCCTCGAGTGGTGCGGGTGGGACTCCGTGGTGCGGAGTCGTTCAGGGGCGCTCGACGGGGTCCGGCGCGGGCGCATCGTCACTGATGCGTTCGAGCCGGTCCGCGAGCGCGGTGCGGACGACGTCGATGAGGACGTGCCGCGCACCGTGCAGGACGGGGGTGTCGGGGACACCGGGTGCCACCACGGCGGTGGACCAGCGGGTGCGGGTCCGGAGCCAGGAGGTCACGGCGGCGGCCAGGGCGGGTCCGCCCGCGATGCCGGTCGGGCCGTGCAGGACGACCGTCTCGGGATCGGCGACGGCGAGGGCGGGGAGCACGTTGTGCCCGACGCGCTCGCCGAGGGCGGTGGTGAAGGGGTGCTGCTCGGGGAGCCCGGGCAGCTGCGGGAGCACCTGGCGCCAGTCGGCTGCGGTGCCGTCCGGTGCCGTGATCCCGTGCTCGGCGGCCAGGGCGACGATCGCGGACTCGGAGATGAGGTCCGCGACGATCGTGGCCGTCGGGTCGATGGAGCGTGCGTCGGCGGGCACGCTGAGGTAGCCGATCTCACCCGCGGCGCCGGATGCGCCGGTGTGCAGGTGGCCGTGCAGGTCGAGGGCCATGCCGAGGCCCTCCGCCATCCAGAACAGCGCGAAGCTCTCCGGGGCGCGGCCCGCGCCCATGTTCCGTTCGGCGATCGCGGCGAGGTTCGCGTCGTTCTCGATCACGACGCGGACGCCGAGCGCCTGCGAGAGGGTGGCGGACACCTGGTCGCGCGGCCAGCCGGGCAGGCCGTCGGTGAAGATCAGGGTGTCGGTGGCGTGGTCGACGCTCGCCTGCACGCCGACGGCGACCGCGGTGACCAGCTCGGGGTCGACGTCGGCGGCTGCGGCGGCGCGGGAGATCGCGGCGGCGACGATGTCGGCGCCGGGGGCGCGCAGCTCGTCGGCGGACATGGTGTGCGTCGCCACCGGGAACGTGCGGCCCGCGGCGTCCACGACGGTCGAGCGGACGTCGACGAGCTGGACGTCCACCGCGACGCCGAGGTCACGGTCGGTGATCGCCTCGTACACGACGGCGCTCGGGCCGCGGCGGCCGGCCTGGGTCGCGGTGCCGGCTTCGCGGATGAGGTCGGCCGACTCGAGCCGGCGGATGATCTCCGCGGCGGTGGGCTTGCTCAGCCCGGTGCGCTGCGCGATCTCGTTGCGGGTGAGCGGGCCGTCGTCGAGCAGGAGCTCGAGGGCGGCCCGGTCGTTGAGGACACGGAGCAGCCCGGGCTGTCCGGGGGTGCGTCCTCGTGTGGTCATGTCGAGGACTGTAACGGACAACCTTCTTTACTGAAAGGTTTGTTTACCGATTCGAAACACGCGTTCCGCTCCGCGAAACGTGGGCGCCCGCCCCACGCACCCTACGGGCGCAGCAGGACCTTGATCGCCCGGCGCTCGTCCATCGCGCGGTACGCCTCCGCAGCCTCGTCCAGGGGCAGCTCGAGGTCGAACACCCGCCCGGGGTCGATCGCCCCCGACAGCACGTCCGGCAGCAGCTCCGGGATGTACGTCCGCGCCGGCGCCATGCCGCCCGCGATCGTGATGTTCGTGTCGAAGAGGTAGCGGGTCCCGATCGTCGGCACCCCGTGCGGGACCCCGACGAAGCCGAGGTTGCCGCCTGGACGCACCGAGTGCAGCGCCTGGTCCATGCTCTCCTCGGTGCCCACGGCCTCGACCGCGCAGTCGGCCAGGTCGCCGCCGAGGAGCTCGCGGATCGCCGCGACCCCGGCCTCGCCCCGCTCCGCGACGATGTCGGTCGCGCCGAACTCGCGAGCGAGCGCCTGCCGGTCGGCGTGCCGGCTCATCGCGATGATCCGCTCGGCGCCGAGCCGCTTCGACGCGAGCACGGCCGACAGCCCGACCGCGCCGTCGCCGACCACGACGACGGTCTTGCCCGGCCCGACCGCGGCGGAGACCGCAGCGTGGTGCCCGGTGGAGAACACGTCGGACAGGGTGAGGAGCGACGGCACGAGCGCCGGGTCGACCGGGCCCGGCACCGCCACGAGGGTCGCCGCGGCGTCCGGGATCCGGACGTACTCGGCCTGCGCGCCACCGACCGGGTCGCCGTACGCGTCGTTCCCGCCGAAGCCGGACAGGTGGTCGCACCCCGTGGTCATGCCGTGGCGGCAGGCCTGGCAGGTGCCGTCGTTCATCGTGAACGGGGAGATGACGAAGTCGCCCTCGTGGAGCGTCGTGACGTCGTCCCCGACGGCGACGACCTCGCCGACGAGCTCGTGCCCGATCGGGCGTGGCCGCGTCGTCTCGGTGACACCGCGGTAGGGCCAGAGGTCCGACCCGCAGACGCACGCGGCGACGACCCGGACGACGACGTCCTTCGGGGTGATGAGGGCGGGCTGGTCACGGTCCTCGACGCGGATGTCGTTCGGGGCGTGGATGATCGCTGCGCGCAAGGGGGTGCCTTCCGTCGAGATGGTGGGGGATCGGCCGGTCGACGTCGTCCGGGGCCGCCTCGACAGTACCCTCGTGCGGGTGGACGACGACCGGTACGGCAGTGACGTGCTCTCGGGTGACTGGCGCTCGAAGGGCGTGAAGAAGGTGCGCCAGGTGCCGCTCGAACGCGACATGGTGCTCGAGGACCCGGCGACCGGCTGGGCCGGCGCGGTGGTCCGGCTCGAGGCCGGCAACGTGGAGCTCGAGGACTGGAAGGGCCGCACCCGCTCCTTCCCGTTCAGCGGGCAGTTCCTGCTCGAGGGCGAGCTCGTCACCCTCGGCCGTCCGCAGGCTCCGGTCGGCCGGTCTGCCGCAGCCGCTGCCGGCTCGCCGGGTTCGCTGGGTTCCGTTCACTCGGACTGGAGGCCCGGGGCCGCGCCCGCCGTGCGGCAGGCGTCCGACGGCGGTCGCCTCCGCACCGCGTCCGGATCGTTCGCGGTCGAGTCGCAGCGTGCGCGGGTCGCGCTCCCGAGTCGGATCATGGTCGAGGGCAAGCACGACGCCGAACTCGTCGAGAAGGTCTGGGGAACCGACCTGCGCGTCGAGGGCGTCGTCGTCGAGGAGCTCTCCGGCGTCGACAACCTCGCCGACGTGCTCGACGACTTCCGGCCCTCGCGCGACCGCCGCGTCGGCGTGCTCGTCGACCACCTCGTCCCCGGCTCGAAGGAGTCCCGCTTCGCCGACGCCGTGATGCGCGGGAAGTGGGGTGCGCACGTCCTCGTCGTCGGGCACCCGTTCGTCGACGTCTGGCAGTCGGTGAAGCCCGCTCGGGTCGGGCTGCAGGCGTGGCCCACGATCCCGCGCTCGATCGAGTGGAAGCAGGGCATCTGCCAGGCCCTCGGCTGGCCGCACGCCGAGCAGGCCGACATCGCTCGGGCGTGGCAGCGGATCCTCGGCCGGGTCCGCACCTTCGCCGACCTCGAGCCGGAGCTGCTCGGCCGCGTCGAGGAGCTCATCGACTTCGTGACGGAACCCACGGCCTGAGAACCCGGCCGATCCGTCAACAGGCGCGTGGATCCGGGGGTGATCCGCGCCTCCCGGCCTACTGTTGAGGCATGGACGGCATCGAGGGGCGCGTACGCGGCGCGGTCGATGTCTGGCTGCGCTGGTTGCCCCGGTGGCAGATCGGCACCGCACGACCGCGCACGCGCATCTGCCGGAAGTGCACCGGATCGCCCATCGCGAGCGCCGCGGGGTTCGGTCCGGACGTACCGCACGCCGTCCAGCACGCGCTCATCGGGCGCATCTCGACCATCGTCGAGGACGCCGTCGACGACTACACGGTGAAGAACCTGCCGCTGCTGCAGCGCGAACTCGAACGCGCGGACGCGCGGAAGCGGCACGCGGGGTACCAGCCGACCGAGGGGCTCTCGCCCGAGTTCCAGGGTCTCGACGTCGACCCGGAGCCGTCGCCGGGTTCGCCGTTCCTCTTCACGCTCGGGGAGCTGGCGGGGACGGGCGCGGGGGAGCAGACGCCACGGGAGCCCTTGTCGGACGAGGCCAAGGCGGCGCTCCGGCACGAGATCGAGCTCTCCGACGAGTGCGCCCGGTCCACCGGGACGGCGGTGTGTCTCGCGCTCGTCGAGCACCGGCCGCGGATCGCCGAGGCCGTCGAGCGTCTGGTCGAGCCGCAGATCGCTGCGCTCGTGTCGGACATGTTCCGCGGGTTCGACGGCCCGGAGGAGGGGCCGCGCGCCGGGCTGTTCTAGCCGCGGCGCGCGCAGGCGCGCGCGGGCGCGCGGGCGCGCGGGCGCGCGCGCGCGCTTCGCTCGGTGCGAGGTTGACCGCTCCGTGCACGCTTGTTGCGCTGCACCGAGTGGTCAACCTCGCACCGTGCGCGGTCCGTCGCTCAGCGGGGGAGCAGCGTCCGACCGGGGACGACCTTGCCCCGGAGCGAGCGGTGCTCGACGGGACGCGTCGGGTCGTCGATCCGGCCGATGACGAGGTCGATCGCCTCGCGGCCGATGCGTTCGATCGGCTGCTCGAGCGTCGTGAAGCCGATCCAGTCGCTCGCGAGGGGGTACACGCCGTCGAACCCGGTGACCGAGAGATCGTGCGGGACCCGGACACCGCGGCGTGCGAGCGCCTCGCACACGTCGAGCATGAGCCGGTCTGTCGGGCACATCACCGCGGTCACGTCCGACTCGTGCATCGTGTCGACCAGGTCGGCGGCGAGGTCGTCCGGTGGCCGCACGAAGCTGGCGTCGATGTCGATGACCCGCGTGCCGCGCGCTCGGAGCCGTTCCACCATCGCTGCCGAGCGGGCGTGCTGCGTGATCGCGTTGTCGACCGGGACGGTGAGCACCACGACCGCGCGGTGACCGGCATCGGCGACGGCGTCCGCGATGGTCGCGCCACCGTCCGCCTCGTCGCAGTACACGCTGGACAGCGCCGGGTGGAGTTCGGGCCGACCTGCGACAACGGTGGCGATGCGCGGGGCGAACTCGGCGATGTCGGCCGACGGCATCAAGCCGCTGCAGACCACGAGGCCATCCACCCGCATCGACACGAGTGCGGCGAGCGCGGACTTCTCGTCCTCGACACGGCCGACACCCGTGGTGGTGACGACGCGGTAGCCGAGCTCGGACGCGCGTCGCTCCATCACGGCGTGCAGCGCGGTGTAGACCATCGACGACGCGTCACGGACGAGCATGCCGATGGTGTGCGTCCGACCGCTGACGAGCCCGCGTGCCATGGCGTTGGCGACGTACCCGAGCTCGGCTGCGGCGCGCTCGACCCGCTCACGGGTCTCGTCGGAGAACCGTCCGGTGCCGGAGAGGACACGGCTCACCGCCGACTTCGAGACGCCTGCTCGTGCGGCGACGTCGAGGATGGTCGGCTGGGACCCGCGGCCACCGTTCACGCGTCGGACGCTGCGGCGTCTCGTCCGGACCGCGACGCGGTGAAGCGCAGCACCCCGCGGGCGATCGCGCGCCACCCGAGCAGGAACACCCCGAGCACGATCGTGGCGACGATGACGAAGGAGATCGGCAGCGGATTGCCGTCGACGTCGCCCTGACCCGTGGCGACGCGGATCGCCATGCCGACGAACACCGTGAGGATCCAGACGACGATGCCGGTCGGCCAGAAGCGCAGCGGGCGCGCCCACGCTCCGCTCGTCACGTACCCGATCGCCCAGCCCGCCAGGAACGGGTAGGCGGTGGTCCAGATCCCCAGTGCGGTGTTGCCCTCGCCGTGGGAGGAGCGGCCGATGAGCGCGAAGACGACGATGAGGACGACGTCGATGACGGCTGCGAGCCAACCCCAGGTGCGTGTGTTCACCCGGACAGTCTCGCAGCCCGAACGGCTCCGGCTTCTCCACAGGCGGGCGTCGCCCTCGTCTTGTCCACAGATCCGCCGCCACTCCGACGGCTCCCGCCCCCGACCACCACCATCGTCGGCGTGAACCGTCAGATCGCCCTCGCCCCGCTCCCCGCCGTCACCGTCCTCCGGACCTCGAGGCACCGTCCAGCCGAGTCCGAGGTGATCAGGAGGCGGGCGGACGCGCGGGAGCTCGTCCGCATCGGGCGAGGGAAGTTCGTCGACGCGGCCGCTTGGGCAGCCCTGCGGCCGGCGGAACAGCACCTGGTCCGTATCGGTGCGTCCGCCGATCGCATCGGACCCGACCAGGTCGTCTCACACGTCTCGGCGGCAGTCGTGCTCGGCGTGCCGACGGTGTCGCCGCCGCCCGATCGAGTGCACGTGACCACGGTCGGGAGTGATCGGCGAACCACGAATGCTTCCTTCGTCGTCCACGCCGACCTCGACCCGGTACTGGACCCGAGCAGGATCAGCACGCCGGAAGGCCTGCAGCTGAGCGGACCTGTTCGGATCGCTGCCGACGTGGCCCTCACGCTGCCGTTCATCGACGCCGTCGTGGCGCTCGATGACCTGCTCCGCCGGGGTGTTCCCCGAGCAGCCGTGCGCGACACGATCGCGCGGCGTGGCCCCAAGGGTCGCCGTCGGGCGCTCCGTGCGGTGGACTTCGCCGACTCCGCGTCGGACTCGCCGGGTGAGTCGATCGCGCGCACCCGGTTCGATCAGTTCGGCACGGAGGAGCCCGTGCTGCAGCACCGTTTCAGGTCGTCCGGGCAACCGGACATCGTGGTGGACTTCTGGTTCCCCTCGGCCGGCGTGGTGGTCGAGTTCGACGGCGAGGTGAAGTACCGCGACCCGACGATGCGGAACGGGCGTTCGGCGGAGGACGTGGTCGTCGCTGAGAAGTACCGGGAGGACCGGCTGCGGTCCATGCCCGGCGTCCGGCACGTGGTGCGGTTGCGATGGGCCGATCTCTGGGACGAGGCGACGCTACGCGCGAAGCTGCGGCGGGCCGGCGTCCGGATGCGACGCTGAGCGCTGAGCGCCGAGCGCCGAGCGCCCCGTGCGAGGTTGGCCACTCGGTGCGAGCTTGTTGCGGCGCACGGGGTGATCAACCTCGCACCAGAGCAGGCGCAGCGGCGACCGGGCGCGGCGGCGAGCGGGCGCGGCGGCGAGCGGGCGCGGCGGCGACCGGGCCGCCGCACCCGGAGTTCACCGCGCGGCGAGGCCCGCGGCACCTGGCGTTCACCCGGCAGCGACACACTCGACCACCGTGCGGGAACGTTCCCGCACTGCCCCCGCACCACCCCGCACTATCCCCCGCACGACCACCCCCACACCACCCCGAACCAGGGAGACCATCGACGTGAAGACCCGAGTCCTCGCCGGCCTCGCGATCGCCGCAGCCGCGACCGTCGCACTGTCCGGCTGCGTGCAGAGCGCCAACGCCTCGAACGCCGCAGACACGAGCGGCGGCACCACGAACCTCACCGTGTTCATCAGCGGCGACACCAACGTCCAGGACCTCTGGGAGAAGTCGCTCATCCCCGCCTTCGAGAAGGCGAACCCGAAGATCACGGTCGCGACGAGCATCGACCTGCACGGCGAGCACGACGCGCAGACCCAGGCGAACCTCGCCACCGCGGTGAAGGCGGGCAAGAGCGTCGCGTACGACCTCGTCGACGCCGGCTTCGTCACGACCGCGGGCAAGGCCGGTCTCATGGCGAAGGTCAGCGACAGCAGCATCCCGAACCTCAAGGCCGTCCCCGCGGCGACGAAGGAGCAGGGCGGCTCGAGCGCGATCCCGTACCGCGCCTCGAGCGTCCTGCTGGCGTACGACGCGAAGAAGGTCACCGACCCGCCGAAGACCCTCGACGACCTGCTCGCCTGGATCACGGCCAACCCGGGGCAGTTCGCCTACAACTCGCCGTCGTCCGGCGGCTCCGGAGGGTCGTTCGTCGCGACGGTCCTGGCGAAGTACCTGACGCCCGCCGAGCAGAAGACGATGCAGACGAAGTACGACAAGTCGCTCGAGTCGAAGTGGGACAAGGGGTTCCAGGCGCTCAAGGACCTCGGCCCGTCGACGTACCAGAAGGGCGTCTACCCGAACGGCAACGACCAGGTCGTCCAGCTGCTCGGCAGCGGGCAGATCGCGATGGCGCCGGTGTGGAGCGACCAGTTCATCACCTCGCAGAAGACGGGCCTGATCCCGAAGAGCGTCAAGGCGATCCAGATCACCGACCCGTCCTTCACGGGCAGCGCCAGCTTCCTCGGCATCCCGAAGACGGAGCCCGCCGCGAAGAAGGCGGCAGCGGAGAAGCTCGCCGACTTCGTCCTCAGCTCGACGGGCCAGCAGCTCGTCGCGAGCGCCGTGTCCGGCTACCCGGTCGTGCCGCTCGACACGCTGCCGAAGTCGGTCGCGGAGCAGTTCGCCGACGCGAACCCGTCGACGCTGCGCCTCGGGTTCCAGAGCGACTTCTCGGCCGACATGAACGCGGCGTGGGACGCGAAGGTCCCGCAGTGACCCAGACCGTCCCGAACGGCCCGGCGCTCGACCGGGAGGCCCGTGGCGACTCCGCCACGGGCCTCCCGCCCGTCCCGCAGCACGTCCACGGCGCGGCGGACCTCGCGAGCCGGCCCACCGTCCAGGAGCGGCTGGACCGCCGTCGGCGGTGGCAGGGCCTGGCCCTCGTCGCGGCCCCCGTCCTCGTCGTCGTCCTGTTCGTCGGCGTCCCCGTCGTCAACGCCGCGCTCTTCAGCCTCGGCTTCACCGGCGGCCTGAACCAGGCACTCGCGGACATCGGCGGCGACACCGTTCGCGGGTTCTCGTTCGCGGTCTACGGCACGCTGCTCGGCAACGCGACGTTCCTCCGTGACCTCGTCGCGACCCTCGGCGTCACGGCGCTGTCCACCGGCCTGACCGTGGCGCTCGCCGTCGCGGTCGCGGTGATCCTCCGGCTGCGCGGTGGGTTCCTCGGCAAGAGCCTCAGCGTGCTCGCCGTGGTCCCGCTGTTCGTGCCGGTGGTCATCGCGAGCTGGTCGATCCTGACCTTCACCGACGCGCAGGGCTTCCTCCGCAGCCTCGGCGCACAGTTCGGCCTCGACGTCCCGGTGTGGGGCTACACCCTCGTCGCCGTGGTGTTCGGCAGCGTCTGGACGAGCCTGCCGTTCGCCGTGCTGATGATCGCCGGCGCGCTGCAGGGCACCCCGGACGCGCTCGTCGAGGCCGCGAAGGACGCCGGCGCGAGCACCTGGCGCGTCGTCTGGGAGGTGCTGCTGCCGATGGCGAAGACCCCGCTGGTCATCGCGACGACGTTCACCGTGATCGGGGTGCTCGGCTCGTTCACGGTGCCGTACTTCACCGGCCCGAACGCCCCCACGATGCTCGGCGTCGACATCTCGAAGTACTTCCAGGCCTACAACCGTCCGCAGCAGTCGACGGCGATGGCGTTCATCGTGTTCGCGTTCGCGGCCGCCGCGAGCGTGTTCTACCTCCGCTCGACGGTCCGCTCGAACGCGCGCGAGCTCGAGAAGCAGAAGCAGGAGCAGCCGTGATCACGCGTCTGACCGGCACCGCCCTCGTGTGGGCGACCGCGATCGTGCTGGCCGTGTTCGTCCTCGGCCCGCTGGCCTGGCTCGCCGCCCGCGCCTTCGCCACCACGTGGACCTACCCGAACCTGCTGCCCGACGGGTGGACGCTCCAGTGGTGGGGGACCGTCTTCGAGGACCGCAGCCTGGCCGTCGCCGTCCAGAACTCCCTCGTGCTCGCCCCGCTGACGGTCGTCATCGCCGCGGTGGTCTGCCTGCCGGCGGCGTGGGCGATCAGCCGCATCGAGTTCCCCGGGCGTCGGCTCGTGCTCGTCGGCCTGTTCGCGACGAACGCCTTCCCGAAGATGGGCCTGTTCGTCACGATGTCGGCGATGTTCACGGCGCTGAACCTCATGAACACGGTGACCGGCATCCTCATCGTGCACGTCCTCGGCTGCGTCGTCTTCATGACGTGGCTGCCGGCCGCCGCGTTCTCGGCCGTGCCGCGCTCCCTCGAGGAGGCCGCGCGCGACGCCGGGGCGGGCCGCTGGCGGACGTTCTGGAGCGTCACGTTCCCGATCGCGTGGCCGGGCATCCTCGTGGCGATGGTGATGTCGTTCCTGGCCTCGTTCGACGAGGCGCAGGGCACCTACCTCGTCGGCGCCCCGACCTACATGACGATGCCGACGGCGATGTACTCGCTCGTCCTCAACTCCCCGCGCCAGGTCTCGGCGGTCTTCGCGATCGCGCTGAGCATCCCGTCGGTGGTGCTCCTGCTCCTCGCCAGGAAGCACATCATGGGCGGCCGCCTGGCGGACGGGTTCCAGATCCGATGACCACCACCAGCAGGAAGGGCGACCAGATGACGGACGCACCACTCGTCGCGGAACGCGCACCGCGCCTCCAGGCCGACGGCGACACGACGGGCCGGGCCCGCACCGGCGGACTCGTGGTCCGCGGTCTCCGCAAGACGCTCGGCGGCCGTGACGTCGTCGCCGGCATCGACCTCGACGTCGCGAAGGGCGAGCTCGTCTCGCTGCTGGGGCCGTCCGGCTGCGGCAAGACGACGACGCTCCGCATGGTCGCCGGTTTCCTGCCCGCCGACGGCGGCGCGGTGACGATGGGCGACCGCGACGTCACCACGGCCGGGCCGGAGCGCCGACCGAGCGCGATGGTGTTCCAGAACTACGCGCTCTGGCCGCACATGACGGTCACGCAGAACGTGGCGTTCCCGCTCCGGACCCGACGCGTGCCGAAGGCGCAGGTGACCGAGCGCGTGCGGGCGGCACTCGACCTCGTCGGCCTGACGCACCACGCGACGTCGAAGCCGACGGCGATCTCCGGCGGCGAGCAGCAGCGGGTCGCGCTCGCCCGGGCGATCGTGCAGGAGCCGGACGTGCTGCTCCTCGACGAGCCGCTGTCGAACCTCGACGCGAAGCTCCGGGTGAGCGTCCGCGACGAGATCCGCCGCATCCAGCAGCGTCTCGGCATCACGACCGTCATCGTCACGCACGACCAGGACGAAGCGCTGAGCATCTCGGATCGCATCGCCGTGATGCACGACGGGCGGATCGAGCAGATCGCCGCGCCCGCGGAGCTCTACGCGCGGCCGGCCACCCGGTTCGTCGCCTCGTTCATCGGGTCGACGAGCCGCGTCGACGGCCGCTTCCGGTCGGGGGTCGGTGCGCGGATCACGGACGCCGACGAGGTCCTCGTCCGCCCCGAACACGTCACGCTGACGGACGACGCACCGCTCCGGGCGACCGTGTCGCGCGTCCTCGTGCGCGGGCACTTCAGCGAGGTGGTCCTGCGCGCCGACGGCGCCGAGCTGCGGGCGTTCGTCACCGGAGTGCCACCGGAGGTCGGCACCGAGACCGGCGTGCGGATCGGTGACGTGCTCGTGTACCGCGGCGGCCTCCTGATCGGAGCCGCAGCGTGAGCGCCGAGGCGCCGGCGCCCCCGGCCATCGCCGTCCCGGCCGCCGCGTCCGACGGGTCCGTCGCGTCGGGATCGACCGTCGCGGCGGTCGCGTCCGACGCGTCGGGATCGTCCGTCGCGCCGCGTTCGTCCGTCGCGTCCACCGCGGACACGGCCGGGAGGCACGGCGTGCGCCCGCCACGCCTCGTCGCCCACCGCGGTGCGCCGCGCGTCCGGCGCGAGAACACGCTGCCCGCCGTCGCGGTCGCCGAGGCGCTCGGCGCGGAGACCATCGAGGTCGACGTCCGGCGCACGGCCGACGGCGTCGCCGTCCTGCTCCACGACGAGACCCTCGGGCGGATGTGGGGCGACGCCCGACGGGTGTCCGAGGTGGGCTGGTGCGACGTCGCCCGGCTCGGGAACGGCCTCGACCGGATCCCGCGCCTCGACGCCGTGCTCGAACGGCTCGACGGCTGCCGCTCCACCCTGCTCGTCGACCTCACGGACCCGGCGGACGCCGTCGTGGCCGCACGGACGGTCGCCGGGCACCGCGGCACCACGACGGTCGCCTGGTGCGGCGCGCCCGCGGCGATGGCAGCGGTCCGTGCAGCGCTCCCCGACGCGGACGTGTGGCTCGCGTGGGAGTCGCTCGAGCCGCCGACCGCCGCCGACCTCGTCGCGCTGGGACCGTCGACGCTCAACCTCGACGTCGCGTTCCTCACGCCGCGCACGGTCGAGGCCGCGCACGCCCTCGGCCTCCGCGTCGCCGTCTGGACCGTGGACGACGCCGAACCCGCGCTCTGGGCGGCACGGCTCGGCGTCGACTCGATCACGACGAACGACGTCGCCACGATCCGCGCCGCGCTCGCCGCGGCCGAGCGGGACGGCTGGCCCGGGCGCGACCGCGAGCCCACCGAGACCGAGGTGGCGTCCCGCGCCGAGGCACTGGCGCACCGCATCGCGCACGAGGTCATCGCCTTCACCCGGGAGCACCCGGTCCGCTCGGTGACGACGAAGGCGAACCCGGCCGACCTCGTCACCGACGTCGACCGGCTCGTCGAGCAGCACGTCCGCTCCCGCGTGCGGACGGTGTTCCCGACGCACGGGTTCACCGGCGAGGAGTACGGCGACGCCCCCGGCGACCGGCACCGCTGGTACCTCGACCCCGTCGACGGCACGACGAACCTGGCGAACGGCGTGCCGTGGACGTCGATGTCGCTGTGCCTCACCCGTGGTGGTCGTCCGCTCGTCGGCGTGGTGGCCGACCCGTGGCGCGGCGAGGTCCTCGAGGCCCGGCGCGGTCGCGGAGCCACCCTCCGTGACCGGCAGCTGCGGCTGGACGACTCGCCGCGGGCACTCGCCGGGGCCGTGGTCGGCACCGAGCTCGATGGACACCGCCCGTGGCCGGGGTTCGGCGCGTTCCTCGACGCGCTCGCCGACCGGTCGTGCACGCTCCGGGTGCAGGGCTCCGGCACGTTGACGATCGCGCAGGTCGCAGCCGGTCGGGGGATCGGCGGGTGCGTCTCGGCGTTCAACCCGGTCGACCACGGCGCCGCGGTGCTGCTCGTGCACGAAGCCGGTGGTGTCGTGCTCACCCGCGAGGGGCCCGTCGAGGGCTTCCCGCCCGTGGGGGAGCCGTTCCTCGTGGCGCACCCCGGCGCGGCGGACGAGCTGCACGCCGTGTGGACGGCGGCGCTCGCCGCCGGCTGACGCGCGCGGCGCGGCGCGCGGCGCGCGCTCGGCGCGCTGCTCGTGTGGTGCGAGGTTCCGGACACGGTGCGGCGGTCCGCGCACCGCACGGAGTACGGAACCCGGCACGGGACGGCCTGGAGGCGCGGGGCGGGGCCGCCACGCGCCTCCAGGCCGGTGGGTGGGGACGCCGGGACCGTCAGGCCTGCGCGATCCGGACCGTGTTGCCGGCGGGGTCGCGGACGGCCGCGTCGCGGACGCCCCAGAACTGGTCGGTGGGCTCCTGCAGCACCTCGGCGTCGGCGCTCGCCGCGATGCGGTCGAACGTCGCGTCGAGGTCGCCCACCCGGAGCTGCAGCATCGACAGGCTGCCCTTCGCCAGGAGTGCGGCGACGGCGTCCCCGTCCTCCTGGGAGCGGCCGGCGTGCGGCTCGGAGAGCACGAGCTCGAGGTCGGGGTGGTCGTCGCTGGCCAGGGTCACCCACCGGAAGCCGCCGTTCTCGACGGTGTTCCGGACGGTGAAGCCGAGCACGTCCCCGTAGAAGGCGACGGCGGCGTCGATGTCGTCGGCGAGCACGTGCACGCCACTGATCTGGATCGTCATGGCTGCGACCCTAGGACCGCCGGGCCTCGCCGTGCTTCTCCGATCCTGCTCGGTCCGGACGGGTGACGACCATCGCGTGGCAGCTCCACACCCCCGCGAGCGCGTCGTGGTCAGCGGCGCGGTACTGCGTCGGGGTCATCCCCACGAGTTCGGTGAACCGTGACGAGAACGACCCGAGACTCGAGGCACCGACGGCCATGCAGACCTCGGTCACGCTGAGGTCCGTGCTCCGGAAGAGCGCCTGCGCCCGCTCGATCCGTCGGGTCATCAGGTACGCGTAGGGCGTCTCGCCGTAGGCCGCCCGGAAGCGTCGACTGAAGTGCGCGGGTGACATGAACGCGGCGGCGGCCAGGGAGGGGACGTCGAGCGGCTCGGCGTACGCGCGGTCCATCCGGCTGCGCGCCCGTCGCAGCCGCCGGAGTTCGTCGAGGTCCACCGTCACGGTGTCATCCTGCACCCGGCGCTCTCGGCCGACTCTGTGCGCGCGTACAGTCAGCGGTCGTCGCCGCTCCCTAGGGTGGCAGTCCACGGCCCTGACGAACCGGATCGGCCGCACCCGAAGGAGCATCGACCATGGGATTCCTCGACCGCCTGCTCGGACGCCCGGACCGCGACCGGGACGGTGCCGGCCAGAACGGCGTCGGCCAGAACGGTGCCGGACCGATCCAGTGGGGACAGCCCCAGCAGCCGCAGCCGACGCAGCAGCAGGGGTACCGGTACGGGCAGCAGTCCTACCACCAGCCGACCGCCGCCCCCGGTCCTGCGCCCGTGCCCTCGTCGGCGTCGACCGACGACGAACGTGCGGTCGAGCGGTACCGCTACCTGCTCCGCACGGCTCCGCCCGAGCGCATCGAGGAGGTCCACGCCGAGGCGTTCGCGACCCTGACGCCCGAGCAGCGCCGGATGGTCTACGACGAGTTCACCCGCACCGCCCCCGCTGGCGAGGCACCGCGCGGCGACGACCCGCGCTCACTCGCCCAGGCCGCGACCCGGTCCGAGATCCGGCAGCCCGGCTTCATGGAGCGCTCGCTCGGGGGCGTCGGCGGGGGGCGCGGCGGCTTCGGTGGGTTCGGCGGCCCCGGCGGTGGGCAGCGTTCGGGCCCCTCGTTCGGCAGCATGATCGGTGCCTCGATCCTCGGCACGGTGGCCGGCTACGTGATCGGCTCGGCCATCATGAGCGCCTTCCTGCCGGACCCCGGATCGTTCGATGGCGGTACCGACGCTGCGGGTGACGGTGGTTCGGAGGACACTGGTGCCGACTCCGCTGACGGCGGCGCGTCGGATGCCGGCGCGGGCGACGGCGGCGGGTTCGAGAGTGCGGGTTGGGGCGACGGCGGATCTGACTTCGGCGGTGGCTTCGGCGACTTCGGTGGTGACTTCGACGTCTAGCGCGTCATCGCTCCCACCGACCTACTGATATTCTCCGTGGTCGACAAGGGAGTGCCATGGCCATCATCGAAGCCTCCGGGCTGACCAAGACCTACCGATCGAAGTCCGGACCCGTCCACGCCCTCGCCGGGCTCGACCTCTCCGTGCCGCAGGGCACCGTGAAGGCGCTGCTCGGACCGAACGGCGCGGGCAAGACCACGACCGTGAAGGTGCTCACCACCCTCATCACCCCCGACGCCGGCACCGCGACGATCGACGGGATCGACGTGATCGCCGATCCGCAGGCCACCCGCCGCTCGATCGGCGTGTCCGGGCAGTACGCCGCCGTCGACGAGAACCTCACCGGGTTCGAGAACCTCGAGATGATCGGGCGGCTGTACCACCTGGGCCGTCGGACGGCTCGGCAGCGGGCGCGCGAGCTCATCGACGTGTTCGACCTGTCCGAGGCGGGGGACCGTCCCGTGAAGGGGTTCTCCGGCGGCATGCGCCGACGGATCGACCTGGCGGGCGCGCTCGTGATGAACCCGCGCGTGCTGTTCCTCGACGAGCCGACCACCGGGCTCGACCCGCGCAGCCGACTGGCGCTCTGGGGCATCATCGAGGGGCTCGTGGCCGACGGCACGACGGTGCTGCTCACCACGCAGTACCTCGAAGAGGCGGACCAGCTCGCCGACGACATCGCCGTGATCGACGACGGGACCGTGATCGCCGAGGGCACCTCGGACCACCTCAAGGCCCAGGTCGGCGGACACCGGGTCGTCGTGACCCTCGTCGACGAGGTCGACCGCGACGCCGCGACCACCGTGCTCCGCCGCTACGGCGTCGGCGAGGTCGAGGTCTCCGGCGACGGCCGCACCCACGCGGTCGCGGTCGCGGCCGGACCCTCGGCGCTGCAGCGGGTCCTCGCCGACCTCGGCGAAGCCGGCATCGAGCTGCACGACGCGGGCATGCGCCGCCCGACGCTCGACGACGTGTTCCTCCGGCTCACCGGGCACGCCGCGACCGACGACGACGGGGACGACGCGACGAAGAAGGACAGCAAGAAGGACGCCAAGAAGGACGCCAAGAAGGACAAGCAGAAGGAGCCGGCACGATGACCGCCACCACCACGGCGCTCGGCCGGCAGCTGCCCGTCGTCGTCACCTCGCCCGCCGCGATCTGGTTCGAGGACGGCTGGACCGTCACGAAGCGGAACCTCATCAAGATCAAGCGGTCCCCGGACATGCTCGTCTTCGCCGTGCTGCAGCCGATCATGTTCGTGCTGCTCTTCAGCCAGGTCTACGGCGGCGCGATCGCCGTGCAGGGCACCGACTACACGCAGTTCCTGATGGCGGGCATCTTCGCGCAGACCGTCGTCTTCGGGGCGACGTTCTCCGGGTCGGCGATGGCGCAGGACCTGAAAGAGGGGCTGATCGACCGGTTCCGCACGCTGCCGATGTCGGCGTCCGCGGTGCTCGTCGGTCGGACCAACTCCGACCTCGTGCTCAACGGGATCTCCATGGCGATCATGATGCTCACCGGCCTGGCGGTCGGGTGGCGCGTGAACTCGTCGCCGCTGGAGTTCCTGGCCGGCGTCGGGCTGCTCCTGCTCTTCAGCTACGCCTTCAGCTGGGTGATGGCGCTGCTCGGCATGAGCGTGAAGACGCCCGAGGTCATCAACAACGCCTCGTTCATGATCCTGTTCCCGCTGACCTTCGTCTCGAACGCGTTCGTCCCGAGCGACACCCTGCCGCTCGTGCTGCGGGTGTTCGCGGAGTGGAACCCGGTGTCGTCCCTCGTCCAGGCCGCGCGCGAACTCTTCGGCAACGTCGGGTCGGCGCCGGTGCCGGACATCTGGACGATGCAGCACCCGATCGTCACGGTGCTCATCGGCATCACCGTGATGCTGGTGGTCTTCGTGCCGTGGTCAGTGAACAAGTACACCCGGATCAGCGCGAAGTAGCGGCGGTCCAGCGGGAGCGTCAGAGCAGCTTCCGCTGGAGCGCCCACGCCGTCAGCTCGTGCCGGTTCGACAGCTGCAGCTTCCGCAGGACCTTCGACACGTGCGTCTCGACGGTCTTCACCGAGATGAAGAGGTCGGTCGCGACCTCCTTGTACGCGTACCCGCGGGCGATGAGCCGCATCACCTCCTGCTCACGCGCGGACAGCCGGTCAAGCTCCGCGTCGCCCTGGGCGGTCTCGCCGCTCACCGCGCCGAAGGCGTCGAGCACGAACCCCGCCAGGCGCGGCGAGAACACCGCGTCACCCTCGGCGACGCGCTCGACCGCCTCGGCGACCTCCGTGCCGGAGGAGCTCTTCGTGATGTAGCCCCGCGCGCCCGCTCGGATCACCCGGACCACGTCGTCGGCGGCATCGGACACGCTGAGGGCCAGGAAGCGCGTGTCCGGCAGGCCCGGAGCGGCGCGGGTGATCACCTCGGCACCGCCGCCCCCGGCCCCGCCGGGCAGGTGCACGTCGAGCAGGACGACACGGGGGCGGGTCGCGGTGACGAGGTCGACCGCCTCGTCGACGGTGGCCGCCTCACCGACGACCTGGAGGCGCGGTGGCAGCCCGGCACGCACGCCCGCCCGGAAGATGGAGTGGTCGTCGACGATCGCGACGGTGAGGGGACCGGCCGGCGGCTGCGAGGACGGTGCGGCACTGTCGGTGGGGGCGGTGCCGTCGGCGGGTCCGGTGTCGCTCACGGGGTCTCCTCGGTCGCATCGGGTCGGGTGTCGTCGGTCGGGGTCGCGCCGGGTCGGGTGTCGTCGGTCGGGAGCTCGCCGGGTCGGACGTCGTCGGTCCGGGCGAGCGGCAGCGTCAGCCGGACCTCGGTGCCGGCGCGTCCGGGGCCCGGTCCGATCGTCGCGGTCCCGCCGAGCCGGTGCATCCGGCCGATGATCGACTCCCGCACGCCGTAGCGCCCCTCGGGGACGGCGTCCGGGTCGAAGCCCGGGCCGCGGTCGCCGATGCTCACCTCGACCCGGTCGTTCGCGGTCTCGGCGTAGACGCTGACCGTGCCGCCGGCGTGCCGCGCGGCGTTGAGCATGGCCTCCCGCGCGGCGCCGACGACACCGTCCGGCAGGTCGGTGCGGGCCGGACCGATCGCGATCACCTCGATGCGAGCCGGGTACTCGGCCTCGATCTCGACTGCCGCCGCTCGCAGCTCCGCGCCGAGGTCGCCCGAGGGTTCGTCCTGCTCGGTGAACAACCACGACCGCAGTTCCCGTTCCTGGGCGCGGGCCAGCCTGGCGGCATCGGACCCCGGTTCGGCCCGCTGCTGGATGAGCGCGAGGGTCTGCAGCACCGAGTCGTGCAGGTGGGCGGCGATCTCGGCGCGCTCGACCTCGCGCACACGAGCCGCACGTTCGTCGGCGAGGTCGCGGACCAGGCGCACCACCCACGGGGCGACGACGACCGCCACGCCGAGCAGGACGGCCACGGCAGCGGTGAGGACCGTCCACGCGTTCGGGCGGCTGCTCGTCGTGAAGAACAGCAGGATGCCGAGCACCACGAGCACGAGGGCGCCGAGCGCGCGGACGACCAGCCCCGAGGAGCCGGGCTCGCGGACGTTCCGCAGCGCGTCGAACTGCCGCCAGGCGAGTGCGGCCCCGGTGACGACGACCACGCCGGGCACGACGACCTCGAGCGGGACGTCGGCCCCGAGCCGCGCGGCGATCACCGCGCCGGCCGCCGTCAGCAGCGCGACGCCGAGCAGGATCTCCACGACCGGCGCACGTCGCCCGCGACCCTCGGACTCGGCGTCGGGGGCCGGTTCGGTCAGTATCGACTTGAGCGGGACCGGCGTCGCGGGGCCGAGGCTCGGCGTCGTCGCCCAGAGCCACGCGTAGAGCAGGACCCCCGCACCCCCGCACACGGCGAGCACCGCGGTGACGAGTCGCACCGCGCCGACGGGCAGCCCGGTGTGGGTCGCGAAGCCGCTGCAGACGCCGCCGACGACCCGGAGGGCAGGGCGGGACATCGTGGCGGTCGGCATGCGGTCATCCTGACACCTCTCCGCCCACCCCGGGCAGTGCCGGGGACGGGGATCAGGGGGCGATCAGGGGGAACCCCGATGGTGCCGGGCGAGCGGTGCCGGGATGCTGGTGGCCATGACACAACAGGACACCGGCGGCCCCGCGTCGGCGACACGGTTCTTCGACTGGATCCGGGGCATCCACGTCACGCGGTCCGACGACCGCTGGCTCGCCGGGGTCTGCGGCGCCGTCGCCGAGCGCACCGGTCTCGACCCCCTCGTCGTGCGGGGCGTCGCCATCGTGGTGGCGCTCCTCGGCGGCCCGGTGTTCCTGGCGTACGCCGCCGGCTGGGCACTGCTGCCCGACTCGTCCGGGCGCATCCACGTCGAGCGGATGATCCGCGGCGTGCTCGACCCGGCGCTCATCGCGATCGGCGTGCTCATCGTGCTCACCTTCGTGCCGGCCGTCCAGGGCATCTGGTGGCAGGGCGTCCCGGTCGCCTGGGGCATGCCGGGTTGGCTGTCCGCGACCCTCGGCACGGCGTGGACCATCGCGCTCGTCGGCGGAGTCGTGTGGCTGACGGTCGTGCTCGCGCGGCGCGGAAGCCAGCGGACCCCGGCGACGGACCCCTCCGGCGACGGCGCACCCGCGGCGGACAGCGGCACGACCGGTCCGCGGCACGACTTCTGGACCAGCCCCGAGGACCCGCCCGTCGACCGGCCGACCTGGCCGACCGGCGCGACCACGGGGGCCCCGGACCCGGCCACGGCGGGTGCCGCAGGGGCGGCGTCGGAGGCGGGGCGCGCCTCCTGGCAGTGGGGCCCGACCCCGGGGACGACCGCAGCCGACCGCCATCGTGCCTACCTCGAGCGGACGCGCGCCGAGCGTGCGCGCGCAGCCGAGCGTCGTGCCCGCCGGGCCGAGCGACTACCCGGTGCCGCGTCCGTCGCCGTGAGCCTCGGGCTCGCCCTGGTGGCCGGAGCCGGCGTGGCCGTCTGGGCGCAGCAGGCCGAGCTGCCCGTCGCGGTCCTCGGCATCGCCGCCGCCGTCGTGGTGCTCGCCGTCGCGACCATCGTCGCCGGGATCCGGGGACGCGAGAGCGGTGGACTCGGCCTGTTCTCCACCATCGGCGTCGTGGCGCTCGTCGTGACGGGGGTGCTCCCGAGCGGGACGCAGCTCACCGTCATCGGCGGCACCACCTGGCGGGTCGACGAGATCGGTCAGGGTGCTGAGCGGAACTACGCGATGGTCGTCGGCGGGCCGACGCTCGACCTCCGGGCGCTCGACGAGTCGGACGGCGGAGGACGGGTGAACCTGTGGCTCGGCGCGGGCGGCGCGACCGTGCTGCTGCCGACCGACGCACCCGTTCGGGTGCAGGTGAGCGGCATCGGCTACGGCGTCGAGACGGAGCCGGACCGATCCGGGGAGGACTCGCTGGGCGGCGTGCTCGGCACCACCACCGTCGAGAACCGGGCGGCGCGCACCGCTGCGGCCGACGACACCACCACCGTGCACGTCTGGGTCCTCGGCGGGGGCGTCGACGTCCCGCGCTCCGTGCCCGTGGACCAGTGAGGAACGAGACCATGACGAACGACGACGAGACCACCCCGATCGACCCGGTGCGGCCGGACGACCGGACGCATCCGACGGACCGGACGACGCCGCTGGACCGGACCGCTGCGTCGGACCCGACCACCCCGATGGACCCGGTGCGTCCGGACGACCGGACGGGTCCGACGGACCGGACGACGCCGCTGGACCGGTCGACGCCGCTGGACCGAACCGCCGGGTCGGACCCGACCACCCCGATGGACCGGCTGCTCGACCCGATGTGGCCGGAGCGGGAGCAGGGGCCGACACCTGCGACCGCCGGTCCGGGCACGCCGACCGGGCAGGGCGCGCCGGCCGGGCAGGGCGCACCGGCCTGGTCGGGCACGTCGACCGGGGAGGGCGCGCCAACATGGCAGGGCACGCCGACCGGGCCGGGCGCGCCGGCCTGGTCGGACGTCGGTGTCACGGGGCCGACGGCGCCGACCACGACGGCGCCGGCCACGACGGCGACCGCACCCCGGCCCCGCCGGTCGGCCCGCTTCGGCACCATCTTCTGGGGCGTCGTGCTCCTGGTGTTCGCGCTCGCCATGGCCGTGACCGCGCTGCCGTGGTTCTCCGTGGACCCGGTGACGCTCGTGCTGGCCGCCTGCATCGCGGCCGGTGTCCTGCTCGTCGTCGCCGGTGTCGCAGCCGTGGTCGCTCGGCCCCGCCGGTAGCGGGGTCGCGCGGCCCCACTGGTAGCGGGGTCGCTCCGCCCCGCCGGTTGTGCACAGGGGACGGATCGCACGGCTCCGTCCACAGGGCCGTCCGGGTGCGCGACAGCGTCACCCGGACGGCTTACGATCGACTCCGTGACCGCGACAGACGCCGAGCGGGCCGCGGAACGCGACGCGACCGAGCCATCCCTCGACCGCAGCACCCGGCTGCGCCGCTGGATGCTCCACGGGGCCGACCAGGGGGCGTCGCACCAAGGGCCGCACCAGGTCGAGGTCGAGAAGACCCACTCGTGGTGGCGGGTCATGTGCCTGACCGGCGTCGACTACTTCTCGACGCTCGGCTACCAGCCGGCCATCGCGGCGCTCGCGGCCGGGCTGCTCTCGCCGATCGCGACGATCGTCCTCGTGCTCGTGACCCTGTTCGGGGCACTGCCGGTCTACCGCCGGGTGGCGCAGGACAGCTTCCGGGGCGCGGGCTCGATCATGATGCTCGAGAAGCTGCTGCCGTGGTGGGCGGGCAAGCTGTTCGTGCTCGTCCTGCTCGGGTTCGCGGTGACGGACTTCATGATCACGATGACGCTCTCGGCGGCGGACGCAACGGCGCACATCGCCGAGAACCCGTACACCCCGCACTGGTTCACCGAGATCCCGGTCCCGCTGACGCTCGCGCTGCTGCTCCTGCTCGGCGTGGTGTTCCTCCGCGGCTTCAAGGAGGCGATCGGCATCGCGGTGGTGCTCGTCGGCGTCTTCCTGGCGCTCAACGCGATCGTCATCGTGGTGGCGCTCTGGCACGTCTTCGAGCACCCGACGGTCGCGAGCGACTGGTGGAGCGGGCTCACGGCGCAGCACAGCAACCCGCTCGTGATGGTCGGCATCGCCCTGATCGTGTTCCCGAAGCTCGCGCTCGGCCTGTCCGGCTTCGAGACCGGCGTCGCCGTGATGCCCCAGGTCCGCGGGGACGCCTCGGACGACACGAGCGCCCGTCCCGAGGGGCGGATCCGCGGGACGAAGCGGCTGCTCACGGTGGCGGCCGTCATCATGAGCTCGTTCCTCATCACGTCGTCGATCGTCACGACGTTCCTCATCCCGCAGCGCGAGTTCGAGCAGGGCGGCGGCGCGAACGGCCGGGCGCTGGCGTACCTGGCGCACGAGTACCTCGGCGGCGTGTTCGGCTCCGTCTACGACTTCTCCACCGTGGCCATCCTGTGGTTCGCGGGGGCGAGCGCGATGGCCGGCCTCCTCAACCTCGTGCCGCGCTTCCTGCCGCGCTACGGCATGGCACCGCAGTGGGCACGGGCGACGCGACCGCTCGTCATCATCTTCACCCTCATCGCCTTCGTCATCACGATCATCTTCGACGCGAACGTCGATGCGCAGGGCGGCGCGTACGCCACCGGCGTGCTCGTCCTCATCACGAGCGCCGCGGTCGCGGTGACGCTGTCGGCCCGCCGCAAGCAGCAGAAGAAGCGGACGATCGCCTTCGGGGTCATCTCGGTCGTGTTCGTCTACACCACGGTCGCGAACGTCATCGAACGGCCGGACGGCGTCCGCATCGCCGCGGTGTTCATCATCGCCATCGTCGTGGTCTCGCTCGTCTCCCGCGTCCGGCGCTCGTTCGAGCTCCGCGCGTCGTCGATCGAGCTCGACGCCACCGCCCGCCAGTTCGTCGAGGCCGACGCCGACCAGTTCAGCTCGGTCTGCATCATCGCGAACGAACCCGGCGCGGGCACCGCCGCGGCGTACCGGTCGAAGGGGCGCGAGGAACGGCGCGACTCGGGCATCCCGGCACGGGTGCCGACGATGTTCCTCGAGGTCCTGCCGGCCGACTCGTCCGACTTCGAAGAGGACCTCGTCGTCGAGGGGCACGTCATCCACGGCTTCCGCGTCCTCAAGGTGCGTTCCGGCAACGTGCCGAACACGATCGCGTCCACGCTGCTGGCGATCCGCGACATCGCCGGCGTCGTGCCGAGCATCTACTTCGAGTGGAACGAGGGCAGCCCGATCCGGAACGCGATCCGCTTCGTGTTCACCGGTGCGGGTGACGTGGCCCCCGTCACCCGTGAGGTCCTCCGCGAAGCGGAACCCGACGTGAACCGCCGACCGAGCGTCCACGTGTCGTGACGGGTCCTGCGGGCGTCGGTCGTGCCTCCCGGTCCGCCGCGTCCGCACCGGACGCGCGACGGTCTGTGGGTGGTGCCGCGGCCGTGGTCGTCGCCGCCGCCGTCTGGGGGACCACCGGGACGGCGACGCACTTCGCGCCCGGCGTGCCCGCGTTCGTCTTCGGGGCGGTGACGTTCGGGCTCGGCGGCCTCGTGCTCGCCGCTGCCGCCGGCCGCGGCACCCTGCGCGCGATCGCACGGCGCGGCACCCGCGGCTGGGTGCTGCTCGGCGCGGCCTCGCTCGTCGTCTACGCGGTCGCCTTCTACGCGGCCCTCGCCGACGCGGGCGTCGCGTTGGGCACGACCGTCGCGATCGGGTCGTCCCCGGTGTTCGCCGGGCTGGTCGAGTGGGCGTCCGACAGGAGGCGCGTCACGCCCAGGTGGGTCGTCGCCACCCTGGTGAGCGTGGTCGGCATGGTCGTCGTGACGCTCGCGCGGTCGGAGGGGTCCCACGCGGACGGCTCCCTCGTGCTCGGGCTCGGCAGCGCGCTCCTCGCCGGACTCACCTACGCGCTCTACTCGTGGTCGGTGGCGCGGGGGATGCAGGCGACGCCGCCGGTCCGTGGCGCCCGGACCCGGTCGGACGGGCGCGGGCTCGTCGGGGCGGTGTTCGGGCTGGCCGCGGTGCCGCTCGTCGTCCTCGCGGTGGTCGGCGGGCACGACCACCTCGGCGTGCCCGCGCACTGGCCGGTGTTCCTGTACCTCGCGCTCGTGCCGACGGTGCTCGGGCACTCGCTGTACGCGTTCGGACTGCGGAGCGTCAGCGCCTCGGTCGCGACGCTGCTGTCGCTGCTCGAACCGGTCGTGGCCGCGGTGCTCGCCGTCCTCGTCGTGGGGGAGCACCTGGGCGTGCTCGGCTGGGCGGGCATCGGGCTCGTGGTGGTCGGGCTGGCGCTCCTCGCGCTGCCGGCCCGTCGCGCTCGCTGACGCCGGCCGTCCGCGTTCCCCGCGCGCCCGCGGGATCCGGCGCGTCCGTGTTCCCGCGCGACTGCGGGCCCGGCTCGTCCGCGTTCCCCGCGCGACCGCGGGATCCGGCTCGTCCGCGCCGGTGCGGTTTCCCGCATCGGAAGTGCGGACGTCTCCGTCGACGTGGCTGTGCGCGCGCACAGATACTGACTGCACCGCGGCGCCCGACCGCGATCAGCCGGCTCCATCGTCCTGCGAGGAACGCGAAGATGTCCGAGCACCACGTCCCCACCGAGGACCGCGCACCACTGCGGCTCGCGTACTTCATCACGTCGTACGGCGACGGCACCCAGTTGCTCCGCCTCGTCGCGGCGCTGCGGACCGGCGACCCCGACGCCGAGATCGTCGTGCAGCACGACGAGACGTTCCACCCGGTGCCCCGCGAGGCCCTGCAGGACCTCGGCGTGCACGTGCTGCTCAGCCTGGAGCGCATCGGATGGGGTGACCTCACGCTCGAACGGGCGCGGTGGCGCGTGTTCTCGTGGATCCTCGACACGCTCGACGTCGACTGGGTGATGCTGCTGTCGGAGCAGGACCACCCGACGGCGCCGCTCCGTGAACTGCGCGACCGGCTGCAGGGCGCCACGGACCGCGGCACGAACGCCCTGCTCGAGTCGTGGCCGATCGACGAGGTCCCCGACCCCGAGCTCCGCGCCGAGGTCCACCAGCGCTACCGGTTCCGGTGGTACGCGATCCCGGACCTCCGGCTCGGCGGCCGGCTGCCCCGGCCGGTCGGCGCGCTGCTGGACCGTGCGTTCGCCGTCGCGTCGCACCGCCTCCGGGTGCACGGACTGCCCGTCCGGCTGTCCGCCGCGAAGCCCGAGGTGGACGTGCTGGCCAAGATCGGTGTCCGAACCCTCCGCACACCGTTCGGCCCCGGCGAGCGCTGCTGGTACACGAGCTGCTGGTTCGCCCTGGACCGCCGGGCGATGCGCTCCGTCGTCGACCGTGTGCGTGCCGACCCCGGGCTCGTGCGGTACTTCGAACGGACCGTGATCCCCGTCGAGGCGTTCACGTCGACCGTCCTCGGCAACGACCCGACCGTCCGGGTCGAGCACGCGGCGCTCCACACCATCCGCTGGTCCGACCACCGATCGGGGCGACCCGACGTCTTCACCGTGGAGGACGTGCCGATGCTCCTGGCCTCCCCGCACCCGTTCGCCCGCAAGTTCGGCGCCGACCCGAGCGTCTACGACACCATCGATGAGCGCGTCCTGCTCACCGGAGAGGAGGCATCATGACCACCCGCACCGTCCTGATCACCGGAGGCGCCGGCTTCATCGGCTCCCGGCTCGCCACCCGTCTCGCCGCCGCGGGCGACGACGTCGTCCTGCTCGACGTGCTGCACCCGCAGGTGCACACCGGCGGGTGGCCGCTGCTGCCCGGCGGCATCACCGCGATCCCGTTCGACGTCACCGTCCCGACGATGTGGGACGCGGTGCTCCGCACGGTGCGCCCCCACGTGGTCGTGCACCTCGCCGCCGAGACCGGCACCGGGCAGTCGCTGACCGAGGCGAGCCGCCACACCCGGGTGAACGTCGTCGGCACGAGCGAGCTCCTCGACGGCCTGCACCGGGCCGGACACACGCCGGACCGCTTCGTCCTGGCGTCGTCGCGGGCCGTCTACGGCGAGGGCGAGTGGGCCACCGACGACGGCGAACGGTTCGTGGCGGACGCGCGCGACGTGCACCAGCTGGACCGGGCGCAGTGGGACCCGAGCGCTCCCGGCGACCACGCCGGCCAGGCCGTGCGGCCCCTCGCGCACACCGCCGCGGTCACCCAGCCCCGGCCGTCGAACGTCTACGCGGCGACGAAGCTCGCCCAGGAGCACGTGCTGCACGCGTGGGCCTCGGCGCACGGCGTCCCCCTCAGCGTGCTGCGCCTGCAGAACGTGTACGGCCCCGGCCAGTCCCTGTCGAACCCGTACACCGGCATCGTCAGCCTGTTCGGGCGTCTGGCACGGGAGCGGCGACCGATCCCGGTGTACGAGGACGGCTCGATCACGCGGGACTTCGTCTTCGTCGACGACGTGGTCTCGGCGCTGGCAGCTGCCACCCGCTCGAGTGCGGACGGTACCCGGACGGTCGACATCGGCTCCGGCAGCCCGATGACGCTGCTCGAGCTCGCCGCGGTCGTCGCGGCGCAGGCGGGGGCTCCGGCACCCCGGGTGACCGGGCAGTACCGGCTCGGGGACGTGCGCGCGGCGTTCGCGGACGTGTCGGCGGCTCGGGACGCGCTCGGCTACGTGCCGCTGGTCGACCCGGAGGCCGGCATCGCTCGGCTGCTCGAGTGGATGGCGACGCAGGACGTGCCGGTGCTCGACGTCGCCTGAGCCCGGCGGGCGTCGCCGGGTGCCGCCCGGCGTCGGCTGGTGCCGCCTGGCGTCGCTACGGTCAGTCGCCGAGGATCTGGTCGCGCACCTTCCGCCGCAGCACCTTGCCGATCATCGAGCGCGGCAGGTCCTCGACCACGACGATCCGCCGCGGCACCTTGTACGCCGCCAGGTGCTCGCGCGACCAGCTCCGGAGCGCTTCGGCGTCGAACGTCCCCGGGTCCTTCGGCACGACCGCGGCGACGACCTGCTCGTTGCCGGCCTGCGTGATCCCGACGACCGCGACCTCGCGGACGCTGGGGTGCTTGAGCAGGGCGTCCTCGACCTCGGACGGGGAGACGTTGAAGCCGCCGGTGATGATGAGTTCCTTGAGCCGGTCGACGATCTTGACGTAGCCGTCCGCGTCGATGGACACGATGTCGCCGGTGCGGAACCAGCCGTCGGGCGTGAAGACCTCGTCGGTGGCCTCGGCCTTGCCCCAGTACCCGCGGAACACCTGAGGTCCGCGCACCTGCAGCTCGCCGGCCTCGTCGGTGCCGAGCACCTTCGTGGAGTCGTCCGGGTCCACCACACGCGCCTCGGTGGAGGACAGCGGCAGCCCGATCGCCCCGAGCCGGCGGGCCGGGGAGACCGGGTTCGCCATGAGCACAGGGGAGCACTCGGACAGGCCGTAGCCCTCGACGAGGTAGCCGCCGGTGCGGGCCTCCCACGGCTCGACGACGTCCTGCGACAGCGGCATCGCGCCGGAGATGCCGATCTCGATCCCCTCGAGCGAGACCTTCGCCGAGTCCGCGGCGTGCTGCAGCCGCGTGTAGATCGGCGGGACGGCCGGCAGGAACGTCGGCGGGTGCTTCTTCATCGCCTTGAGGACGAGCGCCGGGTCGAACGCGGGGAAGAGCACCAGCCGCGAGGCCATGCTCATCGCGAAGGTCAGGCACAGCGTGAGGCCGTACGCGTGGAACATCGGCAGGACGGCGTAGACGACGTTGTCGCCGCGACGGATCTGCGGCACCCAGAGCCGGGCCTGCGTGGCGTTGGCCAGCAGGTTGCGGTGGCTCAGCACGGCCCCCTTCGGCACGCCGGTGGTGCCGGACGTGTACTGGATGAGGGCGATTTCCTCGGTCGCCGGGCGCGGGTGCCGCTTCGACAGCTTCCGGTTCGACGCGACGTCGTCCCACCTGGTCGTGCCGCGGACCTTCGTGGTCAGCTTCGCGCGGGACTCGCGGGCCTTCGCGACCGGCAGTGCCAGGGCGACCCGGGTGGCGCGGGGCATCGCCCGGGTGAGGTCGACCGACACGATCGCGTCGAGCGCCACGTCGGCGGGGAAGTCCTGCAGCGTGGCGACGGACTTGTCCCAGGCGATCGCGACCTTGGCGCCGTGGTCCTCGAACTGGTGGCGGAGCTCCCGCGGCGTGTAGAGCGGGTTGTGCTCGACGACGATCGCCCCGAGCCGCAGCACCGCGTAGAACGCCACCACGTGCTGGGGGCAGTTCGGCAGGACGATGGCGACCCGGTCGCCGGCGGAGACGCCGAGCTTCCGGAGGCCGTTCGCCGCGCGGAGGATCTGCTCCTCGAGCTCGGCGTACGTCGTCGTGCGGCCGAAGAACTCGAGGGCGACCTGCTTCGGGAACCGCCGTGCGGACTCCTCCACGATGTCGGAGAGGGAACCCGTGGGCTCCTCGATGTCGTGCGGGACCCCCGGGGCGTACGAGGCAAGCCAGGGACGAGGCGTGTCGATGCTCACGCGGACCAACCTAGCGGGCCGCCCGGGCAGCGCCTGGGAAGCGCACCCCCGGCGCACTGTCAGGGGCGGGACGGACGATGGCGCCATGCCCTCCGTCTCCGACGCCTTCCGCTCCCGTCTCAACGACACGTTCACGGGCGGTGCCACGGAACGGCCGGCCTGGATCGACGAGCTCGAGCAGGGCACCGACGCCGGGTTCTTCGGCCCCGGTTCCGCGACCTGGTCGGTGCACGGCGGCAAGCAGACGATCCTCGCCGGGGTCCGCGCGCTGCTCGTCCAGGCGCTGCACCCGGGGGCGCTCGCGGGCGTCGCCGACCACTCCCGCTACCGCGAGGACCCGTTCGGACGCCTCGCCGGCACGATCCGCTGGATCTACACGGTGTCCCACGGCGACACCGCAGCCGCCACGAACGCCAGCAACTGGGTCCGGAAACTCCACGAACGGGTCCGCGGCGAGTACGTCGACGGGCACGGCGTCTCCCGACCGTACGCCGCGAACGACCCCGACCTGGCGCGCTGGGTGCACCTCGCCTTCACCGACGCGTTCCTCCGCAGCGCCCAGCTCTGGGGTGACCCGATCCCCGGCGGCCCGGACGTGTACGTCCGCGAGTGGGCGATCGCCGGCCGGCTGATGGGCGTCGAGGACGCACCGGAGACCGACGCGGACCTCCGCGCGCAGATGAACGGCTACCTCGACCGGGGCGAACTCGCGGTGACCGCCCGCACGAAGGACGTCGTCCGGTTCATCAAGGACCCACCCGTCGCGCGGCTGCTCCGGCCCGGGTACCGCGCACTGTTCGACGGCGCGGTCGCCTCCCTCGACCCGGCGCACCGGTCGATGCTCGGTCTGCGGACCCCCGGCCTCGGTCCGGTCGAGTTCCCGGTGCGGAAGACGGCGGGGGTCGTGCTCGACGGCATCGGCGCGGTGCTCGGCCACCAGCCCGGGACGGAGCGCGCAGCGCTCACGCGCATCGCGCGACTCCGACGTGCGGACGACGAGCGACGCGCGTCCGGCGAAGTGGACGCAACCGTCTGACGGCCTGGCGCGCTCCGCGCAGCGGTGACGCGCCAGCGTCACGCGGGGCGCGCCGACCGAGCCTGCGAGGGAGGTGGGCCAGCTGGCACCGCGCCTCCAGGCCGTCAGCCGGTCACGTCAGAAACCGGACGGCACCCGGGGTGTGTACGCGGACTCGAGTCGCGCGACCTCGTCGTCGGTGAGCGTGAGCGACGCCGCGGCCACCGCGTCGTCGATGTGGTGCTCCTTCGTCGCGCCGACGATCGGTGCGGACACCGCGTCCTGCTGCATCACCCAGGCCAGGGCGACCTGGGCCATGCTCGCGTCGTGGGCCTCGGCGACCTGCTGCACCGCGTCGACGATCGCACGGTTCGCGTCCTCGTCCTGGCGGTAGAGGGTCTTGCCGAACTCGTCGGTGTCCGCGCGCGAACCGGACCCGCTCGCATCCCACGGGCGGGTCAGCTTGCCGCGGGCGAGGGGGCTCCACGGGATCACGCCGACGCCGGTGTGGGCGCAGAACGGGTGCATCTCGCGCTCTTCCTCGCGTTCGAGGAGGTTGTACTGGTCCTGCATCGCGACGAACTTCGTCCAGCCGTGCAGCTCGGCGACGTGCTGCATCTCGGCGAACTGCCACGCCCACATGCTGCTCGCGCCGATGTAGCGGGCCTTGCCGGACTTCACGACGTCGTGCAGGGCCTCCATCGTCTCCTCGACCGGGGTGTTCAGGTCGAAGCGGTGGATCTGGTACAGGTCGACGTAGTCCGTGCCGAGGCGGGTCAGCGAAGCGTCGATCTCGTGCATGATCGCCGCGCGGGACAGCCCGGCGCCGTTCCGGCCCGGGCGCATCCGGTTGAAGACCTTCGTGAAGACCTGGACCTCCTCGCGCGGGGCGAGCTCCTTGAGGAGGGTGCCGGTGATCTCCTCGCTGCTGCCGGCGGAGTACACGTTGGCGGTGTCGAACGTGGTGATGCCGGCGTCGAAGGCCCGGCGGACGAAGGGGCGGGCCTCGTCGATGCCGACGCTCCACGCGTGGGCGCCGCGGTCGGGGTCGCCGTAGGACATCATGCCGAGGATGACGCGGCTGATCTCGAGGCCGGTGGTGCCGAGTCGCGTGGTGGGTGCGGTCGCCGGTGCGCCTGTGGCGGGTGCGTCTGGTGCTGCTGCGGCCGTGGCGTCCGTTGCTGCTGCGTCTGCTGCGGTCATGCCTTCACCCTGGCATCGCGGCCTGTGACGGCGAGCAGACGGACCTGGAGCGGGGCGTCCTCGTCGACGTCCACCGGAGCGGCGTAGAGCCCGGTGGCCGCGAGGTGCTCGATCTGTGGCTGGAAGTGCTCCCACACGGCCTCGACGAGCTCGTCCGGCAGCTGCTCGTCCGCTCCTGTCGCCCGTGCGAGGTCCCACGTGTGGATCGTGATGTCGCTGGTTTGCTCGGTGAGGTACTGCGCGGCGGGGACGACGTCCGTGGCGAGGTGCACGGGTGTGTCAGCGGGCGAATTCCTCCACGCCTCTGTCGCCGCAGTGGCGAACTTCGCCCACTCGGCCAGGAGGTCGTCGCCGACCTCCTCGAGGTCGGCCTCGGCCTGGGCGTAGTCGCAGCCGGTGAGGAGCTTCGGGATCCAGCGCTGCTCGGCCACGACGTGCCGGACGAGGTCGCGGGTCGTCCACTCGGAGTCGGGCGTCGAGGCGTCCCAGTCCGTCACTGCGGCGACGCGGCGGCCGAACTCGGCTGCCGCGAGGGCCTGCAACGCGATCCAGTCGGTGGCCATGGTGGTGCTCCTCTTCGTCGGGTCTTCGTGTGCGTGTGCGTCGGGTGCGGCGGGTGGGTGTGGCGGGTGTCGCGGGTGGGTGTGGCGTGTGGGGGTGTGGCTTGTGGCTCGTGCTCGCCTGCAACCCGCGCGGCCCCGGGCGGATTCCCGCGCGCGCCGCGGTGCCGCGTGCTTGCCCGGGGGTGGTGCGTGTCCGGGCGTGGTGCGTGCGGTGCAACGCTACGCCCGCCCCCACCCGCGAGCGGGCGAAACACCCGCGTGAGCGGAGCGTGCAACCCCGCAGCTGCGCCCGCTCGCCGGTGCCCTCCCGTCTCCTGACGGCCCGCCGCGCGCGAGCGGGAGAAATGCCGGGGCGGGACGCCGAGGTGACCCCGGTCTTTCGCCCGCTCGTCCTCGAGCCCGCTCGAGCCCGCTCGAGCCCGCTCGAGCACCCCGAGCGCGCCGCGCTTCGTCCCGTCCGGCGCCGCCAGCCTTCTGTGCCCCCGAGCCGGGCGAGCGGGCTGAAGCCACCCGTCACGATCGTTATCGACCCTGGCATTTCGCCCGCTCGGCCGAGGGCGGCCAGCCGGCGGGGCGGGCAGGTGCGAGACAGGGCGGGGACGACGAACGCCCCGGCTCCGTGGGGGAGGAGCCGGGGCGTTCGCCTGCTGTTTCGGGTCGTGCTGTTCGGTGCCCTCAGCAGGGCGACGAATCCGTCGGGACTCAGGCCGCCTGGAGGACGAACTGGACGTCGAGGTTGATCGTGACGTCGTTGCCGAGCGTGAAGCCGCCGGCCTCGAGCGCAGCGTTCCAGTTCACGCCGAACTCGGTGCGGTCGATCTTGGTCGTCGCCTCGGCGCCGAACTTGACCTGGCCGTAGCCGTCGGTCGTGAAGCCGCCGAGCTCGGCCTTGAGGACGACCGGCTTGGTGACACCGCGGAGGGTGAGGTCGCCGGCGATGTGCAGGTCGTCGCCCTTGGCCTCGATGCTCGTGGAGCGGAAGGTGAGCTGCGGGTGCTCCTCGGTGAGGAAGAAGTCGCTGGTCTTGAGGTGCTGGTCGCGCTGCTCCTGGCCGGTGTTGATCGACGCGACGTCGATGCTGGCCTCGACGGTCGACTCGAGCGGGTTCTCGGCCGTGACGACGGTCGCGTCGAAGGTCTCGAACTTGCCCTTGACCTTGCTGATCGCGAGGTGGCGGACCGAGAAGGTGACCTCGGAGTGGGTCGGGTCGATCTTCCAGGTGCCGGTCTGGTAGCCGGGAACGGTTGCGGAGGTGAGCGTCATGGTGTCCTTCTTCCGAACGAGAGTCTGAGTGCGACGCGGACGAACCGGAGCCCCGATCCATGCGCCCGCATCGAAGTTGATGCTACGCCAGTGTGCACCCTTTTGGTTGAAGCGTCAACCATTGTTCACTGAAGTGTCGCAAAGCGCGTGTCGTGACTCCCGCTGATCCCCGTCTCGAGGAGTCGACGAACGCGCCGGACGAAGCGCTCGACGTCCCGACCGACATCGTCAGCGGTCGCCCGGACGAGCCACCAACCGACGTCCTTCAGGTGCTCGCCTCGGGTCAGGTCCTTCTTGAACGTGGCGGGGTCGGTCCGGTGGAGGTCGCTCTCGTACTCGATCGCCACCCGCGCGGCCGGGTAGGCGAGGTCGACGCACGCGACCCACCGGCCGTCGACGACGACGTCGTGGTTCAACCGGGGCTCCGGGAGACCCCGGCGCAGGAGGGCCAATCGCGTCCGGGTCTCGCCGGGAGAGCGGGAACCGGTACGGATCTCCTCGAGGGCGAGCCGGAGCTTGACGATGCCCCGGATGCCTCGGCGTCGACGAACGGCTGCAAAGAGCTCATCGAGCATGGCCCAGCCGAGCGTCCCGACCAGTGCGTCGCCGGCGATGATCAGCTCGTCGAGCGTCAACAGCCTGCCGAGTGCGACGAAGGTGTCGGCAGGGTTGCTGATCGGGACACCACGCGACATGGTCATCCGCACCGTGCCGTACCTCGCACGGTGCCCCACGGCGCCGCGAACCCGCAGCGCCTGGTCGACGCCGATCGTCGTGACGTGCAGGCGTGCATCGCGCTCGACGCGACGGGGGAGCGGCACGCCGAGGATCGCCGCCGCCGTGACGTGGCTGAACACCTGGTCGGGGCGCAGTCGAGGAGCCAGCGCCCGTGCGCGTTCCTCGACGGTGTTCGGCATCGTCGCGGAACGGATGCCGTGGAACGGGCGGAACAGGTCCTTGGCGTCCAAGCGCCCCCGGGACACTCCCCGGTGCAGGGCGTTCCGTACCCGGAAGGAACAGTCCCGCAGGGCCAACGGGAGACGACTTCTGGCGGTCATCTCCACATGGTCGAGCCGAGCCGACGGGTGCGGGGTGAGTCGTGCCTCCAGTGTGGACGGTCGCGCTCGCAACGCGCCTGTGGAGGAGGACTGGCCCCCGTCGAGCGGGCGGATCACCAGGGTGCGGGCGCGGACGGAGTCGGGCGTTCCGCCCGCTCGCGCACGGGGCGGCGGCGCCGCGCGCGGTGCGTCCGCGAGTGGGCGAGATGCCAGGGTGAGCGGAGCTGCTGACGCTGGCATTTCGCCCGCTCGTGGGTCGGGCAGGTGGGCGCTGGCATTTCGCCCGCTCGCGGGGCCCGCGCGCCCGACCAGCCCCCGCCCGACCAACCCCCGCCCGACCAACCCCGCCGCCCGACCAACCCCGCCGGCCGACCGCTCCCCGCCGCCCGGCCCGCCGCCCCCCCCGCGCACCCCACGTTCTCCACAGGTACTCGCACGGCCCCTCACGGCGGCCGGAAGCCCGATAGCGTCAGGACCATGGAATTCAGGTACCTGGGCAACTCCGGACTCAAGATCTCCGAGATCACCTACGGCAACTGGCTGACGCACGGCTCGCAGGTCGAGAACGACGTCGCCACCCAGTGCGTGCGGGCAGCGCTCGACGCCGGCATCACCACGTTCGACACCGCGGACACGTACGCCAACACGGCGGCGGAGAAGGTCCTCGGCGAGGCGCTCAAGGGGGAGCGACGCGCCGGGCTCGAGGTCTTCACGAAGGTGTACTGGCCGACCGGCCCCAAGCAGCACAACGACGTCGGCCTCTCCCGCAAGCACATCACGGAGTCGATCAACGGGTCGCTGACCCGCCTGCAGACCGACTACGTCGACCTCTACCAGGCGCACCGCTACGACCACGAGACCCCGCTCGAGGAGACTATGCAGGCCTTCGCCGACGTGGTCCGCCAGGGCAAGGCGCTCTACATCGGCGTCAGCGAGTGGAACGCCGAGCAGATCCGTGCGGGTGCCGCGCTCGCGAAGGAGCTCGGCTTCCAGCTCATCTCGAACCAGCCGCAGTACTCGATGCTGTGGCGCGTCATCGAGGGCGAGGTCGTGCCGGCCTCGAAGCAGCTCGGACTGAGCCAGATCGTCTGGTCGCCGATCGCGCAGGGCGTCCTCACCGGCAAGTACAAGCCCGGTCAGCCCCTGCCCGAGGGCTCGCGTGCCACGGACGAGAAGGGCGGTGCGGACATGATCAAGCGGTTCATGCGCGACGAGGTCCTCGAAGCCGTCCAGCGTCTGCAGCCCGTCGCCGACCAGGCCGGTCTCACGCTCGCGCAGCTCGCGATCGCGTGGACCCTGCAGAACGAGAACGTCGCGAGTGCGATCGTCGGCGCCTCGCGTCCGGAGCAGGTCACCGACAACGTCAAGGCCGCGGGGGTCACCCTCGACGCCGACGCCATGCAGGCGATCGACCAGGCGCTCGGCGACATCCCGGAGCGCGACGCGTCGAAGACCGTCAGCCCGGCGTCGCGCCCCGCGTAGACGCAACCCACCCCTGACAGGAGGCGCGGTGCCGGCTGGCACCGCGCCTCCCGTCCGTTCCGGGCCCGGCCCACTACACGACGTGGGCCGATCCTGTCGTGTGCAGTCCGCAAAGCGACGCCATCGGGCCGCAAGATGAACAGCGCGTGTCGCGCATCTGGCAGCCCCCTGGGTATGTGCGTACCCCTCCCAAACCACCCCGCGAGGCCCCCCGAATCGGGGGCATGACCTCGACCGATACCCCCGTTGTGGTGTCAACCACCGGCTCGGTGCCATCCGTGCGCCCCGGTGCGTTCCCACGGCTGCTGGCCCTCGCGCGCCAGCTCGCGACCTTCGGCACGATCGGTGCCGTCTGCTTCGTCATCGACCTCGCCGTCTACAACCTCCTCCGCGCGACCGTGATGCCCGACGGGCCCATCGCCGCGAAGATCGTCTCCGCCGTCGTCTCGACCACCGTCGCGTGGATCGGCAACCGGTTCATCACGTTCCGCGCCGAACGGCAGACCGGCCGTCGGGAGACCGTCCGCGAAGGGGTGCTCTTCGCGCTCACCAACCTGATCGGGCTGGGCATCGCCGCCGCGTGCCTCTTCGTCTCGCACTACGTCCTCGGGTTCACCTCCACCCTCGCCGACAACGTCGCCGGCAACGGCGTGGGTCTCGTGCTCGGCACCGCGTTCCGGTTCGCCGCGTACAAGGCCCTCGTCTTCCGTTCCACCGACGCTCGTCGCACGAAGGAGCTCGCCGAATGACCATCTTGACCACGCTGACGGTCGCCGCAGGCCCCCTGCTGCAGCCGGGGAACCAGTCCGGCACGTCGGGGAACGTGCCGAACCGGGGTACCACCGACGTTCCGACGGGAGGCACGGGGCAGGGCCCGCAGACCGCCTGGTCGCTGGGTGAGTGGGTCGGCTACTCGACCCTCATCGCGATCTCCGTGCTCCTCACGTTGGTCGCGCTGTCCACCCTCTGGTGGATGCTGCACGCCTGGCGGTCGCGCGATGCGCTCAAGGCGACGAGCTTCAGCGACACCCCGCGTCCCGCGGCGCACCGGTTCACGCTCCTGGTGCCCGGCCGGCACGAGGAGGACGTGATGGGGCAGACGCTCGACATGCTCGCGACGCAGGACCACCCCGACTTCGAGATCATCGCGATCGTCGGCGAGGACGATCCCGGCACGGACCGCGTCGTGCGCGAAGCCGCCGCCCGGCACCCCGGCCTGATCCGGGTCGTGGTCGACGACACCCTGCCGAAGAACAAGCCGAAGGCGATGAACCTCGCGCTGCAGTACGCGACCGGCGACGTCGTCGGGGTGTTCGACGCCGAGGACGAGGTCTACCCCCGGCTGCTGTCGCTGGTGGACTCGCGTTTCCAGGAGACCGGCGCCGACGTCGTCCAGGGCGGCGTGCAGCTGATGAACTTCAAGTCGAGCTGGTGGTCGCTGCGGAACGTCCTCGAGTACTACTTCTGGTTCCGCTCCCGCCTGCACTTCCACGCCGAGTCGAAGTTCATCCCGCTCGGCGGCAACACCGTCTTCGTGACGAAGGAGCGCCTCGACTGGTCGAACGGTTGGGACGCGCACTGCCTCGCCGAGGACTGCGAGCTCGGGGTCCGGCTGTCCGCCGACGGTGCCAAGGTCGTCGTCGCGTACAGCCCCGAGGCCGTCACCCGCGAGGAGACCCCGCCCACGTTCGCGTCCCTGCTCAAGCAGCGCACGCGGTGGAACCAGGGCTTCCTGCAGGTGCTCGAGAAGGGCGAGTGGAAGCAGCTCCCGTCACTGAAGCAGCGCTTCTTCGCCCGGTACCTGCTGACCATGCCGTTCATCCAGGCGGCCACCGGACTGCTCATCCCGCTCAGCGTGGTGATGATCCTGTTCGTCAAGGTGCCGACCGCCATCGCCCTCGTCTCGTTCATCCCGCTCGCGCCGACGCTCATGCTGCTCGCGGTGGAGATCGCCGGGCTCGGGGAGTTCGGACGCCTCTACCAGGAGAAGGTCCGCATCCGTGACTACGTGAAGCTCGTCCTCGGGCTGGTGCCGTACCAGGTGTTCCTCGCCGCGGCGGCCGTCCGGGCCGTGGTCCGGCACGCACGGAAGCAGAACGGCTGGGAGAAGACGGAGCACACGGGGCAGCACCGCACCGCGGGGCAGCAGTCCGAGGTCGTCGGCGCGGTGCTGGTCGGGGGCACCCGATGACCGCCGGCATCACGAACACCACCGGCATCCCGATCCGGGGCATCCGTCCCGCCACTGGTGTCCGCGCGTGGTTCCGGGTGCACGCCAGGAGCCTGGCGTGGGTCCTGCCCGTCGTCGCGATCGCGGCGCTCGCCCAGGCCTGGAACACGGGCGGCACCCCGCAGCGCATCGACGACGAGGGCACGTACACCGCGCAGGCGTGGGCCATCACGCACCTCGGCGAACTCACCCACTACACGTACTGGTACGACCACCCGCCGCTCGGCTGGATCCAGATCGCCGGCTACACCTCGCTGACCGGGGCGTTCGCGCGCTACCCGTTCGCCGTCGAGGCCGCCCGTGAGGCCATGGTGTTCTTCGCCGCGGTCTCCGCCGTCCTGGTGTTCGTGCTCGGTCGCCGGCTCGGGATGTCCCGTCCCGCGAGCGCCGTCGCCGTGCTGGTGTTCGGGCTGTCGCCGCTCGCGCTGCAGTACCACCGCACGGTGTACATCGACAACGTCGCAACGCCGTGGCTCCTCGCCGCGTTCGTCCTGGTCCTCAACCGTCGGCAGCAGCTCGCCGGGTTCGTCGGCGCCGCAGCCTGCCTGGGGATCGCCGTGCTCAGCAAGGAGACCTACCTGCTCGCACTGCCGTTCATCGTCTGGATGGCCGTCCGCCGCGCCGACCCGAGCACCCGCCGGTACACGCTGAGCGTCGCCGGGGCCGTCCTCGCCGTGATCGGTGGCGGGTACCTCCTGCTCGCCGCGGTCAAGGGCGAGCTGCTGCCGAGCCCCGGGAAGGTCAGCCTCCTCGAGGGCGTCACGTACCAGCTCGGCAGCCGGCAGGCGAGCGGTTCGCTCTTCACCGGGGGCAGCCTGGCGAACGAGGCCGCCGCCCAGTGGTGGGCGCTCGACCCCGTCTTCATCGTGCTCGGCTCCGCCGCGGCCGTCGTGGGGCTGTTCCTGCGCCGGGTCCGGCCGCTCGCCGCGATGCTCGTCTTCCTGCTCGTGTTCATGTTCCGTCCGAACGGGTACCTGCCCGTGCCGTACGTGATCATGCTCGTGCCGCTCGGCGCCCTCCTGGTGGCGTTCGTCGCCGAGCGGGCCGTGCTCGCCGTGACCGGCAGGACCGCGTTCCGTGCCCGGAACCGCGTGCGCGGGGCCTCGCGCCGAGTGCTCGGCGGGGCGTGGGCACTCGTCACCGCCGCCGCGCTGGTGGTCGCCGTGCCGCTCTGGGGCTCGCAGCTCCGGGGGTTCCTGGTGACCGACCTCGACCGGCCGATGGCGCAGGCCGAGAACTGGATCGGCGACAACGTCGACAAGCGCTCCCGGATGCTCGTCGACGACGCCATGTGGGTCGACCTCGTGAACGACGGCTTCGCCCGCGACAACGTCGTCTGGTACTACAAGCTCGACACCGACGGAGCCGTCGAACGCCAGTCGCCGAACGGGTGGAAGGACTCCGACTACGTCGTGACGACCGACTCGATGCGCACCGGCGGGAACTCCTCGTCCGACGTCCGTCAGGCGATCGAGAACTCCACGACCGTCGCCTCCTTCGGCACTGGCGACCAGCAGGTCGACGTCCGGCAGATCAACTCCGAGGGGCAGGCCGCCGCGCAGCGGGCGATCGACCGGGCCGCGGACGAGCGGAAGACGCTCGGCACGCAGCTCGCCGACAACCCCGCGCTCGAGGCCGACGCGGGGACCCGGTCGCAGTTCCGTGCCGGCCAGGTGGACTCCCGGGCGATGATCGCGCTCGGCCAGGTCCTCGCCGACCGCTCGGTCCGCGTCGACCGGTTCACCCCGCTCACCGGCGAGGACGGTCAGACGTTCCGGCGCGTCGTCCTGCACGCGTCGAGCGCCGAGGCCGCGACGCGCACCGAGGCCACCCTCGACGCCGTGTCCAGCGCGTTCCGCCCCGCGTCGGTCGAGCGCGACGGCACCACCCTGACGGTCGTGTTCCCGACGACCGACCCGACGACCACCGCGGTGCGCTCGTGACCGCGCCGTCCCCGAGCGGGCGGAACACCGCGCCGTCCGCGAGCGGGCGGAACGCCGCGCCGTCCGCGAACGGGCAGAACGCCGCGCCGTCCGCGAGCGGGCGGAACGCCGCGCCGTCCGCGAGCGGGCGGAACGCCGCGGTGGCCCCCAGCAGCACCGCGCCACATCGCCCGCTCGCGGAGGGAACCCGGCCCAGCGCCGGGACCCGGAACGACCGGAACGACCGGGACGACCGGAACGACCAGCACGATCCGACCCGAAGGAGCAGCACCATGACCGCATCAGCACGCACCTCCCGCAGCCGCACCTCCAGCCGCACCTCCCGCCGCCGCACCGCCGCCGTCGGCGCACTCGCCGCAGCCCTCGTCGCCGCGACCGTCGGCCTCGCAGCACCGCAGTCCGCGAGCGCCGCGACCGACGACGGCTGGCTCCGCGTCGGGCACCTCTCCCCGGACACGAAGAGCGTCGACGTCGAGCTGTCGAGCCTGTCCGGCGGCAAGAAGGTCTTCGAGCTCGACGACGTCACGTACGGCCAGGTGAGCAAGTACACCGAGCTCGCGGCCGGCACCTACGTGCTGTCGATGCGCGCCTCGGACGCCCCGGACTTGACCCCGGTGGTCTCCACCGACGTCACGGTGCGGGGCGGCGACGCGAGCACCGTCGTCGCGTACGGCAAGAACACGGCCCTCAAGACGGCGGCGTACACCGACGACCTCGAGCAGCCGGGAGACGGCAAGTCGAAGCTCCGACTCGTGCAGGCCGCGACCACCGCGAAGAAGGTCGACGTGTCGACGTCGGACGGCACGGCGATCGCCTCGGACGCGGCGTTCGGCACGGCGACGCAGTACGCCACGGTCGACGCCGGCAAGTGGGATCTCGACATCTCCGGCGGCGGCCAGACGGGCTCGGCGGACGTCGACCTCGCCGGCAACACCGTCTCGACGCTGTTCGTCCTCGACGACAGCAAGGGCGACCTGACGATCGTGCCCGTCACCGACGCGGCGGCGACGGCCGCGACGCCGACGGGCGGCGTCCAGACCGGAGGCGGCGGCACCGCCGCCGACCGCGCCGACACGGACGCGCTCCACGCGGCCATCCGGTCGATCCGCGCGCTCTTCTCCTGATCCGCGCGTCCGTCGTGATCCCGACTGGAGGCGCGGATCACCGCAGCCGGTCGGCGCACGTGGTCCGCGCCTCCAGTCAGACCCCCCACACCAGCGGAAAGCAGGCCAGCATGACCCGCAGGAACTGGATCCCCATCACCGCCGCGGCGCTCGCCGCGGTCCTGGTCGCCGGCGGCATCGCCGTCGCGGCCGTGCACCCGTGGACGTCCTCCGCCCCGGATGCCGGTGGCGCCGCGACGCCCACGTCGACCACCCCGCCGGACGGGACGCGTTCCGCCGCGCAGCTGCGCACCGACTTCCTCGACCGTTACGTGCGCGACGGCCGGGTCGTCCGGACCGACCAGGGCGGCGACACCGTCAGCGAGGGGCAGGCCTACGGGCTCCTCATCGCGTACGCCGCCGGCGACCGGGAGCGCTTCGGCGAGATCTGGTCGTGGACGAAGCGGCACCTGCTCACGGACGACTTGCTCCTCGCGTGGCGCTGGACGACGGACGGCGGGGTCGCCGACGAGCAGTCCGCCAGCGACGCCGACCTCGACGCCGCGCGAGCACTGGTCCTCGCGGGGTCGGCCTGGGACGTCGACCGGTACACGACGGCCGGGAAGACGATGGCCGCGGCGGTGCTCGACCACGAGACCGCGACGACGGACCTCGGGCGGATCCTGCTGCCCGGGCCGTGGGCGGACTCCGAGCCGTACCGCTACGACGCGTCGTACGCGTCGCCCGCTGCCTACCGCGTGCTCGCGAAGGCCACCGGCGACGAGCGGTGGACGGAGCTCGAGCGGGGCTCCAGTGCGGTGACCGCGGCGGTCCTCGACGAGACCGACCTGCCGAGCGACTGGTCGCAGGTGCACGCCGACGGCAGCGTCGACCCGATGCCCGCCACGGGCAGCGACACCCGCGTGCTGTACGGCTACGACGCGATGCGGATGCCGCTCCGCTACGCCGAGGCGTGCAGTGCCGCCGACCGGTCGCTCGCGGCGTCGATCGCTCCCACCCTCCGTCGGACGACGCAGCTCGCGGCGCAGCTCGACCTCGGTGGGACCGCCGTGACGGGGGACCGCAGCGCCCTGGCCTACACGGCACGTGCGGCCGCGGAGCAGGCGGCCGGTTCGACCGGAGCGGCGACGAAGGACCTGGAGCGCGCGGACCGCACCGCGGCCACGACCCCGACGTACTACGGCGACGCGTGGGCGGCGCTCGGCGCGACCATGCTGACGTCGGACGTGCTGGGCGGGTGCGCGACGGCGGCGGGAGGCGCGTCGTGACCGGCGGGTCGGCCGGGCCTGGAGCGAGACTCCGCCGACGCTGGGTCGTGATCGCGGCGGGGGCCGCGGTGCTCGTCGCCGGGGGCGCGATCAGCGCGGTCGCCGTCGCGGCGTCGAACGGGGCCGCACGGCCGGCCCCGAGCAGTTCGGCCAGCGCGTCCGGTGGCTCCGGTGCGGGTGCGGGCTCGGCCGCCGACGACCGGGACATCGCGGGGTTCCAGGACCCGGCGGCACCGGCGCCGACCTCGGACGCGACGCCGACCCGCGTGACGATCCCGGCGATCGGGGTCTCGTCCTCGCTGGAGGACCTCCACCGCGGAGCCGCGGGTGAACTCGACCCGCCGAAGGGCTGGGACAACGCAGGCTGGTTCAGCGACGGCATCGTCCCCGGCCAGGTCGGCCCCGCGGTCATCGCCGGGCACGTCGACAGCCCCACTGCAGCGGCCGTGTTCTTCCGGCTCGACGAACTCGTCCCCGGCGACGAGATCCACGTCGCGATGTCCGACGGCACCACCCGCACGTTCACGGTGGACCGGTCGGAGCGGGCGGCGAAGGCGGCGTTCCCCACGAGCGACGTCTACGGCACCGCACCCACACCGCAACTGCGGCTGATCACCTGCGACGGCACGTTCGACACCGCCACCGGGCACTACACGGACAATCTGATCGTGTTCGCAGACCTCTCATCGGAGTGACGCAGCCGACGACCGATATCTTCGATGTCAAGCGCAAGGAGCACCATGAGCACGACCCTGGTCATCATCCCGACCTACGACGAGGCGGAGAACGTCCGCCCGATCGTCGAGCGGACCCTCGCCGCCACCGACGGCACCGTCCACGTGCTCGTCGTGGACGACAACTCGCCGGACGGCACCGGTGACATCGCCGACGCCATCGCCCGTGAGACCGACCGGGTCCACGTCATGCACCGCACCGTCAAGGACGGTCTGGGCGGCGCGTACCTCGCCGGGTTCGCGTGGGGCCTGGAACACGGCTACGACAAGCTCGTCGAGATGGACGCGGACGGCTCGCACCACCCGGAGTACCTGCCGTGGATGCTCGAGCTCGCCGACACGAACGACCTCGTCCTCGGGTCCCGCTGGATCAAGGGCGGCGAGGTGGAGAACTGGCCCTGGTACCGCGAGCTGCTCTCGCGCGGCGGCAACCTCTACACGCGGCTGGCCCTCGGCATCGCCGTGCGGGACGCCACCGGCGGCTTCCGGGTGTTCACGTCGCGGGCGTTCGAGCGCATCGACCTCGCCGGCGTCGCCTCGAAGGGCTACTGCTTCCAGGTGGACCTCTGCTGGCGCGCCCTCGAGGCCGGCCTGCGCGTCGTCGAGACCCCGATCACCTTCACCGAGCGCGAGTTCGGCGTCTCGAAGATGAGCGGGAACATCGTGCGCGAGAGCCTCGCCCTCGTGACGAAGTGGGGCATCGACCGACGCCTGCGCGAAGCGCGCTCGGTCGTGAAGGACCACCGTCGGCTGCCGTCCGTGCGTGCGAACGCACACGCGGTGTCCGACCACGCGGCCTGACGGGGCCGTCACCGGAGTGGAGGCGCGTGGCGGGACCGCCACGCGCCTCCAGTCCGGTCACACCGTCTGTCGGACGACCACACCGCCAGTCTGACGGCCACACCGCGTGTCGGACGACCACACCGCCAGAGCGACAGATCTCGTCTGCTGGCGGCTGTCGCCCCTGTGAAAACGACAAATCGCCGCGGATGTTCCGCGGCGATCTGTCGCTTTCACGGCCCCGGAGGTCGACGTGGCCGGACGTGGGGTCGGGCGCCGGGGCTCAGCGCAGGACGACCACGCCGCGCCCCGTGAAGCGGACGCAGTCCGTCGCGACGTCCGCCTCGCCGAAGCGGTAGAGCTCCTCGCCCGTGGCACCCGGCACCGGCACCTCGGCGCCGTCGTCGAGGAAGTTCACCACGACGTGCACCGGAGTGGCGTCCGGCCCGAGCAGGCCCCGCGTCAGCACGAGCCAGCGCCGGTCCTCGCTGAAGCGGACCGCGTTCGCCTCGTACCGCGGGTCGACGAACGCCTGGTCCGTGCGACGCAGGGCGATGAGCACGCGGTAGGCCCGGAGGATCGCCGCTCCCCGTTCGGAGTCGACGTCGGCCCAGTCGAGCTTCGAGTTCGTGAACGTCGTCGGGTCCTGCGGGTCCGGCACCGCGGACTCGTCCCAGCCGTGCTCGGCGAACTCCGCGATGCGGCCCTTCGCCGTCGCTTCGCCGAGTTCGGGCTCCGGGTGCGAGGTGAAGAACTGCCACGGCGTCGTCGCGGCGAACTCCTCGCCCATGAACAGCATCGGCGTGAACGGGCCGAGCAGCGTCAGCGCCGCGGCGATGACGAGCCCCTCGTCGGTCAGGCTCGCCGCGAGGCGGTCGCCCGCCGCGCGGTTGCCGATCTGGTCGTGGTTCTGGTTCGCCACCACCAGGGCCGTCGCCGGGGAGGTCCCGCGGTCGATCGGCCGGCCGTGCCGGCGCTTCCGGAACGACGACCACGTGCCGTCGTGGAAGAACCCGTGCTGCAGGACCTTCGCCAGCGCGGACAGCGGAGCGAAGTCGCCGTAGTAGCCGTTCGTCTCGCCGGTCAGCGCGACGTGCACGGCGTGGTGGAAGTCGTCTGACCACTGCCCGGCGAGCCCGTACCCGGCGGCTTCCTGCGGACGGAACATCACGGGGTCGTTGAGGTCCGACTCGGCGATGAGCGAGAGCGGCTTCCCGGTGAACGCCGAGTACGCGTCCGTCTCGGACGCCATCGCCTGCAGCACGTGCGGGCGGGTGGTGTCGCGGATCGCGTGGACGGCGTCGAGGCGGAGCCCGTCGACGTGGTGGTCGCGGAACCACATGCGCACGTTGTCGAGCACGTACCGACGGACCTCGGGGTGCTCGACGTTGACGGAGTCGCCCCACGTGTTGCCGAGTCCCTGCAACAGGTACGGGCCGTACAGGGGCAGGTAGTTGCCGCTCGGGCCGAGGTGGTTGTAGACGACGTCCTGGATGACGCCGAGCCCGAGCGCGTGCGCGCGGTCGACGAACCGGTCGTAGGCATCCGGGCCGCCGTACGGGGCGTGCACGGCGAACCAGCCGACTCCGTCGTAGCCCCAGTTCCACTCGCCGTTCACGGCGTTCACCGGCAGGAGCTCGACGAACTCCACGCCGAGCTCGACGAGGTGGTCGAGCTTCGCGGCAGCGGCGTCGAGGGTGCCCTCGGGCGTGTACGTGCCGATGTGCATCTCGTAGACGACACCGCCGCGTGCCGCTCGCCCGGTCCAGGCCTCGTCGGTCCACGAGAACCGTGCGGGGTCGACGACCTCGGACGGGCCGTGCACCCCCTCGGGCTGGAACCGGCTGCGCGGGTCGGGCCGCACGGCGTCGTCGTCGTCGATGCGGAAGCCGTAGCGTGCGCCGACGTGGGGGAGGACCGCGTCGGTCGTCCACCAGTCGTCGGCGCCGCGCGTCAGCGGGTACTCGGTGCCGTCGACGACGAGGCGCACCCGCTCGGGAGCGGGGGCCCAGACGCCGTAGCGGTCGGGAACGGTCATGCGTGCCCCTCCAGGATGTCGATCTCGGCTTGGGCGTCGGACTCGGGTGCGGCCGACCCGGGGGCGGCCGACCCACGGGCGTCCGTTCCGTTCGTCGGACGGGAGACGTCGGCCGTCTCGGTGCCGTGGTCGGTCGGCTCGACGACGTGCGTCGGGACGAGCAGGGCCACCGGGTAGTCGGCGAGGACCTCGGACAGGGCGATGCCGCGGGACGCGGGGTAGCGCCGACCGGTCAGCAGGTCGACCCGGTCGAGCGGCGCCGGGTGCACCAGGGTGTCGCCCCACCCGCCGACGCGCCGGAGCCCGATCGGCAGGCGGGTGGCGATGGTCACCGCACCCCCGCGGTCGAACGCCAGCACGTGGTCCGCCGCACTGCCCGTCGCCTCGAGCTCGAGGTACCGCGTGAAGAGCTCCGGGTGGTCGCGGCGGACCCGCAGGGCACGGCTCGTGACGAGGAGCTTCGCCGCGCCGTCGAGGCCGATCGACGGCAGCCGCTCGGGGCCGTCGTCGTCCGGGCCGTCGAGTTCGGCGAGCACGTGCCGACGCTCGATGTAGTCCACCGGTCGGCGGTTGTCCGGGTCGACGAGGGAGCGGTCCCAGAACTCGGTGCCCTGGTAGACGTCGGGGACGCCGGGCGCGGTGAGCTGCACGAGCTTCTGCGCGAGCCCGTTCGACCACCCGGCGGCGTCGATCCGCTCGTCGAGGGCGTCGAGCACGGCGACCACGGCGGGCTCGTCGAACGCGGCGTCGACCAGCGCGTGCATGCGGCGCTCGAAGTCCTCGTCCGGCTCGGTCCACGTGGTGCTGTCCCCGGCCTCGCGCGAGGCCTTCTCGGCGTAGGCGTGCAGGCGCTCCCGGCTGGCCGGGCGTGCACCGACGATGGCCTGCCAGAGCAGGTCGGCGAACACGGCGTCCTCGAGCGGGACGAGGGACTGCAGCCGCTCCAGCGCCGACGACCACTCGTGCCCGATCTCGGCGAGGACGGCGATGCGGGCGCGCGTGTCCTCGCTGCGCTTGGTGTCGTGCGTCGTCATGGTCGTCATGGTGTGCGGCCAGCTGCCGAGCCGGTCGCGCTGCGCCTGGTGGAAGTCGGCCACCGAGACCGCGAACACGCTCGGGTCGCCGCCGACCTCGCTCAGGCTGGTGAGCCGCGAGGTCCGGTAGAACGCGGTGTCCTCGACGCCCTTCGCCATCACCATGCCGCTGGTCTGCTGCAGCCGGACGGCCGCGGCGTTCGACGGGTCGACGAGGGCCGGGGCGATCCGGTCGATGACGTCGTCGAGGTCGGGACGGGCCGCGGCCGCGCGCTCGAGGGCGTCGATGAGGTGGTGGGCGCCCTCGGGCAGGTACGTCCGGTAGACGTCGAACGATGCCACGACCTCGGCCACGGCATCGACGACCCGCTCGTGCGGCAGCTCGCCGGCGACGGGGCGCAGCAGTCGGGCGAGACGCTCGACCTCGCTGCCGAGGATGCCGTCGGCGATGCCGCGCCGGGTGTCGTGCGTCAGCTGCTGCCAGTCGGACGGCTCGGCACCCGATGCGGCGGTGAGCGTCTCCTCGCCGGCGGGGTCGACGAACACCCGGTCGAGGACGCCGAGGGCGTCGTACCCGGTCGTGCCGTCCACGGGCCACGAGCTCGGCAGCTGCTCACCGGGTTCGAGGATCTTCTCGACGAGGGTGTAGGCGCCGCCCGTCAGCTCGGCGAGGTCTTGCAGGTACCCGGCGGGGTCGTACAGGCCGTCCGGGTGGTCGATGCGGAGCCCGTCGACGAGACCGTCGCGGAACCACGCGCCGATCGTGGCGTGGGACGCCGCGAAGACCTCGGGTTCCTCGACCCGGATTGCGGCGAGCGTGTTCACCGCGAAGAAGCGGCGGTAGTTCAGCTCGTGGTCGGCGCGCTTCCAGTGCACGAACTCGTAGTGCTGGCGGGCGTGCACGGCCTCGACCGAGTCGCCGTCCTGCACGGTGCCGGGCGCGGTCGGGTACGCGGTGTCGCCGAGGTACAGCCGACCGTCCCGCAGCTCGACGGCATCGAGCAGTCGGTCGTCGAGCACCGGCACGCGGAGCCTGCCGTCCCCGGCCTGCCAGTCGACGTCGAAGGCCCAGGCGACGGGGGAGGCCTGCCCGTGTTCGAGCAGGGACCACCACCACGGGTTCGCCTCCGGCGTGGCCACGCCGACGTGGTTCGGCACCACGTCGACGAGGACCCCGAGGCCGGCGCCGTGCGCGGCCTCGGCGAGCGCACGGAGCGCGTCGTCGCCACCGCGCTCGGTGTCGACGTGGGTGTGGTCGACGACGTCGTAGCCGTGCTGCGAGCCGGGCTCGGCCTGCAGCACCGGGGACAGGTACAGCCAGTCGGCCCCGAGGTCGCGCACGTAGTCGACGACGCCCTGCGCCGCCGTCAGGTCGAAGTCCGGCGTGACTTGCAGTCGGTAGGTGGAGGACGGGACCCGACGGGCGGTCACTGCTGACCGCCCGCGGTGTCGGACGGAGCCGTCGACCCCGCCGGGTTCGCCGGTGTGACGGCGTCCTGCGGTGCCGGGGTGGCCGGTCGTGCCGGGTCGGTCTCGACCGGGGTCACCGTGACCTCGTGGTCGGGCTCGGCGCGGAGCACGATCATCGAGCGTGCCGGCACGTCGAGCGGGGTGCCGGCACCGATGACCTCGTCGCGGGCGCCGGGGTTCGCGGTGTCGATCCGCACCGTCCACCCGGGGGAGTACTCCTCCGGGGGCAGAGTGAAGGTCACGACGTCGTCGTGGGCGTTGAAGTACGTGATGAAGGCGACGTCGGTGACGCGCTCACCGCGGGAGTCGCGCCCACGGATGCCCTCGCCGTTCAGGTACATCCCGACGCTCTTGCCGAAGCCGGAGTCCCAGTCCTCGGGGTCCATGGCATCGCCCGAGGGGGTCAGCCACACCACGTCGGGCAGCGGCTCGCCCTCGCCACGGCGGACCGGGCGCCCGTTGAAGTACCGGGTGCGGCGGAACGTCGGGTGGTCGTGCCGGAGCTTGACGACGTCGGCGGTGAACTGGATCAGTTCCTCGTCGGCGCTGTCCCAGTCGATCCAGCTGAGCGCGGAATCCTGCGCGTAGACGTTGTTGTTGCCGGACTGCGACCGTCCGAGCTCGTCGCCGTGCGCGATCATCGGCACGCCCTGGCTCAGCAGCAGCGTCGCCAGGAAGTTCCGGCGGCGCTGCAGACGCAGTGCGTTCACGCTCTCGTCGTCGGTCGGCCCCTCGGCACCGGAGTTCCACGACCGGTTGTGGCTCTCACCGTCGTTGTTGTCCTCGCCGTTGGCCTCGTTGTGCTTCTCGTTGTAGGCGACGAGGTCGTACAGCGTGAAGCCGTCGTGCGCGGTGATGAAGTTGATGCTCGCCTTGGGCGTGCGGCCGTCGTGCTCGTAGAGGTCCGCCGAGCCGGAGATCCGCGACGCGAACTCGCCGAGCGTCGACGACTCGCCGCGCCAGAAGTCACGGACGGTGTCGCGGTACTTGCCGTTCCACTCCGACCACTGCGGCGGGAAGTTGCCGACCTGGTAGCCGCCGGGGCCGACGTCCCACGGCTCGGCGATGAGCTTCACCTGCGAGACGATCGGGTCCTGCTGCACGAGCTCGAAGAAGGCCGACAGCCGGTCGACCTCGTAGAACTCGCGGGCCAGGGCGGAGGCGAGGTCGAAGCGGAAGCCGTCGACGTGCATCTCGGTCACCCAGTAGCGGAGCGAGTCGAGGATCAGCTGCAGCGAGTGCGGGTGTCCGACGTTGAGCGAGTTGCCGGTGCCCGTGTAGTCCATGTAGTACCGCGGGTCGTCGTCGACGAGGCGGTAGTACGCCGCGTTGTCGATGCCGCGGAACGACAGGGTCGGGCCGAGGTGGTTGCCCTCGGCCGTGTGGTTGTAGACGACGTCGAGGACGACCTCGATGCCCGCGCGGTGGAGCTCGCGCACCATCGTCTTGAACTCCTGGACCTGCTGGCCCTGGTCGCCGGACGACGAGTAGTGCGAGTGCGGCGCGAAGAACCCGATCGTGTTGTAGCCCCAGTAGTTCGACAGCCCCTTGTCCTGCAGGGTCGAGTCGTTCACGAACTGGTGCACGGGCATGAGCTCGAGCGTCGTCACACCGAGGCGCTTCAGGTGCTCGATGACCGCCGGGTGCGCGACGCCGGCGTAGGTGCCGCGCTGCTCTTCCGGCACGTCGGGGTGCGTCTCGGTGAGGCCCTTGACGTGCGCCTCGTAGATGACCGTCTCGCCGTACGGGGTCCGCGGTGCGCGGTCGCCCTGCCAGTCGAAGAACGGGTTGATGACGACGCCCTTCATCATGTGCGAGGCAGAGTCGTCGTCGTTGGTCGAGTCGGGGTCGCCGAACGTGTACGAGAACAGCGACTGGTCCCAGTCGATGTCCCCGCTCGTCGCCTTCGCGTACGGGTCGAGCAGCAGCTTCGCGGGGTTCGCGCGCAGCCCCTTCGCGGGGTCGTAGTCCGCGTGGACGCGGAAGCCGTACTGCTGTCCGGGTCCGACGTTCGGGAGGTACGCGTGCCAGACGTAGGCGTCCACCTCGAGCAGGGGGACGCGGGTCTCGTTGCCGTCGTCGTCGAACAGACACAGTTCGACGCGCTCGGCGACCTCGCTGAAGAGCGCGAAGTTCGTGCCGCTTCCGTCGTAGGTCGCCCCGAGCGGGTACGGGTTGCCGGGCCAGGTGTGCAAACGATCCTCCAGTTGTGGGTGGCGCCAACATATCGGCGAGGGCCGTCCGCGTCCGCAGACAAGCCCCAGCCGTGGACGGTTCCAGCGCGTCGCAGCCTGTGGAGGAACCGGCGAGTAGCCTCGCGCGCATGGCCAACATCGTGACGCAGATCGCAGACAAGGTGCGCCCCGTCGGCGTGTCCACCAACTACGGGGACCCGGTCGAGGTCGGCGACCAGACCCTCATCCCGGTGTCCATCGCCTGGTTCGGCTTCGGCGGTGGCGGGGACGGCGACGACAACGGTGGCGGCGGTGGCGGCGGGGCATCGATCCCCGTCGGCGCGTACGTTCGTCGCCCCGGCAAGGACCTCGAGTTCGAGCCGAACCTCATCTCCCTGATGGCCGTGAGCATCCCGGTCATCTGGGTGACCGGCACCGTCCTGCGCAAGCTGGTCCGCGTCCTCAAGAAGTGACCCACTGACGGCCTGGAGGCGCGGTGCCAGCTGGCACCGCGCCTCCAGGCCGTCACGCGGTCGCGTCCGCGTCTACACTGACGGGACACACACGGGAGTCCGGGACCGCCGGGCTGAGAGGGAGCGAGTGGCGCTCCGACCGTCGAACCTGATCCGGATCATGCCGGCGCAGGGAGGAGTCCAGAACCATGTCCGTACGCACGTCACCAGCAGTACCGTCCACCCATGTCACGCGATCACTCCGCTGGCGGGTCGTCGACATCGTCGTCGCCAGCGTCCTCGCGGTCGCCATCGGCGTCGTCTTCAGGGTGTGGGAGTTCGGCTACGAGCCGCTCAGCGCCGTGATGACGCTCGTGCTCCCCGGCACGCAGGCGTTCTTCGGCGGGGTCTGGCTGATCGCCGGACCCGTCGTCGCGATCATCGTCCGGAAGCCCGGCGCGGCGCTCTACGCCGAGATGGTCGCCGCCTCCGTCGAAGCGCTGCTCGGCACCCAGTGGGGTTGGCTCACGCTCGAGGCCGGACTCGTCCAGGGCCTCGGTGCGGAGCTCGTCCTCGCGCTGTTCCTGTACCGCGTGTACCGCCTGCCCGTCATCGTCCTCGCCGGGGCTGCAGCCGGACTCGCGATGGGCCTCAACGACACCGTGCTCTGGTACCCCGGGTACAGCGCGGGCTTCAAGGCCGCGTACATCGTGTCCGGCGTCGTCGGCGGTGCGGTCATCGCCGGGGTCGGCTCGTGGCTCCTCGTCCGGGCGCTCGCCGCGACCGGCGTGCTGTCGTCGTTCGCCGCCGGCCGTGAACACACCAGGCGCGGGACCCGCGCCGTCGCGTGACCACGGTGTCCGGTGCCGCTGCTGGGCCGGCGCGCATCGTCTTCCGCGACTGGGGCTGGCGGTACGCCGGACGTGACGCGTGGGCGGTCCGCGGGGTCGACCTGACCGTCGAGCCGGGGGAACGCGTCGCGATCGTCGGACCCTCGGGAGCGGGCAAGTCCACGCTCCTCCGTGCCGTCGCCGCCGTGCTGCCCGACGAACCGGACGACACCGACGACACCGCCGCGTCGGTGCAGGGCTCGGTCCTGGTCGACGGCGCCGACCCCCGCGCGGTCCGCGGGCGCGTCGGCCTCGTCATGCAGGACCCCGAGGCCCACACCGTGATGTCGCGCGTCGGGGACGACGTCGCGTTCGGGTGCGAGAACACCGGCGTCCCACCCGTCGAGATCTGGGAGCGGGTGCGGTCGGCGCTCGACGTCGTCGGGCTCGACCTGGCGCTCGACCGGTCCACCACGATGCTGTCCGGCGGGCAGCGGCAGCGGCTGGCACTCGCCGGCGTGCTGGCGATGCGACCCGGGGCGCTCGTGCTGGACGAACCGTGCGCCAACCTCGACCCGTCGGGGGTGTCGCAGGTGCACGACGCCGTCCGGGCACTGCTCGACGAGACCGGGGCCACCCTGCTCGTCGTGGAGCACCGGATCGGGACGTGGCTCGACCTCGTCGACCGGCTCGTGCTGCTCGAGCCCGCCGGGGGAGTCGTCGCCGACGGTCCGCCCGCGGAGGTGCTCTCCTCGCACGGTGCAGCGCTGACGGCCGCCGGCGTGTGGGTGCCGGGGTCGGAGCCGGCGCGGGGTTCGGCCCGGGGGCAGCGCCCGCCCGGACGAACGGGCGAAATGCCGGGGTCGGCCGCCGGGGCCACCGAGGGACTTCGCCCGCTCGGCGGGGCGGGCGGCTGGGCGGGCGGCGGGGAGGTGCTGCTCTCGGCGCGCGGGCTCGGAACGGCACGGGGGAAGCGGCAGCGCGTGGGGAGCGGGATCGACCTCGAGGTCCGGGCCGGCCGAGTGCTCGCCGTGACGGGGCCGAACGGCGTCGGCAAGTCGACGCTCGGCCTCACGCTGGCCGGGCTCCTCCGCCCCGTCGACGGGACACTGCGCGCCACTCCGGCCCTCGCCGACGGCATCGGGGACGCCCCCGTCGCGTGGACGAGCCGCCAGCTGGCCGCCCGCATCGGCACCGTCTTCCAGGACCCCGAGCACCAGTTCGTCGCCCGCACCGTCCGCGAGGAGCTCGCCGTCGGCCCGACGGCCCTCGGCCACGGACCCGACGTCGTCGCCGAGCGCGTCGAGGAACTGCTCCGGGCGTTCGGTCTCGCGCACCTCGCGGACGCGAACCCCTTCACCCTGTCCGGCGGCGAGCAACGTCGACTCGCGATCGGGACCGTGGTCGCCGCACGGCCGCCCGTCGTCGTGCTCGACGAACCGACCTCCGGGCAGGACCGAGCGACCTGGCAAGCCGTGGTCGACCGGCTCGGAGCACTCGCCGACGCCGGGACCGCGATCGTGGCGATCACACACGACCAGGACCTCGTGCGGGCGCTCGACGCCGACGAGGTCGTCCTCAGCGGCACGGGTGCAGAGCCCGCGCTCCGCACGCCGGCCGAGCCGGGGGTGGAACGGTGACCGCCCCCGGGACGTCGGCCGACCTGCCCGGGCGATCCGCGCCTCCAGGCCGTACCGGCGCGACCGTCCCGACGACGCGTGGTGTGCAGCCGGTTGCGTCGCTCCTCGGGGTGATGGCGCTCGGGGTGTGCCTCGTCCTGAGTCTCGACGTGGTGTCCGCAGCCGTCGCGCTCGCCCTGGAAGTCCTGCTCCTGCCGCTCCTGCGGATCCCGCCGCGCACCCTGCTGCTGCGGACGTCGCCCGTGCTCGTGGCGGTGCCGCTGACGGCGGTGAGCATCGCGTTGTACGGGCGACCCTCCGGGCGGGAGTGGTTCGACTTCGGCTTCGCGCACGTCACCGACGGGTCGCTGACGCTCGCGCTCGCCACGGCGCTGCGCGTGCTCGCGGTGGGGATCCCCGCCGTCGCCCTGTTCGTCCGGGTGGACCCCACCGACCTCGCCGACGGTCTCGCGCAACTGCTGCGGCTGCCGGCGCGGTTCGTGCTCGGGGCGCTCGCCGCGCTCCGGATGGTGACGCTCCTGGGCGACGACTGGCGGCAGCTCGGCATGGCACGACGGGCGCGAGGGGTGGCCGACACCGGACGGCTGCGGCGGGGGGCCTCGATGGCGTTCGCGCTGCTCGTGCTGGCGCTGCGGCGGGCGACGACCCTCGCGGTGGCGATGGAGTCGCGGGGGTTCGGGGCTCCCGGCAGGCGCACGTGGGCGCGGACCGCGCGGTTCGCGGGGCCAGAGTGGGCGATGGTCGGGGTGCTCGTCGGCGTCGGGCTGGTGTCGATCGCGGTCGCGGTGGTCGCGGGGACGTGGCGTGGCTGAGCGGGAGGCGGGCGTCGGGGCTGGTGCCACCGGGACCGCCGCTGCGGAGTCCCTCGCCGCCGCTGCTGCCGGCGCTGCCGCTGCGCGCGGGAACCAGCGCCTCGTCGTGCTCGTCGACGGGCGTTCCGGCACGGGCAAGACCACCCTCGGGAACGCCGTCGCCGCGCATCTCGGAGCGCAGATCGTGCACCTCGACGACGTCTACCCCGGCTGGGACGGCCTCCGCGCCGCCGCCGAGGCCGTGGTGACCGACGTCCTCGGGGAGCCGAGCGGCTACCGGCGCTGGGACTGGGTTGCCGGTGCTCCGACCGACTGGGTCCCGCTCGACCCCGACGCCCCGATCGTCGTCGAGGGGTGCGGTGCGCTGTCGCGGGCATCGGCGCCGTTCGCGTCCTTGCGAGTGTGGCTCGAGGCCGACGACGACACGCGGTGGCAGCGGGCGATCGGTCGGGACGGCGAGGTGTTCGCGCGCGAGTGGGAGCGGTGGGCCGCGCAGGAGTCGGCGTTCATCGCTGCCGAGGGGCCCGCGGCCCTGGCCGACGTGGTGCTGCGGACGTAGGGGCAGAGCGCGGCGGGAGCGCGCGGCGCGCAGCGGGCGCGGGCGGCGCCGGGCGGGCGCGGGCGGCAAGCGGTCGCGCCCGAGTTTCGCGCCCAGCGACACTTCTCGGGCTCCGGCGCGCGTGAACTGTCGCTCAGGCCGAAACTCGGCCTGCCGCCGCGTCCGCTGCGTCCGCCGCCGCCGCCGCGCCCGCGCCGCCACCGCCCGCCCCCGCCCGCCGCGCCGCGGCCACCGGGTCCACCGCGAACACCGCCGCCACGATGCTCAGCACCGCGTACACCCCGAGGTACGCGCACAGGATCCACGGCGAGCCCCCGCCCAGCTCCACGAACACGGCCGCCAGCAGCGGGGTGAGCCCGACGGAGAAGATCGACCCGATCTGGTACCCGAGCGACATCCCCGAGTAGCGCCGACCGGTCGGGAACTGCTCCGCGAACCACGCCGCCTGCGGCCCGTAGATGCTGTCGTGGAACACGCACATCCCGATGAGCGCCACGAGCGGCAGCAGCACGAGCGGCCCGGCGTCGAGGAACGCGAAGAACGGCCAGATGAGCACGGCGATCCCGACCGCCGACCAGATGGTGAGCACCCGTCGCCCGACCCGGTCGGACAGCCAGCCCCAGAACGGCGTCGACACGAGCGACACCGCCGAGATCACGAGCACGGCCTGCAGCCCGGCGGAGGAACCCGCGGGACCTCGCACGGTGCCGAGGTAGGTCAGCGAGTACGTCGTCAGGATCGAGTACAGCGCCGGCTGCACGAGCCGCAGCCCCGCGGTGACGAGGATCGACCGAGGGTGCTGCCGGATCGCCTGCCACACCGGGAACCGCTCGACCCCGCCGGACGCCCGGAGCTCCTGGAACACCGGTGCGTCCTGCACGCCGAGCCGGATCACGAGCCCGACCGCCACGATCACGGCCGAGAACAGGAACGGCAGCCGCCAGCCCCACGCCAGGAACGCCTCGTTGCCGAGCAGCGCCCGCACGAGCGTGAACACCCCGGTCGCGAGCAGCATCCCGCCCGCCGACCCCATCTGCGTGAACGCCCCGAAGAGGCCCCGGTGCCGCGCAGGAGCGTGCTCGACCGACAGCAGCGCCGACCCGCCCCACTCCGCGCCGGCCGCGACGCCCTGCAGCAACCGCAGGAACACGAGCGCGACCACGGCGCCGACGCCGATCGTCGAGGCGGACGGGATCACCCCGATGAGCGTCGACGCGATCCCCATCAGCACGAGCGACGCCACGAGCAGCTTCTTCCGCCCGATCCGGTCACCCAGGTGGCCGGCGATGACCCCGCCGAGCGGCCGGGCCACGAAGCCGACGCCGTAGGTCGCGAACGACGCGATGACGCCGACCGCGGGCGTCACGGACGGGAAGAAGGTGGGCGCGAACACGAGCGCCGACGCGGTCGCGTACAGGTAGAAGTCGTAGTACTCGACGGTCGTCCCGACGAAGGACGCCAGGGCGACACGACGACGGGTCGCGGTGGTGGACGGTGCGACGGGACGGCCTGGAGGCGCGGCTGCGGTCTTCGGGGTCGGCATGCCTCAGGAGCATGGCCGGGTCCGGCGCCCCGGGGAACACCCCGCGTAACGCGGGGTCACGTCGCAGCCCCTGCCGACGGCCCGACGGGGAACATGGAGTGCATGAGCGATCGACCGAACCGTCCGCTGCGCTTCGCGGCCTTCGTCATGAACACGACGTCGCACATCCAGCACGGCCTCTGGCGGCACCCCGACGCCCGGCAGTCCGACTTCGACGACGTGACGCTCTGGACCGACCTGGCGAAGACGCTCGAGCGCGGCAAGTTCGACGCGGTGTTCTTCGCCGACGTCGTCGGCACCTACGGCCCGGCGCGCGGCGACTACTCGACGAACCTCCGCGAGGGGCTGCAGATCCCCTCGAACGACCCGTCGGTGCTGCTCTCCGCGCTCGCCGTGTCGACGGAGAACCTCGGGCTCGCCTTCACGTCGAGCGTCATCCAGTCGCACCCGTTCGACTTCGCCCGCAAGGTCTCCACCCTCGACCACATCACCCGGGGCCGGATCGGTTGGAACGTCGTCACGAGCGCGCTCGACAGCGCCGCCCGGAACTTCGGACAGGACCGGCTCGAGGAGCACGACGAGCGGTACGTCTGGGCCGAGGAGTACCTGGAGGTCTGCGCGAAGCTCTGGGAGGGATCGTGGGAGGACGGCGCCGTCCTCAAGGACCCGGTCCGCGGCTACGCCGACCCGGACAAGGTGCACCGGATCGACCACCACGGCACGCGCTACGACGTGCAGGGGCCGCACCTCAGCGCACCGAGCCCGCAGCGGACGCCCGTGCTGTTCCAGGCCGGGTCCTCGCCGGCCGGTCGTGCGTTCGCCGCACGGAACGCCGAGGCGCAGTTCATCCTGACGTCGAACCGCGACGCCACCGAGCAGCTCATCCGCGAGACCCGCGACCTCGCCGCGGCAGCCGGCCGGGACCGCGACGACATCGCGTTCTTCCTCGGACTCACCTTCGTCACCGGCTCCACCGAGGCAGAAGCGAAGGCGAAGGAGGCGGAGATCGACGAGTACCTGGCGGCGGACGGCTTCCTGGTGCACTCGAACCTCGGGTTCGACCCGGACACCGGCGAGGCCCTCGACCCCGCGACGCCGCTCTCCGAGGTCCGGACCCACGCCGGGCAGTCGCACCTGCAGTGGCTCCGCGAAGCGGCGGGCGACCGCGAACCGACCATCGCCGACCTCGCACGGTTGTCCGCCAAGCTCCGGGCCCGCGTCGTCGGGACGCCCGAGCAGATCGCCGACGAGCTCGCCGACTGGCAGCGGGTCGGGGTCGACGGCGTGAACGTCATCAACTGGACGCTGCCCGGCTCCTACGAGGAGTTCGTCGACCACATCGCGCCGACCCTGCAGGAACGGGGACTCATGCAGTCCGAGTACCGCGAGGGCACCCTGCGCGAGAAGCTGTTCGGCCACGCCCAGCTGCCGGACTCGCACCCGGCACGGCGCTGGCGCGGGGCGTTCACGGGCGGAGCCGCCGGAGCCGGCGCGACCGAGGCGCGCGACGCCGTGGAGGTGACCGCATGACGGACGCGAGGACCGAGGCCGGGGCCGAGCCGCGCCTCCAGGCCGTGCCGCGCACCCGCCTGACGGAGCTGCGCGAACGGTTCGCACCCGTGTTCGGACGGATCCGCGAGGGGGCGGTCGATCGTGAGCTGGCGTCGGGGACGCCGGGCGACCGGCCGCTGCCGCACGACGAGGTGCGGGCGCTCGCCGACGCCGGGTTCGGACGCCTGCGCGTGCCCGAGGACCGCGGCGGGTTCGGTGTGACCCTGGTCGAACTCGCGCACCTGGTGGCGGACCTGGCGGCGGCGGACTCGAACATCGCGCACCTGTGGCGCGGGCACTTCGGGTACACCGAACTCGTGCTGCTGCGGCCATCGTCGGCCGGACGGGACGAGTGGCTCCAACGCATCGTCGACGGGGCGATCATCGGGAACGCGACCTCGGAGCGGACCGGCACGACCCTCGCCGACATCTCGACGACCGTGACGCCGGCCGACCCGGGCTCGCTCCGGCTCGACGGGCGGAAGTTCTACTCGACGGGCACGCTCTACTCGGACTGGATCTACCTGGCAGCCGACCGGTCCGGTGAGCGCGTGACGTTCGCGGTGCCGACCGATGCTCCCGGCGTGACCTCGGTCGACGACTGGGACGGCTTCGGGCAGCGGCTGACCGCCTCCGGCACGACCGTGTTCGACGGGGTGACCGTCGACGCATCGGTGGTGTCGGCCTACCGGGACGCCCCGCTGTCGCACATCCAGGCCTTCTACCAGCTGTACCTGCTGGCGGTCCTGGCGGGCATCGGGCAGGCCGTCGTCGACGACGCCGTGGCGTTCGTGCGGCCGCGGGCCCGGACGTACATCCACGCGAACGCCGCACGGCCGGGCGACGACCCGCAGGTGCTGGCGATCCTCGGACGGCTGTCCGCGGGGGCGTTCACCGCACGGTCACTCGTCGTCGCCGCCGCGGGGCTGCTCGACGAGGTCGTCGCGACGAACGAGCCCGGGGTCGGCGTCGACCACGCCCTGCTGGACGCCGCCGAGAACGCGGTCTACCAGGCGCAGGTCGAGATCGGGCCGCGGGTGCTCCGGGCGGCGTCCGAGTTGTTCGAGGTCGGGGGAGCCTCCGCGGCCGACCGGACGCGTGCGCTGGACCGGCACTGGCGGAACGCCCGCGTGGTGGCGTCGCACAACCCCGCCGTCTACAAGGAGCGGCTCGTGGGGGAGTACGTGCTGCACGGGCGGGGGCCGGTGGACGCGTGGGAGAAGTACCACGAGGTGGGGCCGACGCGATTCTGAGGGGCGGCGGCTCGGCTGCGGGCTGCGGGCTGCGGGCTGCGTGCGGCGGGCTGCCGGCTGCGGGCTGCCGCGGGCGCGGGCGCGGCGCTGGCGGGCGCGGCGCGAGGTTTCGCGGTGAGCGACAGTTCTCGCGCTCGTGGGCCCGAGGAATGTCGCTGAGCCCGAAACTCGGGCGCCGCCCGCCGCCCGCCGGGTGCCCGGTGCCGGGTGCGCCGGCTGGGCGCCTACGCCCAGCCGAGCTCGTGCAGGCGCTCGTCGTCGATCCCGTAGAAGTGCCCGATCTCGTGCACGAGGGTGGTGTGCACCTCGTCCTTGAGCTCGTCGAGGGTGTCGCACTCGGCGAGGTGCTGCTTCCGGAACACCACGATCCGGTCCGGGAGCTCGCCGAAGCCGTACTGCCCGCGCTCGGTCGCTGCGATGCCGTCGTACACGCCGAACAGCTCGGAGCCGTCCTCGGGTTCGTCCTCGACGACGAAGACCACGTTGTCGAGGCCGTCGACCATCTCGTCGGGCAGCAGGTCGAGTTCGTCGGTCACGAGCTGCTCGAAGTCGTCGAGGGACATCTCCATCACGGGTGGATCGTCCCACACCGGGCTGACCCCACGCCTGCCTCGCGTCCCGCTCGCGCACTGCACGCGCCTCGCTCGAGCCGAGCTCGCGCCGAGCTCGAGACTGCCCCGCGCCTGCCTCGCGGCGCAGCCGCACAGCGCCGGAGGCGCCCCAACAAACACTGAGGGAGAGCCCTTGGTTGCGTCACACGCAACAGGACTCTCCCTCGACCGGGGTGAATAACGGGTCTCGAACCCGCGACCTCCTAGACCACAACCAGGCGCTCTACCAACTGAGCTATATCCACCATGCACACACCGGCGGACCGGCGCGACCACTCAATAGTAGTACATGCCGCGCCCGGATCCGACCACGCGTGTCGCTACTCGGACGCGGGCTGCGCGAGCCGCGGCTCCCACTTCGCCACGACCTCGGCCTGCACGGCACGCACGTCGTCGGTGCTCGGCCCCGGCTCGGCGACGAAGCCCGCGCGGCGGTAGTACTCGAGCTCGCGGATCGACTCGAGGATGTCCGCGAGCGCCCGGTGCCCACCGTGCTTCTCCGGCGCGTTGAAGTACACGCGCGGGAACCAGCGACGGCAGAGCTCCTTGATGCTGGAGACGTCCACGCTCCGGTAGTGCAGGTGGCCGTCGACGCGGGGCATGTACTTCGACAGGAACGCGCGGTCGGTGCCGATCGTGTTGCCGGCGAGCGGGGCGGAGCCCTCGGCCGGCACGTGCTGGAGGATGTACTCCAGCACCTGGTACTCGGCGTCCGCCAGGGAGACCCCGTTCGGGATCTCGTCGATGAGCCCCGAGGTCGTGTGCATGTTCGTCACGAACTCGTTCATGTTGTCGAGCGCCGACTGGTCGGGCTTGATCACGATGTCGAAGCCGGGGTGCACGGGGACGAGGTCGAAGTCGGTGACGACCACGGCCACCTCGACGAGTTCGTCGACCTGGAGGTCGAGGCCCGTCATCTCGCAGTCGATCCAGACGAGGCGGTCGTTCGCAGTAGCCATGCCCTCGATCCTATTCCGCGAGGCCGCCGCCTCCGGCGCGCGTGCCGCCGTCCCCGTCTGCTCGTCCGGTCCCACGGGTGGTCGACGCCCCGGCCTGGAGGCCCGCCACCCGCCCGCCGTCCCGCCCCGCGCCTCCAGGCGGTCGCCCCCACCCCGCCCCGCCCGCCGCCGCCGAGCGGGCGAAATGCCAGGGCCGCCCGTCGGGCACACCGAACGTTCCCGCCCGCTCGTCGCGCCGGCGCTGCCGGGGCAGCCCCGCGACGCCGAACGGGCGAAATGCCAGGGTCGCCCGTCGGGCACACCGAACGTTCCCGTCCGCTCGTCGCGCCGGTGCTACCGGGTCGGCCCTCGACGCCGGGCGGGCGAAATGCCAGGGTCGCCCGCCGGACGCACCGAACGTTCCCGCCCGCTCGTCGTGCCGGCGCTGCCGGGGCAGCCCCGCAGCGCCGAACGGGCAAAATGCCAGGGTCGCCCGCCGGACGCACCCCGCGTTCCCGCCCGTTCGTCGTGCCGGCGCTGCCGGGGCAGCCCCGCGGTGCCGGGCGGGCGAAATGCCAGGGTCGCCCGTCGGGCGCACGGAGCGTTTCCGCCCGCTCGTCGTGCGGACGGCTGCCGCTGAGTCGAACGGGCGGAACGTCGGGGTCGTCCGCCGGGCGCACCCGGGAGTTCCGCCCGCTCGCGAGAGGGGGATCGACGCCGCGGGGATCCGCCACGGGGTTCGCTCCCGGGACGCTCCGCACGCGCGCGAACGAGCGGGCGGAATGCCGGGGTCGCCGTGTGGCGGACCCTGGCATCTCGCCCGCTCGCGCAGGGCGCCTGCTCGTGCAGGGCGGGCTAGGACATCTCGCCGGCGGAGATCGCCTCGGCCTCGACCCGCTCGGGTTCCGCGCCGTCGTCGACCCGCCGGAGCACCTTCGTGGTGCAGACCACGACGACGAACGCGACGGCGACGGACAGCCCGGCGAACACGTACGCGGCCGAGGGGGCGTAGGCATCGGCGAGGAGTGTGGCGACCGGCGGGGCGATGGCGCCGCCGATGAAGCGGACGGCCGAGTACGCGCTCGAGGCCACGGAGCGGGGGAGGTCCGTGGCCTCCATGACGCACTCGGTGAGGACGGTGTTGAGGACACCGAGCACGAGGCCGCCGATGACGACGCAGATGATGAGACCCACCTGCGACCCGACGACGACGGCCGCGGCGAACAGGTCGAGCGCGAGGAGCGGCAGCGCGATCTTCAGCACCGTGGTCCTGCGGAGACGGGCGGTGAGCATCGGCGCGACCCAGACCGAGGTGACGGCGAGCCCGACACCCCAACCGAAGAAGGTGAAGCCGATGCCGAGTGCACCGAAGCCCAGCGGGAACGGCGTGTAGGCGAGCAGGACGAAGAAGCCGATGTTGTAGAAGAGCGCGGTCGCGGCGAGGGCGGCGAGCGCCGGACGCCCGAGCGCGCGGAACGGTGCCGAGAGCTTCGTGGGGGTTGGCTTCTCGAGGTTCTTCGTCTTGAGGAGCACGACGATCGCGATGAACGCGATGGCCATGAGCGTCGTGACGCCGAAGAACGGGCCGCGCCAGCTCACCGAGCCGAGCAGCCCTCCGACGAGGGGGCCGACGGCGATGCCGAGACCGAGTGCGGCCTCGTACAGGATGATCGCGGACGCGGTGCCGCCGGACGCTGCCCCGACGATCGTCGCGAGTGCGGTGGAGATGAAGAGCGCGTTGCCGAGGCCCCAGCCGGCGCGGAAGTCGATGATGCTCCACACGCTGTTCGACGTCGCCGCGAGCACCGAGAACAGCACGATGAGAGCGAGCCCGATGAGCAGGGTGTTCTTCGCGCCGATGCGGCTGGAGACCCAGCTGGTGAAGAACATGGCGACGCCCGTGACGGCGAGGTAGCTCGTGAAGAGCAGCTCGGTCTGTGCCGGCGTTGCCTTCAGGGACGCGGCGATCGCGGGGAGGATGGGGTCGACGAGGCCGATGCCCATGAAGGCGACGACGCAGGCGAAGGCGATCGCCCAGACCGCCGATGACTGCTTGAGGATGGAGCCGGACTGACCGGCAGGTGCGTGGGCGTTCACGCGTGCGTCTCCGTTCTGGTGGGTGGTGTCGCGGGGGATCGGGTGCTCGTCCGCGACGCGATGATGGCCGCCGCTTCGTGCAGGACGTCCCAGTCGTCGTCGTCGAGGTCCGCGAAGAGCGGCCCGACGGTGCTGGTGAGGGTGGCGCGCCACTCGACGAGGCGGTCGTGCCCGGCCGGGGTGATCTCGATGAGCTGCCCGCGGGAGTCGTCGGGGTCGACGGTGCGCGAGATGAGTCCGTCGGCGAGCATGCCCGCGACGAGCCGGGTCATCGTGGGCTGTGCGACGCGGGATGCGGCAGCGAGTTCGCCGAGGCGGAGCGGCTGGTCGGTCTCGAGGATGCCGAGCGTGCGCCAGACTGCCGAGGACGTCGTGCTGCCCGCGGCCTGTGCGGCAGTCCGGATCAGGCGGTTGACCGACACGAGCAGCGTCTCGATGGTCTGGTCGCGACTCGGTTCCATAGCTGAACTATATAGCCAGGCTATGCATCAGTCAACAGCCGCGGCCTGGTAGAAGGGATGCATGAGCGACATCACCATCCACGAAGGCGACGAGTACACCGCGATCTTCCACGGCGGTCCCTTCGACGGCACGACCGACACCCGCACCGCGACGAGCGACGCGCTGGACGACGAGATCACGGTGTTCGCTGACGTCGAGGGCCTCCAGACCGCGTTCACCTACCGGCAGACCAAGTCCCGCCAGGTGCTCGACCAGACCTCCGCCGAGTTCGAGTACGTCCCGGGCGAGTCCGACCCCGTCGACGACCTGGCCGACCGCGGCGACCGCAGCGGCGAGTTCGACCGGGAGTAGAACCCCGCACCGCCGCGTTGCACGATCACATGCAGCTCGACCTCTGGACGTCCGCCTTCTGTGCGCCGTGTGCCGCCGCCCGCCGGGTGTCGGCCGAGGCATCGGCGCTCGTCCCCGGGCTGCAGCTGACCGAACGCGACGTGGCGAACCGCCCGGAGCAGGCGGAGGACCTCGGCATCCGGTCGACCCCCACGATCATCGTGCGGCGGGACGACGGTGCCGAGGTCTTCCGTTCACCGGGTGTCCCCACCCGGGACCAACTGCTCCTGGCGATCGCCAAGGCGCTCTGACCCGAGCGCCCGCGCTGACCCGAGCGCCGGCTCTGACCCGAGCGCCGGCTCTGACCCGAGCGCCGGCTCTGACCCGCCCGCGCCGCCACGACCCGCCCGCTGGTTCGTCGGCGGCCGCAGCACCGGCGTCTCCGGCGGCCGGACGAGCCGGACGACCTGCCGGACGACACGCTTCGCCGTCCGCACCGGCGCCCCGATCACCAGCGCGACGGCCCCGAGCACGCTCCGGTCAGCCGCCCCGAGGGCGTTCTTCCGCTCCCACGCTCGTCGGAGCACACCACCGCGACTGCGTCGAGCGCCCGGTCGGTCCACGAGCGCACCGCCGTCGCGGAGCGCCATCAGCGCCTCGGTCCGGGCCACCCAGTCGTCGTCCTCCGCCGGGTGGAAGTGGTTGTCGTGCATCCACTCCGGCCGCACCGAGCCGAACCGCCCGTCGACGAGGTCGATCGAGTCGCCCTCGAGGCCGCTGCCGACGAACACCTCGTTGATCAGCTGCCGTCCGATCCCGAAGTCGGTGAGCGTGAGGGCCGGCACACCCCGGGCGACCGCCTCGAGCACGGCCGTCGAGCTGACCGTCACGAGCGCGACCGCGCGGTCGAGGTGGTCCGCCATCGGCCCGCTCTCGACGACCAGGTTCGCCGGCGCGTCCGTCGGCACCAGGTCCGGGTAGGGGTCCTGCTCCCGGTGGGTCTGGTGCTCGCCCGCCGCGGCGCGCACCTTGATCACGACGCGCCACTCGGGGTGCCGTCGTGCGGTCTCGGCGAGCCAGCCGACGATGCGCGCGCGGTCGGTGCGCTCCGCGGGGACGCTCGGCTGCGCCGCGAACACGACCGCGTCGCGGACTGGAGTCGCAGTCGGAGCAGCAACAGCCCGGCGCGCGAACGGCAGCGTGGCGAGCGCGAAGTGCGGTTCGACGCCGCCCTCGCGGGCGAGCTCCTCGTACGCGCGGACCTCGCGGTGACTGTGCAGCACGAACAGGTCAGCGCGGGCGCGGAAGAACACGCCCTTCCACTTCGCCGGGAACGAGATGCCCGGCAGCCCCGTCACGAGCACCGGTCGGCGCGGCACCCGTCGGTGCACCTCGCCGATGACGAGTTCCGCGACCGGCCCGATCAGGGACACCAGGACGGCATCCGGTGGGTCCTGCCGCAGCCGCTCCACGACCGCGTCGACGTCGAGCGGCGCCGGCGGTGCCGCACGGAGGTGCGCCAACCGCTCGTCGAGCCCCCGGAACGCCGAGCGGAGCTGCGCCCGGCTCGCGGACTGCGGCGTCGCCACGGTGAGCAGCTCGAGGTCCCAGTGCGCGGGCGCGGTGGCGAGCAGGTGGGCGCCCCACTTCGCGAACGAGTCGGTGTCGACCAGGCCGACCACGCGTCGGACGCGGGGTGACGTACCGGACTGGAGGCGCGCCTCCAGTCCGTCGGCCGGCTCGCCCCCGACGACGTGACGGTCCAGGGCGCTGCTGGTCTCGTCCGCGCCGGTCACGCGCCGACGCGGCGCAGCTTCGCGAGCGGTGCCCGCTCGCCGGGCATGACCCGCTTGACGCCGTCGCCGAGGGCGGACTCGATGATCCGGACGTCGCGCGCCAGGGTCTGCAGCCCGTGCGGCTCGAGCGAGGCGGCGTGGTCGGAGCCCCACATCGTCCGGTCGAGCGTGATGTGCCGCTCCACGGCCGTGGCGCCGAGGGCGACGGCCGCGATCGAGATCTGCAGCCCGGGCTCGTGGCCGGAGTACCCGACGGGGACGCCCGCGTACCGGCTGGCGAGCGTGTCGATCATGCGGAGGTTCGCCTCCTCGGCGGGGAGCGGGTACGTCGAGGTGGCGTGCATGAGCACCAGGCGTCCGGTGCCGAGCGTCTCGACGGCGCGGTCGATCTGCTCGAGCGTCGACATGCCGGTGGACAGGATGACGGGCTTGCCGGTCGCGGCGACCGCGGCGAGCAGGCCGAGGTCGGTCACCGACGCCGAAGCGATCTTGTACGCGATGACGTTGAGGTCCTCGAGGAAGTCGACGGACGGCTCGTCCCACGGCGACGCGAACCAGTCCAGGCCGCGCAGGGTCGCGTGGTCGCCGATCTCGATGTACTGGTCGCGGTCGAACTCGACCCGGTAGCGGTACTCGAGGTACGTCATCTCGCCCCACGGGGTGCTGCGCGGGGTGGACTTCATGTGCTCCGGCGTCGAGATCGCGGGCGTGCGCTTCTGGAACTTCACGGCCTGCAGCCCGGCGTCCGCCGCGACGTCGATGAGGCGCTTCGCGATGTCGACGTCGCCGTTGTGGTTCAGGCCGATCTCGCCGATGAGGTAGGCGGGGTGGCCGGCGCCGATGGTGGACGTGCCGATGCTGACGGTCATGGTGCTCCGTTCGGTGCGGGGGCGTGCGGCAGGGTTGCCGCGCGCGGGTGGTGCTGGTGGTGGTGCTGGCTCTGGTGGCGGTGCGGCGCGTGCGCGTCGGCTCGGCCGGGGCGTTCGCCGTGCTGGTCGAGCTGGGGTGCCAGGGCGTCGGCTCGGCCGGGGCGTTCGCCGTGCCGGTCGAGCTGGGGTGCCAGGGCGTCGGCGAGTGCGAGGTCTGCCGGGTCGTCGATGTCGATCGCGCCCCGCCCGTCGACGACCACGAGCTCCACCCGGCCGTGGAACCGGTGCCGGTGCTGCCGGAACCCGTCGGCGCGGAAGGCGTAGAACGCGCCGGTCTCGCGGAACTCGGGCTCGCGGTCCTGCCGACGTGGACGGACCGCTGCGTCGTGGTTCACTGCGCTCGCGCTGCCGTCCGCGTCGATCCGCCACAGGAAGGCGTGCGAGGGCACGGCGGCGAGGACCGCGTCCGCGTGACCGTCCCGCACCCGGGCGACCGCCGCGTCGAGGTCGGCGGGGTCGGTGAACGGCGACGTGGCCTGCAGGAAGACGACCACCTCGGGCTCCTCGCCCGCGGCCGCGAGGGCGTCGAGCACGTGGAGGACCGCCGACTCCGACGATGCTTCGTCCCCCGCGAGCTCGGTCGGACGCCGGACGACCCGGGCACCGGCGTCGAGTGCCTCGGCGGCGATGGCGTCCCCGTCCGTCGAGACCACCACGGCGTCGATCGACGACGCGGCTCGGGCGGCCTCGACGGCGCGCCGGACCAGGGAGCGGCCGGCGACCGACCGGAGGTTCTTGCCGGGGATGCCCTTCGAGCCGGCACGGGCCGGGATCACCGCGACGACGGGACCGGAGGACTGCATGACCGGGACGCTACGAAGCGCCGGTGGCTCGGAGGCGAACGTCAGGCAGACGCACGCCGAACCGTTCCGGAACCCGCGCAGCCGAGGCCGCGCGTTATGGTCGAGGGATGCTCGGAGCCGATGACCCCCTCGTTCCGGCCCCACGTCGCGTCCTCGTGGCCGGGACGACCGGCGTCGGCAAGACCACCACCGCGGCGCGGATCGGCGACGTGCTCGGGCTCCCGCACACCGAGATCGACGCGCTGTACCACGGCCCGGGATGGCAGCCGCGGGAGACCTTCGTCGCCGACGTCGAGGCGTACACGAGCGAGCCAGCATGGGTCACGGAGTGGCAGTACACCGTCGTGCGCGGGCTCCTCGCCGAGCGGGCGGACACCCTCGTCTGGATCGACCTGCCGAACCACGTCGCGCTGTGGCGACTGATCCGTCGGACGCTCCGGCGTCGGCTGCGCCGCATCGAGATGTGGAACGGGAACGTCGAGCCCTCGCTGTGGACATTCTTCACCGACCCGGGGCACATCGTGCGGTGGGGGATCAGCACCCGGAACGCGACTCGGCAGCGCGTGCCGTCGCTCGTCCGCGAGGCACCGCACCTCCGGGTCGTGCGCCTCCGGTCGCAGCGGGAGATCGATCGGTTCGTGCAGCACCTCGATCGGGGCCGCGGATAGAATCGAGGCCGTCCGCCTCCGTAGCTCAGTGGATAGAGCAGGTGGTTTCTACCCACCGTGCCGCGGGTTCGATTCCTGCCGGGGGCACCGACGACGAAGGCCGCCGTCCTGATGGACGGCGGCCTTCGGTCGTGGCGGTGGCGGGGCGGTCAGTCGCTCACTCGTCGTCGTCGGCGGCGCGACGACGGAGTTCGCTGGCGCTGATCGGCTGCGTGTACGGCGCTTCGGAGGTCTCGTTCGCGTCGGCGGGCTCGGCAGGAGCGTCGGCGATGCGGGTCGGCACCGAGGTGGTGTTCGGCGTGCGCGGGTCGGCGCCACCGCCCCCCTCCGGGGAGCGGTTCACGTGGGCGTCGGCCGAGGTCGGCGCCGCGACGGACGACGGCGCGGAGGAACCGGCCGAGGCGGGACGGGAGGCGGCTGCGCTGGCCGTGCCGTGAGCATCGTCACGGGTGTCGTCGACGGCGTCGGCGTTGTCCGTGTCCGAGCCGGCGTTCGAGCGAGGTGCCGACCCGGGCGCGGTGAACGGAGCCGAGTTCGGACCCGAGGCCGCGGAGCGGGTGGGCGACACCGGCGAACCGAGGGTCGGACGGACCGGCGTGCTGTCGCCGTACGACCGGGTGGCCCCGTCGCCGTACGCGCGCGTCGTGTTCGCGTCCGAGATCGGCGTGGTCGCGTTCGACGCGGTCGTGTCCGAGATCGGGGTGGTCGCGTTCGGGTCGGCCTGAGCCGAACCGCCCCGGTTCACCGAGAAGCCCGCGCCCGCGGCCTGCGCTGCAGCGGCACCGGCACCGGCACCGGCAGCTGCACCGGCCGGAGCCGTGCCAGCGGAAGCCGTGCCGGCGGCCGGAGCGCCGCCGGGAGTCGTGATCGCCGAGCCCGAGCCGGACGGAGCCGACGTGGCGGAGGAGGGCGTGCCTCCTGGCCGCTGGGGCGCCGGACGGAGCGACGTCGTCGTGGGGGTGGGACGCTCGGCCGCCGGAGCAGCCGCAGCCGCCGGGGCACCGGTGTCGGACGGACGGGCGCCGCCGTTCTGGTTCGCGTTCCATTCCTGCTGGCGGGTGACGAGGTCGGCGTCGGGATCGGGGGAGTCGAACTTCCAGCGCTCGAGGTCGCTCTTGAAGAGCTTGCGGGCCTTGCTCGGCCGGGCCTGCCACTCGAGCAGGCGCTCCCGGAACTCGGCCAGGGACTGCTCGGCCTGGAAGCTGAACGTCGACGAGTTCTTCTTGATGTCGGCGATCTCGTGCTGGGTCCAGTTGGCGGCGAGCGGAGCGCCCGTGACCGGCAGGAGGCGGAGCCGGATGTCGGCGTCCTCGGCGAGGCGGTCGGCGTAGGCGCGTTCGTCGTGCCCGAGCGAACCCCAGGCCGCGGCCTTGCGGGCAGCCGACACGACGGCGGCGACGGCCGCGTTGCGGGACTCGCGCTCCTGCATCGCGACCACGCGCTTGGTCGCACCACGGCCGATCAGGGCAGCGATGATCCCCGCGACGACGATCGCGACGAAGGGGATGATCGCGCCGGAGATCACGCGCCAGCCGTTGTCCGAGGAGATCCAGTCGGTCAGGTCGTTCCACCAGTCCATGCGCGCACCCTACTCACGAAACGGACGGGCATCGGGGAGGCCGGACGGCGTTCCGTCCACATGACCGGACATGCTTCCGATGTGGAACATCATGCGGCACGGGCAGGGTCGTGCGGCCACCGTCAGCCCCAGCGGAGGCAGTCGACGGCGTCGTCCGCCGACCACACGTTCGGCAGCTCGACGAACCGGCGTTCGGTGGAGACGTACCGTCGGGCGCGGTACGCGGTGCCGCCGGCCACGTCGACGCGGTCCACGTAGCCGACGATCTCGCCGTTGGCGCGGGTGACCCGGCTCAGGTCGTCGCGCACGTCGAGGATCCGGAGGTCACCGCGCGAACGGGCGACGGGGACGGTGCGGATCCGCAGTGCGGGTTCGGTCGTCGTCTGCATCGTGGTGCCTCCTCATCGGTCGGTGTGTGGTCGACGCTACGGGCGACCACCGACACGCCGAGCGCCGGAGGGCAACCGGTGGAACACACCGCCACCGCTGCCGGTTGTGGAGGAGGAAGACCCCGATCGCGGCTCGTCCGGAGCCCGGGAAGGTAGGTTGGCCGCCATGACCACGTTCGTGCTCGCAGGTGGATGTTTCTGGTGTCTCGACGCCGTGTACCGCACGCTCCAGGGTGTGCAGGACGTGGTGTCGGGCTACGTCGGCGGCGAGACGTCGAACCCCTCGTACGAGCTGGTGTGCACGGGCACGACCGGTCACGCCGAAGCCGTCGCGGTCACCTTCGACGAGTCGGTGATCCCGGCCGACGTCATCCTCGACGTGTTCTTCACGCTGCACGACCCGCGGCAGCTGAACCGCCAGGGCGCCGACGTCGGCACCCAGTACCGCTCGGCGATGTTCCCCGCCGACGACGAGCAGCGTGGGGTGTTCGAGCGGGCGATCCAGCGTGCGTCGGACATCTGGGACGGTGGCATCGTGACGACGATCGAGCCGCTCGGTACCTTCTCCCGTGCGGAGGAGTACCACCAGGACTTCTTCGCGAAGAACCCCGGTCAGGGCTACTGCCTCGCGGTGGCGCTGCCCAAGGTGAACAAGGTCCGCAAGGCCTACAGTCAGTACATCCTGGCGTCCTGAGACTCGGGCGTCGGGGCCACGAGGAGGTGGTCGAACGATGACGAACGGCACGACGAACGGCACGACGAACGGCACGACGCACGGCACGACGAGCGGCTCGACGACGAGCAGCACGGGGACGTGGGTGGCGGTCGGGCCGGCCGGAGCGGTGGGCAGCATCCACCGAGCCGACGACGGCTTCCACGTCGAGCTCTACAACCGGAGCGGCTCCGGCGGGACGTACCCGTCGCTCGAGTCCGCGAAGGGCGCGGTCCACGCCGCGCTCGGCCCGCTGGCCGACCGCCCGGAGTTCCGCGCGCACTGAGCAGGGAGCGCGCACTGAGCAGGCAGCGCGCACTGATCGGGGACCGGCCGCGCGACGTCCGCATGGTCACCGTCTCGGCCTGGAGGCGCGGGGGACTCGTCCTCCACAGCGCACCTCTCCGAGACCTCCGGTCACAGATCGAGCCCCGGGGCGCTTCCGCGCCCCGGGGCTCCTCCACGATCGACGCATGAACGACACCATCACCGTCTGCGGGATCATCGCCACGGAGCCGCGCCACCTCGTCACCGACACCGGCATCGCCATCACGAGCATGCGTCTCGCGTCGCCTTCGCGTCGCTGGGACCGCGCCACCTCGACCTGGACCAACGGCGCGACGAACTGGTACAGCGTCACCGCCTTCCGGACCCTCGCCGCCAACGTGTACAAGTCCGTCAAGAAGGGCGACCGCATCGTCGTCACGGGCCGGGTCCGCATCCGGACCTGGGAGCGCGACGGCCGCGGTGGCACCTCGGTCGAGATCGACGCCGAGGGACTCGGCCACGACCTGGCGTGGGGGATCAGCAACTGGATCCGGGTGCCGCGGCACGCCTCCGAGTCCGCCGCTGCGCCGGGCACCACGCCGTCCGTCGATCCCCGGACCGGCGAGGTCCTCGGCGGGCGCGGCGGCGCGACGCGCTCACCGGGCGGCACCGACCTCGGCAGCACCCGGGCCGGCGACACCCGGACCGACGGAACCCAGGCCGGCGACACCCACATCGATGACACCCAAGCCCGCCACACCCACATCGACCACACCCATGCCCGCGACACGCACGTCGACGACACCCACCTCCACGATCCCGACCTCGGCGACGACCACGGGTCCGACGACAGGGACGTGCGGGTCAGCGTGCTCGGTCCACCCGAGTACGACGGGGAGGACGACGCGCACCTGCCGACGACGGACGGCCGGGACCACGCGGCCGGCCCGGACGACGCCGATCCGGCCGAACCCGTGGCAGCCTGACGGGCCGGCGATGGCCGTCGTCCGGCCGGTCGGGGCCGCCGCTCGTCGGAGCGCGCGGAGTCGACACTCCCCGCGCGTTCCGACGCGGGGCCACCTTCAGTAGACTCGTGGGGATATGGCTGAGTACATCTACCAGATGGTCCGCGCCCGCAAGGCGGTCGGCGACAAGCTGATCCTCGACGACGTCACGATGTCGTTCCTCCCCGGCGCCAAGATCGGCGTCGTCGGACCGAACGGTGCGGGCAAGTCGACGATCCTGAAGATCATGGCGGGTCTCGACCAGCCGTCCAACGGCGAGGCGAAGCTCACGCCGGGCTTCACCGTCGGCATCCTCATGCAGGAGCCGGAGCTCGACGAGACGAAGACGGTGCTCGAGAACGTGCAGGAAGGCGTGGGCGAGATCCACGGCAAGATCGCGCGCTTCAACGAGATCTCCGCCCTCATGGCCGAGCCGGACGCCGACTTCGACGCCCTCCTCGCCGAGATGGGGACGCTGCAGGAAGAGATCGACGCGGCCGACGCGTGGGACCTCGACTCGCAGCTCGAGCAGGCGATGGCCGCACTCCAGTGCCCCCCGGGGGACGAGCTCGTCACGCACCTCTCCGGTGGTGAGAAGCGCCGCGTCGCGCTCTGCAAGCTCCTGCTCCAGAAGCCGGACCTGCTCCTTCTCGACGAGCCCACCAACCACCTCGACGCCGAGAGCGTGCAGTGGCTCGAGCAGCACCTGCAGCAGTACCACGGCGCTGTCCTGGCCGTGACCCACGACCGGTACTTCCTCGACCACGTCGCGCAGTGGATCGCCGAGGTCGACCGCGGTCGTCTCTACCCGTACGAGGGCAACTACTCGACCTACCTCGAGAAGAAGCGTGCCCGACTCGAGGTCCAGGGCAAGAAGGACGCCAAGCTCGCGAAGCGTCTGTCGTCGGAGCTCGACTGGGTCCGCAGCAACACCAAGGGCCGTCAGGCGAAGTCGAAGGCCCGCCTCGCTCGCTACGAGGAGATGGTGACCGAGGCCGAGCGCACCAGGAAGCTCGACTTCGAGGAGATCGTGATCCCGGTGGGGCCGCGACTCGGTTCGCAGGTCATCGACGCCGAGAAGCTGCACAAGCAGTTCGGTGAGCGCGTGATCATCGACGACCTCTCCTTCACGCTGCCCCGCAACGGCATCGTCGGCGTGATCGGCCCGAACGGCGTCGGCAAGACGACGCTCTTCAAGACGATCGTCGGGCTCGAGCCCCTCGACGGCGGCACGCTGAAGATCGGTGAGACGGTCGACATCTCGTACGTCGACCAGAGCCGTGGCGGCATCGACCCGAACAAGAACCTGTGGGAGGTCGTGTCCGACGGGCTCGACTACATCCAGGTCGGCAAGACCGAGATCCCGTCGCGTGCCTACGTGTCGCAGTTCGGCTTCAAGGGTCCGGACCAGCAGAAGCGTGCCGGCATCCTCTCCGGTGGTGAGCGGAACCGTCTCAACCTGGCGCTGACGCTCAAGCAGGGCGGCAACCTGCTGCTCCTCGACGAGCCGACGAACGACCTGGACGTCGAGACCCTGGGCAGCCTCGAGAACGCGCTGCTCGAGTACCCCGGTTGCGCCGTGGTCATCACGCACGACCGGTGGTTCCTCGACCGCATCGCGACGCACATCCTCGCGTGGGAGGGCCTGAACGAGGACGGCACCCCCAACTGGTACTGGTTCGAGGGCAACTTCGAGGCGTACGAGGAGAACAAGATCGAGCGGCTCGGCGCCGACGCGGCGAAGCCCGGTCGCGCGACCTACCGCAAGCTCACCCGCGACTGACGGTGGCGAGGCTGCACGCTCCGATCCGCATGCGGTGGAGCGACATCGACGCGTACGGTCACGTCAACAACTCCGCGATGCTGCGCCTGCTGGAAGAGGCGCGCATCGTGGGGTTCTGGGGCCCCGACCCGGAGGAACTCGAGTCCGACGGGTCGATCCCCGAGCCGATCATCGACGGTCGGCCGGGGTCGGGCACGATGACGGTGATCGCGGCCCAGCGCCTCGAGTACCTGGCGTCGATCCCGTACTTCCGGCAGCCCCTCGACATCCAGATGTGGATCGGGCGGATCGGTGGGGCGAGCATCGACGTCTCGTACGAGGTCTGGTCGCCGGTCGGCCACGAGCCCGCCGTGCTCTACACGCGGGCCACGACGGCACTGGTGATGGTGGACGCGACGAGCAACCGTCCGCGGCGGCTCACCGAGGCCGAACGCGCGGCGTGCGCGCCGTACACCGAAGCCCCGGTCGAGTTCTCCCGCCCCTGAGCACGGGCCGAGCACGGACCCTCAGCGCGGGATCCGCATCATCCCCTCCTGCGCGACCGACGCCAGCAGTCGGCCGTCCCGCGAGAACATCCGGCCGAACGCGAGTCCCCGACCGCCCTGCGCGCTCGGGGACTCCTGCGTGTACAGGACCCACTCGTCGGCACGACCGTCGCGGTGCCACCACATCGCGTGGTCGAGGCTCGCACTCTTCAGCCCCGGCGTCCCCCAGGCGACCCCGTGGCGCCGCATGATCGGCTCGAGGATCGACAGGTCGCTCGCGTAGCCGAGGATCGCGCGGTGCAGCGCCGGGTCGTCCGGCAGGTCACCCTCGACCCGGAACCACACGGCCTGGTGCGGGATGTGCTCGCCCTGCACGTCGACGAACACCGGACCCTCGACGTGCCGGAGGTCGATCGACCGCTCGGCCCACGCCCGTGCGACGGGGTGGTCGATCGCCGAGAGGATCGACGCCGCCGACGGCAGGGACTCGGGCGACGGGGTGTCGACGGGGAAGGGGTCCTGGTGCTCGACGCCCGTATCGGGCCGCTGGAACGAGGCGATCATCGAGAAGATCGGCACGCCACGCTGGTACGCCTGCACCCGGCGCGCGGCGAACGACCGGCCGTCGTGGATGCGCTCGACCGCGAAGGTGATCGGCAGGTCGATGTCCCCGGGGCGGAGGAAGTAGCCGTGCATCGAGTGGATCTCGCGGTCGTCGATGGTGGCCTGCGCGGCGACGATGCACTGCGCGAGGACCTGGCCGCCGAACACCCGTCCGCCGGGGGACCAGTGGCTCGCTCCGGTGAGGATGGTCTCGCCCGTGCTCGCACCCGTGTCCTCGAGTCGGAGGGTCCGCAGGAAGTCCGGTTCGCCGTTCACCCCCGCAGTCTACGAACACAGTCGGCCCCGGTAGGATCCCTGGTGACATGGGCACCTCGTTCACGCTTTCCGACGCAGCCTCCCTCGGAGACCTCCGCACCTACCTCGGACGTGCCGCCCGCATCGAGGACGGCTCCGTCCGCCTCATCGCCGACTCCGGCGTCCTCGCGGTGTACACGGCGATCCTCTACCCGCTCGGCCTGCTCGACGAGCTGCCGACGGTGCTCGGCCTCCGCACGTTCTCGCTGACGGAACCGGCGACGATCGACGCCGTGGTGCCGCTGGCCTCGCTGCAGGAGCGCCTCCGACTCCTCGCCGAGGCGCAGGACGCCGAAGGCGCCGAGGGTGCCGACCCCACGCGGGCGACCCCGATCGAGGTGGAGCTCCCGCACGAGGTCCACACGGTGACCTGGGCCGCGATCTCACCGCCCCGTGGCGGCTGGGTCCCGCTGCCGGACATCTCGCCCGAGCTCCTCCGTCGCGCCACTCGTGACGGCATCGCCGAGGTCGCCGACGCCGTTCCGACGAACGCGGGCGAGGCGATCGTCCGCAAGGTCCGGTCCGAGGTCTGGGGTCGTCCGGTCGCGGGCATCGAGCACGTCCCCGCCGGTGCCGGCTTCGCGGGGGAGAGCCTCGGCTTCCTGGGACACGACCCGGTCCGGCTGTTCGAGACCGGTCCGTGGAGCCGCCTGACGACCTCGCGCGGGCACGTGCTCGTGAAGCGTCGCGCCTGGACCCTCAACCCGTAGCAGCGTCCTCGCGGACCGCGGTGGTTGGCTGGGCGCATGCACGTCTTCCTCACCGGTGCGTCCGGCTACATCGGCTCCTCCGTCCTCCGCGCGCTCATCGCCCACGAGCACGAGGTCACCGCACTCGTCCGTACCGACCAGAAGGCGCAGGCCGTCCGTGACGCCGGCGGCCGCGCGCTCGTCGGGGACGTCACCGACACCGACGTCGTCCGGCGTCTCGCGCACGAGGCCGACGCGGTCGTGCACACGGCGTCCGCGAAGGACGTCGACCCGGACTTCACCGCGACCGTCCTCGAGGCGCTGCACGGCACCCCGAAGCCCTTCGTCCACACCGGCGGGATCTTCACCTTCGGCGACTCGACGGACATCTCCGAGCAGTCCCCGTCGTCGCCGCCGGCGATGACGTCCTGGCGCGGCGCGAACGAGGCCGCGGTCCGGGCGAGCGACGTCCGCACCACGATCGTCGCCCCCGGCATCGTCTACGGACGTGGCGCCGGCATCCCCACGATGTTCGGGGACGGCGAGCACGAGGTCCGCCTGGTGGGCGACGGCTCGCAGCGCTGGTCGACGGTGCACGTCGACGACCTCGGCGAGCTGTACGTGCTCGCCCTGCACCGCGGTGAGCAGGACGGCTACGTCCTCGCGGCCACCGGCGACAACCCCACCGTCCGCGAGATCGCGGAGGCGGGCGCACACGGTTCACCGGTCGTCGCCGAGAGCGTCGATGCCAGCCGCGAACGACTCGGCACCGCGTACGCGGACGCCCTCCTCATGCACCAGGAAGCCTCCGGCGCCCACGCGCGCGCTGCGTACGGCTGGCACCCGACCCGCCCGTCGCTGCTCGAGGACCTGGCCGACGGATCGTACGTCCGCTGACGCGACCGCGTGACGGCCTGGAGGCGCGGTGCCAGCTGGCACCGCGCCTCCAGGCCGTGAACGTGGTCACGTCACGGGCGTGCGCCGACCGTCCGTCAGTCGAAGGAGTTGGTCATCGCGTGGGCTGCGCGGTCGAGGTACGCCCAGAGCTCGGCTTCGTCGAGGGGCGCGAGGTCGAGTGACTCGACGGCCTCGCGCATGTGGTGCAGCCAGCGTTCGCGTGCCTCCGGCGTGACGCGGAACGGCATGTGCCGCATCCGGAGTCGGGGGTGGCCGCGCTCCTCGCTGTACGTGCCCGGGCCGCCCCAGTACTGCTGGAGGAAGGCGGAGAGCCGCCAGATCGCGCCCTCGAGGTCGTCGGCCGGGTACATCGGCCAGATGACGTCATCCTGCTGGACGCCCTCGTAGAAGCGGCGGACGAGTCGGTCGAACGTCGGCGCGCCGCCGATGCGGTCGAACAGGGACCCGGTCGCGGAGACGCCGTGCTCGCCGACCCGGAGCGTGATGGGCTGTGCGGGGACGCCAGGCGAGCCGGGCATGCCGAGGGCGCCGCTCGGGGGTGTGGGGTCGGTCATCGGGGGTCCTTCCCGCCGTCGGGGTCGTCGGTGGTGATCGGCTGACCGAGGATGTTCCGCTTGGTGCGCCGGGGCTTGGTCGGCGCGGGCGTCGGCTGCGTCCGCACCGTGCGGAGGCCGTTGATCGACGTCGCGTTCTCCCAGCCCGCCGGCATGATCATCGCCATCGCGGGCAGCGTCACGCCGAGCTCGTCGACGGAGCGCTTGAGGCGGATGCGGAGTTCACGGCCGACGACGTCGAGCTCCGAGGCACGGGTCTTCACGACGAGGCGGAAGACCATGCCGGCGTCGGAGATGGACTGCAGGCCCCAGATCTCGGGCTTCTCGACGATGCGCTGACGCCACCGGGGTTCCTGCGACATCATGACGGCGGCCTTGAGCAGGGCGTCCTGCACGGCGTCGATGTCGGTGTCGTACGGCACGGTGATGTCGACGAGCACGCGCGACCAGCCCTGCGACAGGTTGCCGACGCGCAGGATCTGGCCGTTCGGCACGAACCAGAGGATGCCGTTCACGTCGCGGATCTGCATGACCCGCAGCCCGACGTTCTCGACCACGCCGGTGGCCTGCCCGGTGTCGACGACGTCGCCGACGCCGGCCTGGTCCTCGAGGATCATGAAGATCCCGGAGAGCAGGTCGCGCACGATGCTCTGCGCGCCGACGGCCAGACCGGCGGCGACCAGGGACGCGCCGCCGACGATGCCGACCGCGGCGTTCGGGATGACCAGCGGGATGATCACCACCAGTGCGAGGACGACGACGATCACCGTCGCCAGGTTCTCGAGCACACTGCCGAGGGTCCGGGTGCGCTGGACCACGCGTGCCGTCTGGATCGGTGACGCGATGAGCGCTTGCGTGTCCGTCGCGCCCTGCCGCTTCTTGACGCCGTTCACGACGCGGTCGACGACGCCCTTGATCGAGTGCCGCAGGATCACGCGCAGCACGATCGCCGCGAGCACCGTGATCACGATCGTGATCGGGACGTGCCAGGTGTCGACGAACTCACCGAACGTCTGCCCGACCGCCTGGGCGGCGTCGGTGACGGGCGGGGACGGGGACGGGGCTGCAACCAAGATCATGATCCGAACGATGCTAAAGGGCGGGGCCTCGGCGTCCCTGCAGGAACGCCAAGACCCCGCCGATGGTCACCCGAGGCTCAGGCGTCCGCCGCCTGCACCCGGAGGGCACGCTCGGTGCCGGCCAGGCTCTCGGACACGATGCGACGCAGCGCCGGGGTCTCCGGGTGCGCCTCGAGCCACGCGGTCGCCGCGTCGCGGAGCTCGGCCGACGCGAGCGGCGCCGGGTAGAGGCCCGTGACGATGGTGTCGGCGATGTGGTAGCTGCGCTCGGCCCAGATGCGGGTGAGCACCTCGAAGTACTTCGGCACGAGACCCTCGAGCACGACGGGGCTGTTCACGTGCTGGTACCCGATCGTGGTCTGACGGACGATCGCGTTCGGCAGCTCCGACGAGTCGACGAGCGACGAGAAGGCGGCGAGCTTGCCCTCGGCCGTCGGGATCGTCGCACGGGCACGCGCTGCGGCCTGCTCGCCCGACGCCGTCTTGTCGGCGGCGAGTTCGGCGTCGACCTCGGCGTCGCCGGCGGCACCCGCGAGGACGAGGCCCTCGAGGAGCTCCCAGCGCAGGTCCGTGTCGATCTCGAGCCCGTTCAGCGTCACCGAACCGTCGCGCAGCCCGGAGAGCGTGGCGACGTGCTCCGGCGTGGAGGCGATCTGCGCGAAGAACTTCACGAACTGGAACTGCGCGTCGGACCCGGCCTCGGCGGAGGCCGCGAGCTGCCAGAGCGTCTCACCGACGGTGCGGACCGCGGCGTCGGACTTCGCCGGCGCCACGTAGTTCCGCGCCGTCAGCAGGAGCTGCGACAGCGTCGTGCGGATCGTCGTCGACTCGGTCTCGGTCGCGATGTTGCCGAGCACCAGGCGGACGTAGTCGCTGGCGGGGGACTCGGCGTCGCGGGTGGCGTCCCACATCGCGCCCCAGACGATGGAGCGGGCGAGCGGGTTGGCGATCGAGGCGAGGTGCTCGATCGCGGTGCGCCGCGAGTGTTCGTCGAGGCGGATCTTGGCGTATGCCAGGTCGTCGTCGTTGAGCAGCACGAGGTCGCCGCGGTGCACGCCGACGAGCTCGGGGACCTCGGTGCGGGCGCCGTCGACGTCGATCTCGACGCGGTGGGTGCGCTCGAGCTTGCCACCGGAGGACGCGGTGTCGGCCCCGAACGGCGCCTCGGCGTCGTTGGTGAACCCGTAGACGCCGATCGCCAGGCGGTGCGGGCGGAGCGTCGGGTAGTCGGCCGGGGCTTCCTGCAGGACCGCGAACGACGTGATCACGCCGGACTCGTCGACCTCGATCTCCGGGCGGAGCGTGTTCACGCCGGCGGTCTCGAGCCACAGCTTCGACCAGTCGGAGAGGTCACGGCCGCTCGTCGCCTCGAGCTCGACCAGCAGGTCGCGGAGCTCGGTGTTCGAGTGGTGGTGCTTCTTGAAGTACGCGGAGACACCGGCGAAGAACGCGTCGATGCCGACCCACGCGACGAGCTGCTTGAGGACCGAGCCGCCCTTCGCGTAGGTGATGCCGTCGAAGTTGACCTGCACGTCCTCGAGGTCGTTGATCGTCGCGACGATCGGGTGCGTCGAGGGGAGCTGGTCCTGGCGGTAGGCCCAGGACTTCTCCATCGCCTGGAACGTGGTCCAGGCCTCGGTCCACTCGGTGGCCTCGGCCGTGGCGATCGTCGACGCCCACTCGGCGAACGACTCGTTGAGCCACAGGTCGTTCCACCACTTCATGGTGACGAGGTCGCCGAACCACATGTGCGCGAGCTCGTGCAGGATCGTGACGACCCGGCGCTCCTTGATGGCGTCCGTGACCTTCGACCGGAAGACGTAGGTCTCGGTGAAGGTGACCGCGCCGGCGTTCTCCATCGCGCCGGCGTTGAACTCCGGCACGAACAGCTGGTCGTACTTCTCGAACGGGTACGCGACGTCGAACTTCTCCTCGTAGTAGGCGAAGCCCTTCTTCGTGATGTCGAAGACGTACTCGGGGTCGAGGTACTCGGCGAGCGACTTGCGCGCGAACACCCCGAGCGGGATGGTGCGGCCGTCGCGGCTGGTCAGTTCGTCGCGGACGACCTCGTACGGGCCGGCGACCAGGGCCGTGATGTAGCTGGAGATCCTGGCGGTCGGGGTGAACGACCACGTGGCCACGTCGCCGTCGACGTGCGGCTCCGGCGTGGGGGAGTTCGACACGACCTGCCACCGCGACGGGGCCGTCACGGTGAAGGTGAACTCGGCCTTGAGGTCGGGCTGCTCGAACACCGCGAACATCCGGCGCGAGTCGGGGACCTCGAACTGGGAGTACAGGTACACCTCGTCGTCGACCGGGTCGACGAAGCGGTGCAGGCCCTCGCCCGTGTTCGTGTACAGCGCGTCCGCGACGACGACGAGCTCGTTCTGCTCCTGCAGGTCGTCGAGCTGGATGCGGACGCCGTCGTTGACCGACGCGACGTCGAGCGCCGTGCCGTTCAGCTCGATCGAGTGCACGGTCTTCGTGATCGCGTCGATGAAGGTCGAGGCACCGGGCGTCGCGGTGAAGCGCACACGGGTGGTGCTGCCGAAGGTCTCGGCGCCGCGGGTCAGGTCGAGCTCGACGTCGTACGTCTGCACGGCGACGATCGCGGCACGTTCCTGGGCTTCGATTCGGGTGAGGTTCTCTCCGGGCACGGACGCTCCATCTTCGCTGGGGACACGGACGATCGATGTCCGCGTGGGGGAGTCCCGGCACGGCGTCGTGCACCGGCGGGACGATGCGACCAGCCTAGCGACGAGGCGTAGGGTCGCAGCGTGACGGACACGACTGTGGACAAGACGACCGACGAGCGCACCGCTGTGGAGTTCTGGTTCGACCCGAACTGCCCCTGGGCATGGATGACGAGCCGCTGGGTCGGTGAGGTCGCGCAGCACCGCGACCTCGACGTCACCTGGAAGGTGATGAGCCTCTTCGTCCTCAACGAGGACCAGGACGTCCCGGACAGCTACAAGGAACGCCTGCACGCGGGGCAGGTCTACCCGCGGATCGTCACGGCGGCGAAGCTCCGGCTCGGGCAGGACATCGTCAAGCCGCTCTACGACGCGCTCGGCGAGCACATCCACCACCGCCAGGAGCATGACCCCGAGCAGGTCGTGCCCGCCGTGCTCCAGGAACTCGGCCTCGACGCCGACCTGCTCGAGTACGCCTGGACGGACGAGGTCGACCAGGCCGTGCGCGCCAGCCACAAGGACGGCATCGACCGCGTCGGGCAGGACGTCGGCACGCCGGTCATCGCCGTCGAGGGCACTGCCTTCTTCGGCCCCGTCATCTCACCGGCCCCGAAGGGCCAGCAGGCGCTCGACCTGTGGGACGGCGTCGTCGCCGCCGCCCGGTACCCGGGCTTCTTCGAGCTGAAGCGCTCGCGCACGGTCGGCCCGATCTTCGACACCACGGCCTGACGGCCTGGAGGCGCGGTGCGGGCTGGCACCGTGCCTCCAGGCCCTGGTGTGGTCGCTTCCGGCCGGTGAAGCACCAGGGGGATGGGGATCTAAACCGTCCGATCGCGCACGGCGACACGGCGCCGCCGTCCCGGCCGTCGCCGCCGCTCGAGATGCCGACGCCCGGCGACGCCTGAGCGTGGACGGCCAGCGGCGACCCACCGCACAACTGAGCGCGGACGGCCAGCAGCGACCCACCGCACAACCGAAGTGCGCGCGAACCACGGAAGTGCGCGGTTCGCCGAGACTTCGGTTGTGCGAAGCGCACGCGGGCGGGCGGCTCGGCCGGCGGGACGGCCGCAGCGGGCCGCCGCGCCCGCGCCGGGTCAGGCCAGCGGCAGCCGCATCATCGTCAGGTCGAGCCACCGGTCGAACTTCCTGCCGACCTCGGGCACGACCGCCACGGTGGTGAACCCGAGGCGCTCGTGCAGGGCGATCGACCCGGTGTTGGTGCTGCAGATGCCGGCCATCATCACGTGTCGGCCCTCGGCGGTGGCGCGAGCGACGAGTTCGGCCATCAGCGTCGTCGCGATGCCCCGGCCGCGGAACGCCTCGACGACGTAGACGCTGTGCTCGACGGTCAGCCGGTACCCCTGGTGCGGCCGCCACTGCGAGTACGTGGCGTAGCCGGCGACCTGTCCGTCGACCTCGGCGACGACCACCGGGTACCCGTCGGCCTGCCGCTCGGCGAGCCAGCCGTCGAAGTACGAGCGGGGGTGCGGCTCCTCTTGCCAGATGGCCGTGGAGTGCAGGACGGCGTCGACGTGCAGGGCGTGCACGACGTCGAGGTCGGCCGGGGTGCAGTCGCGGATCACGACCCCGTTCGTCGCATATGCTGTCGTCATGTCTCACATCGTAGACGACGAGCGACGTCTCGGCGAACGGCTGCAGCGCCTCCGGACCGAGCGCAAGTGGAGCCTCACCGAGCTCGCTGAGGAGTCGGGTGTCTCCCGCGCCATGATCAACCGGGTCGAGCGCGGGGTGTCCAGCCCGACCGCGACGATCCTCGGCCGGCTGTCCGGTGCGTTCGGGCTCACCGTCTCCCAGCTGCTCGACGAGGCCCTCGACCACGAGGTGCCGCGGGGAGACGATCCCGACGAGGCGCGCGGCGTCCAGCGCGGCGCGACCGCGGACTCGTGGACCGATCCCGAGACCGGGTACCGGCGTCGTCCGGTCTCGAGCGCGTCCTTCCCCGCGGACGTCACCGAGGTGCGCCTCCCGGCCGGCCGCGAGGTCGCCTACCCCGCGTCGGCGTACGCGTTCCTGCGGCACTGCATCTGGGTGGTCGACGGGACCCTGGAGGTCGTCGTCGGCGGCGAGTCCACGCGGCTCGGCGCGGGGGACCGGATCGAGCTCGGCGAGCCCGCCGACGTGGTCTACCGGAACCCCGGCGAGGACCCCGTGCGGTACGTCGTGGTCGTGGTCCGAGGGCAGTAGGCGCAGGAATAGGATCGGTTCCATGCGCATCCACCTCGGAACGGACCACGCCGGCCTCGAGTTCAACACGACCCTCAACGCACACCTCACCGAAGCAGGACACGAGGTGGTGGACCACGGTCCGACCGAGTACGACGCGCTCGACGACTACCCCTCGTTCTGCATCAACGCGGCGCACGCCGTGGTGCAGGACCAGCGCGCGGGCGTCCAGGCGCTCGGCGTCGTGTTCGGCGGTTCCGGCAACGGGGAGCAGATCGCGGCGAACAAGGTCGAGGGCATCCGGGCAGCGCTCGTCTGGAACGAGTCCACGGCGCTCCTGGCCCGCCAGCACAACGACGCGAACGTCATCTCGATCGGCGCGCGCCAGCACACCGAAGAAGAGGCGATCCGCTTCGTCGACCTCTTCATCGCCGAGCCGTTCTCGGGCGAGGAGCGTCACGCCCGCCGCATCGCGCAGCTGGCCGAGTACGAGCAGACCGGGCACATCGCCGGCAAGCAGATCGACCAGTAACGTCAGCGGCTGCGAGTAGACAAGAGCAATGCCCGAGGGTCACTCCGTCCACCGCATCGCCAACCAGTTCTCCCGGCACTTCGTCGGCAAACGCTGCGAGGTGTCGAGTCCGCAGGGGCGCTTCGCCGCCGGCGCCGCACAGCTCGACGGCAAGACGATGATCGCCGCTCGTGCGGTGGCGAAGCAGATGTTCCTCGAGTTCGAGGGCGACCTGTTCCTCCGCGTCCACCTCGGGTTGTACGGGGCGTGGGACTTCGCGGGCGACCTCTCGACCGCGACCGCGCTGTCGTCCGACGACGACGGCGAGGAATCGCTCACGTCGATCGGGGCGCCTCGCCTGGCGCGCTACCGGATGGCTGAGCAGGAGAAGGTCGAGGACCCGATCGAGTCCTTCCCGCCGGACCCCGTCGGCCAGGTGCGCGTCCGGATCCTCACCGAGGACACCGTGGCGGACCTCCGAGGTCCGACCGCCTGCGTCGTGGAGACCCCGGCCGAGGTGCAGCAGGCGCTCGACAAGCTCGGCCCCGACCCGATGAACGACGACGGACCCGAGGCCGAGAAAGCCTTCGTGGACAACGTCCGGAAGCGCAACGTGGCGATCGGCCAGCTGCTGATGGACCAGTCCGTGGTGGCCGGCATCGGCAACATCTACCGCGCCGAGCTGCTGTTCCGGCAGCGCATCGACCCGTACAAGCCGGGCAAGAAGATCACCGTCAAGCAGGCGAAGGCGCTGTGGGCGGACTGGTCGAAGCTCCTGCACGACGGCGTCCGCGACGGCCTGATGCTGACGATGGACGGCCTGTCCGAGGCCGAGCTGAAGAAGGCGAAGCGCTCCCGGAAGGACCGGCACTGGGTGTACCACCGCCAGGGCGAGCCCTGCCGGGTGTGCGGCACCGAGATCCGGATGGCCGACATGGCCGGCCGGAAGCTCTACTGGTGCCCGAAGGACCAGAAGTAGCGGAGTCCCGAACGCGCTGCGCGGCCTTACACGGAACAGCCCAAGGCGCGCGCCCGCACGCGCCAACACCCGCGCCCGCGCGCACCAGCCCGCACGCCTCACACCTCGCGGTGGGTGAACCGCCCCTCGATCGCGGTGGCGAGCACCCGCATCCCCCGGAGCGCCGACGACGGCGCACCGGCCGCCAGCGGATCGGACTCGACCAGCACGAGGTCCGCCACGTCACCGACCGCCACCGAGGTCCGGCCACCGTCCGTCGATCCCCGCCACGCGGTGAGCACGGACAGCCGTTCGGCCGGGTGCCATGCAGGACGGCCGTCCCGGTCGCGCCCGACGGCGGCCGCCATCGACACCCACGGGTCGAGCGGCGCGACGGGGGCGTCGGAGCCGAGCAGCAACCGTGCTCCGGCGCGGTCGAGCGACGCGAACGCGAACGCCCGGTCGGTGGTTCCCGCCCAGTACCGGTCGGCGATGTCCCGGTCGTCCATGGCGTGCTCGGGTTGCACCGAGGCCGCGACCCCGAGCCGCGCGAACCGTTCGAGGTCGGCGGTGTCGAGCAGCTGCGCGTGCTCGATCGTGCCGCGCGCACCGACGGCTTCGAACACGTCGAGCGCGAAGGTGTTGGCCCGGTCGCCGATGGCGTGGATCGCCGGGGTCAGCCCCGCGGCCACGGCCTGCCGGGTGAGCGCCACGAGCTCTTCGAAGGGCCACACCAGCACGCCGGAACCGTCGGCGTTCGCCGCGGTCCGGGTGCCGAGGGACCCGTCGGTGATCACCTTGAACGGCCCCATCCGGACGAGTCCGCGGGTGCCGTCGACGACGTCGCCGGTCCGCAGCCCGCGGGCGATGACCGCGTCGAGCTCGGCCGGGTAGACGCCCGACCCGACACGCAGTCCGTCGGTTCCGGCGTGCACGCGTCGGGTCCACCGGTCGAGGCCGAACACCATCTCGAGGTCGACGACGCGGGTCACCCCACGGGCGCTCGCCGCCTCGACGGCGTCGGCGACGTACCCGTCGAGCACGTCGTCCGGCACCCGCGACAGCGCACCGGTCACGTCGAACGCGTCCTGCTCGCGCAGGATCCCGTCCTCGCCCGCGACGAGCGGGCGGCCGACGACCTCCGAGAAGTGCGCCAGGGCGGTGGTGCTGCACCAGACGGCGTGCAGGTCGGCGCTGATGACGACGACCGGGAGGCGCGGTGCGGCCTGGTCGAGCAGCTCGCGTCGGGCGGGACGCGGCCACAACCCGTCGCGGTAGCCGTGTCCGACCAGCACGCGGTCCGCCACACCGGTCCGGGCCACCTCCGCCAGCAGGGTCGCGGTGGCCTCCGCCGAGTCGCACCCGGAGACGTCGACGCGTCGGCGGACGAGGGCCCACTGGTCGAAGTGCACGTGGTGGTCGACGAGCCCGGGCGCGAGCCAGGCGCCGGCCGCCTCGACGACGTCGGTGTCGGGACCGGCCGCGTCGAGCGTGCCGGCGGGCGCGACGTCCGTGACCCGCCCGTCGACGATGCGGACGTCGGCAGGGGCACCGGACGTCCCCACCCGGCGGACCGTGCGCAGCAGGATCTCGCTCACCGTGCCTCCAGTCCGTCCACACGCGCAGCGTGCGCTCGTTCCATCTCGTCGGCGAGCGCCGGCGACGCGTAGGGGCCGTTCCCGCGGAGGCCCGCGACGATCCGGTCCACCACCTCGGGCGCCTTGTTCTGCGAGAGCTTCGCGCGCGCGTCGAAACGGGTGATCCGGATGCGGATCCCGACGGTGCCCTTCGCCATCCGGCGGGCGGTCTCCTCGTCGACCTGCAACGACACCGGCGACGGCATGACCCGCTCGAAGTGGTCGACGAGTTCCCCGAGGACGCGGAAGTTCTCGTCGTCGGACAGGATCTCCGGGGTACCCCAGAGGTGCGCGGTGACGTGGTTCCAGGTCGGCACGAACTGCTCGGGCGGGTACCAGGCGGGGGAGACGTAGCCGTGCGGGCCCTGGACCACGACGAGGACCTCGTGCCGCCCGAGTTCGTGCGCCTGCTCGTCGGGACGGCCGACGTGGGAGACGAGGACGATCTCGTCCGGACCCGCCTGCTCGAGCAGGAAGGGGTAGTGCGACGCGACCAGGCCGGCGTCGGTGTGCGACACGATCGTGGCCCACGGGTTCTCGTCGACGAGGCGGCGCACCTCGTCGACGTCCGTCATGAGGAAGTGCGGTGTGTGTCGCATGCTCCGAGCGTGGCACATGGAAGTCTGGTCGGCATGTCGAACCGCGCCGCCTACGAGACCGCCCTGCCGTACATCCGGGACTGGGTGTCGTACAAGGTCTGGCAGCTCCGGGTACCCGGGGTGCAGGTCGCGATCGGGTACCGGGGCGAGGTGCTCCTCGACGAGGCCTGGGGCTACGCCGACGTCGAAGCCGGCCGTCGCCTCACCACGACGGACCTGTTCCGCATCGCGTCGCACTCGAAGACCTTCACCGCGACGGCGCTCCTGCAGCTCGCCGAACGCGGGTCGCTCCGGCTCGACGACACCGTCGGCACGTACGTCCCGGCGCTCGTCGACGGCGGGTCGCCGCTCGCGGACGCCACGATCCGGGAGCTCATGGAGATGGGCGCCGGTGTCATCCGCGACGGCCACGACGGGGACTACTGGTCGCTGCTCCGGCCCTTCCCGGACGAGCAGGAACTCCTCGCGCTCGTGCTCGACCGCGGCCAGAAGGTGCCCGCCGGGTCGTCGTTCAACTACTCGAACCTCGGCTACTCGCTGCTCGGGCTCGTGATCGCCCGGGTGTCCGGCAAGTCGTACAACGCGTACGTCCGCGAGTCGATCACGGAACCGCTCGGCTTGCGGAACACCGGGCCCGACTGGGACCCGGACCGCGCCGACGACTTCGTGGTCGGGTACACCGGCTTCCACACCGACCGCCGGCGTCGCCGGATCGACCACGTCGACACCCGGGCGATGGCCGCGGCGACCGGCTTCCACGGCACCGCGTCCGACCTGGTGCGGTACTTCTCGCAGCACGTCATCGGGCAGGGGACCCTGCTCGACGACCACTCGAAGCGCCTGGCGCAGCGGAAGGCCTGGAGCGCCACCGAGGACCCGGCCGACCGCGGGTACGGTGCCGGGTTCATCGTCGACCGGATCGGCGGACGCGACGTCCGCGGCCACTCCGGCGGGTTCCCGGGGCACATCACCCAATCGGTGTTCGACCCGGCGTCCGGCCTGGTCGTCTCCGTGCTGACGAGCGCCGCAGCCGGACCCGCCACGCTCATCGCCACCGCGATCATCACCCTGCTCGACGCCGCGGCGGACACCGATGCCCCCGGGACCCCGGTGCCGGACGGCGTCGACACGAGCACGTTCACCGGGCGGTTCGCGAACCCCTGGGGTGTCAGCGACATCGCCCGCCTCGGCGACCGGTTGCTCGAGGTCGACCCGTCGTCGCCGACGCCGCTCGAGAGCCCGACCCGGCTCGAGGTCGTCGACGCGGACACGCTGCGGATGACCCACGGCAGTCGCTTCGGCTCGATCGGCGAGGACATCACGTACGAGCGCGACGCCGACGGCACCGTGCTGTCCATCCGCGGCGGCGGGGGCATGTCGTCGGAGCGCTGGGCGATCCCGGAGGAGACGCCCGAGGTCGCAGCCGGACTCGCCTGACCGACACGACGACCGCGGCGGGGCCGCTCGGCCGGTAACGCCGGAGCGGGGGATAACCCCACCACGGGTCCGGGAGGGGGCAGGATGGGGGAACGAGCCCGTGATCGCGAGGCTTGGTGTCATGACCGACACCGCCCGCCTCGACCAGGCCGAGACCGTCCCGCTGAACGACTCCGTGCCACCAGGAGCCACCGAACCGATGCCCACGCAGCCGAACGCCGCACCGACGGAGCCGACCCCGTCCTCGTGGTCGTCGACGCCGCCGCCGACCGGGCCCGTCTCGGGCACCGGCGCGGGCGCCGGCGCTGGTCTCCGTGCGGGTGTCGGCACCGCCCCCGGCACGGGTTCCGGCTCGGGGTCCGGGATGACCGCCGGCGCGTTCTACCGTGACGCCTGGCGCCGGCTGCCCCGCGACTTCGGGTACATGGCACTCACGGCGGTCCTGCTCTGCACGCTGTACGCCGCCTTCCCCGCGGCGATCTTCGGCGGCGGCTTCCGCGACCTCTTCAACCCGTTCGTGCTGCTGATGTTCTTCATCGCGCTGTTCGTCGCACGATGGCTCGGCCAGTTCGAGAAGCTCCGCATCGGGTGGGCCGACGCGCGTCCGATCCGCCCGGTCGACTGGACGCCGCGCTGGCAGCAGAACTGGTGGACCCGCACCGGCTCCGCGGTCGCGAACCCGCACTACTGGCTGTACCTGCTGCACGCGGCCGTCGTGTACCCGCTCGCCGCGCTCTTCACCGTGGGTGCCGGAGCAGTCCTGCTCGCCGGGTTCCTGTGGCCCGTCGCGCTCGCCGGGGTCGCGTTCGTGAACGGCATGAGCGCCCAGTACTTCGGGTGGGACATGACGTCCGTCGTCGGGTTCGGCGCGCTCGGGCTGCTCTCGATGGCCGCCTCGGTCGTCCTCTTCCCGCTCTGGGCCCGCGGGTCCGTCCTGGCGCACTACTGGATCGACTTCGGCCTGCTCGGTGGCTTCCGTGCGGAGCAGCTCGAGCAGCGCGTCGCCGGGCTCCAGGCCTCCCGTGCCGGTGCCGTCACCGCCGAGGGGCAGGCGCTCCGCCAGATCGAGCGCGACCTGCACGACGGCCCGCAGCAGCGGCTCGTCCGGCTCCGGATGGACCTGTCCGCCGCCGAGCGCGCCTTCGACAAGGACCCCGAGAAGGCGAAGCAGCTGATCGGCGAGGCCTCCGAGCACGCGAAGGACGCCCTCGACGAACTGCGCGCCCTGTCCCGCGGGTTCGCGCCGCCGATCCTGCTCGACCGCGGGCTCGTCGCCGCACTCGAAGCCCTGGTCGCCCGGACCCCGATCCCCGTCGGCCTCGACGTCCGCCTGCCCGAGGGGCTCGAGCTGGCCACCGAGATCCAGCGGAACGTGTACTTCACCGTCAGCGAGCTGCTGACGAACACCACGAAGCACGCCGGCGCCTCGACGGCCGGTGTCTACCTCGGGCTCGTGGTCGACGCCTCGGGCCTCTGGTACCTGACCGTGAGTGTCACCGACGACGGCCGCGGCGGTGCCCGCCCGCAGGAGGGGCACGGCATCGAGGGGCTGATGGGGCGGATGCGTGCCCTCGACGGCGAGCTCACCGTCTCGAGCCCCGAGGGCGGCCCCACCGAGGCCACCGCACGGATCCCGCTCGGTGCCCTCAACGGGGTGCCCGTGGCGCGGGTGTGACCCCGCGGGAGCGGCACCGGTCCCGGGTGTGACCCCGCGGGAGCGGCACCGCTCCGCGGGAGCGGCACCGCTCCCACTAGGCTGGTCGGCATGAGCGACGGCCCGGATGCAGCACGCATCCGGGCCGTCGTCGTCGACGATGCCGTCCTGCTGCGCGAGGGGCTCTCACGGGTCCTCGACGAGGCCGGCATCGACGTCGTCGGGCAGTACGCCGACGCCGTCTCGTTCCTCCGCACGCTGCCCGAGCACGCCCCCGACGTCGTCGTGATGGACGTCCGGATGCCGCCGACCTTCACCGACGAGGGCGTCCGCGCCGCCGTCGAGACCCGCCGCCTGGCGCCCCGCACCGGGGTCCTCCTGCTGTCCCAGTACGTCGAGGCCACCTACGCCGAGGACGTCCTCGCCGCCGGCGCAACCGGCATCGGCTACCTGCTGAAGGACCGCGTCACCCGCCTCGAGGAGATCGACGACGCCGTCCGCCGCATCGCCGCCGGTGGCACCGTGCTCGACCCCGAGGTCGTCACGCAGCTCATGAGCCGCCGCCGCAACCCGCTCGAGGCGCTCACCCCGCGGGAGCGCGAGGTCCTCGGGCTGATGGCCGAGGGCCGCACGAACGCGGCCATCGCCCGCGCGCTCGTCATCGGCACCGGCGCGGTCGAGAAGCACGTGTCGAGCATCTTCGGCAAGCTCGCGCTCGAGGACACCGGCGAAGACCACCGCCGCGTCCTCGCCGTGCTCGCGTACCTCGGGTGACGGCGAACCGGTGAACCGCGTCCCCGCGCCGCTCCTCGCGCTCGCCGCGATGGTGTCCGTGCAGCTCGGTGCCGCGATCGCCAAGACCCGCTTCGACGACGTCGGGTCGGTCGGTGCCGCCACGCTCCGGCTCGTGATCGGCGCCGTCGTCCTCGCCCTCGTGGTGCGGCCCCGCGTCCGGCACTGGACCCGTGCGCAGTGGCTCGGCGCGGTCGGCCTCGGGCTGGCGCTCGGCGGCATGAACGTCTTCATCTACGTGGCGTTCGCGACCATCCCGATCGGGGTCGCCGTCACGATCGAGTTCCTCGGGCCGCTCGCCCTCTCGCTCGTGCACACCCGGCGCTGGCGGGACGTCACGTGGGCCGTGCTGGCACTCGCCGGGGTCGTGCTGCTCGGCGTCGGACCGGCCGCGATCACCGCCGTCGGCGGGGTCGTCTTCGCCGTGCTGGCCGCCGCGTGCTGGGCCGGCTACATCGTGATGAACCGGCACGTGGGCGCAGCGATCCCCGGGGTCGACGGACTCGCGGTGTCGATGCTCGTGGCGATGGTCGTCGCCCTGCCGTTCGGGCTCCGGTCCGCCGTCGACGGGGTGGTCCGCGAACCGGTGCTGCTCGTCGTGTTCGGTGCCGTCGCCGTGCTGTCGAGCGTGCTGCCCTACGCGCTCGAGATGCTCGCGCTCCGGCGGATGCCGACACGGGTGTTCGGGGTGCTGCAGAGCCTCGGGCCGGCGATCGCGGCCCTCGCCGGGCTGGCGATCCTGCACGAACGGCTCGCGGCGCTCGAGATCGTCGCCCTCGCGTGCGTCACCGCGGCGAGCGTCGGCGTGACGCTGTCCGCGCGACGTGCGCGCGGGGGGAGAAAGGGAGGCACGGATCCGGTTCCGTCGTGACGGAACGCGATCCGCGCCTCCAGGAAGACCCGTCTACTCGCTGCGGAGGAAATCCGCGTACGTGGGTTCCGACTGCTCACCCGTCAGGAGCGCCGGGTCGTTGACCCGTCGTTCGACGTAGGCCGCGATGACCTCTGGTGGGGTGAGCACGTGGGCGACCCAGGACGGCACCTCGTTCTTCTGCATTGGTGCCTCCTTCCCGTTCCAGCACTCCGACCGAATGCCTCGATCATCGAGTTACTTGCTGAACCGGTGTTCCGTAAACGATCCTCGTCATGCCGGGGGAAGTCAATGCGATGCGTTCTCCGGACTGCGCTTGCCGATGTCGGCCCGGAGTGTCCGGTGCTTGACGGCCGACCGCCACACCCAGGCGTTCGCCTGTTGCCCGAACTGTGCCCACTCGACCAGGACGGCGTCGCGGGTCCAGCTCTTCGCGAAGGCCTTCACCCTGACGTGGAAGGTCGGGAACTGGATCCAGGCCCACACCGGCACGGGGGTGACGGCGTGGCAGGCGTCGGGGCCGCGGGCGTCCTCGGACAGGGAGTAGGCGCGCGGGCGTTCGACCTCCGGGTGCTCCGGGGGCTGCCACCGGTTCTCGCGACGCCGTCCCACGAGGACATTCGAACGTGTGTTCGAATCGGCGTCAAGTCGGACGCGCCGGGGCCGGGCGGTGGCGGTGGGGGATCGGCGTGTCGGAGGGGTGGGTTGGCGTGACTCAGGCTCGGGCGCGCGCCGTGGACTCCCGGACGCTCAGCGTCAGGGACGGCCCCGGACGCGACGGCAGCGGCGAGCCCGCGTCGATCTGCTCGCGCAGGAGCGTCGCCGCCCGCTGCCCGAGCTCGACGGTGTCACGCGTCAGCGAGGTGATCGCCGGCCGGACGAGCCGGATCATCGCGGAGTCGTCGAACGACACGATGGAGACGTCCCCCGGCACGGCGACCCCCATCTCGCTCGCGACGCCGAGTCCGGCGACCGCGAGCACGTCGTTGTCGTAGACGATGGCGGTGGGGCGTGTGCTCTGCGACAGCAGGGTCCGGGTGGCGCTCGCCCCGGCGTCGGCGGAGTAGTCGGTCGGGATGGACACGGCGCCCTCCAGGCCCTCGGCCGCGGCGAACGCGCGCACCCGGTCGATCCGCATCGCGGTGTGCTCGAACTCCGGACGCCCGGCGACGTGCGCGATCCGCCGGTGCCCGAGCGCGTGCAGGTACCGCAGCACGGTGTCGGTGGCGTCGGAGTCGTCGATCCAGACGGTCGGTGCCGCGCCCTCGGGCGAGGGGTGCGACCCGACGACGACGGTCGGCATCCCGAGGTCGGCGAGCAGCGCGAGCCGGTCGTCGTCGCGCCGCGGGTCGATCACGATCACGCCGTCGACCCGGTGTCCGCGCCACCAGTCGCGGTAGGTCTCGAGTTCCTCGGTGGCGTCGCGGGCGACGAGGAGGTTCATGCCGACGTGGGTGCCGGCGAGCCCGAGCTGGATGCCCGAGATGAGGTCGCCGAAGAACGACTCGGTGCCGAGGGTCCGGGCAGGACGGTTCAGGACGAAGCCGATCGAACCGGCCCGAGCGCCGCCCAGAGCACGTGCCGCGGTGTGCGGTTGCCAGTCCAGATCGCGGGCGATCTCGCGGACGCGGCGACGGGTCTCGTCGGACACGCCTGGTCGGTCGTTGAGCGCGAACGAGACGGCGCTGATGGACACGCCGGCACGCGCGGCGATGTCGGCGATCGTCGTTCGACGCTTGGTGGCCACGGGGTTGACTATAGCGCTTTAGTCGTTCATAGTCGCTGCCACGAGCCGGTTCGGTGCGATCCACTGAACCGGTTCAGCAGTGCACGACCACCGAAGTCGTGCACCGCATCCCGTCAGAAGACATCGTCAGCACAAGGGAGTCCGACGCGATGAGACCGACCACACGTACGACGACGAGCCGCGCGATCGCGCTGCTCGCAGGAGCCGCAGCCACCGCCCTCGTCCTCACCGGGTGCTCGAGCGGCAGCAGCGGCGCCGGCAACGGCGGCGGCGAGATCAGCGGCACGATCACGCTGCAGACCTGGGCCCTCACGCCGACCTACACGGACTACCTCAACGGTGTCGTGAAGGCGTTCGAGAAGCAGCACCCGGACGCGAAGGTCAAGCTCGTCGACCAGCCCGGTGACGGCTACGCGGACAAGGTGCTCAGCCAGGCCTCGTCGAACTCGCTGCCGGACGTCATCAACCTGCCGCCGGACATCGCCCTGCCCCTCGCCAAGCGCGGGTTCCTGCAGGACGTCGCGAAGGACGACAGCAAGCTCTCGAGCACCTACGTCAAGGGCGCCCTGGCGGCCTACAACTACAAGGGCGTCGACGGCACCTTCGGGTACCCCTGGTACCTCAACACCGACATCGACTACTGGAACAAGTCGATGTTCACGAAGTGTGGTCTCGACCCGGCGAACCCGCCGAAGACCACCGACGCGCTGTTCGCGCAGGCCGAGACGATGCACCAGAAGTGCCCCGACGACTACCTGATGAGCCGCAAGCCCGGGCTGAGCGACTTCTCGCTCGCCGGCGTGAAGATCATCAACGACAAGGGGACGAAGTTCACCTTCGCCGACTCGTCGAAGGCCGCCGACCTGATCAGCAAGTACGCCAAGGCGTACAAGGACGGCCTCATGCCGTCGTCGGTCCTCAACACCGACTACCTCGGCAACTCCACGCTGTTCACCCAGGGCAAGGTCGCCTGGACCACCGGTGGCGCCACGGCGATCAGCGACTTCGAGAAGAACAACCCGTCGCTCAAGGGCAACATCGTCGTCTCGCCGGCGCTCGACAACCCGCCGCTCTACGTGCAGGGCCTCAGCGTCTCGGCGAAGAGCAAGCACCTGGCCACGGCCGAGGCACTCGCGTCGTTCATGACGAACGCGAAGAACCAGGAGGCCTTCGCGCACCTGGTGAACATCTTCCCGTCGACCACGTCGTCGCAGTCCGACCCGTTCTTCTCGAAGGACGACGGCACGGTCGAGGCCAAGGCCCGCGTGCTCGCGAACGACGCCCTGAAGACGGCGAAGAACCTCAACCCGGTCGAGGCCAACTCGGCGATGACGGACTTCCTCGACCAGCAGATCGCGCTGGCGATGAAGGGCGGCATCAGCCCCGAGAAGGCGCTGCAGACGGCGCAGACCAAGATGAACACCCTGCTCGCCAACGGCTGATCACCCCCGAGAAGAAGAGAGAGAGGGAGGATCGCCATGCGCGCCAACCGCTGGTTCACCCCGTGGCTGCTCGTCCTGCCGGCACTCGTCTGGCTCGTCGCGTTCAGTCTCTGGCCGTCGATCAACACCGTCCGGCTGTCGTTCACCAACGCCAGCCCGCTCGGTGGGGTCAGCCGCTGGGTCGGTCTGCAGAACTTCCAGACCCTGCTCGCCGACCCGCAGGTGTGGGAGGCGCTTCTCAACAGCGTCATCTACATGGCGGTCTGCCTGCCGCTCCTGACGGTCCTCCCGCTCCTCATGGCCGTGCTCGTGCAGCAGAAGCTGCCCGGCATCGCCTTCTTCCGGACGGCGTACTACACGCCGGTCATCGCCAGCGCGGTGGTCGTCGGGCTGATCTGGAACTGGATCCTCGACGACCGCGGCGTCATCAACGAGATGGTGCAGTCGCTCGGCATCGTGCAGGGCAGCATCCCGTTCCTGACCGACCGGTGGCTGCTGCTGTTCAGCGCGATCAGCCTGACGGTCTGGAAGGGCCTCGGGTACTACATGATCATCTTCCTGGCGGCGCTCGGGAACGTCGGCAAGGAGCTGCACGAGGCCGCGGCGCTCGACGGTGCCGGGGCCGCCCGCCGCTTCTGGTCGGTCACCATGCCCGGCGTGCGCGGCACCCTGACCCTCGTCGGCATCCTCGTGTGCGTGAGTGCCCTGCGGGTGTTCAGCGAGCTCTACATCCTGACGAACGGGACGGGCGGCCCCGGCGGGCAGGACAACTCCCTCGTCATGCTCATCCAGCAGTACGCCCGCGGGTTCACCGGCAACCTCGGGTACGCGTCGGCGCTGAGCCTCCTGCTTTTCGCCGTGACGCTCATCCCGATGCTCGCCCTCGCCCGGATGAACAGCAAGGCGGACAAGTGACGAACACGACGAGCACCACCGAACCCGTCCTCGGCGGCGCCCAGGGCGCGGCCGTCCCCGCGCCCGACGTGACCGGCGCGACCGGCGGCGGCACACCGCCCAAGCGACGGCGCCGCGTCGTCTGGGGCGTCATGTCCACCCGCGAGAAGGCGATCCGCTACGTCCTGCTCATCGTGGTGCTGTTCATCACGATCGGGCCGTTCCTCTGGCAGCTGTCCACGTCGCTCAAGGGTCCGGGCGAGGACATCTACACGGCGAACCCGTCGTTCATCCCGTCGCAGCCGACGATCGGCAACTACCTGCGGGTGGGTGACGCGATCCCGGTGTTCGGGTACATCGGCAACTCGCTCATCGTCGCGGCGATCGACGTCATCGGGAACATCGTGTTCGCGACCTTCGCCGGCTTCGCCCTCGCCCGGCTGCAGTGGCGCTTCCGGAAGGCCGTCCTCGGCCTGTTCCTCGCCACGCTCGTCCTGCCCGGCGAGGCGACGATCATCTCGCAGTTCGTCACCGTGAAGGACCTCGGCCTCGCCGACAACCTGGTCGGCGTCGCCCTGCCCGGCATGATCGCGGCGCTCAACGTCCTGCTCATGTTCAACGCGTTCCGGCAGATCCCCGAGGAGATCGACCAGGCCGCGGTGATGGACGGCGCGAACGCCTGGCAGCGGCTCCGGTACATCTCGCTGCCCGCCGTCCAGGGCACCATCGCGGTCATCGCGATCTTCGCCTTCATCGGCGCGTGGGACGACTTCCTCTGGCCGCTCATCGTCCTGCAGTCCCCGGACAAGCTGACGCTGACGGTCGGGCTCGAGTACCTGCGCGGCACGTTCGGCACCGACCAGCGCCTGATCGCGGCCGGCACCATGATCGCGTTCATCCCGATCGCCGTGATCTTCGCCGTCCTGCAGCGGTTCTTCTTCAAGGGCGTCGAAGAGGGTGGGGTGAAGGGCTGATGCGCTTCGGCGTCAACCACACCCCCTCGGTCGGCTGGTTCCACTCGTGGCTCGACTTCTCGCCGTCGGACACCGCGCGCGACATGGAGGCGATCGCGTCGCTCGGCGCCGACCACGTCCGGATCTTCCCGCTCTGGCCGGTCGTGCAGCCGAACCGGACGCTCATCCGGCAGCAGGCGCTGGCGGACGTCGCGACCGTGGTCGACATCGCCGGCTCCTTCGGGCTCGACGTCAACGTCGACGCCCTGCAGGGGCACCTGTCGAGCTTCGACTTCGTGCCGTCCTGGCTGGAGAGCTGGCACCGGCGGAACATGTTCACCGACCCGGACGTGGTCGCGTCGACCGCCGCCTACGTCCGGGCGCTCGCCGCGGCGGTCGCCGACCGGCCGAACCTGCTCGGCATCACCATCGGCAACGAGGTGAACCAGTTCGCGCACGCGCCGCACCCGACCCCGCACACCATCACGGCGGAGCAGGGACACGCGTGGGCAGCGGCGATGGTCGCCGCGGCACGGTCCGGCCTGGAGGCGCGGCTCGGCCCCGCCACGCCGGTCGCGCCCGGCACCGCGTCGCGTCCACTGCCCCTGGTCACCGTCGCGCAGTACGACGCCGCCTGGTACGACGACGCGCAGCCGTTCGGACCGGAGCACGCGGCGGACCACGGTGACGCCACGGTCACGCACTCGTGGGTGTTCAACGGCTCGGCGGCGCTGCACGGCGCGCTCGGACCCGGATCGGTCCGCCACGGGGAGTACCTGCTCCAGCTCGCCGCGGCCTGGAACCGCGACCCGGCCCGGCCGAACTGGCTGCAGGAGGTCGGCGCCCCGACGAACGTCATCGCGCCCGCCGACGCCGCCTCGTTCACCGAGCAGACGATCCGGCACGTCCTCGACGCCCAGCACGTGCTCGGCGTCACCTGGTGGTGTTCCCACGACGTGTCCCGGACCCTCGCCGACTTCCCGGAACTCGAGTACGACCTCGGTCTCTTCACGAACGACGGCCGGCTGAAGCCCGCTGGCGAGGCGTTCGCCGCGATGGCCCGCGCGGGCGACGGGGAATGCGGAACCCGCGCCGCGCCGACCACTGCGATCGTCCTCGACGACGTGCTGCCCGACGGCACCGACCGGCACGGCGCCCGGGCGGACTGCGCACCGGGCGGCCGGTTCGCCGCGGCCTGGCTCGAGGCCGCCTCGACCGCGCCCGACGGCCGCGGCCCGCAGGTGGTCCTCCGCTCCCGACTCGCCGACGCCGGCACGCTCGCGGCGCGCGGCATCACCCGCTGCGTCGACGTCCCCGCCGACCTCGACACCGCACACACCCCGATCTCGGTCGCGCACCCCGCGACCATGCCCTGACCCTCCCCAGACCCGGAAGGCACCATGCACGACGACATCCCCCTCACCACCGGCCGCGCACGGCGGGTCCTCGACGAGCGGATCACCCCCGCGGTGCACGCGACGGCGACACCGCTCACGACCGCGTGGCACGAGCTGCCGGGGGAGCCGATCCCGCCGACCGAGGGCCTGCAGCTCGACTTCGCGCCGTACGAGGTCGGCACGACGTGGGGCGCCGCGTGGGGGACGACCTGGTTCCGGCTGACCGGCACCGTGCCGGACGCCTGGGCCGGCCGCCGCATCGAGGCCGTCATCGACCTCGGCTTCGACAAGAACATGCCGGGCTTCCAGTGCGAGGGGCTCGTGTACCTCGCCGACGGCACCCCGGTGAAGTCGATCAACCCGCGGAACCAGTGGGTGCTCGTCACCGAACGGGCCGAGGGCGGCGAGACCGTGGAGCTCTTCGTCGAGGCGGCGTCGAACCCCGTCCTGCTCGACTACCACCCCTTCCTCGTCACGCAGGAGGGCGACATCGAGACGTCCTCGCCGAAGCGCCTCTACACGAGCAGGCGGATGGACCTCGCCGTGTTCGAGTCCGAGGTCCACGAGCTCGCCCTCGACATCGACGTCCTGCTCGAACTGCAGGCCGAGCTCCCCGAGGGCCCCCGTCGGATGCGCATCCTGCAGGCCCTCGACGACGCGCTCGACCGGCTCGACCTGCAGCACATCGCCGAGACCGCGCCGGACGCCCGCGCCGCGCTCGCCGATGTCCTCGCCGCACCCGCCGAGGCGTCCGCGCACACGATCTCCGCCGTCGGACACGCCCACATCGACTCCGCCTGGCTCTGGCCCGTCCGCGAGACGATCCGGAAGGTGGCGCGCACCACGTCCACGATGACCGAGCTCATCGACCAGACCGACGACTTCCTGTACGGGATGTCGAGCGCGCAGCAGTACGCGTGGATCAAGGAGCACCGCCCCGAGGTCTACGCCCGCGTCACGGCCGCCGTCGAGGCCGGACGGTTCCTGCCGATCGGCGGCATGTGGGTCGAGTCCGACACCGTGATGCCGACCGGCGAGAGCATCGTCCGCCAGTTCTCGCAGGGCCAGCGGTTCTTCGAGCGCGAGTTCGGCATCCGGCCGAAGGGGGTCTGGCTGCCGGACAGCTTCGGGTACTCGCCGGCGCTGCCGCAGCTCATGCGCCGCGCCGGCTTCGAGTGGTTCTTCACGCAGAAGATCTCGTGGAACCAGGTCAACAAGTTCCCGCACCACACGTTCCTCTGGGAGGGCATCGACGGGTCGCGGGTGTTCTCGCACTTCCCCTCGATGGACACGTACAACTCGCGGCTCAGCGGCTCCGAGGTCGCGAAGGCGTCCCGGCAGTTCCGCGAGAACCGGCTCGCCACCGGGTCGATCGCACCCGTCGGCTGGGGCGACGGCGGCGGTGGGACCACGCGCGAGATGACCGGGACGGCCGCACGCCTGGCCGACCTCGAGGGCAGCGCGAAGGTCCGCTGGGAACACCCCGACGTCTTCTTCGACCGTGCGAAGGCGGAGCTGCCGAACCCGCCCGTGTGGGTCGGTGAGCTCTACCTCGAGCTGCACCGCGCCACCCTGACGTCGCAGCACGGCACGAAGCAGGGCAACCGCCGCACCGAGCAGCTCCTCATCGAGGCCGAGCTCTGGGCGGCGACCGCAGCGGCCCGGACCGGTTTCCCCTACCCGTACGACGAGCTCGACGCGCTCTGGCAGCAGGTGCTCCTGCAGCAGTTCCACGACATCCTGCCGGGCACCTCGATCGCCTGGGTCCACCGCGAAGCGGTCGCGAAGTACGCCGAGACGGCCGCGCGCCTCACCGCGGTGATCGAATCGGCGCTGTCGGCACTGGCCGGAGCAGGCGACGCGACGGTCGTCGTGAACCCGGCCCCGTTCCTCCAGGCCGGCGCACCCGCGCAGGGCGCGGTCCTGGCGACCGACGTGGCGGAGCCGACCCCCGTCACCGTCACCGAGCAGGACGGCAGCTGGGTGCTGGCGAACGCGCTCGTCCGGGTCGTGGTCGACGGCCGCGGCCACGTGACGAGCGCCGTCGACCTGACCACCGGGCGCGACGCGGTCGCGGCGGGCCAGGTCGCGAACCTGCTGCAGCTGCACCAGGACTTCCCGAACATGTGGGACGCGTGGGACGTCGACCGGTACTACCGGAACCGCGTCGAGGACCTCGTCGACGCCTCCAGCGTGACCGCCGACCTCGACGAGCGGACCGGCGTCGCACGCGTGGTCGTCGAGCGTGCGTTCGGCGACTCGAGCGTCCGCCAGGAGATCACGCTCGCGCCGGACTCCCGCACGCTGGAGTTCGACCAGACCACCGACTGGCACGAGACCGAGAAGTTCCTCAAGGTCGCGTTCCCGCTCGACGTCCGCGCGGAGCACACCGTCGCCGAGACGCAGTTCGGGGCGCAGAAGCGCGTGACCCACACGAACACCTCGTGGGAAGCCGCGAAGTTCGAGACCTCGATGCACCGCTACGTGCTCGTGTCGGAGCCGGGTTTCGGGGTCGCCCTCGTCAACGACTCGATCCACGGGTTCGACACCACGCGCGACTCCGTCGACGGGCACGTCACCACCACCGTGCGGCTGTCGCTGCTGCGTGCCCCGCGGTTCCCCGACCCCGAGACCGACCAGGGCGTGCAGACGCACCGCTACGGCATGGTGATCGGCACCGACCAGCTCGGCGCGACCGCAGCGGGTGTCGTGATGAACGCGAGCGCGCGGACCGTGACCGGCGCGCAGGGCTTCGAGCCGCTCGTGCGGGTCTCCGGCGACGTCGTCCTGTCGAGCGTCAAGCTCGCCGACGACCGTTCCGGCGACCTGGTCGTGCGCGTCTACGAGCCCGTCGGGCGGCGGGGGACCGGTGGGATCGCGGTGTCCGGTGGCTTCGGGCCCGGTGGGATCGCGGTGTCCGGTGGCTTCGGGCACGGCATCGAGGTCACCCTGCTCGAGGAGCCGCTGGCCGACGCTTCCGCGGTCGACGCCTCTTCGTTCGCGGTCGACGCGTACGAGGTGCGGACGTTCCGGTACCCGCGCGCATGAACGTCCCGGGCCGGCTCTTCGGGTGAGCCGGCCCGGGCGGCACGATTGCATCCGCGGTCGTGGTCATCCACTCGATGAGGAGTGACATGAACAAGTCCACGAAGTTCGGGATCGCTGCGGCGATCGTCGCGATGGTCGCGGTGCCCATGGCGCCGGCGGCCGCGTCGGCGGCGCCGTCGTCCGCCGGTGCCGCCCACGGTGTCGGCCACGGGGCCGGGCACGGTGCCGGCCAGGGCAATGGCCACGGCCACGGCACGGGCCACGGCCACGGCCGGGGTCCGCACGCGACGCCCACCAAGTCCGGTCCGACGAGCATCGCCTACGTCGAGGTCAACAACGACGAACTCGCGAACGTCGGCCGGTACACGCTGGCGAACGGTGCGAACGCCTTCGACGTGGCGATCATCTTCGCCGCGAACATCGACTACCAGGACGGCAAGGCGGTCCTGTCCAGCAACGAGAACGTGCAGCGCACCCTCGACCAGGCGGCCACCCAGATCCGGCCGCTGCAGGCCAAGGGCATCAAGGTCTCGCTGTCCGTCCTCGGCAACCACCAGGGTGCGGGGATCGCGAACTTCTCGACCCGGGCCGCCGCGGCCGACTTCGCCGCCCAGGTCTCGGCCACGGTGTCGAAGTACGGACTCGACGGCGTCGACCTCGACGACGAGTACTCCGACTACGGCGTGAACGGCACTCCGCAGCCGAACCAGCAGTCCATCGGGTGGCTCATCAGCGCTCTCCGTGCCGACATGCCCGGCAAGCTGATCTCGTTCTACGACATCGGCCCGGCGTCCACCGCGCTGTCGTCGTCGAGCAGCAGCATCGGCTCGAAGCTCGACTACGCCTGGAACCCGTACTACGGCACCTACTCCGCGCCGACGATCCCGGGGCTGCCGAAGTCGAAGCTGTCGGCGGCCGCGGTCGACATCCAGAACACCCCGCAGGCGACGGCCGTCTCGCTCGCCCAGCGCACGAAGGCCGACGGGTACGGCGTCTTCATGACGTACAACCTGCCAGGAGGCGACCAGTCCGCCTACGTCTCGTCCTTCACGAACGTCCTGTACGGCCAGGCCGCGTCGTACCGCTGACGCCGCGTCCCAGCGGCGGCTCGCGCCCCGTGCCTCCTGGCCCAGGCCTGGAGGCGCGGGGCGCGTCCGTCCCGCCCCCTGGTACGTTGTGCATCTGATGTATCGGTTTACGCGCTTGATCTGCTGGGACAGGAGAACACGATGACGAAGTACCTCGTGCGACTGGAATGCGTGGCTGAGCTCGACGACGCGGACGACATCGCTACCGACTTCGACGCCATCGCGGACGCGCTCTTCGATCTCGACGACGTGCACGACCAAGACCTGGCGGCTGATCTGGAGACCCGGACGTTGACCTTCTCGATCGGTGTCGTCGCCGATGACGAGTTCGGTGCGCTCGACCGTGCCCTCGGGGCTGTGCGAACGGCTCTGCACGCCGCGGGTCGAGGCACGCCTGGTTGGGAGCGGCACTACCGAATGCTCCGTCAAGAAGTCGAAGAAGAGCCGGTCGGAGCGATCTGACCGGACCGTCCGAGTCATCGCGCCGTACGATCGCGGCGTGGAGATCGAGTTCGACGGCGAGGTGGTCGAGTGGCGTGGGCCGGCGCCGTACTTCTACGCCGTCGTGCCGTCCGACGCAGCCGAGGCCATCCGCGACCTCGCTCCGTTTCTCACGTACGGCTGGGGTGTGATCCCGGCGCGTGTGACGATCGGCAGCGTGACGTGGACGACCTCGCTGTTCCCGAAGGACGGCGGGTACCTCGTACCGCTCCGGGCCGCGGAGCGACGTCGTGCCGGGGTGGAGCTCGGCGACAGGCCGACCCTCACCCTCGAGTTCGCCGGCCCGTAGGACGCGCTGGGGAGCAGACTGCCGGGCATGACCAGGTACGCGATCGACGCCGACGTCGCGCTGCGGATCGTCCGCGGCGAGCTGGCGGTGGACGGGGCTGACCAACTGGTCGGGCCCGCGGTGCTCCGTTCGCACGTCATGGCTGCGCTCTACCGGCAGGTCCGTGCCGGCGAGCTGGACGAGCGGGAGGCCCGGGCGCAGCTCGACGGACTGGCCGGGCTGCGGATCCGACTGCTGGGGGACCGGGTGTCGCGGGGGACGGCGTGGAAGACCGCGACGCGTCTCGGCTGGGACGACGTCGGGCCGGCGGAGTACCTTGCGGTCGCGGTGCTGCAGGCCGACACCCTCGTGACCGACGACCCGCGCCTGATCGAGGCGGCCACGGACATGGTCCCCACGACCTCGTCGTCCATCTTCGCCTGACCCAGCCTGCGGACGCGCCACGACGCCATCGCGGAAGCACTCTTCTACCTCGACGACGTCCACGACCAGGACCTGACCGCTGACCTATCGACCGGCACCCGCACCTTCTCGATCGGGGTCGACGCTGACGACGAGTCCGGTGCGCTCGACCGAGCGCTCGGTGCCGTCCGGACCGCGCTGCACGTTGCTGGACGCGGCACTCCCGGTTGGGAGCAGCACCACCGGATGCTTGCGGCAGGAAGTCGGAGAAGCGCCGCTCGGAGCGCTCTCGGGGCGGCTCGGAACCCTGCGACCGTGCATCGTCTCAGCTGTCGCGCGTCCCAACCAGGAGGCGACGCCGAGCGCGCGCTGCGGCCGATCGCTCGTGGTGCGAGATTGATCACTCGGTGCGCAGGAACAACGTCGCACCGAGCGTGCAACCGTGCACCAGCCGACGAAGCGCGGGGCTCAGCGCCTCCGCGCAATTCCGCCTCTGACCTGCTTGATTCTCATGTTGGCTCGTCCCATGCCTGCTGGTGCGGGGGAATGAGCGGCTCACACCATCGTTTCCAGGAACAACTCTGGGCACGCCGGGCGCACGGCGGTCTTGCTCGATCCCAGGCCGGGACCGTCCAGACGCAGAAACCGCTGATCAGACGCGGAGCGCCCGACACAGCGAAGCGCCCCCGCCCGCCCACTTCAGGACGAGCAACCGACGACCCCGACGCGAAGCGCCAGACGCCCGACGCAGCGAAGCGCCCCCGCCCGCCCACATCAGCACGCCCGAACTGACGACAACGGCGCGAAGCGCCCACCAACACAGAGGGGATGACGGGAATCGAACCCGCGTAGCCAGTTTGGAAGACTGGGGCTCTACCATTGAGCTACATCCCCGCGCCTGCGCACCAGGCGCAGCCCCATCATCGTAGCGGACGAACGAGCATCGACATGTCAGGGCGCGTCATCCCGAAGCCGGACGGGTCCGCCGATCGCACGATCACGCGGTCGCGGGTCCTCTCGTACGCCCTGGTGGTCCTCGCCGCGGTGGTGTTCTCGTTGCGCCCGGAGTTGTTCGGGGACCCGCAGACCCAGCCGGCGCACGCGCTCCTGCACGGCTGGCGGATCGTCGCCGGCATCGTGCTCGGGGTGGCGGCGCTCGCGGTGCAGGTCGTCGTCGGCGTGCGGTGGCGGGCCGGCCTGCGACGTGAGGCAGGAGTCGACAGCAAAGTCGACGGGGAAGTCGGCAGGAAACCTCCCGGGAACCGCGCACCCCGGGACCGCTAGACTCATCGGCGTCCCGTGCGCCTGCCGGCGTCTGCGGACACCCCTGGCCCAGTCAAACGGGGCGTAGCTCAGCTTGGTAGAGCGCCCGCTTTGGGAGCGGGAGGTCGCAGGTTCAACTCCTGTCGCCCCGACCAGGTCTTCGAGAACCACCGACCACACGAACGTCAACCAACAGGAGAACATCCCTTGGCCACCAGCACCGTCGACAAGGTGAGCGACACCCGCGTCAAGCTCACCGTGAACGTGACGCCGGACGATCTCAAGCCGAGCATCGACCACGCGTACAAGCACATCGCCGAGCAGATCAACATCCCCGGCTTCCGCAAGGGCAAGGTCCCGCCGGCGATCGTCGACCAGCGTGTCGGCCGTGGCGAGGTCCTGAACCACGCCGTCGGCGACGCGATCGACAACTTCTACCGCCAGGCGGTGGAGGAGCAGGAGCTGCGCATCCTCGGTCGTGCCGAGGCCGACGTGGCCGAGCTCCCGAACGTCAAGGACTTCACGGGTGACCTGGTCCTCACGTTCGAGGTGGACGTCCGTCCCGAGTTCGACCTGCCGGACTACAGCTCCTACGAGCTCACCGTCGACGCCGTCGAGGTGTCGGACGACGAGATCGAAGAGGAACTGCAGAACCTCCGCACCCGCTTCGGCACGCTCGTGACGGTCGACCGTCCGGCGACCACGGGTGACTTCGCGCAGATCGACCTCACCGCGACCATCGGCGACGACGAGGTCGACTCGGCCACCGGCGTCTCCTACGAGATCGGTTCGGGCGACCTGCTCGAGGGCATCGACGAGGCGCTCGAGTCGCTCACCGCCGGCGAGTCCACCACCTTCGAGTCGAAGCTCGTCGGTGGCGACCGCGAGGGCGAGATCGCCCAGATCGCCGTGACCGTCACCGCCGTCAAGGAGCGCGAGCTCCCCGAGGCCGACGACGAGTTCGCGCAGATCGCGAGCCAGTTCGACACGATCGACGAGCTCAAGGCGGACCTCAAGGAGCAGATCGCGAAGTCCAAGACCTTCGGTCAGGGCGCCGCGGCTCGCGACAAGCTCGTCGAGAAGCTCATCGAGGACGTGAACATCCCGATCTCGGAGAAGCTCATCGAGGACGAGGTGCACCGTCACCTCGAGCAGGAGAACCGTCTCGAGGACGACGAGCACCGCAAGGAGGTCTCGGAGTCCAGCGAGAAGGCCTTCCGTTCGCAGATCCTCCTCGACTCGATCGCCGAGAAGGAAGAGATCCAGGTCTCGCAGGAAGAGCTCACCCAGTACCTCATCCAGGCTGCTGCGCAGTACGGCATGGAGCCGGGCGAGTTCATCAAGGTGATCGACCAGAACGGCCAGATCCCCGGCATGGTGGGCGAGGTCGCTCGCTCGAAGGCGGTCGCGACCGTCCTCTCGAAGGTGACCGTCAAGGACACCAACGGTGACGACGTGGACCTGTCCGCCTTCACGGCGGGCGTCGCGCAGACCCCGGCGGAGGACGTCGAGTAGTCACGTCCTGACCTTCTGACTGGAGGCGCGGTGCCAGCTGGCACCGCGCCTCCAGTCCGTTTCCGGGCCACCCGCATTGCCGTCAGCGAACAGACGCGAAGTGGTGCGTTGCAACCGATAAGTTCGACATCAAGCGACAACTGAACGGGAGCTTTTCCATGGCCGAAGCAACACTGAACCCCAGTGTTTTTGACCGCCTTCTGAGAGACCGGATCGTGTGGCTCGGCTCCGAGGTCCGCGACGACAACTCGAACGAGATCGCAGCCAAGCTGCTGATGCTCGCCGCCGAGGACCCTGAGAAGGACATCTACCTCTACATCAACTCGCCCGGTGGTTCGATCACCGCCGGCATGGCGATCTACGACACGATGCAGTTCGTGCCGAACGACATCGTCACGGTGGGCATCGGCCTCGCCGCGTCGATGGGGCAGTTCCTGCTCTCGTCCGGCACGCCCGGCAAGCGCTACATCACCCCGAACGCCCGTGTGCTGCTGCACCAGCCGTCCGGTGGCTTCGGCGGCACCGCTGCCGACATCCAGACGCAGGCGAAGGTCATCCTCGACATGAAGCAGCGGATGGCCGAGCTCACTGCGGAGCAGACCGGCAAGTCGATCGAGCAGGTCCTCAAGGACAACGACCGCGACAACTGGTTCACGGCGCAGGAAGCCCTCGAGTACGGCTTCGTCGACCACCTCCGTGCGTCGTCGACCGAGGTCATCGGTGGTGGCGGAACCGTCACCGACGGTGAGACCCCGACCGCAGCGGCCGATCCCGACGCCCAGTCCTGACCCGACCCACCGAAGAGAAGGAAACGAGAATGCACCTCCCCATGCTCGGTGGCGCGCAGAACGTCCCGGCCCCCACTGATCGGTACATCCTGCCGAGCTTCGAAGAGCGCACGGCCTACGGCTACAAGCGGCAGGACCCGTACGCGAAGCTGTTCGAGGACCGCATCGTGTTCCTCGGCGTCCAGGTCGACGACGCTTCGGCGGACGACGTCATGGCGCAGCTCCTCGTGCTCGAGTCGATGGACCCCGACCGCGACATCGTGATGTACATCAACTCGCCCGGTGGCTCGTTCACCGCGATGACGGCGATCTACGACACGATGCAGTACATCCGTCCGCAGATCCAGACGGTGTGCCTCGGCCAGGCGGCCTCGGCCGCGTCGGTGCTCCTCGCCGCCGGTACCCCCGGCAAGCGTCTGGCACTGCCGAACGCCCGTGTGCTCATCCACCAGCCTGCTGTCCAGCAGGGTGGCGGCCAGGCGTCCGACATCGAGATCCAGGCGGCGGAGATCCTCCGCATGCGCACCTGGCTCGAGGAGACGCTGTCGAAGCACTCGAACCGCACGCCGGAGCAGGTCAACAACGACATCGAGCGCGACAAGATCATGTCCGCGTCCGAGGCCCTCGAGTACGGCCTGATCGACCAGGTCCTCACGAGCCGCAAGAACCTGCCGGCACTCGTCAAGTAAGACCGACGACCCGCACGAGAAGGGCCCCGCACCGATCGGTGCGGGGCCCTTCTCGTGCGCTCGGCGCGTGGGTGGCGGTCAGTCCTGGTCGGGCTCGTCGTCGGCCGCCGGAGCGGGCTTCCGTCGGAGCAGCAGCAGGACGGCGACGACCACGCCGACGAGGACGATCCCGCCGGCGCCGATCCAGAGGGCGTCGGAGGACGCGGAGTCGGCGGTGCCCGACGCCGTGCCGGTGGTCGCGCTCGTGGTCTCGTCGTCGGTGGCGTCGGTCGCGCACACCGGCGGCTTCGACGAGCCGGCGGCGGGGGTGAAGCCGGCCGGGGCGTCCCAGGTGAAGGTGTACTCGTCGGAGACGGTGTGGCCGTCGGCGGAGATGATCTGCCACTCGACGGTGTACTTGCCGGAGTCGCCGAGCGCGGCCTTCGTGGTCATCGACGGGCCGTCCACGTCGAGGCAGCCGTCCTCGTAGTACTTGCCGTCCGGGCCGACGATCCGGTACGCGAACCCGGAGTCCGAGCCGCCGATGTCGAGCAGCTTGTCGTTCGTCGTGATCTCGAACGCCTTCGGCAGCTCGGTCAGGGTGCCGTCGACCTTCGGCGTCGAGGCGATCATGTAGTTGTGCGCGCTGGCCGGGCCGGCGAGCCCGAGGACCGCACCGCCCGCGATGGCGAGCGTCGCGGCGGAGCCGGCCACGAGCCTCCAGGCCCGCGACCGGCCACCGACGCGACGCTCGACGCGCGGTGTCTCGGCGCGCTGTCTCACTTGCTGGTGCTCCGACGACGCGTGCCGGCGACGGCGACGACCAGGGCGACGGCGCCGAGGACCAGGCCGCCGAGGCCCAGGAAGCGGCCGACCAGGTCGGGGTCGCTCGAGGCGGTGGTGCTCGTGCCGGCGACCTCGGCCGTCGGGGTGGCGGCGATCGGGTCGCCGTCGTCGTCCGTGGCCTCGGCCGCGGTCAGGGTGATCGAGGGCGCCGGGTGCTCGGGCTCGGCCTGGCCTGCACGCTGCTCCTGGTTCCACTCGACGGTGCCCTTCTCGCAGGTCTGCAGGGCGGGGAACTCGACGAGGTCGCCGGGCTTGCCGTCGGGCAGCGAGAACGACAGCTGGAAGGTGTCGCGCTCGTCGGCGGGGAGCGGGGTCTTCGCCGTGTAGGTGACGCTGGTGACGCGCTCGCCGGCGTCCTCGGCGGACTCGTCGTCCGACGCGGCGGACGGGCTCGTGTACTTCGCGGTGGCCTTCGTGATCGTCCAGTTCGGGTTCACGGTCGGCGTGACCTCGATGACGGACTCCGGCACCTGGAACTCGATCTTCGTCGTGGGGGAGCCGTCGCAGCCGTGCGGGACCGAGAACGTGGCCGTCGTGTAGGAGTTCGCGGCGGTCGACGTCGCCGTGGCGGAGACGTGGGCGCTGGCCATGCCGGCGGTGCCGAGGACGATGGCAGCGGTGACGCCGAGGGTCGCGGTGCTGACGACGGCGAGACGCTTGGGCATGGAGTTCCTTCCGGGGGCTGCGTTTCTACAAGTTGTAGAGGATTCGTGGAGAGGGTAGCAGGATCGAACGCCCTGGGCGAACGCGGTGGCCGATTGCGGCTCGGCGTCGCAGCCGGTGTCGCCGGTTGCGATTAGGCTCGTCCACAGTCGGGCAGGTCGTCGGCCTGCACCATCGGGCAGGCGATCAGGTCTGCATCGGTCAACCAGGGAGGGCACCGACATGGCACGCATCGGAGAGAGCGCCGACCTGCTCAAGTGCTCCTTCTGCGGCAAGAGCCAGAAGCAGGTCCAGCAGCTCATCGCCGGTCCCGGCGTGTACATCTGCGACGAGTGCGTCGAGCTGTGCAACGAGATCATCGAGGAGCGACTGGCCGAAGCCGGCGAGGACACCGCGAGCGGCGACTTCGAACTGCCGAAGCCGCGCGAGATCTTCGACTTCCTGCAGGAGTACGTCATCGGGCAGGACCCGGCGAAGCGCTCCCTGGCCGTGGCCGTCTACAACCACTACAAGCGGATCCGGGCGCAGGGGCAGATCACCGCTGCCGAGGACCGCGACGACGTCGAGATCGCGAAGTCGAACATCCTGCTGATCGGCCCGACCGGCTGCGGCAAGACGTACCTCGCGCAGACGCTGGCGAAGCGCCTCAACGTGCCGTTCGCCGTCGCGGACGCCACCGCCCTGACCGAGGCTGGCTACGTCGGCGAGGACGTCGAGAACATCCTCCTCAAGCTCATCCAGGCCGCCGACTACGACGTGAAGCGTGCCGAGACCGGCATCATCTACATCGACGAGGTCGACAAGATCGCGCGCAAGGCCGAGAACCCGTCGATCACCCGCGACGTCTCCGGCGAGGGCGTGCAGCAGGCGCTGCTCAAGATCCTCGAGGGGACGGTCGCCTCGGTGCCGCCGCAGGGCGGTCGGAAGCACCCGCACCAGGAGTTCATCCAGATCGACACGACGAACGTGCTGTTCATCGTGGCGGGGGCGTTCGCCGGGCTCGAGGACATCGTGTCGTCGCGCGTCGGCAAGCGGGGGATCGGCTTCGGCGCTCCGCTGCACAGCCCGCTCGACCAGCAGGACCTCTACGCCGACGTCCTGCCGGAAGACCTGCACAAGTTCGGGCTCATCCCGGAGTTCATCGGTCGTCTGCCCGTCGTCACCACGGTGTCGCAGCTCGACCAGTCCGCGCTCATGCGGATCCTGACCGAGCCGAAGAACGCGCTCGTCAAGCAGTACCAGCGGATGTTCCAGATCGACGGGGTCGAGCTGGAGTTCGACCAGGGCGCGCTCGAGGCGATCGCCGACCTGGCCGTGCTGCGGCAGACCGGTGCCCGCGGGCTCCGCGCGATCCTTGAGGAAGTGCTCGGGCCGGTCATGTTCGACGTGCCGTCGGACGACGACGTCGCGCGCGTGGTCATCACCCGCGAGTCCGTGCTCGAGAACGCGGCGCCGACGATCGTGCCGCGCCCGCGGGCGAAGCGGGTCGAGAAGTCGGCGTAGCGCGTCCGTTCGCGTCGAGGGGCCCGCACCGTGTGTGCGGGCCCTTCTGCGTGCGGCGCGCGGCGCGCGCGGGGCGCCCGCGCGCGGGGCGGGCGCCCCGCGCGGGGCGGGCGCGGCGCCGCGCGCGCGGCGCCGCGCGCGGGGCGGGGCGGGGCGCTCTGCACAATCAAAGTCACCCCGAACCGCGGGATCCCGCGGTTCGGGGTGACTTTGATTGTGCGAATCGCGGTGCCGGCCCGCCGGCCCGCCGGGCGCCGGGCGGGCGCCGGCCTGCCGGGCGCCGGGCGGGCGCGGGCGCCGGCCCGCCGGGCGCCGGGTGCCGGGTGCCGGGCGCCGGCCTACTCGAGGCCGCGGCGGCGCAGCAGCGGGCCGACCTCGGCGTCACGCCCGCGGAAGTCGCGGTACGCCTCGAGCGGGTCCTTCGCCCCGCCGACGCCGAGCAGCCGCGTGGCGAAGCGCTGGCCGGCCTCGCGCGAGAGCCCCCCGTTCGACCGGAACCACTCCACCGTGTCGGCGTCGAGCACCTCGGACCAGATGTAGCCGTAGTACCCGGCGTCGTACCCGCCCGAGAACGTGTGCGCGAAGTACGTGGACGAGTACCGCGGCGGCACGGCCTCGACCGCGATGCCGGCGGACGCGAGGGCGTCCCGTTCGAAGTCCTCGACGGAGGTCACCGCGGCGGCCTCCGCGGCGGACAGCCGGTGCCACGCCTGGTCGAGCAGAGCGGCGGCGAGGTACTCGGTCGTCCCGAAGCCCTCGTTGAAGCCGGCGGAGTCGCTCAGGCCGAGGACCAGCTCCGGCGGCAGCGGCTCACCGGTCTCGTGGTGCTTGGCGTAGTTCGCCAGGACGGAGGGCCACGACACCCACATCTCGTTCACCTGCGACGGGAACTCGACGAAGTCGCGCTCGACGTTCGTGCCGGAGAACCGCGGGTACGTCGTACGGGCGATGAGACCGTGCAGCGCGTGCCCGAACTCGTGGAAGAGCGTCTCGACCTCGTCCTGGATGAGGAGCGTGGGCGACCCCGCGGCCGGCTTCGCCACGTTGAGGTTGTTGACGACGACGGGCAGCGTGCCGAGCAGTGCGGACTGCTCGACGACCGGGTTCATCCACGCACCACCGCGCTTGCCGTCGCGCGTGTAGAGGTCGAGCAGGTACAGGCCGACCTCGGCGCCGTCCTCGTCGCGCACCTCGAAGACCCGGACCTCGTCGTTGTACCCGTGCAGGTCGTCCCGCTCGGTGAAGGTCAGGCCGTAGAGCTCGCCGGCGGCGTGGAAGACCCCGTCGAGCAGGACCCGGTCGGCCTCGAAGTACGGCCGCAGTGCGGAGCTGTCGGCGGCGAACTGCTCGCCCCGCAGGATCTCGGTGGCGTACGCCCAGTCCCACGCCTCGACGTCGAACCCGACGGTGCGGGAGCGCACGGCGCGCTCGGTGTCGGCGTTCGCCGCCGCGGCCGGGACGAGCGAGGACAGCAGCCCCTCGACGGCCTCGGGGGTCTTCGCTGTCTCGTCGGCGGTCACCACCGCGGCGTGGTTCGGGAACCCGAGGAGTTCGGCGCGCTCGGCCCGGAGCCGGACGATGCGCAGCAGCACGTCGCGGTTGTCGTGCTCGTTGCCGCGGCGGCCACGGGAGAGCGATGCGCGCATGATCCGCTCGCGCAGGCCACGGTTCGCGAGTGACGCCAGCCACGGGTGCCCGGTGTAGAGCGGCAGCGTGATGAGCCAGCCGTCGAGCTCGCGGTCCGCTGCGGCACCGGCGGCGGCTGACTTCGCACCCTCGTCGAGGCCCTCGAGCTCGGCCTCGTCCGTGACGTGCACGGCGAGGTCGTTGGTGTCCTCGAGCAGGTTCCGCTCGAACGTGGTGGTGAGCGTCGAGAGCTCCTGGTTGATCGCGGTGAGACGCTCCTTGCCGGCGTCGTCGAGCCCGGCGCCCGCGAGGGTCATCTCGGTGTACGTCCGCTCCACCAGGCGGCGGTCCTCGTCGCTGAGGTCGGTCCGCTCGTCGAGCGCCGACCGGACCGCTGCGATCCGGTCGTACAGGCGGCTGTCGAGGGTGATCGCGTCGCGGTGGGCGGCGAGGAGCGGGGAGACCTCGGCCTCGAGGTCGTGCAGCTCCGGCGTCGAGTCCGCCGAGGACAGCGTGAAGAACACGTGGCTCACGCGGGCGAGTGCCTGCCCAGTGCGCTCGAGTGCGACGAGGGTGTTCTCGAAGGTCGGTGCCTCGGCCGAGGCGGCGATCGCCTCGACCTCGGCGCGCTGCTCGGCCATGCCGGCGTCGAACGCGGGTCGGTAGTGCTCGAGCCGGACGTCGCGGAACGGCGGGAGGGCGTAGGGGAGGGTGCTCGGAACGTCGAACGGGGTTGCCATGGCAACCACCCTACGGACGGGAGGCGCGTGGCGGCGCCGCCCCGCGCCTCCCGTCCGTCGCGGGGGTGCGTTCCTTCCCATCGCGACCGGACTGGAAAGCGGAATCGGGCGTACGCGGTCGGAAGGATCCGCCCGGTGCGCCCGATTCGACCGGGTGTGCCGGTGCAGCCGGGCTCAGTGCGTCGCGGCGTCGATCAGGGTCTCGGCCGCACGACGCGCGTGCGCGGCGGGCGCCGTCGTGCCGGCGATGGCCGCCGTCGTCTGCGCGCCCTCGGCGAGGAGCGCGAGCTGGGCGGCGAGCTCCTCGGCCAGGGCGGGGTCGGCGACCGCGTCGGTGGTGAGCCCCTGGACGAACCGCTGGAAGGAGTCCTTGTGCTCGCGGGCGATCTCGGCGACCACGGGCGAGGTCGCGCCGAGCTCGCCGAAGGCGTTGATGAACCCGCAGCCGCGGAAGGTGTCGTCGCCGAACCACGACTCGAGGAAGTCGTACATGGCCAGGAGCTTGTCGCGCGGGCTGGCGGCCGCCTCGACCGCGCCGTGCACGCCGCGCTCCCAGAGGTCGTGACGTCCGGAGAGCACCGCGGCGATGAGCTGTTCCTTGCCCGGGAACGCCGCGTACAGCTTCTTGAGCGAGACCCCGGCACCGGTGCGGATCTCGTCCATGCCGACGGACTGGATGCCGCGTGCGTAGAAGAGCTGGTCGGCGACGTCGACGATGTGGGCCCGGACGTCGGGGTCGACGGTGCCGGTCGAGATCGTGCTGGTGGCCATGTGCATCCCTCGTTCCTCGCGTGTTCACGTCCCCGACTTGCGCGGGGAACGAACGTTCTCTAGTGTAGACGACATCAGCCGAGAACGCTCGTTCTCCGCCAGGATGAGCGGCCGCACGGCCACTCGCAGGGAAGGATCCACCATGGGCACCATCACCGTCGGGACCGAGAACAGCGTCGACATCGACCTGCACTACGAGGACAAGGGCACCGGGCAGCCGATCGTGCTGATCCACGGCTTCCCGCTGGACGGCAACTCGTGGGAGGGCCAGACCCCGGCCCTGCTCGAGGCTGGCTACCGCGTGATCACGTACGACCGCCGTGGCTTCGGGCAGTCCTCGCAGCCGTCGACCGGGTACGACTACGACACGTTCGCCGACGACCTGCACACCGTCCTCGAGACGCTCGACCTGCGCGACGTGATCCTCGTCGGCTTCTCGATGGGCACCGGCGAGATCGCCCGCTACATCGGCCGCCACGGTGAGGACCGGCTGGCGAAGGTCGCGTTCCTGGCGTCGCTCGAGCCGTTCCTGGCGATCACGGACGACAACCCGGACGGCGCCGGCCCGATGTCGTTCTTCGAGGGCATCGCCGCCGACGTGAAGAAGGACCGGTACGCGTACTTCACGAACTTCTACCAGGACTTCTTCAACCTGTCGGAGAACCTCGGCACCCGCATCTCGGAGGAGCAGGTCCGCAACGCGTGGAACATCGCCGCCGGCTCGGGAGCGATCGCATCCGCTGCGGCACCGCTGACCTGGCCGACCGACTTCCGTCAGGACATCCCGAAGGTCACCGTCCCGGCGCTCATCGTGCACGGTACGGCGGACAACATCCTGCCGATCGACGCCACCGGCCGCCGCTTCACCAAGGCGCTGCCGGCGGCGGAGTACGTCGAGATCGAGGGCGCGCCCCACGGCCTGCTGACCACGCACACCGCGGAGGTCAACGAGGTCCTGCTCACCTGGCTCGCCCGGTCCTGATCCCCGGACGGTCCAGTCGCTCCTGCGGGGGCACGCTCCTGCTGGAGCCGCTCCTGCTGGAGCACGGCACAACCAAAGTCACCCCGAACCGCGGGAACGCGCGGTTCGGGGTGACTTTGGTTGTGCGAGGCGCTCAAGCCCGGCGGGCGGGCGGACGGCCCGGCGGGCGCTCAGTCCTCTTCGGCGGCGTCGTCCGGGTTGGTGACCTGCGCGCGGCCGGCGTCGTCGAGGTGGATCGACGTGCCGTCGTCGAGGGCGACCATCGGCTTGCCCTCGAGGAAGGTCAGCGTCCAGCCCCACCCGGTCGTGTCGACGGCCTCCGACGCGAGTTCGGCCTCGACCTCACGCACGGCGACGACCACCGCTTCGGGGAGTTGCCCGGGTGCGTCCGCACCCACGTTCCAGCGTCTGCCCAACTGCATCCGTGCCTCCAGTCCGTCTGCCGACCCCGTCGCGACCGCGACTAGGCCTGCTGCTCAGCCAGTTCGATCTCGGTCACCGCGAGCTCCGCGCCGTCCGTGAACGACAGGTTCTCGATGCGGCCGACGGCCGCCAGGTCGACCGCCGCGCGCTCGATGAGCGCACGCGTCTCCGCCGGGGCGGCGACGACCGCACGCGTCACCGGCGTCTTCTGGGACGCCTTCGCAGCCGTCTTCGCGCCACGGATCCCGATGAGCGCCTGGCCCACGGCGGCCAGCAGCCCCGTCGGCTCGGCCTGGGTGGGCAGCTCGGCCACGGTCGGCCAGGAGGCACGGTGCACGCTGGTCTCGTGGGTCCAGGCCCACACTTCCTCCGTCGCGAACGGCAGGAACGGCGCGAGGAGACGCAGGAGCGCGTCGATCGCGGCGCGGAGCGCGAGGACCGCGCTCGCCTGCGTCTCGTGCGTCGACTCCGTCGCGGTGCCGTACGCGCGCTCCTTGACGAGCTCGAGGTAGTCGTCGCAGAACGTCCAGAAGAAGCGCTCGGTGACCTCGAGCGCGCGGGCGTGGTCGAAGCCGTCGAAGGCCGCGGTCGCCTGCTCGATGACCGTGCCGAGCTCCGCCAGCACATCGACGTCGAGCGGCTCGGTGACGCTGGTCGCGCCCTCGGGCAGCGGGAAGCCGTACACGAACTTCGCCGCGTTGAGGACCTTGATCGCCAGACGGCGGCCGACCTTGATCTGCTTCGGGTTCTGCGGGTCGAACGCCGCGTCGGTGCCGAGCTTCGACGAGGCCGCCCAGTAGCGGACCGCGTCGGCGCCGTGCTGCTCGAGGATCGACAGCGGCGTGACGACGTTGCCCTTCGACTTCGACATCTTCTTGCGGTCGGGGTCGACGATGAAGCCGGAGATGGACGCGTGCTTCCACGGCACCGTGTCCGCCTCGAGCTGACTGCGGAGCACGGTGGTGAAGAGCCACGTGCGGATGATGTCCTGCGCCTGCGGGCGGACGTCGTACGGGTACACGAGGTCGTAGAGCTCGGGGTCGGTCTCCCACTTGCCCGCGAGCTGCGGGGTCAGGGACGACGTCGCCCAGGTGTCCATGACGTCGAGCTCGCCCTGGAAGCCGCCGGGGACGCCGCGCTGGTCCTCTGCGTAGCCCGGCGCCGGCTCGGACGCCGGGTCGACGGGCAGCTGGGCCTCGGTCGGGACGATCGGCTGGTCGTACACCGGGTTGCCGTCGGCGTCGAGCGGGTACCAGACCGGCAGGGGGACGCCGAAGAAGCGCTGGCGGGAGATGAGCCAGTCGCCGGAGAGGCCGCCGACCCAGTTGTCGTAGCGCACCCGCATGAAGTCCGGGTGGAAGGCGATCTCCTCGCCGCGCTTCCGGAGCGTGTCCTTCAGCTGCTCGTCGCGAGCACCGTTGACGATGTACCACTGGCGGGTGGAGACGATCTCGAGCGGCTTGTCGCCCTTCTCGAAGAACTTCACCGGGTGGTTGATCGTCTTCACGTCGCCGATCAGGTCGCCGGACTCGGTGAGGGCGTCCACGACGACCTTCTTCGCCGAGAACACGGTCTTGCCGGCCATCTCGGCGTACAGGGCCTTGCCACCCTCGGACTCGATCCACGCCGGCTCGTCGGAGCGGACGCGGCCGTCGAAGCCGATGATCGCCCGGTTCGGCAGCTGCAGCTCGCGCCACCACACGACGTCGGTGGTGTCACCGAACGTGCAGACCATCGCGATGCCGGCGCCCTTGTCCTTCTGCGCCAGGTGGTGCGCGAGCACGGGCACCTCGACGTCGAACAGGGGGGAGCGGACCGTGGTGCCGAAGAGGTCCTGGAAGCGCTCGTCGTCCGGGTGCGCGACGAGGGCGACGCAGGCCGGGAGGAGCTCGGGGCGGGTGGTCTGGATGACGACGTCGTCTCCGCCGTCGGTGCGGTGGAAGGCGATGCCGTGGTACGCGCCGGGCATCTCCTTGTCCTCGAGCTCCGCCTGCGCGACCGCGGTGCGGAAGGTGACGTCCCAGAGCGTCGGGGCGTCGGCCTGGTAGGCCTCGCCGCGCTCGAGGTTCCGGAGGAAGGCGCGCTGGGCGCTCGCCCGCGAAGTGTCGTCGATGGTCCGGTACGACTGGGTCCAGTCCACCGACAGGCCGAGCGTGCGGAAGAGGTGCTCGAACTGCTGCTCGTCCTGCACGGTCAGGCGCTCGCACAGCTCGATGAAGTTGCGGCGCGACACCGGGATCTGGTCGGCGGCCTTCGAAGACTTGTTGTCCCCGCCCTCGAACGGCGGGACGAAGGTGCCGTCGTAGGGGAGCTGCGGGTCGCAGCGGACGCCGTAGTAGTTCTGCACGCGGCGCTCGGTGGGGAGACCGTTGTCGTCCCAGCCCATCGGGTAGAACACGTGCTTGCCCCGCATGCGCTCGTACCGCGCCTTGAGGTCGGTGTGCGTGTACGAGAACACGTGCCCGATGTGCAGCGAACCGGAGGCGGTCGGCGGCGGGGTGTCGATCGAGTAGACGGCGTCCTTCGTCGCGGCGTCGCGGTCGAAGCGGTACGTGCCGTCCTGCTCCCAGACGGGCCCCCAGACGTCTTCGAGCCCGTCAACCGTGGGCTTCTCGGGCATGGGCTTCGTCATGGCTGCGCCTTCCGTTCGCTGTGTGCGGCACCGAGTCCGTGATGAGGTGCCTGAATGTCGCGCGCGTGGCGCGCGGTTCCCCAATCGTAGCGGCCGCCCCCGACGCTCCGGGCGGGCGGCCGTGGCGGCCTCGGGCGGGTGGCGGGTGTGGACCTAGCACACGACCCTGTCGGACACGCCGGACACCTGGTAGTCTGTCGGAGTTTGTCCGGCGAGCGCGGAGTTCGCAGGAGCTGCACCGTTGCCGTCCGCCGGACGCCCGAAGGACGCACCGCACACCGGAGGAACGACTTGGCACCGAACAACGCACCCCACCCGCACGGCGATCGGCCGTTGCGCACGAAGGGCGCCGCGAAGCGCGCTCGTCGCGATCTCACGAAGGACGACGTCACCGTCGTCGAGGAGTCGCTGCTCAAGCGCGCCGTGGCGGCTGCCGCCCTCGGCAACGCGATGGAGTGGTTCGACTTCGGCATCTTCGCCTACCTCACCGTGACGATCTCGCAGGTGTTCCTGCCGCAGGGCGACCCCGCCGCGAACATCGTGGCGACGTTCGGCTTCTTCGCGGCCGCGTTCATCGTGCGTCCGATCGGTGGCGCCGTCTTCGGCCCGATCGGCGACCGGATCGGCCGGCAGAAGGTCCTCGCGCTGACGATGATCCTGATGGCCGCCGGCACGCTCATGATCGGCCTCATCCCGTCCTACGACTCGATCGGGTTCTGGGCACCGATCCTGCTCCTCGTCGCCCGCTTCGTGCAGGGCTTCTCGACCGGTGGTGAGTACGGCGGCGCCGCGACCTTCATCGCCGAGTACTCGCCCGACAAGCGCCGCGGCTTCATGGGCTCGTGGCTCGAGTTCGGCACGCTGGCCGGCTACGTGCTCGGTGCCTCGATCGTCACCGGGCTGCAGTTCGGCCTGTCCGAGGACGCCCTCCTCAGCTGGGGCTGGCGCATCCCGTTCATCATCGCCGGCCCGCTCGGCCTGATCGGGCTCTACCTGCGCCTCAAGCTCGAGGAGACCCCGGCCTTCCAGAAGCAGCAGGAGCAGGCGGCCGAGCGCGAGGGGCAGAAGACGCCGTTCCTCAAGCTCTTCGCCGAGAACTGGCGCTCGCTCATCATCTGCATCGGCCTGGTCCTCGTGTTCAACGTGACCGACTACATGCTCCTGTCGTACATGCCGACCTACCTCGAGCAGAACCTCGGGCAGAACGCCACGTTCGGCCTCATCCTCATCGTCGTCGTGATGCTCCTCATGATGGTCGTCATCACCTTCGGCGGACGGCTGTCGGACAAGTTCGGGCGTCGCCCGGTCCTGGCCACGGGCTGCATCGGCTTCATCCTGCTGTCCTGGCCGGCCCTGAAGCTCGTCCAGACCGGCACCGGCATCGGTGTCTTCGCCGGCCTGCTCATCCTCGGCGTGGTCCTGGTGACCTTCACCTCGACGATGCCCTCGACGCTGCCGGCGCTGTTCCCGACGATCATCCGCTACGGCGCCCTGGCGATCGCGTTCAACGTGTCGGTCTCGCTCTTCGGCGGCACGACCCCGCTCGCGACCTCGGCGCTCATCAACTGGGCGAAGGACTCCGGGTTCGGGTGGGCCGAGGACATCCCGGCGTTCTACCTCATGCTCGCGGCCCTGATCGGCCTCGTCGCGGTGTACTTCACGAAGGAGACCGCCGCGTCGCCGCTCATGGGCTCCGGCCCGACCGTCGGCTCCGAGGACGAGATCGCGGGCGTCATCGAGGACTACAACGACCCGACGTCGGACCTCGCGCAGTCGGACTGGGCGAAGGACTTCTCGACGAGCGAGATCCCGATCATCTCGGCGGACGCCGCGAAGAAGGAGTCCGCAGACTCCTAGGCGCGGCACCGCTGCGAGCTCTCGCGCTCAGCGACACGTCACGGCCGGTTGGTCGCATGACGTGTCGCTGGGCGCGAAACTGCGTCGGGACGCGCCGTCGCCGGACCGCGCCGCCGGGCCGCGCCGGCGCCGCCGTCAGGCCGCGCCGGCCTCGTCGGGCTGCGGTCCCGCCGCGAGCCGCTCGGCCGCGCGCAGCAACCGCGCCGTCACGGCGTGCGCGGGTCGGTCGAAGACCCGTGCGGCCGGTCCCTGCTCCACCACGCGGCCCTCGTGCACGACGAGCACGTCGTCGGCCACCCGGCGCACGGCCCGCAGGTCGTGCGACACGAACACCATCGCCACCCCGGTCTCGTCCCGCAGTCGTTCGAGCAGCGTCAGCACGGCGTCCTGCACCGTGGCGTCGAGCGCCGTGACGGGTTCGTCGAGCACGATCACCTCGAGCGTCGTCGCCAGCGCGCGGGCGATCGCGAGCCGTTGACGCTGCCCGCCGGACAACGTCAGCGGCGACCGTCGGCGCAGGACGGGGTCGAGCCCGACCTGTGCGAGTGCGGCATCGACCCGCTCGCCGAGGTCCCCGCCCGCCGACCGTTCGCCACCACCCGTGAACGCGTCCGCGAGCACCCGCTCGACGCTCCACCGCTCGTCGAAGGTCGGGCCGGGGTCCTGCACGACGGCGGCCATCCGCTGCCGTCGGGGTCGGCGATCGCGTTCGTCGAGCGGGACCCACGGTTCGCCGTCGAGCGTGACCGTGCCGGTGTCCGGGGTCTCGAGGCCGAGGAGCATCCGCGCGATCGTGGTCTTGCCGGAGCCCGACGCACCGATCACGCCGAGCACCCGGCCCCGGGCGAGCTCGAACGACACGTCGGTGACGGCGGGGACCCCATCGAACGCGCGGGCGAGTCCCGACGCGGCCAGGACCGACCCCGCACCGTGCGAGCCAGCGCCCGCCGCGGGCCTCGCACCGTGCGAAGCCCCGGCGGAGCCCGACACCGCACCGTGCGAGGCGGCCCGCACCAACGCCCGAGTGGCCTCGTGCCGCGGCCCCGCGAACACCGCAGCCACCGGTCCCTCCTCCACGACACGCCCCTCGTGCATGACCACCACGCGGTCCGCCCACCCCGCGACCAGCCCGAGGTCGTGCGTGATCACCAGCAGTCCGGCCCCGCCCGCCTGTGCCGCACGGAGCTGCTCCATCACGGTGACGGCCACCCCGGCGTCGAGCGCCGTCGTGGGTTCGTCCGCCACGACGAGCTCCGGGGACGCCACCGTCGCGGCCGCGATGAGCGCACGCTGCCGCATCCCGCCCGACAGGGTGCCGGCGAGCCGTCCGTCGGTCGCGAGCGCGGGGTCGAGCCCCACCGCCTCGAGTGCGGCGCGGACCGCGTCCACCCGGGCGACGGCGCTCATGTGGGTGTGGAGGCGGAGGGCGTCGGCGACCTCGCGCCCGACGGGCCGAAGCGGGTCCAGGGCGCCGAGTGCCTCCTGGCCGACGTAGCCGACCCGCGACCCGCGCACGCGACGCCACCGTCGGTCGGAGAAGGCGCGGACGTCGAGCCCGGCGACGGTGAGCCGGTCGACGCGCACCGAGGACCCGGGCGCGGAGAGCCCGAGCGCGGCGCGTGCCGTGACGGTCTTGCCGGAGCCGGAGGCACCGACGAGGGCGACGCACTCGCCGGACTCGACGCGCAGCGCGACGTCGTGGACGACGGGCGTGCCGCCGATGGCGACGGAGAGGCCGGCGAGGTCGAGCGCGGTCATCGGAGTGCTCCCGTTCGTCGGAGGGCCCGGCCGAGCACGGTGACCGCGGTCGCGAGCACGACGATCGCGAGGCCGGGGAAGGTGCTCATCCACGGAGCCGTCTGCAGGTAGGTGCGGCCGTCGGCGAGCATCGCGCCCCACTCCGGGGCGGGTGGTGGCGTGCCGACGCCGAGGTAGCTGAGGGCGGAGGCCCACACGATCGCCTGGCCGACGCCGAGCGTCCCGACGGCGACGACGGGCCAGAGCGCCGCGGGCAGCACGTGGCGGAGCACGATGGTCGCAGGGGAGCGGCCCATCACGACGGCGGTCTCGACGACCTGCGAGCTCCGGGCGCTGCGCACCAGCCCGCGGACGATCCGGGCGTACCCGGGTGCGGTGGCGAAGCCGACCGCGAGCATCGCCGGCACCGGCCCGGGTCCGGTGACCGCGATGACGACGAGCGCGACGAGGAGCAGCGGGAGCGCGAACGCGACCTCGGTGACGCGCCCGACGACGGCGTCGACGACCCGGCCGCCGAGTCCGGCGACGACGCCGAGGACCACCCCGATCCCGCCGCCGACCAGGGTCGCGACGACCCCGACGACGAGTGATGCCCGGGTGCCGGCGACGACCCGGGCGAGGACGTCGCGCCCGGATTCGTCCGTGCCGAAGGGGTTCGCCCACGACGGCGCCCGCAGCGCCTCGGCGGGGTGCACCGCGAGCGGGTCCCCGCCGCCGAGCAGCGCCGGCCAGATCGCCGCGACGACGGCGACCGCCACCACGACGGCCGCCAGCGTGCCGGCCGGCCCGAGCGTCCCCCCACGGAACCGCTCGGACCGTCCGGTCGACGGGTCGCGCTGGGCACCGGCCTGGAGGCTCGGCTCGGCGATCCCGCTCACCGTGCGCCCGCCCCGGTGCGGGTGGCGCGCGGGGCGCGACGCCGGCCCGGCCCGGTCGTCCGGCCGCCGGTGCGCGGGTCGACGGCCCGCTCGACCAGGTCGGCGACGGCCAGCACGACGACGTACGCCGCCGCGGACACCAGCGCGATGCCGGCGACGAGGGGCATGTCCCGCTGCGTGACCGCGGTGACGAGGGCCCGTCCGATGCCCGGCAGCGCGAACACGGACTCGACGACGACGGCTCCGGACACCAGCGAGCCGAAGGCCCAGGCGGACAGGGCGATCCCTGGTAGTGCCGCGTGCCGGAGCAGGTGGCGGCCGAAGAGCCCCGCGCGGGTCTCGCCACGGCTGCGGGCGGCGAGCGCGAACGCCGACCGCTGGGCGTCGACCACGCCGTCGCGGACCGTCTCGGCCAGGTACCCGGCGACGGGGACGGCGACCGTGACGACGGGCAGGACCCAGCCGCGGGCGGTGCCGTCGCTCACGGCGGGCACCCATCCGAGCGCGCTGGCGAACACCACGATGAGGACGCTGCCGAGCCAGAAGTGCGGGGTGACGCTGGCCGTGACCGAGATCGCGCTCGTCAGGCCCGCGGCGAACCGGCCGCGCTGCGTCGACCACCACGCGGCGACGATCGCGAGCGCCCACGCAACGACGAGGCCGAGCACCGCCAGGGTCAGCGTCACGGGGAGCTGCTGTTCGAGGAGCGTCGCGACCGGTGTCCGGAACGCGTACGAGTCGCCGAGGTGCCCGGTCGCCAGGCGTCCGAGGAACACCGCGTACTGCACGAGCATCGGCCGGTCGAGTCCGTACTCCGCGCGGACCTGCGCCACCGCCTCGGCCGAGGCCTGCGACCCCGGCCCGCCGAGGATCGCGAGCGCGGGGTCACCGGGGATGAGCCGGATCGCGATGAAGACGATCGTCGCGACCGCCCACAGCACGCCGATGCCGCCCAGCAGACGCCGGACCGCCCATCCGGACCACCGCCCTGCGGCCGAGCCGCCGATCGTCCGCAGGCGGCCCACCGGGCGCGTGCTGGGCCTCCTGTCCGTCACCGTCACCGCGTCAGCGGTCGATCCAGGCCGTGCCGAACCACGGCGTCGAGACCGCGGTGGTCTGCACCCCGTGGACGGACGAGCGGATCAGGAAGTGGTTCTGCTGGTCGTAGAGGGGGAGGACCGTGCCGCTGGCGAGGATCGTCTTCTGGGCCTGCTCGTAGAGGTCGCCGCGCTCCGAGGTGTCCGACGTCCGTGCCGCCTGCTGGAGCAACGTGTCGAGCTCCGGATCGTCGAGCTGTGCGAGGTTCGCGAAGTACCCGGACGGTGCCGGCGTGATGCTGGCGCTGTCGTACAGGATGCGGAGGACGTCCGCGCCGACCTTCGTGTACGGCGCGCTGACCACGTCGTACTCGTTCGCGGCCAGGGCGGCGTACCAGCTGGACAGGTCGAGCTCCTTGATGACGACCTTGAAGCCGACGGCCTTCTCGGACGCCTGGATCTGCTGGAACAGGCTGCGCTCGGCGGGCACCGACTGGTTCGTCGACACCGGGAAGGTCACGGTCAGCTGCTGGCCGTCCTTCTCGCGGACGCCGTCGCTGCCGACCTTCCAGCCGGCGTCGTCGAGCAGCTGCTTCGCCTTCGTCGGGGAGTACCCGAACAGGCCCTTGTCGGAGTACCCGTAGGGCTCGACGCTCGAGAGCACGGAGTACGAGCGCTTCGCGGTCCCGAGGAAGAGGCTCTGGATCCCGGGGTTGATCTCGGCACCGGCGATGAACGCCTTGCGGACGGCCTCGTCGCGGAACACGCCGTGGCCGGAGTTGAGCTCGAGACGGTTCGAGGCGCCAGGCCGGGGTGCGTCGAGGTCGCGGATCGACCCCTTCGCCGAGGCGGCCTTCAGCTGGTCGGGCTGGGCGTTGTCGATGACGTCGACCTGGCCGGACTGCAGCGCGGCGTAGCGCGACGTCGAGTCGGGCAGGAAGCGCCAGGTGATGCCCGCGAGTCGCGGCTTCGTCGTCCCGCCGGCCTGCTTGCCGAGCGGCGTGTAGTCGGTGTTCTTCGCCAGGGTGACCCGGTCGCCGTGCTTCCACCCGGTGACCTCGAACGGGCCGGTGCCGACGGGCGACTCGCAGTTGACCTCCTGCGAGCGCTGCAGGGCCTTGGGTGACTCCATGCCGACCCACGGCTGCGAGAAGGACTCGAGCAGCGCGCTGTCCGGACGGCTGAGGGTCAGCGTGACGGTGTGGTCGTCGGTGGCGGTCGCCTTCGTGATCGACTGCAGCGCGAGGTAGCCCGTGCTGGACGCCGTCGCCGGGTCCTGCACGTGCTCGATGTTGGCGACGACCGCCGCGGCGTCGAAGGGCGTGCCGTCGGTGAAGGTGACGTCGTCGCGGAGCGTGAAGGTGAGGGTCGTGCCGTCGTCGCTGGTCTTCCAGGACTCGGCGAGCGCGGGGACCGGCTTGCCGTCGTCGAGCGCGGTGAGCTCCTCGATGTACTGGCTCGACAGCAGCGCCTGCGGGTAGTTGCCGCCGACGTGCGGGTCGAGGCAGGTCGGCTCGGCGTCACCGGAGGCGTAGACGAGCGTGCCGCCGTTCCGCGGCGTCGAGTCCGCCGTGCTCGTGCCGGTGCCGGTGCAGCCGGTGAGGGCGAGGAGGAGCGCGAGGGCACCCGCGGCGCCCGCTGTGCCGCTCGCGACACGGCGGCGGGTTTTCTGTACTGAGTCCAAGATCATGGCTGAACGAGTCTAGCGGTTTACTGGGGCGCATGGACGAACCGATGCGCCGCGGTGGGCGACCCCGACGCTCGAGTGCCGAGGTCCTCGCGGACGCCGCCGCCGAGCTGTTCCTCGAACAGGGCTACGGCCGCACGACCGTCGACCAGGTCGCCGTGCGCGCCGGGGTGAGCCGGGCGACGTTCTTCAACTACTTCACCGCGAAGTCCGACGTGCTCTGGCTCGAGCTCGACGCCGCCGTCGCGTCGCTGCCGGAGCACCTGGCCGCCTCGACCGAGGGCTCCGCCGTGCGTGCCGTCGAAGAGGCCCTGCTCGCCACCGCCCGCGCCCACGATCCCGAGCGGGTGCCGTGGGCGATCGCGCAGGCCGAGGTGATGGGGATCGGGCCGGAGCTCGTCGCCAGCGTCGCCGCCCGGGTGACGGCCCAGCACGCGACGGTCGCGGCGTTCGTGGCCGGGCGGACGGGGGACCACCCCGCTGCGCTCTGGCCGCAGACGGTGTCTGGCGCGATGCTCGGGGCGGCCGCGGCGGCGTTCGGGGTCTGGGTCGCGGACGGGGTCGGCCGGCGTCCGCTCGTCGAGTACGTCGGGGCGGCGCTGACGCCGGTGGCCGCGGGGCTCGACGGGCGCTGAGGGGCGGGGCTCGACGCGCGCTGAGCCGCGGGGCGGGGCGGGCCGCGCGCGGGCCCGGGTGCGCGTGCGGGCCCGGGTGCGCGTGCGGCCCGCGCGCGCGTGCGGTCCCGCCCGCGCTCAGTCCGTCCGCAGGGTCCCCGCGCCACCGGCGGCCACGTCCTCGACCGTGCCGTCCCGCACGACCTCGGGGACCTCGTCGTCCTTCGGCACGAGCGACTCGTCGCCCGGCAGGCTCAGCGTGAGCACCGCCTCCTCGATGTACTGGCTCTGCTCGAGCGAGTGCTCGACCTCCCGCAGCCGGACGGCCACGTGCTCCTCGTTCTCGTTGCCGGTCAGGTCCACCGCGGCGACGAGGTAGACCCGCGACGGCCCGACGAACTCGAGGTGCAGGTACGTGACCCGCTCGACCTGTGACCGGCCGAGCAGTTCGACGAGCACCGCGTTCTCGAGCTCCGGCGAGGTGCTCTCGCCGAGCAGGAACCGGCGGTTGCGGTCGATCAGGACGATCGCGACGACGCCGAGCAGGACACCGATCGCGATGGAGCCGATCGCGTCGAAGACCGCCAGGCCGGTGATCTGGTGCAGGAACACCCCGAGGAACGCGACGACCAGGCCGACGAGCGCGGCGGCGTCCTCGGCGAAGACGGCACGGAGCGTCGGGTTCGACGACTGCAGCACGTGGCGGAGCACCGGGACGCGGCGCTTCGTGGCGGCACCGTGCGCCTGCCGGTAGGCCTGCAGGAAGCTCGTGCCCTCGAGGATGAACGACACCGCGAGCACGACGTAGTTGATGAGGACGTCCTCGGCGGGCCCGGTGTCCCCGAGCTCGGAGATGCCGTGGTAGATCGAGACGATCGTGCCGGCGGTGAAGAGGCCGAACGCGGCGAACATCGACCAGATGTACGTCTCGCGGCCGTACCCGAGCGGGTGGGCGCTGTCGCGCTTCCGGGCACCGCGGCGCTCGGCGACGAGCAGGAAGACCTCGTTCCCGGTGTCCGCCCACGAGTGCGCCGCCTCGGCGACCATCGAGGCCGATCCGGTGAGCATGGAGGCGACGGTCTTGGCGATCGCGACGAGCAGGTTCGCGGCGAACGCGATGATCACGGTGAGCGAGGACTCGGGGCGGTCCTGCTCGGAGGAGGCGGGCATCGCTCCAGCATGCTCCCGTCCGGTAGACTCGTGCACCAAGAGCACCGATCCGGCCATCACCGGGGAGCTCCCGGAAGAACGCGGACCTGGTCCGTCAGTAGAACCGGGCGGGTTCGGGACCGTCACCACCCCGACGACGAGCGGTCGTGGACGTGCCGGACCGGCACCCCGCGGCAAGCGAGGTGGTACCGCGGAGCACGCTCCGTCCTCGTGGAGATCGACCGAACCCACGAGGAGCACCGGTGCCTTACCCGTTGAACGCAGACCGTTCCGACGACGCCCGCGACGGCGTCACCCCGTCGCCGTCCTTCCCCGCCGTCGAGCAGGGGATCCTCGCCTTCTGGAAGGGCGATCGCACCTTCCAGGCGTCCATCGACCAGCGCGAGGGCTGCCCGGAGTGGACGTTCTACGACGGCCCGCCCTTCGCGAACGGCCTGCCGCACTACGGCCACCTGCTGACCGGGTACGCGAAGGACGTCTTCCCGCGCTACCAGACGATGCGCGGCAAGCAGGTGCACCGCCGGTTCGGCTGGGACACCCACGGCCTGCCGGCCGAGCTCGAGGCGATGCGCCAGCTCGGCATCACCGAGAAGCACGAGATCGACGAGATGGGCGTCGACGTCTTCAACGCCGCCGCGAAGAAGTCGGTCCTGCAGTACACCGACGAGTGGCAGCAGTACGTCACCCGTCAGGCGCGCTGGGTCGACTTCGAGGACGACTACAAGACCCTCGACGTCACCTTCATGGAGAGCGTCCTCTGGGCGTGGAAGCAGCTCTGGGACAAGGGGCTCGCCTACGAGGGCTTCCGGGTCCTGCCGTACTGCTGGAACGACCAGACGCCGCTGTCGAACCACGAGCTGCGCATGGACGACGACGTCTACAAGATGCGCCAGGACCAGTCCGTCACGGTGTCGTTCCCGCTGCAGGGTGCGCGCGCCGAGTCGCTCGGGCTGGCCGGCGTGCGTGCGCTCGCCTGGACGACGACCCCCTGGACCCTGCCCACGAACGCCGCCCTGGCCGTCGGGCCGGCGGTTTCGTACGTGGTGCTCCCTGCGGGGCCGGGAGGCGCGGCTGACGGTGCCGACGCCGGTTCCGTCTCCTACCTGTTGGCTTCGGACACCGTGGCCGCCTATGCGAAGGACCTCGGCTACGAGACGGCCGAGGACGCCGCTGCCGCGGTCGTCCGCACCCTGACGGGTGCGGAGCTCGACGGCGTCGAGTACGAGCGCCTGTTCGACTTCCTGGCCGATGCCGAGGGCATGGAGCACGCCTGGCGCATCCTCGTCGCCGACTACGTCGAGACCGGCGAGGGCACCGGCATCGTGCACCAGGCGCCTGCCTACGGCGCCGACGACCAAGAGGTCTGCGCCGCCGCCGGCATCCCGGTCGTGCTGTCCCTCGACGAGGGCGGCGTCTTCACGTCGCAGTTCGGCGAGGTCGCGGGGATGCTCTGGTCGGACGCGAACAAGCCGCTGACCAAGGCCGTCCGCGACGCCGGTCGCCTGCTCCGCCAGGCGTCCTACGAGCACAGCTACCCGCACTGCTGGCGCTGCCGGAAGCCCCTCATCTACAAGGCCGTGTCGTCGTGGTTCGTCCGCGTCACCGAGCTGCGCGACCGCATGGGCCAGCTCAACCAGGACATCAACTGGGTGCCGGACAACGTCAAGGACGGCCAGTTCGGCAAGTGGGTCGGCAACGCCATCGACTGGTCGGTGTCCCGCAACCGGTACTTCGGCACGCCGATCCCGGTGTGGCAGTCGGACGACCCCGAGTACCCGCGCACCGACGTGTACGGGTCGCTCGAGGACATCGAGCGCGACTTCGGCCGCCTGCCGCTGAACGCCGAGGGCGAGGTGGACCTGCACCGCCCGTTCATCGACGACCTCACCCGACCGAACCCGGACGACCCGACCGGGCGGTCCACGATGCGCCGGATCTCCGACGTGTTCGACGTCTGGTTCGACTCCGGGTCGATGCCGTACGCCCAGGTGCACTACCCCTTCGAGAACCGGGAGTGGTTCGACTCGCACAGCCCGGCCGACTTCATCGTCGAGTACATCGGGCAGACGCGCGGCTGGTTCTACGTCATGCACGTGCTGTCCACCGCGCTGTTCGACCGTCCGGCGTTCCAGAACGTCATCAGCCACGGCATCGTGCTCGGCTCGGACGGCCAGAAGATGTCGAAGTCCCTCCGGAACTACCCGGACGTCTCCGAGGTGTTCGACCGGGACGGTGCCGACGCGATGCGCTGGTTCCTCATGTCGTCGTCGGTGATCCGCGGCGGCAACCTCGTCGTCACCGAAGAGGGGATCCGCCAGGGCGTCCGCGAGTTCCTGCTCCCGCTCTGGTCGACGTACTACTTCTTCACCCTCTACGCGAACGCCTCCGGGGCCGACGGGTACCAGGCGTCCCGTCGAACGGACAGCACCGACGTCCTCGACCGCTACCTGCTCGCGAAGACCCGGGTGCTCGTCGAGGACGTCACCACGCACCTCGACGCGCTCGACACCCCGCTCGCGGCCCAGGCCGCGCGGGACTTCGCCGACGTGCTGACGAACTGGTACGTCCGTCGGTCGCGCGACAAGTTCTGGCTCGGGGCGGAGTCCTCGCCCGAGGCCCGGGCGGCGTTCGACACGCTCTACACCGTGCTCGAGACGCTCACCCGCGTCGCCGCGCCGCTCGCCCCGCTGGTCACCGAGGAGATCTGGCGCGGTCTGACCGGCGGCCGGAGCGTCCACCTGACGGACTTCCCGGACGCCGACGAGTTCCCGGCCGACGACGCCCTCGTCGACGCCATGGACCGCGTCCGCGACGTCGCCTCGAAGGGACTCGCGCTCCGCAAGGCGACCGGCAAGCGTGTCCGCCTGCCCCTCGCCACGCTGACCCTCGTGGTGCCGGACCCGGCGGCCGTCGCCCCGTTCGCCGACATCCTCCGCGACGAGCTCAACGTCAAGCAGGTCGTGCTCGAGCAGCAGGAGGAATCCTCGCTCGGTCGCTACGGCATCGAGCGGAAGCTCACCGTCAACGCCCGCGCCGCCGGACCCCGGATCGGCAAGCAGGTGCAGCAGGTGATCCCGGCCGCCAAGCGGGGCGACTGGGTCGCGACCGAGTCCGGCGTCACCGTCGGCGGCATCGACCTGGTCGAGGGCGAGTACACGCTCGACCTCACCGTGGCCGACGACAGCGTCGCGGTGGCGTTCCTCGACGGCGGCGGCTTCGCGGTGCTCGACACCGTCACCACGCCCGAGCTCGAGGCCGAGGGGCTCGCCCGCGACGTCGTCCGCGCCGTCCAGCAGGCCCGCCGCGACGCCGACCTCGACGTCAGCGACCGGATCGCCCTGCGACTCCGGGTCACGGCCGACGCGGTGGACGCCGTCCGGACCCACGAACAGCTCATCGCGGGGGAGACCCTGTCGACGAGCGTCGACGTCGAGACGGTCGAGTTCGCGCAGAGCGAGGGCACCGACGTCGGCAACGGTGCGAAGGTGTCCGTGGAGGTGGCACGCGCATGAGCGATTACCCGGAAGAGCCGTCCGAGGACGGCATCGAGATCCCGGTCGGCCCCGCCGGCGACGTCGACCCGACGGAGTCCGTGCCGTTCGGCGCGGACGACGACGAGGTCGAGCGCGTCGAGGCGGCGCTGTACGCCCGCATCGGCGAGCAGTCGCCCGAACACCGGCTGTCGGCCACCCGGCGTGCCGTCGAGCTCCTCGGCGACCCGCACCTGTCGTACCCGGTGATCCACCTGACCGGCACGAACGGCAAGACCTCGACGGCGCGGATCGCCGAGAGCATCGTGCGCGCGCACGGGCTCCGAACCGGCCTCATGACGAGCCCGCACCTGGTGTCGATCCGGGAGCGCATCGTCATCGACGGCGCACCGATCGCGCCGGACCGCTTCGTCGAGAACTGGGACGACATCGCCCCCGTCCTCGAGCTCACCGACCAGGAGCTCACCGCCAAGGGCGAGCTCCCGCTGACCTTCTTCGAGGCGCTGACCGTCCTCGCCCTGGCGTGCTTCGCCGAGGCGCCGGTCGACGTCGCCGTGATCGAGGTCGGCATGGGCGGCGAGTGGGACTCCACGAACGTCGTGCAGAGCCAGGTGCAGGTCTTCACCCCGATCGCGATCGACCACGCGAAACAGCTCGGCAGCACCGTCGCGGAGATCGCCCGCACGAAGTCGGGGATCATCAAGCCGTCATCGTCCGTCGTGTCGAGCGCACAGGTCCCCGAGGCCCTCGCGGAGCTCCAGCGCGCGGCCGAGCTCACCGAGTCGACCCTCGCGATCGAGGGAGAGGGCTTCCGGGTCGTCGACGTGACGCCGGCCGTGGGCGGGCAGCTCATCACCGTGCAGGGGATCGCCGGCCGCTACGACGACCTGTTCCTCCCGCTGTTCGGCAAGCACCAGGCCCACAACGCCGCAGTGGCGATCGCCGCCGTCGAGTCGTTCCTCGGCCGCGGCTCGCAGCCCCTCGACGAGGACGTCCTGTCCGAGGGACTCGCCGGTGCGACCAGCCCCGGACGCCTCCAGCCGATCGCGACCGGGCCGACCGTCGTGGTCGACGCGGCGCACAACCCGCACGGTGCCCGCGCCCTCGCCGAGGCCCTGCCCGTGGCGTTCCCGTCCGAGCACGTCGTCGGCGTCGTCGGGATCCTCGGCGACAAGGACGCCCGCGGGTTCGTCCGCGCGCTCAAGGGCACCATCTCGACGTTCGTCGTCACGCAGCCCCCGGGAGACCGGGCGCTCGACGCGGACGAGTTCGCCCGGATCGTCGTCGACGAGGTCGGCGAGGACCGGGTCGTCGTCGAGCCCTCGCTCGCGGCCGCGCTGCAGGAAGCGCGCGACCTGGCGGACGAGGCGGACGCCGAGGACGCCATGGTGCTCGTCGCGGGCTCCATCGTGATGGTGGGCCGGGTCATGGACCTGGTGCACCGGGAAGGCACGGCGAAGTGACGGACGCACCACGGGCCTCCAGGCCGGGTCGTGCACCGCGCGTCCGCAAGCCGCGACGCGAACGCGGGGCGCAGGAGAGCCTGCTGTCCATCGCGCTCGTGCTCGAGGCGATCATGTTCTTCTTCCCGATGCTCGTCGTGTTCGGCAAGGGGACCCTCCCGCCGGCCGCGGCGTTCGGCGGCGGCATCGGCGCGATGGTCGTGCTGGCGCTGGCCTCACGCCTGACCGGCAAGCCCGCCGGTGTATGGTTCGGGTGGCTGCTGCAGGCGGCCATCCTCGCCACCGGGTTCATCGAACCGTTCATGTTCGCGGTCGCCGTGGTGTTCCTGGCGCTGTGGGTCTTCTGCTTCGTCAAGGGCGGTCAGCTCGACCGCATGAACGCCGCGCGCCGAGCGGCCATCGGCGAGGACTGACCACCACATTCGACCCCGAACACAGGGAGTACTGCGTGTCCGACTTCGAAGAGACCCTCGTCCTCGTCAAGCCCGACGGCGTCGCCCGCCAGCTCACCGGTGAGATCCTCCGCCGGATCGAGGCCAAGGGCTACGAGATCGTCGACCTGAAGATGCTCACGGCGCCGCGTGACCTGCTCGACGCCCACTACGAGGAGCACCAGGGCAAGCCGTTCTTCGAGCCGCTCGTCGAGTTCATGCAGTCCGGCCCGGTCGTCGCCGTGCGCGTCGCCGGCAACGGCGTCATCGCCGGCTTCCGGTCGCTCGCCGGCACCACCGACCCGACCTCGGCCGCGCCGGGCACCATCCGTGGTGACCTCGGTCGCGACTGGGGCCTCAAGGTGCAGCAGAACCTCGTGCACGGCTCGGACAGCCCCGAGTCGTCCGCGCGCGAGCTCGCGCTCTGGTTCGCCTGAGCCCGATCGAAAGACTGAACGCCTCACGCAACAGCGTGAGGCGTTCAGTCTTCGCTTTTATCCAGTGGAAGGTCTACACGATCTTCCACTTGACGCTCAGGGCTGAGCCGCCCTTGGAGCACATCGCGGAAATCAGATAGGTGCGTCCGATCCCCGGTTCGTTCCAGTGGTAGGACCGCACCGTGTTGTAGGTGATGCAGTTCAGCGTGTACTGGATCGTGCCTTTCCCGTTGCAGGTGTGCAGGAAATTGCCGTTCTGAATGACGGAAGTCGGCCCACAGTTCAATCCTGCCGCATGCGCCGGTTCGGTGCTGGCCGGCGAGAACAAGTTGAAGCCGAGGACGAGCGTGGCCACAAGAGAAAGGCCCACTACCGCAAGGACCGACTTACGGTGTCCATATCGACGGATTGACGGTTCGGTCATGTTGCTCCCCCTTACCCGAGCGAGTAGCTCGCGCCCAGAATGATGTTGTTTCCGTTGCAGCGCACATTGACGACCAAAGACTGGCCGTAATTGAAGTAGCGCGTGTACGTGTTATCGAACCCCGGGAGCAGGCATTTCACCTTGTAGGTGACCTGAGTGCCCGTGTCGCAACTCTGTACGATCTGGCCAGTACTCACGCCCGTGCGTGTGAACCCGAGCGCGCCGCACTGGTTCTTTGCCGAAGCCGGGCCAGCGAGGGCCAAGCTTCCAACGAGGACGCTCCCCAGGATCACGCCAGTTGCGATCAGTTTTTTCATTTCCCCACCTCATCTACGTTGATGTATTACCGGCAAGGTAGCGGAGCTCTGCACGCTGTGTCAACTCCATGAAAAAATGGCGGGCCACCCCGGAGGGTAGCCCGCCATTCAGCGGTCCTGCGCTACTTCGTCACGCCACCGTTCTGTTCGACGAACGCGGCGAAGGCGTCGGCGTCGGTCCAGGCACTCGTCCCCTGGGCGTTGTACTGCTTGCCGTTGACGATCACGGTTGGAGTGCCCGTGAGTTTCGGTAGGTCGGAGTTCGCGAGCGGCTCGGTGAGAACGCGGTTCGTCGCGTCGCCCACCCAGCCCTGGAACTTCTGACCAGTGATGCACTCTGCGACACTCTTGTTCGTGACGCCCGCCTTCTTGACAACTGAGGCGAGCTCGGCGTTGGTCAACCCGCGCGTGCCTTCCTCTGGTTGGTTGGCGTAGAGCGCAGTGTTCACGTCGAGGAACTTGTCCGGGTCGTAGTTCGCAACGCAAGCTGCCGCGGCAGCGGAGCGCGTCGAGTACTTCGAGCCGAGGGAAGAACGGTCCAGGAGGTTGAACGGGTGCACCTCGAGTGTTGCCGAGCCGTCCTGCACCCACTGCTTGATCTGGTCCATGTTGCCCGACTCGAACTGGTTGCAGATCGGGCAGAGGTAGTCCTCGTACACCGTGATGTTCGCGACGCTGTCGTCTTGCTTCGTGGCGGTCGGCGTGCCGCCCTCAGGGATCGCCTTCGTGCGTTCGGCCACGATCTTGCCGCTCTGACCCTTGAGGACGATTCCGTCGCTCGCCATGTTCTTCGGGCCGGGCCCGACGGGCTGGATCGAGTTCGCGATGATCAACACCACGGCGCTGATCACCGCCAAGCTCCCAACGACGATTGCGCTGACGAGCGCAATCCTGTTGCGCCGGCGTCGAGCCTGTTCCTTCTCGCGCGCCGCCTGGGCACGCTCGCGCGCGGCGTTCCGGCGCGCCTTCTTGGTCTCGTTGTCGCTCACGGACATCGAGCGTAATCGAGAGCGGAGTCGTTCCGGCATGTAGCGATTCGTCTGCCTGATCTTCGTGGGTGGATCCCAGGTTGCGAGTCGCGGCCCGGCTTGGGGAAGCGTTTCGGCCTGTGAGACGACCGCGACGGGGCGACTTCCGTTGTGTGGAGCCGATCGGCGCCGCGCGACGACGCAGGGGAGCGCCCTACGCAGCCCCGCCGTTCTGTTCGACGAACGCGGCGAACGCGTCCGTGTCGGTCAGCGAGCCGCTGTACTGCTTCCCGTTGACGATGACCGTGGGGGTGCTGGTCACCTTGTCGAGCGAGGAGTTCGGGATCGCCTCGTTGAGCACCCGGTTCGTGGCGTCACCGACCCAGCCCGCGAACCGCTGGTCCTGGATGCACGATGCGACCTTGCTGTTCGTCGCGCCGGCGGCCTTCGCCAGTGCGGCCAGCTTGTCGTTCGTCAGCCCGCGGGTGCTCTCGGACGGCTGGTTCTCGTAGAGCGACGTGTTGTACGCCAGGAACGCGTCCGGGTCGTAGTTCGCCACGCAGGCGGCCGCGGCAGCCGAGCGGGTGGAGTACTTCGACCCGAGGGACACCCGGTCGAGCAGGTTGAACGGGTGCAGTTCGAGCGTCGCCGAGCCGTCCTTCACCCACTGCTGGATCTGGGGCATCTGGCTCGTCTCGAACTGGTTGCAGTACGGGCACATGTAGTCCGAGTACACGGTGATGTTCGCCACCGAGTCGTCTTGCTTCGTCGGGGTCGGCTTCCCGCCCTCGGGCGTCGCCTTCGTCGTCACGGGCTCGATCTGGCCGCCGACGCCGTGCAGCAGGATGCCGTCGCTCGCCATGTTCGCCGGGCCGGGGCCCGCCGGCTGCACCGAGTTCGCGATCACCACGACGACGATCGCGACGACCGCGAGGCCGCCGACGATGATGCCGCTGATCCCCAGCGTCTTGTTGCGGCGCCGACGCGCCTGCTCCTTCGCACGTGCCTCGCGAGCGCGTTCCCGCGCCGACTCCCGCCGTGCCTTCTTGCCGTCGTTCTCGCTCATCGAGATCGAGCGTAGGTGCTGCCCACGCGCCGATCGGCCGTCCTGGCTGGGAAGCGACCAGGAATTCGATGACGCGTCATCGACAACGTCCAGGGAGGGTTCAGAAGGACGACAGGATCGTCGGGAACTTGATGAGGATCGTCACGATGATGAACAGGTAGTTCGCCAGCGGGAACGCCCAGCAGAAGGGGAGCAGGGCGCGACCGACCCGCTGCGTGCGGGCGCCGAAGCGACCCTGCGCGGCGTTCCAGATCGTGAACACCCAGAACAGCGGGATCGTCATCGACCAGACGAGCATGCACCACGGGCAGAGCGCGCCGATGAACCAGACGGTCTGCGTGAACAGCCACGTCACGAAGACCCACGCCAGGAAGACGCCGGCGTTGAACGCGATCCAGAACCAGCGCGAACCGTTGCGGAAGCCGGCGAGCAGCATCACCGCGACGGCGATCGGCGCGACGAAGCCCATGACGCCGAGCAGCGGGTTCGGGAAGCCGAACAGGTGCCCCTGCCAGCTGGCCATCACGTCCGAGCAGCTGATGAACGGGTTGACGTCGCAGGACAGCACCTTCTTCGGGTCCGCGTACTTCGCGAACTCGTCCAGCACGAGCGAGAACGACCCGTACAGGCCCACCAGACCGGTGATCAGGAGGAAGACCCCCATGGCGATCGGACGTCGGACGGCAGGTGCTGGCGTGCTCACGGCGTCATCATCGCATGTCCGTTCCGGTCCTTTCCGGGTGCGGCATGCGATAATCGCTCCATGTCGTGCGGCCGATCCGCGCGACGACGAAAGCTTTCCGGGCGCCGCCCGTACGATCAGGTGTGGTGAGAGCGCACCGTGACCGCGTTGCGCACGACGCACCGGTCACAAGACAGCGAACGCGGGGGCGTGGTCGCCACCCGCTACAACTACAGAATTCCCGCCGCCCGACGAGGGCGCGAGCGGGGTCAAGGAGTGCACCAGGTCCATGGTGGAGCAGAACAACGACAACACGAACAACGAAGAAGTCGCGCCGAAGCGTCGCGGTCGCCTGTTCGGCGGCCGTCGCGCCCGGTCGGCAGGCAGCCTGGAGGCACGGGGTGACGCCGCACAGGCGGCTCCGGCCGACGAGACGGTCGCGCTGACGGACGAGGCGGTCACCGCACCGGAACCGGTCACGCCACCCGCGGCGCCCGCGCTCTCGGTCGAGGTCGACGAGGTCGCCAGCCCGAGCGCCGAGCCGCACGACGTGAGCACCCTGACCGGCGACCTGCCGGTGGTGGACGCGACCGGCACGGTGGCGGTGAGCAGCGAGCGGGAGGTGAGCCGCGCCTCCCGTCCGGACGACGCAGCCGTCACCGACACGCCCGACGAGCCAGAGACACCCGCCCCGGCCGAGTCCGCCGCGTCTGCGCCCGCCGTGTCTGCGGCCGAGCCGTTCGTCCCGAAGGCGACGAGCACCCTCAGCCTGATCTTCCACGCGCCGGTCCTGCCGGCGCTGCCGGACCGCGCACACGACGTGGACGAGGACGACGACGAGCAGGGCGGCGGACGCCGTCGCTCGCGTCGTCGTGGCACCAGCGCGGACCGCGAGCCGCGCGACCTGCGGGAGCCGCGGGAGCCGCGCGAACCGCGCGACCACCAGGAGCCCCGTCGCCGCGAGGTCGAGTACATCACCGAGCCGCAGAAGGTGAAGGGCTCGACGCGGCTCGAGGCGAAGAAGCAGCGCCGCCGCGACGGCCGTGACGCCGGGCGTCGTCGCCAGGTCGTCACCGAGGACGAGTTCCTCGCCCGCCGCGAGAGCGTCGACCGCCAGATGATCGTCCGCTCGAGCTCGTCGAAGATCGAGATCGGCGTGCTCGAGGACAACGTCCTCGCCGAGCACTACGTGACGAAGTCGCACAACGTGTCGCTCATCGGCAACGTGTACCTCGGCAAGGTCCAGAACGTGCTGCCCTCGATGGAGGCGGCGTTCGTCGACATCGGGCGCGGGCGCAACGCCGTGCTCTACGCCGGCGAGGTCGACTGGGCCTCGGTCGACACCGGCAACCACGGTCGTCGCATCGAAGCCGCGCTGAAGCCCGGCGACAAGGTGCTCGTGCAGGTCACGAAGGACCCGGTCGGTCACAAGGGCGCACGCCTCACCAGCCAGGTCTCGCTGCCCGGCCGCTACCTCGTGTACGTGCCGAACGGCTCGATGAACGGGATCTCCCGCAAGCTGCCCGACACCGAGCGTGCGCGCCTCAAGAAGATCCTCAAGGAGGTCCTCCCGGAGCACGCGGGTGTCATCGTCCGCACCGCTGCCGAGGGCGCCACCGAGGAGCAGCTGACCCGCGACGTCCAGCGCCTCACCAGTCAGTGGGAGGCCATTCAGAAGAAGGTCGCAGGCGGCCAGGCACCGGTCATGCTGCACTCCGAGCCGGACCTGCTCGTCAAGATCGTCCGCGACGTCTTCAACGAGGACTTCACGAAGCTCATCATCGACGGCTCGGCCGCGCGCGAGACCATCGACGAGTACCTCACCGCCGTCGCGCCCGACCTGAAGGACCGCGTCGAGATCTACGACGGACCGGACTCCTTCGAGGAGTACCGCCTCAACGAGCAGATCGAGAAGGCCCTCGACCGCAAGGTCTGGCTGCCCTCCGGTGGTTCGCTCGTGATCGACCGCACCGAGGCCATGACGGTCGTCGACGTGAACACGGGGAAGTTCGTCGGTTCCGGCGGCAACCTCGAGGAGACCGTCACGAAGAACAACCTCGAGGCCGCCGAGGAGATCGTCCGCCAGCTCCGCCTGCGCGACATCGGCGGCATCATCGTCGTCGACTTCATCGACATGGTGCTCGAGTCCAACCGCGACCTCGTGCTGCGTCGTCTCGTCGAGTGCCTCAGCCGCGACCGCACGAAGCACCAGGTCGCTGAGGTCACCTCGCTCGGCCTCGTGCAGATGACCCGCAAGAAGATCGGCGTCGGGCTCCGCGAGTCCCTCGACGAGGTCAACGCCAAGGTCAACGACAACAACGCCGACCCGGGTCCGTCCAAGAGCCGGCGCAAGAGCCGCGGCGGCAACGGGTCGAACGGCAACGGCGGTAACGGTGGTGGCAACGGCAACGGCAGCGCGCCCGAGGCGAAGTCGTCGCAGGCACACCAGATCACCGACGACGTGAAGAACGCGCTGTCGCGGATCGCCGCATCGACCATCCCGCACGAGGAGCACGACACGCCGGCATCCGCGCCGGTGGCATCGGTCGAGAGCCCGTCGTCGCCCGTGTCGGCGTCGTCCTCGTCCTCGTCGCCCGCGTCGTCGCCGGATGCGTCCGAGCAGGGGGAGCAGTCCTCCGGCCCGAAGCGTCGTCGTCGCCGTGGCGGCCGCGGCGCGGGTGCGCCCGATACCGCGTCCACCGAGTCGACGTCGGCTTCGGAGGCTCCGGCCCAGACCGAACCCGAGGCTGCTCCGGTCGCCGAGGCCGCTCCCGTTGCCGAGGCGCCGGTGGCTGCTCGTCCCGAGGCCGCCGCACCCGCCACTCCGGTGGTCGAGGAGCAGGCGCCGAAGGCCCCGACGCGTCGTCGGGTCAGCTCCAGCGCACCGGTGACCCCGACCGAGACCTCGGTCGCGATCCTCGACATCCCGATCGCCGCCACGAAGCGCGAGCCGCGGAAGGTCAGCGGTGACGCCGAGTCGCTGCTCGACTCCGTCCTGCAGGCGCTCCCGGAGCCGAAGCAGCCGGGGCAGGGGCGTTCGCGCTCCCGCCGCGTCTCGTCGCCGAGCATCAGCGCTCCGGCGACCACCGACGGCGATACCACCGACGACGGCCCCGTGATCCTGGGGAACTGACGATGTCGAACCCGGGCGACCCGCAGCGGTCGCAGCAGGACCGCGGGTACTACGGTGCGGGCTGGCAGCAGCCCGCACCGGGCCCGCAGTCCTCGCAGCAGCAGCAGGGGCCGCCGCAGCCGTACGGCGGCGGGCAGTACGGGGCGCCGCAGTCCGGTGCACCGCAGTCCGGTCCGTTCGCCGGCCAGCAGCCCGGCCCCGGCCCGTTCGCCGGTCCGCCGTACGGCGGTCCGTCCGGTGCCCCGCAGCGCCGTCCGCGCGCCGAGGCCGACCCCCGTCGGGCCTTCGCACCGGGGGCGTCGGTCACGAACACCGCCGGGGCGCTCATCGCCGTGGTGTCGCTCGTGCTCGTGGAGTTCGTCTCCGGACTCATCGGGCTGCTCGGCACGTCACTCGTCGTGCACCCGTTCTCGTCGTACGGCGCGGGCAACAGCCTGGTCGGCGGGTTCGTCCGCGGGGTCTTCGCCTCGCCGTTCCCGTTCTACGCCGGGGCGTTCCTCGCGCTGGCGTTCCTCACACCGATCGCCCGCCGCAGTCCGCTGCCGACGGTGCTGCTCCGCGCGGTGCTCGCCGGGGCGGCCGGTACCGTCGCCCTCGCGCTCGTCGGTGTCTTCACCGGGTCCTTCGGGGCCGTCCGGTTCGGCGGAGCACGACTCGTCATCGACGTCCTGACGACCCCGCTGCAGAACGGCATCCCGTTCACCGTGATGCTGCTCGCCACCTCGACGGCCGCGTGGCTGTGGCTCGGACGCCCGCGTGGAGGACGCCGCGGCGCCGGAGCCCCCGGCACTCCCGGCACCGTGCGACCCGCCGACGCCGTGCCGCCCGCGACCGTGCAGACCGCTCCGGTCCAGCAGCAGCCGCAGCGGTACTCGCAGCAGCAGGACCCGCGCGGGCAGCAGCAGCAGTACCCGCAGACACAGCATCCGCAGGGGCAGCAGCAGCCGCCTGCGCCCCCGTACGGCGGCCAGCAGCCCCCGGCGAACCCCTGGGGTGGTCCGGCGCCCCGCTGAGCCGTCAGCGGGGCGCAGCGCCCGGTCCCCGTCTACTGGCGCGCGCCGTCCGCACAACCGAAGTTGCGCCGAACCATGCCGTGTCGCGGCTCGGGGTGACTTCCGTTGTGCGGTGCGCACTGCGGTGGTCGCGACCCGGTCGCGGCCGGGGGCTGCGTGCCGGGGCTGCGCCGCGCCTCCAGGCCGCAGCGCTGCCGCGCCGTCCCTGTGCCGGCGCGCGCCGTCCGCACAACCGAAGTCACTCCGAGCCGTGCCGTGTCCCGGCTCGGGGTGACTTCCGTTGTGCGGTGCGCACGGCGGTGGACGCGACCCCCTCGCGACCGTGGGCGACGCGCCGACGAGAGCCAGGGCGCGCCGCGCGGCCGCGGCGGGTTCAGAACACGCGCTTGTCGCGCTGGGCGACCCGCAGCCCGCTCGCGATCAGCCGGAGCACCAGCTCGCGCCCGGACACCGCCGTGGCCCCAGCGGCGACGAGTTCGTCGTACCGCGCGAGGGGCACGTCGTAGTGGTCGTGGTCGAACGCGCGGCGGGGGATCCCGGCGCGTTCGGCGAACGCGTGCAGCTCGTCGTAGGATCGGTCACTGACGAGGTGTGACCACACCGTGTCGTGCGCAGGCCAGGTCGGCGGGTCGATCAGCACGGTCACACGAGCAAGCTTACGTGTGTCGCCGTTTGACCGGACGTAGGGGCATCGAGTATTCTCGATCCCTGGTGTCAGCGGGCCGTTCTGCCTGCGTCGCCGATCGGGCCCGGCCCTCCGGGAGCCGCTCGTGCAGAAGTGGGCACCCGAGACTTCCCTCAAGCAGAGTTACGTAAGGATTTCCACGTGGTTTACGCAGTAGTGCGCGCCGGCGGCCGTCAGGAAAAGGTCGAGGTCGGGACGATCATCACGCTCGACCGTGCCAAGGCCGACGACAAGGGCAACATCGACCTCGCCCCGGTGCTCCTCGTGGACGGTGACAAGATCACGTCGGCGGCTTCCGAGCTCGCCAACGTGACCGTCACCGCCGAGGTGCTCGAGGACCTCCGCGGTCCGAAGGTCATCATCCAGAAGTTCAAGAACAAGACCGGGTACAAGAAGCGTCAGGGTTTCCGCGCTGAGCTGACCCGCGTCAAGATCACCTCGATCGCGTAAGGCGGGAGTAGAAGATGGCACACAAGAAGGGTGCGAGCTCCACTCGCAACGGTCGTGACTCGAACGCACAGCGCCTCGGCGTGAAGCGCTTCGGTGGCGAGGTCGTCAACGCCGGCGAGATCATCCTCCGCCAGCGCGGAACCCACTTCCACCCGGGCGCCAACGTCGGCCGCGGTGGCGACGACACGCTGTTCGCCCTCTCGGCCGGTTCGGTCGAGTTCGGCACCAAGGGCGGCCGCAAGGTCGTCAACATCGTCAACGCGTAACACCACTGACGATCTGACTCTGCGGGAGGGGCGGGCCACGTGCCCGCCCCTCCCGTTCTTTCTTTGCAACACCTAGGAGTGGACCCATGGCGACCTTCGTCGACCGCGTGACCCTGCACCTCAGCGCGGGCAACGGTGGCAACGGCTGCGTGTCGGTCCGCCGTGAGAAGTTCAAGCCCCTCGCCGGGCCCGACGGCGGCAACGGCGGGGACGGCGGCGACATCGTGCTCGTCGCCGACCCCAACGTGACGACGCTGCTCGGCTACCACCGTTCGCCGCACCGTTCCTCGAAGAACGGGCAGCCCGGCATGGGCGACCACCGGAGCGGCATCAGCGGGGAGACCCTCGAGCTGCCCATCCCGATCGGCACCGTCATCCACGACGAGGACGGCGAGGTGATCGCCGACATGACCGAGCCGGGCATGCGCGTCGTGATCGCCCCCGGCGGTCAGGGTGGCCTCGGCAACGCGGCGCTCTCGACCACGAAGCGCAAGGCCCCCGGCTTCGCGCTCCTCGGGACCGAAGGGTGGGCCGGCGACGTCAGCCTCGAGCTGAAGACCATCGCCGACGTGGCCCTCGTCGGGTTCCCGAGCGCCGGCAAGTCCTCGCTCATCGCCGCGATCTCCGCCGCGAAGCCGAAGATCGCCGACTACCCGTTCACGACCCTCACGCCGAACCTCGGCGTCGTCGAGTCCGGCTCCGTCCGCTTCACCGTCGCCGACGTCCCCGGCCTGATCGAGGGCGCGTCCGAGGGCAAGGGCCTCGGCCTCGAGTTCCTCCGTCACGTCGAGCGCTGCGAGGCGCTGCTGCACGTCATCGACTGCGCCACGCTCGACCCGGGCCGCGACCCGATCACCGACCTCGACGTGATCCTCGGCGAGCTCGCGCGCTACCCGGTCCCCGAGGGGCAGGTGCCGCTGCTCGAGCGTCCGCAGATGATCGCGCTGAACAAGGTCGACGTGCCCGAGGCTGCCGAACTCGCCGAGTTCGTCACCGCGGAACTCGAATCGCGTGGCTACCGGGTCTTCCCGATCTCCACCGCGTCCCGCAAGGGCCTGCGCGAGCTGACGTTCGCGCTGGCCGACGTCGTGGAGCAGGCACGCGCCTCCCGGGCTGCCGAGCCGGTGCCGGAGCGCATCGTGCTCCGTCCCAAGGCGGTCGACGAGAAGCCGTACACGATCCGCGCCGAAGGCGGGGAGGAGCACCGCTTCTACCGCATCCGCGGATCCAAGCCGGAGCGCTGGGTGCAGCAGACCGACTTCACCAACGAAGAGGCCATCGGCTACCTCGCGGACCGCCTGGCGAAGCTCGGCGTCGAGGACGGCCTGTTCAAGGCCGGAGCCGTCGCCGGGTCCACCGTCGTCATCGGTGGCGACGGCGGCACGGTCTTCGACTGGGAGCCGACGCTCACCTCGACCGCCGAGCTCATCACGAGCGCCCGCGGAACCGACTCGCGCATCGGGGCGACCTCGCGTCCGACCCGCAACGAGCGCCGCGAGGAGTACTTCGAGCGGATGGACGCCAAGGCCGCGGCCCGCGCCGAGCTCGAGCAGGAGCGCGTCGCCGGCCTCTGGGTCGACGACGACGAGACCGACGGGACCGTCGTCACCGACGCATCGGTGACCGGCGCGGACCAGGGCGACAGGGACTGAACGCAGCATGACCGACACGACCGCACGCACCGGCCTCGGACCCGTCACCCGGCGCGAGGACATCCCGCGTGCGCGGCGGATCGTGGTCAAGGTCGGGTCGTCGTCGGTCAGCGGTGACAACACGGCGCAGATCGCCCCGCTCGTCGACGCCCTCGCCGCGGCGCACGCCCGGGGGACCGAGGTCGTGCTGGTCTCCTCGGGTGCCATCGCGACGGGGTTCCCGTTCCTCGGGCTCGAGGGGCGTCCGGACGACCTCGCCACGCAGCAGGCCGCGGCGGCCACCGGCCAGAACGTGCTGATGTTCCGGTACCAGAAGGAACTCGACCGGCACGGGGTCGTCGCCGCGCAGATCCTCCTGACCGCGGGGGACCTGCAGAACCCCACGCACCGGGTGAACGCGCAGCGGGCCGTCGATCGGCTGCTCGCGCTGCGGGTGCTGCCGATCGTGAACGAGAACGACACCGTCGCGACGCACGAGATCCGGTTCGGTGACAACGACCGGCTGGCGGCCCTGGTCGCGCGTCTGCTCGGCGCCGACGCGCTCGTGCTGCTCTCCGACGTCGAGTCGCTGTACACGCGACCGCCGGAGCAGCCGGGCGCGGCACCGATCCCGCTCGTGCCGTTCGGCGACGAGCTCGCCGGGGTGACCTTCGGGTCGATCGGGGCAGCAGGCGTGGGGACCGGGGGAGCAGGGACGAAGGTCGCTGCGGCACGGCTCGCCGCCGAGGCCGGCACCGCCGTGCTCGTGACGGCGACGGCGCTCGTCGAGCGGGCGCTCGCGGGTGACCAGGTGGGGACCTGGTTCGAGGCCGCTCCGCGCTCCTGAGGCGGGCTGCGCGCGGGCCGGGAGGCGCGGGTCGGCTCGGGCAGGCGTCTCGCGCCCGTCGAGCGGCGGCCTGGAGGCGCGGGTCGGCTCGGGCAGGCGACTCGCGCCCGTCGAGCGGCGGCCTGGAGGCGCGGGTCGGCTCCGGCAGGCGTCTCGCGCCCGCCGAGCGGGCACCATTCGTCGCGCTCGGCGGCTCCGGACGGCGTGTTCCGCCCGCTCGGCGACCGCCCGACGGCGTGTCGTGCACGCTCGAGGCATGCGATCCGCGAGGTTCGCACGCGTCGGACGGACGGTGACTCCTCACCAGGAGCCGCGCCTCCAGGCCCTCTCCACAGGAGGGCGCGACACGCGTCACGGGCGGAACCCCGCGCCTAGAATCGAGCCATGTCGCTGACCGCTCCCGCACCGACCCTGACCGACCGGCTCGTCGCCGCGCGTGACGCCTCATCGGCCCTCGCCACGGCGACCACCGCGGTGAAGGACTCGGCGCTCCTCGCGATCGCCGCCGGGGTGCGCGCAGCGACGGACGAGATCGTCGCGGCGAACCACGGTGACCTCGTCGCCGGCGAAGAGGGCGGCCTGTCCTCAGGGCTGCTCGACCGCCTCCGGCTCGACGCCGCGCGGATCGACGCCCTCGCGGCCGCGGTCGAGCACGTCGTCGGGCTCACCGACCCGGTCGGCCAGCACGTCCGCGGGTCGCGTCTGCCGAACGGCCTGCAGCTGACCCAGGTCCGGGTGCCGTTCGGCGTCGTCGGTGCGATCTACGAGGCGCGCCCGAACGTCACCGTCGACATCGCGAGCCTCGCGCTGAAGAGCGGCAACGCGGTCGTCCTCCGCGGGGGGTCCGCCGCGCAGCGGACCAACGCGGTGCTGGTCGCCCGCATCCAGGACGCCGTGGCCTCGGTCGGGCTGCCCCGCGAACTCGTGCAGACCATCGACGAGTTCGGACGTGCCGGCGCGAACGAGCTCATGCGCGCCCGCGGGCTGGTCGACGTGCTCATCCCGCGGGGGAGCGCGTCGCTCATCCAGACCGTCGTCACCGAGTCCCAGGTCCCGGTGATCGAGACCGGCGCCGGCGTGGTGCACGTCTTCCTCGACGAGTCCGCGCCGCTCGAGCGGGCCGTCGACATCGTGCTGAACAGCAAGGTGCAGCGGCCGAGCGTGTGCAACGCCCTCGAGACCCTGCTCGTGCACGAGCGCGCGGCGGAGCGACTGCTGCCGGTCCTCGCCGACCGACTGCGCGCCGCGGGTGTCACGCTCCGCGGCGACGAGGCCACGCGGGTCGTCGTGCCGGGCGTGCTCCGCGCGACGGACGACGACTGGGCGACGGAGTCGATGGACCTCGACCTGTCGATCCGCGTCGTGCCCGACGTCGACGCGGCCATGGCGCACATCGCGCGGTGGTCGACCCACCACACCGAGTCCATCGTCACGAACGACGTCGACACGGCCGAACGCTTCCTCGCCGAGGTCGACTCCGCGGTCGTGATGGCGAACGCGTCGACCCGTTTCACCGACGGCGGCGAGTTCGGTTTCGGCGCCGAGGTCGGGATCTCCACGCAGAAACTGCACGCCCGGGGCCCGATGGGGCTGCCCGAACTCACCAGCACCAAGTGGATCGTGCGCGGGCAGGGCCAGATCCGCGGCTAGACTGAACGGCGAATTCCCCCACCGAACGGAGCATCGGACACATGACCTTCCTCGCTGAAGCCGCTGAGCACGCCTCCGGGGTCCCCGCGTACGTCTTCCCGCTCTGCGGTGCGCTGTTCTTCGCGTTCCTCGGTTTCGTCACCTGGAGCTTCCGCGACGTCGCCTACCGTCACTCGCAGAAGTTCGAGGCCACTCGCCACCACGAGACGGGTGTCGACGAGTTCGGTCACACCAAGATCTGACCCGCCACTCCATGCTCGAGAGCACGGGGCGGCCACGCATCGGTGTGATGGGTGGCACGTTCGACCCGATCCACAACGGCCACCTGGTGGCCGCGTCCGAGGTCGCTCGGGCGTTCGAACTCGACGAGGTCGTGTTCGTCCCCACCGGTCAGCCGTACATGAAGTCGGGCGTCACCGACGCCGAGCACCGGTACCTGATGACGGTCGTGGCCACCGCGTCGAACCCGATGTTCACCGTCAGCCGGGTCGACATCGACCGTCCGGGCCCGACGTACACGGTCGACACGCTCCGCGACCTGCACGCCCAACGGCCGGATGCGCAGCTCGTCTTCATCTCGGGCGCAGACGCCGTCCAGCAGATTGTCGACTGGAAAGACCATGATGGCCTCTGGGACCTCGCGCACTTCGTCGCCGTGACGCGTCCGGGACACACCTTGAGCATCACCGGTTTGCCCGAACGAGACGTAAGCTTGCTCGAAGTTCCCGCGCTGGCGATATCGTCGACCGATTGCCGCGACCGGGTGAGACGCGGTTTCCCCGTGTGGTACTTGGTCCCCGACGGCGTCGTCCAGTACATCTCCAAGCACCATCTGTATCGGAGCGTTGCATGAGTTCGTCCGACGCGCAGCCGCCCCTGTCGCGGCGTCAGGCGCGCGAGCGGGAGCGTGCCGCCGCGGCCGGTGGGCAGCCCGTGACGCCGCCACCGACCGTCGCGGCACCGTCAGACCCCGCGGAAGCCCGCCGTCGTCCGGGGTCCCACGTCGCGCCCGCTCCGGGGGCCCCCGCGCAGTCCGCCAAGTCGTCGTCGGCCGCCGCGCCCGAGTCAGCCACTTCGCCTGTGTCGGCCACTTCGCCTGCGTCAGCCGCCTCGCCCGGTTCAGCCGCCTCGCCCGTGTCGGCCCCTGCGCCCGCGTCGGTGCCGGCTTCCGCCGCGGCTCCGGCTCCTGCTGCGTCCGCGCAGTCCGGCGTGCCGTCGGCACCGCCGGCGTCCGCCACCGAGATCGTGCCCGGCAGCGGTGGTCTCACCCGCCGGCAGATCCGTCAGATGCGCGCGGCCGAGGGGCAGGCGATCCAGCCGGTCCCGCTGCAGAACCCCACGCCGCAGTCCTCCGACCGCACCGTGCAGGATGTCCTGGGCTCGGTCGACGCACTCTCCGTCGACGCACTCCCTGTCGACGCTGACGCCAGGTCGGACGCTCGCGCCGATGCCGATGCTGCGAAGGAACTCTCCGCCGAGACCGTCGTGCTCGACCAGGCCGCCGTCGCCCAGGCGACCGAGGCCGACGGTTCGCCCGACGCCATCGAGCCCCTGGAAGCCGCTGCCGCCCACGCCGAGGAACCCCGCCGTCACCGCTCCACCTGGGCCCCGCCGGACGCCGACGTGGACGAAGTCGCTCCGACCGACGCCGCTGCGACCGGATCCGCTGTGACCGGGACCCCCGCGACCGAGAAGCCGGTGACCGACACGACGGTCACCGAGGCGACCGACTCCGCTGCGACCGACTCCGAGGCGACCGACTCTGCTGCGGACGGCCCGGAGCCGCAGAGCAGCTCGGGCACGCCCCTGCCGACGTCGGCCTCGAGCATCGCCTCGTCGACCCCGGCCGTGTTCCCGCTCTCCCTCGACGAGGACGACACGAACGAGGTCCCCGTCGTGGCCACGCCGGGCACGACTCCGGCTGGTGCCCCGACCTCGGCGTCCCGACCAGCGAGCGCGCCGACCTCGGCACCTCGCGTCCCCTCCTCGTTCCAGCGCCCGACCGAACCGAAGCCCGTCACGACGGCCTTCGAGGCACCCGTCGGCCACTGGTCGCAGCAGGCGCACGACTCCCACGACGCCGAGGTCCACGACGCCGAGACGGGGACCCGTCGCGTTGCCGTGACGAACACGAACGCGATCATCCTGCCGAACTCGGCCCTCGCGGACCCGACCGGCGCACTGAACGCCACCGGCGAGGTCATCCTCACCGGCTCGATCGACCTGCCGGCCTCGCTGTCCTCGACCGGGTCGCACCGGCCGATCGACGGCGCCGAGGTCGATCGGCTGCTCGAGCAGCACGACGAGCAGCCCGACACGGACGCCAGCCCAGTCCGTGCCAGCCGAGCGGTGTCGAGCCACACCTCGACCCGTCAGGTGGTCCTCGCGGCCGCCAAGCCGAAGGAGTCGCGCACGCCGCTCATCCTCGGCGTCACGGTCGGGGCCGTCGGGGTCGCCGCAGCAGCGGTCATCATCGTGGCCCTCGTCACCACCCACACGTTCGGCGGCTAGACCCCGCCATCGACCCCCGCACATCGGACGCCCGTCGCCCGCGGCCTGGCCGCCGTCGGTGGGGTGGCTTATGATCGGGACCCATCAAGCGATCCGGCACCCTGCCGGTTCGACGACCGGAAGGAATCCGTGACCGCCTCCTCACGTGCAGTGGAACTCGTGCAGATCGCCGCTCAGGCGGCTGACGCCAAGCAGGCCGAAGACCTCGTCGCCCTCGACGTGACCGGGCCGCTGCAGCTCACCGACGTGTTCCTGCTCGCGACCGGCCGGAACGAGCGCAACGTGCTCGCCATCGCGGACGAGATCGAAGAGCGCCTCCTCGACGCCGGGGCCAAGCCGCTCCGCCGTGAAGGCCGGAGCGAGGGCCGCTGGGTCCTCATCGACTTCGGCGACATCGTCGTGCACGTCTTCCACGAAGAAGACCGTCAGTACTACTCGCTCGAGCGCCTCTGGTCGGACTGCCCGACCATCCCGCTCGAGCTCCCGGTGGACCACACCGCCTAGTCGCGACTCGCCCGGGTGGCGGCGACGATTTCGTCACCCGGCGATCGCATGGTGTACGCTTCTATGGTGCCTCCGGGGAACCGGTCGGTACGAACAGCAGTCAAATGGGACAGCAATTCAAATGGGTCTGTGGCGCAGCTGGTAGCGCACCTGCATGGCATGCAGGGGGTCAGGGGTTCGAGTCCCCTCAGATCCACCAACAACCCCCGTGGTTCCTCGGAACCGCGGGGGTTTCGTCGTTCCCGGGTGCCCGTTCCGGCACCCGTCTCCGGCACCCGTCCCCGGCGCCCGCGCCCGCGGCCGTCCCGCTACGCTGAGCGCATGAGCAGCGACGCACCCCTGTCCGGTTCCGCCCTGACGATCACCTCGGCCGGCTACACGGCCGAGATCGCCTCGGTGGGGGCGACGCTGCGGGCTCTCCGGCACGAGGGACGCGACCTGGTGGTGCCGTTCGACGCCGACGAGGTCCGACCGGCCTTCCGCGGGGCCGTCCTCGCACCGTGGCCGAACCGCGTCGTCGACGGGACGTACTCGTTCGGCGGGGTCGAGCACGAGCTCGCGCTGACCGAACCGAAGCGCCAGCACGCCCTGCACGGTCTGGTCGCGTGGACCGACTTCCGCATCGCCGTGCACGAGCCGGACCGAGCGGTCCTCGCGACGACGGTGCCCGCGCAGTTCGGCTACCCGTTCCGCGTCGAGGTGCTCGTGGAGTACCGTGTCGACGCCGAGGGGCTGCACACCACGATCACCGGCACGAACACCGGTGACGACGCCGCACCGTGGGGGACCGGCCCGCACCCGTACTTGGTGGGCGGCGAGGGACGAGTCGACGACTGGACCCTCACGCTCCCGGCCGCGGAGGTGCTCGAGGTCACCGAGGACCGGCTGATCCCGACCGGACTCGCGCCCGTGCACGACGAGTTCGACCTGCGGACCGCGACGCGCATCGGTGACCGGTTCATCGACCACGCGTACACCGGCTTCGACCGCGACGCCGAGGGCGTCGCCACGATCGTGCTCACCGCGGCGGACGGGCGCGGCGTCCGGATGTCCTTCGGGCCCGAGTGCCCGTGGGCGCAGGTGCACACCGCGGACCACGTCATCCCGGAGTACCACCGCGCCGGCCTCGCGGTCGAGCCGATGACCTGCGCGCCGGACGCCTTCAACGCCGGCGCCGAGGCCGGACTCGTCGTGCTCGAGCCGGGCGCCTCCCACGCGGCCTCGTGGACGATCGCAGCGGTCTGACCCCAGCCCGTGCCGGGTCGTCGGCCCGGCCGTCGCCCCGCATCGTGGCCCGGCGACTGCCGTCGACGCCCGACCTCGGGTCGCTCGCGGCCCGCACCGGCGCCGACGTCGTGTGGCTCGACTCCACCCTGCCGGACGGGTCGCCCCCGACGGCACGCGCGCGGGCGCGCTGGTCCGTCCTGGCGTGGACCGACGGCCCGTTCGCGGCACGGCTCCGGCACCAGGACCGGCGTGCCCGGGTCGCGACGACCCCGGCGTCCGGACGGTGGTTCGGGCCGACCCGGTCCGAGGACCGGCCGGCCTTCGACGTCCTCACCGACCTGCTCGGGTCCACCCCGGAGCTGCCGGAACCGATCGCGGGGTGCGGGTTCGCACTCGGTTGGGTCGGGTTCCTCGGCTACGAACTCGGTCGTGAGTCCGGTGCTGTCGCCGACCGGACAGCAGTCGGGCACGCGGATGCCGACCTGTGCTTCACGGACCGCGCCGTGGTGGTCGCGGACGACGGCGCCGCCTGGGCGTTGGCGCTGGTCGCCGATGCGGAACCGGCGGCCAGCGCCGCGAACCGGGCGTGGACCGAGACGGTGACCACGTCGTCGACGGGGGCCGACGTCGCGGAGGGCGAGCCGCGCCTCCAGGCCGACACGGCGGCGACCGGACGCGTCACGCGTGCCGCCTACGAGACGGCCGTCGAGGCGTGCCGCGCGGAGATCCGCGAGGGCAACGCGTTCCAGGTCTGCCTCACCACCGCCTTCGGGCTGGCTCCGTCAGCGGGCCTGGAGGCGCGGGTCGGCTCCGCCACGGACCCGCACCTGGTCGAGTACCTGCGCCTGCGCGGGGCGGACCCCGTCCCGTTCGGCGCGTACCTGCGGCTGGGGCCGCTGCGGGTCGCGAGCCGGTCGCCGGAGCGGTTCCTGCGGATCGAGGCCACCGGTGCGGTGACCGCGGAGCCGATCAAGGGGACCCGGCGGCGACTGCCGGACGCGGCGGCGGACCGGGCGGTGCGGGACGAGCTCGTGGCGAGCGTGAAGGACCGCGCCGAGAACGTGATGATCGTCGACCTGCTGCGGAACGACCTGCTCCGGACGGCGGTGCCGGGGTCGGTGCACGTCGACCGGCTCTGCGACGTCGAGACGTACGCGAGCGTGCACCAGATGGTCTCGACCATCGGTGCGGTGCTGCCGGCGGGTGTGTCGCGGGCGGCCGTCGTGCGCGCGGCGTTCCCGCCCGGCTCGATGACGGGGGCGCCGAAGCGCAGTGCGATGGCGATCGCGGACCGGCTCGAAGGCGCGCCCCGGGGCGTGTACTCGGGCGTGATCGGGTACTTCTCGGCGAGCGGGGCGGTCGATCTGTCGGTGGCCATCCGCACACTGGTGACGGTGGTCGACGAGGACGCCGGAGCCGTCCGCTCACGGTCGTTCGGTGCCGGCGGTGCGGTGACGTGGTCGTCGGTGGCGGCGGACGAGGCGGACGAGGTCGAGACGAAGACCCGGTCGGTGCTCGGCGGGGTGGGGGTCGTCGCGCGCTGGTAGCGCGTTTTCCCGGTACCGGCGTGTCGAACGCGTGTTCGACTCCGTTGTCCACAGGATGTCGGTCCTCGTTGACATCATCGAACACATGTTCGAATATGAGGGCATGCAAACGGCGACGGCACTCCAGTCGTCCGGGGCTCCACCGGAGTCGACCGGACGCTCCGGGGCTGCCCGGCCGGTGCGCCGCGTGGACCACCTGGGCGATGCCCGGGTGGCGCTCGAGCGCATCACGTCGCTGCGGTCGCGGGTGGCCGAGATGGAGTCCACGCGCGTCGACACCGAGGGACTCCCCACCGCCGAGGCGCTCGCGCCGCTGCTGCCGGGCGGGGCCATCCGTGTGGGCGGCTCCTACGCGGTGCAGGAATCGGTGCTCCTGGCGATCACCATGCTGCAGGCCGCCTCCGTGGCCGGGGCCTGGTGCGCCGTCGTGGGGGTGCCGTCCTTCGGCGTCGAAGCGGCCGCAGCTGCCGGCATCGACCTCGAACGGCTCGTGCTCGTCCCCGACCCGGGCGACCAGTGGCTCACGGTGACCGCGGCGCTGGCGGACGTGGCGCAGATCGTCCTCACCCGTCCGCTCGGCCGGGTGGTGCCCGGGGACGTCTCCCGGCTGTCGGCACGGCTGCGCCAGCGTGGTGGGGCGCTCGTCGCGCTCGGCTCCTGGCCCGGGGCCGACGTGACACTGCGGGTGACGCGGTCGGAGTGGAGCGGCATCGGGGACGGCCACGGCTTCCTGACGGAGCGGCGGGTCACGGTGTCGGCGAGCGGCCGGGCCGGGGCCGGGCGTCCGGTGGACGCCGACCTGCTGCTGCCCGCAGCGGACGGCACCGTGCGTGCCGCCGTGCCGGCGGGTGTGGCTGCCGGTGGCGGCTCGACGTCGGTGCTGCGTCCCGTGGCGGTGGCGTCGTGAGCCCCCGCGGTGGTGGGCGGACGCGGACCGCCGGGTCGCGGGTCACCGGAGCACTCGTCGGGTCCGGGGCACCCGATGCGCGGTCGATCCGTGCCGACGCGCTCGCTCGCGGGGGTGCGCTGCCCGAACCCCCGCCGACCCGGACGATCGTGCTGTGGTGCCCGGACTGGCCGGTGATCGCCGCCGCCCGTGCTGCCGGAGCGCCCCCCGAGAACCCGTTCGCCCTCGTCGCGAAGGGGCAGGTGTACGCCAGCTCCGCCAGTGCGCGACAGTACGGCGTCGTGCGGGGCATCCGTGTGCGCGAGGCCCAGGCGCGCTGCCCCGAACTCGTCGTGCAGCCCTACGACGACGCGCTCGACCACCGGGCGTTCGAACCCGTCATCCGTGCGGTCGAGGCAGCGGTCCCCGGCGTCGAGGTCCTCCGCCCCGGCACCATCGCGCTGCGTTCCCGCGGTCCGGCCCGCTACTACGGCGGGGAACGCGCCGCGGCGGCCACCCTGGCGGGCATCGCCGCCGACCACGGCGCCCCGGGGGTGCGGGCCGGGGTCGCCGACACCCCGTTCGCCGCCGAGCAGGCCGCACGTGCCCGACCGGTGCGTCCGGGGGAACGCGTCCGGATCGTGCCCGTCGGCGGATCGGCACCGTTCCTGTCCGGGTTGCCGCTCGGGGTGCTCGGGGACGCCGACCTCGCGATGCTGCTCGGTCGGCTCGGCATCGCGACCCTGGGGGAGTTCGCCGCGCTCGGCGACGAACAGGTGCGCGACCGGTTCGGGCCCGCCGGGGCGTTCCTGCACCGGCTCGCCGGCGGCCGCGACCCGCGCGAGGTCGCTGCGCGGAGCGTCCCACCCGAACTCCGGGTCGAGGCAGCGTTCGAACCGCCGCTCGACCGTGCCGACCAGATCGCGTTCGCGTTCCGGCGCTCCGCCGACGACTTCGCCGAACGGCTCCGGACGGCGGGGCTCGTCGCCACCACGATCCGGGTGGGCATCGTCGACGAGCGGGACATCCTGCTCGAGCGCACGTGGGTGCACCCGCGGTGGTTCGACGCCGCCGACGTGGTCGACCGGGTGCGCTGGCAGCTCGCCGGCGGGGTCGATCCGACCGGACTCGAGGCACCCGTCGTCTCGGTGGTGCTCGAACCCGTCGCGGTGGACGACATGGCGAACCACGAACGCGGGCTCTGGGGGACCGGACCCGACGAGCGGGTGCACCACGCGCTCGCCCGCGTGCAGGGTCTCGTCGGGCACGACGGGGTCGTCACGCCGCGGATCGGCGGCGGACGCACCCTGGCCGAACGGGTCGTGCTCGTGCCGTGGGGTGACGCCCCGGTCGGCGGCGAACGTGCCCTGGCGACCGTCCGCGACCGCCCGTGGCCCGGCAAGCTGCCCGGACCGCCCCCGGCGACCGTGCTCGACCGTCCGCGCCCGGTGGACGTCGTCACCGCCGACGGCGGCACCCTCGACGTCGACGACCGCGGTGCGCTCACCGGCGTGCCCGAACGCTTCCGCGCCGAGGGGGAACGCGGCGGCCGGTTCGGGTCCGTGACGGCGTGGGCCGGGCCGTGGCCGCTCGTCGTGCGCTGGTGGGAAGCCGGTGGCCGACGGCTCCACCGGCTGCAGCTCGTCGATGCCGAGGGGCGTGCGTGGTACCTGGTGCTCGCCGACCACCGTTGGTGGGCCGAAGCGGTGGCGACGTGAACGGCCGGACCGGAGGACACCGCTGATGGGCTACAGCAACCCACCGATCCCGTGGTCGCAGTTCGAGCGTGCCCTGTCCGACAAGCGGAGCCCGGGCAGCACGCACGACGGCGACGGCGGCGACAGCCCCGCATGGTCCCGCAAGCGCGAGCCCTACGCTCCCGCGACCCCGCCCGTCCCCGACGACGGCAACGTCCCGGTGGTGCCGTACGCCGAGCTGCACGCGCACTCGACCTTCAGCTTCCTCGACGGCGCGAGCGGGCCGGAGCACCTCTTCGAGGAAGCCGCACGACTGCACCTGCACGGCCTCGCGCTCACCGACCACGACGGGTTCTACGGCGCCGCGCGGATGGCCGAGGTCGCCGAGGCGTACCCGACCGTGGCGACCGTGTACGGCACCGAGCTGTCCCTCGGGCTCACCGAGCCGCAGAACGGCGTCCCCGACCCGGAGGGCACGCACCTGCTACTGCTCGCCGACGGGCAGGAGGGCTACCACCGGCTCGCCGGCGCCGTCACCAGCGCGCACCTGGCCGCCGGCGCCGAGAAGGGGCGGCCGCGGTACGACCTCGACGACCTCGCGGCGCGGTCGGACGGGCACTGGCGGGTCCTCACCGGATGCCGGAAGGGCGCCGTCCGGCAGGCCCTCGAGCGCGGTGGCGAGTCGGCGGCCGAGGACGCCCTCCGTGCCCTGCTCGACCGGTTCGGCACCGCCGGTGTCGTGGTCGAGCTCATGGACCAGGGCGACCCGATGGACACCACCCGGAACGACGCCCTCGCCGCCCTCGCCGCGAAGCACGCGCTGCCGACCGTGGCCACCGGCAACGTGCACTACGCCACCCCGGACCGGTTCCCGGTGGCGACGGCCCTCGCGGCGGTCCGGGCCCGGCGGAGCCTCGACGAGATCGACGGGTGGTTGCCGGCCGCGCCCACCGCGCACCTCCGGTCCGGCGTCGAGATGGCCCGGCGGTTCGCGCGCTGGCCCGGGGCCGTCGAGCACAGCGTGACCCTGGCCGACGAGCTGGGCTTCCGGCTGAAGACCGTCAAGCCCGGGCTGCCGGACATCGACGTCCCCGACGGTCACACCACGATGTCCTGGTTGCGGGAGCTCACCTGGCGTGGTGCCCGCCGGTTCTACCCGGGCAGCGCCGACGGTGTGGACCCGCAGAAGCGGGAGCGCATCGAGCGCGAGCTCTCGGTGATCGAGGACAAGGACTTCCCCGGCTACTTCCTCATCGTGCGGGACATGGTGCAGTACGCCCGCGACCGGGGGATCCTCTGCCAGGGCCGCGGGTCGGCGGCGAACTCGGCGGTCTGCTACCTGCTCGAGATCACCGCGGTGGACTCCATCCGGTACGGGCTGCCGTTCGAACGGTTCCTGTCGGCGATGCGCGACGAGGAGCCCGACATCGACGTCGACTTCGACTCCGACCGACGTGAAGAGGTCATCCAGTACGTCTACGAGAAGTACGGCCGGTTCAACGCCGCCCAGGTCGCGAACGTCATCACCTACCGGCCGAAGGGTGCCGTGCGGGACATGGCGAAGGCGCTCGGGCACAGCCCCGGCCAGCAGGACGCCTGGTCGAAGCAGGTCGAGCGGTGGGGGTCGGTGACCGAGAGCCAGGACCACGACATCCCCGACGCCGTGGTCGACATGGCGCAGCAGGTCCTCGGGTTCCCACGGCACCTCGGCATCCACTCCGGCGGCATGGTGCTCACCGACCGGCCCGTCGGCGAGGTCGTGCCGATCGAGCACGCCCGGATGGACGGCCGGACGGTGCTGCAGTGGGACAAGGACGACTGCGCCTACATGGGGCTCGTGAAGTTCGACATGCTCGGGCTCGGCATGCTCGCCGCGCTGCAGTACTCCTTCGACCTCGCCGACGAGCACTGCGGGGAGCGCTGGGACATGCACTCGATCCCGAAGGAGGAACAGGGCGTCTACGACCAGCTGTGCCGCGCGGACACCATCGGCGTCTTCCAGGTGGAGTCCCGGGCGCAGATGGGCACGCTGCCCCGGCTGCTGCCGCGACGGTTCTACGACCTCGTGATCGAGGTCGCCCTGGTGCGCCCGGGGCCGATCCAGGGCGGCGCGGTGCACCCGTACATCCGACGCCGCACCGGCGAGGAACCCATCACCTACATCCACCCCTCGCTCGAACCGGTGCTCGAGCGGACCCTCGGCGTGCCGTTGTTCCAGGAACAGCTCATGCAGATGGCGATCGCGGTCGGCGGGTGCTCGGGGGACGACGCCGACCTGCTCCGGCGGGCGATGGGGTCGAAGCGCGGGCACGAGAAGATCGACCGGCTCCGCGAGAAGCTCTACGCGGGGATGGCGGCGAACGACATCCACGGCGAGGACGCCGACGCCATCTACGCGAAGATCCAGGCGTTCGCGAACTTCGGCTTCGCGGAGAGCCACTCGATCAGCTTCGCCCTCATCGTCTACGCGAGCGCGTGGATGCGGTTGCACTACCCGGGGGCGTTCCTGGCGGCGTTGCTCCGGGCGCAGCCGATGGGGTTCTACTCACCGCAGACGCTCGTGGCGGACGCCCGGCGGCACGGGGTGCAGGTGCTGCGACCGGACATCCTGCGCTCGGGCGTCGACGCCACGCTGGAGCCGCTGCCCGAGGGGGAGCGCGCGACGACGGGGGACGACACCTGCCTGGACACCGAGCAAGCCCCGGTGCTGCCGTTCGACAAGGCCGTGCCCGACGACACCGCCCGGCACCGTCGCGACGGCGCGTTCGCGGTCCGGCTCGGCCTCGCCGAGGTGGCGTCGCTCGGACGGAAGAGCGCCGAGAAGATCGTCGCCGAACGCGACGCCCACGGCCCGTTCACGGACATGTCCGACCTGGCCCGCCGGGTCGGCCTCACCACGGCGCAGCTCGAAGCGCTCGCCGCCGCCGACGCGTTCGCCGCCCTCGGCGTGGACCGCCGCGGTGGCATGTGGTCCGCCGCCCAGGCCGCCGCGGAGCGTCCCGACCAGCTGCCGGACACCCAGGTCACCGTGCAGCCGCCGCTGTTCGGGCAGATGACCAGCGGGGACGTCCTCATCGCGGACATGTGGTCGACGGGGATGACGACCGACGACCACCCGGTCCGGCACGTCCGCGACGGACTCGTCGCCCGCGGGGTGCTCAGCGTGCAGGACACCGCCACCGCCGAGTCCGGGCGGCGGGTCGAGGTCGGCGGGATCGTGACGCACCGGCAGCGTCCGGCGACGGCGTCGGGCATCACGTTCATGAACGTCGAGGACGAGACCGGGCTCGTGAACGTGATCTGCAGCGTCGGGGTGTGGGGGCGCTACCGACGGGTCGCGCGCGAGGCGCCGGCGATCATCGTGCGCGGCATCCTCGAACGCTCACCGGACGGCGTCGTGAACCTGGTGGCGGACCGGATCGAGCACCTGTCGCTGTCGGTGCGGACGCGCTCGCGGGACTTCCAGTGATCGCGCGCTACGACGCCTCGGGGATGCGGACGGTGACCTCGAGCCCGCCGGAACGGACGTTGCGGAGGGACGCCGTGCCTCCAGCACGTTCCGCGACCGCGCGCACGATCGCCAGCCCGAGGCCGGAGCCGCCGGGCAGTGGGATCCCGCCGGTGGCCGGGTCGGGGTTCGGGCGGGACTTCCGGGCCTCGTCGGGCCGGGTGAACCGGTCGAACGCGACCGGGATGAACGATTCGGGGACACCGGGGCCGTCGTCGGTGATCTGCAGGACGCCCTCGCCGGTGGGGGTGCTCCGCCACGACACGAAGACGCCACCGCCGCGGGGGAGCGCGGCCACGGCGTTGCCGGCGACGTTCGTGACCAGCTGCGCCATCCCGCCGGTGTCGAGCCGGTACCGCGGTTCCGTGCTGCCGCCGCCGATGCCCGGGCCGGAGCCGCCGACGGTCACCGGTGGCTCGAGGTCGAAGTCGACGGTGATGTCCTTCGCCGATGCGATGAGCCGGACCCGGTCCACGGCGGACATCACCTCGTCGCCGAGGTCCGACCACGCGGTGAGGGGTTGCTCCTGGCCGTCCTGGTCGCGCCGTTCGGACTCCTCGATGCGCGAGAGCGCGAGCAGGTCGTTCGCCAGCCGCGACAGGCGCGCGACGCTGAGCTTCGCCCGCTCGATGTGGGCGGCGAGGGCTGCGGCGTCGTCGCCGTCGAGCGAGGCGAGGTCGAGCTGGGTGGTGAGGATCGCCAGGGGCGTACGGAGTTCGTGGCTGGCGTCCGAGACCATCTGGCGTTCACGCTCGGTGGCCTGGCGGGTGCGGGCGAGGAAGGCGTTCAGGGTGGTGGCGAGGGACGCCAGTTCGTCCTGGGCGGGCCCGACCGGCAGCTCCGCGCGTTCGGGAGCGACGGAGAGCCGTTCCGCCTCGCGCCGCATCCGGTTCACGGGGCGGAGTGCCGCGGTCGCGAGGGCCCACGACGCGATGCCGAACGCGACCAGGATCGCCAGGCCGGTGAGCGACAGGGTCGACGTGAGGTCGTCGACGACGATGGCCTCGGCCTGCGAGTTGCGCGCCGCGACGACGGTCCAGCGGCCGGCCTGGTTGACCGGGTGCTCGACGACGACGCGGTACTCCGACCCGGAGACCCGGATGAGCGAGGTGCCCGCCGGCGTCGACCTGAGGCTGCCGAGTGCTCGCTCGACCTTGGGTGGCATGGTCGACAGGGCGATGTCGCCCGTGGGGGACACGACCGCGACCAGCTGGGCGTTGCCGGGGGCGGACAGCTTCGGGACGCTGTCGACCTCGAGGGTGGCGACGTACGGGTCGGCGTCGGCGTCGAGCAGGGTGCGGGTCGCACTGGCGACGACGCTCACCACCTGGAACCGCATGACGAGCACGAGCAGCACGATGACGACCGCGGCGATGGCGGTCGAGCCGATGGTGATGCGCGACCGGAGGGAGAGCATCCGGAGCGGACGGAGCAGCCCGCGCCTCGGGGTGTCCGATCCGGACGTGGGCCCGGGTTCGGTCGTGCCCGGTCTGGTCACGCCCCGAGGAGGTCGAGCCGGTAGCCGCGGCCGCGAACGGTCGAGATCGCGACGGTGGCCTCGTGCGAGGTCAGCTTCTTCCGGAGGTACGAGATGTACTGCTCGACGACGTTCGGGTCGACGTGCTGCGAGCCGTCCCACACTTCCTCGAGGATCTTCGGACGATCGACGACGGTGCCGACGGAACGGGCCAGCAGGCGGAGCAGGGCGAACTCGGTGGGGCTCACGGCGACGCGCTGGCCCTTGATGAGGATGCGACGGGCTTCGGAGTCGATCGCCACGTCGCCCACCTCGATCGTGCGCGGTGCACCGGCGGACTCGCGACGCCCGAGCGCTCGGAGGCGGGCGGTGAGCTCGGCGAAGGCGAAGGGCTTGGTGAGGTAGTCGTCGGCGCCGGCGTCGAGTCCGAAGACCCGGTCGTCGACGGCGTCGCGTGCCGTCACGAGGAGGATCCGCACCGGGTCCTCGCGCTCACGGATGCGCCGGGCGAGCTCGAAGCCGGACATGCCGGGCATCATCACGTCCACGACGGCGAGGTCGAACGCCTGGTCGCCGAGCGCGATGAGCGCCTCGACCCCGTTCTCGACCGCGGTGACGCGGTACCCCTCAGCGGCGAGCCCACGCTCCATGAGCGCGCGCATCTCGTCATCGTCTTCGACCACCAACAGGCGCATAGCGACCTCCTCGGACCCATCGTGGCATCGAACCGGGGAAGCAGGGGTGTTCCGGCACCGAACTCACTGAATCTCGTCTCAGCGACGGGGTCGACGGGCAGGAGCGACGGAGTCGACCGGGCAGAACGGTCTGTCCCTCGTTCGTGGGACGTGAGGACTTCTTGCTTCGTTGCTAGGCTCGCGCACCGGACGGGGCGTACCCGACGCAGCGTCCGCACTGGGGGCACCATGAACGAAACGCCGGAACACCCGGCCCTCGTCCGACTCCGCGCCGAACTCGATGCCGCTTGGAAGGGCATCGGAGTCCTCGGCGACATGGAGGACGTCAGTCGCGACCGCGTCGTCGCCGAACTGCGTGCTGCGGTTCCCGACGTCGCCAGTCGTGCAGCGCGCGCGGCCGGTGCCGACGCGGCCGTCGCGGAGATCAGCCGGTTCGCCGAGGCGGAGGTGGTCGCGAGCGACGACGCTGTGCCGACCGCCACCATCTGGGACGACATCGTGCACACCGCGGCGGAAGCGGCGTCCGCCTCGCGCTGACGCGGTCTGACCGATCGGGGCGTGCGTCGCGCGTCCGCCGCGAGCGGGCGCATCCGTCCGCCCCGCGGCGAGCGGGCGCATACGCTGGGTCGCCGTCCCGCGCACCGTGGGCTTTCGCCCGCTCGCGCAGACGCGTGCCTGGAGGCGCGTGGCGGGGTCGACCCGTTCCTCCAGTCCGGCCCGTGTCGCGTCCGCCGCGAGCGGGCGGAACCGCTGGGTCGCCGTCCCGCGCACCGCGGGTTTCCGCCCGCTCGCGCTGACGCGTGCCTGGAGGCGCGTGGCGGGGTCGACCCGTTCCTCCAGTCCGTCCGGTGTCGCGCCCCGCCGCGAGCGGGCGGAACCGCGGGGTCGCTTTCTCGCGCACCGCGGGCTTTCGCCCGCTCGCGCAGACGCATGTCTGGAGGCGCGTGGCGGGGTCGACCCGTTCCTCCAGTCCGTCCCGTGTCGCGTCGCGGGCGCGAGCGGGCGGGACCGCTGGGTCGTCCTCGCGCGCACCCTGGCATTTCGCCCGCTCGCGCAGACGCACGCACGTGAGGACGGCCGCGCCGCAGCGCGAGCGGACGCGTCAGTCGTCCTCGCCGAGCAGCTCCTCGCGGACGCGCCGGATGTCCTCGAGCAGGGCCCCGATGAGCACCCAGTGCCGCGAGTTCGGCCGGATGACCTCGAGCGGTGCGGTCAGCGCGGGCTCCGACGGCATCGGGTCCGCACCGGCGACCGCCGACCCGGCACCGGCTCCGGCCTCGGCCCCGAACCTCCTGGCTCCGAACCTCCCGGCCCCGAACCTCCCGAACACGGACGACCCGAACACGGACGACCCGGACGACCCGGACGACACGGACGACCCCGACGCCCCCACCTCGGACGCCGCCACCCGCGCCCCGAGTGCCCGGACGTCGGCCCCGATGCGGGCGACCTCGGTGGCGATGCTCCCGACGACCGGGTCGGAACGGAGGTCCGGCGCGGTGTTGTCGTGGATCGCCCGGGTCATGCCGGTCACGCGGGTGACGAGCACGCGCAGGTGCTCGGCGGCCGCGAGGTCCTCGTCGAGGATCGTCCGGTGCCGCCCGCCGCGCGGGTTCATGGTGAGGGACTCCCGGGCCGCGGTGAGCGAGGCCTCGGCGCGGGCGTGCTGCTGCCGGAGCGCACGTGCCTGCAGGAGGGCCTCGTGCCAGCGGTCCCGGTCCCACCCCTCGGTGAGGCCGATCGCGATCCGCTCGAACGCGACCGCGGTGTCCCGAGCGAGCCGGGCGACGGCGAGGTGCGCCGGGCCGAGCAGCACCGGCGGGACGACGACGGCGTTGACGATGAGGGCGACGATCGCGCCGAGGACGGTCTCGAGGATCCGGTCGGCCGAGTAGTTCGGCGTCACGACGCCCGCGGTGAGCACGAGCATGCCGCTGATGCCCACTTGCGTTGCCGAGGTCGGGGTGAGCCGGAGCGCCCACGCGATGAGGATCGCGAGCACGATGACGAGCAGCACGACCCACACCGAGTCGCCGAGCAGCAGGTGGAAGCCGGTGGCGAGGACGACCCCGAGCACGACCCCGGCGCTCCGCTCGAGCCCCTTCACGAACGACTGGTTGATGCTCGGCTGGACGACGAGCAGCGCGGCGATGGCGGCGAAGGTCGGGAACGGGCCGTCGATGAGCACCCGGCAGAGCAGCACGGCGGCGACCACCGCGACCGCGGTCTTCACGACCTGCAGGAACGGCGTGCGGCTGGAGCTGCGGAGTCGCGCGACCGGGTTCACGACGACCACGGTAGCCACGGTCCGGACGCCGAGCCGTGCACGAACGCGACGAAACGTCCCCCGTCCGGTTGACTGGTCTCGTGTGGCCCAACCACGAACGCGTCATCCCGCAGGCCTTCGCCGGCTCCGGGACCTCCGTGGTGGCCGCACGCGCCCACTCCGTGGAGCCCTCGGGCAACGGGTACCTGTACGGGTACGAGGTGGACACCGTGGACCGGAACGGGCAGCGCGCCACGGTCCTGACCTACGTCGACACCGGTGGGACCCACGACCAGAACAGCGCCATCGTCACCGATCCGGCGACGGGCGACCCGGTGTCGGTGTGGGCGTACCCGAACGACCCCGGCCTGCCGGTGCTGCCGCAGGTGACCTACCGTGACGCGGTCGCCGAGCTCCTGACGACGCTCGGGATGCCGGTGACGAACCCGACGCTGACCGTCGCGGCCTACCGTCCGGGCAAGCGCGCGGTGGTCCGGGTCGACGCACCCGAGGGCACGGTGTTCCTCAAGGTCGTCCGACCGCACCGGGTCGCGCCGATCGAGAAGTCCCACGAGCAGTTCGTGTCCGCGGGGCTGCCGGTCCCGCGGGTGCTGTCGAGCCGTGGGGACGGGCTCCTCGTCCTCGAGCGCATCCGTGGCGTGCCCGCGGGCAGCCGGATCCTCGACATCGCCGACGACCCGCGGTTCGTGGCGTCGCTCGCCGCACTCACCGGCCGGATCGCGACGGTCCCGATGACGCAGCAGGCGCGCGCCGACGCGATGGACCACGCGGACTGGCACCGCCGAACCCTGGTGGCAGCGCTGCCGCAGGACGCCGAGGAGATCGACGCCCTGTACGACGCCATCGGCCGCCGCTCGATCGGTTGGTCGTCGGCGACGAAGCAGGTCGTGCACGGCGACCTGCACCTCGAGCAGGTCTTCGTCGACGAGGACGAGCCGTGGCGCATCTCCGGGCTGCTCGACATCGACACGGCGGGCTGGGGGTTCCCGGTCCGCGACATCGGCGCCGTGGTGGCGCACCTCGTCGTCACCGGGCTCTGGCACCGGTCGCGTGGGGACGCCGAGCGCGGCGCCGCGGCGGAACGACTCGCCGACGCCGTCGCCCGTGACTGGGTCGCACGGAACCCCGACCAGACCGACCGCATCGGCCCCGCCATCGGCGCGCAGCTCCTCGCCCACGCGGGCGGTCAGGCGACCACCGGCTCCGCGAACGGCATCCAGACCGCCGAGCAGCTCCTCGCCGCGACGCAGGCCGCCCTGGCGGACGCGGCCCCCGTCCTGCCGTCCGACGGGCTGGTCCGCCCGCGGTCCGCACCACAGGTCTGAACCGGCCCCGCCCCATGGGACGTGCGGTGCGGGTCGGGCGCGCACCGTGCCTCCAGGGCCGTCTGCCTGGAGGCGCGACTCGCGCGGGCGACGTCGACTCGCCTCTGTCGGTGGTCGGGGAGTAAACTGAGCGCGCACGCACCGGATCCCCGCGTGCCGCGTCGATTCCGGACGCAGCAGTCGGTCACTTGACCGACGTGGGGGACCGGATCCGTGGTCGTCCCGAGGGGGCGTCACGTGCGTGTGACGGCGCCGGATCCCGGCGCGGACCGTCGCATGCGGCACCACCCGGTGGCCGCTACGGGAACGGCCCGCGGGACTCCACCGGACGTCCCGACACGGGGACCGGCGAAGCAGCAGGCCACGGTGGCCTGCGAGCGCCGGAGCCGTGTCAGGCACCGGTTCAGGACTTCCGCCCCGAGGGCGGCTCGCCCGTCACGAACGGGCGGAACAGGAGGAGCGTTGGCTCGATCAGGCACCCGGCGAGCAGCCGGCGGCACGCGGACCGCATCCCGCCGTACCCGGCCGCTCGACAACGACGGCGTCATCCCCGTCCTCGCCCGCGCCGTGCGCGAGGTCGAGGCGGCCGCGCAGCGTGGCCCGCTCAAGGCGTCGAACCGCTCGAAGTTCCAGGCGGTCGCCCTGCTCATGCGCGAGGAACGCGCGCGGGTGAAGGCCGACACCGAGCTGACCGACTCGCAGCGCGCCGAGCAGCTCAAGCGGCTCGACGGCGTCGCCACGATCCTCGCGAAGACCGCGGCACGGGACACCAGCGTGATCCAGCTCCTCACCGAAGAGGCGTCGGTGAGCGAGGCGACCCGCACCGTCAAGCGCGACATGATGATCGCCGGCGGCATGGAACTGCAGCCGGAGGAACTCGTCATCGCCGCCGAGCCGTCGCCGTCGGTCGAGACCCCGGTGCGCTCCGTCGTGCCGCAGGCCGTCGTGCAGCGCCAGCTCGCCAACCCGTTCCTGCCGCCGGACTTCGCGCTCGCCGACCAGCCCGTCGCGCACCCGCGGCGCCTGGCGAACTGGGAGCTGTTCGGTCCGCTGTTCAAGTCGTTCGAGTACGGCGCGGGCGGGGGAGCGGCGACGATGCCGCTGCCGGAGCCCACGACGCTGCACTCCCGGTCCGGCACCACGCTCATGAAGCACCAGGCGGAGCTCATCGCGTCCGCCGCGCAGGGACACCGCACGTTCCTGCTCGCCGACGAGCCGGGCCTCGGCAAGACCGCGCAGTCCCTCCTCGCCGCCGACGCCGCCAACGCGTTCCCGCTGCTCGTCGTCGTGCCGAACGTCGTCAAGACGAACTGGGCGCGCGAGGCCGAGCGCTGGGTGCCGAACCACCGCGCCACCGTCATCCACGGGGACGGCGACGACCTCGACGGGTTCGCCGACATCATCATCGTGAACTACGAGATCCTCGACCGGCACGTCGGCTGGCTCGGGGCCTTCGGGTTCAAGGGCATGGTCGTCGACGAGGCGCACTTCATCAAGAACAAGGACTCGCAGCGGTCGAAGTTCGTGCTGCAGCTCGCCGAGAAGATCCGGCAGCGCACGGCGGCCCCGCTCCTGATGGCCCTCACCGGTACCCCGCTCATCAACTCCGTCGAGGACTTCCGTACCATCTGGGAGTACCTCGGCTGGATCGACGACAAGAAGCCGCGCGCGAAGCTCATGAACGAGCTCGAGGAGATCGGCCTCACGCCGGCCGACCCCGGCTTCTTCGTCGAGGCGCGGAAGGCCGTCATCGACCAGGGCATCGTCCGACGCCGCAAGGTCGACGTCGCGGCGGACATCCCGGCCCGCCGGATCGCCGACATCCCCGTCGAGCTCGACGGCGACGAGGGTCGCTCGATCCGCGACGCCGAGCGCGAGCTCACCGCGAAGCTCGTCAAGCGGTACCACCAGGCGCTCGACGCCCGAACCGGGCAGGACCCGGTCGTCGGCATCGACCACAAGCTCGTCCGGCAGGTCGCCCGCTGGGAGCTCGAGGACCAGGACGCCTCGTCGACCGGCGAGAACGTGTTCTCGATGGTCCGGCGCATCGGCCGCGCCAAGGCCCAGCTCGCGGCGGACTACGCGGCGCAGCTCGCCTCGAACGTCGGCAAGGTCGTGTTCTTCGCGAAGCACCTCGACGTCATGGACCAGGCGGAGGAGGTCTTCGCACGCCGGGGGCTCCGCACCGCCACGGTCCGCGGCGACCAGACGCCGACCCAGCGCACCGCCGAGATCGACTCGTTCGTGAACGACCCGGACGTCGCCGTCATCGTCTGCTCGCTGACCGCGGCGGGCGTCGGCCTCAACCTGCAGGTGTCGTCGAACGTCGTGCTCGCCGAGCTGTCGTGGACGTCGGCCGAGCAGACCCAGGCCATCGACCGCGTGCACCGCATCGGGCAGGAAGAGCCCGTCACGGCGTGGCGCATCATCGCCGCGCAGACGATCGACACGAAGATCGCCGAGCTCATCGACTCGAAGGCGTCCCTGGCCGCCCGCGCGCTCGACGGCTCGGACGAGGAGCTCGTCGACTCGGGCGACATCCAGCTCGACGCCATGGCGGCGCTGCTGACGGAGGCGCTCGAGCGCGGCTGAGCTGCTTGGGCTGGCGCGGCGCCCGGCGCGGCCCGGCGCCCGGCCCGGCGCGGCGCGGCCCGCGGCCCGGCGCGGTTGGCTTTCGCACAACAAAAACCCGCTCGAACCACGCGATTGCGCGGTTCGAGCGGGTTTTCGTTGTGCGCTGCTGCGGGGCGCGGGGCGCGGGGCGCGGGGCGCCGCGTCGGCGTCAGATGCGCGACTGGACCTCGGCGAGCGACGGGTTCGTGGCGGTGCTGCCGTCGGGGAACACCAGCGTCGGCACGGTCTGGTTGCCGCCGTTGACCTCGGCGACGAGCTCGGCCGTCCCCGGCGTCTGCTCGATGTCGACCTCGGTGTAGGGCACGCCGGCCTTCGTCATCTGGCTCTTCAGGCGTGCGCAGTACCCGCACCAGGTGGTCGTGAACATGGTGACGCCGCCGGCTTCCGGCACGAACGCGTCGCGGGTGATCGTCTCGCTCATGGGCTCAGGCTAACCCGTCGGACCGCGCTGGACCTGGTCGCTCGTGCTCTTCCCGCTCGTCGCGTTCGTCCTGGTCTTCCCGCTGAACAACGCGGTCCGGGACGCCCCGATGGCGTACTCGGTGAAGTCCTCCGTGTCGGTGGCCGTGGGAGTCGTGCCGTTCCTCGCCGCCATCGTCAGCGCCGTCGTCGCGAGCCGATTCTCCACAGATGCACCCGCCCTGGTCGAGCAGCACACGGAAGCCCTGGTAGACAAGAGCGCGTGAGCGACACGCACCTCGAGATCGAGCGCACCTACGACCTGCCCGAGGGCGGTGACCTCCCGGACCTGATCGGTGTCGGCGGCATCCTCCGCACCGACCACCAAGAGCCGTTCGCACTCGACGCGACCTACTGGGACACCGAACGCTACGACCTGGTGGCCGCGCGGGTGACCGTCCGTCGCCGCACGGGTGGCCCCGACGCCGGCTGGCACATCAAGCGGTCGGAGTCGGACACGGTCCGGCACGAGCAGCACTTCCCGCTCACCGACGACGCCGACGCCGTGCCGGACGAGGTCCTCGCCGCGCTCTTCACCGAGCGCCGTGGCCGGGGGCTCCGTCCGGTCGTCCGCATCACGACCACCCGCACCGTCACCCGGCTCCTCGACGAGGACGGCGACCAGATCGCCGAGCTCGCCGACGACCAGGTCACCGCGCAGCGCCTCGACGACGACGCCCCGGAGACACCGCGCACCTGGCGCGAGGTCGAGGTCGAGACCGTCGGTGGTGTCGACCCGCAGGTGGCACACGAGCTCTTCGCGGCCCTCGACGGCCGCTTCGCCGCGGTCGGCGCCGGCCCGGCGGCTGTCTCGTCGAAGCTCGCCCGCGGCCTCGACGGCGCGCCCGCAGCCCGCCTCCGGTCCGCGGACAAGCCCGAGAAGGGCACCGCGGCGCGCGCCCTGACGAAGCGGCTGCGGAAGCTGCGGACGGGCCTCCTCGACCAGGAGGCACTGCTCCGGTCCGGCGGGCAGGCGGACCTTCGTGAGACGGCCGAGATCGCGCTCGGCATCGCAGCGGTGACCGGTTCGTACCGGCCGGCGTTCCCGCCGACCGAGTCCGTCGACCGTGCGGTCGAGGCCGCCGAGGGGCTGGCGGCGGTGACCGCCCGTGCCGCCCTGGCCGAGTACCTCGTCGAGCGCCTGCCGCGTGCGTCGACTCCCGCGCAGGACGCCCTGGTCGACGCCATGACGCGGGAGCGCATCCTCGCCGCGACCCGGGAGCGCCGCGCCGTGGCCGTGCGGGACGTCGTCGCGTTCTTGCACAGCGAACCGTTCCTCGAGCTCCTCGACGTCCTCGACGACGCCGTGGAGCGGCCCGAGCCGACCGCGTGGGCGCTGCGCTCCCCGAAGAAGGTCGCGCAGGACGTGTCCGCGATCGAGAAGCCGCGCGTGCGGGAGCTCGTCCGCGACGCCGTGGGCGAAGACGACGAGACCACCGCGGTGCTCGAGCGGGAGACCGCTGCGCGCGAGGCGACCGAGCTCGCGTGGCGTGCGGCGACCCGTGCCCGGATGGCGATGGACGTGCTGCGGGACGATGCGTTCCCGCACGCGCTGTGGACGCGCATCGGCGACGCGGCCGACGTACTCACCGAGCGGGTGCGGTCACTGCACGCGCTCGACGTGCTCCGGGTGCACTCCGGGATCGCGGAACGCGGGGGAGAGGGCACCTTCGGGTACGGCGTGCTCGCCGGGGACCGGGTCCGCTTGGCAGAGGACTCCTACGACGAGGCGGTGCAGGCGCTCAACCGCGTGTGATCGCCGGACCCCGGACCCCTGACCCCCGGACCGGAGCCGGATCCGGACGGGACCCGGCCACGGCGCGCACCTCCGACGCCGGCCTGAACCCCTGGGCCGGCCGGGCGGCCCCACGGCCCACGGCCTCGGTTAAGCCGCCAGCCGGGCCCGCTACGCCGTCAGCGGGACAGCGGCCGCGGGCGCGACGTCGAACCGGCGTCCGGGGTAGCGCAGCCCGCTCCAGTACATGTTCGTGTGCGCGATGACGTCCGCGGCCGTGATGACGGTCCCGCCCCACTCCGCATCGGTCGTGGTGTGGGCGTCCTCGACCAGGGTGACGTCGAAACCCTCGGCGGCGGCACGCTGCGCCGTGGTCCGGACGCAGTAGTCCGTCTGTGCCCCGGTGACCACCAGCCGCGAGACGCCGAGATCGGCGAGCACGAGGTGCAGATCGGTGTCCGCGAAGGCGTCGCGGTAGGTCTTCCGGATGAGCGGCTCGGCGTCGTGCCGGACGAGCGGCGCCGCGAGCTGCCAGTCATCCGAACCGACGGCGAAGTCCTGTTCGTCCTGCACCCAGACGACGGGCGCTTCCTCTGCCCTGGCACGCTCGACGAGTCCGTCGATCCGGTCGACGACCTGCTGCCCGTCGATGCACGGCCGGACGACCCCCGCCTGGACGTCGATGACGAGCAGCGCGGTCGTCATCCGGCGGCGACCGGGTTCGCGTTCGCCGCCGCCGGCGTCACGTCGGCGAGACCGAGGACGTCGAGGAGCCAGGCGAGTTCGAACGCCCGCTCCTTCCACGAGTCGTACCGTCCGCTGACGCCACCGTGTCCGGCGGCCATCTCGGTCTTGAGGAGCACGGGCGCCCCGACCTCGCGGAGCTTCGCCGTCCACTTCGCCGGTTCGACGTAGAGGACCCGGGTGTCGTTGATCGACGTCACGGCGAGGATCTTCGGGTACTGCACGTCGTCGCGGACGTTCTCGTACGGGGTGTACTCGCTCATGTAGCGGTAGACCTCGGGGTCGTGCAGCGGGTCGCCCCACTCGTCCCACTCGATCACCGTCAGTGGCAGGTCGGGGTCGAGGATGCTCGTGAGCGCGTCGACGAACGGCACCGCGGCGAGGATGCCGGCGAAGCGTTCGGGTGCGAGGTTCGCGACCGCGCCCATCAGCAGCCCGCCGGCGCTGCCGCCCTCGGCCACGAGCCGGTCGGCGCTGGTGCGACCGGAGTCGATGAGGTGTGACGCCACCGCGACGAAGTCGGTGAACGTGTTCTTCTTCGTGAGGGTCTTGCCGTTCTCGTACCAGTGGCGGCCCATCTCGCCGCCGCCCCGGACATGGGCGACGGCGAACACGACACCGCGGTCGAGCATCGAGAGCCGCATCACGCTGAACCCGGGGTCGATCGAGTGCTCGTACGAGCCGTAGCCGTACAGGTGCAGCGGCGCGGGCTGGTCGGCGTCGACGGCGTCGCGGCGCCAGACGAGCGAGATCGGCACGCGCGTGCCGTCGGCCGCGGTCGCCCAGTCGCGCTCCTGCACGTAGTCGGCGGGGTCGTAGCCGCCGAGCACCGGCTGCCGCTTGAGCACGGTGACCTCGCCGGTGGCCAGGTCGAGGTCGCTGACCTCGGACGGCGTGACGAACGAGGTGAACCCGATCCGGAGCGTCGGCTGGTCCCACTCGGGGTTGCCGCCGAGCCCGGCGGAGAACAGTGCCTCGTCGAAGGGGACCTCGTGCGCGTCGCCGTAGCCGTCGCCCTCGATCGGGATGATCGCGATGCGGGGGAGCGCTTCGGACCGGTACTCGAGTGCGAGGTGCTCGGCGAAGGCGTCCACCGACTCGATGCGGCGCTCGGGGTCGTGCGCGACGACGACGCGGCGGTCGCGCTCGGAGGTGGGGTCGTCGGCGGGAACGTCGACGAGCTCGAAGTTCTCGGCGCCGTCGTTGTGGAGCACCAGGAACCGGTCGCTGCCGCCGACGATGGCGTGCTCGATCTCGTACTCGACGCCGTCGCGCCGCGGCCAGACGACCTGGAACTCGCCCGTCGGGTCGGCCGCGTCGAGCACGAGTGCCTCCGACGTGATCTTCGACCCGAGCTCGATGACGATGTACTGCGACGACCGGGTGACCCCGACACCGACCCAGTAGCGGTCGTCCGGCTCCTCGAAGACGAGCACGTCGTCGGTGGCGCTGGTGCCCACGGTGTGGCGCCAGATGCGGTCCGGGCGCCACGAGTCGTCGACGGTCGGGTAGAACACGTACCGGCCGGAGGGGTCGAACGTCGCGCCGGCGCCGGTGTTCGGGATCACGTCGCCGAGGTCGGTGCCGCTCGTCAGGTCGCGGACGTGCAGGGTGTACCGCTCGTCGCCTTCGACGTCGATGCCGTAGACCAGGCGGGTGCCGTCGTCGCTGATGTCGTAGGTGCCGAGCGAGAAGAAGTCGTGGCCGTCGGCGAGGGAGTTGCCGTCGAGGACGACCTGCTCGCCGGCGAGCGTCGCGGCGCCCTCGCCCACCGCGGGCGGGGTCCAGTCGTCGGGGCCGGCGATCGGCGCACGGCAGTGCACGCCGTACTGGCTGCCCTCGGCCGTGCGGGTGAAGTACCACCAGTCGCCCATCCGCACGGGCACGGAGAGGTCGGTCTCCTGCACGCGGCCCTTCACCTCGGCGAAGACCCGGTCGCGCAGCGCTCCCAGGTGGGCGGTCTCGGCGTCCGTGTGGGCGTTCTCGGCCTCGAGGTAGGCCAGGGTGTCCGGTGACTCCTTGTCCCGCAGCCACTCGTAGTCGTCGACGAAGTCGATGCCGTGGTGGGTCCTCGTGACTGGCCGCTTGGCGGCGATGGGAGGGGTGGCCTGTGCGTGCTCGCTGCTCACCACCCCACCCTATTCGCCCGCTGTCGGACGGCGGCCTGGACGCGGTCGCCGAACGCGGCGAGTTCGTCGGCGGCGGCGATCGTCACCCAGGCCCGGTCACGGCGCCGTTCGGTGACGGACCGCAGGACCCCGGCGCGGCAGAGGTCGTCGGCCACGGCGTCCACGGTGCCCCGCTCGCCGTGCAGGAGCTGGTCGAGTCGGTCCTCGGTGAGCACCGGGTCGCTTACGAGCGCCCGGCCGACCACGGCGTGCACGCCGTCGGCACACGGGCCGGCGCTCCGCTCCGCCGCGACCTCGTCGAGCAGCAGCGCGGTCAGGGCTGCCTCGTCGCAGACGGTCCCGATCGCGATGGCGACGTCGCGGACCCAGTCGTCCAGTCGCCCGTCGCGGAACCGCTCGAGGTGCCAGAAGTAGCGGTCGCGTTCGGCGACGAGTGCCGTGGCGACGGGGACCGTGACGAACCGGGCGAGTCCGCGTCGCCGGAGCACCGCGGCCATGAGCGCCCGGCCGATCCGCCCGTTGCCGTCGGTGAAGGGGTGGATCGACTCGAACTGGGCGTGGGCGATCGCGGCCTGTGCGACGGGGTGGAGGTCGTCGCGGTGCAGGAACACGAACAAGTCGTCCATCAGCCCCGGCACGAGCTCCGGTGGCGGCGGCACGTACCGGGCGAGTCGCGGGGAGCGTCCGCCACCGATCCAGTTCTGCACGTCGCGGTACCGACCGGCGTACCGCCCGTCGACGGGGTCGTCGCGCAGCAGCAGCCGGTGCGCCGCGAGCAGGGACGCTTCGGTGATGGTGCCCGAGCCCGCCGCGGCGACGAGGCCGTCGATCGCCCCGCCGGCACGCACCATCGCGGTCGCACCGGGGTCGGCGCGGATGCCGACGGCCGCCCGCGCGACGTCGTCGAGGGTGGCGTGCTCGTCCTCGATGCGGGAGGACGCGACCGCCTCGGTCCGGTCGAGCACACCGCCGAGCGCGGAGAGCCCCGTACCGTGCTGCGCGTCGAGCTCGCGGAGTGCCACCGCGGCACCGTCGAGCAAGGCGGCGGTGTCGGTGTCCGGCGTCCACACCGCCCGCGCGATGGTCGGCGGGATCGATGCCCGGACGGCGGTGGTCTCGCGGTCGGCGCGGGGACCGCGGACCGTGCTGCGCCAGGGCACGGTCGTCGTGGTGTGCGACGGCCAGTGCCGCTCGTGTGGGTTGGGTCCGGCCTGCTGCATGGTTCCTCCGTCGCCCGGGCGGGATCGTGGTGCTCCGACGGTAGGCACGGCACGTCCGGCGACGCCAGGAATCGGTATTCCGTATGCATGACGGCGATGTCGCCGCACCTCGCTACCGTGGTGGCATGAGCAACTCCTTCGTCGTCACGAACGCACACGTCGTCCCCGTCTCCGCCCCCGAGTTCGACGGCACCGTCGTCGTCGAGGACGGCAAGATCACCGCCCTCGGCGCGGACGTCGCCGTGCCGGACGGGCTCGAGGTCGTCGACGCCGGCGGCGCCTGGCTCGTCCCCGGCTTCGTCGAGTCGCACGGCCACGTCGGCATCCACGAGGAGGCGAACGGCGAGGCGGGCAACGACACGAACGAGATGACCGGGCCGAACATGGCCGGCGTCCGCGCGATCGACGCCATCGACATCGACGACGAGGGGTTCCGCGACGCCCTCGCCGGCGGCATCACGTCGATCGTGGTCAAGCCCGGCTCCGGCAACCCGATCGGCGGCCAGACCGTGGCGATCAAGACCTGGGGTGGCCGCACGATCGACGAGCAGCTCATCTCCGACTCGGTGAGCATCAAGAGCGCGCTCGGCGAGAACCCGAAGCGCGTCTACGGCGGGAAGGGCCAGACCCCGTCGACGCGGCTCGGCGTCGCGAAGATCATCCGCGACGCCTTCGTCGAGGCGCAGAACTACCGTGCGGCCCGCGACGCCGCCGCCGCGAAGGACGAGCCGTTCGCCCGCGACCTCACGAAGGAGACGCTCGTCCGCGTGCTCGACGGCGAGCTCGTGTGGGACCAGCACACGCACCGGCACGACGACATCGCCACGGCGATCCGCCTCTCCGAGGAGTTCGGCTACCGCCTGGTCGTGAACCACGGGACCGAGGCGCACAAGATCGCGGACGTCCTCGCCGAGAAGGACATCCCGGTCATCTACGGCCCGCTGTTCACCAGCCGGTCGAAGGTCGAGCTCCGTGACCGCGGCATCCCGAACCTCGCCACGATCGCCGCCGCCGGGGTCCGCGTCGCGATCACCACGGACGCGCCCGTCGTGCCGATCAACATGCTCGTCGACCAGGCGACCGCCGCCGTGAAGGAGGGCCTGCCCCGTCAGACCGCGCTCGAGGCGCTCACCACGAACCCGGCCGAGTTCCTCGGTTTCGGTGACCGCGTCGGCCGCCTCGCCGAGGGCTACGACGCCGACCTCGTCCTGTGGGACGGCGACCCCCTCGACGCCACCAGCCGCGCGACGCGCGTCTGGATCGAGGGCGCGTCCGTCTTCGAGTGGGCCGACGGGACCGGCGTCACCACCCCGCGCTGGTAGCGAGTCAGGTCGGACTGGAGGCGCGGTGCCAGCCCGCACCGCGCCTCCAGTCCGTCACCCGCGCACCACCGCGACGAGCTGGCGGCCGGCGCGCCCCGGGCGTCAGACCTCGCGCGCGAGTAGGAAGTCGTTGATGCCGGTCGTGAGCGCCGCGTCGATCGTCCGCGCGTTGCCGTTCACCTGCCGGATGGGCGCCGCCTGCCGGACGCTCGACACGAGCCAGGCAGCGTCGGCGGCCAGGAAGTCCTCGACGGTGAGGAGCTCGTAGGCGGTCTCGATGCCCTCCTGCTCGGCGAACCGGAACACGTCGGCCTGGGTCGTGCCGGCGAGGATCCCGATGTCGGTGCGCGGCGTGACGAGCCGGCCGCCGACCGACAGGACGAGGTTCGCGCGCGTGCCCTCGAGCACGTAGCCGTCGCTGGACACGAAGACGGCGTCGTCCGCGCCGCGACGAGCTGCCTCACGGAGGGCCGCCATGTTCACGCCGTAAGACAGCGTCTTCGCGCCCTGCAGCAGCCACGGCGAGGTCCGCTCGACGTCGTGCCGGTACCCGCGGTCGAGCGTGACGACCGAGATGCCCTCGGTGCGGGCCGCGGTGGAGTCGCCCGACGGCGCCGCGTACACCCACCCCGTCGGCCGGTCGGTGCCCTCGACGCCGCGGGTCAGGACGGTCTTCGCGAAGGCCTCGCGCACGGGGTCGAGCCGGGCGCAGACGGCCTCGATGGCCTGACGCCAGGCCTCAGGGTCGGGGGCCGGCAGGTCGAGCATCGCGGCGGAGCGACCGAAGCGGGCGAGGTGCGGTTCGAGCGCCTGGGGACGACCGTCGACGACCGTGATGGTCTCGAAGACGCCGTCGCCTCGGGTGATGCCGAGGTCCTGCACCTGGATGTGCTCCTCGAGCGGCTTCGCCCACGTGAAGGCGTCCGCGGCGGGGTCGTGCGGTGCGGCGTCGCGGGAGGGCTGGTTGAGGACGGCGAGGACGGTTTCGGTCATGGCCCCATCCAACCCCAGGTCAGCCGGCCTCGGGCAGCGCGCCCATCAGCTTCCACACCGCGGGCGTGAGCTCCGGGTGCTGCAGCGCGATCCGGCGGAGTCGGTGGTACTCCTCGCCCATCCGGGTGCCCTGGCCGGAGGCGGGGTGCATGGACCACTGCGCGCTCCGCTTGCCGATGGCCTCGTCGAGGTCGACGGCGTCGGCGCGCAGGATGAGGACGACCTGCTCGTCGACGGTCGGCAGGGTCGGCATGAACTCCCACGGGTCCTCGCCCTGACGGCTCCGGTGCTCGACGAGCATCGAGATCTCCTCGGCGGCCTCGGCGCGCAGCACTTCGAGGCTGCGCCCGGTCCTGCGGGGCTCAGCCATGGTGCCCCCGCAGCACGCCTGCCATGGAAAAAGCCTACGACAGAACTTCGGCCAGACTGAACACGTGACCGGTCGCGACGAGAGCAAGTCCCAGCACCCTGCGGTGGTCGTGGTCTACCTGCTGCGCGACGACGGTTCCGGCCCGCAGGTCCTGCTGGGGGAGAAGCGTCGCGGTCTCGGCACGGGCCGCCTGGTCGGCCCGGGCGGCAAGCGGGAGCCGGGGGAGTCCGCGATCGAGACCGCGGTGCGCGAGGTGCGTGAAGAGGTCGGCCTGCGGATCGAGGCTGCCGACCTGGAGGCACGTGGCACGTTGGACTACCGGTTCCCGTACCGCCCGTCCTGGTCCCAGGTCTCGGACGTCTTCGTCTGCCGCCGCTGGCAGGGCACCCCGTCGGGCAGCGACGAGCTGGAGCCCCGGTGGATCCCGGTCGACGCCGTGCCGTACGACGCGATGTGGGACGACGCACGGTACTGGCTGCCGGGCGTGCTCGCCGGCGGATCGGTGCAGGCGCGCTTCACCTTCGGCGAGGACGACGCGACGGTGTCCGGCTTCAGCGGCACCGGCGTCTGACGCGCGGGCGCCTTAGCGGGTGTGCGTGCGGGTGCTGCCCGTGCGTGCCTCTTCGGCGGCGGCGATGACCTCGGCGTCACCGCTCCGGCCGCCGAGCGGGCGCACGAAGAAGTCGATGATGCCGACCACGATGGCGCCGATCATGGCGAACATCGCCCAGCCGACGAACAGCCCCGCGACGTTCCGGCCGTCGGCGGGGGCGAGGAGGACGCTCGCGGCGTAGAAGCCGACCGTCAGCACGAGGAACACGACGACGACGGTGACGAGGACGCGGTGCCAGGCGATGCGGGGGGTCATGACCCCCAGGGTACCCGCCCGGCCACGGCTCACCGGTCCGCGTGCCGACCGTGGGGACGGTCGCCTGTCGCGTCCGGACCACCCGCGTCGGACCGGACCGGGGCCCTGGGAGCCTCGCCGCGCGGGACGGGACGGGTGCGTGGTCCGGTCCCCGCGCCTCCCGGCCGTTGCACCGGACCGGTGCGGTCCCCGTTCCGCACCACGGCGATGCGGCCGGTGGGCGTGGTCTCCGTCTCGAGGCCGTCGCGTCCACCGGTGAAGACGTCGCCGCCGACGCGGGCGTCCTCCCAGTCCTCGTCGCGGAGCACGCTCAGCGTGCCCGTCTCGGTCGAGGTGAGGCCGTGGCGTTCGAGTTCGGCGTCGCGCTCCTTGCCGAGGAACTCGCGGTTCGCGGTCTGGGCGTCCTGGAACATCGTCGTGCGGCCGGTGACGATCGCGCGGATGCGGCGGTGCTCCCACCACTTCTTGCCGAAGTACATGAGCACGAGGCCGGCGGCCGCGTAGCAGGCCATCGTGATGAGGCCACGGGCCGGACCGGGGCCGACGCCGTAGACCTGGTGCTTGATCATGTCGACCATGCTCGAGCCGACCACGACGTGGTTGAGCCACGCGAACGGCTCCGGCATGAACCACTTCGGGTACGCGCCACCGGACGACGGCATCGACAGGAAGACGAAGCAGATCATGGCGGGCGCGGCGATGAAGCGGCCGACGAAGTAGCTCAGACCGTTGACGGCGAGGCCGATCGCGACGATCCACCCCCACGCGATGAGGACGAGCTGGATCCAGTGCCCGTGGATCGCACCGAGGACCGGGCCGGCGAGCGTGTTCGTGATGAGGGAGATGACGAGGCCGCCGACGACGATGACGGCCATCCGGGTGCGGTGCCGGAGCGGGCCGCCCATGATGCCGATGAACATCGCGACCATGTAGCCGCCGATGCACCAGGCGAGCATGACGTACATCGCGACGGTGCCGTACTCGTCCCAGGCCGGCAGGGGTGCGAGTTCGGTGATCGTCGGCGCCGCGACCCCGATGCCGGTGAGGACCGTGCTGAGTGTGACGGGCACGAGCGAGGCGACCTGGAACTGGTGGGCGCTCGCCTTGAAGACCTCGTTCGTGCTCGGGTCGTAGGCCACCGCCATCGTGCCGGCGATGACGTCGTGCTTCGCCCGGGCGAGCGAGTCGTACACGTGGAAGACGTACTCGCCGGGGAGCGCCTTCTGCACCGCGGCGACGAGCGTCGGGTCGCTGCCGACCAGGGCGACGGGGACGTCGTGCGGGTGCGGGGCGTGGAACGCGAAGACGTAGCAGAGGCAGAAGCCGACGATGAAGAACAGCGGCATCCAGAGCTGCAGGCCGATCAGCTGCAGCGAGGGGTGCAGCGTGCCGAACCAGCGGCGGTAGCGGCTGATGCGCTGCGGCTCCGGCACGGGTGCCTGCCGGGTGCGGGCGCCGCTGCCGGACCGGGCTGGACGCGTTCCGGCGACCGGAGCACCCCGACGTGGCTTCGATCCGCCGCGCGTGGAGGGGCGGGTCGTGCGCTGCTTCGGAGCGGGGTCCTTCCGCGGCCCCCCGTCGCGATCCGGGAGGTCGTTGTTCCTGGGGACGTCGTTCCGCGGCGTGCTCACTCGGCGTTGCGCTCCTGTTCTGGGTCGGAGCGCCAGGATACGCCCGGCCTGCTCGGCGCGCGCCGGACGCCGCTGGCTGCGGCCGCGGGGGTCCGGGGGCTGCGTCCGCGGGGGCGGGGGCGGCGTCCGCCCTCGTCAGGACCGGCTGCGGGACGCCTGGGCCGAGTCCATCGCGAGCTCCTCGGCGTCGAGCGTCACGAGCACGCGGCGCATGACCTCTTCGTCGAGGTTCCCCTTCTCGCGCTCCTCGAGCACGATCTCGCGGCGGCGGTCGAGCAGCTCCCGCCGGATGTCCTGGATCTGCGAGCCACGGAGGCGGACCGGGGCGTTGCGCTCCTCGACCTCTTCCTCTTCGGCGTCGCGGCGGAACGTCTCCGCCTGCCGTTCGAGCCGTGCCTTGAGGCGGTTGACGACCGCGTCCACGGCTTCGTCCCCGTACTGCTTCGACCAGTCCGGGCGGCGCTTCTCGAGCAGCTCGATCGCCGCCTCGGTGGTGCGCTGGTTCAGGCGCATCTCGCTGCGGACGTCGGCGTCGTCCTCGGCCGGGTCCTGCACCTTGAGCGCACGGATGACGAACGGCAGCGTGAGGCCCTGCAGCAGGAGCGTGCCCACGGTGACGACGAACGCGATGATGAAGATGGTGTCCTGCGCGGGGATCTTCGTCGGGCTGACGACGACGGACACGGCGGCGGCGAGGGTGACCACGCCGCGCATGCCGGTCCACGAGATGACCGTGAGCTCCCGCCAGTTGAGCTTCGGCTCGGCCGTGCCGCGCAGCCACCGCAGTGACGGGTGCCCGCGCGAGAGCCGGATCCGGAGTGGACGGAGCCATCGCCCGTTGAACCGGTTCCGGACGTACGACTCGAAGACGAACAGCGGCCGGACGAGGATGACGACGACGAGCACCACGCCGGCGGCGGTCAGGGTCTGCGAGAGGCTGCGTTCGCTCACGACGAGGTCGTGCACGACGGTGTTGAGCTGCAGGCCGATGAGGGCGAAGACGAAGCCCTCGAGGATGACGTCGATGCTCGTCCACAGCGGGCGCTCCTGCAGCCGGGTCGCGTAGCCCTCCTTCGGCGAGTTGTAGCCGATGTAGAGGCCGGCGGTGACGACCGCGATGACCCCGGAGCCGGAGAGGTGCTCGGCCAGGATGTACGCCACGAACGGCAGCAGGATGCTCATGATCGTCTCGACCACCGGGTCGTTGATGCGCATCCGGATCCAGTGCACCAGCACGCCGAGCACACCGCCGACCACGAGCCCGACACCGATCGCCAGCCCGAAGATCCCGAGGTCCTGCCAGATGGTGAGCGACGTGCCCGCGATGATGAGCGTGAACACCCGGACCAGGGTCAGCGACGCGGCGTCGTTGATGAGGCTCTCGCCGGAGAGCACCGTCATCACCCGGCGGGGGAGTCCGAGCTTCCGTCCGATCGCGGCGGCGGAGACGGCGTCCGGCGGGGCGACGATCGCACCGAGCAGGATCGCCGCGGGGAGCGTCATGTCCGGGATGAGGAAGTACGCGACGACCCCGACGACCAGCGCGGTGACGATGACGAGGAAGATGCCGAGACGGCGGATCTGCTTGATCGACCCCCGGAAGCTCTGCCACGACACGTCGAGCGCCGCCGAGTAGAGGAGCGGCGGCAGGATCACCGTCAGGATCACCTCGGAGTCGATCTCCATCGGGGGCAGCCCGGGCAGGAACGAGGCCGCCAGTGCGACCGCGGTCACGAGCAGCGGCGCGGGGAGCCCCCAGGACCGGGCGAAGCCGGTCACCACGAGCGATCCGACCAGCAGGATGAGGAGCTCGACGGTGTCCATGACCTCCATTCTCCCAGAGGCATGGGTCTGCATCTGTACAGACGTGAAGGACCGGTGAACACGAGGTTGCGACCAGGGTTTGCCCTCCGACCGCCTGATGGGGAACACTGGCCCGCGGTGGACATCACACTCATAGTCGTCCTGGTCATCGCGTTGGCCCTCTTCTTCGACTTCACAAACGGATTTCACGACACCGCCAACGCGATGGCGACACCGATCGCAACCGGTGCGATGAAGCCCAAGGTCGCCGTCACGGTGGCCGCGGTGCTCAACCTCATCGGTGCGTTCCTCAGCACGGCGGTCGCGACGTCGATCTCGCACGGGCTGATCAACGAGGGACCCGGTGGCGTCGCGATCAGCCCCGAGATGATCTTCGCGGGACTCATCGGCGCGGTCGTGTGGAACATGATCACGTGGCTGCGCGGCCTGCCCTCGTCGTCCTCGCACGCGCTGTTCGGTGGCCTGATCGGTGCCGCGATCGTCGGCGCCGGGTTCCAGGCGGTGAACTACGCGGCACTCCTCACCGTGGTGATCATCCCCGCGTTCCTGTCGCCCGTGATCGCCGCGCTGGTGTCCTTCCTGTCGACGCGCATCGCGTACCGGATCACCCGACGCCCGGTGTTCCCGAACGAGCGCGGCGGGTTCCGGATCGGTCAGATCTTCACGAGCTCGATGGTGTCCCTCGCGCACGGCACGAACGACGCGCAGAAGACGATGGGTGTCATCACGCTCACGCTCATCGCGTCCGGTGCGCAGTCGTCGAACCAGGGCGTGCAGTTCTGGGTCATCGTCGCCTGCGCCCTCGCGATCGCGCTCGGCACCTACACCGGTGGCTGGCGCATCATCCGCACGCTCGGTTCGGGCCTCACCGAGATCCGTGCGACGCAGGGCTTCGCGGCCGAGGCGTCCACCGCCGCCACGATCCTGGCCTCGAGCCACCTCGGCTTCGCGCTGTCCACCACGCAGGTGTCGTCCGGCTCGATCATCGGCGCCGGGCTCGGTCGCCGCGGGTCGAAGATCCAGTGGTCGACCGCGGGCAAGATCGTCATCGCCTGGTTCATCACGCTGCCCGCCTCGGCCGCGGTCGGTGCGGTCGCCTCGGGCATCGCGCGCTTCGGCGTCGTCGGGCTCGTGATCGATGCCGTCGTCGGGGCCCTCGTCATCCTCGGCCTGTACCTCTGGTCGCTCCGGAAGCCGCACGAGCAGGCCTCCGCGATCGAGGTCGACGTGGCCGCGAACGCGGTCCTCACCCGCAAGGAGCTGCGCGACCTGCAGCGGAAGAAGCGCGCGGAGACGGTCGCCGCCCGCCGCGCCGAGCTCAGCCGCGAGCGCACCCTGCGCCGCATGGCCGGACGCAAGGGAGGCCGTCGCTGATGGGCATCGATTGGTTTGCGTTCCTGACGGTCGCGATCGTCGCACTCGTCGGCGCCTGCTTCGTGGTCACCGTCTACTCGGTCGGCCTCCGCTTCTGGAGCGCCGCCGACACCCGCGCCGGCAAGTACACCGTCAAGGACGACGGCACGGTCGGCCCGGCCACGAGCGGCTTCCCGCTGCCCGGCAACACGCCCCCGGGCGTCCGGGTCTTCCGCGCGCTGTCGGTCGTCTGCTTCGCGATCTCCGCGGCCGCCGTGCTCTACGGCATCTACCTGATCGTCCCGCAGTTCCACTGACGCGGGTCGCCTGACGCGACCCCCTGACGCGACCGCCTGACGCGACCGCCTGACGGCCTGGAGGCGCGGTGCCAGTGGACTGGTCCCCGGTTCTTGGACTGATTAGTCGGTTCGAGATCCGGGGATGGTTCGTGTGGGTGGTACC